>NZ_JBFAAA010000010.1:0-275638 GCF_040639475.1 Kribbella sp. NPDC023855
TTAAATCTATTTTTTCTGCGTTTGGGTCCCCCGCCGCGGGCTGGTGTGGGGCCCCCCCCCCCCCCCCACGACGGGAGAGGACGGGACTGGTTACGGCTGGACGGTGAAGGTGTAGGTCTTCTGTCCGGTGGTCACCGCGGCGCCGGCGGCCGTAGTACCGGTGGCTTCGAACGTGACGGTGTAGGTGCCGGCCGCTTCGAAGGCCCAGTTGGCGTGGGCGTGGGTGTTGATGGCGAACGTCCGGGTGTCCGGCAGTCCGTTGCCGCTGTCGTACCAGACCGTCGGAGTACCGAACGAGTTGGTGGTGAAGAGGCTGACGTGCGCCGGCCCGGTGACGGAGACCAGCTTGACGCTGAGGTTGTTGCCCTGCAGCGCTCCGCTGGGTACGCCCTCGGTGTTGATGCCAGGCCAGACGATGTTGCTCGCCTGGGTCTGCGGCAGGATCCAGACCGGCGAGCCCGCCGTACCGAGGAACGCGTACGCCGATCCCGACGGCACCGTGGTCTTGCTGGCCGACACAGCATTCAGTACTACGTCCGCCGGGGCCCGGTCGACCGCCGGGTTGACCGTGGCGTCGCGGAGGTCGAGGGTGAGTGCGGAGCCGGTCCAGTCGACGTCCACGGCGTCGACGTGACCCTGGGAGATGGTGGTGAGAGCGTGGGCCGGCAGGACCTGGAGCATGGTGAGCACTGCGGCGGTGGCAGCGCCGGCCAGCACCCGGGCCTTCACTGGCCGACCTTGAAGCAGTAGGTGGCGATGGCCGAGCTGACCCGCTGGCCGGTCGCTGCCAGCGTTCCGCTGACCCGCACCTTCACCTGGTAGGTGCCGGCCGCCTCGAACGCCCAGTTGGCGTGCAGGTGACCGCCGGCCGAGGTGTTGATCCGGTCGGGCAAACCGTTGCCGCTGTCGACCAGGACGGTCGGAGCGCCGAAGGCGTCGGTGGTGAAGATGCTCAGATCACCCGGGCCGCTGACCCCGACGACGTCGACCTTCAGCGAGTCGTTGGTGAAGACGCCGGCCGCGACCTCCTCGGAGCCGATCCCGGGCCAGAGCAGCTCGGGGTCCTGCACCTGGGGCAGCACCCAGGCGCGGGCGCCCGGCGTACCGAGGAAGCTGTACTGCGGGTCGGCGGGTACGGCGACCTCGGAGCCGGGCTTGGCGACCAGCTGGACCTGCGTCGGCGTGTACTCGATGTCGTGCTCGTCGTCGTGCACGTGCACGTTGAAGGCGCCGTCCTCGAAGGCGATCCCGATCACGTCGACGTGACCCTGGTCGAGCACGACCCTGGAAGTGGCGGCGTCGGCCGGCAGGGCCAGGCCGGAGAGCGCGAACACTGCTACGGCAGGCAGCGCCACGCGGTGGAGTTTGCGCATGACTTTCCTTTCACACTCGGGCGGGGACAACAGCCGTCGCAGCGGAGCGGCGACGGTGGCGGAGGAGACCGTGCCGGGGCGCGAACACCCAGCAGGCCAGGAAGACGGCGGTCGCCGTCAGCACGATCAACCCGCCGGCGGCGAGGTTGAACGCGTAGGACAGGTACAGGCCGGTCAGGCCGGAGAACGCGCCGATCAGCGGAGCGATCAGCATCATCGCGACGATCCGGTCGGTGAGCAGCCGGGCGCAGGCGGCCGGGGTGATCAGCAGCGCCAGCACCAGGATGTTGCCGACGGCCTGGATCGAGATGACGATCGCGATCGTCACCATCGCGTACAGGGCCATGTCCAGCCAGAAGATCGGCAGTCCGACCGAGCGCGCGGTCTCCCGGTCGAGCCCGACGGTGACGAACTCCTTGTGGAACGCCGCACTGACCAGCAGCAGGACGGCACCCGCGACCGCGACCGTGACGACGTCACCGTCACTGATCCCGAGGACCGAGCCGAACAGGAACGACTCCAGCGATCCGCCGTACCCGGGGGCGGTGCTCATCACCACGATGCCGAGGCCGAACGCCGCCGCGAAGAACACGCCGATCACGGTGTCCTCCTTGAGCCGGCGATTCTGCGAGACCACCGCGATCGAGAAGGCGGTGATGAGCCCGGCAACGATGCCGCCGGCCACCAGGCTGGTCTGCAGGACGAAGGCGATCGCGATACCGGGGAAGACCGCGTGCGCCACCGCGTCGCCGATGAACGCCATCCCGCGCAGCGCCACGTGGCTGCCGATCACTCCGCAGACCACGCCGGACATCAGTACGACGAGGAACGCGCGTTGCATGAAGACGTGCTGCCACGGCTCGACGAAGAACTCGATCATCGGGTCACCCCGAGCGTGTGCAGCAGCTGCTCGGACCGCGCGACGCCGAAGGCCCGCAGCCAGATGGCGGGATCTCGCAGTTCCTCGGGTGATCCGTCGGCGATCACGGTCTCGTTCAGCAGGCAGAGCCGGCCACAGGTATCGGCGGCGGCCGGCAGGTCGTGCGTGGTCATCAGAATCGCGGTGCCTTCACTGGTGAGCGTGCGGAACAGCCGGGTGAGAATCTCCTGCGTCGGTACGTCGAGGCCCGTGAACGGCTCGTCCAGCAGGAGAAGGTTCGGGCGGAGTGCGAGGGCGCGCGCGACCAGGACGCGTTGGCGCTGCCCGCCGGACAACTCGCCGATCGGCCGGCGCTGCAGGTCGGTCAGGTCGACCCGCTCCAGCGCTTCGGCGACAGCTGCGTGGTCGTCTTTGCCGGGCCTTCGCAGCCAGCCGATCCGATGCGTCCGGCCAGTCATCACGGCGGTCCGGACGTCGACCGGGTAGTCCCAGACGAACTCGTGCCGCTGCGGCACATAGCCGATCCGCCCGCGAGCCTCCCGCGGCGACTGCCCGTCGACGACGATGCTGCCGTCCTTCACCGGCAAAAGCCCAAGCAAAGCCCGCAACAAAGTCGTCTTGCCGGCCCCATTAGGCCCGATCAACCCAACCTGCTCACCGTGCTCAACAACCAAATCCACGCCACGCAACACCCGCCGCCCACCAAGCTCCACCCCAACCCCAGCAACCCGCAGTACGGTTTTCATGCTCGCCTCCGGCGGATCACGATGAAGGTCACTGCAAGAAGAGCGAGGAGCGCGGCGGAGCCGCCGATCCATGGCCAAGGGACTCCTTCATCGGACTTCTGCTCAGCGGTCGGTGCCGCCTCGCCCGCGGCTTGGGTTGTGGGTTTGAAGGCTTCTCGGGGGTTGCCGGGGCCGGCGTACAGGCGTAAAGGGCGGCGGTCGGTGACGGTGGTGCCGTCGGTGAGTTTGGCGGTCATCGCGATGTCGAGCAGATAGGTGCCGGGCGCCGAGAAGGTCCAGTTGCCGTGCACGTGGGTGTTGACGTCGACGCCGGTCTGCTGCGGGAACGGCTTGCGGCTGTCGAAGACCGGGGACGGCTTGCCGAAGTCCGAGTTCAGGAACAGCGTGAAGGTGCCCGGCCCGTCGACGCCTTCCAGCGACCAGGTCACCTCGCGATCGACCCGCTTCGCCACCTCGGTGTCCTGCGTGTTCCAGCCGGGCCAGACCACGCCGTCCTGCTGCACCTGCGGGATCACCCACACCTTCGCCCCCGGCTTGCCGAGGAACTCGTACGACGGATCGGCCGGCACCGCCAGTTCCGCCTTGTCACTCGCCTGGACGACGACGTTCTCCAGAGGCCGCCAGACCGTCGGGTCACCGGTGTCGTCGCGCAACTGGATCGTCCACTTGCCGTCCACGAACCGCGGCCCGATGTCGACGTGGCCGGTGGCGATCACCACCTGTTCGGTCGGCGGCGGCGGAACAATTGCCACTGGCAACAAAAGCGCGAGCAGTAGCCTCATTTCGGATCCCCCAGGCAGAGCAGCAGTTCGTCGGCGTTGTGCCGCATCATCGCGAGGTAGGTCTTGGCCTTCTCGTCGAACGAGTCGCCGTAGATCGAGCAGACGCGGACACCGTTGTCGTGGGCAACCTGGGTCAGCACGGACGCGCGCTGCGCCAGGTTCGGCTCGATGAAGACGGCGGGCACCTTGAGGTTGCGGATGGTCTCGGACAGCTTGCGGACCTGGTCGACACTCGGCTCCTGCGCCGGATTCGGTACGACGAACCCGGCCACCTTCATCCCGTACGCCGACGCCAGGTACCCGAACGCGTCGTGCGTGGTGATCAACTGCCGCCGGGCCGCCGGGATCTTCGCCAACTGGGTCCGGACGTAGGAGTCGAGGTCGTCGAGCTCCCGCAGATACGCGTCGCTGTTGCTTCGGTAGGTGTCAGCGCCCTCCGGATCGACTTTGACCAACGTGTCCCGCATCAATTGCACGTACGCCTTCACGTTCGCGACGTCTTCCCACAGGTGCGGGTCGATCTCGCCGTGCACGTGCTTGCCGAGCACCGCCTGCGGGAGTTGGTGGATCTGCGCTCCCGCCTTGCCGAGGAAGGCGAATCGCGGATCGTCCGGCACGGTCTCGAGCGCCTTGCCCGGGACGTCGATGACGACTCGCGCCGCTGGTACGACGGTTTGAGCTTCGCCTGGCTGCTTCGCATCGGAGTACGCGTAGACCTGGCCGGAGTCGAGATCGACGGTGAGGTCGGTGTGGCCGTCGTCCAGGACGGTCGCCGGGCCGCCGTCGGCCGGCCGGACCTGGTGTGGTTCGACTCCGACGGCGAAGGTGAAGGTGCCGCTGCCCAGCGGTTGCGGGGGTTTGCCGTCGCCGACGTCGAGCTTGCCCTCGAGGGTGAGGTGGTAGACGCCGGGTTTGGTGAAGGCCCAGTTGAGGTGGGTGTGCGCGGCGGGTGGCAGCGTCATGCTCTCCGCCGCGCCGTCGGAGTCGAAGTACACGTCGGGCTGGCCGAGCGACTCGGTCAGGTAGGCGACGAGTTTGCCGGGGCCGACGACCTTGGTGGCGGTGAGCTGGACGGACGACGTACGGGTGGCGCCGCGCGCTTTGCCGGTGCCGCGGACACGCAGGCCGAGCCAGAGCACGTCCAGGCCGATGTCCTCGACGAGTGGGATCACGTGGGCGCCGTACGACTCGGCCGCCTCGGCGAGCGAGACGTTGGGGGAGTCCTTGGGGGCGTTCGCGTCGATCGTCTTGATCAGCGACTGCGGTTCCAGCAGGAGATGGTTGGTGAAGGTGACGTCGGCCTTGGCGACCCGCTTGGCATCCGCTGGCGTTGGCTCGTAGGAATGCGGGTCACCGCCGGCCGGTACCAGCGACGACGCCTCCACTCGGTCGCCACCCACGCGCTGGGCGAGATCGGCCAGGATCTCGGTGGTCGCGACGACGTTGAGCTTCCCGCCGCTACCGGCAGCAACTCCGGAACACCCACTGGCAGCCAGTACTACGAACGCCAGCGCCGCGGCGGTCACCCGCCTGCCGCGCCTCACGCGTCACTCCGGCGGCGGGTCGCAACCAGCACGACAACACCGATCAGTACCAACGCAGTCCCACCGGCAACCCACCCGGCCCCGATCTCACCCCCAGTAGAAGCCAACCGACAATCCACCCCAGGCCGAGGCCCACCACCGGCGACCACACCCTCCGCACCAGCAGCTGTGGAGACCATGCGTGCGCCCTGCGCACCAGCATCCGCGGCAGGCATGCGTGCGCTCTGCGCACCTCCACCGCCGAAGGCGACAGCGGCAGGTGCCCGGACCGCCGAGCCAGCACTGCGTGCACTTGCGTCGACCGCTGCGTACGCGGCGCCACGCCCCGCTCCGGCGCCGCCGGTTGAGGTCGCTCCACTCGCTACGGCGGGGTAGGCGGCGCCGCCGGGGGCGTTGGAGGTGGTGGTTACTACGAAGGTGAGGGTTGAGGTGGTGGTGGAGGTGGCTCCGGTGGTGAGGGTTGCGGTGTGGGTGAAGGTCGCCTGGTAGGTGCCTGGTTTGGTGAAGGACCAGTTGCCGTGGGCGTGCGTGCCCAGCGGGATCCGGTAGGTGTCGGGCAGGCCGTCACCGCTGTTGAAGATGATCTTCGGGCGGCCGAACGAGTCGAACTCGAAGACGGCGAAGTTGCCTGGTCCGGTTACTCGGTCGAGACGCCATTCCACGCCGGCCGTGAGCTGGCCGGGGGTGAGCTCCTCGGTGTTCCAGCCGAGCCAGATGACGCCGGCCTTCTGCGTCTGCGGGATCTGCCAGAGCGGCGACCCTTCCGGACCCAGGAACGCGAACGCTCCGCCCGGTGCTCGGGTGGCGGCTGCGGCGGTCAGGCGAATGGTCACCTTGGAGGGATCGCGCCAGACCGGGGTGCCGGGCTTGGTGCCGTCCTTGACCCGGGAGGTCAGCTTGCCGGCTTCTAGGCGTACTGCGTAGTCGGCGTGGCCGTTGGAGAGGGTTACTCGGGTTGGGTCGGTGCCTGGTGGGTTGGGCGGGGTGGTGGTGCTGGGGGTTGTGCCGGGGGAGGTGGTGCCGCCGGGAGAAGACGTGGTGCCGCCGGGTTGGTTCGGGGTGCTGGTGGAGGTGGTGCCGCTGGGGGCGGTCGTGGTGGGGGCCGGCGGTGGGGTGGTGATGCAGGGTGGGAGGTTGCCCGAGGGCGTGCTGGTCGGGTTGGTATTTGGCGGGGTATCGCTTGAGTTGTCATCCGATTGCCCGCCAGAAGGAGCGGTGGGCGAGGTCGGCGGGTGGGTTGGCGTGGGCGTTGGTGACGGGGTTGTGGTTGGCGTCGGCGGGGTGGTCGGCGTCGGCCCCGGCGGGGTGGTCGGGCTGGTGGGTGGGGGAGTCGGGGTGGTCGGCGGCGGCGGCGTCGTTGGGGGTGTGGTGGGTGGGGGCGTTGTCGGTGGGGTGGTGCCTGTCGGCGGGGTCACGGGTGGGGTGGTTGGGGGAGTGCTGGTGGGCGGGGTCGCCGGAGGAGTGCTGGTGGGCGGGGTGGTGGTTGGTGGGGTGTAGGGGCCTACTACGAAGGTGTAGTTGATCGGACCTGAACTGAGTGGGGTGCCGGTTGTGGTGGTGGCGGTTGCCTGGAAGGTGAGGGTGTAGGTGCCCAGCTGGGAGAACGACCAGTTGGCGTGGACGTGGCTGCCGACCTGCTGGCGGTAGACGCGGAGCGTGGGGTCGGCCGAGCTGAACACTCTCTGCGCCACGCCAGTGAACTCGCTGTAGTTGAAGAAGACTTCGACGTTGCCAGGTCCGGTGGCCGACACCAGCGTCAGGTCGACCGCGTCATCGGCCAGTACGCCGGGGGCGATCGTCTCGGTGTCCCAGCCCGGCCAGATCAGCTCGGGGTCCTGCGCCTCCGGTGCGATCCACACCGAGTCGCCCGGCTTGCCGAGGAACGCGAAGGCCGGCAGGTCGGGGAGTTCCACCCGGGCCGACGCCTTGTCCTCCAGGTTGAAGATCAGCCCGGCCGGGTCCGCCTCGCGGTAGTCACCCAGTCCGATCCGCGTGTTGAGTCGCAGCGCCGTGCCGTCGTACGTCGTGTGCAGGACGTCGGTGTGGACCGCCTGCAGCACCTCGGGCGGCGCTTCGGCGTACGAGCGCAACGGCAGGAACGCCACGGCCAGTGCCAACGCCAACGCGAACCCAGCGGCGGCCGAGCTCCGCAGAACGGAACGGCGCCGGGTGCTGTCGGGCGGGCTGGAAGTAGGCAGGGCAGGGCTGAAGCGTTGGTGAGCGGCGGTCACCGGGGTCCCCCCAGGGTTCGGTTGGCAGCGAGCAGCAGGACTGTATCTGACTTGACAACCATTTTCAGTAAGCCCGATCGAAACTCCGCTCCACCCCGCCCGAAAGTCGCCGCCGGCCCGGACCGCGAAAATCACCCCCGCAGCGGATTTCTCGTCTGGGCGAACACGTGGGTAGACTGTTTTGGTTGCCTCGGCGAGGGACGCCCCCCGGACGCAGTCACGCTCACCCGTGAACTGTCGGGCGCGGCTCCGTGATCGACGCGGTGGTTCGTTGCCTGACGCCTTCCGGAGTCAAGACGTGCCCGCTGAGGCCAGCAGCTCTGCAGGACCACCTGACAACACATCACCGCAACGCACTTGAGGAGTTCATCTCGTGGCCGAGGTCAAGATCCAAGCCGAGTCGCGCACGGAGTTCGGCAAGGGTGCTGCCCGCCGTATCCGCCGGGACCACAAGGTGCCCGCCGTTCTCTACGGTCACGGCACGGACCCGGTGCACATCACCCTGCCCGGTCACGACACGATGCTGGCGCTGAAGACCGCCAACGCGCTGCTGCTGATCGAGGTCGAGGGCTCCGACAGCCTGCTCGCGCTGCCCAAGCAGGTCCAGCGTGACCCGATCAAGAACACCATCGAGCACGTCGACCTGGTGATCGTGAAGCGTGGCGAGAAGGTCCAGGTCGACATCGCCGTGCACATCGAGGGCGAGGCCGTCTCCGAGACCCTGGTCGTGCTGGAGAACGCCACCGTCCTGGTCGAGGCCGAGGCGACCCACATTCCGGACGGCGTCACCGTCTCCGTCGAGGGCCTCGAGGCCGGCGCGCAGATCCACGCGTCCGACCTGCAGCTGCCGGCCGGTACGACGCTGGCCGTCGAGCCGGACACCCTGATCGTGAACGTCACCGCGGCCCAGACCGCCGCGCAGGCCGAGGCCGAGATGGCCGAAGCCGAGGCCGAGGCCGGCATCGAGCGCGACGAGCCGGAGGCCGCCTCGAACGAGACGGTCGCCGCCGGCTCCTAGTAGCGGGCCGCAAGGCACAGAGTTTCGACAGGAGGGCCGGGATCCGTGGCGGACGACGTGTGGTTGGTCGTCGGGCTGGGGAATCCCGGCCCTTCCTATGCCAAGACCCGGCACAACGTCGGCCAGATGGTGGCCGACGAGCTGGCTTCCCGGGCCGGCGGCACCTTCAAGCAGCACAAGCAGGCCAAGGCCGAAGTGGTCGAGACCAGGATCAGCGGTATCCGGACGATCCTGGCCAAGCCCCGGTCGTACATGAACGAGTCGGGCGGCCCGGTCTCCGGGCTGCTGAAGTTCTTCAAGGTGGAGCCGGCCAACCTGGTCGTGCTGCACGACGAGCTGGACATCGACTTCGGCGTCCTCCGGGCCAAGTTCGGCGGCGGCGACAACGGCCACAACGGACTCAAGTCGATCCGGAAGTCTGTCGGTACCGGCGACTACTATCGGGTCCGGTTCGGGGTGGGTCGTCCGCCCGGCCGGCAGAACCCCGCCGACTTCGTGCTGAACGAGTTCTCCTCAGCCGAACGCAAGGATCTCCCGTTCGCGGTCGACCGGACCGCCGACGCCGTCGAGTCCCTGCTGACGGATGGCCTAGAAGTGACCCAAGGACGGTATAACTCGTAGTGATGGACAACTCGTGAAACTGGCCGGTCTGGTCGACACCCTGATCACCGATCCGGTGGTGGCCGAGGCGGTGCGTGACGCCCGCACGGACGGCGTCACGACCCTCGACCTGAGCGCTCCCGGGCCGGTCCGCCCGGTCCTGATGGCTGCCCTCGCCGCTGCCCGTGGCGCGGACCGTCCCGTCCTCGCCGTGACCGCGACCTTCCGCGAGGCCGAGGAGCTCACCGAGGCGCTGCAGTGCCTGGTCGAGCCCGGCACGGTCGCCTACTACCCGGCCTGGGAGACCCTCCCGCACGAGCGCCTGTCGCCCCGGTCCGACACGGTCGGCCGCCGGCTCGCAGTACTGCGCAGGCTCGCGCACCCCGACCCGTCGGACGAGACGACCGGGCCGATCAAGATCCTGGTCGCGCCGGTCCGGTCCGTGCTGCAGCCGCAGGTCGCCGGGCTGGCCGATCTCCGGCCGGTCCAGTTGCACGTCGGCGACTCCGTCGAGCTCGAGGACGTCACCGAGCGGCTCTCCGCGGCGGCGTACCACCGGGTCGATCTGGTCGAGCGACGCGGCGAGTTCGCGGTCCGCGGCGGCATCATCGACGTCTTCCCGCCGACCGAGGAACACCCGCTGCGGGTGGACTTCTTCGGTGACGACGTGGAGGAGATCCGGTACTTCGCGGTCGCCGACCAGCGGTCGCTCGAGATCGCCCAGCACGGCCTGTGGGCCCCGCCCTGCCGCGAACTGCTGCTCACCGACGAGGTGCGCTCGCGGGCCGCAGTACTGGCCAAGGAACACCCGGAGCTGTCCGAGCTGTTCGAGAAGCTTGCCGAGGGGCATGCGGTCGAGGGGATGGAGTCGCTCGCGCCCGTCCTGGTCGACCACATGGAGTTGCTGGTCGACCTGATGCCGGCCGGCACCCACGTCGTCGTCAGCGACCCCGAGCGGGTCCGGGCCCGTGCGCACGATCTGGTCGCCACCAGCCAGGAGTTCCTGGAGGCGTCCTGGGCGGCCGCTGCCGGTGGTGGCCAGGCGCCGATCGACCTGGGCGCGGCGGCGTACATCTCGCTGGCCGACGTCCGGGCGCACGCATTGAGCAAGGGCCTTGCCTGGTGGAGCATGTCGCCGTTCGCGGCGGCCCCGACCGACGCGCCGACCGACCTGCGCGACTCGATGGGCGAGCGCATCTCTGTCGACATCGACACCGATGCCGGCGCGGTCCGCAGCCGCGCGATCGCGGTCAACGAGGTCGACCCGTACCGCGGCGAGACGGCTGCTGCCGTCGAGGATGTGCGCGGCTGGCTGCGTGATGGCTGGCGCGTCGTCTGCGTCACCGAGGGACACGGTCCGGCGCAACGCCTGGCTGAGGTGTTCTCCGAGGCCGAACTGCCCGCGCGAATCGTCGACAGCATCGACGAGATCCCGCCGACGGGTGTTGTGCAGATCTCGCAGGGCCAGCTCGAACGCGGCTTCATTGCCGAAGGCATCAAGTTCGCGGTACTGACCGAGAACGACCTTGCCGGTCAGCGTTCGGCGGCCGAACGGCGTTCCCAGCAACGGATGCCGAGCCGGCGCAAGAAGACGGTCGACCCGCTGGAGCTCGCGCCCGGCGACTATGTCGTGCACGAACAGCACGGTGTCGGCCGGTACGCCGAGATGCTGCAACGCACCGTCGGCACGGGTGCGCAGAAGGCCACCCGCGAGTACATCGTCATCGAGTTCGCGCCGAGCAAACGCGGCCAGCCGGGCGACCGGCTGTACGTGCCGACCGACCAGCTCGACCAGGTCACCCGGTACGTCGGCGGCGAGCAGCCCACGCTGGACAAGATGGGCGGCGGCGACTGGGCCAAGCGCAAGGGCCGCGCCCGCAAGGCGGTCCGCCAGATCGCCGGCGAGCTGATCAAGCTGTACGCCGCGCGCCAAGCGACCAAGGGACACGCCTTCGCCAAGGACACCCCGTGGCAGCGTGAGCTGGAGGACGCGTTCCCGTTCGTGGAGACGCCCGACCAGCTGGCCACCATCGACGACGTCAAGGCCGACATGGAACGCGTCACCCCGATGGACCGGATCGTCTGCGGTGACGTCGGCTACGGCAAGACGGAGATCGCGGTCCGTGCCGCGTTCAAGGCGGTGCAGGACGGCAAGCAGGTCGCAGTACTGGTTCCGACCACGCTGCTGGTCCAGCAGCACTACGCGACCTTCGCCGAGCGGTACGCCGCGTTTCCGGTGAACGTCGCGCCGTTGTCGCGGTTCCAGACCGACAAGGAGTCCAAGGCGACTCTCGACGGGCTGGCCGACGGCTCGGTGGACGTGGTGATCGGGACGCACCGCCTGCTCGGCGGGGAGGTCCAGTTCAAGGATCTCGGCCTGGTCGTGGTGGACGAGGAGCAGCGCTTCGGGGTCGAGCACAAGGAGCAGCTCAAGCAGCTCCGGACCGCGGTCGACGTGCTGACGATGTCCGCGACGCCGATCCCGCGCACGCTGGAGATGTCGATCACCGGCATCCGCGAGATGTCCACGATCGCGACTCCGCCGGAGGAGCGGCACCCGGTACTGACCTTCGTCGGTGCCTACGAAGAAGGTCAGGTGACCGCCGCGATCCGGCGCGAGCTGCTTCGCGAGGGTCAGGTCTTCTTCGTCCACAACCGGGTGAACACGATCGAGAAGGCGGCCGCCCGGATCCGCCAGCTGGTGCCGGAAGCCCGGGTCAGCGTCGCCCACGGGCAGATGCCGGAGCACCAGCTCGAGCAGGTCATCCAGGGCTTCTGGGAGAAGGAGTCCGACGTCATCGTCTGTACGACGATCGTCGAGTCCGGGATCGACATCTCGAACGCGAACACGCTGATCGTCGAGCGTGCCGACCTGCTCGGCCTGTCCCAGCTGCACCAGCTGCGGGGCCGGGTCGGCCGCGGCCGGGAGCGGGCCTACGCGTACTTCTTCTTCCCGCCGGAGAAGCCGCTGACCGAGACGGCGCACGACCGGCTGGCCACCATCGCGCAGCACGCCGACCTGGGCGCCGGTATGCAGGTCGCGATGAAGGACCTCGAGATCCGCGGCGCCGGCAACCTGCTCGGCGGCGAGCAGTCCGGGCACATCGCGGATGTCGGGTTCGATCTGTACGTCCGGCTGGTCGGCGAGGCGGTCGCGGAGTACCGGGGCGACACCCAGGCCGACGAGCCCGAGGTCAAGATCGAGCTGCCGATCGACGCGCACCTGCCGCACGACTACGTGCCGTCGCAGCGCCTGCGGCTGGAGATGTACCAGCGGCTGGCAGCAGTACGGGACGAGGACGGCATCGCGGAGCTGGTCGAGGAACTGCACGACCGGTACGGCGACATCCCGCAGCCGGTGCTGAACCTGATCGAGGTGGCGAAGTTCCGCAACCACGCCCGCCGGGCCGGGCTGCACGACGTCACTCTGCAAGGCAATCTGATCAGGTTCGGACCGGTCGAGCTGCCCGATTCGAAGGTACTGCGGCTCAACAGGCTGTACCCGAAGAGTCTGGTCAAGCCGCAACTGCGTACGATCCTGGTGCCGAGACCTGCCACCCGGCCGGTCGCCGGTCAGCCGCTTCGTGACCAGGAGCTGCTGCAGTGGTGCACCAGACTGATCGACGACGTGATCGCCGAACCGGTCGGCGCGTCGGTATGACCAAGAACTGGAAGATGCGAGGAGATTCGGTGAGCACTTCGCGACGGCTTCGGGCGGCCAAGCTGCGGGTAGGTGGCCTGGCGCTGGCCTCGGTCCTGCTGCTCGGCGGTTGCGCGGCGGGCACCTACCCGGGCGCGGCGGCGAGGATCGGCGACAAGGAGATCAGCGTCGGCGACCTGGACAAGAGCACCACCGCGATCCAGAGCGCGCTCGGCAACGAGCAGCAGATCGCCCCGGCGGCCGTGCTGAAGATCCTGATCAGCAACGAACTGGCCGCCCAGGTGCTGGACCAGCGCTCGATCAAGGTCAGCGACGCCGAGATCGCGCCGGCCATGAAGGTCGTCGTGGACCAGTCGCTCTACCCGAAGTTCGCGGCGAACCCGGTCACCACCGACTTCCTCCGGGCGGCGGCACGGGCGGTGGTCGGCCAGATCAAGCTCGCCGGCGGCAGCGGCGTGGTCACCGACCCCAACGCGCAGCAGCAGAGCGCCGCGGGTGCCCGGATGGTCGAGGAGGCGGCGAAGAGCATCAAGGTCGACATCGCCCCGCGCTACGGCAGCTGGGACGGCACGCAACTCAAGGAGGGTTCGGGCTCGCTGTCGAACCTGTCCGAGCAGTCCAAGGCGGCGCAGAAGCCTGACCCGCAGCAGCAGCAACAGCAGCCCGAGCAGCCGCCGGCCGAGCCGCAGGGCTGATCCTTGCCGGGCTCGATCAAGGTCGTCCTCACCAGTCCACGGGTCGCGCCCGGGTTGCTGACCCGGGCCGGCTGGCAGGTCTTCACCGACGCCGACCAGATCGGCGCCTCGGCCGGGCCGGAGCGGCCCGACGTCCAGGCGCTGATCGGGTCCGGACTGGTCCTGCAGCAGATCGTCGGCTCCGTCGACGAGCAGTGGGCCTGGCTGACGAGTGCGGCGTCGGAGGGTTCGGACGTCGCCTGGCTGGTCGGTGAGGACGGCGAGCCCGCGTTGTTGCGGGTGATCGCCGACGAGCTCAGCCGCGATCCGCGACCGGAGTACGAGGTCGAGATCGTGCACGGCTCGTACGACGTACCGGGGGCTCGCCTGATCGACCTGGTCCGGGTGATGGACCGGCTCCGGCGGGTCTGCCCGTGGGACCAGGAGCAGACGCACGAGAGCCTGGCGAAGTACCTGCTGGAGGAGACCTACGAGACGCTCGAGGCGATCGACTCGGGCGACTACGTACACCTGCGCGAGGAGCTCGGCGATCTGCTCTTCCAGGCCATCTTCCACTCCCGTATCGCGGAGGAGATCGACCCCGACGACGACGGCTTCTCCATCGACGACGTGGCCGGCGACCTGGTCGAGAAGCTGATCCGCCGCCACCCGCACGTCTTCGCCGACGTCACCGTGGCCGACGCGGCCGCGGTCGAGGCCAACTGGGAATCCATCAAGGCCACCGAAAAGCAACGCACCTCAGTCCTGGAAGGCATCCCGCTCGCCCTCCCAGCCCTGGCCCTGGCCGACAAGGTCCTGGGACGAGCCGCCAAGGTCCTCCCCGCCGACCTCCCAGCGGTAGAAGCAACCGACGACGCCACCCGCATCGGCACCGCCCTCCTGGACCTGGTCCGCCAGGCCCGCGCCCTAGGCGTAGACCCCGAACAAGCCCTCCGCACCACCACCCACCACCTCGCCACCCAAATCCGCACCACCGAATCCAGCTAGCCCGCGCGACCCGTCGTCGGAAGTCTGAGGTCGGCGGTGATGGCTGCTTCTGCGGAGGGCCAGTCGGGGGTGTGGGTCAGGGTGGTTGGTATTGGGCGTTGGGGGCCGAAGAGGTAGCGGTGGGGGACCAGGCCGGTCAGGGCTTGGTGGACGTCGGGTTTGTCGTCGATGAAGTGGGTGATGGCTAGCTCCGCGCAGTGGATTGCCTTGTCGGGGCGGCGGAGGCAGAAGCGGACGTTGGCTTCGGGGATGCCGGTCCGCTGGAAGAAGTCGTGATGGCGTAGCCAGTTCAGTGAGCGTTGCTGGATTCGTGGGCCGCACTTGGAGACGAGCCAGGCCTGGCCGTCGAAGAGTTCCACCAAGCGGGTGATCGCCTCGAAAGCGCCCGGTACGCCGGGAGTGCGTAGTACGGCGGCCTCGTCGGCACCGAAGAAGGCAGTGTCCTGGCCCGGCGGGCTGTCGATGATCACCCGGCCGATGTCGATTCCCAATCTGTTCATGTCACGATCGTGCCGCCGCGGACTATGTCGACAGAACTATTAAGCGACCTGAGAGCTATAGTTTGAAGTGATGATTCTGGATCGCCTGGTCGCCGAGGACCTGGAGGCGTTCGCGGTCTTCGCCAAGCACCGCAACTTCACCCACGCGGCCGGCGAGCTGCACGTCAGCCAGCCCGCGTTGCATGCCAGGATCCGCAAGCTCGAGCAGACGCTGGGCAAGCAGCTGTACGAGAAGCAGGGCCGCAACCTGTTGCTCACCGCAACCGGCGACCAGCTTGCTGCTTTCGCCAACGACACCAGGTCGCGCGCCGCCGCGTTCCTCGACTCGCTCGACGTCCTGCCGCCCAGGCCGCTCGTCCTCGCGGCCGGCTCCGGGGCGTACCCTACGTCATCGGCGATGTCCTCCGGCGGTACCTCGGCCGCAAGCTCGGGCTGCGCCTGATGACGACCGACTCGGACGCCACGCTCGCCGCAGTACGGGACGGCACGGCTGATGTCGGCGTCACCGCCCTCACGATTCCGCCGGAGGATCTCGACTGCGAGTTGCTGACGCAGTACCCGCAGGTGCTCGCGGTTCGCCCTGATCACCGGCTGGCGGACCGGCGTACGGTGCGGTTGAAGGATCTCCAGGGCGAGGCGCTCGTCGTACCGCCGAAGACCCGTCCGCATCGACAGCAGCTCGAGCGCAGCCTGCTGGACGCTGGCGTCGACTGGTCCGTCGCGGTGGAGGCCGAAGGTTGGGTTCTCCTGGTCCACTTCGTCCGGATGGGCATCGCGCCCGCGGTGGTCAACGGCTTCGTCCGTACTCCGGCCGCGGTGCGCACGATCCCGATCAAGGACCTCCCGCAGATCCGTTACTACCTGGTCACCCGTCGCAACCGCCCGGCCGACGACCGTCTCGACACGCTGCGGACCTTGCTGACACGCTACGTCTCGTGAGCCAGGCGAGCCGGCAGCTGTCCCGGCTGCTCAGACACACCGCGGGCGTGCGCGGCCTCGCGATGACCGCCGACGGCTGGGCCCTGATCGAAGACGTCTGCGAACTCCTGCAAATGGACCGTACTGCGCTCGCGGCCGCCGTCGAGCACAACGACAAGGCGCGCCTGCAGGTGGACGGCGACCGGATCCGAGCCTGCCAAGGCCATTCCGTCGAAGGAATGCCAGTCACCCGTGAAGCTTTGGAGAACAGCTGGCAACAGGTAACCCCCACCGAACTCCTGTGGCACGGCACCAACCTGGCAGCCCTCGACTTCATCCTGGCCGCCGGCCTGCACCCCGGCCGCCGCACCCACGTACACCTCGCACCAACCCAGAACAGCCCTGTAGGCAGGCGATCCAGGGTCGAGGTGCTCCTCGGCATCGACCCGGCGCGACTCGGACAGCCCGTTTTCGAAGCCCCCAACGGCGTTCTCCTGGTCCGCTCGGTGCCTGCCGTGGCGATCTCCCAAGTCCTGAAGGCGGACGCGGTCCACTGGGGTGGCTGGTCTGGCCGCTAGGCTCGGGGTGACATCAGGTGTGAACAAGGGAGTAGATGTGGCCACCATCGAGGCCGTCGGCGCCCGCGAGATTCTTGACTCGCGCGGTAACCCCACTGTCGAGGTCGAGGTTCTCCTCGACGACGACACCGTAGCCCGGGCGGCAGTGCCGTCGGGCGCTTCCACCGGCCAGTTCGAGGCCGTCGAGCTGCGTGACGGGGACAAGTCCCGGTACGGCGGCAAGGGTGTCCAGAAGGCCGTCACGGCCATTCTGGAGGACATCGACAAGGAGATCGTCGGCTACGACGTCCACGAGCAGCGGCTGATCGACCAGGCCATGCTCGACCTGGACGGTACGCCGAACAAGTCCAAGCTGGGCGCGAACGCCATCCTCGGCGTCAGCCTGGCGGTCGCCAAGGCCGCTGCCGAGAGCGCCGGTCTGGACCTGTACCGCTACGTCGGCGGCCCGAACGCGCACGTGCTCCCGGTGCCGATGATGAACATCCTCAACGGCGGTTCGCACGCGGACAGCAACGTCGACGTGCAGGAGTTCATGATCGCCCCGATCGGTGCGGCGACCTACTCCGAGGCCGTCATGCAGGGCGCCGGCGTCTACCACGCGCTGAAGGCCGTGCTGAAGGAGAAGGGCCTGTCCACCGGCCTCGGCGACGAGGGCGGCTTCGCGCCGAACCTGCCGAGCAACCGCGACGCGCTGGACCTGATCCTGGTCGCGATCGAGCGGGCCGGCCTGCAGCCGGGCAAGGACATCGCGCTGGCCATGGACGTGGCCGCGAGCGAGTTCCACACCGACGGCGTGTACGCCTTCGAGGGTGGCAAGAAGTCGGCCGACGAGATGATCGCGTACTACACCGATCTGGTCGCGTCGTACCCGATCGTGTCGATCGAGGACCCGCTGAACGAGGAGGACTGGGCCGGCTGGATCAGCCTCAGCTCCCAGCTCGGCGACAAGATCCAGATCGTCGGCGACGACCTGTTCGTCACCAACGTCGAGCGGCTGCAGCGCGGTATCACCGAGAAGGCGGCGAACTCGCTGCTGGTCAAGGTGAACCAGATCGGCTCGCTGACCGAGACGCTGGACGCCGTGGACCTGGCCCACCGCAGCGGCTTCACCTGCATGATGAGCCACCGCTCCGGCGAGACCGAGGACACCACGATCGCCGACCTCGCGGTGGCGACCAACTGCGGCCAGATCAAGTCCGGCGCACCGGCCCGGTCCGACCGCACCGCGAAGTACAACCAGCTGCTCCGGATCGAGGAGGAGCTCGACGACGCGGCCCGGTACGCCGGCCGCTCGGCCTTCCCTCGTTTCAAGGGCTGACCGACGTAAGCTGCTGAGATGTCCTCCCGCCGGGATCCAGGTGCGCGCCCAGGCTCGCGACCGACGAGTCGTACTCCGTCACGCCCACCTGCCCGCCGGGACGGCAACCAGCCGAAACGCCGGACGACGAGTGCCCCGGCCCGGCCACCCCGGACCCGGGGCTCTCGCAACCTCACCGGCCGGGCAGCCGTCGTGCTGCTCGTGCTCGGTGCGCTGATCGTCTCGTACGCGCAGAGCCTGCGGGTCTGGTTCGACCAGCACCAGCAGATCAGCGCGCTGCAGCAGGAGATCCGCGACCGGGAGAAGCGGGTCGACCAGCTGGGCGACGAGGTCCAGCGCTGGAACGACGACGCCTACGTCAAGGCGCAGGCGCGGCAACGGCTCGGCTGGGTGATGCCGGGCGAGATCGGCTACCGGGTGATCGGCGCGGACGGCAAGCCGATCGGCGCCCCGCCCGAGCCGGCCGGACCGGCCGATCCGCAGGCCGACGACCCGGAGAAGCCGACCTGGTACACCAAGCTGTGGGGGAGCGTCGAAGGCGCGGGCAAGCCGCCGGAGCCGGTGAAACCGGCCACTCCGAAGCCGACCCCCAAACCAGTTCTGACCGCACCACCGAAGGGCAGCAGGTGAGCGTCACCCCCGAGACCGGGGCGTCCAAGGACGCCACGGCCGTCAGCGAGCAGCTCGGCCGCCCGGCCCGCGGGATCCGCTCGATCGCGCACCGCTGCAGCTGCGGCCTGCCCGACGTCGCCGAAACCGAACCCCGGCTGCCCGACGGCACCCCGTTCCCCACCACGTACTACGTCACCTGCCCGCGACTCGCCTCGGCGATCGGCCGGCTCGAGGCGGAGGGCGTGATGAAGGAGATGACGGAGCGGCTGGGCGAGGACGAGGACCTCGCTGCCCGCTATCGCGCCGCGCACGAGGACTATCTGCGCCGGCGCAAGGCGCTGGGCGACGTACCGGAGGTTGAGGGCATCAGCGCCGGCGGGATGCCGACGCGGGTGAAGTGCCTGCATGTCCTGGTCGGTCACTCGCTGGCCGCAGGTCCCGGCGTGAACCCGCTGGGCGACGAGGCCTTGGCGATGCTGCCCGACTGGGGTCGGCGAGGACCCTGTGTCTAACACCCCCGACGCCCACCCTCACGACGCTGGCAAGCCAGACATCGCAGCGTCCGGCCACCCAGACGCTGAGGTCCGCGGCGAGGACGGTGGCACGCCTGACATCGCTGTGTCTGGCGTGGGCGCTGAGGGGTATGCGCTCGGGGGTGGGGTTGAGTCTGTCGCGTCGGTGCGGGTGGCTGCGGTCGATTGTGGGACCAACTCGATCCGGCTGCTGATTGCGGACTATGCCGATGGGGTGCTGACCGAGGTCGATCGGCAGATGCGGATCGTCCGGTTGGGGCAGGGTGTCGACTCGACCGGGGCGTTCGCTCCCGAAGCGCTGGCACGCACCTTCGAGGCCTGTGCGGAGTACGCCGGGATCGTGCGGGCGGCCGGTGTGGAGCGGTTGAGGTTCGTTGCGACGTCGGCCGCGCGAGACGTGAGCAACCGGGACGAGTTCTTCGCGGGTGTGTCCGAGCGGCTCGGGGTCGAGCCGGACATCATCTCGGGTGCCGAGGAGGCGTCGCTGAGCTTCCGCGGTGCGACGAGCGGGCTGGCCGCGCTCGAGGTGCCCGGTCCGTATCTGGTCGCCGACATCGGCGGCGGGTCGACCGAGCTGGTGCTCGGCGACGCCGGCGGAGTACTGGCTGCCGAGTCGCTCGACATGGGGTCGGTGCGGATGACCGAGCGGCATCTGCACTCGGATCCGGCGTCGATCGAGGAGATGCGGGCCGCGACGAAGGACGTGGACGCGTTACTCGAGGCGACCACGGTGCCGTTGTCGGAGGTGCGGTGTTTGATCGGGGTGGCCGGGACGGTGACGACGGTGGCCGCGGTCGCGCTTCAACTGACCGAGTACGACCCCGGTGTCATTCACCATGCCCGGATACCGGCGCCACTCTTGCTGGACACGACTTCGTGGTTGATGGGGTCGACTCGCGCCGAGCGTTCCGTAGTACCGGCTATTCATCCTGGGCGGGTGGACGTGATCGGAGCCGGCGCGCTGATTCTGCAGCGGTTGCATGACCGGGTCGCCGACGGGCTGGCGTACGACGAAGTACTGGTCTCGGAGCACGACATCCTCGACGGGGTAGCGCTAGCCCTTGCGGCGGGCGAGTAGCGAGAAGCTGTTGGGTAGTCGGCCCTCCCAGGCGGCTGCCCGGTGTCCGTCGGACGGCCGCCAGAACGGTTCGGCGTACTCTTCCAGCGCTTCGATCTCGAGGCCTGCTCGGACGCACGCGGTGACGATGTCGCCCAGCGACCACTGCCACTCCTGAGCGCCGTTCGCCGGGAAGCTGTCGTTGACGTGCGACTTCGCGAAGTAGCTGCGGTCAGCCCGGATCCTTGGGCTGTCCTCGTCCCAGGACCACAACGGAACGGCCGGGTGCGCCTCGTACACGTAGAGCCGGCCGGCCGGCTTGAGGAGCCTCGCGACCTCCGTGGCCCAGGCCTGGATATCCCGCATCCAGATGAGCGCGCCTTTGCCCGTGTAGACCAGGTCCGCGCACCCGTCCCGAAGCGGCACGGTCGGCACCTCCGCCACGACGTACTGGACTCCGACCCCCAGCTCACGGGCCCTCCGCTGGGCCGCCGTGGCCGCCGTCGAGCTGTAGTCGACCCCGACCACCTTCCGCGCGCCCTTAGCGAGCAGGTCGACGTCGTCGAGCCCGTGCCCACTCTGCAGATGCACCACCATCGGCGCCTCAGCGAGCGACGGCCCGAGCAACTCCAACTCCCACGGCCGCAACGACTCCAGCTGCCCGGCCTCCGCCAGAAGCTCGTCGTACTCGTCCACGTGCTTCCGCGACGCGGTCTCCCACGCCACCCGATTGGCTGCCACCTCAGCGTCCATCCACGACATCCTTCCCGCCTGGGCCAGGAGGTGACCAGTCAATTACTGGGTCGCGAAGGTGTGGCTGAGCTGGACGAGTTGCCAGATGGTCTCCAGTTCGGTGGCGTCGCGGGGGCCGAACAGCATGACCAGAGTCGGCGGTCTGAGGCCGTCCCGCGCCATCGGGTGGAGCTCGCCCCACCCGTGCCCGATCACCTCGGCGGCAACGTCGTACGGGAGGCAGGCGTGCAGGCTGCCGTCAGCCGGTCCGTGCAGGTGGGCGAACTCGGTGCCGATCAGGAACGCCTCGCTGCTCGGCCGGGCGAGATCCTGGCGTAGATGCAGCGCGCGGGTGTCGGGGAAGGAGATGCCGCTCGGCCCGGTCGTGGTGCCGGCCAGAGTCGTCATCCGGGACCAGAGTTCTTCCTGCAGCTCGACGGGCGAGATCTGGTCCAGCTGCTGGTGCGGTATCGCCGGTCCTGTCCTGGGTGGCGGTCCGGAGCGCGAAGTCAGATTCATGGAATTCACGTTACTATCGTTGAGAAAGCAGTTACCAAGCAGAAAGTAACGTGATGACCGAGGATCCCTGCCCGATCGCGCCGGTTGTCGACCTGGTCTTCGGGCGCTGGACGGCGCATGTGCTGTGGGTGCTGACCTATGAAGGACGAATGCGGTTCACGGAGCTTCAGCAGCAGTTGCCGGCGGTCAGTCCGAAGGTGCTGACGCAGCGGCTGCGTCAGCTCGAGCGGGACGGACTGATCGAGCGGACCTACTACTCCGAGATGCCGCCGCGGGTCGAGTACGAGACGACTGAGCTCGGCCGCACTTTGTCGCCCGTCTTCCAGGCCTTGAACGCGTGGTCGGACCGCCACCTCGGCGAGGTCGATGAAGCCCGCTTGCGGTACGACAGCCGGCCGTAGACTGCGGGCATGCGATTGCCGCATCCGCTGACCGGGGAGCTGTACGAAAGTCCGGTGCCGCCGGGCACGGGCTGGCCGGAGGATCCGGCGGCGCGCAGTACGCCGGTGGCTCACGATGCGGGGGAAGTCGTCGAGCTCGCGCAGGCCGACGACCTCGCGGAGATCGACGCGCGAGTGTCCGTTTGCCGCGCCTGTCCGCGGTTGGTCGAGTGGCGTGAAGACGTTGCCTTGAGCAAGCGAAAGTCCTTTGCCGACCAGCCTTACTGGGGTCGACCGATCGCAGGGTGGGGTGCGGCCGAGCCTCGCGTGCTGATCGCAGGCCTCGCGCCGGCCGCGAACGGCGGCAACCGGACCGGTCGCGTCTTCACCGGCGACCGCTCGGGCGACTGGCTGTTCGCGTCGCTCTATCGGGTCGGCCTGGCGTCTCAGCCGACCAGCGAGCACGCCGGCGACGGCCTCCACCTCCTCGGCGCCCGGATGATGGCCGCGGTCCGCTGCGCCCCACCCGCCAACAAGCCGACACCGCTGGAGCGCGACACCTGCGCACCTTGGTTCCACGCCGAGCTGAAGCTGGTCCTGCCGTCCACCCGGGCGATCGTCTGCCTCGGCAAATTCGGCTTCGACGTCCTGCTCAACGCGCTGCAGGCGGTCGGCGGCCAGGTCCCGCGACCTCGCCCCACCTTCGGCCACGCGGTCGAGTACGCCGTACCGGGCCCGTACGGCGAAGTCACCGTCCTGGGCTGCTTCCACCCCAGCCAGCAGAACACCTTCACCGGCAAACTCACCGAAGCCATGCTCGACGCCGTCCTGACCCGAGCCAAAACCATCGCCGCTCTGTAATGGGTTATCGCTAGGACTGGGTACGGGGCAGGACGCAGGATAGGGGACGTTGGTCCCCCGAACGAGGGACTTCCGGTGGTTGAGATCACTCGGCAGAGGGTTTGTGAAAGTTTTCACGAGCGCGTTATGCTGAAGCGGACATGAAGTTGGAGCACCACTCAGGGAGAGTGAAGCAATGGCAGCCCAGGTACCGCACATCCTCGTCGTCGGAGGCGGTTACGTCGGGATGTACACCGCCTACGGCCTGCGTAAGGCCGCCCGCCGGGGCAAGATCCGGGTCACCGTGGTCGACCCCCGCTCGGTGATGACCTACCAGCCGTTCCTGCCCGAAGCGGCGGCCGGTTCGGTGGAGCCGCGGCACGTCGTGGTGCCGCTGCGCAAGACCCTCAAGGGCTGCCGGGTGGTCACCGGCCGGGTGACCGGGATCGACCACGACCGCAAGGTCGCCAAGGTGATGCCCGAGGAGGGCCCGGACTACGAGCTCGCCTACGACCAGGTCGTGATCGCGATCGGCTCGATCGCCCGGACGCTGCCGATCCCGGGGCTGGCCGAGGAGGCCACCGGGTTCAAGAACGTCGAGGAAGCGATCGCGCTGCGCAACAAGGTGCTGGACCGGCTCGACGTCGCGTCCTCGCAGCCCGACCCGGCGCTGCGCAAGTCCGCGCTCACCTTCGTCTTCGTCGGTGGCGGATACGCAGGCATCGAGGCGTTCGCCGAGCTCGAGGACATGGCCCGCTACGCCACCCGGTACTACGACAACATCAAGCCCGAGGACATGCGCTGGGTGCTCGTCGAGGCGACCAACCGGATCCTGCCCGAGGTCGGCCCGGAGCTCGGCCAGTACACCGTCGAGCAGCTGCGCAAGCGCAACATGGACATCAAGCTGGAGACCCGGCTGGAGTCCTGCGAGAAGGGCCACGTCGTGCTCAGCGACGGGGAGGAGTTCGACTCCGACACGATCGTCTGGACAGCCGGTGTGAAGGCCAACCCGGCGCTCGCCGCGACCGGCTTCCCGCTGGACGAGCGAGGCCGGGTCAAGTGCCTGGCCAACCTGCGGATCGAGGGTGTCGACGACGCCTGGTCCGCCGGCGACAACGCCGCCGTACCGGACCTGACGGCGGAGCCCGGCGTGTACTGCGCACCGAACGCGCAGCACGCAGTACGGCAGGCCGGCCGCCTCGCGGCGAACATCCTCCGCGTGGTCGACGGTCAGCAGCCGCAGGACTACAAGCACAAGTACGTCGGCTCGGTGGCGAGCCTCGGCCTGCACAAGGGCGTCGCGCAGCTGTACGGCGTGAAGGTCAAGGGCTGGCCGGCCTGGTTCCTGCACCGGACGTACCACGTGTCCCGTGTCCCCACCTTCAACCGCAAGGCCCGGGTCATCCTGGACTGGACCCTCGCGCTGTTCTTCCGCCGCGAGGTCACCAGCCTGGGCAGCCTGCAGACCCCGAACGACGAGTTCCGCAGGGCCACCGGCAGCTAGAGCTCTCTGCTCGGTAGTCGATGGGAGCGGCCCCTCAGTCGGGGGCTGCTCCCATCAGCGCGTGTCGTCTCCCATCAGCGGCTCTCGTCGAGGAGGCCGGCGTCGTGGACGAGCAGGGCGATCTGGACGCGGTTGTTCAGGTCCAGCTTGGTCAGGATGCGGGAGACGTGTGTCTTCACCGTCGGGATGCTGAGGTAGAGCGTCGCGCTGATCTCGGCGTTCGACTTGCCCTCGCCGACGGCCACGGCAATGTCGCGTTCGCGGTCGTTCAGGTCCTTGAGGCGGTTGACGGCCTTGAGTTTGCGCTGGTCCTGGCCGGAGGCGGCGACCCGGTTGATCAGCCGTTTGGTGACGACCGGCGACAACACCGGCTGGCCGCTGGCGACGCGGCGTACCGACTCGACGATCTCCGCCGGTGGGGTGTCCTTGAGGATGAAGCCCGCGGCGCCCGCGCGGAGCGCGCGGAGTACGTGCTCGTCGGCGTCGAAGGTGGTCAGGATGACGACCTCGGGCGCTTTGGGCCGCCGGCGTACCGCCTCGGTGGCGGTCAGGCCGTCCATCCCGGGCATCCGGATGTCCATCAGCACGACATCGGGGGACAGCCTGTCGATCAGGCTCTGTACGCCGCTGCCGTCGCCCGCCTCGCCGACCACCCGGATGTCGGGCGCACCACCGAGCATCAGCTGCAGCCCGGCCCGCAGCAACGGATCGTCGTCCACGATCAACACCCGAATGGTCATGCCGGCCACGGTAACCAGGCGGCGAGGCGGAACTCGCCGTCGGGGGTCCGGCCGTGTTCGAGCCGGCCGTCGACCAGCTGCGCGCGCTCGGTCAGGCCGAGCAGACCCTGACCGTCGCCGAATCGCTTGCTGGGCGCGGGATTCGTCACTTCGACGGTCAGTCCGTTGCCTGGTGCACCGATCACCTGGATCCGCACCGCCTGGCCCGGAGCGTGCTTGAGTGCATTGGTCAGACCTTCCTGGACGATCCGGTACGCCGTCCGCCCGACATGGTCGGGAGGGTTGCCTGGGGCATCGAAAGTCAGCTCGACCGGTACGCCGGCCTGGCGGGAATCCTCGACCAGAACGGGCAGATCCGCGAACGTCGGCTGGGGGAGTTCACCGACCGGCGCGCGGAGTACGCCGATCACCTCGCGGAGGTCCTGGAGGGCTTGGTGTGCGCTGGCCCGGATGGTCTCCGCGGCGCCGGCGACCTCCTGCGATGTCGCGTCCGGGCGGTAGGCCAGGGCACCCGCGTGGACGCTGAGCAGGGAGAGCCGGTGCCCGAGTACGTCGTGCATCTCGCGGGCGATCTCCTCACGGGCCCTCATCTGGGCCTGCTGCGCCTGCAAGCGGGCCACCGCCTCGGCCCGGTCGGCGCGGTCGCGGAGGGTCTGCAGGAGTTGCCGGCGGGAGCGGAGGTACAGCCCCCAGCCCGCGAGAGTCGCGTAGATGAGGAACACCCAGATGGCTACCGTCTGCGGTGAGTCGGTCTTCTCCCGGACCTCGATGTAGATAGCCAGGCTGATCGCGTTGACGAAGAAAATTGCCAGGGTGGTCCGGAACGGCCGGTAGATGGCCACCGTGAGGATCAGCAGCAGGGTGGCGATCCCGGCGGTGTCCGAGAACGTCCCCAGGAGCGCCCCGACCAGCGCCAGTTGCACCGGCCACCGGCGCCGGAACCAGAGCGTCAGGCACAGCGCCATCCCGGCCCAGAAGTCGAGCGCGAGCAACCAGCTCGCGATCGGGTCGGACTTGCCGTCGTCGTACAGGACGAAGCCGCCGAAGACGCCGACGAGGAAGCTGAGGCTGTCGACCGCCCAGTCCCGGGCGCTGCGTCGAGGCCCTTCGGAACCGACCATGAGGTCGAAGATAACCAGACTTCGGCGCCTCCGGGGCCGGTTGGCGCTGTCCGGATACCGAAGTCGTGGCGGGTCGAGACTTTGGTCCGGGTAGGTTTTCGCCCATGAGTCAGCTCGCAGTCACCGTCATCGGCCCGGATCGCCCGGGCATCATCGCCGACGTCACCGAGGCGCTGGCGCAGACCGGCGTCAACCTCGAAGACTCCACGATGACGCTGCTCCGCGGCCATTTCGCGATGATGATCGTCTGCACCGGCCCGCTGGCCGAGGTCCGCGAGGCGCTCGAGCCGCTACGCGGAGAACTGGTCATCACCGTCCGCGAGATCGGTCCCGAACACGCCCACGCGCCCATCGGCGCGCCGTACCTGCTGAGCGTGCACGGCGCCGACCGGCCCGGCATCGTCTCCGCGGTGACCCGGATGATCGCCAGCGTCGGCGGCACGATCACCGACCAGACGACCCGGCTGAGCGGCTCCCTGTACGTGCTGACGGCCGAGGTGGAGATCCCGGCGACGGCCGAGCTGGGCATGCTGCAGCGCGCTCTGGAGATCACCGCCGACGAACTCGGTGTCGGCGTCACCCTGCGCCCGGCCGAGAGCGACGATCTGTGAGCTCACCGGCCGCGCACCCCAACCAAACCCTCGCCAGCTGGAGTCCAGCGCAGCTGGGCCTGGTGGGCGACGTCCTGGAGGTGGTCCGAGCGCCTCATCCTGTGCTTGCCACCGAGGGCGCTGCGGTGGACCCGCTGGACCCGGTGATGGTCGCACTGGCGGCGGATCTGGTGGCGACGATGCGGGTGTCGCCGGGGTGCGTGGGGCTGGCGGCGCCTCAGGTGGGGGTGGCGGCCCAGATGTTCGCTTTAGACGTGACCGGCCACCCGAAGACCCGCACCTGCCACGGCGTCTTCGTGTTGTGCAACGCCGTCATCGTGGAGGCGACGCGCCAGGAGAAGGCCCGCGAGGGTTGCATGTCCGTGCCGGACCTCACCGGGGACGTGAAGCGCGCGACCCGGTTGACGGTGACGGGGGCGTTGCCCGGCACGACGGACGAGGTCACCCTGACCACTGATGCCTTCGAAGCCCGCGCCATCCAGCACGAAATCGACCACTGCGCCGGCGCCCTCTTCCTGGACCGCGTGGCAGGCGCCCACGCCATCTACCCCCGAAAGGTCTACCTGTAGGCACCCGCCTCAGGCAGGTGGGCGCAGGGCCGTGAAATACCGGTTGGACCGCCTCAGGAAGACCAGCGAGATGAATGCCGCCATCGCGAGCAGATCCAGGGAGCTTCGCGCGTAGTCCAGTACGAAGTACGAACTCGGGAACTCGAAGAATGGGGGTACGTCCGCGGTCGTGAAGCCGTGGGTGTCGCCCCGGGTCAGCGCGACGAGGCTGGACAGGGCCCACAGGGAGGCGAACACCGTCAGCGTGATCCGCGCCCAGTGCCGGCCGCTGCGCATCTTGAGGCCGAGCAGGATCCAGAGGCCGCTCAGGAGCAGGTCTCGGACCGTAGAGAAGATGAACAAGCCGAGCAGGGGCCCGTTCACCTTGTCACGGAGTTCGACCATCGACGCCTGAGCGTCCCCGCCCGTCGTGCCGAACACGTCGTCCACAGCTCTCTTCACGACCACGAAGGCGGCCACGTTGAGCACTGTCGCCAGCAGCGGCACCACGACCGCGATCCAGAACGCGATCTCGACCGCGACCGGTCGCCTGCCGGTCAAACCGTACGAGCGCGCCGGCGAAGTCATGCGACAGGACTATAGGGGTCCGCCTCCGCCCGCCCGCACGATCGTCGTACGAGGCCGGCCCACCTCAATCGCCTGTCCGGACATACCCGCGGCACTCGACCTGCTTACCCTGTGTCCGTGGCCAGCATCTACTTGTAAGGTGCTCCTCTGGTCCCACGCCCGGGTGGCGGAACGGCAGACGCAGCGAGCTTAAACCTCGCGGCCTTAACAGGCATACGGGTTCGAATCCCGTCCCGGGCACAGAGGTCCCTACTTCGGCAGGGACATTGCCGAGTCTGTTGCTGCGGCGGCCAGCTCCTCCTGTGTTACGTCCGGTAGTGCGACTCCCTTGGGGAGTCCGTCTGCCACCCGGTGGAGCGACTTCACTCGCAGCAGGGCGACGATGACCACTTGTCCGTCCGGTCGTTCGTGACGCACGAATATCCCGCCGTCGGTGCCGTGCCAGAGCAGGCGAATCATCCGTTCACGGTGGGTGGGGTTGTCGAGCGGTTCCTGCGATCCCGCGAGCGGATAGGCCTTCCCCTTCGAGGACTTCACCGGCTGCGCCTCGCCTCCGACGATCGAGCGACCGTTGGGCGCGAGCACCTCATAGCAGCTGAACCTCATCAGGTCCTTGGTGAACCCAGGGCCGCACCACTTCGTCAGGTCCAGCGCGTCCTCCTTGTGAGCCACCGATACCCACAGCAGGCCGACACCGCCTCCCTGCCTCCAGTTCTGCGTGACGGTCAGTTCACCGATTCCGCCAGGCTTGCTGGAGTCCGCCGTACCGACGATCACATGCTGTGGTCTGCCGACGGTGTATGCGCCCTTGGTGTCGACGTGCTTACGCAGTACGGCGGTCAGGTGTGCGGCACTCTTCGCTCGAACGGCGGCTGGGTCTGTCTGTTCCTGAGCCGCAGGCGGCGCTGCATCCTGGCCGGCGGAGGTGGGCAGATACTGGACGCCCGCGGCTGCCACCGCCGCGACAGCCGCGGCTGCAGCGATTCCGCTCAATGCCCGCTGCCGCCGAAGCCGCCTGCGGCCTCGCGCCAGGTCCGGCTCGGGATCGACGAACTGGTCGAGATCAGCGCTGATGGTGTCGGTCATCCGGTCCCGCAGGTCCTGCTCGTTCATGCTCGCTCCTTGGTCAGTTCGTCGAGTCGGAGGTCGGTCAGGCGGCGCCGTAGGTGATCGAGGGCCCGCGCGGTCTGGCTCTTCACCGTGCCGGTGCTGACCTTCAGGTCCGCCGCGACCTCTTCGATGCTGAGGTCGAGACAGAACCGCAGCACCACGATCCGGCGCTGTCGCGGGCCCAACCCCGCCAGCGCGCTGATCAGTTCGTCCCGTCCGTCCAGATCAGGCCCGGCCACCACCTGGTCGGGTACGACGTCCGAGCTCAGCTCACGCCGCCACATCCGCCGGCTCGCGTCGATGTTCGTGCGCACCAAGATCTTGCGGACGTAGGCGTCCTCGGCTCCACTCGTGTGGATTTTCGGCCAAGCCACGTACAACTTGGCGAGCGCCGTCTGCACCAGATCCTCGGCGGCATGCCGATCACCGCAGAGCAGGTAGGCGGCCCCCATCAACCGCGACCGCCGAGCCAGGACGAAGTCTGAAAACTCCTGGTCACGCTGCTTTCGGCTCGTCATCTATGTCCTTCGTCGTGTGGATTGACGATCGTAAGGACGACTGCCTCTCCCACCGGGTTGCATGCCCGGGGGCATCAATGAGCCTGATCACTGGGCTGGTGGTTCGCCGGGGGCGCGGTTGTTGAGGATTCGGTGGTAGAGCTTGCTGTCTCGCCAGGCGTTGTTGATGTGAAGGTAGTTGCGGGCCAGGCCGTACTGCTCGAAGTTGTTCTTGGTGAGGACGCGTTGGGATGCGGTGTTCTCGGCGTTGGTGCTGGCTGCGATTCGGTGCAGTAGGAGGTCGGCGTCGGCGATCTCGCAGACGGTTGCGACGGCCGCCGAGGCTAGGCCGCGGCCTACTTCCGAGACCTCGATCCAGTAGCCGAGGTCGCCGCTGCGTAGGGCTCCGCCGACGATGTTCGACAAGGTTGCGGTTCCGATCAGGCGGTCGCCGGCTACGAGGACCCAGGGGACGGTGTTCTCCCGGCAGAGAAGCTCCTCGAAGCGTGCTGTCTGGAAGTCCGGTTCGTACCACTCCCGTGGGCGGCGCGGTTCCCACGGTGCGAGTTGCTCGCGGCTGCGCCACTGCGCTGCACAGAACGCGGTGGCGTCGCTGAGTTCGAGCGGCCTGAGCAGTACTTCGGTCGTCAGCGGACGCGCGAGATTCACCTGTGCACCCTATAGAGATGGGGCGATCTGACCCGGTTGATCAGTCGCTGACTTCGAGCCAGGCTGCGACCGTGTCGCCGGCCAGCGCCAGGATCAGTCCTTCGTACGCCGCGTGGCCGTTGGTCACGAAGCTGCCGCCTGGACAGGGGAGGTCCGGGAAGCCAGAGCGGAACCCGGTTGGACGACCACTGAGCGGCAACGGCCGATAGGGCGCGAGCGGTGCCGGGTTGTAGCCGGAACCCGCTCGGTTACGCGCGACTTGGTGCGAGGCAACCTTCAACAGTGCGTCAAGGCCGCGATCCAGAAGTAGTTGCAGTTGCCGGAACTGGCCGTCCAAGTACTTGCCGGCTGCGCGATCGGGGTGTTGCAGGAAATACGTACAGACAACCGGTGCGTGCAGCCGATACATCTCGGGATCGCCTTGCTCCTCGGCCAGAATCGCATGGTAGTAGTCGATGCACAGACCGAGCGAGCCCTCTGCGGCGCCGCATTCGCAGGTTTGCATGACAGGGGACTGTAAGCGACGAGGCGTACAGACCGGATCGCGGGACGAGCGGACCTCTGGGCTGTCAAACTGGCGGGATGGAGGGGATACAGCCGCAGCAGTCTGAGGAGCCGACTGTCGATGCGCAGACAGGCCGGGTGGGGATTTTCCGTCAGCTGTTCGATATCAACTCCTTCTACTCGGAGGAAGGGTGGGGCTGGCGGCTCTGGCTCGTCCAGGTGGGCCTTTTCGGCGTGGGCAACGGGGTCGGCTGGCTCATCTGGCGGATCGTCGACGCGGATTCGGCGGGGGATCGTTCGTTCTGGGAGCGCATGCTCACCAACGCCTACATCTGGACCGTTCTGATCGTCACCGGCGTCTACGCGCTGCGCGATTGGCTGGCCCGTCGCAAGAACCTCAAGACCGACTGAGATGACCGAGATCCTCGGCGTCACGGACGATCCCCGGCACGATGTCGCGAGCGGCGGGACGGGCCTCTACGAGTTCCGGACCGCCGACGGCGTACCGGTGTATCTGCACGACACCACGTTGACCAGCCTCGAGTGGCCACCCGTACTGCGAAGGCTGGTGAGAAGCTCGTCGTTTCGCTCGAGCCTGTCCGTGAGACGCCGGGCGGTTCGTCGTACGGGGTGACGGAAGGAGTCAAGCGTGAACGTGATTGTGGCAGGCAAGGTGTACGTCGATCCGGCGGTGCGGGACCGGTTTGTGGCGGCGCATCGGGAGATTGTCGAGCGGGGGCGGGAATATCCCGGCTGTCTGGAGTTGTCGGTGTCGCCGGATTCCGTGGAGCCGGGACGCGTGAATATCTTTGAGTATTGGGATTCGCACGACTCCCTGGACGCTTTCCGGGCGATCGCGCCGGCGCCGGCGGAGCGGATCGAGATGGTGGATGTTCAGGTGCTCAAGCACGACGTGTCCAACAGCAGAGGGCCGTTCGACTAGGCGTCGATCGTCAGGCCGGGGCGTTCGTCGTCCCAGGCTGCTGCGGAGATGCGCCAGCCGTCGGTACTGCGGATGAACTGCATCGTCTTCATTCCGCGACCCGTGAAGGCAACGCCGTTCTGCACACCCTCCTTGGCGTAGCTGCCCCACCAGTGCGCAATGTCGCCGAAGATCTCGGTCCGCCCGGCCACCGCCCATTCGCGGAACCCGACCAGCGTGCCGCCTTCCAGCAACACCTGACGCGGAGCGATGAACTCCTCAACCCCATAGACCGCCGGCTCGCCGCCACAGGTCCGCACGATCACGGCTTCCGGGAGAAACAACTCCCGCAGTACGCCGAGCCGCTCGCCGCAACCCGCCCCGGAGGTGAAAGCGCCGAAGAACGCCTCCACCATCCCTTCAAGCTCGGCGCGGTCGGCACTGGTATCGCTGTAGTCCGTAGCGGTCATGCGCCGATCGTAGAGGTCCTATTCGCCGGCCGAACCCCGCTCCACAGGCCGCACCAGATCAGAACTCACTTGCTCAGGCTAGGGCCCACCCCGACATTGTCGGAGCCGCTGACGGCGGACATCACTGGAAACATCAAGCTAACGGGTTCGATGCGCTTCCACACGGCTGAACATCCCCGCCGGGTAGACGAAGACCCGCTGACGCTGGGTATGGGGTCACCTGTCGCGAGGATCGCGGTGCCCTTCGCGCCAGGCAGCAAGTAGAACTGGCTCTTGTTGGACAGTTCGATCCCGCGGAGGTACTTCGCGCTGTCGCCACCTTCACCCGCAAAGGCTTCACGCCACCTGTCGACGTAGTCGCTCACGGAGGTTGCTTCAATCTGGCGACCGTCGTTGGTGACGACAACGACCTTGTACATGTTGATCGTGTCGTCCGATTGGTTGTCGACCGTCGCGATCAAGTAGGTCACGACGGGAGCTCCGGCCAGCCGTCGATAGTCGCCGTACGGTTCCAGGCGTGTATCGGTTCGAGGTGTGGGCACCTGGACAGTCCCACGCGCGCCTTGAAAATTGAACGTGTAGATCCCGGGACCGGACAGCGGAGGCTTCTTTGCCGTCTTGGTTGGCTGACTGCCGACGGGTGGAACTGGCGTTGGTCCGGCGGTCGTGCCCTGGGAGGTTGCGGACGGCGTAGGTGCAGACGCGGGTGGCGGCTGAACTGCCGGATTGTTGACCACACATCCTGTCGCCGCAGCCAGGAGGAGGACGGGCGCCAGTCGAGTACTGCGTCCAACGAGTAACCGATACACCTCGAACATCCCCATCCCCGCACATAGCTGGGATCGCCCCCGTACTGCCGACCCTCACTGAACGTATCGGCCCGGGCCGCGTCGGCGTTACCTCAGCGTGGTCCGTGACCGGGAAGCGGGGCCGCTGAGCGGTTGGGTTTTGCAACCGGTTTTGCTGGAGTGAGGTTTTAGCCGGGGAACAGGGTTTGTTCCTCAGGCGTTGTTAAGGGTGGGCCCGTAGTATCGCTTTGCGACCCACAGCGGGTCGACAGTGGGTCATCAGGAGGATGACATGCAGAGCAGTAACCCGGTCCTGAACCGGTCGAGTGCATTTGCGCCTGGCCAAGGCCAGGCTTATCCCGGGGCCGCTCCGTACGGTCAGCCGGGTCCTTACGGTCAGCCCGGCCAGTACGGCGGGCCCGGTATTCCGCCCCAGCAGTACCAGGGCGCGCCGGCCGGCAGCCGCCCCATGACGTTGGACGACGTCATCGTCAAGACCAGCATCACGCTGGGTGTCGTGATCGTGGCCGCGGCGGTCGCGTGGCAGATGGTCCCGGACCGCCTGGTCACGCCGGTGTTCCTGGCCGGTGCGTTGCTGGCGTTCGCGATCGCGATGGTGCTGTCGTTCTCGCGCAAGATCAACCCGGCACTGGTGATGGTGTACGCCGCCGCCGAGGGCGTGTTCCTCGGAATCGGCAGCAAGTTCATCGCCGAACGGTTCGGTGGCTTCGACCTGGTCGTCCAGGCGATCCTGGCCACGATGGTGACGGCGGCGATCACGCTGGCGACGTACAAGTACTTCGCGATCAAGGTGACGCCGAAGTTCACCAAGATGGTCATCATCGCCACGATGGGCTTCGCCGGCGTGATCCTGATCAACTTCATCGCCAGCCTGCTCGGCTACAACTCCGGTATCGGCGGCTTCGGCCCGATGGGTCTGCTGTTCGCCGCGCTGGGTGCCGGACTGGCGGTCTTCAACCTGATCCTCGACTTCGACATGATCGAGCAGGGTGTCCGCGCCGGAGCCCCGCAGAACGAGGCCTGGCGCGCCGCCTTCGGCCTGACCGTCACCCTGGTCTGGCTGTACTGGAACCTGCTCCGCATCCTCGCAATCCTGCGCGGCGGCGACTGACCAGCACCTAGCAACAGCAAGCTAGCCAACTGACAAAGGCCCGGCCCCTTCAGGTGGAGGAGCCGGGCCTTCGTCGTTCCCGAAAAGCTCGTCGAGTTCCCCGCGCATCCTTCGGTAGGAGACGAGGCGCGCCCGGGCACCCGCGCGACGGAGGAGCGGTAGTTGCAGAAGGGTGGGTGGGAGCGCCCAGAGCTGGGAGCGACGGAGGAGCGAGCGGCGGCGGGGGCATGGGCGTTCGTCGTACAAACACTGCAGGAACGGCGAAGACCTGCCCCTCCACCTGAAAGGGCAGGTCTTCGCGAGAAGTCAGTCTCCTGTTCGGCTCGTCAGCCCATTCGCCTTTGCGCCTTGACCAGGTCGTATTCGTGGACGATGGCTGTGGCGTGCCCGTGAGCGAGGGCGTACTCGCTGGAAAGCCATCTCACCCTGTCGTCGAAGCGCAGGAACGACGGTCCGTCGTTCATCAGTTTGAACCACTCATCCATCTCACGTCCGGTGCACCGGGGCACCTTCTCCACCAGGCGTTGGTGCGTCTCCTCGGAGTGGTTCAAGCCCATCTTCGCCTCCCGTCATCGGGGTATCGCGTTGCTATCGACTGTGCCTCAGGAAAACGCCACAGACAAGACCCTCTTGATGAAAGTCAACGCTCAGCGGACGCGCTATTTGCCAACAGGTACGGCGTCCGGCGTGGAATCCGTCGGCTCCTCGACGCGCTCGACCTCGGGATTCGGGTGCCGGCGGCGATGCCGCAGCTGCGCCCAACGGCCCCGCGGACCGCGCTCGTGGCCGGCGACCTGAGCGGCCGCGACCTCGGTACCGGCAGTGCGTGCGGCCTGTACTGCGGCCTCCGCGATCGGCAGCACCGCCTCGCCCCGAAACGGTTCCGGGTGGACGAACGATTCCGGGCCGATCCCCATCGCGGCGGCCACTGAGGGCAGCAGCGCGGCCGCGGCTGCGGCGTACCCGGTGACGGAGGGGTGGAAGTTGTCCTCGCCCCACATCGACGGGTTGGTCCGGAAGGCCTCGCTGAGCAGGGAGCCCATCGACACCGTCCGGCCGCCGGCCTCGACCACGCTGATCGTCTGGGCCGCGGCCAGGCGCTGGCTCCACGAGCGGGCCACCTGCCGCAGCGGCGGCATGATCGGCCGGACGACGCCGAGGTCCGGGCAGGTGCCGACCACGACCTCGCAGTTCGCGGCGCGGAGCCGTCGTACGGCGGCGTCGAGGAGCCGGACCGAGGTGGACGGCGGCACCTGGGCCTTCACGTCGTTGACGCCGATCAGGATCGCGGCCACGTGCGGGCCGGCCAACAGCGCGTTGTCGACCTGACCGGCCAGGTCGACCGACTTGGCGCCGGTGCGGGAGACGTCGACCAGCCGGACCGGGCGCTTCGCCAGCTCGGCGAGACCGCAGGCGAGCAGGACGCCGGGGGTCTCGTCGGGTGAGGAGGTTCCGTATCCGGCGGCGCTGGAGTCGCCGATCATCGCGAGCGTGATCGGATGACCTGGGTAGCGGCCGTACAGGCCATCGCCCTTGGTCGGGTGAGCCTTCATCGGACCGATGACGCGCTTCGCGTACCGCGCTTCCGCGGTCAGTACGCCGTACAGCGTCGCCCCGATGAGTCCGAGTCCCCCGCCACCGAAGGCTGCGGCCTGGGCCAGTTTCTTCGCGGCCCGGGCTTTTGTCATACCCCAAGGATTACATGCTGTGAACCCGAAGCAAGCGAAATTCGGCTCAGACGCGCCCGTCCCATACAGTGAGATACGTGCGCTACGTGAACTCACTCCTGGACCTGGTCGGCAACACGCCGCTCGTGCGGCTTTCGAAGACCACTGACGGCGCCAAGCCGCTGGTGCTCGCGAAGGTCGAGTACTTCAACCCGGGCGGGTCCGTGAAGGACCGGATCGCCGTCCGGATGGTCGAGGCGGCCGAGGCCTCCGGCGAGCTCAAGCCGGGTGGCACGATCGTCGAGCCGACCTCCGGCAACACCGGCGTCGGGCTGGCGATGGTTGCCCAGGCCAAGGGGTACAAGTGTGTCTTCGTCTGCCCGGACAAGGTCAGCGAGGACAAGCGCAACGTGCTCAAGGCGTACGGCGCGGAGGTCGTGGTCTGCCCGACCGCGGTCGCGCCGGAGCACCCGAACTCGTACTACAACGTCTCCGACCGGCTGGTCCGCGAGATCGAGGGCGCCTGGAAGCCGAACCAGTACGCGAACGTGAACAACCCGATCTCGCACTACGAGTCGACCGGCCCCGAGCTCTGGGAGCAGACCGAGGGCAAGATCACCCACTTCGTCGCGGGGGTCGGGACCGGCGGCACGATCAGCGGCACCGGTAAGTACCTCAAGGAGGTCTCCGGCGGTCGCGTCCAGATCATCGGCGCGGACCCGGTCGGATCGGTGTACTCCGGCGGCAGCGGCCGGCCGTACCTGGTCGAGGGCGTCGGAGAGGACTTCTGGCCGGAAACCTACGACCGGACGATCGCCGACCGGATCATCGAGGTCTCCGACGCGGACTCGTTCGCGGTGACGCGACGGCTGGCCCGCGAAGAGGCGATGCTGGTCGGCGGTTCCGCCGGGATGGCGGCTGCGGCGGCGATCCGGCTGGCGCACGAGCTGGACGACCCGGAGGCCGTGATCGTCGTACTGCTCCCGGACGGCGGGCGCGGCTACCTGACCAAGGTGTTCAACGACGAGTGGCTGGCGCAGTACGGGTTCCTGGCGCACGAGCGGCAGGGCGCGACGCTGGGCGAGGTGCTCGCGCGCAAGGACGGCAGCCTGCCGCCGCTGGTGCACACGCACCCGCACGAGACGATCGCCGAGGCGGTCGAGATCCTGCGCGAGTACGGCGTATCGCAGATGCCCGTTGTGCGCGCGGAACCGCCGGTGATGGCGGCCGAGGTGGCCGGATCGGTGTCGGAGCGGACGCTGATGGACGCCCTGTACTCCGGCAAGGCGCGGCTCGCCGACATCGTCGAGCTGCACATGGACCCGGCCCTGCCGTCACTCGGCGCGGGCGAGTCGGTCACGAAGGCGGTCGAAATGCTGGAAGGCCGCGACGCCCTGATGGTCCTCGACGACGGCAAGCCGGTAGGCGTCCTCACCCGGCAAGACCTACTCGGCCACCTGTCCGTCGGCTGATTGTTCAGAGGCCGTGCTCACCGATCCACAGCGGTGGGCACGTTTTTGCCGTGAGCAATTAAAGGGCTGCTGAGTGTGGGTCTGGGTCAGCGGTCCACGACGGTCGGGATGATGGCGATCAGGGCGGTGATCACGACACCGCCGACGATGACGAGTGTGCTGAGGATCTGTAGGAGGTTCATATTCCAAGGATCCGTCGCCCGGGGTGGCAAAACGTCGGTCCAAGGGCCAGTCTTCTTCTCCACCCATAGTCGTAGTCCGACCCTGAGTGGCTCCGACTTCAGTACTCCGGGGTGACCCTGAGCACCGGCTAGTGGGTGAGGACGTAGTCGGCGGGGTTGAGGTGGCGGGTTTGGTTCCAGTAGGAGATGGTGAAGTTGGGCCAGATGGTGGAGTTGCGGCCCTGGGGGTCGAGGTACCAGCTGTTGCAGCCCGCCTGCCAGACGGTGTCGTCGAGTTCGCTCTGGACCTCGGTGACGAACCGCTCCTGCACTTCTTCCCGTACTTCGACCGACGACGCGCCTCGTCGCCGGAGCAGATCGAGTGCCTGCATCACGTAGCGCACCTGCGCCTCGATCATGAACACCATCGAGGAGTGCCCGAGGGCGGTGTTCGGGCCGACCAGCAGGAACAGGTTCGGGTAGCCGGCCACCGTGATGCCCAGGTGCGCGCCGATGCCGTTCTGCTTCCAGGTATCGGCCAGGTCGATCCCCTCGCGCCCGAGGATGCCGATCCGGGTCAGGTTGCCGGACACCTCGAACCCGGTGCCGAGCACGATCGTGTCGCACTCCCGCTCGACCCCGTCGTCGGTGACCACACCGGTCGGCGTGACGCGGCTGATCCCGGTCGTGACGAGGTCGACGTTGTCGCGCATCAAGGCCGGATAGTAGTTGTTCGAAATGAGGATCCGCTTGCAACCGATCTGGTAGTCCGGCGTCAGCTTGGCCCGGAGTATCGGGTCGGTGACCTGCTTGCGGAGGTGGCGTTTGGCCTGCAGCTCAAGGCCTTTCATCAGCTTCGGGTTGGCGGCGAACCCGAGCCCGCGCGCCTCCAGCCCCCAGAAGATGATGTCGCGGATCGCCCGCTGCCCGGCCGGGAACCGCGCGTGCAGTGCGCGTTCACGCGGGCCGATCGCGCGGTCCGGCTTCGGTGTGATCCATGGCGCCGTCCGCTGGTACACGTCCACCTGAGCGGCCTGCTCGGCCACCGGCGGGACGAACTGGATCGCCGAGGCACCCGTCCCGATCACCGCCACCCGGCGTCCGGTCAGGTCGCGCTCGTGGTCCCATTGCGACGAGTGAAATGCCTTGCCGGCAAAGGAATCGAGCCCGGCGATGTCGGGGTACTTCGGCTTGTGCAGGTTGCCCACGCCCGCCACCAGCGCCTGCGTCTCGAGCGTCTCGGAGTCGTTGAGCGTGACCGTCCACTGCCCGGTCGCCTCGTCGAAGGCCGCCTCGGTGACGTCGGCGCCGTACCGGATCTTGTCGGCGATCCCGTACTTCGTGGCGCAGTGTTCCAGGTAGGCGAGGATCTCGTCCCAGGGCGCGAACATCCTGGTCCAGCGCGGGTTCTGCTCGAACGAGAAGGAGTACAGGTACGACGGGATGTCGCAGGCGCAGCCCGGATAGGTGTTGTCCCGCCAGGTGCCGCCGAGCCGGTCGGCCTTCTCCAGGATGACGAAGTTCTCGCAGCCGGCCTGGCGGAGTTTGATCCCCATGCACAGGCCCGCGAACCCGGACCCGACGATCGCGACCTCGTACCCAGCCTCTTCCTCAGCACCCATAGCAGCGAAGGTTACCGGCCAGTCAGGTCCGGTGTCAGTGCTCTTCCGGATCGAGTTTCAGCCGATGCAGGATCTCCCCGGCGTTCGGGATGACGAGGGTGTCCGGATCACTCTCGTACTGCGCCAGGTCGAACCCCGCCGGATCCAGGTACCCGAGTTGGGCGCCGCGGACGGCGTCTTCCGGGATGCCCGTCGCCAGCGTGACGTCGACGCGGCATCGCTCGCCCTCGACCGGGTCCCAGGTCCCGGCGCCGCGGAGGTGGGTCGAGTGGGCGAGCACACCCCAGTGCATCGAACGGAACCTGTCCCACTGGCCGAGGAAGTAGTCGCGGCAGTGGTACCCGATCTGCTCGATCTCCGGGTGCATCGCGGCCAGTTGGGTGATGTGCGGCGCGTAGAGGATGACCTCACCGCCGTCGGCGACGATCGGCTCGACCTTGTAGAAGCCTTTGGCCGCTGTCCAGATGTCTTGGTACCGCGTTGGCATCAGCGACACGACTCGGCGTACCGGCTTGTCGAGGTAGTGGACGTGGGTCTGCGCGGAGACGACAGCCGCTGCTTGCCAGGACGAGGCGGTGTCGCCGAAAGCCACGGCGTGCAAGGCGTCCGTGCCGGACTGGGCGACGACGCTGAGGGCGAGCTTCTCGGCCGGGATGAGTGCGGCGGCCTCGTCGATCAGCGCGCGGACGGGGGTGACGCCCGGCGTACCGATGATGCCGGCGCTGGTGATCAGCGCGCCCAGCCAGTGGGACAGGTCGATCACCTCCTGGCCGGCGACGCCTGGGAAGAAGTACTTGTTGCCGCCGGAGAAGCCGACCACCTCGTGCGGGAAGACCGGTCCGACGACGAGGGCGACGTCGTGCTCGACGACCGCACGATTGAGGCGGACCGGGACGGCCTCGTGGAGAAGCCCGCCGGAGATCTCGGCGACCCTGGACGCGCTGATGGTGCCGAGGTCGACGAAGGTCTCTTCCTTCCACCATTCGTGGTTGAGGACGGTGAGGTCGTCGTAGGCGCCGCCGAGATGGGCGGTCAGTTCGGCCGGCGACATCTCGGCATGGGTGCCTAGGGCAACGAGCACGGTCATTCGGGAGACCTTGCCGGCCAGCGCGCTGTGGACGGCACCGAGCAGGAGGGGGAGAGGGCAGCTGCGGGTGGCGTCGGGAACGATGACGCAGACGCTCCGCCCGTCGAGCCCGGCGCCGGCCAGTTGCTCGCCGATGAATGCGGTGACCTCACCGCCCGAGAGCACCTCGCCGGCGCCGCCGAGCACGGCGGCCGTCCGCAGATCCATCACGTCCATTCTCGAAGCCTAGCGGAAAGCGATTGCCCGACCTCGACGCAGGGAGGGAAGGCGGGGTGGTCAGGCGGGCCGGGTCTGCGGGCGGCGGGGTGTCAGGTGGGCCAGGCTTTGAGGGCTGCGGTGGCGATGGCGGTCAGGTCTGCCTGGGTTGCGCCGTCGCGGGACTGGTGGGACATGCCCTGGATCGTGGCGGCGGTGAAAAGGGCGAGGGTGCGGGCGTCGGCGGTTGACGGCAGGATGCCTGCGTCGATGTCGGACTGGATGCGGGACTCCAGGGCCGCCACATTGGCATTGCGGATGGCGCGGAGGGACTCTTCGACGTCGGCGGAGGCTGCTGAGCAGTTCTGGGCGGCGCTGATCACCAGGCAGCCGCGGGGGTGATCCGGTGACGTGTACTCCGCGGCCGCTTCGAGCAGCATGCGCGTGATCGCCGCCCGGGCGGTCGGTTCCTCCGCCAGCGCCTTCGCGGTGAACGAGCCATGGGTCTGCTGGTAACTCGCGACCGCCTCCTGGAAGAGCTGTCGCTTGTCGCCGAACGCCGCGTACAGGCTGGGCGCGCCGATCCCCAGTGCCGCGGTCAGGTCACTGATCGAGGTCGCCTCGTACCCGTGCTCCCAGAAGGTCAGGGCCGCCTGCTCGAGCGCCGCCTGGCGGTCGAAGGAGCGCGGCCGGCCGCGTTGCGCTGTCATGCGAAACATTCTATAGCGCTCGCTACAAATCATGTTACCGTTCTTTCTGTAGTGATCGCTAGAGAAAGGATTCGACGATGACGAAGCTGCAGGGAAAGACGGCGCTGGTGACCGGCGGCAGCCGGGGGATCGGCCGGGCGATCTCGCTCCGGCTGGCTGCTGACGGCGCCCGCGTGGCTGTCCACTACGGGAGCAATGAGGTCGCGGCGAAACAGACGATCGCCGACATCGAGGCGGCCGGCGGCGAAGCGTTCGCGGTACGGGCGGATCTGGCGGCTGAGGATGCGGCGCGGAACCTATGGGCCGCGTTCGATGAGCAGGCTGACGGGCTCGACATCCTGGTGAACAACGCGGGAATCGGGAAGCATCAGCCGCTCGCGGACGTCACGCCCGAGTGGTTCGACGAGTTGTTCGCGGTGAACGCCAAGGCGCCGTTCTTCCTGATCCAGCAGGGCCTGTCGCGGTTGCGCGACGGTGGCCGGATCATCAACATCGGGTCCGGCGTGACCAGGATCGCGTTCCCCGCCGACACGGCGTACTCGATGACCAAGGGCGCGCTGAACACCCTGACGCTTGCCCTGGCCAAGGAGCTCGGGCCGCGCGGGATCACTGTCAACACTGTTGCCCCAGGCATCATCGAGACCGAGATGAACGGGTGGCTGGCCGATCCGGCCGCGGCCACGGCGGCAGCGGCGTACTCGACCTTCAACCGGGTCGGTCAGCCGGCCGACGTCGCCGACGTGGTCGCGTTTGTTGCCTCTGACGACGCTCGCTGGGTGAGCGGCCAGTACGTCGACGCGACCGGCGGCTCCCAGCTGTAGTCAACCGGAAACCGTTGGTAGGCGAGGGATTAGCGGCCCGTAAAGCGATGAGCCGTTGACCCGTTCGCCAGTGGGGAGCACGATCGGCGTGTCACTGGGGAACAGTTGAGCGAGGGGGAGTTCCCATGTCCGACACGGTTGCGCGTGCAGGAGGAGCTCACCGGGGGCGGCCGGATGGGTTCGGGGGAGTCGTACTACGGCCGGGCGATCCGCCGTACGACGAAGCCCGGTCGGTGTTCAATGCCATGATCGACAAGCGGCCCGGCGTGATCGCGCAGTGCGAGTCGGCGGCCGATGTCGCGGCGGCCGTCCGGTACGCCGTTTCCTCGGAGCTCGAGATCGCGGTACGCGGCGGCGGTCACAGCGTTGCCGGGACATCGGTGACGGAAGGCGGTTTGGTCATCGACCTGCGCAAGATGCGGTCGGTCCAGATCGATCCGGAAGCCAAGCTCGCCCGGGTGGCCGGTGGCGCCACCTGGGCAGACGTCGACGGAGCCTGTCAGCAGTACTGGCTGGCGACGACCGGCGGGCGGGTCTCGACCACCGGGGTCGCCGGGCTGACGCTCGGGGGCGGATCGGGGTGGCTGGAACGCATGTTCGGCCTCTCCTGCGACAGCCTGGTCTCGGTGGAGCTGGTCACCGCGGACGGGCAGCTTGTGATCGCCGACGAGACCAAGAACACCGAGCTGTTCTGGGCGTTGCACGGCGGGGGTGGCAACTTCGGGGTCGCGACGGCGCTGACCTTCAAGCTGCGGCCGCTGACGTCCACGACCCTGATGATGCTGTTGTGGCCGGCCGACGCGGGGCCTGAGGTGATCCGCCGGTATCGCGACCTGTTCGAGGCCGGTGCGCCGGAGGAACTCGCCGGTGGCGTGCTCTTCCTGACCGGACCGCCGGAGCCCTTCGTGCCGTTGCATCTGCAGGGTGAGCGGCTGATCGCGGCGGCTGCTGTCCATGCCGGGCCGGAGGACGAGGCGCGGGCGTTGTTCGCGCCGATGTTCGAGCTGGGACCGGAAGGCGTGATGGTTGCCGAACTGCCGTACGTCGAGATTCAGTCGGCGCTGGACGACCCGCCGGGCCTGCGGAACTACTGGTCGGCCGAACACCTGGCCGAGCTGCCGGACGAGGCGATCAAGGCGTTCTGCGACCGTGACGCGGATCGGCCGCACCCGTCGCCGTCACAGCAGGCGCTGATTCCTTGGGGCGGGGCAGTGGCGCGGGATGCGGACAAGTGGCCGTTGCCGCATCGGAAGGCCGCCTGGGTGGTGCATCCGTTCGGGCTCTGGACGGATGCGGCCGACGACGAGCGCGCGATCGAGTGGACGCGGAACGTGTGCGCGGACCTGAAGCCATGGTCGACCGGTGCGGTCTACCTGAACTTCATCGGCAACGAAGGGCATGGCCGGGTGGTCGCCGGGTTCGGCCAGGAGAACTACGACCGGCTGGCGCGGGTGAAGGCCGAGTACGATCCCGGCAACGTCTTCCACCTGAACCACAACATCTTGCCGGCCTAGGACACCAGGTCAGCGGTTGCAGTGGCGGTGGTCCGGCTCAGGCGCGACCACTGGAGTCCGACCACGATCAGGTACGCGGCGACTCCGAGCGGCGCGATCCAGAGCTGGTAGAACGGGAACTTGCCGGAGGCAACGCTCACCACGAAGACCACGGCGTACGTGACGAGGCCGGCGACGGTGCCGCGGCGGCGTGAGTCGCGGGCGGTGCCGGGCAGCGGACCGTTGCCGCGGTCAACCTTCGTCGCGAGAGCAGCCAGGCCGGCGACCATTGTGGCGGCCATGACCACCGCGCCCGGCGGTCCGCCGAGGATCGCGGCGAACACGTTGGCGCCGGCGTACAGGCCGAGGGCCAGGAAGGTGAGCCCGCCGCCGATCCCGAGATGCCAGAGCCGGCGGGTGCGGAGGTTGACGGCTTCCGCCGAACGCAGGATGCCTGGCGGCTCGGCCAGCCGCCGGAGTACGCAGTACAGGCCGAAGGCGGTGAAGGCGGCGGTGAGGACGAAGATGATCGTCAGGACCGTTGAGCGGGTGGGTGAGATGAACTGGTGCACCTCAGTGCCGTAGTCGCACACCGCGTCCGGAGGCAGCCACTGCGTGGAAATCCGCAGCCCATCGCCCTCGGCCAGCGGGAACGCCTCCATGCAATCGCGGTCCGGATCGAACCAGCTCGGCATCGAGGCCGACACCGCCAGACTCCACCCCAGCATCGACAGCAATCCGAGCAGGAACACGCTGCCGGCCCTACGCCTCACCAGATCCACGCCTCAACCCTCTCATCAGTTCGGGATCGGTCCGGGCGGGTACCGGGTGCCGGTGAATGACTGGTTCCTGACCGCCGCCGAGCGAGGCAATCCGGCGACCGAACTCGACCGCGCCTGGTCGACCGGCAACTCGGTCCGCCTGCTGGTCCACGGAGCCGTCTACTTCCAGCGCCTGTACGACGAACTGCGCGGGCTCTCGCGCGGCGATCGCGTCTACTTCACCGATTGGCGCGGAGACGCCGACGAGCGGCTGACCGAGGACGGGCCGGCGATCGGCGATCTGCTCTGCGAGCTGGTGCGCAAAGGGGTCGAGGTCCGCGGGTTGCTCTGGCGGTCGCACTCGGACCATCTGCAGTTCAGCGCGCAGGAGAACCAGCGGCTCGGGACCGAGCTCAACGAGGCCGGTGCTGAGGTACTGCTCGATCAGCGGGTCCGCCGGCTGGCCTCACACCACCAGAAGCTGTTCGTCATCCGGCACAAGGGGGACGCGGCGTCGGACGTCGCGTTCGTGGGCGGGATCGATCTGTGTCACCAGCGGCGGGACGACCGGCGGCACCTGGGCGATCCGCAGCAGGCGCCGATGGACCCGAAGTACGGTCCGCGGACGCCGTGGCACGACGCGATGCTGGAACTGCGCGGGCCGGTGGTCGGGGACGTCCTGCTCACCTTCGTCGAGCGCTGGGACGATCCGCATCCCCTCGACCGGCGGACGCCGTACCGGATGGTCGTGCAGCGGAAGGAGAGGATGCCGCGCCACCCGTCCAAGCTGCCGGAGAGGTTTCCGGATCCTCCGGAGGCGGGAGAGCACGCAGTACAGCTGCTGCGGACGTACGGACACAAGCATCCGCCTTTTCGCTTTGCGCCGAAGGGGGAGTACAGCGTGGCGCGCGCTTATCGGAAGGCGTTCGGGCGGGCGCAGCGGCTGATCTATTGCGAGGATCAGTACCTGTGGTCGGCGGTGGTTGCCGACGGCATTCGTGAGGCGCTGGAGCGGTCGCCGGAGTTGCGGGTGATCGCGGTGGTCCCGCGGTATCCGGATGCCGGCGGACGGATCAGCGGACCGCCCGAGTGGTACGGGCGGCTGGAGGCACTGGAGACTTTGCGCTCGGCGGCGCCGGACCGGGTCGGGGTCTACGACTTGGAGAACGCCGAGAGTACGCCGATCTACGTGCACGCGAAGGTGTGCGTGGTCGATGACGAGTGGTTCACCTGTGGGTCGGACAACTTCAACCGGCGGTCCTGGACGAACGACAGCGAACTGACCTGTGCGGTGGTCGGCGAAGGGCTCGCGCGATCGGTGCGCTCGGAGCTTTGGTCGGAGCACCTGGGTGGCGAGCCGGTGCTCGACCCGGTCGAGGGGTTCGAGCAATGGAAGTCGGTCGCGGCCGCGCTGGATGCCTGGCACGCCTCTGGGCGGACCGGGCCGCGTCCACCGGGCCAGATTCGGGCCCATGATCCCGCGCCGCTCGGACGGTGGACGAAGCTGTGGGCGCGGCCGCTGTACAACCACGTCCACGACCCAGACGGCCGGCCCCGAAAGCTCCGTCGCCGCAACGACTTCTGAGATCCCCGCCGACTCCGGTTAGTTGCCTGAGAGGTGGAAGCCGGCGAAGAGGCGGCCGCCGTGGGGGTCGAGGATGGCGTCGACCGTTGCTGTCAGTGCTTCCGGGTTGCCGTTTGCGGCTGCGCGCATCGCGGCGGGGAGGGCGGTTGCGTAGTCGGTGGCGCGCTCTGCGTCGTACGCCGTGAGCTCGCGCAGGAGGCCTTTGCCTGTGCCGGTCCAGTGGCGGGAGCCGGTGAGTAGGAGGGTGGCTGCTTCCTGCCAGAGGATCGAGGCGACCGCGGTTCTCACGTCGTTGCTGTCGGCACCGATCAGGTCTTCGACGAGGTCGGTGATCTTGTACCTCAGCAGCTGGAGCTCGGTGTCAGTCAGGGGTGGTGGGCCGGCTTGGAGCTGGGCCTTGCCGCTCTCCTGCCATTGCGCGCCAGAGCCGTCGGTGTCCAGCAGGATGATGGTCTCGCCGATCAGCCGCATCAGCGAGGGCTGGCGGCGTTGGCGGTCCTTCTCGCAGTACCTGGTCAGCGAGGCTTCGGTGTGGACGAAGAGTTCGACCGGCCACGCGCCGTACTGGAGTGATTCGCGCAGGGGTGCTGGTGGGCCGGGGAGGAGCACGGTGATGTCGAGGTCGGAGGTTTTGGTGGCGGTGCCGCGGACGACGCTCCCGCCCAGCCAGGCGGCGCGTGCCTGCGGGTAGCGCTCCTTGACCAATTGGCGGGCGAGGTCTACGGCTTCGTCGAGCATCCGCTCAGTCTCGCTGAGTGGGGTGGTGGATCTCCAATGACTTCAGGGTGCTCAGAGCGGGTCTTGGCCTAGCTCGGTGCGGCCGTCGATGAGTTCGCGGGCGGCGTCCAGGTGGCCGAGATGGCGGGCGGTCTCCTCGATCATGTGCAGGACGATGAACCGCAGGTCGGTGATCTGCGCGGTGTCACCCTGGCCGTGGTCACCGACGGGGACGGTGGACAGCGGCAGAGTTTCCAGTACTGCGTCCGCGCGGGCGATCTGGTCGCGGTAGAACGCGAAGACGGTCTCGGCCGAACGCGGGCTGGTGAACGCGTCGTCCTCCTTCTCGTCCGGGTCTTTCGGCCACGGGAGCGGCCCGGCAGACCCGAGCGCGACCTCCTGAAACCAGTGCCGCTCAGCGCCCGCGAGGTGCTCGATCATCCCAAGCATTGTCCAGCCGGACGGCAGCACCGCGGTCGCAAGCTGCTTGTCGTCGAGCCCCGCCACCACCTCGAACACCCGCTCGCGCTGCGCATCCAGAAACGAAACCAACATCCGATCCACGGCATCCATCCCCATACCCCGCATTCTCCTCCACCCCACCGACAACCCACTCGCACCCAACCGCCCCCAAGCCCGTCCGGTGAGCCCCCGGTACCCACCTGTCACCGCAATGCGCCCACCTCAGACGGCCAACCCGAAGCGCGCCGACCCCGCCGCCCGGAGCCCGCCCCGAAACTCGCCGAGCCCACCGCCACGGTGTCTGCCGACCCGGAGCCCGCCGATCCCGTCGACCCGGCTAGGGCGTGTGGAGTTTCTCAAGGGCGGTGAGGTCGCGTTCGGCGTACTGGCGGTGTTGGTATTCCTCGTTGAGGACTATTGAGAGGCAGTCGTGGATTGGGTAGCTGATGGGGTGGGGCCAGCCTGATGCTCCGGTGACGGGAGTGGTGTTGCCGGCCAGTTGGTCGTCGGTGAGGTGGTCGACGTACCGGCGTACGGTCGCCATCCGGTCCTTGCGCAGGGCAAGCGCCTCGTCCAGGGACGGGCGGGCGGCGCGGTCTCGCGGTACGCCGGGCATGTCCGGCATCTCGTCCCACGGCAGGTCGAGTGGATGCCACGGGGACGGGTCGCCCAGGATCGCGCGGCGTACCCAGGAGTCGGTGGCGAAGGCGAGGTGCCGCAGCGTCTCGATGAAGGACCACTCGCCGTTCACGCTCTCGTGCAGGAGCTCCGGCGGCAGCGCTCTGGCCCGCTCGACCGTCTCGTCCCAGCGCCGCTCCAGCAGATCCCAGGCTTCCCGGAAGCCGGCCGGGTCGGCCGGGCGCATCTTGACCCGGTCGGGATCACGACGGTCGAGTTCCGCCTCAACCAAGGGCGCGACGTCGACCCCGTTGATGGTGACGTTCTGGACCTCGCCGGTGATCCGCACATCCGTCAGTTCCACGCCGCGCAGTTCGGCGCCGTGCAGGTTGACCGCGCGGAGCAGGGCCCGGCCCAGATCGACGCTGTGCAGTACCGCATCGCTCAGGTCGACGTTCCGCAGTACTGCGCCGCTCAGGTCCACTCGCTCGAACTGTGCTCCTGGCAGCTCGGCCGAGCGGAACCTGGCCTCCCGCAGCGTGACCTCTTCGAACACACCCGGGTTGTCCGTCATACCCAGCACGGTAGAACAGCACCCGGACATTTCGCTTGCGGAATCAGTGCGAAACGGTGACCACGATCTTGCCCACATGCGTGTTGGCCTCGAGGTGCCGGTGGGCCTCGGCGATGTCCGCCAGCGGGAAGGTCCGATCGACGACGGGCCGGAACTCGCCCGATCGCAGCCCCGCGCTGACAAACGCGACCGCCCGCCGGAGCCGCTCAGGCTCACGGCTGATCTCGTGGACCGTGTAGGTGCGCAGATTGAGCGCCGGCATCCCGAGCTCGAATCCCGGGTACGGCGTCGGCTGCCCGCTCGCCGCACCCCACAGGAAGAGCGTCCCGTCGGCAGCGACGGCGCGCGCCAGGTCCACCACGCCCGGCCCGGCCACCGCATCCAACACGTACTCCGCGCCGCGCCCGCTCGTGAGCGCCAGGATGCGGCCCGCCACGTCTTCTTCGTCCGAAACGATCACCTCGGCAGCACCCTCGTCGATCATCCGCTGGCTCTTGGCGCTGGTCCGAGTGACGGCGACGGGTGTCGCGCCCAGTCGGTTCGCGGTGTGGATCGCCGCCAGGCCGACGCTGCTCGACGCCGCGTTGATCACGACCACATCGCCCGCCCGCACGTGGCCGACCTCGACCATCGCGCCGTACGCCGTGAGGTAAGGCATCCAGACCGCCGCACCCGACACGGCATCGACCGATTCGGGGCGGGGGAGCAACGCGGTCACCGGCGCGAGCGCGCCTTCGGAGTACTGGGGGTAGTCGTTCTGCGAGAAGTTCGGGATGACGCTGACTGGTTGCCCGACCGCAAAACCGGTGACGCCGGGGCCGAGTGCCTCGATCACGCCGGCCGACTCGCTGCCCAGGCCGGCCGGGAACTGCTTGACCGGCTCGATGTACTGCCCGCTGCGGAAGAGGATGTCGGCCCGGTTGAGCCCGATGGCGTCGACCCTGAGGAGGACCTCGCCCGGACCTGGCTGGCCGGGCTCGACGTCGTCGAGTCGTAGTACGTCGGGCCCGCCTGTTTCCTGAAACCGCACGGTGATCGCCATGCGCTCCACTGAACCCCAGAAATATGACGGCTGTCAAACTATGATGGCCGTCGTACTATGGGATGCATGGGCCGTACGTCGCACCACCCCGAGCTGTCCGAGTTCGACCTCCAGCAGGTCCTGGAGGCACTCGTCGACCCGGTCCGCCGCAGCATCGTCCAGCAACTCGATGCCGCCGGCCACGACATCAAGTGCGGCGACTTCGACCTGTCCGTGCACAAGTCCACGGCGACCCACCACTTCAAGGTCCTCCGCGAGGCGGGCCTGATCCGCCAGTACTACGTAGGCACCTCCCGCCTCAACACCCTCCGCCGAGAAGACCTCGACCAAGCCTTCCCCGGCCTCCTCACCGCCATCACCACCCCCCAACCAGCAACCCACTAACTGCCGCGGGATTCGATGAGTTTCTGACGGCTGGGCCTGATGAGGCGATCGGGGAGCTCGCCGATGTGCTCGAGGTCGTCTACGCGTTGGCCGCCGAGCTGGGGACTGATCAACCCGGGTTGGATCGGGTCCGCCGCGACAAGGCAGTCGCCCGAGGCGCCTTTGCCGAGCGACTCGTCTGGGCCGGCCCGTAGTACCTGCAATCGGATTCAGTAGAGGTCAGTAGTTGTCCGCTACTGCTTCTAGGGTCGGAGCATGACGACAGCGACTGAGCAGCAGAACGTGACTGGTGAGCGGGCCGACATCCTGGACTTCCTCGGGAAGCACCGCTACTTCCTGCGGTACACCGCGGAAGGGCTCTCCGACGAGCAGGCGAACACGCGCAGTACCGTCAGCGCGTTGACGATCGGTGGGCTGATCAAGCACGTCACCGCGGTCGAGCGGAACTGGGCCGAGTTCGCCCAGGCGGGCGGCGGCCAGGAGGTGCCCGAGGAGATCGAGTTCACCCCGGAGCGGATCGCCGAGTGGGAGAACCAGTTCCGCCTCACCGAGGGCGAGACGCTGGCCGGCGTACTGGCGGAGTACGAGAAGGTCGCGGCCGCCACCGACGACCTCGTCCGCACCCTCGACCTCGACACCACCTACGAACTCCCGGCCGCCCCCTGGCAACCCCCGGGCGTCTTCTGGTCAGTACGCCGCGTCTTCCTCCACATCACCGCCGAAACCGCCCAACACGCCGGCCACGCCGACATCATCCGAGAATCCATAGACCGCCAAAAATCCATGGGCTGACCGCCCCTGAACCCGGCCGGCATCCCCTGGCCGGGTTCTGTCGTTGGGGCCGGTACTGCGCGTTGCGCGATTTCAGTCGGTCTCGTCGGGGTCGTGCATGAACTTGCGGACGTCCTGCGCACACCGGCAGGCAGCCGCAATCTTGGCGGCCCACTCCAACGCATCCTCCCGAGTGGGCACGTCAACGATCATCACCCCACCGATGACCTCCTTGCTCTCCGGATACGGCCCGTCCGTCACGAGCCCGTCCGTGCCGACCACGGCATGCTCCACATCATCGTTTTCGTAGAGCAACCCGCCAGTGAAGACAAACACCCCAGCATCCTTGGCCTCCTGCACCACCGCATGACTAACCCTGCCCACCTCAGGGAAGTCCTCCGCGGGGATGTGATCCATCGCCCCCTTCTCAAACGAGATCAAATACTTCGGCATCTCAACCCTTCCTCCGGCCGCCACTCACCCCTGCAACGAACACCCCACCCAGATTCCGACACGCCCACAAGTTTCCGCACCATGAGGCGTGCAGACGACTCAACGGCTTGGTGCGCGCCTAGGTGTCCCGAATGACAGGAGGTAGTCCGCACGACCACGGCTCCACACGCTCACGAACCAGGCCGGCAGCCCGCAATCGAGCACTACCTCCTGTCGCTCGGCACACAAACCCCCGCCGCCTGAGGTGATGTGTTGCGTGCAGCGGGATCTGACTTCCGATGGGGCGACGACCCAGCGCACGCAGAGGTAGGCCGGTGTCCGTCGCTCAATCCAGGCAGGCGAATTCCGGCCCGGTTTGCGAGTACGGGTGGGTGCGAGACACCGGCCCGGACCGCGATGCGGGGTTGGATCCGCATTGCGTGGGCCCGCCAATGGGTTCGGGTGGGTGCGATGCATCAACACGAGATGCGAGTACGGGTGGGTGCGAGACGCCGGCCCGCACGCGATGCTGGGGTTGGATCCGCATCGCGGCGGGCTGCCGATGGGTTCGGGTGGGTGCGACGCTCCGGCCCGGGATATGAGTACGGGTGGGTGCGAGACGCCGGCTCCCCACCGCGATGCGGGTTGGATCCGCATCGCGGCGGGCTGCCGATGGGTTCGGGTGGGTGCAACGCTCCGGCCCGGGTTGCGAGTACGGGTGGAGCGACGGACCTAGCTGGGGAAAGGTACGCCGGTGTTGCGGTGGCAGCGGTAGCCGTTGGGGTTTTGTGGAGGTATTTGCTGGTGGTAGCAGCACTGACCTGGTTATAGAAGCCGAGCGCGTCGAGCGAGCTGGGCCCGACTCGCCGATCGCGATGCAGCAGCTTTCAGATGGTTATCCATGGGCGACGGCGGGTAAGAAACAGCTTTGGTGACTTGTTGGGCGACTGGGGCGAACACCAACTGATCCGAGTCGCCGGGGGACCGGTGCCGATGCGTCCACACGACGACCGCCAGGACGACTACGCTGACGAAGAATCGTCAGCGTCCGGCGGACAAGAAGTCGCGGATTTGTTCTTCCTGGTCGACGAAGACGGCCGGATCACCTCGATCGCCGACCAGGCCGATGGCGGCCCCTTGCTTTGGCACGCTGACGGAGAGCCGGGCGACAGGGACCGAAGCGCAGCTTGGTTCGCAGATTTCACGCCGCAGCCATTCGCACTCGGCGAGCGGCCCGAGCGACGCCCGCTGATCTCGAGATATCAGGACGGCGCAGTCATGATGCGGCCTATCTCGCCGTCATCCGCCGCTGGGGCGTCATGGTCGGCGATCACAACCGGCTGATCAGCACCTACTTTTACCGGATCGACCAGCCCCAGGTGGACCTCGCCGAGTTGCTGAAGAGACCCGCGGTCAAGGAGGCGATGGCCGCGGTCATCGCTGCCGATCCCGATTCCTTCCAGGCCGCACGCCAGCACGCTGAGCGCATTTTCACCGTCGGCCGATAACTTCCGCTGAAACACGCCTCATCGATTTCCGAGCGACAGACCGGGTCGAATCGGACGATCTCGCGCCGACCTTGTTGGCTCTCGACGGGGCAATCGTCATCGAGGACTGTAAGGGCCTACAGATCGGCAGCCACAACTCGCAGAAAAGCAAGTTCGTATGTCTGTCAGGACGCGCCGATCGATGCGGTCCAACAGGGAAGGGCGGTCGGCAAGTACAAGTACTCGGTTATTGTTGACCGAAGCAATGGCGTCCAGGTCGGTGATCACAACAAGCTGAAGATGAGATTCAGCTGACCTGCGGATGAGAACTTTAGTGGTCTCCTTTAGTGCTACGAGGTTGCGGTCGAGGCTACGGCAGCGGGGATCAGGGCTCGGTCTTCGGGGATGTCTGTGCAGAAGATGAGCATCCGCAGACTCACGTCGTCCGTTGGGACCATAGCCAGACTGGTGGGTGCTGTAGTCGCGAAGACGGCGGCGGCTTGCGCTCTTCGACAGCCGCACCACTCGGCAGGTCTGAGTTCACGCCCGACTGGTAAGCGCCCGACCGGGGTCCTGGCCGGGCGCTTGTTCTCGCTTAGAGCTTGTCTGTCGGGAACTGCGCACCGGTGTTGCTGTGGCACCTGTAGCCGTTGGGAACCTTATGTAAATACGGTGGCCCTCGGGCTCCCTCGCCGAGCCATTCAGGCGTAACCTCGTTCGCAGAGCGCAGGCGTCTGACCTGAGCCTGGGGGGAAGTGAACGCTATGGCGGATTTGTGGCCAGCAGTGGCGACGTTTTATGACCTAGCACGCCAAGGGGCGTACGTGAACGCCCACGCTGTCTTCGGCAAACCCGATCCAGGACCGTCCGTGCAGGACTACTGGAACGCCACGGGGCGAGTCGCCATCGTGAACGAGTCGAATGGTGATGTATGGGGCCTTGAGGGCGACCTGCTTCAGCCTCAGAACCCATATCCGGGATGGTATGCACCGATTCATGTTCGTCTGGTGCGTATCAATACTAAGCAGATCACGGAGCTCACCATTCGGTTGAACCAGACCGGTGAGACGCGGGCTATTACCGATGCCCAAATCGTGAACGAGGGTTTCATTATGGCGTGGCAGGATGTGTCTTCGATCACCGTGATTCGACTTGAGAACCCGATATTCAGCGCAATCCGAACTTCTGAGCGCCGGCTTGTGCAGATGTTTCCCAGGTTCCGACCCTTCTGAACCGATCCAGGCCAAATACAGAAGCCGTCGATCGAAGGATGAGCCAGGCAAAGACTCGGCATGATCCGAGGGGCCGTGACCTCTCACTGCGCCGGGCCCGCGACGCTGCTGGCCGAACAGTCGATGGGCCGAGTCGGTGCGGGAATTGATGCTGCCGAGGGGCGGCGGGCTGCTGCGCTCCCGTTCGGCCCAGATCTATTGGAACTGGTCTGGCGTCGAAGGTTCGATTGCTCAGCTCGCGTAGTCCAGTGGTGCGGCCGTAATGGCGTCGAGTGATCGCTGAGCCTAGCTACGACTCGCTGGCTTTCGCGAATCTGCCTTAGTTGTCCCACGTATTGCGTTCAGTAGCTCGATCAGTTCTGGTGGTTGCAGTTCGCGCCAATCGACCATAGGAATTTCCGTGTTGGTCATTTGCTCGTAAATGCGTTCGCAGGTGACGACCGTAGGTTCGACAATCATGAGCAAGGCGTCTCGGTTCAGCACGCGTATCACTGATGTGCCGTCGTCGTCCAGTGGGTGATACCACGCAGGCCATCGGTTGTGACGCGCTCTTTCCATCGCCTCGCTCATCTGGGACAGGCGAGCTTGTAGCGAGATCGGACCGTTTCGCCCAAGAATATCCGATGGTCCAGCATACCGACTGAACACCATCTCCTGTTCGCTAGACTTAAGGTCCCAGAGGTTTGTGTATTTCTGCGCCAGAAGCTCTAAACGTTCCTCAAGTCCACGGATCTGCAGGAGTTGCATCTCTTCTGCATTGTTTCGGCTGAAGTCTTCGATGCTGGTCAGTGTGATGTTGGTATTGCGGGCGGCTCGGATTGCGCCAGCCTGGAACCCCTTCTCGCAAAACATCAGTCCTCTATCGGCCCCGACATCGGCGACGATCGTTTGGAGTGTGAGGACCCGCTCCTTGGGTATTGCTCGGTGCCATCGTTTGCATTCGATAACCCAAACTTGCTCGATGCCGGCCGCGGTCGTCCTCGCTACGACGTCAATCTCGTGGCTTCCCCGAGCTCCGGTCAACCTTTCGTCGACTGTCGTCGTGAAGCCCAAGTCTGCAAACAACTTTGCAACCTGCTCCTGGTAGACCTTCCACTCCGGCGTCATTGGACGGAGATTCTCCACTTCTAGACGACTTACTCTGGTCGTATGGGTCGGCTGCGGATTGATGAAGTACGTCAACGGAGGAGGGAGCGCATGCACTCCCTCCTCCGTCGTGCGGCCCGATCAGGCGTCTGCCGGGAAAGGTACGCCGGTGCTGCTGTGGCAGCGGTAGCCGTTGGGGTTTTTGTGGAGGTACTGCTGGTGGTAGCCCTCGGCGTAGTAGAAGGTGTCGGCGGGGGCGATTTCGGTGGTGATGTCGCCGTAGCCCAGGGGCTTGATGACTGGGGCGTAGAGGTCGCGGGTTCGTTCGGCCTCTGCCTTTTGGGCTTCGGTGGTGTAGTAGATCGCCGAGCGGTACTGGGAGCCGAGGTCGTTGCCCTGGCGCATGCCCTGCGTCGGGTCGTGGGTTTCCCAGAAGACCTTGAGCAAGTCGGTGAAGGTGGTTTTCGACGGGTCGTAGACGACCCGGACCGCCTCGGTCTGGCCGGTGCGGCCGCTGCAGACTTCCTCGTACGTCGGGTTCGGGGTGTAGCCGCCGGCGTAGCCGACCGCGGTGGTGTAGACCCCGGGCTGCTGCCAGAAGATCTCCTCGGTACCCCAGAAGCAGCCGGTGCCGAACCAGACCTCCTCGAACCCTTCAGGGGCGGGGGCGGTCTGCGGCGTACCGAGCACGATGTTCTCCGCCGGTACGGCGAATGCGGGCTCCGGCCGGCCCGGCAGGGCGGCCTCTGGCTCGACCAGGGCTGTCTTGCGGTTGAAGAACGACATCTCACGCCTCTCGCAGAGTGACTCTCATAGTCTCCCAACGCCCCGCCACGGGTGAACCTTCCCCCAGCCGATTACGGCGCGTTTACGTCGAGACCATCAGGCGATCATCGCCGCCGTACGCCGGAACGGGGGCGCCTCGGTCAGCGACTCGTACGACGCGGCGAGCCGCGCGACCGCATCACGCAGGGTGTCCGGGTCGAGCGTAAAAGGCAGCCGCAAAAACGACTCCAACCCTCCATCAGGCGAGAAGCGCGACCCAGCCACCACCAGTACTCCGTTCCGCTGGGCCACACCCACCAGGCTGGAGCTCACCGGTTCGGGGAGTTCGCACCACATCGACAGGCCGCCGCCGGGCAACTCGAACCGCCAGGACGGAAGCGCAGTACGGAGGGCGTCGGCAAGGGTGTCGCGGCGGCGGGCGAGTTCGGCTCGGCGCTCGGTCATCAGCGAGGTGCGCGACCGCAGCAGCCGGGTGACGATGAGTTGCTCGAGCACCGGGGCGCCCAGGTCGAGGGAGGCGCGGGCGTCGAGGATGCGGGCGACGAGGGTTTCGGGGGCGCGCAGCCAGCCGATCCGCAGACCGCCCCAGAACGACTTGCTGACCGAGCCGATCGTGAGTACGCCTTGCGGGTCGAAGGCGGCGAACGGCGGCGGCATCTCCTGCCCGTCCAGCGACAGTTCGTACAGCGTCTCGTCGACGATCGCGGTGGTCCGGGCCCGCGCGAACGCGGTCGCCAGCCGCTGCCGGTCGTCGGTGGACATCAGCCGGCCGGTGGGGTTCTGGAAGTCGATCACCAGCCAGGCGGCGCGCGGTGACGACTGCCGAATCGTTGCCTCCAGCAAGGGAAGGTCCCAGCCGTGCGGGCTCATCGGGACGGCCACGACCCGGCAGCCGCTGCGCCGGATCGCGTCGACGGAGTTCGGGTGGGTCGGGCTCTCGGTCAGCACCCGGTCGCCGATCTGCGTCATCGCGCGGATCGCGAGCGACGTCGCGGCCAGCGCGCCGGCGGTGACGATGATCTGGTCGGCTGTCGTCGGCAACCCACGCTCCCGGTACGACGCGGCGATCTCCTCCCGCAACGCCGGCAGCCCCTGCGGGTGATACCCGGGTGTGGCGAGGTGAAGCGGCAGATCCTCGAGCGCCTCGCTCACCGCACTGCTGATCCCCGGCACGGCCGGTGACGCGGCACAGGTGAAGTCGTAGAGCCCATCCGTGTCGATCCCCGGCGCGTGATGGCGGCCGAGCTCCGGCTCGACCTTCGACGGCAGCGAGGTGACACTGCCCGAACCGCGCCGGCTGGTCAGATAGCCGCGATCACGCAACTCCCGGTACGCCGAGGCGACCGTCGTGCGGCTGACTCCCAACGCGTCGGTCAGCTCGCGCTCGGACGGAACCCGGGCGCCGGGCATCAGCCGCCCGTCCGCGATCAGCAACCGCAACCGCTCGGCAAGACTCCGGTACGCCGGTCCGGAGCCGTCCGACCAGCTTCCGAGCAGACCGGCGAGTGTGCTGGCGGGAACTTGTTGCCCTGTCATGCAGTCCACTATTACCCAATTGGCTATCGAATACCAGGCCAGTCGGCCGCAAACTGGATCTGTGACCGCCACTTCTGAAGCCCCGCCCGCTCGGGGCCGCCAACTAGCCGCGCTGAACCCGATCGAGCAGCTTCGTGCCGGCCACCTCCCGCGCCGCCTCGTCCAGCTCTACGTCGGCCTGACCCTGTACGGCGCGTCGATGGGCCTGATGATCCAGGGCAACCTGGGACTCGACCCGTGGGACGTCCTGCACTACGGCATCACCCAGCACATCGACGTGAGCTTCGGCACTGTGGTGATCGCGATGAGCTTCCTCGTGTTGCTCGCCTGGATCCCGCTGCGGCAGTGGCCGGGCCTCGGCACGATCAGCAACGCCATCGTGATCGGCCTGGTCACGGACCTGACGCTGTCGACCGTGGACCGGCCGGACGCGCTCTGGCTGCGGATCGTGTTCATGACCGCCGGCGTCGTGGTGAACGCGCTGGCAGGCGCGCTCTACATCGGTGCGCAGTTCGGCCCGGGGCCGCGCGACGGGATGATGACCGGCCTGGTCCGGCGTACCGGCAAGAGTGTGCGGCTGGTTCGCACCAGCATCGAGGTCACCGTGCTCGCGGTCGGCTGGCTGCTCGGCGGCGTGGTCGGCTTCGGCACTGTCTTCTACGCCCTCGCGATCGGCCCGCTCGTCCACGTGCTGCTCCCCATCTTCACCGTCAAACTCCCCGAGCGCCCCTGAGGCGGCAGGCCCCGCCAAACCCGAGGCCGGCCGGACGCGGCCCGACCAGGCAGCCCGACCAGGCAGCGGCTCCCGATCCAGGTGGATCGGGAGCCGCTTGTTTCGCAGGACCCCTCAGCCTGCGTCCGGTGGATCAGCCGACCGGTTCCATCGCGCGGTCCTCGACCTGCGCGGCCGGCTTGACCTTCAGCTTCCGCGGCCACCAGATGCGGTGGCCGAGCAGCGCGGTCAGGCTCGGGACCAGGAAGATCGACATCAGGAACGCCGAGATCGCGATCCCCGCCGCGACCGAGAAGCCCATCTCGGTCAGCAGCGCCATCCCGGCCAGCATCAGCGACGAGAACGTCCCGGCCAGGATCAGCCCGGCCGCCGCAACCGACGGACCGCCGTGCTCGATGGCCAGATCCGCCGCCTCCCGCGGATCGGTACCGAGCTCGGCCTCCTCGCGCAGCCGCGCGATCATCAGGATGTTGTAGTCGGTGCCGATGGCAACGACGAACAGGTAGAGCATGATCGGCAGCGAGAACGTCACGCCCGCGTGCCCGGCCGCGCCCTGGAAGACCAGCACGGTCGCACCGGTGGTGCTGAAGAAGCTGAGCACGACCGCGAGCATCAGCATCAGCGGAGCCAGCAGGCTGCGCAGCAGGAGCGCCAGGATGATCGCGATCAGCCCGCCCGCGACCGGGAAGATCACCTTGAGGTCGCGGCTGTTGGCATCCCGGATGTCGGCGTAGCTCGCGCTGACCCCGCCGATCAGCGTCGTCGTACCGGCCGGGGCCTGGGCGTGGGCGACGTCGTTCAGCTCCCCGTCGATGAGATCCAGCGAGGCTTTCGCGTACGGCGCGTCGGCCAGCACCACGTTGATCTGGGCAACTGACTTGTCCGGGTTGAGCGCGGCCGGCGAACCGTCGGCACCGGCGGGCAGGACGGAGCCGACACCCGGGACCTCCGCCAGCTTGCCGGCGAATGTCTGGAGCTCGGCGGGGTCGAGCGGCGTACCGTCGGCGCTCTTGACGTAGACCGTCGTCGGGCTGAGTGCGCCGGCTGGGAAGCCGGCCTGGAGATCCTTGATCGCGCGGCCGGACTCGGTGTCCTTCGGAAGCTGGCTGAAGGCGTCGTAGTCGACCTTCATCCCGAGGGTGCCGAGAGCGAGCAGGACCATGATCCCGCCGGAGACCAGTGCGACCAAACCCGGCCGGCGCGCGGTGAACCGGCCGAGCCGCTTGAAGGCGGCGCCCTTCGGCGTCTTCTGCCAGGACTTCGACGGCCAGAACACCTTGGGGCCGAGCAGCGAGACGACCGCCGGGATCAAGGTGATCGCGGCGAAGGCCATCACCGCGACAGCGATCGCCAGGCCTGGGCCGAGGCTCTTGAAGCCGCCGAACACGGCCAGCAGCAGCGCGCTGAAGGCGACCACGATCGCGCCGGCCGCCGACACGATCACCTCGGACACCCGGGCGGTCGCCGAGATCAGTGCCTCCTTCGGCTGCTCCCCGGCGCGAAGGCGTTCCCGGAAGCGGAACAGTAGGAACAGGATGTAGTCCGTCCCGACGCCGTACAGGACGACGGTCAGGATGGTCTGCAGATCCTGGGTCACCTGCAGGTCGAACGCCTTGGCAGCAAGGGCGATCAGGCCGGGAGCGATCGCGCTGACCAGACCGACCGTGAGGATCGGCAGCAGGGCCGCGACCGGGCTGCGGTAGATGAACAGCAGCAGGCCGACGATGAGGACGAGCGTCGCGATCCCGACCACGACGAAGGCGTTCTCGAACGCGTCCTGGTTGTCGAGGAAGAGCGCGACATCACCAGTGACGCCGTACTGGAGGCCGCTGTCCTTCATCGCCGGGCCGGTCACGTCGCGGACCTTCTGGACCGCGTCGAGCACGGCCTGGTCCTCGGCCAGACCCTTGAGGCCGACGCTGACGAGTTGGACCTGTTTGTTCGGCGAGACCGCCTGAGGGCCGGTGACCGCACCGGTGACCCGCTCGATCTTCGCCGCGGTGATCTTGGTCGCGAGGCCGGCCACCTTCGTCTGGTCGGCCGCCGTCAGCGCGCCGCCGTCCGAGCGTTTCACCACGATGCTCGCCGTGGCGTCGTTGGTCTGGCCGAACGCGTCGGCGGCCAGTTTCTGCGCCTGGACGGACTCGTAGGAATCAGGCAGGAAACTCGCCTGGTCCTTGTTGGTCACGTCGGCCAGGGTCGGCGCGAAGGCGACCACGGCAATGGCCGCGATCACCCAGGCGGCGATCACCTTCCACGGGTTCTGGACGACAAAGCGTCCGAGTTTGGTGAACACAGGTCTCTCCTGTTGGTCGTGTCCCACTACCTGCCGGTCGGTAGGTAGACTACCTGCCGCCCGGTAGATAAGAAAAGTGAGAAGGTGGTGCCGTGCAGCACGAGACTTCGCAAGACGGTGGCCGGGTCCGCGACACCAAGGCAGAGATCCATCGGGCGGCGCTCGCGCTGTTCTCCAGCCAGGGCTACGAGAAGACGAGTCTGCGGGAGATCGCCGAGCAGGTCGGCATCACGAAGGCGTCGCTGTACTACCACTACTCGTCCAAGCAGGACCTGCTGCGGGCGATCATGGGGACGTTCTTCGAGGACATCGCGGTGCTGTTCGAGCGGGTCGACAGTCTCGAGTGGTCACCGGAGTCCGAGCTGGAGCTCCTGGGTGAGTACCTGGACGTCATCATCAAGCACCGGGCGACCGGGCCGACCCTGGTGCGGGACATGACCGCCGTACTGGCCGCCTTCGGCGACGAGCTGGACAACCTGATCAAGCACAGCCGGCGCTTCCAGCTGTGGCTGGCCGGGCCGGATCCGACCCCGGCCGATCGGGTGCGGGCGGCGGCAGCGGTCGAGGTTCTCGGTGCGGTGCTGTCGGCCGGGATGGATCCGGACGTGATGCCCGACGAGGAGATGCGGGCCATCCTCCTGGACGCCGCGGGCGCAGTACTGTCCCGCAGAACCCGCTGAGCCCAGGCGGACGCAGTACTGGCTCTGTAAATGACGCTGACGCCCGGCCGGGTGGGCGGGCGTCAGCGGTGGAGTGCTGGGGTCAGAGCTCCCGGCCGTCTGGCCTGCGGTGCTTGTTGTGGCTGTTGGCAGCTTCGCCCTTGTGACCGGCGGCCGCCTGAGGGGCCGGCTTGGCTGCGACCGCAGCGGAGGCGGGAGCCATCGCTGGGTCGGCACCCGGTGCCGGCGGGCCGCTCTTGGCCGGTTTGCCACCTTCACCCGACTGCTGACCGGTCACACCGTTCTGGGTCTGCGTCACCGAGCCGGTGTTGCCGTTGGCCATCTGTACGCCGTTCACCGGGCCGTTGAAGGTCGGGCCGTTGCTCCCGGCCTCGACCTCGGGCGCCCGGTGGCGTCCGCCGGGCTTCTGCGCCTCGGCGGCAGGCATCGGCACCGTGTTGTTGAGCCCGGCGTGGAAAGCCTTGGCCTCCAAGGCCTTGTCCGCGGCGAGGTTGGGAGTCTGCGCGTTCTCCGGCACGATCGGCACCCGAAGCAACGTCGGCGGCCCGTTGACATCGACAGCGGCAGCGGGCGTGTTCTCGGCCGGGGTCGGCACCTGCACCGCCGGCGCTTCCTCCCGACCCGGCGCAGCCGCGGCGGCCGTGGGCTGCGGTGCGCTGCGACCGGTCGGGTTCTGGCGGCGTTCGTTGTAGTCGGCGCGGAACTTCTCGGCCTTCTCCTTGGCGCTGCCCGCCATCGCCTTCGCGCCGCCCGCCACCGCTCGCGAGCCCTCTGCCACCGCCTTGGACCAGCGCGATGCCGTGTTGACCACGTTGGCCGCTCGCTGACCCATGGTGTCGCGGGCAGCAGCTGGTCGCGCGGCCACCGCAGCCGCGGCAGCGCGCGCCTGGGCGTAGTGCTGCTGCGCCGCCTGCTCGATGCCGTTGCGCACGACTCCACTCAGCTGGGCGTGCGAGAGCATCTTCAGATCCTGCTTGTTCACCCCTGAGCGGCCGATCGCCTCCCGGACCTTCGGGTCGACCCGCTTCACCTCGCTCTTGGCCTGGGCATAGGCCATCTTGAGCAGGTACTTGCCCTGGCGGACGTCCTTGCGGTTCTCGTTCCACCGGGAAAGCTTCTTGAACGGGTTGCGGGTCCGCTGGTTCGACGGCGTCGTCGCCTGGACCTGCGCGGCGGCCTGGGCGTTGAGTTGCTGGGCGAAGCGCTCGTGCCCGTTCCCGTACAGGCCCTCGACGTTGGCGTGCGCCAGGTGCTTCAGGTCGCTGCTGTTCATCCCGGAGCGCCCCACGGCGGCCAGGACGGCCGGGTCCATCCGCTTGACGTCCCGCGCCGCCTGGGCGTACGCGGCCTTCAGGGTCCTCGTGCCTCGCCGGGTCATCCGGCGCGGGGACGGGTTCGAGAGGCTCACGGTTCTCCTAGTCGATGTAGACGGCGTAGTTGACCCCGACGGCCGTGGTCAGCGGATCCTTGGTCGGCTTGGTGCTGTACAGCCGCAGCTGCGCCCCCGGGCGCACCCAGACCGCAAGGTGTCGACGGCCCGCGCCCGCACCCGGTTCCCACTCGTCGTCGAACCCGTCGACGGAGTCGTCGCCCACGTAGTCCGGTACGCCGAAGTGACGGCTCGCCAGCGCGAGGTGATCCGGCCAGTGCGCGTCCAGCCCGGCCTCGGCCGCGGCCAGGTCGTCCGGGCCGATGTCGTACGCCGACCAGCCGCTGTCCGGGCAGTCCGAGAACGCCAGCCCGGCGAAGACGATCATCGTGGTCCCGCGCGGGGTGGTGAAGCCCCAGGAGACCATCTCCTCGTCGATCACCTCGCCCGGTTCGAGCGGCCACGGCTTCCAGTTCGTGTGCGTCATCACCCGGTTGACCAGGGCACGGACCACCGCCGGACCCGACTCGTCGTCGTCCGGACCGGCCAGCACGCTCCAGTCGGCGATCTCGGCGAAGTCGGCCAACGCCCGATCGTCCTGGTCGAGGGGCCTGTCCTGCGTTCTCATCCGCGGCGTTCCTTCCGTGCGTCACAACGCGTCAACCAGGGAAACCGTAGGCCCCCCGCGGGGTCACCGCCAGTCGCCATCCACAGGCGGTCCGTACGCCGGTCCGGTGGGGGTGGACGGGGTGCCTGGCCGGATGGGACCAGGACGTACGCTGGTCCGGTGAACTCTGAACACTCCTACGGCTTCGAGACGCTTGCGATCCACGCCGGGAACGAGCCCGACCCGACCACCGGCGCAGTGGTACCGCCGATCTACGCGACCAGCACCTACAAGCAGGACGGTGTCGGCGGGCTGCGCAACGGTTACGAGTACTCCCGGTCGGCGAACCCGACCCGGACGGCGCTGGAGGAGTGTCTGGCGGCGATCGAGGCGGGCACCCGCGGGTTCGCGTTCGCGAGCGGGCTGGCGGCCGAGGACACGCTGATCCGGTCACTGTGCGTGCCGGGCGACCACGTGGTCTTCCCCGACGACGCGTACGGCGGCACCTTCCGGCTGTTCTCCAAGGTGCTCGGCAACTGGGGTGTCGAGATGACCCCGGCGGCGGTGACGCACCCGGACGCGATCCGGGCCGCGATCCGGCCGGGCAAGACCAAGGTGGTCTGGCTGGAGACGCCGACCAACCCGCTGCTCAACGTGGCCGACATCGCGATCGTCGCGCAGATCGCGCACGACGCCGGCGCCTTGCTGGTGGTCGACAACACGTTCGCCTCGGCGTACCTGCAGCAGCCGCTCGAGCTCGGTGCCGACGTGGTGGTGCACTCGACCACGAAGTACATGGGTGGGCACTCCGACGTGATCGGCGGCGCGCTGATCGTGCGCGACCAGGAGCTGGCCGACAAGATCGCCTTCCACCAGAACGCGATCGGTGCGGTGGCCGGCCCGTTCGACTCCTTCCTGGTGCTGCGCGGCATCAAGACGCTCGGCGTCCGGATGGACCGGCACAGCGACAACGCCGAGAAGGTCGTCGAGTTCCTGCAGCGGCACCCGGGCGTCACCTCGGTGCTCTACCCGGGCATCGACGGGCACCCCGGCCACGAGACCGCCGCCAAGCAGATGAAGCGGTTCGGCGGGATCGTGTCGTTCCGGGTCACCGGTGGTCTGGAGCATGCGCTGGAGATCTGTAACAAGGCCGAGGTCTTCACCCTGGGCGAGTCACTCGGCGGGGTCGAGTCGCTGATCGAGCACCCGGGCAAGATGACGCACGCCTCGGTCGCCGGTACGCCGCTGGAGGTGCCGGCCGACCTGATCCGGCTCAGCGTGGGCATCGAGACGATCGACGACCTGCTGCAGGACCTCGACCGCGCGATGGCGTGAGCCTGTGGGTGGCGGTCGACTTCGGGTCGACCTTCACGAAGGCGATCGCGGTGGACGCGGGCTCGGGCGACCTGGTCGCCCGGGCCGAACACCGCACCACCATCGACACCGACGTACTGGACGGCTGGCAGGCCTGCCGTACCGCGCTGCTGGCGGCTGACGCCGGTGTCGCCAAGGCTGACGTGCTCGCTTGCTCCAGTGCGGGTGGCGGGCTGCGGATCGGTGTCGTAGGCAACGAAGAGCTCGTCACCGCGGAGGCGGGCCGGCGGGTCGCGTTGTCCAGCGGTGGACGAGTGGTTGCCGTGGTCAACGGTGGGCTGACGGCAACTTCTTTGAAGGCTTTGCGGGCCGAGCGGCCGGACGTCGTTCTGCTGCTCGGCGGCACGGATGGCGGCAACTCGGCGGTGATCACGAACGCGGCCGCCGTACTGGCGAAGTACAAGTGGCGGCGTCCGGTGGTTGCTGCTGGCAACGTTGATGCTCAGGCCGAGATCCGTGAGTTGTTGTCGGCGGCCAACGTTCCGCACGTGATCGCGGCGAACGTCGTGCCGGAGATCGGGGTGTTCGCGCCCGACGGTGCGCGGGCCGCGATCCGGGAGATGTTCCTGGCGCATGTGATCGGTGGAAAGAACCTGTCCCGCGATCCAGGATTCGCCGCGATGGTCCGGGCGGCGACGCCGGACGTCGTACTGCGCGGTGTCGAGGTGCTCGCCAAGTTGCACGGTGACGTCGCGGTGGTCGACATCGGTGGCGCGACCACGGACGTGCACTCGGTCATCGAGCTCGACCCGGAGGACGCGAACCTCGGCCGTGAGGTGGTCGCGACCCACCCGGTCACCCGGACCGTCGAAGGCGATCTCGGGATGCGCTGGAGCGCAGTACCGGTGGTGGCGGCCGGGATCGAGGCCGGTCTGCTCGAAGCCGGTACGCCGCTGGACGCTGCCGCCGCCCGGCGACATGAGGATCCCTCGTTCCTGCCGGGTGATGCGACGGAGGCGTCGTACGACGAAACTCTGGCGCGGGTGGCCGCGACGGTGGCGTTGCGGCGGCATGCGGGCCGGCAGCGGGTGATCTTCGGGCCCGGCGGACGGGTGATCGAGCGTTCCGGCAAGGATCTGCGCGAGGTGGACCTGCTGGTCGGGTCCGGGGGAGTGCTGCGGCACAACGGGCCGGAGGTCGCGGCGCGGATCCTCGGCGGCATCTCGCTGGGGGCGCAGGAGGAAGGCTGGCTGGTGCCGACCTCGCCGCGCACCTGCGTGGACTCGGACTACGTGCTGGCGGGCGTCGGGCTGCTGGCTGACCTCGATCCGGTTGCCGCCGAAGGACTGGCCGCACAGATTCATGGAACCGTCGACGCCGGGCACTAGTCTCGAACCACTTGAGACTCCGGAGGTGTCATGAGCAAGCCGGACGAGCCGGTTCGACCGGAATCCGACGACGCCGGTGTGCCGCATCCCGGTGTGCCCGACGTCGGCGGGGACCAGGACAGCCCGATCGCGGACAACTCCGCCGCCACCCAGGTCAGTACGACGGTGCCCGCCGCTGAGGAACATCTGATCGCGTCGTCGAGTCGCGGGCGGGTGGATCTCGGGGTGACCCCGGCGATGCAGATCGCCAGCGCGTGGTCGTGGCGGTTCCTGGTGATCGTGGCGGCCGTGCTGGTGATCGGCTACGGGATGCGGTACCTGTCGGAGGTCGTCGTACCGGTGACGGTCGGCGTCCTGCTCACCGCGCTGCTCGTGCCGGTGACCAACGGGCTGCAGAAGCTTCGGCTGCCGCGCGGTGCGGCCGCCGGGATCACCGTGCTCGGGACGATCGTGCTGGTGGCCGGGCTGCTGACCCTGGTCGGGACGCAGATCGCCCAGCAGTTCGACAAGCTGTCGGCCCAGGTCGGCCAGGGCGTGCAGCAGGTGCGCGACATGCTCCGGATCAGCTTCGGGCTGACCGAGAAGGACATCACCGACTCACTGAACAAGCTCCGCGAAACCGTGATGAGCGGCGGCGGCCTCGGCCAGCGCGCGGCCGAGGTCGGGACGACGGCGACGCACGCCATCGCGGGCATGTTCATCGCGCTGTTCTGCCTGTTCTTCTTCCTCTACCAGGGACCGCAGATCTGGGCCTGGGTGGTGCGGCTGTTCCCGCTGCACGCGCGCGACAAGGCGGACTCGTCCGGGCGCAAGGCCTGGGTCTCGCTGACCGCGTTCGTCCGCGCGACGATCATCGTGGCGGCGGTCGACGCGATCGGCATCTCCCTCGGCGCGGCGATCCTCGGCCTGCCGCTGGTGAGCGCGATCGGCATCCTGGTCTTCGTCGGCGCCTTCGTCCCGGTGGTCGGCGCGCTGGTCAGCGGCATCGTCGCGGTCCTGGTCGCTCTGGTTGCCAAGGGCCCGATCGTCGCGATCATCATGCTGGGCGTGGTGATCGGGGTCCAGCAACTGGAGGCCCACGTCCTGCAGCCGTTCTTGCTCGGCCGCGCCGTCAGCGTCCACCCGCTGGCAGTCATCCTGGCCATCGCGACCGGCGTAGTAGTCGCAGGCATCGTCGGCGCCCTACTAGCGGTCCCAACAGCCGCAGTCCTCAACACCATCATCAACCACCTGGCCGGCAACGACGTAGACCCAGAACCCCCACGCCCCATCCCCAGAACAATCCCCCGCCGCCGCCCACCCACAAGACCGGTAGACGACCCCCTCCCGTAACCCAGGCCTCTTCGCACCGCGCCGTGCACGCCGCTATGCGGCTTGCGCCGGTGTCAGCGGGTGCGGTCGTCGGTGCCGCGCGACTGCTCGTACGGCGAGTGCCGGCGGGCGGCTTCGCCACTGGTCACGGCCGCCTGAGTCTGGCCGGGCCTGCTCTGGCCGGTCTGGAGCAAGCCCATCGACTTGTCGATGTCCGGATTGGCCTCGCGGGTGCGGATGGCCGTGCGCGGAGAGTGCGTTCCCGCCGGCGAGTGCGAAGCCGCGGTCGCGGATGGCAGCCAGGGCGACGCGGGCGGCCTGCTCGTGCTCGGGCTTCATCCCCGAGATCCGCGGCCCGGACCGGTGGCGCCGAGCTGCGGAAAGGCGCGGCTCCACAGGTCCGCGCACCGGCGCGGTAGCCGCAGCCGCGGCCAGAGCGTGACCAGCAGGTCGCGGTTCAGGAAGAGGGCCAGGTCGGCCTGGTCGTTCGACTCGCTGATCACCTTGGTGTACAGGGTCGTCGCGTCGTCGATGCTCGCCAGGTCGTAGCGGCTGTCGGGGCCGGTGTCGATGCGGGTGGGCAGCTCGATGACGCCGGTCGTCGGCCCGGTGAGCAGGTCGAGGGACGCCGGTACGACGTACGGGATTCTGGATGCGTACGTGTCCCCGGGCTGGGCCAGCCGATCGTCGGTCATGAGTCGATTGTCTTCGATCGAGGGTCCGCCGCGTCACCGGCCAGCTGTTCGCCCCAGCTCCTGGCCGTCTCGCAGATCCTCGTGATCAGGTCCGGTGATGCGCCGTAGCGTTCGAAGCCGGTGGGTGGGAGGTGGCTGGCGGCGAGGAGTTGGGTGGCGAGCATCGGGCGGTCCAGGGGAGTGGCTTCGCGGTGATCGGCGAGCGTGAGTAAGGCGTCCGTGTCGTAGCGGCCGCTGTCGAGGACGGACTGGATGTCCATCAGGTCCCGGGGCTCCAGGCGGGAGTACAGCGCACCGACCTTGCTGCTGACCGCGTCGGCCTCTGACAGCACCGGGCCGACGGCCAGCTCGACGGGCGGGTGGCTGCGGTGGTCGACGCCGAGGTCGGCCTTGGCGGTCGTGCCGTCCTCCGCGGTGACGACGAGCCGGGCGAAAAGTGGAGCCTGCCGGGCCACCACGACGTCGAGACCATCGGCCCGGTACGCCACGGAGAGCCGTTCGACCGCCTTGGCGAAGAGCTCGGGGTCCAGCACGTTGGTGAACAGGTCGATGTCGTCGGAGTCGCGTTCGCCGAAGCCGTGCGCTCGCAACGCGTAGCCGCCGGCCAGGACGAACCCGTCGTCGGCAACGGCACGCAAGCCGACAGTCGCCAGCCTGGTCTGCAGCGGATTCATGCCGACAGTCTGCGTCAGCCCAACCCCGGTACGCCGGAACGCCCGGCCGAGTCGCCCGGCGTCGGCCGTGTCGGCAGTCAAAGCACCGGGCACAGAGCAGCCGCCCCCGGGGACTCCCGGGGGCGGCTGTTGGTGTTGGGGTGGATCAGTGCATTGCGGCGGCGGAGGATGACTCGAGGGTTTGGTCTTCGGGCTTTTGGGGGGCGTCGGTGCGGCCGGCCAGGCGTTGTTCCGGGGTGATGATCGCCAGGACCAGGGCGATCGCCAGGAACGGTAGCGAGACCAGGAAGACGTCGTCCATCGCGCTGACCAGGCCGTTGAGGGCCCAGCCCTTCATCGGTTCCTTCAGGCTGTGCAGGGCCTGGACGCTGTTGGCGGCTTTGGCGAGTCCGTCGACCATGCTCTGGGTGGCGTTCGGGACGATGTCCTTCAGGTGGACCTCCAGCCGGCTGGTCAGCACCGCGCCGTACACGGCCGTGCCGATCGCGCCACCCATCGAGCGGAAGAACGTCATCGTCGAGGTGGCGGTCCCCATGTGCTGGCGGGGAACGCTGTTCTGCGCGGCGGTGACGGTGATCTGCATCGACAGGCCCAGGCCGGTACCCATCACGAACATGTAGATCGCCAGGTGCCAGTACGGCGTGGTCATCCCGATCGTGGACAGCATCACCATCGCGCCGCCGACCAGGACCGCGGAGATGATCGGGTAGATCTTGTACCGGCCGGTCTTGCTCATCAGCTGGCCGCTCGGGATCGAGGCGGAGAAGATGCCCATGATCATCGGCAGCAGGGCCAGACCCGACCGGGTCGGGGACATGTCCTTGACCGCCTGCAGGTACAACGGCAGGAAGATGAGCGCGCCGAACATCGCGAAGCCGAGCAGGAACGCGTAGCCCGCGTAGCCGGAGAAGATCCGGCCCTTGAACAGGTCCATCGGGATGATCGGCTCGGACACCCGCAGCTCGACCAGGACGAAGGCGACGGCCAGCACGACGGCGCCGATCAGCAGCGCGAGCGTGGTCCCGTTGCCCCAGCCGTTCTCCGGGCCGGACCAGGAGACGGCCAGCAGCAGCGCGGTCACCGCGCCGGTCACGATCGCGGCACCGAGGTAGTCGATCTTGTGGCTGCGCTTCACGTGCGGCAGTTTCAGCACCGCGGCGACGATGCCCAGGGCAACCAGGCCGATCGGCAGGTTGATCCAGAAGATCCAGCGCCAGCCCGGACCGTCGGTGAGCAGACCGCCGAGCAGCGGACCGGCCACCGAGGAGAGACCGAACACGGCACCGAAGTACCCCATGTACTTACCGCGCTCGCGCGGCGGGATCACGTCGCCGATGGTGGCGAACGCCAGCGACATCAGGCCGCCGGCGCCCAGACCCTGGACGGCCCGGAAGCCGATCAGCATCTCGATGTTCTGCGCCAGCGCGGACAGCACCGAACCGGCCAGGAAGGTGACGATCGCCGCGATGAACAGCGGGCGGCGGCCGTACAGGTCGGAGATCTTGCCCCACAGGGGAGTGGAGGCGGTGGAGGTCAGCAGGTACGCCGTGACCACCCAGGACAGCTTGTCGAGGCTGTTGAACTCGCTGACGATCTGCGGCAGCGCGGTACCGACGATGCTTTGGTCGAGGGCGGCCAGGAACATGCCGGCCATCAGGCCGCCGAGGACCACCATGATCTGTTTGTGGGACAGGTAGCTCGGGGCGTCTGGTTCTGGCGCGGCAGCGCCGCCGCCGGCGACGGCGGGCTCTGTGGTGCTCATGCGTTGTTCTCCACGTTCTCTACGGATTTGCGGTGCGCGGCGGCGGCAGCGGCCCAGCCCTTGTCGGCCCAGGCCTTGCTTGCGTCGCCACGCTCGTCGACGAGACTGGTGACGCCGTCGGCGAACCGGGTCATCAGTCGCTCGAAAGTCTCGATATCGGTCTCCGACCAGCCGTTCATCGCCTGGCTGAGCAGTTCCATCCGGCGCTTGGCGGCGGCTTCCCACTCCTGCGTGCCCTGCTCGGTCAGCTCGACCCGGAAGGCGCGGCCGTCGTCGGGGTCCGGGGAGCGGCGGATCAGACCGGCTTGCTCGAGCGCCCGGACGTGCCGGCTCGCGGTCGAGGCGTCGATCTCCATCTTGGCGGCGAGATCGGACAGCCGCAGTGCGCCGTTGCACCGCAGGACGAACAGCACCAGGTGGGCGCTGTGGTCGATCGTGTCGCCGGGTTGCTTCGACTTCAGCCGGCGGCCGATCCGGGTGAAGGCGTGCAGAACGCCCTCCACCGGCGTCTTCGGCGCCCAGCCCTCATTTACATGCATGGTGCAAGCATATACATACTTGCGTGATGCACGCAAATGGTTTCTGGGCAGGACAGAATGAGGCCATCGGGCGACCTTGGAGGACGGACATGCAGCAGGTGGCGGTGGTGACCGGCGGGGGATCGGGGCTCGGGCGGGAGATGGCTCTGGCCCTCGCGGCGGCCGGATTCCAGGTCACCGTGACGGGGCGGACCGAGGCGAAACTGCGCGAGACGGCCGAGGCAGCGGCTGAGGTGGCAGCTGTGGGGTCGGCGGGTGTGGGGGAGGTGCGTACCGCAGTACTGGATGTTGTGGACGGTCGTGCGGTTGCTGAGTTCTTCGGGTCGTTGGAGCGGATCGATGTGTTGGTGAACAACGCGGGGACGGGCGCGCCGGCGGCCGCCGTACAGGATGTGACCGAGGAGGACTGGCGGCGGGTTGTCGACACGAATCTGACCGGGTCGTTCTTGTGTGCGCAGGCGGCGTTCGCGTTGATGCTGCGGCAGGAGCCGTCCGGTGGGCGGATCATCAACAACGGGTCGATCTCGGCGCACGTTCCTCGGCCGCACTCGATCGCCTATACGGCGTCCAAGCACGCGATCAGCGGGTTGACCAAGGCGCTGGAGCTCGAGGGGCGGGGGCGGGGAATCACGGCCTGCCAGATCGATATCGGCAACGCGGCCACCTCGATGACCGCCAAGATGGGTGACGGAGTGCTGCAGGCGGACGGGTCGGTGGCGGTGGAGCCGACGTTCGATCCGAAGATCGTCGCCGACTTCGTGGTGCGGATCGCGCAGTTGCCGACGGATGTCGCCGTGCCGACGCTGACCGTGATGGCGGCGGGCATGCCCTTCGTGGGGCGGGGCTGATTCGCGGGCGGCTTGTCGGTGGGGCCGTCTAGGGTCGGTGTTGTGGCGGAGTTGCGGGAGTCGTTGGTGCGGGCGCGAGGGTTGCGGAAGTCCTACGGGGACTTCGAGGCCGTCGCGGGGATCGACCTGGATGTCTGGAAGGGCGAGGCGTTCGGGTTCCTCGGGCCGAACGGCGCCGGCAAGTCGTCGACGATGCGGATGATCGGTGCGGTGTCCCCGGTCAGCGGCGGTGAGCTGCGGATTCTCGGGATGGATCCGGGCACCGACGGGCCCGCGATCCGAGGGCGGCTGGGGGTCTGCCCGCAGGACGACTCGCTCGACCTCGAGTTGTCCGTGCACGAGAACCTGACGATCTACGGCCGGTACTTCGGGCTCAGCCGGGCCGTGTGCCGGGAGCGGGCCGACGAGTTGCTCGAGTTCGTCGCGCTGACCGAGAAGGCCAAGGTCAAGGTCGACGAGCTGTCGGGCGGGATGAAGCGGCGGCTGACGATCGCCCGCTCGCTGGTGAGCAAGCCGGACCTGTTGCTGCTGGACGAGCCGACGACCGGGCTGGACCCGCAGGCGCGACACCTGCTCTGGGACAAGTTGTTCCGGCTGAAGCAAGCGGGCGTCACGCTCATCATCACCACCCACTACATGGACGAGGCCGAGCAGCTGTGTGACCGGCTGGTCGTGATGGACGCGGGCAAGATCGCGGCCGAGGGGTCGCCGGCCGAGCTGATCCGCGACTACTCGACCCGTGAGGTGACCGAGCTGCGGTTCGGGCCGGAGGTGATGAGTTCGGATCACGATGCGCTGGCCGGCAAGGTGGAGGACCTCGCGCAGCGCGTCGAAGTACTGCCTGATCGGTTGTTGCTCTACACCGATGACGGTGAGCGTGCGGTGGCAGCGGTGCACGAGCGTGGTCTGCAGCCCGCGGCCGTCCTGGTACGCCGGTCCACCCTGGAGGACGTGTTCCTCCGGTTGACCGGCCGGACCCTGGTCGACTGATGTCCGTCGCGGTGGAGAACGGCCTGCGCCAGTTCGACTACTGGCTCACGGTCTACAAACGCACCTGGAAGGGCAGCCTGGTCAGCAGCTTCCTGTTGCCACTGCTCTATCTGGCAGCAATGGGGATCGGGCTCGGTTCGTTTGTCGACGGCAACGGGACGGGCGCGCTCGGCGGCGTCAGCTATCTGCAGTTCATCGCGCCGGGGTTGCTCGCCGCGACCGCGTTGCAGATCGCGGTCGGTGAGTCGACGTACCCGGTGATGGGCGGGATCAGGTGGCACAAGACCTACTTCTCGATGGTCGCCACTCCGTTGCGGCCGGCCGACGTGATGTACGGGCAGCTGGCCTTCATCGCCTTCCGCGTGCTGACCACCTGCCTGGTGTTCCTCGCGGTGATCGCCGCCTTCGGTGGACTGGGATCGGCGTGGGGCCTGCTCGCGTTGCCGGTCGCGTTGCTCACCGGGATGGCGGCGTCGGCGCCGGTCTGCGCGGTCGCGGTCACGCTCGACAACGACGCCGGCTTCGCGATGATCTTCCGGTTCGGCGTCATCCCGGCGTTCCTGTTCTCCGGCGCGTTCTTCCCGGTCTCGCAACTGCCGAACTGGATCGAATGGCTCGCGTACGTCAGTCCGCTGTGGCACGGCGTCGAGTTGTCCCGTGACCTCAGTCTCGGCACGGTCGAGCTGCTGCCCGCGCTCGGCAACCTCGCCTACCTGTCCGCCTGGTTCGGCGTCGGCACCTGGTTCGCGGTCCGCCGCCTGCACGAGAGGTTGATCAGCTGATGGCGACACTCGCCGCCCGCGTCGTACCGGTCCCGGTGCGTCCCGGCAACGGCCGCCAGCTCGTGGAACGCAACTTCCTGGTCTACCGCCGGGCGTGGGTGGTTTTCGTCTCCGGTTTCTTCGAGCCGGTGTTCTACCTGCTGTCGATCGGTATCGGGGTGGCCCAGCTGGTCGGTGACTTCACGCTGTCCGACGGCACGGTGATCGGGTACGCCGCGTTCGTCGCGCCCGCGATGCTGGCCAGCTCCGCGATGAACGGGGCGATCTTCGACTCGACGTACAACATCTTCTTCCGGATGAAGTACGCCAAGCTCTACGACTCGATCCTCGCCACGCCGCTGCGGCCGTGGGACGTCGCGACCGGTGAGGTGACCTGGGCGCTGCTGCGCGGGGCGTGCTACTCGGCGATGTTCATCCTGGTGATGCTCGCGCTGGGCCTGATCGAGTCCTGGTGGGCGGTGCTCGCGCTGCCGGTGTCGGTGCTGCTCGGCTACGCGTTCGCCGGCGCGGGGATGGCGCTGACCACGTTCATGCGGAGCTGGCAGGACTTCGAGTTCGTCCAGCTGGCGACGATGCCGATGTTCCTGTTCTCGGCGACCTTCTACCCGGTCGAGACCTACCCGGACTGGATCCGCTGGCTGGTCGAGATCACTCCGCTCTACCAAGGGGTGGTGCTGGAGCGAGCCCTCACCACCGGCACGGTCAGCTGGACGCTGCTCATCAACGCCCTGTACCTCGCCGCGATGGGCACCGCCGGCATGTACGTCGCCTCCCGCCGCCTCGGCAAGCTCCTCCTCAAGTAGAGATCAGGCTTCGGAGCCACCAGACAGCTCCGCGGATCATGGAGTCGGCACTCGGGTTGGCGAGGTGGTCCGGCAGGCCCAGGGACGTCATCGTCTGATGCAGCGCGCCCAGTTCTCCGGCCAGCTTGAGTGCGCGGTTCAGCTCGGCTGGTGACGCGTACTCCTGCCACTCGGCCAGGTAGGCGTCCCGCACGCGAGGATCGGTCGACAGCGGTGACCGTTTCCCGACGAAGGTGACCAGATCGAGGAACGGATGCGACACCGCCGCGTCGGTCCAGTCGAACGCCAGCACCTTGCCGTCCCGTACTGCGAGGTTGCCCGGGTGCAGGTCGCCGTGCAGCAACGTCTCCGGTACGCCGATCGCCGCCAGCTCGCTGATTGCCTCCCGCAACTCCTCCGCCCGGCGCGGCAGTTTCGCCCGCTCGCCCGGCTCGAGTCGCTCGGTCGCGGCGTTCGGCCCGACCAGCCGGTCGAGTTCGCGATCGAGCACCGCGAGCCGGCGATCCACACAGGTGAAGGACACCAGCTGGTCGGTCTGGTCCGCGAAGCTGCGCTGCAACCGCGCATGACCACGCAAGGATTCGGTCCACAGCTCGAGATCGGATTCGTGCGCCAATGCGAGCCCGAGATCAGGGAGCAGCATCCAAGCGCGCTTCTCGTCGATCGCCAGCGGCGCGGGCACCTCACCAGGGCGGACCTCGGACAGCCGCCGCAACAGCACCGGCTCATGCGCAAACAGCAGCGGCAATGCGTCGGGCCGGGCCGGCCGGATCGTACTCGAATGCGCGAGCGCCTTGAAATACACGTCCCCCTTGGCCGTGGGACAACGCAGTACGTTCGACAACCCCCACGACCGCACTTGAGCCGGTACGGCGGTCAGCGGGGCGCCCGCCTCGGCCAGCTGCTCCTCGATCCACGGCATCGCCTCGGCGTACCAGCCAGGTCTCGTCCAGGCCGGTGTGACGGGAGCATCCGCGGGCAGGGCGAGCTGCCGTCGCGCGGACTCGACCGCCGGGTCGTCGAAGTCGGCAACCCAGCGCGCGCCGGGAGGGAGCGAACCGGTGTTCATCATCAGGTACTGCGTCTCGCCGGCGCCGGCCGGACCGGTGCCGTCGTCGAGGCAGCTCAGCACGTAAGCCTCGATCCCGAGCTGATCCCTCAAGGCTCGCACCGCGGCCTCGACATCGGGGAACCAGATCTCGTTCGCGATCTGCACCCGAGGGAGCCCAGAAGGCAACACCAGAAGGGTTTCGTCGTCCGGTCGTACCACTACCGCCGTGACTCTCACACTGGTTGACCCTAGTTGAGCGGCACAACTCAAATTCCGATGCCGCGACGGTCACCTGCTGCAACCACTCGGTCGCACGCCGCGTCCGACGGGTATGGTCAACCTCTTCAGAGCCTGGTTCAGCCGGGTCAAGGATCAAGCGGCCGTCCTGGAGCAACTGAAAGCGCCCTTGGAGGAGCTCCCCGGCGGTCAGGATCAGTGGATCCAGGACTCGATGGACTGGTTCGTCGAGCAGTTCGGGCGCGACGTGCTGGAGCGTCCGATCGTGCTGCCGTCCGAGTTCGTCCCGGCGGAGTACGACGGCTCCGAGGTGGCGGCGCGCGCTCTGTTCGAGCAAGTTCGCGAGCGGATGGGCGTACCGCCCGGCCGGCTGGTGGTGCGCTTCGACCTGGATGCCGTCGACGGCCACCTCGACAGGTACCGCGGTAGGCAGGCTCCCCAGATCGCCGGAGCGACGCGGATGCGGTTCGGGTCGTGGCTGCCGGGCAAGGAGTACAACACCGTTTTCATCAGCGGGCGCCTGCTCGCCGAGCCGTCCGTGCTGGTGGCGAACTTCGCCCACGAGATCGGTCACGAGGTGCTGCTCGGCTCGGGCCGGGTCAGCGTCTCCCGGCCGGACCAGGAGTCGCTGACCGATCTGCTCGTCGTCTTCCACGGGCTCGGCATCTTCATCGCCAACGCGTCCTTCGGCCGCCCGCCCGGAGGCACCAACAACCTGCGGATGGGCATGTTCTACCTGCGCGAGCGGGCGCTGACCGACGCCCTCGCGTACTACGCCTTCCTGCAGGGCGCGCGGACGATGCCACCCTGGGAGGACGAACTGGACGTCCCGGTCCGGGCCGGGCTCGCCGCCCGGCTCCACAAACTCGAAGAAAGCGGCACAGCCCGGTAAATAACGCCCACAGGGGGCTCAACCGCTTTAGTGTGGGCTGGTGAGTATCACTGCGGCTGAGATTGCCCGGGCAGCGGATCTGCTGCACGACGTGGTGGCGCCCACCCCGCTGGAGTACTCGCGGTGGTTGAGCGACCTCGTCGGCGGTGACGTCTTCCTCAAGTGCGAGAACCTGCAGCGGACCGGCTCGTTCAAGCTGCGCGGGGCGTACGTCCGGATGGCGCGGCTGACCAAGAAGGAGCGGGCCCGCGGCGTGGTCGCGGCCAGCGCGGGCAACCACGCCCAGGGTGTCGCGCTCGCGGCGCAGCTGCTCGGCATCAAGGCGACGGTGTTCATGCCGTACGGCGCCCCGATCCCGAAGGAGAAGGCGACCCGCGCGTACGGCGCCGACATCCGCTTCGTCGGTACGTCGATCGACGACTGTCTCGCCGCGGCGCGGGCGTTCGAGGCGGAGACCGGCGCGATCCTGATCCACCCGTTCGACCACCGCGACATCGTCGCCGGGCAGGCGACCACCGGGCTGGAGATCGTCGAGCAGTGCCCGCAGGTGCGGACCGTCGTCGTACCGACCGGTGGTGGCGGGCTGATCGCCGGGATCGCGCTGGCGATGCAGCGCGACGGGATGCCGATCGAGGTCTTCGGGGTGCAGGCCAAGGGCGCCGCGGCGTACCCGCCCTCGCTCGCGGCCGGTGAGCCGCTGCAGCTGGACAAGATGGCCACGATGGCGGACGGGATCGCCGTCGGGCTGCCCGGCCTGGTCCCGTTCGGGGCGATCCAGCAGCACGTCGGTGACGTGCTCACGGTCGACGAGAACTCGTTGTCCAAGGCACTCTTGCTGATCCTCGAACGCGCCAAGCTGGTGGTCGAGCCGGCCGGTGCGGCTGCGGTCGCCGCAGTACTGGACAACCCGAAGCGGTTCAAGCCGCCGCTCGTCGTGGTGCTGTCCGGCGGCAACATCGATCCGCTGCTGCTGATGCGGGTGATCCGGCACGGCATGGCGGCAGCGGGCCGGTACCTGTCCCTGCGGGTCCGCATCCCCGACAACCCGGGTGGGCTGGCGACACTGCTGACCCGGCTCGCCGAGGTGGACGCCAACCTCATCGAGGTGGTGCACGAGCGCATCTCCGAAACCCTCAACCTGGACGAGGTCGAGGTCGCTTTGCAACTCGAGACCCGGGGTGAGGAGCACCGGGAGCGGGTATTGGCGAGTCTGAGCACCAACGGATACACGTACACGCTGAACTGAGGAGCGCCCGTGAAGATCACCCAGCAGGTCGCGCTGGCCACTGCAGCCTTGTTGCTCACAGCAGCCTGTACGCCGGGCTCCGACACTCCTGAGGGCGGTGCGAGTGCGCCGAGCTCGGTCAAGACCGACGCGGCCGCGCTGGGCGAGGTGTCGCTGACGGTCTGGGACCAGGAGGTCCGTGGCGGTCAGGCGGCTCAGATGGCCGAGCTGAACAAGCAGTTCCAGGCGAAGTACCCCAACATCAAGCTCAAGCGGGTCTCGCGGTCGTTCGACGATCTGAAGACCACGTTGCGGCTGGCGCTGTCGGGCAACGACGCACCGGACGTCGTCCAGGCAAACAACGGGCGCTCGGACATGGGGGAGTTCGTCAAGGCGGGGCAGTTGGTGCCCCTGGACAAGTGGGCAGATGCCTACAACTGGAAGAGCCGCTACCCGGCCTCCGTTCTGCAGTACTCGCGGTACTCGTCGGACGGCAAGACCTTCGGGGAGGGCGACCTGTACGGCATGCCGCAGGTCGGTGAGGTCGTCGGGATCTACTACAACAAGACCAAGCTCACCGCACTCGGGCTGGAGCCGCCTAAGACCTGGGCCGACTTCGAGAGCGCGCTCGGCAAGGCCAAGGCGGCAGGCGAAGTACCGCTGCAACTCGGCAACCTCGACAAGTGGCCGGCCATCCACGTGTTCGGCACGGTGCAGGACAAGGTGGTGCCGGCCGAGCAGATCACCACGCTCGCCTTCGGGCGCGCGGGCGCGAGCTGGAAGACGGCCGAGAACACCAAGGCTGCCGAGACGTTGGTGTCGTGGGTGGACAAGGGGTACTTCAACCCCGGCTTCAACGGGCAGGGGTACGACCCGGCCTGGCAGGACTTCGGCAAGGGCAAGGGCGTCTTCCTGATCGCCGGCACCTGGCTGCAGGCCGATCTGCAGAAGGCACTGGGCGACAAGGTCGGCTTCATGCTCCCGCCGGGGAACTCCGCCGACGAGAAGCCGGTGGTGACCGGTGGTACCGGACTTCCGTTTGCCGTGACCAACAAGGCGAAGAACCCCGACGCGGCCGCGGCGTACATCAACTTCATCACCAGCCCGGACGCGATGAAGGTACTCGCGAGCACAGGCAACCTGCCGATCGCCGACACCTCGGCGCAGCAGGCGCCGGCCGGACTGGCCGGCGACATCTTCAACGCCTTCGGTACGGCGGTCAGCAAGGAAGGCCTGGTCCCGTACCTCGACTACGCGACGCCGACCATGTACGACACGATCGGCGCCGCGTTGCAGGACCTGCTGGCCAAGAAGGCGACGCCACAACAGTTCATCGACAAGCTGGAGGCCGACTACAGCAAGTTCGCCGGCAAGTGAGCTCACCTCCGGGCGAGCCGCGCAAGATCGGCTATCTCTACATCCTACCGGCCCTGTTGATCTACGGTGCCTTCCTGCTCTATCCGCTCGGCCGGGCCGTGCATCTGTCGCTGTTCGAGTGGAACGGCATCACGCTCGGCAAATTCGTTGGCCTGAGCAACTATGCGGACGTGGTCGCGGACGCCGGGCTGCGCGCGGCCTTCGGGCACGCGCTGGTGCTGATCGTCTTCTACTCGGGGCTGCCGGTGGTGATCGGACTCGCGCTGGCTTCGGTGCTGCAGCGGGCCCGGGTTCGCGGGCTCGGGTTCTTCCGGACGGTGGTGTTCCTGCCGCAGGTGGTCGCGATGGTGGTCGTTGCCGTGTCCTGGCGACACATCTACGCGCCGGATGGGCCGCTGAACGACGTACTGCGGGCCGTCGGGCTCGACTCTGTTGCTCGGGGCTGGTTGGGGGACTACGCGTTTGCGCTGCCGGCCGTTGGGGTGATCGGCACGTGGTTCGAAACCGGGTTGGTCACGGTGTTGTTGCTGGCGGGGATGGCGCGGATTCCCAAGGAGCGTTACGAGGCGGCGCGACTCGACGGGGCCGGGGCGTTCTCGGAGTTCTTCGCGGTGGTGCTGCCCGCCGTACGGGGTGAGATCGCCGTCGCGGTGACGTTGACGGTGATCGCCGCGTTGCGGACGTTCGACCTGGTCTACGTGACCACGAGTGGCGGTCCCGGGACGTCGACCAGCGTTCCGTCGTACGAGGTCTACCACCGGGCCTTCGAGCTCGGGCAGGTCGGTTCGGCGGCGGCGATCGGGGTCTGCCTGACGGTGCTGATCTTCGTGATCACGCTGGGCGTGAACCGCCTGGCGGACCGGAGTACGGCGTGAGAGCGCCGCTGGCCGAGCGCGTCGGCAACTATCTCCTGCTGACCGTGTTCGGGCTGTTCGCGCTCGGACCGATCGTGACGATCCTGGTCGCGGCGCTCGGACCCGACGACGGCGGCGGCGGGACGAGCGGGTTCGGGAACTTCGGCAGGGCCTGGGAGATCGGGCACTTCGGCAGCTATCTGCGGACCAGCGTGCTGGTGTCGGTCTCGGTGGTCGTGGTGAGTGTGCTGCTGTCCGTCTTGAGCGGCTATGCCTTCGGCACCATGCGCTTCCGTGGAGCAGGGGTGCTGTTCTACCTGTTCCTGCTCGGCATCATGATGCCGACCGAGGCGATCATCGTCCCCCTGTACTTCGACCTGCGCACGCTCGGGCTGACCGACACGTTCTGGGCGATCGCGTTACCCCAGGTCGCGCAGTCTGTTGCCTTCGGCACCTTTTGGATGCGGGCGTACTTCCGGTCGTCCAGCCGGTCGCTGGTCGAAGCGGCGCGGCTCGACGGCGCCGGGCACTGGCGGACGCTGTGGGCCGTGCTCGTACCGCCGGCCCGGCCCGCTTTGGTGACGCTGATCGTTCTGGTCTTCATGTGGACCTGGAACGAGTTCCTGATCCCGCTGGTGATGGTGACGAGCGAGTCGTTGCGGACCGCGCCGCTGGGGCTGGCGTTCTTCTCTGGGCAGTACACGTCCGGCTTCACACTGCTCGCGGCCGGCGCAGTGATCGTGGGCACGCCGGTAGTACTGGTCTACGCGTTCCTGCAGCGCCACTTCATCGCGGGGATGCTGGAGGGCGCAGTACGGGAGTAGCGGCTACGGCTCGCAGCTCTTGCGGAGGGGAGCGTGCAGCCGCTCGGCGAGCACCCGGCGCTGGGTCGGGCTCGCCTCGGCCTGCTTGAGCAGGCCCTGGTCAGTCAGCTTGACTGTGATCGCGCGGCGGTCCTCGGGGCACATGCTGCGCTCGACCAGCCCGGCGACCTCCAGCCGGCCGATCACGCGGGACAGTGCGCTCTGGCTCAGGTGGACCGACTTCGCGATGGTCTGCACCTTCGCGTACCGGTCGGGCAACTCGGCCAGCCGCTCGAGCACCTCGTACTCACTCATGCCCAGGCCGTGCTGCTGCAGCTCGCGGTCGAGCGCGCAGCTCAGGTCGGCGTGGCGAGCCAGCAGCTCGCGCCATTCGCGGACATCGGCGCTGATCTCACCAGTCTCAGCGCTGACCTTCGTGTCGGTCATGCTGAGGACGTTATCATGCATCTGCATTCAATGCAAACGCAATTAATGAGTAGACATTAGATGCAGATGCATGCAATGCTCTCGTCTTGTGACACAGACAACGCAAACCACCACCGCACCGGCCCGCCTGACCTGGGACGCGCGCCTTTGGGGCGCCCTCCTCGTGGTCTGCGGCGTGATCTTCCTCGACGGCCTGGACGTGTCCATGGTCGGGATGTCGCTGCCCTCCATCGGGGCCGACCTCGGCGTCTCGCTCTCCTCCCTCCAATGGGTCGTCACCGGCTACGTGCTCGGGTACGGCGGGTTCCTGCTGCTCGGCGGCCGGACCGCGGACCTGCTCGGCCGTCGCCGGGTCTTCCTGATCGCGCTGGCGGTCTTCGCCGTGGTCTCCATGCTGAGCTCCCTGGCAACCAACCCCGAACTGCTCATCGCCGCGCGGTTCGTGAAGGGCGTCGCCGCCGCGTTCACCGCGCCGGCCGCGCTCTCGATCATCACCACCACCTTCCACGAGGGCCCGGATCGCAACCGCGCCCTCAGCATCTTCACCACCTGCGCCGCCAGCGGCTTCTCGATGGGCCTGATCCTCGGCGGTCTGCTGACCGAGGTCGGCTGGCGCTGGACCTTCCTGATGCCCGGCCCGGTCGCGCTGATCGTGCTGCTGTTCGCCCTCAAGCTGATCCCGAACAGCCCCCGCGACGAGACCGCCGGTGGGTACGACGTACCGGGTGCCGTCACGGTCACGGCCGGCATGCTGACGCTGGTCTTCGCGGTCGTCGGCGCCGAAGGGGCCGGCTGGGCCTCCTTCCGCACCATCGGGCTGTTCGTCCTGGCCGCCGCGTTGCTGGCCGCCTTCGTCACGATCGAACTGAAGACCAAGCACCCGCTGGTCCGGCTCGGCATCCTCCGCGAGGGCAACCTGCGCCGCGCGAACCTCGCGATCATGACGGTCTTCGGGGCGTACGTCTCCTTCCAGTTCATCGGAACGCTCTACCTGCAGAACATGCTCGGCTGGTCCTCGCTGGAAACCGCGCTGGGCTTCCTGCCGGCCGGTCTGATCGTGGCCTTCCTGGCACCGAACGCCGGCAAGGTGGCGGACCGGATCGGTACCGAGCGGATGGTCGCGACGGGCATGGCGCTGTTCGTCGTCGGCTACGCGCTGTTCCTGCGGATCGGCCCGTCGTCGGACTACGTGGCGACCGTGCTGCCGACGATCGTGCTGATCGGTCTCGGCTTCGCGCTCAGCTTCCCGGCGCTGAACATGCAGGCGGTGAACGGCATCCCGGACAACGAGCAGGGGCTCGCCTCGGGGCTGTTCAACACCTCCAGCCAGGTCGGTGGCGCGATCGTGCTCGCCATCACCACCGCGGTGATCGGCAGCCAGTCGCACGGCGTCACCACGCCGAGCGGGATGCTCTCGGCGTACAAGCCGGCGCTGATCGTCATCACCGCGATCACCATCGCCGGTCTGCTGATCGGCCTGGCGGGGCTGCGTGGCCTGAGCGCCCGGCGCGCCGCCGCGGCCACAGAGGTCGCCGAACTCAAGGCAGTGCAGAAAGAACTGGCGGACGAGGAAATGACCCCGGTCGCCTGAACCATATAGAGATGAGCAGTGCGGGTCACGGGCTACTCCGCCGTGACCCGCACTCTCATGTTCCGTTGGGCATGTTCCAGTTGGGCGCGGCTGGGCACCGGTAATGGATGCGCACCGAAGAGCCGGATGGTCGCCTCCTGGCCGCGAGGTACCGGCTACTCGAAGTACTCGGCCGGGGTGGGATGGGTCTGGTCTGGCACGCGCGGGACGAGATCCTCGACCGCGACGTGGCAGTCAAGGAGATCGTGCTGCCGCCCGAGCTGCCGGAGGAGGAACGCGCCGTACTGCGTCGCCGTACGCTGCGGGAGGCCCGCTCGGCCGCCAGGCTGAGTGACCCGAACGTCGTCGCCGTGTACGACGTGGTGGAGGAAGAGGGCCGGCCGTGGATCGTGATGGAGTTCGTCAAGTCCCGCACGCTGGCCGACGTGGTTCGGCAGCAAGGGCCGCTGCCGTACCGGCAGGTGGCGAAGATCGGGCTGCAGGTGCTGGCCGCACTGGAGGCGGCCCACCCGGCGGGCGTGCTGCATCGCGATGTGAAGCCGAGCAATGTTCTGCTGGCCGACGACGGCCGCGTCGTGCTGACCGACTTCGGCATCGCGACGCTCGAGGGGGAGTCGACGCTGACTCAGTCGGGCACGCTGGTGGGATCACCGGCGTACATCGCTCCCGAACGGGTGCAGGCGCGAGGCGCGGGACCTGAGTCGGATCTGTGGTCGCTGGGCGCCACTCTGTACACAGCAGTCGAGGGTCGCCCACCTTATGAGCGCGGCAGTGCGCTCACCACCTTGACCGCCGCGGTGACCGAGCCTCCCGACCCGCCGAGGCTGGCGGGGCCGCTGTGGCCGGCACTGGAAGGTCTGCTCCGCAAGAGCCCGGCTGATCGCATAGACGCCGCCACCGCCCGCCAGTTGTTACTGCAAGCAGCCACTCCCATCACCCCGGCAACCGCACCCCGCCCTGCCCCCGTCCCACCACCTGTTGGTGGCTCTTCCTCTGATCATGGGCAGGGGACTCGTGTGCTTCCAATGTCGCCGGTGGTTCCGGAGGCAGAGGTGCCGGCGGTTTCCTCTGCGTCCACCTCGCCCGTTGTGCCGCCGCCCGTCTCTCCGCCGCCTCCGGCGAGGGAGCCGGCTGAGCGGGTGCCTAAGTTGCTGCTTGTGCTGGCGGCTTGTCTGCTGGTGATCGCAGGTCTTGGGGCGTGGGCCGCCTTCCGCCCGGACGACGACAAGCAGAGCCGGTCACCGGGGACTTCCAGCGCGGCACCTACGGTCGCGCCCACGTCGAAGGCATCGTCGACCGTCGCCGGGAAGAGCAGTGCCGCTCCGAGTAGTCAGCCCCAGACCAGCAAGCCTCAGACGAGTCAGCCTCAGACGAGTCAGCCCCGGACCACGGCGCCACGGAGCAGTGCGCTGCCGTCATCGGCTCCGACGAGCCGGCCGACCAGTCGGAACACGCAGCCGGGCGCCGGCGCAGTACCGGCTGGGTTCGAGCGGCATGTCGATCCGACCGGGTTCTCGCTCGCAGTACCGGACAACTGGACCGTACGGCGCGAAGGTGGGCGCGTGTACTTCCGTGAGCCCGGGGGATCGCGTTTCCTTCTGATCGACCAGACCGACCAGCCGAAGGCGGATCCGGTGGCCGACTGGCGTCAGCAGGAGGCTGCGCGACGGGACGGCTATCCGGAGTACAGGCGGGTCCGGCTGGAGGCGGTGGACTACTTCCAGAAGGCCGCGGACTGGGAGTTCACGTACGCGGTGGGTGGTGGGCGGCAGCACGTGCTGAACCGTGGCGTGGTCACCAGCCCGCGCCAGGCGTACGGGATCTACTGGTCGACGCCCGATCGGCAGTGGGCGGACAGTCAGGACCTGTGGCGCGCCATCACCGACAGCTTCCGTCCGGCCTCCTGACCCCTGGTCGGCGGGCAGTTCAGGGGCTGCGCGGGGGAGCTCCGGGCCATCCCCGATTGGTTTCGACCCGTCCGGGTGCTGGACTGGGGGTATGAGCGATCAGAGCAACTACGACCGACGGGTCAAGGACATCCTCGACCGAGTCGCCAACGGCCACCTCACCTCCGAAGAAGCCGCGACCCTGATCGCTGCCATCCCCACCACACCCAGCTCAGCGAGCGGGCCAGGCGCGACCGCCGGCCCCGCCGCGGGTTGGCCGGGCACGTCCGCCGGCTCCAGCACGACCGGTGAGAGCGCCCCACCCACCCCCGGCGCCTCCGGCGAACCGGCAACGTCCGCTGCTGGAACAGGTTCCAGCGCGGCCGGTGAGGGCAGCACGCAGAGCGCCCCACCTACCCCCGGCGCCTCCGGCGAACCCGGTGCTGGCTCAGCCACCGCGTCTGACGCTGAGGGTGATTCCGGTACGCCGTCGGCGGCTGTTTGGGCTGAGGTTGTCGACACGCCTGACACCACGATCCCGGCGCCCGGCGCGCCGAAGCACGCTGCTGAGCCGACCGGTTCGGGTGGACCGTCCGGGTCGACCGGCCAGCCGCCCTCGGGTGGTGAAGGCAGCGTGGTGGATGACGCCGCGGTCGTGCCGGAGCCCGAGCGGACGGCGAAGCCGGCGCCGGCCGCCGAGCCGGTGGTCGACGAGACGTTGCACAGCGATCTCGTCGTACCGGCCGGTGTCCGGCGGGTGACGATTCGCGCGATCGGCCGCCGGGTGCGGCTGATCGGAGAGCCCGCCGTCACCGGCGTGGCTGTCGACGGGCCGCACGTGATCAAGCGCGACGGCGACACCCTGGCGATCAACAGCGAAGGCGACATGGGCGTCTCGATCGACGGGCTGAGCATGTTGCGCAACCCGACCGACCTGAAGTCGCACGTGAACGGCTTCGCCAAGGAGCTGTCGATCCGGGTCAACCCGATGCTCCAGGTGGAGATCGAGGTGACCGGCGGAAGCGTCACGGCCGAACGCCTCCCGGGCCTGGCCCGCGTCCGCGTCACCGCCGGTACGGCGAAGGTCACCGACGTCGACGGCCCGATCGACCTGCTCGTCCAGGCCGGCACCGCCACCCTCGACGCCCAGATCACCAAGGGCCGCTCCCGGGTGCGGGTCGAGTCCGGCGCCGCCAACGTCATCCTCCGCCGCGGCTCCGACGTCCGCGTCCACACCGAAGCCCAACTCGGCCGCGTCAGCTGGTCCGGCGCCGTCTCCGGCCAATCCAAGGACGTAGAAATAGGCCGAGGCCGAGCCGCCCTCGACGTTGAGGTCCTGGTCGGCTCCGCCCAAATCACCTCCGACTAACCGCCCCGCACACACCCCGGAGCACCTCGCTCCGGGGTGGGCTCCAGCACCTCGCCTCGCCGGAGTGCGGCTCCGCCGTGGCCACCTCCGCGCGTAACACGCACCACCTCAGTGGTTACTGGCTGGGGTGGGGATTGTGTGGAGGGTACGGAAGGGGGAGGCGAGGAGCCAAGTGGTGCCTAGGAGGGTGGCTGCGCCGGACAAGAGGAGAGTGGGGCGCAGGCCTAGGGCGGTGGCGGTCAGACCGCCTAGGAGGCTGCCGATGGGGGCGGCTCCCCAGGCGACGAAGCTCATGGTGGCGCTGACTCGGCCCTGGAGGTCTGGTGGGCACAGGCGTTGGCGGGTGCTGATCGCCAGGATGTAGCTGACGATGATGCAGATCGCCGCGAGCAGGGTGCCCAGCACGTACCAGGTGAGTCCCCAGCCGGGTCCGGTCAGTGCCTGCATCGTGAATGCCACCCCGATCCCGGCCGACGCCAGTACCAGGGTGCGGGCATCACCAAGAAGCCTGCTCAGCCGCTCGGTGAACCATGAGGCCGCCAGCGCGCCCAGCAAGCCGACCATGCTCAGCAGGCCGATCGTGCTCGGCGACAGGTGGATCTCCCGCACCAGGAACACGATCATCACCGCCCCACTCGCCGCCTGGAACAGCATGGTCGTCGTGGTGTTCAACGCGATCGGCCGCAACAGCGGATGCCGGAACACGTACTGCAGCCCTTCACCGATCTCCCGCCGCAGGTTCGGCCGTTCCGCCGGCGCCGGCCGCGGTTCCGGAGTACGGATCGAGCGGAGCCACAGGGCTGACCACAGGAAGCCGACGGCGTTGAGGCCGAGCGTGACGGCTGCACCGATCCACTGCACGAGGAAGCCGCCAGCACCGGCTCCGGCGATCGCAGCGACGGAGTGGTTGGCAGCGAGCTTCGCGTTGCCCGGCAGCAACTGTTCAGGAGCGAGCAACCGCGGCGGGTAGGAGCTGTGCGCCACGTCGAACAGCACAGTCAGCAGACCAGCCACCGCCAGTACGACGTACAGCTGCGTGAGAGTCAGTACTCCGAACCACGCCGCGACCGGGATGGACCCGAAGAGCACCGCCCGACCCAGGTCCGCAGCGACGAGCACCGGCAGGCAGCGGACTCGATCAACCCAAGCGCCCGCGAAGAGTCCGATCAGGAGCCAGGCCGCCGTCTCGCAGGTGCGCAGTAGCGAGACCTGCAGCGTAGAAGCGTCCAGGACCAGTACTGCGAGCAGCGGCGCGGCCATCATGCCGAGTCGGCTGCCGAGTTGGCTCAGCAGGTCCGCGGTCCACAGGCGGCGGAAGTCGGGGTGGCGAAGGATGCCCGGCGGCGTGGGGCCGGACCCGTCGTCAGCGGGAGGCGTCATGAAGCCGACGGTAGGACGCAGACTTGAGCCTTGTCGACTCAATGTCAACAAAGTTGAGCCCCTTCGACTCAAGTTTGCGACGCGCGGGAAATCTCTCGAAAACTGTCGGCGAAGTCCGCCAGGATGACCTGCATCACATTCCTGGAAGGAGCGGCTGCGATGGCTGCAATCGAGGCGACCGGCCTCGTGAAGACGTTCAAGGCCCGCAAGAACACGGTCAAAGCGCTCGACGGAATCGACCTGGAGGTGCCCGAAGGCACCGTGCTGGGCCTGCTCGGACCGAACGGCGCGGGCAAGACCACCACGGTCCGGGTGCTCACCACGCTGATGAAACCGGACGCGGGCAGCGCGCGCGTGCTCGGCCACGACGTGGTGAAAGAGGCCGACACCGTGCGCAGCCTGGTCGGGCTGTCCGGCCAGTACGCCGCGGTGGACGAGCTACTCACCGGCCGGGAGAACCTGTGGATGTTCGGCCGGCTCTACCGGCTGAACAGCGCGCAGGCCAAGCAGCGGGCCGACGAACTGCTCGAGATCTTCGACCTGACCGACGCGGCCGACCGGATCCTGAAGACGTACTCCGGTGGCATGCGCCGCCGGCTCGACCTGGCCGGTTCGCTGATCGCGCACCCGAAGGTGCTGTTCCTGGACGAGCCGACCACCGGGCTCGACCCGCGCAGCCGGCTCGACCTGTGGAAGATCATCCGTGACCGGGTCAGCGAGGGCGTGACGATCCTGCTGACCACGCAGTACCTGGAAGAGGCCGACGAGCTGGCCGACACGATCGCCGTGGTCGACCACGGCTCGGTGATCGCCCGCGGTACGGCGGACGAGCTGAAGGCCAAGGTCGGTGGTGAGCGGATCGAGCTCGTGGTGAGCGAGCCGGACGAGACCTATCGGGCGCTCGAGCTGCTGACCGCGGCACTGGAGATCACCGACCCGGACGCGACCACGCTCGAGCAGCACAGCAAGCGGGTGACGATGCCGGCACCGGGCGGCTCGGACGCGCTGGTCACAGTGATCCGCACGCTCGACGGTGCCGGGATCCGGATCGCCGACATCGGTCTGCGCCGGCCGACGCTGGACGACGTGTTCCTCAGCCTGACCGGCCACGTGACCGACAACCCCGACACGGCCACCGACGAGGACCAGGCCGGCTCCGCGAAGAAGAAGGTGAAGTCATGAGCACGACCGGTACGCCGGTAAAGGTGAGCCCGATCGGCCGGGCCGTCTCGGATGCGGGCATCCTCGCCTGGCGGAGCCTGAAGCGCATCCCGCGGACTCCGGACATGCTGATCTACGCGACGATCCAGCCGATCATGTTCGTGCTGCTGTTCGCGTACGTCTTCGGCAACGCGATCCCGATCCCTGGGTTCCCGGGGGCGCGGGCCTACCGGGAGTTCCTGATGTCCGGGATCTTCGCGCAGACGATGGCGTTCGCGGTCGCCTCGGCCAGCGTCGGGCTCGCCGACGACATGTCCAAGGGGCTGATCGACCGGTTCCGTTCGCTGCCGATGGCGCGCTCGGGAGTGATCGCCGGCCGGGTAATCGGTGATGTCGTCTTCAACGCGTTCGTCATGCTGGTGATGGTGATCTGCGGCTTCATCGTCGGATGGCGCTGGCACAACGGCCTGGGCAACGCGCTGGCGGCGTTCGCGATCCTGCTGCTGTTCGCGTTCGCCATGCTGTGGGTCGGCGCGCTGATCGGCCTGTCGGTCGGCGGCCCGGAGGTCGCGGCCTCAGCCGGCCTGATCTGGCTGTTCCCGTTGACGTTCCTCTCGAACGCCTTCGTGCCGACACCCAACCTGCCCGGCGGTCTGCAACCGGTGGCCGAGTGGAACCCGATCTCCTCGATCGTCGCCGCCTGCCGCCATCTGTTCGGCAACCCGAGCCCGTTCGCCAGCCCTGACGGCTTCCCCGCCCAGCACCCGGTCCTGCTCTCGCTGATCTGGTGCACCGTCATCATCGCCATCTTCGCCCCACTGGCCGTCAACAAGTACCGCCGAGCCACGGGTCACTGACCCCGCAGTACCGGCTCGGACGTAGTACCGGGGCAAAGAAGAACCCCGGGGACCGATGGTCCCCGGGGTGCCTTTCAGGAAGCGGTCAGGCTTTGAAGGGGACCGCGGCGACGATTTCCACCGTGACGGGCTTGCCGTTCGGGGCCTCGTAGGTCGCCTTCTCACCCTTCTTCTTGCCCAGGATGGCGGAGCCGAGCGGGGACTGCGGGGAGTACACGTCGATGTCGACCGAGGTGTCCAGCGCGAGCAGCTCGCGGGAGCCGAGCAGGAACGTCTCGACGTCGTCGTCACCGGCGAACTTGATCGAGACCTTCATCCCGGGCTCGACCTTGCCGCCGGCCTTCGGGGTCTCGCCGACGCGGGCGCGACGCAGCATGTCCTCCAGCTGCCGGATCCGCGCCTCCATCTTGCCCTGCTCGTCCTTGGCGGCGTGGTAGCCACCGTTCTCCTTGAGGTCGCCCTCGTCCCGCGCCTCGCTGATCCGCTGGGTGATCTCGGACCGGCCGGGACCCTTCAGCTCCTCGAGCTCGGACTTCAGCTGGTCGTAACCATCCTGTGTCAGCCAGACAACGCTGTCCTCGTCGATCTTCTGCGTCACGGGCTGCTCCTTTGTCGATGGGATGGGTAGAAAAGCAACAGGGCCGCCGTCGTCGACGGCGACCAATCCACTGAGCGTAGCAAGACTGCGCTCAGAACCCCACAGTTCTTCGCCCCCGCAAACACTTGGCAAACGTTTACCGACGCTGCCGAGGTAATCGTTTGCCCTGTCACAGTGCCTTCCGGTGCCGGCCGGCGGCGCGATCCTCAGTTCGGCCGGTGGGCGTCGGCCGTAGTACAGCCGACCAGTACGACGGCCGTCGCGGCCCGCTGAGTCGTCAGGGTCGCGTCGATGGCTTGCTGGCGGGGCGAATCGGCGGCCACCGTCACGGTGATCTCGCCGACGATCGAGAAGTCGGCCGCCTTCGCCTGCAGCCGGCACTGCGCCTCGACCGACTTGGACCGGTCGACCTGGATCGTCGCGGTCGCCGAGGTCGGTGAGGTGATCCGGAAACCCAGCAGGCGTGAGGAAACCGGCGGGTTCGACTGGATCAGCGCGACCCACAGCAGCCAGACCAGCGCGACCAGGGCGAGCGCGCCGATGACGCCGAACAGCAGCGGCTTGCGGCCGCGGCCGGTCCGTCCGTAGCGGGCGTCCAGGGCGGCGCTCCGGCTGCCGGTCGGGGCGGCAGGGCGTGGGTCGGTCACTGGTTCTCCTCGGGCTTGGAGGACCATTGTGTCTTGTGACCGAAGATCTTCGCCTGCTGCATGTCCATGCCCACCCCGATGACGAGTCCAGCAAGGGCGCCGCGTCGACCGCCCGCTACGTCGCCGAAGGCGTCGATGTGATGGTCGCCACCTGTACCGGCGGGGAGCGCGGCTCGATCCTCAACCCCAAGATGGACCGCCCGGACGTGCTGGCGAACATCTCCGAGATCCGCCGCCAGGAGATGGACGCGGCCCGCGAGATCCTCGGGGTCCGGCAGGAATGGCTCGGCTGGGTCGACTCCGGGTTCCCCGAGGGTGACCCGTTGCCGCCGCTGCCGGAGGGCTGCTTCGCCTCGCTCAAGGTGGAGGACGCCGCGGCACCGCTGGTGAAGCTGATTCGCGAGTTCCGTCCGCAGGTCGTCACGACGTACGACGAGAACGGCGGCTACCCGCATCCCGATCACGTGATGTGCCACCAGATCACGGTGGCGGCGTTCGAGGCGGCCGGCGACCCGGACGCGTACCCGGAGCTCGGTACGCCGTACCAGCCGCTGAAGCTCTACTACCACCACACCTTCCACCGCGAGCGGATGAAGGCGCTGCACGACGCGATGCTCGCGCGCGGGCTGGAGTCGCCGTACGCGGACCGGCTGAAGGACTGGAAGCCGGACCCGGAGAACGAGAAGCGGATCACCACCCGGGTCGAGTGCGCCCAGTACTTCGAGGTGCGCGATCGCGCGTTGCTCGCGCACGCCACCCAGATCGACCCCGACGGCGCGTGGTTCGCAGTACCGCTGGACGTTCACCAGCAGGCCTGGCCGACCGAGGACTACGAGCTGGCCCGCAGTCTGGTGGAGTCCGAACTGCCGGAGGACGACCTCTTCGCGGGGCTGCGCTGACGGCGGGAGCAGACGGTGAGACACTGGCAAGGTGACAGCGATGAGCCCACTCCTGAGCATCAGTCTCCCGGCGACCGAGATCGACCCGAACTCGGTGCGTCCCGGATGGGTCGCGCTGCTGATCGTGCTCGCGCTGGGTGCCGCCACGTTCCTGCTGTGGCGCAACATGGCCAAGCAGCTGAAGCGGATCGACTTCGATCCGGACGCTGGTGCGCGCGACCGAGCACCGTCCGACGTCCCGCCGACCACCTCCCCGGCCGGGGCGGACGCTGCCGAGCCGAAGACGACGGACAAAGCCACTGACGCGGACCGCCCGGTGGACCATCCCACCAACTGACGCTGCTCACCGCGTGTAGGCAGCGCCGGGAGTTGGTGCCTGGGGCAACGGTCGGGGCCGGCGGCGCGGGGCCGGGATCGCCGAAAGTCACGCTCTGGCAACCGTTTGCGCCGGTCTGATCACGAGATGGTGTCGTGCCGGGACACTGTTAGACAGCTCACCTATAGTGTGCGCGTGTCCATCCATGGCCCTGAGGGCGGGAACGCTCTGTGACCGCGACCCGCGCCGCCCGGCATCGTATGCCCGGACGTCTGGTCGCGGGTGGTGCAAGCGCTGTCCTGGTCGCCGCGGCGGCGATGGTGATCGCTCTCTACGCGTCCGGCAGCGAGCCGACGGGTGAGGTCGGAGGACTCGGCGGGCCCAGCGCCCTCACCGAGTGGCTGCTTCCGCTGTCCCGGTTGCTCGCCACGATGGCCACCGTCGGCTGCGCCGGCGCCTTGCTGGCAGCGGTCGTCCTGCTGCGGACCGACGGCGGACCGCTCGGTCTGCAAGGCCGGCGGGCGATCCGGGACGCCAGCAACTCCGCGATCATCTGGGCTGTCGCCGCACTGGCCGGCGCGATTCTGACTGCCGCGATTCTGCTGAACACCCCGGTCGACCTGCTCCGCCTTCGCCTGGACGACGCACTCGGCGTTCCCGAGGTGAAGGCGCTGCTGATCACCACCATCCTGGTGGTCGCGCTGGCCGTCGGCATCCGTCGCGTCGAAACGTCCTCGGCCGCCGGACTCGGCGTACTGGTGGCGATCGCCGCCCTCGTCCCACCCGCGCTGACCAGCTATCCCCGCAACGAGTCGTACGTCGTCCTCGCAGGCGCGGCCCTCGTCATCCACGTGATCGCGGCGACCAGCTGGGTCGGCGGCCTGGCCGGCCTGGTCCGCTACGGCCGGGCCAGCCGCAACGGTCTCCCACTCGTCCTCGAACGCTTCAGCCAGGTCGCGCTGGCTTCCTCGATCGCCGTCCTGCTCAGCGGCCTGATCAGCGCGGCCGGCCGCCTCGCCGCCAAGGGTGGTGGCTTCGGCTCGGTCCTCGACGTGCTCACCTCGGACGCGTACGGCGGCCTCCTGCTCGCCAAAACCGTCGCCTTCGTCGCCCTCATCATCGGTGGCTGGTTCCACCGCCGCCACACCATCGCCAACCTCGACACCACCGGCCACCGCTTCTGGCAACTGGTCGGCACCGAACTCTTCATCATGGCCGTAGCCATAGGCCTCTCGGTCGCCCTCGCCCAGACCACCTGACCCGTTGGCCTAGTGTGCTGAGCACACAAGGACAAGGGGTGGGCGCCGTGACCGAAGTACAGAGCCAGGTCAGTTTCGACATTCTGGCCGGCGATGACGAGCTGGGCCTCGATCGGTTGACGACAGAGCTCGAGGCGGAACTGTCAGAGGTCGGCGAGGTGTCCAGGCTGGTCGGCGAACCGAAGCTTGGGGCCAAGGGGGACGTAGAGCCTGCCGTGCTGAACGTGCGGACGGGCGTCGACCCGGAACAGATCGAGGCTTTGGTCCGGGTGCTCACCGGTTTTGCCAGGCGCCACAAGGATCGCGGTGTGTACGTTCAGCTCGATGGCTACGAGATCAAGCTCGACCATGCCTCGGCCGAGCAGGTCGACGATCTGATCGCCACGTTCCAGTCAGCTGTCCACCGGCACGAGAGCTGACGACTAACGTTGGGGTATGGCCTCCAACGAGCTTGGTAAGTCCACTTCTCCGTATCTCCGGCAGCACGCTGACAACCCGGTGCACTGGCGGGAGTGGTCGGAGGGGGTGTTCGCGGAGGCGCGGGAGCGGGATGTTCCGGTGTTCTTGTCGGTGGGCTACTCGGCTTGTCACTGGTGTCATGTGATGGCGCACGAGTCGTTCGAGGACGAGGCCACGGCCGCCTATCTGAACGAGAACTTCGTCTGTGTGAAGGTCGACCGCGAGGAGCGGCCGGACGTGGACGCCATCTACATGCAGGCGACCGTCGCGATGACCGGGCACGGTGGCTGGCCGATGTCGGTGTTCCTGACGCCGACCGGGGAGCCGTTCTTCTGTGGGACCTACTTCCCGTCCGAGCCGCGGCACGGGATGGCGAGTTTCCGGCAGGTGCTGGAGTCGCTGGTCAACGCGTGGCAGACCAAGCGAGCGGACATCGACAAGGTCGGCCGCTCGGTCGTCGAGCAGCTCGGTGCGCCGGCGGCAGCCGCCGAAGGGTCCATCGGCGCGGAGACGCTGGAACGCGCAGTCGCGTTGCTGAAGGTCGACTTCGATCCCGTCGACGCGGGCTTCGGGAGAGCGCCGAAGTTCCCGCCGTCGATGGTCCTCGACTTCCTGCTCCGGTACCACCGGCGGACAGGGTCGGCCGAGGCTCTCCAGATGGTCAGCCAGACCTGTGAGCGGATGGCGCGCGGTGGCATGTACGACCAGCTCGCCGGCGGATTCGCGCGGTACAGCGTGGACGGGCAGTGGGTGATCCCGCATTTCGAGAAGATGCTGTACGACAACGCCCTGCTGCTCGACGTCTACACCCACTGGTGGGCGATCACCGAGGAGCCACTGGCGCAGCGGATCGCCATCGAGACCGCCGACTTCCTGCTCGCCGAGTTGCGCACCCCCGAGGGCGGCTTCGCCTCCGCGCTCGACGCCGACACGGAAGGCGAAGAGGGCCGGTACTACGTCTGGACGCCTGAGGAGCTCCGCCAGTTGCTCGGCGACGACGCCGACTGGGTGATCGACCTCTGCGACGTCACCGGCACGTTCGAGCACGGCACGTCCGTTCTCCAGTTGCGCCAGGATCCCGACGATCCGGCTCGCTGGCAGAGGATCAGGTCGGTACTACGCGACGCCCGTCGCGCCCGGACGTATCCCGGGCGCGACGACAAGGTGGTCGCCGCGTGGAACGGCCTTGCGATCACGGCTCTTGCGCGCGCGGGCGTAGTACTGGAGAAGCCGGAGTATGTCGAGGCTGCGGTGAGGGCGGCCGAATTGGTCCGGGAGGTTCATCTGGATCAGGACGGGATCCTGCATCGGACATCTCGGGACGGGCAGGTCGGTGGCGCGCACGGTGTGCTGGAGGACTATGCCGCGTTCGCACAGGCGTGCCTGACGTTGCTGGGTGTCACGGGCAACAGTTCGTGGCTGGAGCTGGCGCAAACCTTGCTGGACCGGGTGCTGGATCAATTTGTTGCTGACGGCACCTTCTATGACACGGCGGGGGATGCGGAGGCGCTGGTCTGGCGGCCGCAGGATGCGACGGACAATGCGAGTCCATCTGGTGTGTCGCTGGCAGCCGAGGCGTTCACCACGCTCGCGTCGGTGACCGGATCGGCCCGCTATGAGGACGCTGCGCAGCAAGCACTGCAGTTGTCCGCGGCCATCGCCGGCCGAGCGCCGCGCTTCGCCGGTCGAGCTCTCGCCGTTGCTGAAGCGATCGCCGCCGGTCCGCTCGAGATCGCCATCATCGGCAGCCCTTCGGGCCGCCCCGAGGGTGAAGAAGCAGGCGCCGGGTTGTTGCGGGTGGCAATGGTGGAGGCGCCTTGGGGGACTGCGATCGCTACCGGGTTGCCCGGTTCGAACGTTCCACTGCTGGCGGGTCGTGGGCTCGTCGATGGGAGCCCCGCGGCGTACGTGTGTCAGAAGTTCACCTGCCGGCTTCCGGTCGTGTTGCCGGAAGACCTTCGCCGTGAGTTGAGGGCTGCTCGCTGACAACCTGCGTCAGTGCGGGTTTTCCCTGTCGTTTCGCCGGAATCTCTTGACTCTTGGGGTCCTGGGGGCCAGAGTCCTCCCTCAGTCGGATGTAACAGAATTCGCATGTCCTGATACGTAGTGTCACAAGTGAGCAGTGGCACTGCTGGGCCAGAAGCATCCGGCGTCCCCAATTGAATTGGTCGTTGCGCCCAAACAGCGACCACACCGTGAGGAGATGTTGTCTTGAAACGACTGACATCAGCAGGGGCGGTGGCCATCGTCGCAGCAGCGGGAATGGCCGGAGCTTTCACAGGATCGCCCGCAGGAGCCGCCAACCGTACGGCTCCGCTCCCGGCATCCGGCTTCAACCAGCCGGCCGCCGTCCAGGCCGAACAGGCGCTGACCGCGCAGACGGCCGCAGCTCTCGGTCTGGCGGGCGGTGAGGTACTGCAGGTCCGCGACATCGTCAAGGACGCCGACGGTACCGAGCACGTGCGCTACGACCGGACGTTCAACGGCCTGAAGGTCATCGGCGGTGACCTGATCGTGGAGCGCAAGAGCAACGCGATCAAGAAGGTGGTCTACAACCGCGGCGCGAAGGCCGTCGGGGTCGCCTCCACCAAGCCGTCACTGTCCCAGGCCGCCGCCCTGGCCAAGGGCTCGAAGTCAGCGAACTTCAAGGCCACCAGCAACAAGGGGACGCTGGTCGTCTTCGTCGGCACCGCCAAGCCGGTGCTGGCCTACGAGGTCGTCACCTCCGGCGTCAAGGCCGACCAGACCCCGTCGGTGCTGCACTCGATCATCGACGCCAAGACCGGCGCCGTGCTCGAGCAGGACGACGAGATCAAGACCGGTACCGGTAACTCGATGTACTCCGGCCAGGTCAGCATCGGGACGTCCGGCAGCTACACGATGTCGGACCCGAGCCGCGGTGGTAACTACACCACCGACCTGAACGGCGCGACCTCCGGTAACGGCACCACGTTCACCGATCCCGACGACACCTGGGGCAGCGGCACCACCGCGAACCGCCAGACCGCTGGTGTCGACGCGCACTACGGTGCCCAGCTGACCTGGGACTACTACAAGAACGTTCACGGCCGCAACGGCATCTTCAACAACGGCCAGGGTGCGCGGTCCCGCGTGCACTACGGCAACGCGTACGTGAACGCGTTCTGGGACGGCACCCAGATGACGTACGGCGACGGCTCGGGCAACGCCCGGCCGCTGACCTCGATCGACGTGGCCGGCCACGAGATGAGCCACGGCGTCACCGAGGCGACCGCCAACCTGAACTACTCCGGTGACGCGGGCGGCCTGAACGAGTCCACCTCGGACATCTTCGGCACCGCGGTCGAGTTTGCCGCGAACAACACGTCCGACCCGGGTGACTACCTGATCGGCGAGAAGATCAACATCAACGGCAACGGCACGCCGCTACGCTACATGGACAAGCCGTCCAAGGACGGCCGCAGCGTCGACTGCTGGTCGACCAGCACCGGAGGCATGGACCCGCACTACTCCTCCGGCCCGCTGAACCACTGGTTCTACCTGGCCTCCGAGGGCACCGGCAGCAAGGTCATCGGCGGCGTCACGCACAGCAGCACCGCCTGCAACGGCGCCACCATCACCCCGGTCGGCCGCGACGTGGCGGCCAAGGTCTGGTACCGCACGCTGAGCACCAAGCTGACCTCCGGCAGCAACTACAAGGCCGCCCGCGAAGGGGCGATCAACTCCGCCAAGGAGCTGTACGGCGCGGACTCCGCTCAGTGCAAGGGCATCCAGGCTGCCTTCGACGGCATCTCGGTCCCGGCCGGCGCGGCCGTCTGTGGCGGTGGCACCGACCCGGAGCCGCCGACCGGTACCAACCTGCTGAAGAACCCGGGCTTCGAGTCCGGCGCGGTGGACTGGACCGGCACCACCGGCCCGATCACCAACAACACCGGCCGCCCGGCGCGGACCGGTAGCTGGAAGCTGTGGCTGCAGGGGAACGGCACCACCACGAGCGAGAACGTGAGCCAGTCGGTCAGTATCCCGGCGACGGCGACCAGCGCCACCCTCTCGTTCTGGATCCGGATCGACACTGCCGAGACGACCTCCTCGACCGTGTACGACACCGCCAAGGTCCAGATCGTCGACGGCGGCACCACCACCACGCTGGCGACGTACTCGAACCTCAACAAGAACACGACGTACACGCAGAAGACCTTCAACGTGACGGCGTACAAGGGTAAGACGATCTCGGTGAAGTTCCTCGGCAACGAGGACTCCTCGCTGCAGACCAGCTTCGTCATCGACGACACGTCGCTGGCCACCAGCTGATCACAGCACCCAGATAGTCCCGCTTCAACAAGCCCGGGGCGTACGGCCTCCGCCCAGGCCGTACGCCCCGTCTGTTTCTCCGCACCACCGCCCTTGTGAGGCAAGGAGTCCCCCCATGCGCAAGTCCCCTCTGATCGGCGTCCTCGGCACCGCCCTCGTCGCTGCCGCCGTCCTCGTCCCCGGCAGCTCCGCCCAGGCTGTCGTCTCGCCCGACATCTCGGTCACCAACGCCAAGGCCCACCTGGACCAGCTCCAGTCGATCGCCACCAGCAACGGTGGCAACCGCTACACCGGCCGCCCCGGCTATCTCGCGTCCGCCAACTGGGTGAAGTCCAAGCTCGACGCGGCCGGCTACACCACCTTCCTGCAGTCGTTCTCCACCTCGGCCGGTACGTCGTACAACGTGATCGCGGAGTGGCCGTACGGCGATGCGAACCACGTCGTGATGGCCGGCTCGCATCTCGACAGCGTCAGCTCCGGTCCCGGCATCAACGACAACGGCTCGGGCAGCGCGGGTGTGCTGGAAACCGCGCTGGCGTACGCCGCCAGTGGCCAGGTGCCCAAGAATCGTTTGCGATTCGGCTTCTGGGGAGCCGAAGAGCTCGGCCTGCTCGGCTCGAAGTACTACGTGAACAGCCTGTCCTCGGTCGAGCGCGACAAGATCGAGCTCTACCTGAACTTCGACATGATCGCCTCGCCGAACCCGGGCTACTTCGTCTACAACGACAACCCGGCCGGCAACGGCGCGCGTGACGACCTGACCAGCTACTTCACCAGCAAGAACATCCAGACCGAGTACATCGACGTGCAGGGCCGCTCCGACCACGCGGCGTTCCGGTCGCTCGGGATCGCCACGGCCGGAACGTTCTCCGGTGCCGAGGGCACCAAGACGTCGGCCCAGGCGACCAAGTGGGGAGGCACGGCCGGACAGGCTTACGACCCCTGCTACCACCGCTCGTGCGACACCATCAACAACCTCAACCTGACGTCGCTGGACCGCCAGATCGACGCGATCGGTCACATGGTCTGGAACTACGCGCAGAAGGACTACGGCACGACCGAGCCGCCGACCGGTGACAACCTGCTCCAGAACCCGGGCTTCGAGTCGGGCGCGGTGAACTGGACCGGCACCACCGGCGTGATCACCAACAGCACCTCCAAGCCGGCCCGCACCGGCTCGTACAAGGCATGGCTGCAGGGCAACGGCAGCACCAGCACCGAGAACATCGGCCAGTCCGTCACCATCCCGGCGTCGGCGACCGCTGCCTCCCTGTCGTTGTGGGTTCGCATCGACACCGCGGAGACCACCACCTCGACCGTCTACGACACCGTGAAGGTGCAGGTGGTCGACGGTACGACGACGACCACGCTGGCGACGTACTCGAATCTCAACAAGTCCACGTCGTACGTGCAGAAGACGTTCAACGTCCTTGCCTACAAGGGCAAAACGATCACGGTGAAGTTCGTCGGCGCCGAGGACTCGTCGTTGCAGACGAGCTTCGTGATCGACGATGTCGCGGTGTCCGCCGGCTGAACGGCTAGACCGGCTTGCAGCGGTTGCCGGGTTTGGTGGCTTCGGTGAGCAGCGTGCTCACCGGGGCCACCATCGGCTTCAGCTTCGGGTCCTCCAGCCGGGCCAGTCCTCCACCGGCCGACACCGCGATGATCATGTCGTCGGGGTGACGCACCGTCGGCTTGGTGATGCCGACCGAAGCCCAGTCGACCTGCTTGATCGCTGTGGTGAGTTCACCGAGCAGACCGGGCTCCAGCTTGCACTTCGACGGATCCTTGCCCATCGAGGTGACGGTGACGATCCCGTCGGCGCCCACCACGACCGTGTCGTTGAACCCGGCGAAACCGCCCGTCCGGGTGACCGTGAACGGCAACGGGCCGGCGCTGGGCGTCGCGCTCGGAGTACTGGTGATCGGTGTAGTCGCTCCGGGCAGAGGCGGCGTACTGCCCGCCCCTGGGTCGGATTCGTCGCCACACCCGGCCAGGGCCAGGGTGGCGGTGGCTGCCAGTACTGCGAACCGAAGGTGTCTCACACCCTCATGCATACCCACCAATCGGCTGACGGCAGACTTCGTGCATGGGCTGGTACACGAATGTCATCCGCTCGTTAGGGCATCGGCCGGTCTTCGCCACGGTCGGTCGCGCTGCGGTACCGGTCGATCGCTGGCTGCAACAGAAGACCGGCGGGCGCATCATGATCCTCGGCCGGCTCGCCCTGCCCACTTTGCTGCTGACCACGCGAGGACGGAAGTCCGGCCTGCCGCGGACTGTGCCGCTGCTCTACGCGCCCGACGGCGACAACTTCGTCGTCACTGCCTCGAACTGGGGACAGGAAAACCACCCGGCGTGGTCGGGCAACCTGCTCGCCTGCAAGGAGGCGACGGTCGCCCTGCCGGGTGGACGCCAGATCCCGGTCCGCGCAGCCCTGGCAGAAGGGGCTGAGCGGGACCGGGTCTGGCCTCTGGTGACCCGGGTCTGGCCTGCCTACGACACGTACGTCGAGCGCAGCGGCCGTGCGATCCGGGTCTTCGTCTTGACTCCTGTCTAGTTCCGCAGGCCGATGTTCACGTAGTACGACTGGCCGTCGTCCAGAGTCACACCGATCCGGTAGTAGAACCCGCCACCGCTCGTCTTCCAGTTGTAGATGTACTGCCCGGTGTCGAGACGGTAGGTGCTGCCGCTGTCCGCCGGAGCGGCGTACAGGCTCTCGTCGACCGGCAGGCCCATCGCGGCACCCTTGGCCGGGGTCGGCCAGACCGGCGCGGTGTTGGCCAGGACCACGGTCCCGTTGGCCTTCTTGAGCTGGAACTTCGCCGGTACGGTGCTGCCGCCCTTGAAGACGCTGATCGACGTACCGACCTGGTGGGCGGTGTCGTTGATCGGCTGCAGGAACCCGTCGAACCGGTAGACCACCTTGTAGGTGCCGGTCGTCGTCGCCTTGTTGCCTGCGGCATCGGTTGCGGTCGCGGTGTAGGAGAACGTCCCGACACCGTTGGCAGTTCCGCCGGTCACCGTCACCGTGCAGGTGGCGAGGCCGGAGAAGCTGTCGGTCGCGGTGCAGGTGGCTGCCGGTGCGGAACCGAGCACGTAGTAGCCGCCGGCGACGTTGACGTCGGTGATGGTCGGGAGTTCCTTGTCGATCTTGATCCCGGCCAGCGTCGTGCTGGCGCTGTTCCCGGCCTTGTCGGTCGCCGTACCGGGCGCCGAGTTGGTGCCGTTGTCCGTCAGCGTCACGTCGTCAGGACAGGTGGCGATCCCGGACAGTGCGTCGGTGCAGGTGAAGTGCACGCCCACCGGTCCGGTGTACCAGCCGTTGCTGCCGAGTGTGCCGCTGACGATCGCCGCGGTGATGCTCGGCGCTGTCTTGTCGAGCCGGACGGTGGCCGAGTCGGTACCGATGTTGCCGGCCGTGTCCTTCGCCGAGCCGTTGACGACCTGGCCGGAGGTCTCGGTCGACACGGTCACCGGTGCGGTCACCGTCGCGACGCCGGATCCGGAGTCGTCGTCCTTGGCAACGAACGTCACGGTGACGTCGCTCTTGTTCCAGTCGTTGGCGTTCGGCGCCGGGGCGATCGTGTGGGTGACGGTCGGAGCGATGTTGTCCCACTTGAGCGCGACCGAGTTGGAGGTCTCCGCGTTGCCCGCGTTGTCGACCGCCCAGTAGGTGACCGTGCCGGCGCCGCTTCCGTCGAGCGGAACGCTGAGGGTCTTGGTGGCTCCGGCCGCAACCTGCTCGGCGCCGCCGTCGATCTTGTAGTGGAGTTCCTTCACCCCGGACAGGCCGGTCTGGTCCGTCGCGGTGAGCAGGACGTTCGCGGTCGAGCCGGTGCACCAGCCGTTGACCTTCGTGCACTGGTTGTTGGAGGTCGTGCTGGGTGCGGTGCCGTCGATGTTGATACCACCGATGGTCTTGCCGGCGCTGTCGTTCCCGGCCTTGTCACTGGCGGGATCGCTGGTGACGCTCTGGTTCGCGCCGTCGCCGGCGATCGCCTTGCTGGTCGGGCAGGACGCCACTCCGGACAGGGGGTCGGTGCAGCTGAAGTCGACGATCACCTGGTCGCGGTACCAGCCGGCGCTGTTAGGGCTGCTGGTCGGGCCGCCGGTGACCACCGGTGCCGTGCGGTCGATCTTGATGCCGGTCACCGAGGCGGTCTTCTGGTTGCCCGCCTGGTCGGAGATCGCGGCGGATGCGGTCAGGTTGCCGCCTTCGCCGGTGATGACACTGTTGGCCGGCTGGGTCGCCGGGTCGATACCGGACAGGCCGTCGTCGCCGGACCAGGCGATGGTGACGTCGTCGCGGTACCAGCCCGCGCCGTTGCCGTCGGTGGTCGGGGCTCCGGTCAGCGAAGGCGCGGTCTTGTCGATGCTGATCTTGTCCACCGTGGTCGAGCTCTTGTTACCGGCCACGTCCTGGGCGTCGCCCTGGACCGACTGGTCCTTGCCCTCGCTGCTGACGATCGCGTCCGGCCCACAACCGAGGATCCCAGCGATTCCGGAATCCGCGTCGGAGCAGGTGAAGGTCACACCGACGTTGGTGTTGTTCCAGCCATTGGCGTTGGCGACCGGGCTGCGGCTGCCGACGATCACCGGCGGTACGAGGTCGACCTTGACCTCGGTCGTCTTCTTGGCCTCGGCGTTGCCGGCCAGGTCGACGCTCCAGTAGGTGATGGTGTGGCTTCCGGTCGACAGCTCCGCGGAGAAGGGTGCGCCGTAGGTCTGCGCGGCGCCACCGTCGATCTGGTAATAGGTCGCCGCGATGCCCGACTCGGCGTCGTCGGCGCTGAACGCGACCGGGATGCCGCTGGTGACGAACCAGCCGCTGGCGGGCGAGATCGGGTTGATCACCGTCGTGATCGGCGCGTTGCCGTCGATCTTCAGCTCGATGCTGTTGAGAGCCTGGTCCTCGACGTTGCCGGCGACGTCCGTGCTCCAGTAGCTGATCGTGTGCGAACCCTTGGTGGCAAAGGAGAACGGGCCGCTGTAGGTCTGCGCGGCACCACCGTCGACGCTGTACTGCGTGGCGCCCACGCCGGACAGCGAGTCGTGGCCGGTCAGCGTGACCAGGACGGCATCGGCGTACCAGCCACTGGCCAGCGCGTCCGGTACTGCGACAGTCGTGGTGGGCGCGGTGCGGTCGATCTTGATGCCCGTCACGGTCTTGGTCGACGTGTTGCCTGCCTTGTCCGTGCAAGTCGCCGTCGAGGAGAGGTCATCGCCTGCGCCGGTGACGGTGTCGTTCGCCGGTCCGGTCGCGACGCCCGAGCGTGCGTCCGTGCACGACCAGGTGACGGCGACGTCGTCGGTGTGCCAGCCCCCCGTGTGGCTGGCGCTCAGGACCGGTCCGGTCTTGTCGACGTTGATCCCCGACACTCCGGCGGTGGCGCTGTTGCCGGCCGCGTCGGTGGCTGTTCCGGTGGCCGACTGGTTGGTGCCTTCACCGAGTACCTTCGCGGGCGACGTGCTCGCGATACCCGAAAGCGCATCGGCTGCCGAGAAGGCGACGGTGACGTCGTCGTTGTACCAGCCGTCGTCGTTCGCGGCCCGGTCGGCGTTTGCGGTGATGGTCGGGTCGGTCTTGTCGATGCTCACCACGGCGGTGTCGGTCGCGGTGTTGCCGGCCGTGTCGGTCGCCGTGCCGACGACCTGCTGGCCGGCACCCTCGGTCGACTTGGTCGCGGCCGGGCTGCAGCTGGCCACGCCGGAGCCGGCGTCGGTGCAGTCGAAGGTCACTGTCACGTTCTGGTTGGTCCAGGCGCCGTCGGTGTAACCGGACGGAGTGAACGAGTGGCCGATCGACGGTGCCGTCTTGTCGATCTTCACGTGCGCGGTCCGGACGGCTTCGGCGTTGCCGGCCTTGTCCGTGCTGAAGAAGGTGACGGTGTGGTCGCCCTCGCTGGAGAGGGTGAAGGTGGTGCCGGGCTGCGGAGCGCCACCGTCGACGACGTACGTCGTACCGGCGACTCCGGACAGGTTGTCGGCGGGGGAGAGGGCCACGGTGACGTCACCGTTGGTCCAGGCGTTCGAGGTGCCGCTGATGCCGGTAGTCGGCGCGGTCCGGTCGATCTTGACCAGGGCACTGTCGGCCGCGGTCGTGTTGCCTGCCTTGTCACTGACGGATTGGCTGGCCTTGAGGGCCGCGCCCTCGCCGGTGATCGTGCTGTTGGCCGGCGCCGCGGACTGGAGGCCGGACAACGCGTCCGAGGCGCTCCACCCGATGGTGACGTCGCCCTTGTACCAGCCGAACGCGTTGGCCGCTGTGGTCGGCGTACCGGTCAGTGCCGGTGCCGTCTTGTCGATGTTGATGTTGCCCACTGCGGTGCTTGCGGAGTTGTCGGCGTTGTCCACCGCGCTACCGGGCACGGACTGGTTGGCGCCTTCGGTGGAGAGCAGGACGGACCCGCCGCCGGTGCAGCTCTTGATGCCGGACAGCGTGTCGGTACAGGTGAAGCCGACGGTGACGTCGGTGTTGTTCCAGCCGAACCCGTTGGCAGCCGGAGCTCGGCTGCCGGAGATGGTCGGGCTGGTCTTGTCGAGCTTCACCAGCACCGCGCCGTTACCGACGTTGCCGAGACGGTCTGTAGCGGTCGCTGTCTTGGTGATGCCCGCAGTGTTGGTATTAACGGTGTCGGTCGCCGGGGTCGGGCCGGAGCTCACTCCCGAGCCGGCGTCGGAGGCCGACCAGGTGATCGCGGCGTTGGCCTTGTTCCAGCCGGCCGCGTTGGGCGCCGGTGCGACCGCTGCGGTCAGCGTCGGTCCGGTGTTGTCGAGCGTGTACGAGGCCTGGCCGCCGACGGCCGAGCCGGTGCACTTGCCCTGTCCGTTGAAGGCCGCGGTTGGCGCGATCGTCACGGCCTGCGTGCCGTCTCCGGCGCCGGCGGTCGTCGCGAACGTCCAGGTGCTCTTCGCTGTGTTGGATGTCTGGTGGCTGACGAACGCGCCCGCAACGTCGACACACTGCGTATCACTGCTGGTGGTGACTGTCAGCGTCACGGTCGCGCCCTGCTTGGCGTACAGCGTGCCGCCGGACGAGACCGTGCCGGCGCCTCCGGTGAAGACGGCGGTGGTGACTGTCGAAGCCTGGGCGGGAAGGACGAGACCACCCACGATCAGGGCGGTGGCGGCGGCCGTGGCCGCGGCGCCAGAGGCCGCGAGACGACGGCGGCCTCGGAAGTAGTTGGACGTGGTGCGCTGACCGGGCATGCGTGGACCCCCCACAGATCGGGAAGGTGCCGGTTTCGCCATTGCTCCCCGCCGGGCCCCTGTTGGCGACCAAATAGCCCCGGCGGATCAACGCTCACCCCCGTGGCTACCCAACGTAGCCACGGCGCCTACTGTGCCCCACGATTTTAACGATCGGTAGTCGTCAAGTGTTCATCCTTCTAAACGGTCCGTTCGATCACCGTCGAGACCAGGTCGACCAGCGCTCGGGTCAGGCGAACTCGCTCCTCGAAAAGCTCGAGACCGCACTCGGTTTGCTTGCCCAACTGCTCCAGCGGCAGCGCGGTGAAGGTTGCCCGGACCATCAGCGAGCCGAGGTAGCCGTACAGCACCTCGTCCTCGGCAACGATCATGCCCTCCGCGGCCACTCCGTCCAGGAACCCCCGGAAGATGATCGTGTGGATCGTGGGCAGTTCCTCCGCCGCCACCTCGCCGGCATGCGCCAGGCCCACCAGGAGCTGGCCCAGGTCGAACCCGATGGCCTGGGGACAGTCGAAACCCCAGTCGATCACAACGAACTCGTCCGGATTGTCCTTCGGCACCAGCAGATTCTGCGGACTCGCATCCCCATGCTGATACGTCTGCGGCAAAGCATCCAGCCGATCCAGTACTGCGGGCAGCCGGCTCCCCAGGTCGAGCAGCTCGTCCCGAAGCCCGTGATCGCCGGTTGCGCAGACAGCCTCGGCCAGCAGCGGGTGACGCCAGGTCTGGTCGTCGGCCAGCAACGGGAGTGCGCCCATGATGACTCGGCCGTTCGCGTAGTACCGCAGGCCGGCCCCGGGTTCGTGCACGTTGGCCCGGGGGAGGAGTGGCTCGACAAGGTGAGCCTGGCGACGGGCCGACAACTGGCCGATCAGGTAGGCCGCGTGCTCGAAGCGCCCGAGCGGCCAGGCACCGGGCGCCTGGTCGACGTCTTCCATCCACAGGGTCGCCCGGTCGTCGTCGTACTCGGTGATCCGGTACATCGCGGGCAGTCGCAGTCCGTCCGGCAGCAGGGTCGCGATGTTGCTCCGGTGCGCCGCGATCTCGAGTTCCCAGGGCAAGTTGTCGACGAAGTGTTCGCGGAACGGTTCCGGGACGAGGTGGATCAGTGGCCAGTGCCGGGCCGACCGGAGCTTCTTGACGAAGGTGGACCACTCGACGGTCCGGCCGGCGACGGTCGCGGTGCCGGCCACCCGGAGGAGTTGCTCGGTGCTCGGCGTACCGATCTCGTAGTCGACCGGTTCGACCCGCGCGGAGAGCGGGTGAGCGTCGGCGCTGCCGGTGACTGCGCGGACCAGCTCGGCCAGGGCGGCGTCGTCAGGTGTGTCCCGGCCCAGTGCGGACAGGCTGGTGATGGTGGTGATGTCCATGGGTCCCCCCCGGCGTTCTGCGGTGATGGTTCGAGGATGCACCCAGAACCTTCAGCTCACCTTCAGATCGCCTCGACGGGCCCCTGAATCAGCCCGCCCTGAGTCAGCCCGCCCGGATCAGCCCGCCCGGTAGGTGGCGATGCTGACGGCGATGTAGTGGCAGATGAACGCGGCCACCGTGCAGGCGTGGAAGATCTCGTGGAAGCCGAACCACAGCGGGGACGGGTTCGGCCGCTTGGTGCCGTAGATGACCGCGCCGATCGAGTAGAGCCCGCCGCCGACGGCCAGCAGGCTCACCACGGCCGCGCCGCCCAGCTGGTAGAAGTCACCCATCCAGAAGATCGCCACCCAGCCCAGGGCCAGGTAGATCGGGGTGTAGAGCCAGCGCGGGGCGCCGACCCAGAAGATCCGGAACAGGATGCCGATCAGCGCGCCACCCCAGGCCAGGCTGAGCAGCAGGATCCGGTCGTTGCCGCGCAGCAGCACGACGCCCAGTGGGGTGTAGGTGCCGGCGATCAGCAGGAAGATGTTGCTGTGGTCTAGCCGGCGCAGGATCGCCTCGCCGGTCGAGCCCCAGTAGAACCGGTGGTAGAGCGCGGAGATGCCGAACAGCAGCATCGAGCCCAGCGTGTAGACGGCGGCGGCCCAGCGGGCGCTCGAGGTCGGCGCGAGACAGATCAGCACGATGCCGGCCGCGGTCGCGAGCGGGAAGGTGCCGGCGTGCAGCCAGCCGCGCAGTTTGGGCTTCAGCGGCGAGAGCTTGTCGCTCAGCCGGCCGTGCTCGTGCTCGTGCGGAGTGGCATCGGTCGGGGTGCTGGCTGCGGTCCTGGCCGTCATCGCCGTCCTCTCGCTGGGCGTTCGTAAATCCTTACGCAACCGTAACCTACGGGACCGTAGGTTGGGTCCTCCCCACGGATGAAATGTAGGCGAGATCACCGGCACGGACACAGCCTCCCCGGAGTGTCCGATGCACGAAGTCCGGCAAAAGTTCGATCCCGCTACGAACCGGAAATGTCGGCTAGCCTCGAAGTCTCAGCGTCGTCGAGGAGAGCACACTGCCCATGCGGACACCTGGCAAGGCCAAGCTGCGCGACCTGGTCTACGGACTCTACGAGCGCAGGCTGGCGCGATCGCTGTCGCCGGACCGGATGCCCCGCCACATCGGCGTCATCATCGACGGCAACCGGCGCTGGGCCAGGGCCGCCGGTGACCCGGTGTCGCGCGGCCACGAGGCGGGCGCCACCAAGATCACCGAGTTCCTGCACTGGTGCGACGAGGTCGGGGTCAAGGTGGTCACGGTGTGGATGCTGTCCACCGACAACCTGACCCGCCCGGCGGAGGAGCTGGAGCCGCTGCTGCGGATCATCGAGCAGACCGTCGAGGAGCTGACCGAGATCGGCCAGTGGCGGATCCACCCGGTCGGCGCGCTCGACCTGCTGCCCGGTGCGACCGCCGAAGTACTGAAAGGCGCCGAGGCCGCCACCGAGCACGCGGAGGGCATGCTGGTCAACGTCGCCGTCGGGTACGGCGGCCGTCGCGAGCTGGCCGACGCGGTCCGGTCGCTGCTGCTGGAGGAGGCCGCCAAGGGCATCTCCATCGAGGAGCTGGCCGAGCGGGTCGACGTCGAGCACATCGCCGAGCACCTGTACACCAAGGGCCAGCCGGATCCGGACCTGGTCATCCGGACGTCGGGGGAGCAGCGGCTGGGCGGGTTCCTGCTGTGGCAGAGCGCGCTGAGCGAGTTCTACTTCTGCGAGGCGCTCTGGCCGGACTTCCGGCACGTTGACTTCCTGCGGGCAATCCGGAGCTACGCCCAGCGCGAGCGCCGCTTCGGGACGTGAGTACTGCGGCCTCGGGAGCACCCCGGCCGCAGCGGCGGCACGTAGTACGGCGTCGGAGGTAGTAGGCGTAGGTTGCTGCGCCCAGTGCCACGCCCCAGACGACCCACAGGGTGCCTGGCAGCGTCAGTCCCCACAGGTCGCCGCCGTCGTCGTCTGACAGCCGGAGGTTCATCAGCCCGGCAGGGACCAGTACTACGGCCACGATCGTCGCTGGGATGATCGCCAGGAGCGGTGGGACCCGCTGGCCGGCCTTGAACCAGATCCAGCGCGGGTAGACCTCACCCCAGCGGTGCACCAGCCCGTGCGTCAGGATGTTGCCGCCGATGGCCATCAGCGCCATCGCGAGACCCATCTCGAGCATGCCGGGGGTGTCGGCCATCATCTGGTGGAACTCGTCGGTGATGCCGAGCTTCCAGCCGAAGTACCAGGCGATCCGGGTGAGCTCGTAGGGGATGTTGGCAACTACCGCGACGAGTACTGCGCGGCGGCCCCAGCGCAGAGCGCCCTCGGGCGTCTGCCAGGCCTTGAGCGGCCGCTCACTCCGGCCACAGCTGCCACAGGCCTGACGACGCCTGCGGTGGTAGCTGACAGCCGTAGCAGCCCACAGAAGCCCGCCAAGGAACATGACCAGAATGTTCACCCGGTGCCAGTACAGAATGTCGCCCACGCCGTCCTGCGCCCCCGGCACCCCGGTAAACGCAAACACAAGAATCGCCGGCGCCAGAGCCAACATCCCCAACGGCGTGTAATCCGGCACAACCAACGCCAGAAGTACCGCCATCACCCCAGCAAACCCCAGCAACAAGACACCGCCACCCCCGCCGGCCCTGCCCCCTCCGGCCCCGCGGCCGCCGGCTCTGCCGGTCCGGGCGGGTGCGGGCTGCGGACGGTGCAGGGTCATCAGCACGGCGGCGATTGCGCCGAAGAGGCCGAGGGCGGCCATTGCCGGGCCCACTACTTCGACTGGAGCGCCTTCCAGGATCGAGGCGGTGGAGTGGTCGTCGTCGACGCGGGCGAACGGGTAGCCGGAGCCGCCGGTGGCCCAATAGGTGCCTAGTACTCCGTAAGTCAGCGACCACAGCGAGGTGGCGTAACCGAGCGCGTTTTTCGGCATACGTAGAGCGTGCGGCGGCGTACCGGCGTACCGGCTCACCCGGTGGGGTGAACGGCGTCGCCCGGTGGAGGGAAACGTGTAACAAGCCGTTAACCCCGTGGCCGGGCGTGTCGGGCTGCGCCATTTGCGGGACAGACCTACGCTCACTAGTGACGGTCGGAGGGGAAGCCGGCTGTCCGGGAGGCCCGATCAGATGAGACGCAACTGCTCGCCGGTAGCCCCATGAGGGGCCGAACGGAGTGCCCGAGACCCACGGTCTCATTCTCGCTGATTTCCGGTTCCGTGCGCGTTGCGGAACGGAGGGGGTCTGCACCAGACCTCCGGGTCCGGACCCGGTCCAACACCTAACCACTGGTGGGCCGGGCGTGGTGCACGCTGCGGTCCGAGAGGACGTGCGACATGGCTGCCACCCACGCCAAGGCGTCAAACCCCTCATCCACGCCGGACCAGCGCACTTTCGTGCTGGACACCTCGGTGCTGCTGTCGGACCCGCATGCGATGGAGCGGTTCGACGAGCACGAGGTGATCATTCCGGTGGTCGTCGTCACCGAACTGGAGGCAAAACGGCATCACCCTGAGCTCGGCTACTTCGCTCGCACCGCGTTGCGCTTGATGGACGAGCTCCGGATCCAGCACGGACGGTTGGACGCACCCCTGCCAGGGGGGGAGAAGGGTGGAACACTCCGGGTCGAGCTCAATCACACCGATCCCGAGAGCCTGCCGGCCGGTTTCCGGCTCGGCGACAACGACAGCCGCATCCTCGCGGTGGCCTGCAACTTCCAGGCCGAGGGCCGCAACGTCACGCTGGTCTCCAAGGACCTGCCGATGCGGGTGAAGGCCTCGGCCTGCGGGCTGGACGCCGAGGAGTACCGGGCCGAGCTGGCCCTGGAGTCGGGCTGGACCGGGATGGACGAGCTCGAGGTCCCGGTGAGCGATGTCGACGCCTTGTACGAGGACGGCGTACTGGACATCCCGGAGGGCCGTGAGTTCCCGACCCACACCGGACTGGTGCTGCTGTCGGAGCGCGGTAGCGCGCTGGGCCGGGTGATGCCGGACAAGCGGATCCGGCTGGTGCGCGGCGACCGGGAGGCGTTCGGGATCCGCGGACGCTCGGCAGAGCAGCGGGTCGCGCTCGACCTGCTGCTGGATCCCGACGTGGGGATCATCTCGCTCGGCGGCCGGGCCGGCACCGGCAAGTCGGCGCTGGCGCTGTGCGCCGGGCTCGAGGCGGTGATGGAGCGCCGCCAGCACAAGAAGGTGGTCGTCTTCCGGCCGCTGTTCGCGGTCGGCGGCCAGGAGCTGGGCTACCTGCCCGGTTCGGAGTCCGAGAAGATGGCGCCCTGGGCGCAGGCCGTGCACGACACGCTCGGCGCGCTGACCAGCGGTGACGTGATCGACGAGGTGATGGACCGCGGCATGCTCGAAGTACTGCCGCTGACCCACATCCGCGGCCGGTCGCTGCACGACGCGTTCGTGATCGTCGACGAGGCCCAGTCGCTGGAGCGCAACGTGCTGCTCACGGTGCTGTCCCGGATCGGCGCGAATTCACGGGTGGTGCTCACCCACGACGTGGCGCAGCGTGACAACCTGCGGGTCGGCCGGCATGACGGCGTCGTCGCGGTGGTCGAAAAGCTGAAGGGTCACCCACTCTTCGCCCACGTGACGCTGACCCGGTCGGAGCGCTCGCCGATCGCGGCGCTGGTCACCGAGATGCTGGAGGACGTCCAGCTCTAGGTGTTCTGTAAAACAAGGGTAAGACTTTCGCGGTACCCGGTGCGGCCACCTGCCATGTGGCCGCACCTTTCATTGTGACGTTGTTGTGATCACGCTCTGATTAGGCCAGAGTATGGTCCTGTTGCAGCCGACGGGGGTCGGGTATCTCGGAAGGACAGATGAAAGCGAAGCGCTCTGTCGCGATCCTCGCAGTCAGTGGTATCGCCGTTGTTTCGGTTGTCGCAGGCTTCGACCTCTTCGCCTCGCCGGGCAGTAACTCGGCGTCCGGCGCGGTCTCCGGGCGCGCCGAGATGGCCGTGATGAACAGCGAGCGCGCGCTGGCCGCCAAGGCGCCGACCCCGAAGCCGAAGTCGGCCGCCGAGCAGGCCCAGGAAGTCATCCAGCTGCGCAACCAGATCGAGGCCGTCGACGCCGCCCGCCGGGCCGCGCAGGACGCCTCCGACCGGAAGCAGAAGGCCAAGAACACCGCCCTCGCCCGGTACAAGGCACTGAAGAAGACCGAAGAGAGCTCCCGCGAGGAACGCGCCAGCCGGGACGCCGAGCGCAAGAAGCTCGAGGGCACCCCGCGGGAGATCGCGAAGAACCTGCTGGCCGACCACGGCTGGGGCGAGAGCCAGTTCAGCTGCCTGGACAAGTTGTGGATGAAGGAGTCGGGCTGGCGGGTGTCGGCGGACAACCCGACCTCCAGCGCCTACGGCATCCCGCAGGCCCTCCCCGGCAACCGGATGGCGGCGTACGGCAAGGACTGGCGCACCAACCCGGTCACCCAGATCAAGTGGGGCCTCGACTACATCGAGAACCGCCACAACTCCCCCTGCGGCGCCTGGGCCCACTCCAGAGCTAAGGGCTGGTACTGAGCGAGCTGGCGCGGGCGGTCAGCGAGCGGGGCGAGCTCCTGCTGCGACGCCGAGAAGACGGGGCACTCGAGCTGCGGGTGAACGGTGTGTTCGTGATGGACGACGCCGAGACCTCCAGCGAGGAGCTGCTCGCCTCTGCGGCTCTGGACGCCGTACTACTGCCCGCCCGGGTGCTGGTGGGCGGGTTGGGGCTCGGCTACACCGTGCGCGCGCTACTGGCCGACTCGCGCGTGGAGTCGGTTTTGGTTGCGGAGATCGAGCCCGCAGTCGTGCAGTGGATGCGCGACGGGCTGGTGCCGTCGGTGCTGGACGACGACCGGGTTGCTGTCGAGGTGGGCGACGTGCGGGACGTAGTACTGGCTCAGCCGTCTGCGTCGTTGGACGGATTGTTGCTGGATGTGGACAACGGGCCGGATTTCCTTGTGTACAACGAGAATTCGGCGTTGTACGAGAGTGACTTCCTGGGTGAGTGCAGGCGGCGGCTGGCTCCGGGTGGGGTGCTGACGGTGTGGTCGTCGTCGGCATCGGCCGCGTTGGAGACGGCGATGCGGGAGACCTTCGGCAGCTGTGAGGTGCGGCCCGTCCCCGTGCAGCTGCAGGGACGAGCCGAGGCGTACTACGTCTATCAGGGCAGTTCGTAGTCGAGGGTGAGGCGCGGGCCCTTGTCGTCGTGCTCGAAGACGACCGTGCCGGTGATGCCGGTCAGGTCGCCGTCGGCCGCAACGATCTTGCCGGGGGAGGAGTCCTGGTCGGCGCTGGCGCCGTGCACCATCACGAAGGTGCCCTCGCGACCGGCCAGCGTGCCGGTGAACCGCTCCACCGCCGTGTACGCCGCGGGGCCGGCCGGGGTGCCCACCATCAGCAGCTCGGCCGAGCTGGTCCCGTCGAGACCGGCGCCCTCCAGCTCGGCGCTGCTGAAGTTCTTGCCGACCACGGCGCGTCCTAGGGTGAGGTCACCCGCGTCGTCGTAGTCCGACTGGTCCCACTTGGTGATCTCGAAAGCCTGGGTGAAGCGCATCGGTACTCCCTCGGGGTGGTGCCGGTGGGTCGTTTCGGGGGTTGTCCCCGCTGTGGTGTGCTGTTGTCCACAACGGTTCTATCAGTCCCGGCGGACAGTGCGGATCGACGTACTCTGCAGGTATGGGAGACAACGTGGAATTCAGGATCGAGCACGACACGATGGGCGAGGTGAAGGTGCCCCGCGACGCGTTGTGGCGGGCGCAGACCCAGCGTGCGGTGGAGAACTTCCCGATCTCCGGCCGGCCGCTGGCGCCGGCCCTCGTGCACGCGCTCGCCCAGATCAAGGCGTCGGCCGCGGTGGTCAACGCGGAGCTCGGGGTGGTGGAGAAGAAGCTTGCCGACGGCATCGTCGCGGCCGCGGACCGGGTGGCCGCGGGGGAGTTCGACGCCGAGTTCCCGATCGACGTGTTCCAGACGGGTTCCGGGACGTCGACCAACATGAACGTGAACGAGGTGCTGGCCACCTTGGCGACCCGCGAGCTGGAAGCCGAGGTGCACCCGAACGACCACGTCAACGCGAGCCAGTCCAGCAACGACACCTTCCCGTCGGCGATCCACGTCGCCGCGACGGCGGGTGTCGTCCACGACCTGCTGCCGGCCTTGGAGCATCTGGCGGAGTCCCTGTCACGTAAGGGTTCTGAGTTCGCCGAGGTGGTGAAGTCCGGCCGCACGCACTTGATGGACGCGACGCCGGTCACGCTTGGACAGGAGTTCAACGGGTACGCCGCGCAGATCAACCGCGGTGCCGATCGAGTCCGGGCGACCCTGCCGCGAGTGACGGAGTTGCCGCTGGGCGGGACGGCGGTCGGGACCGGGATCAACACACCGGCGGGGTTCGCGGCCAAGGTGATCACCGAGCTGAACCGGCGTACCGGGCTGGAGCTCAGCGAGGCGGCCGACCACTTCGAGGCGCAGGGTGCTCGGGACGCGTTGGTGGAGCTGTCGGGGCAGTTGAAGACGATCGCGGTCAGCCTGACGAAGATCTGCAACGACCTGCGCTGGATGGGATCGGGGCCACGCGCCGGGCTCGGCGAGATCGCGCTGCCGGACCTGCAGCCGGGCTCCAGCATCATGCCCGGCAAGGTGAACCCGGTGATCTGCGAGGCGACGCTGATGGTGGCCGCACAGGTGATCGGCAACGACACCGCCATCACGGTGTCCGGCGCGGGCGGCAACTTCGAGCTGAACGTGATGCTGCCGGTGATTGCGCGCAACCTGCTCGAGTCGATCCAGCTGCTGAGCAACGCCTCCCGTCTGCTCGCTGACCGCTGTGTCGACGGCATCACCGCGAACGTCGAGCACGCCCGCGCGCTGGCCGAGTCGTCGCCGTCGATCGTCACCCCGCTGAACCGCTACATCGGGTACGAGAACGCCGCGTCGGTGGCCAAGAGCGCGCTCAAGCAGGGCAAAACGATCCGCGAGGTCGTGATCGAGAACGGTCACGTCGCGAACGGCGACCTGACCGAGGCCCAGCTCGACGCCGCCCTCGACCTGCTCTCGATGACCCGGCCGGCCGACTCGTGACGGCCGGCGCGACGACCGGGACGGACCTGCACTGGGCGCCCGGGACGACGATCGAGTGGATCTACGAAGGGACGGGCCGGTTCAGCCACCTGCCGAACGTGCGGCCGATGACGGTGGTCCGCGACGACAAGGACGGGCTGGTCGCCTGGCTAGCGCCCGGCACTCCGGTGATCAAGCCGGTGCTGACCGACGGCCGTGAGATGCGGTACGCCGGTCCGGAGGGCATGTTCACCGAGGACCGCGTGCTCAAGCTGGACATCTGGCACGGCACCGGCATCCTCAAGGTCGCCCCGACCGGCAAGCCCTGGTCGATCTGGCACTTCTGGGCGGCCGACGACACCTTCCTGGGGTGGTACGTCAACCTGGAAGCCGAGCACCGGCGCGACGTGGCGGCCCGGCGTACCAGCTCGGTCGACCATGTCCTCGACCTGTGGATCAACCCGGACCGCCGGATCGACTGGAAGGACGAGGACGAACTGGAAGGCGCCGTCACCACCGGCCGCTTCACCGCCGCCGAGGCGACCCGCATCACCGCCGACGCCCACGCCGCGGTCCAGGAGATCGAAGCCTGGAGCCCGCCGTTCTCCGACAACTGGAAAGACTGGCGCCCCGACCCCACCCTCCGCCTCCCCGAAGCCCCCACCGGTTACACCGTCACCCACATCACCAAAGACCTCCTCGGCTAACCGCCGAACCGCTGAATCGCTCGGCGCCGACCCGCCGAGCGTCGAGTGCCGCCGCCGCTGGCGCCGAGTCGCCGACGCGGCCGTGCGCCGAGTAGCCGACGCCGCCGAGCCGCTGAAGCCCGAGCGCCGAGCCTCGGGTGCCGACGCCGCCGGTGCCGAGTCGCCGACGCGGTCGTGCGCCGAGTCGCCGACGCCGCCGAGCCGATAGCCCCCTTGGCTGTCCGATGGCCTGCTGCAGCGGGCCAGCGGCTCCACAGTCGGCCAGGCAGGGCCGGTAGTGGGGGTGAGCCGCGCCGGGTGATGTCGGCTGGTGAGGGGGCGGGGTCCGGCAGACTTGGGGGATGGCGATGATGGATACCGGCTGCCGGGGGTTGTTGATCGGTGGGGGTGGGGGAGCCGGGAAGACGACGATGGGGCAGGCGATCGGGCGGATTCTCACCAGCCGGTTGCTGCCGGTCGCCGTGATCGACCTCGACGCGCTGGCGCAGTACGGGCCGGCACCGGCTGACCAGCGTGGGTTCAACGATCGGCTCCGGATCCGCAACCTCGCAGCCGTGTGGGCGACTTATCGAGCAGCCGGTGCGCGGTTCGTCGTCGTCAGCGGGTGCATCAACAGCGCGGAGCTCCGGCAGGCTTTCACCGACTGTCTTGCGGGCTGTGACGTTCAGCTGGTCAAGTTGCTGACTGCGCCAGCGCTGGTCGAGAGCCGCACCCGGGGGACCGTCCGCGGGCCGGAGTGGGACCTCCAGCGCGCGCTCGCGGAGTACGACGAAACCCCGGGGCTCGAGGACTTCGCCGTCGTGAACGACCGCGCGGTGCCGGAGGTCGCCACCGAGATCCTGCTGACCGCAGGCTGGATCGACCGCTGACTCCGGAGCCGACGGCAACGGCTCGATCACGGGCGGCGCTTTTCGGCGGAGACGGGTTTACCGTGAGAAACATGCACACTATCGAACTGACCGACGAGGAGCTCCGGCTGCTGCGCTACGCCCTCCGCTCCTACCTCCAGGCCTTCGGCCACAACGAAGCCGACCAGTTGCGCGCGGCCAAACACTTGATGATGCGACTCCCCGACCCAGCCACAGCAGCCAACGCCGGCTAACCCCACCCCCGGGCCGAGCCCAGCACACCTGCTGCTTGCGTCACACCCGGACACCACGCGGCCCCGCCGCCGACGCACCCGCCCGGCCTGCAGGCGCCCCGCACCCCACCCGGTGCCAGCCTTCCGTGCCCACCGCACCCCCCACGGCGCCAGCGCTTCGTGCCCGCCGCACCGCACCCGGTGCTAGCGCTTCGTGCCCGCCGCACCGCACGCGGTGCCAGCGCTCCGTGCGTGCAGGCTCGCACCGCGCCTCCGCCCGCACCGCATGCTGCTGCGGCCGCCAGTGCATCCCGCCCGCTCACACAACATCTGTATGAGCGCAGCGCGTAGCTCGCCTCCGCGCACACCAGCGCACCGCGCACACCGGCGCAGTGCGGGTGCTTGTGGTCAGCTTCGGGGGCGGACGGTGAGGGGGACCGGCTTGCGGGTGTCGGTGAAGAAGTCGTTGCCTTTGTCATCGACCACGACGAAGGCGGGGAAGTCCTCGACCTCGATCTTCCAGACCGCTTCCATCCCGAGTTCGGCGTACTCGATCACGTCGACGGACTTGATGCAGTCCTGCGCCAGCCGCGCCGCCGGTCCGCCGATCGAGCCGAGGTAGAAGCCGCCGTGCTCCTTGCACGCCTGCGTCACCTTCGCCGAGCGGTTGCCCTTGGCAAGCATTACGAAGGATCCACCGGCCGCCTGGAACTGGTCGACGTACGCGTCCATCCGCCCGGCCGTGGTCGGCCCGAACGACCCCGACGCGTAACCCTCCGGCGTCTTGGCCGGGCCCGCGTAGTACACGGCGTGGTCCTTCAGGTACTGCGGCATCGGCTCACCCGCGTCGAGCCGCTCCTTGATCTTGGCGTGCGCGATGTCGCGCGCCACCACCAGCGGCCCGCTCAGTGACAACCGCGTCTTCACCGGCAGCTTCGACAGCTCCGCGCGGATCTCGCTCATCGGCCGGTTCAGGTCGATCCGTACGACGTCAGTGTCATCGGCGAGGTGCTCGTCGGTGGTGTCCGGCAGGAACCGCGCCGGGTCGCGCTCGAGCTGCTCCAGGAAGACGCCCTCCGGCGTGATCTTCGCCAGCGCCTGCCGGTCCGCCGAGCAGGACACCGCGATCGCGACCGGGCAGGACGCGCCGTGCCGCGGCAGCCGGATCACCCGGACGTCGTGGCAGAAGTATTTGCCGCCGAACTGCGCGCCGATCCCGAACTCCTGGGTCAGCTTGAAGACTTCCTCCTCCAGCTCGACGTCGCGGAACCCGTGCCCCAGCGGCGATCCCGTCGTCGGCAGCGCGTCGAGGTAGTGCGCCGAGGCGTACTTCGCGGTCTTCAGCGCGTACTCCGCGGACGTCCCGCCGACGACGATCGCGAGGTGGTACGGCGGGCAGGCCGCGGTCCCGAGCGAGCGGATCTTCTCGTCCAGGAACTTCATCATCCCGTCAGGGTTCAGCACCGCCTTGGTCTCCTGGAACAGGAACGACTTGTTCGCCGACCCGCCACCCTTGGCCATGAAGAGGAACTTGTACGCCGGGTCCGCCGCGGCCGAGCCCGGCGTCGAGTAGAGCTCGATCTGGGCCGGCAGGTTGGAGCCGGTGTTCTTCTCGTCCCACATGGTCAGCGGCGCCATCTGCGAGTAGCGCAGGTTGAGCTTGGTGTATGCGTCGTACACGCCCCGGCTGATCCACTCCTCGTCGACCGCGCCGGTGAGCACGCCCTCGGACTTCTTGCCCATCACGATCGCCGTACCGGTGTCCTGGCACATCGGCAGTACGCCGCCGGCCGAGATGTTCGCGTTCTTCAGCAGGTCGAGCGCCACGAACCGGTCGTTGCCCGACGCCTCCGGGTCGTCGATGATCCGCCGCAGCTGGGTGAGGTGCGCAGTACGGAGGTAGTGCGAGATGTCGTGCATCGCCTCGGCCGTGAGCTGCTGCAGCACAGCCGGCTCCACCTGCAGGAACGTGCGGCCGCCCGCGGTGAACGTGCTCACGCCCTCGGTGGTGAGGAGCCTGTACTCCGTGTTGTCGGCGCCGAGCGGCAGCAGTTCGGAGTAGTTGAAGTCGGCGGACACCGGTGCGTACCTCCTGGCAAGTGGTCTGAGTCGGTACTCAGCCTAAGCCGCCCGGGTCGCCCCCGGTCCGACAGGGGACGGACTGTGCCGTCCCTCACGCCGGACCGAGGGTCGCCGGATCAGTACCAGTCGGTGTAGGCGAGCGCCCAGGAACCGTTGACGTCCCTGCAGACCAGGCCCGCCTTGGCCAGGCGTCCGTTCAGATTGTTGGCCATCTTGGTGTAGGCGAAGTCGATGCCGGGATCGACGCTCTCGCTGACGGCTCCGTCGGAGATCCGGTCACCGTTGGAGTCGCGGTGGACGATGACAGAACAGCCCTGCGGTGCGTTGCTGATCCGCCCGTAGGCGCCGCAGCGGTTCGAGTAGTAGAACTCCAGTTTGACCTGGCGGCCCTGCCAAGCGGCGTACTGGACCGAGCCGCGCGGGACGTCGTACGGAAGGAAGAAGGTGCCGCTGCACCCGGCGATTGTCGGGTAGGACCCCTCATAGGCCAGGGCGCCGTAGTTGCCCGAACTGTAGGGGGCCGCCTGGGCGGCGGACGGCTGGAGGCAGAACGCCACGACCGCGGCGACGAGCGCGGCGAACACAGTCATCGTTCGTTTCAAGGTTGGTCTCCTCGGTGAAAGCTGAGCGTCCAGGATGGCGCGGCGCAAGGTTCACTTCGATCGTGATCTCAGGGGTTGCGTCAGGGGTGGATCGGGGTGATAACGCATCGGCGAGTGGCCGTTCTCGCGCGTAAGGTTTGGTTGTGGCCCACGACGACGCACCGCAGCCCGACCGCCCGCAGGACACCCCGCCGCCTGCGCGGCCGGCGCCGCTGAGTGGCGATGAGTTGGCGTTGCGGCGGCGGGTGTCGGACTTCGAGCGCGAAGAGGTCGCCGACGTACTGCGCGAGTCCGCGGCTGAAGGCCGGCTGAGCTACGCCGAGCTGGAGGACCGGCTGGAGACCTTGTACTCCGCCAAGACCTACGGCGAGCTCGTCGAGATCACTGCAGACCTCCCGAACGGCCCCACCGTGCCCGGCCCGGTCGGTCAGGCGAGCGGTGCGACAAGCGCGGTCACGCCGGCCGCGGAGCCCGGGATGACAGTGCACGCGCCGGCCATCAGGGTCTTCCTGTCGGACGCGAAGCGCGTCGGCAGCTGGCTAGCCCCGCAACGTCAGGAGGTCAACGCGGTCCTCGGCGACGTGACGCTGGACTACACGGAGGCGCACATCCCGCACGACGAGGTCTTCATCGACGTGAAGGCGATCCTCGCGGACGTGAAGATCCGCGTCCCGCAGAACGCAATCGTCCACCTGGACAGCAACCCGGTCCTGGGCTCCGTCTCCGAACAAGCCGAAAGCGTCCTCGGCCCGGTCGCCGCGGCCCCGACCACCCCACCCAAGACCTTCCACATCCGCGGCACCGCCATCCTCGGCGAAATCAAAATCAAACGAGGCCCCCGCCTCACCAAACGCCTCGGCCTGACCTGATGACGCGGGCCCGTCGGCCCTCCGCCGGATGAAAGGCAGCCGACCGGCACCCCGACGCCGGCAGCCGCAGGGGCGGCATGCTGGAAGGACCGGGCGCGGTCGGCCGTTGGTTCCCGGGTCGTTGGTGGGGTTCTTCTTGCTGATGACCCTGTGTTTCGGGTTCCTTGCCGCGCAGTCGTGGAAGGACTCGCAGGCGTGGGATGAGGCATCGGCAGTCGTTGACGGAGTGGTCGTTGAGGTCTTCGAACCGGGCCTGATGGAGAAGGGCTCCGGCAGCGTTCTCGTCCGGTACGCCGCCGGCGGCGCGGAGTACGAGCTGGAGATCGGCAGGGATCCCGGTGAGCACTTTCTGCGGCTGAAGGATTCGCTGCCGATCGAGTACGCCGTCGCGCGGCCGAGCCAGGCCCGTGCGGTGTGGGCCGTGGAAGCCGCGCGTGCCGATCGTGGGCTCTGGATCGTCATAGCGGGTCTGTGCGCGGTACTGGCGATCGGCACTGGAGTCGGCTACCTGGTAGGCATGAGCCGAAGGTGATCAGCCCCAGGTTGTGGTGTGGTCTGTGGCGGTTGGTGGGTCGGCGCCGGGGCGGGTGCAGGTGATGGCGGCGGCTTTGACGGCGTAGTCGATGACGTCGTGCAGGGTTTGCTCGTCCAGGCCCTCCAGGCGTACTGCGCCCAGCAGGCCGCGGGTCTGCAGGCCTGCGATCAGGGCTGACATGAAGGAGTCGCCGGCGCCGACCGTGTCGACGACCTTGATCGCCGGGGCGCTCACCTCGACCCGGGCGGTGCGGCTGATGCCGATCGCGCCGTCGCCACCGCGGGTGATCACCACGCACTTGGTCCGGTCGACGGTCAGCAGTTCGGCCGCGATCTCGTCCGGCGACGCACCGGGCCGCAGGAACTCACAGTCCTCGTCGCTCAGCTTCACCAGGTCCGCCGACGCCGCCAGCTCCCGTACTGCGGTCCAGGTGCTTTCCGGGTCGGGCGTGATCGTCGGGCGCGCGTTCGGGTCGAGAGTCACCGTGACGGGCTGCTCGGCCAGCGATGCGAGGAAGGTGCGGATCGCGGCGGCACCCGGTTCGAGCACGGTCGCGATCGAACCCGTGTGCACCGCCGGGCAGCCGCGTCGCAACGAGAGTGCAGGCGGCTCCCAGGTGATGTCGAACTGGTACGACGCAACCCCGTTGGCGTCGAGCGTCGCGGTCGCAGTACTGGTCCGGAAGGTCGGGTCGACCGACCCGGGCGAGAGCTGGACACCGTTGCCGAACAGGTGCGCACCGAGCTGGTCGCCGTACGGGTCGGTGCCGAAGCGGGTGACGAGCTCAGTCGGCAGCCCCAGCCGAGCCAGCCCAACCGCCACGTTGGCAGGCGACCCACCAGGCGTCGCCTTGCTCCCGTTCTTCCCATTCCGCCCAGAACCAGTCCCCGACCCATTACGAGTCGAGACGATGTCCACGAGCGCCTCACCGATCACAAGTACAGGCGCGGTCATAGGGCCTCCCGGCCTTGGGGGTGCCCGCCGGTCATGGGGCCTCCCGGTCTGGACTGAGGAGCGGAGGGAGCGAAGCGACTGGAGCGACGAGGGAAGACCGGGAGTTCCAGCCCCATGACCCGCCGAGCCGGAGGCGAGGCCAAAAGCACAGTCATCTCGCGTGCTCGAAGTCGATGGCGGAGTAGGCGCGGAGCTTCGAGAGCTGGTGTTCGCTTTCGATGCTGCGGATGGTGCCGCTGCGGGAGCGCATCACCAGTGAGTGGGTGCGCGCGATCGCGCTGCGGTAGCGCACGCCGCGGAGCAACTCACCATCGGTGATGCCGGTCGCGACGAAGAAGCAGTCGTCGCCGCTGACCAGGTCGTCGGTCGACAGCACCCGGTCGAGGTCGTGGCCGGCGTCGATCGCCTTCTGCCGTTCGTCGTCGTCCTTCGGCCAGAGCCGGCCCTGGATCATGCCGCCCATGCACTTCATCGCGCAGGCCGCGATGATGCCCTCCGGCGTACCGCCGATGCCGACCAGCATGTCCAGCCCGGTGTCGGGCCGCGCCGCCTCGACGGCACCCGCGACATCGCCGTCGCTGATGAACTTGATCCGCGCGCCGGTCGCCCGGATCTGCGCGGCCAGGTCATCATGCCGGGGGCGGTCGAGCAGTACGACGGTGACGTCGTCGACCGAGGACCCCTTGGCCTTGGCGACCCGGCGGATGTTCTCGGCGACCGGCAGCCGGATGTCCACCACGTCGGCGGCTTCCGGGCCAACGACCAGCTTCTCCATGTAGAACACCGCGGACGGGTCGTACATCGTGTTGCGCGGCGCCACCGCCATCACCGCGATGCCGTTGGCCATCCCCTTGGCGACCAGCGTCGTCCCGTCCACCGGGTCGACCGCGACGTCGCACTCCGGGCCGTCGCCGGACCCGACCTGCTCGCCGTTGTAGAGCATCGGGGCGTTGTCCTTCTCGCCCTCGCCGATCACCACCACGCCGTTCATCCCGACGGTGCCGATCAGGGTCCGCATCGCGTTCACGGCCGCGCCGTCGGCGCCGTTCTTGTCGCCCCGGCCGACCCACCGCCCGGCCGCCATCGCGGCTGCCTCGGTGACCCGGACGAGTTCCAGGGCGAGGTTGCGGTCGGGCGCGTGCTCGTCGACCTCGAGATGGGCCGGGGGAGTGGACGGGTCGCTCATGCCACGGATCGTAGCCAACGACCGGTGTCCGGCCGTTGGCGGTCTCGGGGGACACTGGTGCCATGAGCTCGACGGGTGAGGAGCAGACGGCGGCGCAGACACGGGCCCAGGCGGAGCGCGCACGGGTGCGTGCCGAGGCGGAGGCCTACCGTGCGCAGAACAAGATCGACCGGGCGAAGGCGCGGACGCTGACCAACATGGTCTGGGCCCTGCTGGCCTGCTTCGTCGTGGTCGCGTTCCTGATGCTGGTCACCTGGCGGCCGAAGGAGGAGCGGATCCGCCCGGTGGACTACGCGCCTCAACTGGCCGAGGCCCGCAAGGTCGCCCCGTGGGTTCGCGGGCCCGAACCGATGCCGGCCGGCTGGTTCGCGAACAACGCGAGATTCCTGGCACCGCAGCAAAGCCCGATGACCTGGCACCTGGGAATTGTCACCGACCAGAAGAAATACGTCGGGCTGGAGCAGTCGAACGTGACCAGCAAAGGATTCCAGACCGACAAACTCGGCAAAACCGAAGACGACGGTACGTCGACCGTGGCGGGTGTGGTCTGGCAGCGCAAAACCCTGCTGGAACGGAAGAACGAGCAGGCGCTGGTGCTGATCGGCTCCGGGGTCACCACGATCGTCACCGGAAATGCGGGTTATCCCGCGCTGGAAACGTTTGCCGCCACTTTGCGCTGAATTCCCGGAGCTATTCAGCCGTTGACACACCGGGCCGGACGCGGTTCTATCGTCGGGTCGGCATCGACGGAGGAGTTCCGATGTTTCGCATCGACCGGGCCAGGGGTTGATGCGGCATGTTCGTCACCGGACTGGTGCTGGCCGCCGAAGGGTCGCCGCATCTCGGCGTACCGAAGCAACTCCTTGCCTATCAGGGCAGCACGTTGCTGGACGCGTCCCTGGAGACCGCGCGGGAGTGCGGGTTCGACCAGTTGATCGTGACGCTCGGGACGGCGTCGGAGCAGGTCAGAGAACGGGTCGATCTGGACGGCGCGCGGGTGATCGAGTCGCCGCATGCCGACACCGGGAGCTCTTCGATCGTGCCCGCGCTGGACGCTGTCGACCGGCGTACCGACGGCATCGTCGTGATGCTCGGTGACCAGCCGGGAGTGACATCGGCCACGGTCTGGTCGCTGGTCGCCGAGGTGGCCGGGCCGTCGACGCCGATCGGCGTGAGCCGCTACGACAACGGCCGCGGCAACCCGTGCTGGTTCGGCCGCGAACTGTTCGGCGAGCTGCGGCAGCTGCGCAGCGACCAGGACATCTGGGCGGTGATCGCGGCCAGCCGTCACCCGGTCACCGATGTAGATGCCGTAGGCAACATTCCGCTCCGGGTCGAGAGCTGGGACGACTACCAGTCGCTCGTCGCCCAGCCCCACACCCGCGGCCTCGACCCGCCGGTCGTCCCCCCGGCCGCGCTCCCCACACGCGGCCGGATCACCCGCCGCCCCCACCACCGCCGCCGCGTCTGATACTCGGTGCGGCTATTCGGCGCCGGTGAGGCGAAGCCCGATGACACCGACGAGGATCAGCGCGATACAGGCCAGCCGGGCGAAGCTGAGTTGCTCGCCGAACAACACGACGCCGAGGGTGACGACGCCGAGCGAGCCCAGCCCCGTCCAGACGGCGTACGCCGTGCCGACCGGGAGGCGGTCCAGGGTCTTGGACAGCAGCACCACCGAGATCACCCCGAAGACGAGGACGCCGGCCGTCGGCCAGAACCGGCTGAACCCGTCGCTCGGTTTGAGGCTCAGTGCGAACGCGATCTCGAACACGGCCGCGGCGATCAGCACCAGCCAGGCCATCAGGCCGCCAGCGAACCGCGCTGGTGGCGCAGCGTGACGTTCGCGACCCGGGCGCCGAGGGCGGCGGCGGTCCGCAGGTCGGTCTCCGGCGGCGCCTTCTCCGCCGACAGGTCCGCGTCGGACTGTGCCATCGCGCCGAGCCAGCTGCCGAGGCGGTTGAGGTCCTCGATGCTCGCGGTCGACTCGGCCCAGCCCGGGTAGAGGTCGAGGCCGACCCAGATCATCCCGTGCTGGGCGGCGAAGACGGCCATGTCGACCAGGCTGTTCAGCTTGTCGCCCGACATCGCCTTCGAGTTGGTGAACCCGGCGGCGATCTTGTCCCGCCAGGGCAGGTTGTTGGCCCAGACCTTCGCGCTGGCCTCGGCGAAGGCCTTGAACACGGCGCTCGGGCTGCCCATGTAGGTCGGCGCGCCGAAGATGATCGCGTCGGCGGCCTCCAGCCGCTCCCACACCTCATCGGTCAGTTCGTCCAGCGGGATCAGCTCGGCGACAGCCCCCGGTACTGCGGACGCGCCCGCCGCGACGGCCTCGGCCTGCTTCGCGGTGTGCCCGTAGCCGGAGTGGAAGGCGATCGCGATCCGGACGGATGTGTTGCTCATGGTGCTTCCTCCAACGGTCGTGTGCGGACTACAGTCCGTCTTATGAACGACAGTACCGGACCGCAGTCCGTTTCTCCAACGACCTTGCCGTTGCTCGGTGAACCACGCCCGGAACGTGCCGACGCGCGCCGGAACCGGCTGAAGGTGCTGGAGGCGGCTGAACGGCTCTTCGCCGAGCAGGGCGTCAAGAACGTGTCGCTCGACGCGATCGCGGCCGAGGCGGGTGTGGGCAAAGGCACGGTCTTCCGGCGCTTCGGCGACCGGGCCGGCCTCGCGGTCGCGCTGCTGGACGAGCGCGAGGTGGAGCTGCAGGCGAAAATCCTGTCCGGCCCGCCACCCCTCGGTCCGGGGGCACCCGCGATCGACCGGGTGAACGCCTTCCTGACGGCGTACTGCGAACTGCTCGACCGCCACGTCGAACTCTTCGTCGACAGCGAGAACGCCTCAGACGGCGCCCGCTACCGGATCGGCTCGTACCGCCTGTGGCACCGCCACATCGCAATGCTCGTCGAAGAGGCCCGCCCCGACCTGGACGCCGACTACACCGCCCACTTCATCCTGGCCCCCCTAGCAGCCGACCTCCACCAGGCCCTCCGCACCGAAGGCTTCCCCCTACCGCGCATGCAATCAGCCCTAACCACCGCCACCACAGCTTTACTAACCCCCTAAAACCATCCGAACCTCAGGCAGCGCGGCGCCGTGCAGGTCCTCTGGGCGGGCCAAGCGCACGTCCGGTGGTTGTGCTGTCAGTTCGGCTTTTCCTCGTGGGTGGCTTGGGCTTCGGCTAGGCGTTGGCGGGCGCCGTCCAGCCATTGCTGGCAGGTGGTGGCGAGCTTCTCGCCGCGTTCCCACAGGGCCAGGGATTCTTCGAGGGTGGTGCCGCCGGCTTCGAGTTTGCGGACGACCTCGACGAGTTCCTCGCGGGCCTGTTCGTACGAGATCTCCGGGCGGGCCGCCGGTTCGGCGCTCTTGCTCACTTGCTCTCCTTCACCTGTACGTCGAAACGGCCGTCGCTGACCCGTGCGTTCAGCACATCACCCGCTGCCACCTGACCGACCTCGCGCACTGCTGTCCCGTCGGCCAACTGCAGCACGGAGTACCCGCGCTCCAACGTGGCCTTGGGGGACAGTGCCCGGACACTCGCCAGCCGGTGCGCGAGATCGTCACTCGCGCGATCCAGCCGGTGGGTCAGTGTGCGGCGGCTGCGGTCGAGCAATGCGGAGACCTCGTCGGACCGCCGTTGCAGATCTGCCGTCGGAGCGGCCAGCGACGGCCGGCTGCGGATTGCGGCCAGCGCATGCGCCTCGCGCTCCAGCCAGCCGCGGATGGCACGCGACCCACGCTCCCGCAGCAGCCGTACGCCGTCGAGCTCCTCCCGCACGTCCGGCACGATCCGCTTGGCCGCGTCGGTCGGGGTCGAGGCGCGCAGGTCGGCGACCAGGTCGAGCAGAGGGGAGTCGGGCTCGTGGCCGATCGCGCTGACGATCGGCGTACGGGCCTGGGAGACAGCGCGGATCAGGCCCTCGTCGGAGAACGGCAGCAGGTCTTCGAGCGAACCGCCGCCGCGGGCGATCACGATCACCTCGACCGACTCGTCACCGTCGAGCCGCCGGAGCGCGGTCATCACCTCTCCGGCCGCGGCCGGGCCCTGGACCGACGCGTACTCGACGCGGAACGCGACCGCCGGCCAACGGCGCTTCGCGTTCTCCAGCACGTCGCGTTCGGCGGCGGAGTCGCGACCGCAGATCAGCCCGATCGTGTGCGGCAGGAACGGCAGCTTCTTCTTGCGGTACGACTCGAACAAGCCCTCGGCGGCGAGCAACTGCTTCAGCCGCTCGATCCGGGCCAGCAGCTCACCGATGCCGACGTGCCGGATCTCGCTGACCGCGAGCGCGAGCGTGCCGCGCTTGGCGAAGAAGTTGGCCTTCGCGTTCACCACGACCCGAGCGCCGTCGGTGACGGGTGGATCCACCGCGTCGAAGATCCGCCGGTTGCAGGTGAAGCGCAGCGAGATGTCAGCGTCGGTATCGCGCAGGGTGCCGAACACGGTCGTCATACCCCGCCCGGCCGAGACGTCCGTCAGCTGCCCCTCGACCCACACGGCGCCGAGCTGATTGATCCAGCCGGCAATACCGTTCGCAATCGTACGAACGGCCGCGGGTGCGTCCGGCGAAGTCTCCAATGCCACCCGCCGACTCTACGTTCCCCCACCGACAACCCCAGTCCGCACCCACCAGAGGCCCGGGATAGTTGCCGAGTCAGTCGACGAGGAGCTGGGTGACGACCTTCTCCATGAGGTTGTCGATTTGGGGGTCGAGGACTTCGGGGAGGGTTAGGTGTTCGAGCATCAGGCCGCCGAGGGCGAAGTACAGGAGGAGGGGGTCGCCGGGGAGGGCGGCTTGGTGGTGGAGGCGGATGTTCTCGTCGAGGTTTTCGCGGACTCGGTGGGTGAGGGTTTCCTGGAGGGCTGGGCGGCGGGTGGCTTCCAGGCGGAGTTCCAGGAGGGCTAGGTAGCCGACGCGGTCTTCGGTCAGGCGCCGGCGGAGCCGTTGCGTGAGGAACTCGGCTGACGGGGGCTGGTCGAGGTGTGCCGGGTCGGGGCCGAGCCGGTCGTGGATGCGCAGGCCCGCCTGGGTGAGCAGGCCGTCGCGGTTCGCGAAGTAGTTCGACGCCGTGCCGTTCGGTACTCCGGCCGCGACGTCGACCGACCGAAACGTCAGCCCGCGCGCCCCTTCCGCCGCCAGTACTTCGATCGCCGCGTCCACCAGCGCCGTCCGCCGCTCCGGATTGGTCCGCATCCCTCAACCTCCCGAGCTGAAATGACTACATCCAGAGTACTATGCATGGAGTGGTTGGCGAGTTTGATCGTCATCGGAATCGCAGTACTGACCTATAAACCCTTTGCGTCAAGGGGTGAACGGGACGCATTCTTAAGGAAGTGAAACACCTCCTAGAAAAGGAGTCGCCCGGACAGGGCGGGCGACTTCTTTGTTTGCTGTTAGCAACCAATCGGCCGATCTGCTGACCAGCGTCAGCCGGTCGGCCGCTTGGCTGGCGTGACATAGGCCACGGCGGCAAGGTCGTTCAGCTACGCCCCGTACGATGGGAGCCGTGACTGCCCAGCCTGAGACGACCGTTACGCCGACCGCCGTAAAGACAAAGCGGGTGCTTCTCGCGGCCCCCCGCGGATATTGCGCCGGCGTCGACCGGGCCGTGGTGGCGGTCGAGAAGGCGCTCGACCTGTACGGGCCGCCGGTCTACGTGCGCAAGGAGATCGTGCACAACAAGCACGTCGTCTCCACGCTGCAGGCGCGCGGCGCGATCTTCGTCGACGAGACCGACGAGGTGCCCGAGGGCGAGACGGTGATCTTCTCCGCACACGGCGTAGCGCCGGTCGTGCACCAGGAGGCGGCCGCGCGGCAGCTCAAGACGATCGACGCGACCTGCCCGCTGGTCACCAAGGTGCACCACGAGGCGAAGCGGTTCGCCGCCGTCGACTACGACATCCTGCTGATCGGTCACGACGGGCACGAGGAAGTCATCGGCACCAGCGGCGAGGCCCCCGACCACGTGCACCTGGTGGACGGCCCGGGCGACGTACCGAACGTGGTCGTCCGTGACCCGGAGAAGGTGGTCTGGCTGTCCCAGACGACCCTCTCGGTGGACGAGACGATGGAGACCGTACGCCGCCTGCGCGAACGGTTCCCGCACCTGCAGGACCCGCCGAGCGACGACATCTGCTACGCCACCCAGAACCGGCAGACCGCGGTGAAGAAGATGGCGCCGGACGTCGACCTGATGATCGTGGTCGGCTCGCGCAACTCGTCCAACTCGGTCCGTCTGGTCGAGGTCGCCCTCGAGCACGGCACCAAGGCGGGCTACCTGGTCGACTACGCGGCGGAGATCGACGAGGCCTGGCTGGAGGGCGTCGACTCGGTCGGCGTGACCAGCGGCGCCAGCGTGCCCGAGCTGCTGGTGCGTGACGTGCTCAGCTGGCTGGCCGAGCGTGGGTACGCCGACGTCCAGGAGGTCACCACCGCGGAGGAGAGCCTGGTTTTCTCTCTCCCCCGCGAGTTGCGCGCCGACCTGAAGGCGGCGGGCATGCCGACCACCGGCACCTCGGACCACGCCTGAGGGTCAGCGAACAACGATCTTGGCGGTCTTGGTCGCCTGGAGCGTCTTGCCGTTCGCTCCGCAGTACATGACCGTGTAGCTGAAGGTGTACGTGCCGGCTTTCTGGTAGACGTGCGGACCGTCCATGAGGGTGTAGGTCTCTTCTGAGGTGATCCGTTTCTTGGCGCCGGTACAGGTGACCGAGCCGCCGTCGGAACCGCTCTGCTCACCGTCGCCGTAGGTGTAGTCGGTGCCGAGCGACCGGTTCAGGAAGCTGGTGCCGGGCGGCAACTCGGTGCCGGCCGTGGCGTCCCCTTCGATGCCGAGCGGTGAGATCAGCGTGCCCTTGAGGGTCACCTTCATCAGCAGGGACCGCCCGGTCACCTTCGGCGTGAGTGTCACGGCGACGCCGATCGGCTTCGCGGCAGGTGGCGGTGCCTTGGTCGCGGAGACGGTGGGGCCACTGGTCGGCGGCAGGCCCACGGTCGTGCGGACGCCTCCGGGCTTGTTGGAGACCGGTGGGCTGGAGTTGATCTCGGTGAGGCTGCTGCCTGCCACGGTGATCGCGACCACCGCGGCGGCTGCCAGTACGGCGACACCCGCGGTACGGCGGCGGCGTACGGTGCGGACCTTCGCGAACACCGCTTCACTCGGTACTGCGGTGGGCGGCGGCGGATCCGCGACCAGTTGCTGGAACTTGTCCTTCAGCTCGTCGGGCATCGGTCAGCCCTCCTTCCGGGCCGCGGCGCTGGTGGACGGCGCGATCAGGGGATCGGTGAGTAGGTGGTGCTGGCGCAGTTTGGCCAGCCCGCGCGAGAGGTTGCTCTTCACGGTGCCGGTCGAACAGCCCATCAGCTGGGCGATCTCGGCTTCCGGCAGGTCTTCGAAGTACCGCAGGACGAGCGTTGCCCGGACGCGGCGGGTGAGCGTCGCCAGCGCGCGCAGCAGCAGGTCGCGATCGTCGATCGTGCCGAACGCCGAGGGCGCGGCGGGTTCGGGCAGCTCCTCGGTGGGCGTCTCGCCCTTCCACTTGCGGCGCCACCACTGGGTGCTGGTGTTCACCATCACCGTGCGGGTGTAGGACTCCAGTGCGTTGGGACTGCGGAGTGACTTGCGGTGGAACCACACCTTGGTCAGTGAGGTCTGGACGAGATCCTCGGCCAGATGCCATTCACCGGTCAGCAGGTAGCCGAACCGTTGCAGTGCGGTGAAACGTCCGTCCACGAACGCCGCGAACTCGGCGTCCAGTCCTGGATCCATCAGATGCCCCCTCGAGTGACTCGGTCAGCAGTGTGATGACCGGGCGGGGGCAAAAGGTTGACGTGTGATCAGGCGGAGTCGAGGTCGTAACTGTCCTGTGCGGCCGAGATGGCCGGCATGTGCTCCTCGGCCCAGTCGCTGACGGCCTGGATCGGTCCGATGAGGGACTCGCCCAGCGGGGTCAGCGTGTAGACGACCCGCGGCGGTACTTCGGCGAAGATCTCGCGGCTCACCAGGCCGTCGCGCTGGAGCCGGCGCAGCGTCTGGGTGAGCACCTTGGGCGCCACCTTGCCGATGCCGTCGCGCAGCTCGGTGAAGCGCAGGGGACCGCTGCTCAGCAACAGGACGGCGAGCACGGTCCACTTGTCGCCGATCCGGTCCAGGACCAGGCGCGTCGGGCAGTCGGGGTCGAACACGTCGCCCCGGGTGAACAGCCGGTTGGCCAGGTCCTCTCCATTAGTAACCACCAGGTACTTATAGCACGTTGAAGTAGCCGGTTACCAATGGTTACTGTCGACGCCGTTGTGTCCGGTCGACGAGAGGAGAGCTGTTCATGAAGATCGCGGTGTACGGGGCGAGCGGGATGATCGGAAGCCGGATTGCCGCCGAGGCGGTCAGCCGTGGGCATGAGGTCATCGGCATCACGCGGTCGGGTGGCGAGCAGCCGGCCGGCGTACGGGCAGTCGTCGGCAGTGCCAACGACGTGGCGTCGGTGAAGGAGATCGCGTCGACGGTCGACGTGCTGGTGTCGGCGATCGGGCCGAGCCGGACCGGTGGAGACCCGCAGGAGTTCGTGAACGCGATCGACACGCTGGTCGCCGCAGCCGACGGGACCCGTGTGGTGGTCGTCGGTGGCGCCGGAAGCTTGGTTGCCGATGGCAAGCGGTTGGTGGACTCGCCGGGCTTCCCGGAGATCTACAAGTCGGAGGCGCTGGTCGTGGCCGGCGTGCTCGACACGTTGCGCGCGACCCCCGAGGGTGTCGAGTGGACGATGCTGTCACCGGCTCAGGTGATCCAGCCGGGCGAGCGTACCGGCACCTTCCGCCTCGGCCTCGATGAGCCGGTCGGCACCGAGATCTCGGCCGAGGACTACGCCATCGCCCTCGTCGACGAGCTCGAAACCCCCGCCCATCGTCGTCAGCGGTTCACGATCGGCTACTGAAAGATCTACCCGGGGTTCTGGGAGTAGTCCAGGTAGCGGTCGAGGGTGTAGGTCCAGCCGGTGTCGTAGGAGGTGCGGGCCTCCTCGCCGTCGGGGCGGCGTTCCCAGCCGGTGTGGATCAGTTCGACCTCGGTGCCGTCGTCGAGCGGGATGAAGCTGACCTTGATGCTGCCGGCCTGCTTCGGGTCGGTGCCCGGGTGCCAGGTGAAGGACAGGCTCTTGGGCGGGTCCCAGTCCGAGATCGTGCCCCAGTAGCCGAGCGGGCCGTCTTCGCCGTACTCGACGATGCGGCCGCCGACCGCGCCCTCGAGTTTGACGTCGGTCGCCTTGGCGTGGCCGACCGAGTGCGTGGCCAGCGGCCACCAGGCGCCGATCTCGGCGGTGAACAACTCGAAGGCGCGCTCCGGGCCGACCGGCACGACCAGTCGTTTGATCAGTGGCGCGATGCTCATTGCTGCTCCTCCTGGTTCGTGCCGACGCGCTCGACGTGCTCAGCGAAGGCGTCCAGCGCGTCGCCCCAGAACTGGTCGAGCCAGTCCCGTACCTCGTCCAGGCCGCCGCGGTCGATCCGGTAGATGTTCCGGGTGCCCTGCGTCTCGTGGTCGACCAGCCCGGCCCGTCCCAGCACCTTCAGGTGCTGGGAGATCGCCGGGCGGCTGACCGGGACGCGTTCGGCCAGCCCGGCCACCGAGCTCGGTCCGCCCCGGCGCAGGGTCTCCAGGATCGTGCGCCGGGTCGGATCGCCGAGGGCGTCGAGGACGGCGCCCGCTTGGTAAGTGCCCACGAACGGTAAGTTGCCACTTACCATCGAACCTGTCAAGAGGTGGTCAGTTGAAGGGGTCGAGGGTGATGTAGGCCTGTTGCGGGTTGCCGTCGTGGACGAGGGACTCGTGGTGGCCGACGTCGTCGAAGGCGAAGCCGTAGGCCTTGCCGTCGACCATCTGCGCGTGGATCTTGCGCGAGTAGTGGTTGGTGACGTTGTCGAGGTAGAAGCACGCGTTGTTCGCGTCGGGCTGGTTCGGGTTGGTCAGCAGCGTGGACCGGTTGAAGCCGGCGCACAGGGTGCGCGAGATCGGGCCGCGGACCAGGTCGTTCGGGGCGTCGAGCAGGCCCGCGCAACCGAAGATGCTGGCCGAGTTGGGCTTCTGGAACGAGGTGACGGCCGCACCGGAGGTGTTGGTGAAGTTCATGACGTTGCCCGAGACGCGCCCGTAGTACTTGGTGTTCGGCTGGTCGCCGAACGGGGTGACGGTGAGCGTCTGCGAGCTGTACTTCGACCAGACCCGGTTGACGTAGTCGTCCATGATCGAGGCCGGCAGCGCGCCCGTCTCGACCCCGTACGTCGGGGCGAGAGCGCGCAGGATGGTCCCGTTGGGTGCTGTCTGGATCAGGTTCGCCCAGCCGCCCGGCTGACCGCGGAGGGCGTTGAAGAAGTTGGTGTAGCCGCCTGGCTTGAGGTGGCCGGTGTTCTTCGTGCTGCCGTTCGCGAGTTGGACGCCGACGGCGTACGGGGCCGAGAACATGTCGACCTGGGTGCTGTTGATCCACAGGCCGGAGTCGTTCAGCGTGTACTCGGTCCAGTTGAACAAGATGTTGCGGTTGGGGTCGCTCGGGTTCCGGACCGCGGGCTGCACCAGGCCGCCCGTGGTCAGTTTGAAGACCAGCTTCTGGCCGTAGGAGAAGTACACCCGGCCGGAGAACTTCGGCATCCGGATGGTGATGGACTGGCCGTTGGCGGGTCCGGCGATCGACGCGTCGGGTGCCGGGGTGGGCGGGTTTCCGCCGGCGGGCCAGGCGTGGAAGGTGCCGTTCGCGTCGGCCCAGCCCTGCTGGCCGGTCTGCAGATTGGTGCCGAGGTTGTAGATGTAGACGGCGTCGCCCCGGCCGGAACTGTTGGAGATCTTCAGCGGGATGGTCGACGGTACGGCTTGGGCGGGGGCCGAGACGGTCGCCACCAGTCCGGCGGCGACGGTACTCGCGGCGGCAAGAACCGCCAGCAACTTGGTTTTGATGCGCACAACTCCTCCTCAGGTTTGTCCCAGGTGAGAAGGCGTCATCCGGCGAGGGACGGTGGATCGCCGGATGAGTGAGAGCGCTCTCATACTTGAGTCGCTCTTTCCCCTTGTCAACCTCCGGTGGGTGGCGGCTTTCCGACGCTTGATATGCCGACCTGCTGTCATCGGAGCAGACAGGTACCGGTGGGCGGGTTTCTGGAGCCGCGTGACGGTCAATGCTCCGGTTCATGAGCCTTGGGCAACATTTTGTGCGGAGTGTCGAACTGGCGAGCGTGCGGACGCGGTATCCGCGGGTGGTCGGACGGAACGCGCGGCTCGGCAGCCATGGCGGCGGGGGAGCGGACGAGATCGTTGTCCTGCGCACCGATACCGGCAAGGTCGGGTGGGGACTTGTGGCCGGCCCGGTTGCGGCCGAAGAGGTGGTCGGGCGGTCGGTGGAGGAGTTGATCGATCCTGCTGCCGGGGTGCGTGACGAGTCGCTGCGCGGGCTGGACTTCGCGCTGCACGACCTGGTGGGGCAGATCGAGGATCTACCGGTTTACGCGCTCCTCGGCGGGCGAGGACGTACGACGGTGCCGGCGTACGACGGGGCGATCTACTTCGCCGATCTCGATCCGGAGGAGCAGCCGGGCGGGCTGTCCGCAGTACTGGCTGATTGTGCTGCCGATGATGCGGCCGGGTATCGGGCGTTCAAGCTGAAGATCGGCCGTGGCAACCGGTGGATGGAACGCGCGGCCGGTGATGCGCGGGACATCGAGGTGACGCGGGCCGTGCGGGCGGCCTATCCCGACCATCGCCTGCTGGTGGACGCCAACGACGGTTATGACTGTGCCGGCTTCCTCGAGTATCTACGGGCGGTTGACGACTGCGAGCTCTACTGGGTCGAGGAGCCGTTCCTCGACGACCCCGCCGATCTCGCCCGGCTGCGCGGCTATCTCCGGGAGACCGGATCGGCGACGCTGATCGCCGAGGGCGAGAGCAACCCCGATCTGAAGTTGCTGCTGGAGATCGCGCGCCGTGGAGACCTCGACGTCCTGCTGATGGATGTGGTCTCGTTCGGCTTGACCAGTTGGCGCTCGGTAATGCCGACTGTCGAGCAACTCGGCGTCCGCGCGTCACCCCACGCCTGGGGCCTCCCACTCAAGACCCTGTACGCCGCCCAACTCGCCGCCGGCCTGGGCTCCGTGGACACCGTGGAGGGCGTGCCCGGCGAGACGCTCGGCGTCGACACGAGTGCGTACCTCTGGCAGGACGGCGAACTCACTGTCCCCGACCGACCTGGCTTCGGACTTCTGCTTGATGTCTGACGCGCCTCACCCGGCCTCTGTGTCGAAGCCTGGAAGCGGCGGTGGCTCACGGCGGGTCTTGTCGACGGTGGGGCCGGGGAGCCAGCGGTGGGTGTCGACGGAGTCTTCTACGGCTAGGAACTCGGGCGCGGTGAGCGGACGGGTAGAAGCCTCGATGGATTCCATCGCGGTGAGCTCGGCTTCGGTGACGTGGAGATCGCGGAGTTTGCGGGCCGAGGTGAAGACACGGCGCTCGAACGAGCCGACGGTGCTGTTGTAGGCGTCGACGGCAGAGGTGAGTGAGCGGCCGACGCGGCTGAGGTGTTCGCCCATCGTGCTGAGGCGTTCGTAGAGTTCGCGGCCGAGCTCGAAGACCTGCTGGGCCGACTCGGTCAGCGCCGACTGGTTCCAGGCGTACGCGGCCGCGCGCAGCGTCGCGATCAGGGTCGTCGGCGTCGCCAGGATGACGCGGCGTTCGGCGGCGTACTCGAGCAGGCTTGGCTCCACGTCGAGCGCCGCGGACAGGAACGACTCCCCGGGCACGAAGAGGATGACGAACTCCGGTGTCGACGGCAGCCTCGACCAGTACGCCTTGGCGGAGAGTTGGTCGACGTGGGTGCGCAGGTGGCGCGCGTGCGCCCGCAACCGCTCCTCGCGGAAGTCAGCGTCGTCGCTCTCGGCCGCCTCCAGGAACGCGGCCAGCGGCACCTTCGAGTCGACGACCAGGTTCTTGCCCTCGGCAAGTCTCACCACCATGTCAGGGCGCAGCATTCCGTCGACGGACGTGGTCGTCGTCTGCTCGGTGAAGTCGCAGTGCGCGACCATCCCGGCCAGCTCGACCGTACGCCGAAGGTGCAGCTCACCCCATCGCCCGCGCACCTGCGGTTTGCGCAACGCGGTCGACAGCGACGCGGTCTCGCGCCGCAACGCCTCGCCACTCATCCGTACTTCGTTCACCTGCTGGTGCAACTGGCTCTGCCAGGCGGCGCGCCCCTTCTCCAACTGGTTGAGCTGGGCATGCAATCGGTCGAGCGACTCCTTGACGACCGCCTGGCCCGACATCTGCTGCCCGACTGTGGTCCGCTCCTGCGTGAGCTCCACCACCCGGTCTTCCGCCGCGTCCCGCTCGGCGGTGATCCGGGCGAGCTCGGCACCGTCGCGCCCCCGTGACCAGAGCAGGCCGAAGACCCAGCCGAGCCCAAGCCCGACCAGCAAGAACACGAGGAGCAGCAGAACCGCAGTACCGGTCATGTCACCGACAGTTGCAGACGGCACCGACAATTTCTCGCCGACAAGCCAGGCGGCCTCGAACTGTCCGTTGTCAGAGCACGAGTTCCTGCTTTTCGCCGGCCTCGCGGACGGCCCGGGAGCGCGTGATACGCCATGCCGGGATGGTCCCCAGCAGGGCTGCCGCGGCAAAGACCCAGAGCAGCAAGTGGGCGGAGTCGATCACGGAAGGCTCGCCAAGCTTGACCAGTACTCCGGCCAGCGCCGCGCTGAAGGCGCTTGCCATCAGGAAGACCGTGTTGATACCTGCCGAAGCCTTGGCTGCCTCCTCCTCGTCCGCGACGCTGCTGAAGGCGGCGACCGCGAGGTGCGGGAAGGCGATGCCGATCCCGGCGCCGGCCGCGAACAGAGTGACGAACCACAAAGTCACCACGACCGCGGGCGGGGTGTGCTGTTGCAGAGCGGAGTACGCCGCCAGGCCGATCGCCAGCAAGGCGGGACCGCCGACGAGCAACCGTCGTACGACGCCCGGCTGGTTGGCGCTCGCGCTGACCGTCTGGCTCAGCGACCAGCCCAGTGACAGTGCGGCACCGAGGAACCCGGCCAGCAACGGCGACAGTCCGCCCAACTCCTGACCGAACAGCGGGATGAATGCTTCGGTACCGATGCCAAAGGCAAGGACCCCGACGGTCAGGTAGACCCACTTCAGCGCAGTGCCCCGGGCGAAGGTGACCCGCGGAAGAACTGCTGCCTTGGCGGTCCGCTCATGCGCAACAAACGCCGCACCCAACCCGAGCCCGACGACCAACGCCAGACCGGTGGCCAAACCTGCCGGCACGATGCTCGCGATGCTGACCATCGCAACAGCAGCAGTCAGCAAAACCAGCGAGACCCCCGGTACTGCGGAACTCGACGCCGAGCGCTCGGTCCGCGGGATCACCCGCACGACGACGATCATCAGTACCGCGGCCAGCGCGACCAGGATGCCGAAGGCCGGCCGCCACATCCCGACCTCGCCGAACGCGCCTCCAGCGGCCGGACCGACCAGGTTGCCGACTCCCCACATTGCCGACACGAGAGCCGCGCCTTTGGCCCACAGCCGCTCAGGCAGTGCTCGCTGGATGAGTGCATAACCAAGGCCGGCAAGGAGACCTCCACCGAACCCTTGCACGGCACGGCCCGCCAGGAAGACGCCGATCCCCGGGCTGGCGGCCGCTATCAGCGAGCCTGCGCCGAACACTCCGAACGCGAGAAGGTAGGCGACCAGTGAGCCACGGGTGGTGAGGATCCGGCTGACCAGCATCGAGCTGATCACCGAAGCGACCAGGAAGGCGGTCATCGTCCAGGCGTAGAAGCCGGCGCCGCCGATGTCGCCGACGATCGTCGGCAGCAGGCTGGTGGTGAGGTAGACGTTGCTGGCTTCCATCAGTACGCCGCCGGCGAGCACCACCGCCACGGGGGCGTAGGTGCGGCCGAGCAGTTCGCGCCAGGTACCGGTCTGTGTCGTCGTCTCCATGCGCCCGACCGTAGAACTTCAAGGGCTCTTGAACTCAAGCCCGGGTCAGCAGTCCATCGCGGGGAAGGTGTAGCCCTGGGCCTTCAGCAGGCGCAGTGCCTTGTCCAGAGCCGCGACGGTCTGGCTGCGGTCGCCGCCGCCGTCGTGCATGAGGACGATGTTGCGGCGATGCGCGTGCGTGAGGATGTTGTTGACGATCGCCTGCGTACCGGGACGGGCCCAGTCGCGAGGGTCGACGTCCCAGAGCACCTGGACCATGCCGGCCGCCTTGATGTCGGCCCGCACCTTCGGGTTCGACGCGCCGTACGGCGGACGGAAGCACTTCGACCGCGGGCCGTCGAAGATCTCGTGGTGGCGTCTGGCCGCCGAGATCGCGGTCAGTTGCGGGTGCGAGATCGAGTGGCTGCCGATGGTGTTGCCTGCGGCAAGGATCTGCTCACGCAGTCCGGGGTGCGCCGCCTGCATCGAGCCCAGCTGGAAGAAGGTGGCGTGCGCGCCGTACTTGGCCAGCACCTGCAGGATCTTCGGGGTCCAGACCGGATCGGGACCGTCGTCGAAACTGAAGAAGATGACCTTCTTGTTGCCCGCCGCCGCGGCTGCGGTCGGGTTGCCGGCCGGGACGCCCGGCGTACCGGATTCCGGCTTGCCCGTGGGCGGGGTCGTTGGCGGGGTCGAGGCCGGCGGAGCGGGCGGCGGCTGCGATGGCGTGGTGTGCGGCTGGGACGAGACGGCCGGTTCGGGCGGTGTCGTGTGTCCCAGTGCCAGGGCGATGAGTGAACCGACGACCAGCGCGGCCGCGACCCCGGTCGCGACGAAGGCGGCAAGCTTGCGGGACATGATGCTCCCTTGTGGATCAGGCGGATGTTCCCCAGAGACGCTCCCCCTCAAGGAGCTTTCACAAGAGGAGACGCCCTGCCCGTCGCGCTGGTTGGCGCCGCTGTGTTGCGACCACATCTCAGTGACCTTGCCGTGGTGGCCGGCGGACCGGCGTACGGGTGACCACGGTGTGTGACGGGGTGGATGCGCCGACTATTTAGGTCGGCCGGGCCGGGCCGCGTAGTCTTGTCGCCCGTGGCACTCTCCATCGGAATCGTCGGGCTCCCCAACGCGGGCAAGTCCACGCTCTTCAACGCGCTGACCAAGAACAACGTGCTCGCGGCGAACTACCCGTTCGCCACGATCGAGCCCAACGTCGGGGTGGTCGGCGTACCGGACGCCCGGCTGGGCAAGCTCGCCGAACTGTTCGGATCGGCCAAGCAGCTGCCGGCCACCGTGCAGTTCGTCGACATCGCCGGCATCGTCCGCGGCGCGTCGGAGGGGGAGGGGCTGGGCAACAAGTTCCTCAGCCACATCCGTGAGTCGGACGCGATCTGCCAGGTCACCCGGGTGTTCCGCGACGACGACGTCACGCACGTCGACGGCAAGGTCTCGCCCGCCGACGACATCTCCACCATCCAGACCGAGCTGATCCTGGCCGACCTGCAGACCGTCGAGAAGGCGATCCCGCGGCTGGAGAAGGAGACCCGCCTCAAGAAGGAGGCCGGGGTCACCCTGGAAGCCGTCCGCGTCGCGCAGAAGCACCTCGAGGCCGGTACGCCGATCATCGCCACCGACGTCGACCGGGACGCGATCCGCGAACTCATGCTGATGACGGCCAAGCCGTACCTGTTCGTCTTCAACTGCGACGCCGACGAGCTGGCCGACGAGTCGCTCAAGCAGCAGATGCGCGACCTGGTCGCCCCGGCCGAGGCGATCTTCCTGGACGCCAAGTTCGAGGCCGAGCTGGTCGAGCTCGGCGACGAGGACGAAGCCCGCGAGATGCTCGCCGAAATGGGCGTCGAGGAGCCGGGTCTGGACGTTCTGGCCCGGGTCGGCTTCGAAACCCTCGGCCTCCAGACGTACCTGACCGCAGGCCCGAAGGAATCCCGAGCCTGGACCATCAAGAAGGGCGCCACCGCCCCCGAAGCCGCCGGCGTTATCCACACCGACTTCCAGCGCGGCTTCATCAAGGCCGAAATCGTCTCCTTCGACGACCTGATGGAAGCCGGCTCCATGGCCGCCGCCAAAGCCGCCGGCAAGGTCCGCATGGAAGGCAAGGACTACATCATGTCCGACGGCGACGTCGTGGAATTCCGCTTCAACGTCTGAACCCTGCGGGGCCGGTGGGGGCGTCGTAGTCGAGTCCCGCTTGTACGGCTTCAGTCAGATTGTCGGTGGTGCGGGACATGATGGGAGCCGGCGCCGCGACTCGAGCGGCGCGGCCATCCCATACCGAGCCGAGAGACCGATGGAACCGACTGAAGCAGCGCTGCCGCTCTTCGATGACGAACCCGCACGGCCGCTGGCTGACCGGATGCGGCCGACCCGGCTGGATCAGGTGGTCGGGCAGGAACACCTTCTTGCCTCCGACGCCCCGCTTGGCCGGATGGTGGCCCAGCAGCGGCTGGTCTCTTCGATCCTGTGGGGGCCGCCCGGGGTCGGCAAGACGACCATCGCTCGTCTGCTTGCCGAGCAGAGCAACCTCGTCTTCGAGCCCGTCTCGGCGACCTTCTCCGGGGTGGCCGACCTGCGTAAGGTGTTCGCCTCCGCCCAGAAGAGGCGCACCGTCGGACAGGGCACCCTGCTGTTCGTCGACGAGATCCATCGCTTCAACCGTGCCCAGCAGGACAGCTTCCTGCCGTACGTCGAGGACGGCACGGTGGTTCTGGTCGGCGCCACGACGGAGAACCCGAGTTTCGAACTCAACGGCGCTCTGCTCTCCCGCACCCAGGTCTTCGTCCTCAAACGCCTCGACGAGACGGCCCTGTCCACGCTCATCAGCCGCGCGGAGGAACTCACCGGTCGTCCGTTGCCACTCGACGCCGCTGCCCGCCAGGCCCTGATCGCGATGTCGGACGGCGACGGCCGCTATCTGCTCAACATGATCGAGCAACTCCAGGCCCTGCCCGTCACTGAGCAGCCGCTGGACACGACCGCGCTCGCCCGGCACGTCCAGCAACGGGCCCCGCTGTACGACAAGTCGCAGGAGGGCCACTACAACCTGATTTCCGCGCTGCACAAGTCGATGCGCGGCTCCGATCCGGACGCGGCCCTGTACTGGCTCGCCCGGATGCTCGACGGCGGTGAGGATCCCCTCTTCGTGGCCCGGCGCATCGTCCGGTTCGCCAGTGAGGACATCGGCATGGCCGACCCGCACGCAGTACAGCAGGCACTCGCCGCCTGGGACGTGTACGAGCGACTCGGCTCTCCCGAGGGAGAACTGGCGATCGCGCAGGCCGTCGTGTACCTGGCGACCGCTCCCAAGTCCATCGCTGTCTACCGGGGCTTCAGTGCGGCGCAGCGATCCGCCCACCGCACGGGCTCACTCATGCCGCCTGCCCATATCCTCAACGCTCCGACGCGGCTGATGAAAGAGCTTGGCTACGGCAAGGAGTACCAGTACGACCCGGACACCGCTGAGGGCTTCTCCGGCGCCGACTACTTCCCGGACGACATGGACCGCGAGGCGTACTACAAGCCCACCCGGAACGGCTACGAAGCCCAGATCACCGAGCGCCTGCGCCAGTGGGCCGCGTTGCGCGCCCGCTCCCAAGCCACCGAGTGAGGCGGCCAGGAAATCGATGGATCGCCCGAAGCCGTCGGGCCTAGGGTCGTGGGCATGCCTGACGCCTTGTTTTCTGTACCTCGGTTGGTGGCTGTCTATGACCCGTTGGAGCCGGAGCGGCCCGATCTCGAGGTCTATCTGGCGATGGTGGGGGAGTTCGGTGCGTCCAGGGTGCTGGATGTGGGATGTGGGACGGGGTCCTTCGCTCTGATGCTCGCCGAGCGTGGGGTTGACGTGGTGGGGGTCGACCCGGCGTTGGCTTCGCTGGAGGTGGCTCGGGGGAAGGCGGGGGCTGAGCGGGTTCGCTGGGTTCATGGGGATGCGGGCGCGTTGCCGCCGTTGCAGGTTGACCTCGCGGTGATGACGGGCAACGTGGCGCAGGTGTTCGTCGAGGATGACGACTGGGCCGCGACGCTGGCCGCAGTACGGCGTGCGCTTGCTCCGGGTGGGCGTTTCGTCTTTGAGACAAGGGATCCGGCGCAACAGGCGTGGCTGGGATGGAACCGTCAGGACACCTACCAACGGATCGACGTACCAGGTGTCGGCGTGGTGGAGAACTGGACCGAACTGCTCGAGGTCCAGCTGCCTCTGGTGACGTTCCAGTCCACCTACGTCTTCGCCGAAGACGGCGCCACCCTGACTTCACAATCCACCCTGCGCTTCCGCACGAAGCCCGAACTCGAGAAATCACTGACCCAGGCCGGCTTCACGATCGACGAAGTACGAGACGCCCCCGACCGCCCCAACCTCGAGTTCGTCTTCGTCACCAGCTGGCGGCCGTAGCTCTGGCAAGAGATGCCGTGGCGGAGGGTTGTCTCAGGCAGGCATGTCGACGGTCAGGCCGGCGGCCTGGGCGGCGTCCGCCAGGCGTTTGTCGTAGGTGACAAATGAAGTGAGTTGGGCTCGGATGCGGAGAGCCGTTGCCAGGTGAATGGCGTCCAGGCTCCGGACGGTCGGCGGCTTCACGGTCTGGGCGAGTATGCGAATGCCGGCGTCCAGGTCAACCAACTCGATCAGGTCGAGGACCAAGTGAAGTCGGGTGACGGCTTCTGGGGCGTGGCGTGCCAGCGCCCGCGATGACTCGATCTCGGCCAGAACCGAACTCGTCCAGCCGGTCTCCACCCGCTCGTCGAGCCAGTCGCGCAACGCCTGTGTTTCGGACTCGGCGTGGACGAGTTTCACGATCGCGGCCGAGTCGAGATAGATCATCGGCGGTCGTCTTCGCGCTCGCGGACCATCTCAGCGGCGATATCGACGCCGTCCGGTTCGCCGAGAGGCATCCGCAGTACGGCGCGACGCAGCGCCGCGGAGCGCTCCTTACGCAGTGCGGCTTCCAGTACTGCTTGGCGGATGGCCGCCGAGCGGGAGCTGCCGTCATGGGTCAGAACGTCCAGGGCGTGCTCGGTCTCCGCATCGCTGCGGATCGTGATGGTGTCAGCCATACCTTCACTGTAAGACACAATGTCTTACACAACAAGCGAGCACGGGGTGCGGTGGGGATGGAGGGGGTTACCAGGTGGCGAGAGAACGGTGCGTAGTACCTGGTACGGCCAAGGTGCCGGGCAGGGGATGGGGGTCACCGGCACCTTGGCCTGCTTAAAGATATGTCGGTGGGCCAAACGGCCGGTGGGGGTGAATGGGCGGAAAGCCTGTAGGTAAAGGGTTTCCGCGGCGGAGCGTGTGGGGTGGGTTACGGAGCGGCGGCGGGGGTGGTGCGGTCTGTGGCGAGCTTCACAGCGAAGGCGGCCAGCGCGGTGCCCGTCAGGTAGCGGTGGACGCGGGCCCACAGTGGTTTGCGGCTGAAGAAGATTGCCACCGAGCCGGCGGTGATGACGAAGATCGCGTTCACCAAGACGCCGACGGCGAGTTGGGTGAGGCCGAGGATCAGGCTCTGGGCGGCGACGTGGCCGCGGGACGGGTCGACGAACTGGGGCAGCAGCGAGATGTACAGAATCGCGATCTTCGGGTTGAGCAGGCAGGTCAGCAGACCCATCCCGAAGAGCTTGCGCGGGCGGTCGGGTTCGAGCGCGTTCGGGGTGAAGGCGGAGCTGCCGCCGGGCCGGAGTGCGCCCCAGGCGAGCCAGAGCAGGTACGCCGCGCCGGCCAGTTTCAGCACCACGTAGATCTGCGGGACCAGCGCGAACAGGGTCGCCAGGCCGGCGGTCGCGGCGAGCAGGTAGACGAGGAACCCGACGCCGACGCCGGCCAGCGAGGTGAGCCCGGCGCGGCGACCCTGGGTGACGGAGCGCGAGACGAGATAGATCATGTTCGGCCCGGGAATGACGACCAGGCCGAGCTCGATGAGCGCGATCCCGATCAGTGCCTCAGTGCTGACCACCATCGAACTGTCCCTCCGCCGTCGTTGCTGCCGCAGTGAAACTAACAGTCGCCGCGTCCGCCGGCGCAGGGATTTTCCTCCGCTGAGACGAGTGGAAGGGCCCCCGCTGATAATCGCTGGCGGGAGAGCAGTCACAATTGGTTAGCTAGAGCCTGGAATGCCTGACGGTTTGAAGGAGACGGTATGAGCGAGACGCCCAGCAAGCCGGCCAAGGACGATCTGCAGAAGAAGTTCCGCGAGGCACTCGCCAAGAAGAACCAGACCCACGAGTCGCACCCGGGTAGCGGGCCGCGGCACGAGGGTGTCGGCGAGGCGCACAACGACAAGCAGAAGCGCCAGTTCCGGCGCAAGTCCGGCAGCTGATTTCCGCCGCCAACCATCCGTACCGAGCCCCGGGTTACCGCCCGGGGCTCTAGCTTTTCCCGGGTACGACGAGCTCGGTCAGCCGGCTGAGCTGGAGCTCCCAGCCCTCCAGGTGACCGCCGGCATCCTCAGGGCTGCTCAGACCCGTGTGGCGGAGCAGCATCCGGGTACCGTCGGCAACCTCGGTCAGCTCGACCCGGACCTGAGAAGGCTCACCTTCGTGATCCCACTGCCAGGTGAACTCGAGAAGCTTCGGCGCGTCGACCACGGTGTAGCGGCCGCGGACGACGTACGGGCCCATCGTGACGACGTACTCGCCGCCGACCCGGACGTCGGCTTCGACCTGGAGGTCGAGCGACGGGTTGGGGCAGTACCAGCGGGTCAGCAGCCCGGGCTCGGTCCACGCGGCGTACACGCGGTCGATCGTTGCCTTCAGCACCCGTTCGATCCGGATGTCAGTGCTCATCTTCGCTCCCGAGGAGTTCTTCCAGCCGATCGACCGTGGTGTTCCAGTACGTCGTGAGGTCACCCAGCCAGCCCTGTACTTCGTTCAGCGCGGCGGGTTGCAGCGTGCAGACGACGGTGCGCCCGCGTTTGTGACGGCGCACCACCCCGGCGTCGACGAGAACGCCGACATGCTTGGTCATCGCCGGTGCCGTGAGGCGATGCGGCGCCGCCAGCTCACCCATCGTCGCCTCGCCCCGGCTCAACTGCTGCACAATCGCCAGTCGCGTCGGATCCGCGAGCGCGGCGAAGGTGGTGGCCAGAGGCATGAAAACACTTCACCAATTGGTGAAGTGTTTGTCAAGCGGTCAGAGGAGCTGGTCGAGCAGGTCGGCTGCTCGCGCGGCGCCGTCGGTGGCGACCGGGAGGTAGTCGACCGGTTGGGTCAGCCGCTTGGCGATCGCCTCGGCCAGCACCTGCGGATCGGAAGCTTCGGCGTAGCTCAGATGGTGGCCGGCGTTGTAGCGGTCGAGGCGCGTGCGGACGTGGAACTCCTGCTCGAAGTGGTGCTGAAGCGGCACGTAGATGAACGGCACCCGATGTGCCGTCAGCTCCATGCACGTAGTCAAGCCACCCTGGGTGATGGCCAGATCGGCCACCGCCAGGTGCTGCGGCAGATCCGGCAGGTAGCCGTGCACAGTCACCCCTTCGACGGCGGGCAGCTCGCCCGGGTCGAGCCGTGGCCCGGTGACGAACACGAACTCCAGCTCCGGTACCAGTCGGCGAGCCAACGGCACTGCATCGAGGACTCGCCGCAGCAGAGCAGAGCCGACTCCTGATCCGCCGACGGTCACCACACACAACAACCGATCACTCCGACGCCGAGGCTGCTCAAGAGCTGGCGGGAAGCCCGTGATGTAGCCGGTGAAGGTGTAGTTCGCCGTAGTCCAGTCGCGGATCGATGGCAGGCCGGGGCCGAAGGTCGCGGTGATGATGTCTTCCGGGTCGCCGACGAAGAGCGAGTGGTCGCGCAGGCGCGGGTAGCGGGCCCGGTGGTTCAGCATCTCGGTGTTGTAGTCGGCGGTCAGGTGAGCCTCCGCCGCGCCGCCGTCGGGCATCGGGAGCCAGCCGACGAAGTCGGTCAGCCACGCATAGGAGAAGCGTTTGAGCTCCGGGTTCTCGTGCAGGAAGTAGTCGACCTCCCACGCCTCGTCGCCGATCACCAGGTCGTAGTGCCGGCCGTCCACCACGTCGGCGAAGGTGAGGAAGTTCGCGACCAGGATCTCGTCCATCCGGCGGATCGCCTGGAACGCGTGCAGGTCGTGCTCCTCTGCCTCGAACTCCACATGCGCCGACTCGTTGATCAGGTACGCCGACGCCGGGTGCACCGTCTCGCCGGCATCCTCGAGCACCCGGGTGACGGGATGCTGCGCGAGCCAGTCGAGTTGCAGCTCCGGCCGCCGCCGGCGCAGTTCCTGGGCGATCGCGAGGTCGCGCCGGGCGTGCCCGAGACCGATCGGGGACGACAGGTAGAGCGCCCGTCGCGGCCGGTTCATCGCCCGCACCCAGGTACGCCGTACCGGCTGTGGCGCGACCTGGTCGACGAAGTCCTTCAGGAGCCGGTTGAACGCCACCGGATCGCGGGCGTGCGGCGCGTGGCCGCCACCCGCGATCGTGACGAGCGAACCGCCGGTCAGCTCAGCGAGCCGAACCCCTTCGGCATAAGGCCGGATGGCGTCCTTGTCGCCCTGCACCACCAGCACCGGGCACGTCACGTCGGGCGCACCCGGCGTACGGTCCTGCCGGGCCTCCTCGGTGTCCACCAGCACCTCGGGGGTGGTCTGCAAGCTCCACCGGATGCAGTCCTCGGTCTGCTTGCTGGAGTGCGGCTCGTTGAACAGTTGCCCGAAGAAGAACCGGACGAAGTCCTCGTAGCCGCCTTCCAGCCAGTAGTGGCGGTTGTACTTCGCCCAGCCCTCGTTGCTTTCGTACCGCTCGTTCCAGGTCCAGCGGGTGCGTTCCTCCAGGTCCGGCACGAGCCCTGCTGCCACACCGACACAGACAACGCCCAGTACTCGTTCAGGTTGCGCTGCTGCCAGCTGCAGAGCCCACGGGCAGCCTCGCGAGAACCCGACGAGCACGCACTGCTGAGCACCGGCTGCATCCAGTACTGCGAGGGTGTCCGCGACGTACTCCTGATCCGCGTACGCCGCGGCACCACTCGGCTTGCTGGAAGCACCAGCGCCTCTGCCGTCGAAGGTGATCACCCGGAAGTGCCTGGCCAGGTAGGGCACCTGTGCCTTCCACACCCGCGACGGCACGATCGACCAGGTCGGCAGTAGGACAACCGTGGGTACTGTCTTGCCGGCGGGACCGTCCCAGACCTGGTACGCGATCGTCACGCCGTCCCGCTCGACCGCCCCCTCCTGGTCAGCCGGTCGAGCTGGTCGCTCCTTCATCTCGCCCCCTCAGCTCCTACTGCCCCCTGTGGGCACTGTCTCAGGGCCGGACCTCGAAGACCAGGTTGAAGGGGGTCTCGGCCGCAGTACGGAACCGGGTGAAGCCGGCGGCCGTGGTGACGTCGCGGATCCGGGCCGGACCGGCTTGAGTGCCCAGTGCCAGGCCGACGTCCTGCGACAGCGAGGCCGGAGTACAGAGCAGTGTGGAGAAGCCGTAGTACGCGCGGCCGACCGGGTTGAGGTTGTCCTCGACACGGTCGCCTGCCATCGGCTCGACGACCATCCAGGTGCCGTCGGGCGCCAGCGACTCCCGGACATGCTTGGCGGCGCCGACGGGGTCGCCCATGTCGTGCAGCGCGTCGAAGGTGGTCACCAGGTCGTACCTGGTTCCGCCGTACTGCGTAGCTGCCGCGACCTCGAACGTCACGCGATCCGCGACGCCGGCCTCGGCAGCTCGCAACCGGGCGGTCTCGATCGACTCCGCGTGGTAGTCGGAACCGTGGAAGGTGGAGCGCGGGAAGGCCTGGGCCATCAGGATGGTCGAGGCGCCGTGCCCGCAACCGATGTCGGCCACGCTGGCACCCGTCTCCAGCTTCTGGACGACGCCGTCGAGGGCAGGCAGCCAGCCGGCCACCAGGTTCGCGTTGTAGCCCGGGCGGAAGAAGCGCTCGCAGCCGAGGTGCACGTCGGAGTTGTGCTCGTGCCAGCCGATGCCCGCGCCACTCCTGGCCGCCTCGATGGTCTGGGTGGTGTGCTGCACGGTGCCGAGAGCAATCTGGAAGAAGCCGGGCAGGAATGCCGGGCTGCTCTCGTCCGTCAGCGCTACTGCCTGCTCCGGCGGCAGCAGGTACTTGCCGGTGGCCGGGTCGTACTCGACGAAGCCACCGGCGGCCTGTGCGTTGAGCCATTCGCGTGCGTAGTGCTCGCTGGTGTTCGTGCGCTCGGCCAGCTCAGCGGGTGTGGTCGCACCTGCGTCGGCCAGTGCGCGGTAGTAGCCGAGGCGGTCGCCCATGACGACCAGCGCCGCGTTCAGCGTCGCCCCCACCTCGCCCACGGCCTGCCCCACGAACGCCATCAGTTTGTCCATGTCGATCGCAACTGTGGTCATGTCAGTTCCCTCCCTGGATCTGTACGGCGAACCTAGGAGCGCAAGCCAGTTGCTCGCATCAGGTGACCTACCTAGTCGGTTGGTGGTGTACTGCCAGACATGCTGATCGGGCGGGACACCGAACGGCGGGCGATCGAACGGCTGGTCGCGGGGGCGCGGGTGGGATCCAGCGGGGTACTCCTGATCACCGGGGAACCGGGCATCGGGAAGACAGCTCTCGTGACCGAGGCGGCGACCCTCGCCGCGGGCCTGCGCGTCCTGCGCGCCCGCGGCACCGAAGCCGAACGCGAGATCCCCTTCGGCGGCCTCCTGCAACTCCTCCGCCCTGCCCTCGGCGAGCTGGATCGCATCCCCGCACCCCAAAGAGATGCCCTGGCTGCAGCACTCGCCTTGGGCACACCAGAACCGCCGGCTCGCCCTTCGGGGCTCGCCGGCGGGGAGAAGGGCAGAGGTTCCCGCCAGGCGGTGGCTGGCGCGGGGAGTGCTCAGGAGCGGTTCGTGGTGGGGGCGGCGACGTTGAGTCTGGTTTGCCGGTTTGCTGAGGAGGCGCCGGTGGCGATCCTGGTGGATGATGCGCAGCTGCTCGATCTGCCGAGTGCCGAGGCGTTGTTGTTCGCGGCCCGGCGGTTGGTGGCTGATCCGATTGTGCTGGTGATCGCGGCGCGGGCCGGTGAAGTGCATCCGTTGGCTCAGGCGGATCTGCCGCAGCTTCAACTGAGCGGGGTCGGCCTGGAGGCGGCACAGGAGCTGGTCGCGGGACTACCCGTCGACCTGGTCGCGAGCCTCCACCGCACGGTCGCGGGCAACCCGCTGGCGCTCCTGGAGCTGGCAAGGGATCCCGAGCAGCTGCGACGCGTTCCGCCCGGAGTACCGGTGCCTGTCCCGGCACTGCTCGCAGAAGCCTTTGCTGCAAGGGCAAACAAGCTCAGTGAGGCTGCCCGGACCGCACTGCTCGTCGCCTCGGTGGATGACGGCGAGTTGGGAGTAGTGGCACGCGCCTGCGCCGACCTGGGCGTCGACTTCGCTGTCTTCGCCGAAGGAGAGCGGGCCTCGCTGGTGGCGCTCAAGGAGGGTCGTGTCGAGTTCAGGCACCCACTGGTCCGCTCAGCCATCTACTCGAACGCCGAGCCTGCTCAGCGCCGTGCAGTCCATCTCGCGGTGGCCAACGCAGTACAGGATGACGACCGGCGCGCCTGGCACCTCTCCGAGGCAACGCTCGGCACAGACGACGCAGTAGCCGCCGCACTGGAGGTAGCCGGCAACCACGCGGTAGATCGCGGAGCACACGCAGTCGCCGCAACCGCCTTCGAACGAGCCGCCCGCCTCACCGGTACTACGGGCGCTCGCGCGCTGCGGCTGGTCGCAGCAGGTGAGGCGGCCTGGTTCGCCGGCTCGCCGGAGCGAGCAGACGAGCTGCTCCGTGAGGCACTCGCCCTGGAGCCACCCCGGCAGGCCCGTACTCACGCCGATGAGCTGCGCGGCGACATCGCGCTGAAGTGTGGCTCCCCGGCAAGAGCACGCGACATCCTCTTCGCTGCGACCGAGACTGCCGACCCCGAAGCCGCAGTGGGACTGCTTGCCGACGTAGTCAACGCCTGCTTCCGGCTGGGCGACGCTGCTGGGGCTCTGCAAGCGGCAGACGAGCTGAGCACGTTGCTGCAAGAGATCGAGCGTCCCGGGACTCGCGTGATCGGCCTGCTCGCTTGTGGGGTCGCCAAGGTGCTCTCCGGCCGTGGCGGTACCGAGGAGATCCGTCAGGCCCTTGCGCTGGCACCATCGGTGGCCCTGGAACGCGACCGGCGCCGCCAGGTCTGGATGATGCTCGCCCCGATGTTCCTGCGCGAGAGTGGGACCGGCCGCGCCCTGATCGAAGAGGCGATGCGGGAACGACGGGACCAGGTCGCGGTCGGAGTACTGCCGGCTGTGCTCTTCCTGCTGGCTCGCGACGACGCCACCACCGACCGCTGGGCCGACGCGGCCGCGTCGTACGACGAGGGCATCCGGCTGAGCCGTGAGACCGGGCAGACGACCGAACTGGCGCTCAACCTGGCCGGCCTGGCGTGGTTGTCGGCTCAGCAGGGGCGCGCAGCGGAGTGCCGGGCACTCGCGGCCGAGGCGATGGGGATCTGCTCAGAGCGGCAGATCCACCTGGGGCTCGCCTGGTCGCTGTTTGCATTGGGGGACCTCGCACTGGGTCAGGGCGACCCGCAGGCTGCGCTGCCGCAGTACGAGCGGCTGGCTGAGGTGCTGACGTCGTTGGGAGTGCTGGACCCTGATCTGTCGCCAGTACCGGAACTGGTTGAGGTCTACCTGCGACTAGGGAGAGCCGACGACGCTTCTGCAGTGGCGCGGGCTTTCGCAGTACGGGCTGGTGAGAAGGGACAGCCGTGGGCCCTGGCGAGGGCGGCCAGGGCGTTGGGGCTGGTCGAGGACGACGAGCAGAAGTTCCTGGAGGCGCTGGAGTGGCATGAACGGACGCTGGACGTCTTCCAGGCTGCACGGACTCGCCTGGTGTACGGAGCCTGGCTGCGGCGCGCACGACGGCGAGTGGACGCCAGAGAGCAGCTACGTCGCGCAGTAGCGGCGTTCGACCAGCTAGGCGCACCAGGTTGGGCCGACCAGGCTGCGGCCGAGCTGAAGGCCACAGGGGAGACAGCACGCCGCCGAGAGCCCAGTACTGCGGACGACCTGACTCCGCAGGAGCGGCAGATCGCCAGGCTCCTCTCCGAAGGACACAGCATCCGCAGTGTCGCGGCACGACTCTTCTTGAGCCCCAAGACGGTCGAGTACCACCTGCGCAAGGTCTACACGAAACTCGGCATCCACTCTCGTCCGGAGCTGGCCGAAATTCTCGAGAAGGGTGGCCCGGCGCGGACGTAATCTGGCCGACGTGACCTCGCCCTACCTGGAAACGAGTGGAACCAAACGGCACGCGGGCTTCGCGGAACTCGGTGCGAAGGCCCCGATCCATCACCTGACGTTGTTCACCGGCGTGCCGGTCTGGCTGGTGACCGGGTACGCCGAGACGCGCGAGTTGCTGGCGCATCCCGACGTGGTCAGGTCGGCCCTGGAGGGGCCGCACCGCGACCAGGTGACCGACGAGCTGATCGAGTCGCTGGAGCAGCACATGCTCAGCGCCAACCCGCCCGACCACACCCGCCTGCGCAAGCTCGTCTCGGCCGCCTTCACCCGGCGCCGGATCGAGCTGCTGGAACCGCGGATCCGGGAGATCGCCGCTGACCTGCTGGACGAGATGGCGGCCGTGGGTGGCGAGGTCGACCTGGTCGACTCCTACAGCTACCCGTTGCCGATCACGGTGATCTGCGAGCTGATCGGCATCCCGGCGATCCGGCGGGACGACTTCCGGCGCTGGTCGTCGGTCGTCGTCAACGCGGCCGTCCACCCGGCCGAGGTCTACGTCGAGGCCGCGACCGCGATGGTGACGTTCATCCGCGAGCTGATCGAGGACAAGCGCGTCAACCCCTCGAACGACCTGCTGTCGGACCTGATCGCGGTCCGCGACGGCGGCGACCGGCTGAGCCAGGACGAACTCACCTCGATGGTCTACCTGCTGCTCGCGGCGGGGCACGAGACCACCGTCAGCCTGATCACCAACGGCACCCACGCGCTGCTGCGGAACCCGGACCAGCTGGCCCCGCTCAAAGCCGAGCCCGAGCGACTGCCGGCCGCCGTCGAGGAGCTCCTCCGGTACGACGGCCCGCTGCAGGCCGCGATCCCGTACATCGCCAAGGCCCCGATCGAGATCGGCGGGAACGTGATCGGGACCGGCGAGGTGATCGTGTTCGCGCTGCTCGCCGCCAACCGTGATGCGGGCAAGTTCGAGCAGCCCGATCAGCTCGACATCACCCGGGACGCCTCGCACGTCGCGTTCGGCCATGGCATCCACCACTGCCTCGGTGCGCCGCTGGCCAGGCTGGAGGGCCGGATCGCGCTCGGCATGCTGTTCGACCGCTTCCCCGAGCTGAAACTGGCCTCGGAGGACGACCCGATCCGCAGCCAGGGGCTGCTGATCAATGCCATCACCCGCCTGCCGGTGAGGCTGTAGAACCGCTGGAACACCGTGGTCCTTTGGGATGAATTCTTGGTGGGTTCCCGCCTGACGGTGGGTTCGTCGATTCGGTGGGGGTTGACTTCGGATGGCATGCTTCAACGCGTGACAGACTTGATGGAGGCCGCCCGGCACGTGCTCGGGATCGCGATGGCTTCGCCCTGGCTGATCCTGGTGCTCTTCCTGGCCGCCGCCATCGACGCCGTCTTCCCGGTCGTGCCGAGCGAGGGCCTGGTCGTCACCGCGGGCATGGCAGCCGCGGCCGGACACCAGAATCTGCTGCTGGTGATCGTCGCCGCGATGGCCGGCTCGATCATCGGCGAGTCTGTCTGCTACCTGCTCGGACGCGGTTCAGGTCCCGCGCTGCATCGCTGGATGCGCCGCCGCGACGCCCGGCAGCGGATGTTCGAGAAGGTGTCCAAGGCACTGCACTCGCGCGGCGGGCTGATCCTGATGACGGTGCGCTACGTCCCGGGCGCGCGGATGGTCGCGACGCTGACCGCGGGCGCGACGGCGTACTCGTTCCGCAAGTTCATCCTGTTCACCGCGGCCGGCGTCACGGTCGCGTACACCTACGTGGCGCTGCTCGGTTACCTGGGCGGGGACGCGTTCGCGCACGACTCGCTCAAGGCACTCGCGTTCAGTCTCGGCATGGCTTTCACGATCGGTCTCGTGATCGAGACCAGCCGCCGGATCGCGGTCCGCCGCCGCGCCTCCAGGGTCACGGCGGGCTGACGCGCTCTCCAGCGTGCGGCTTCAGAGTCTCAAGTAGCCGAAGGCGGTCTGCCAGGTGCCGCCGGCCTTGATGCGCTCGACGATCAGGCGCTGGAGCTTGGTGTCCTGCGGGAACTCGTCCAGCTTGTCGAGGTCGTGGCTGCGGAAGGTGAAGAAGATCGCGCTGTCCTGAGAGTCGCGCGGTTCGCCGTACGGGGTGAAGCGGCGGCCGAAGCGGACCATGTTGGAGTCCTGCGGCAGGTTGTCCAGCAGGTACGGGTCGAGCAGCCAGGAGCCGAGCGTCGCGGCCTTCACCGGGTACTCCGGGAACACCCGCGGGAAGAACTCGCGAGCCTGAGCGAAACTGTCGTCGATCGCCTCAGGTGTCAGCGGACCCGTCTCGGGGATGTGGACGCCGATGACCCACTCACCCGGCTCGGTACCGGGCACCGGGTTGTTCGCCGGCACCTGGTGCAGCAGGAACTGGAGCCGGCCGAGCGCGTAGAGCACGCCACTCCAGTGGATCGCCATCCACCAGTGCGTCGCCAGGCCGTACTCGCCGAACGTCCGGCGGTGCACGTCGAGCTGCTGACCCAGATCGGCCAGTGTCGCCCAGCTGACCTCGTCGCTGACCCCACGCTCCTGGTGGTACCGCCGGATGTCGGGCAACGTCTCCAGGAACGCCGCGACCGAGATCCGCGGGTCCTCCGGCATCTCCAGCCCGTCCCCCTCGGGCCGGAACGTCCCGATCGCAGCACGAAGCTGCCCAGCCAGCTTCTCCACCGCCCCCGGATCAGCCTCGAACCGCTCCGCCGCCTCCCGATCGGCGTCGGTGAATCCCAGCAGGCGGTACTCGTCAGCGCTAGTCACACCTCAACCGTAGCCGTTGGATAGTTACGGAGCCTCCGGGTTTCCGGTAACTGGGTTAGCCGGCGGCGGTGTCGATGTGGCGGGCCAGGACGAGGTCGTCGTCGGTGAGGCCGCCGGCTTCGTGGTTGGTGACGCGGAAGGTGATCGTGGTGTAGCGGATGTCGATGTCGGGGTGGTGGTTCATCGACTCGGCCAGTTGGGCGACCGTCGCGACCAGCCGGATGCCGTCCATGAAGGACGGCTTCTTCACGCTGCGCACCAGCGCGTTGTCCACGACCTTCCACTCGGGCAGGTGGTCACGCAACGCGGCGTCGATCTGGTCATCGGTCAGCAGCTCAGCCATACCCGACACTCTAGTGCGTCTACCCCTGGCCCAATGACCGCCAGAAGGCCAGCCGGTGCTCCTGCTCGTAGTCGACTGGAGCGATCTTGCCCGGCGCCAGCGACTGGACGGTCCCAGGCCCGCTGAACCGTTTCCACTCCGGTACTCCGGTGCCGTTCGGGTCGCCGCGATGGGCGAAGTTCGCCCAGTAGCGGATCATCGTGTCCGACAGGGCGACCTGGTCCGGCCGCATCGCCGCGGCGCTCTTGTCGTCCCGGAACAGGTAGCCCACGTCGCCGGCGTGCCAGGCGCCTGGGTCGTAGCCCTTCGGGAACGGGATGTCGAGTGGTGCGTCCCGGTCGGCGAACTCGTAGAACCACAACGGGTTCTTTGCCGAGAGCAACTGGTTCTGCCGGAGCTGAGCCCGGGCCCACATCCGGTCCGTGATCACTGCGGCCCATGCCCTGGCCGGCGTCGGATAGTCCTTCAACGGGTACTCCGCGGCGACCTTCGCCGCCTGGTCGCCAAACGCCGTGCGAAGCAGTTCCGGATAGCCGGCCGCGGTCACCGGACTGCCCGCCAGCTCACGGAAGAACGCGACGAACGTGGTGTGCTCGTCCCGCGTCGTCCCCGACAGCACCGGCACCTGGGTGAAGTTGCCAGCAGCAAGCGCCTTGTCCGGATCGGCCGGTAGCTGATCGTTGCCCAGGGCATACGGCTGGAAGATGTTCATCACCTGAGGTATGGCGAGAAGCTTGGGTACCGGCACCTTGCGAAGACAGGCGAGATCCTTGCAGCCAAGCTGTTTCGCAACTACCTGCCCTTGCGTGTCGGCATCCTTCGTCGTGGTCCACCCGTACCACGGCAATGCGGGCAGCCCCGGGTAGGTCGCGCCGGCAGGCATGTCCATCAGGGTGAACCCGCTCTGCATGATGACCCGGTGGAACAGTCCGCGCGACTGTTCCGACATCAGGTGAGCACTGGTCGCGGTCGCGCCGTACGAGACGCCGAACAGCGTCACATTGGCCGGGTCGCCACCGAAGGCGGCCGCGTTGCGCTGGACCCAGCGCAGTACGGCGCGTTGGTCCTGCAGGCCGATCGTGCCGGAGTGCTCGAGGCCGGGGAACCCGAAGCCGCCGAAGACACCGAGGCGGAAGTTGAAGGTGATCACCAGGACGTCGCCGGTGACCGCGAGTCGCGCCGGGTCGAACTGGTCGCCCGCGCCGATCGCGCCGTCGCCGTGGATCCACACCATCACCGGCTTGCGGTGCTCGGGTGAGGCGGTCTTCGGCGTGGTGACGTTGAGGAACAGGCAGTCTTCGTTGCTGCTGGCAAGGTTTGCGATCGCGTTCTTGTTCTGTGGGCAGGCGCTGCCGGGTTTGGTGGCGGCGCGTTCGCCGGTCCACGGCTTGGCCGGTGCGGGTGCTGCCCAGCGCAGGTCGCCGACGGGCGGCGCGGCGTACGGGATGCCGTTGAAGACGCGGCGGTCGGGATGCACGATGCCGCGGACGTCGCCGGTGTCGGTGTGGACGACCGGGCCGGGCGGTTCTGCTTGTGGCGCTGGGGTCTGGCTGCAGGCGGTGAGGAGGAGGGCGAGGGCGAGTGTCGTCAGACGTTTCATCTCAGGCCTTCCTGGTGGTGAGGTCGACGAGCGTCGCGAACTCCCGGGCCGCCGCGTCGAGATCCAGTTCGGGGTCCAGGTCGAGCTGGCGGATCAGACCGTCGCGAATCGAGAGGAGGAACACGGCAACGAGTTGCGGATCGAAGTCCCGCAGTACGCCGGTCCGCTGGCCCTGCTCGAGCACTGTGGCGAGGGCCGTCTGGTCGGAGCGGGTCAGCTCGGCCAGCGCGAGATCGTTCTTGATCCGGACCAGGGTGGACGCGTGGCTGCGATGGGTGCGGAGGAACGCGACGTTCGCCTCGACGAAGCCGTGCAGGACGGCGAGTGGCTCCTCGACGCCGTCGGTCCGGGCGAGGACGAACTCGCCGAACCGGGTCAGGATCTCGCGGCCGACCTCCTCGATCAGCTCCTGCTTGCCGGCGAAGTGGTAGGAGATCAGGCCGGTGCTGCTCAGCCCGGCCTCGCGGGCGATCTCCTTGAACGACGCCTGCGCGACGCCGTCCCGGGCGATCACCTCGATCGCCGCCGTGACGATCTGGGCCCGGCGCGCCTGCTCGGTCAGGGTCCGTTTTGCTCGCATAAGCAAATATTAGCTCAGTCGAGCAAAATGTGGTGGCTAGCAGCTCATTGACGCGGCCGCCGGGTCGCCTCAGGTGCGGATTCGGCTCGCGGTGAGGAGGGCGGCCAGCGCGAGGGCGACGCCGGCGGAGAGGATGACGCCGAAGACCCACGGGCGGGGATCGCCGGCGTTGAGCGCGAGCAAGGTGCCGCTGATCGCCAGCGCGGTGGAGATGCTCATCGTCCCGGCCATCTGGGCGGCGCTGACGTTGCGGCCCGAGTTGCTGTCGTCGGACAGATCGAGGGTCAGCACCGACAGGCTCGACGAGCTGAGACCCATCCCGATTCCGGCGATCGTCCAGCCGACCAGGCCGAGCCAGATGATGTCGCCGGCCCACGCGAGCAGGGTGGTGCCGGCCAGTCCGGCGGTCATCAGCGTCAGGCCTGTACGCAGTACCGTCACCCGCTGGAAGCCGTGCTCGCGCCCTTGCAGCCACGAGCCGAACGCCCAGCTGACACCGGTGATCGACAACGTGATGCCGGCGCGGGACGGGCTGAAGTCGTGTTGCAGGGTGAGCAGGAGCGGCAGGTAGGCGCCAGTGCCCGCGAAGGCCGCGCCGGTCAGCCCGCGCGCCGCGACGACGGACGGGAAGCCGCGCCGGAGTACGAACGTGCCCCGAGGCATCACCCGAACCGCGGCCGTGGCGAGCACCACGACGCTCACCGCGATCGTCACCCCGGCCGGCCAGCGGTGATGCTCCAGATGGTCCCCGGCCAACGTCATCGAGAAGAGCGCAACGGATGCCGCGAACGCCCACGGCAGGGCAGCCCGCCACGCGGCCAGCTCCGCGGCATCCTCCGTACTGCGTTCAGGTGCGGGCGTGCGGGCGGCGACTCGCATCGCCGGCCGGAGCAGGAACCAGCTCGGCAGCAGCAAGAAGAGTGCGCCGAGGAAGACCCATCGCCAGCCGGCCTGCTCGGTCACCAAGCCGGTCAAGAATGGGCCCGCGACCGACGGGAGGATCCACATTGCCGCGAACAACGAGAACATCCGCGGGCGTAGTACGGCTGGAAGAGTCCTTGCCACCAGCACCATCAGGGCGACGTCGAGCAGACCTTCCGCGAAACCACTCAGCAATCGGCCGGCGACCACCATCGGCATGCCCTGGGCGGTACCGACCAGCAGCTGGGCCAGCGCGAAGGCGATCGCACCGGCCCGCAGAGTCGGGATCGGCCCGCGACGATCACTCCACAACCCGGCGATCGCGAGCGACACCAAGTAGCTCGCGTTCGGCGCGGCATTGGCCAGGCCGAAGGCGCTCAACGCGTCGAACTCCTGCACCATCGTCGGCAGCGCGGTTCCCACCGCGCGGTTCTCGAACGCGGCCAGCGTGACCAGCGAGATGACGCCGAGAACGAGCGGCAGGTGGGTTCCGCTGAACAGCCGGGGCGGTGGGGAGACCTCAGTGGCAGACATGCCGGCAATCCTCAGGGTTAAAGCGCGCTTGAGGTCAACCGGGGGGATTTACGTGCGGGATCGGCTGTCGGGTAGGCGGAAGACGAGCACCAGGACGCGGAGTACGAGGACTGCGCAGATGACCAGCAGGTTGTAGGCGAAGAGCTGGTAGAGGGTGAGCGAAGCGGTCACTCGCGGGCCTCCCGGCGTGCCGAGCAGCAGGACCGCCATCAGTCCCGCGGTCGAGCCGAGGATCACCAGCAGTGCCTGGTGGAGCAGCCCGGTCAGGTGCCGGCGGTCGCGCTCGTCGGCGAACAGGCGGACGTTGAGGTTGAGCCGACCGCTCTCCGCCGCAGCCGCGATCCGGTCGATCCGGCGTGGCAGCCGCCGGAGCATCGGCAGCAAGGTGGCCAGTTCCTCGGTCGCCGTACGGCGCAGTGCGTCGGGGGCGAGTCGATCGGTGACGTGCGCGGCGGCGAACTGGCGGGACGCACCGACGAGATCGAAGCCCGGGAAGATCCGCGCGATCGTGCCCTCCACGGTGGCGAGTGCGCGGAACACCGCGGCGACCTCGGGTGGCACCCCCAGCTCGTGCGACGCGATGATCCGGAACAGGTCGTTGAACATGGCCGGCCCGAGCTGGGCGCCCGCACCGAGATGACGCGCCATGAACTGCCCGACCGCGCGCTCCAGGCTCTGCTCGTCGATCACGTCCGGCCGGTGGACGATCTCCAGCAACGCGTCGGTCGCCGCGACCGGGTCGCCGTGGTCGACGGCGAGCAGGAACCGTTGCAGCGCTTCGCGGGTGGACGGATCGAGCCGCCCGACCGAGCCGAGATCGAGCATGCCGATCCGGCCGTCGGTCAGCAGCAGGAAGTTGCCCGGGTGCGGATCCGCGTGGAACACACCGTCGATCGCGACCTGCCCGAGCAGACACTCGAAGAGCACCTTCGCCAGCCGGGCGGGATCGAGACCGCGCTCGGCAATCGAGGGAGAGGCCGCCCCGAGCCCGATCCCGTCGAGCCGCTGCATCGTGAGCACCCGTCTCGTGGAGAAGCGCGTGTGCAATTCCGGTACGACCATGTCGGGGTTGTTGGTGACCGACTTGCCGGCCGCGACGCTGGCCATGTTGCCCGCCTCGACGGTGAAGTCGAGCTCCTCGCGCATCGCGTCCGCGAAGCCTTCGGCCAGCGACCGCACGCCCATCGACCGGCCCCAGTCGGTGTTGCGCTCGAGCAGCCGCGCGAGTCGCTGCACGATGTCCAGATCCCGCGCGACAACACTCGCGATACCGGGCCGTTGCACCTTCACCACGACCGGTACGTCGTCCAGCCGGGCGGCGTACACCTGAGCCACGGAAGCGGCGGCGAGAGGCTCGGTGGCGAAGTCGGCGAACACCTGGCGCGGCGGCGCGCCGAGTTCCTCGGTGAGCACTGCCTCGACCTGTTCCCAGGGTGCGGGGGAGACCTGGTCCTGCAGCCGGCTGAGCTCGAGCGCGACCGATGCGGGGATGACGTCGCTGCGGGTCGACAGCACCTGCCCGAGCTTGACGAAGGTGACACCGGCCTCGTCGAGCGCGAGCCGCAGCGAACGAGCCAGATCGGCCTGCCCGGCCGCGTTCTCGTGACCTGGGCGGCGGCGGCCGCGTAGGTACGGGCCGAGGCCGTGCTTGATGGCGATCCGGAGGATCTGCAGGTAGCGCCGAGTGCGCGCGATCCGGCCGCTCACGTCCCGGCGCAGATCACGGGCCCTCGGCAACGACCCGGTCGGCACCAGCGCTTCGGACAGCACCAGGAAGATCAGCCCGGTCAGCATCGAGCACAACGCCGTCAACCCGAGCAACGCGAACGCCGCCCCGTTCGACCCGCTCCACGGCAACGGCCCCGCCAGCGCGGTCAGCAACGGCCCGAACATGGCCAGCGTCAACGCCGCCCCGACCGCCAACCGCCCCAGCCCGAACCGCACCCCCAGCAACCGCTGCGAGAACGGCACGAACACCACCATGAACACACCGACATTCACCAACCCCACAACCACCACATCCATGCCCGCACCCTAAGCGCCCCCGCACCCCACCCACCTCACCCACCCGGGGGACCACCCCCGCCACCAGAGGGAGCACAGACCACAAGAACAAGAACAAGAACAAGAACAAGACCAAGAACAAGAGCAAAGACAAGAGCAAGAGCAAAGACAAGAGCAAGACAAGAGCAAGAGCAAGAGCAAAGACAAGAGCAAGAGCAAGAGCAGAGCAAGAGCAAAGACAAGAGCAAGAGCAAGAGCAGAGCAAGAGCAAGAGATAGAGGGCTGCCGCCGGCTGTTGGATATCTTCGGCCGGGCGCGCGCTGAGGTTTCTCGCGATGACAGGCCTCAGCGGTAACGCCCGCGCCGCCTACCTCAAGTCCCCGGGTCGCCTTCTTGAATGCGACCGCGCGCTAGCTCTGGACAGCCGGGCGCCTCGGGTTGCGTTGGGTAGGTTTGTGAGGAGTGGCGGTCCGAGAGGCATTCCAGGAAGCCTCGGAGAGCGCGGCGAGCGTACGCTGACCTGAGTGTTGATCACGGCCTACGGCAGCACTGTTGGTCTTCTTCGTTGTTCTCTTGGGCTTGTCGGCCTCAGCGCCCGCAGCGCCGAAGCTTCCCGCCGGCCTGCGGCAGCAGCCTAATTTCTTCTTCTTTTACTTTTCACTTCTTTTGGTTGGTAGACGTGCGAAGGCCGCCCGCAGCTGGTGCTGGGGGCGGCCTTCGGGTGTTGTCAGGCTGGGCGGCGGCGGATTTTGTTGCCTAGCCAGACTATGGGGTCGTACTTGCGGTCGGCGACTCGTTCCTTCATCGGGATGAGGGCGTTGTCGGTGATCTTGATGTGTTCGGGGCAGACCTCGGTGCAGCACTTGGTGATGTTGCAGAAGCCGAGGCCGTGCTGGTCCTGTGCCTGGTGCTGGCGGTCCGCGGCGTCCAGCGGGTGCATGTCCAGCTCGGCGATCCGCATCAGGAAGCGCGGGCCCGAGAAGGACTCCTTGTTCTCCTCGTGGTCGCGGATCACGTGGCAGGTGTCCTGGCACAGGAAGCACTCGATGCACTTGCGGAACTCCTGCGAGCGCTCCACATCAACCTGCTGCATCCGGTACTCGCCGGGCTTCAGGTCGGCCGGGGGAGTGAACGAGGGGATCTCGCGGGCCTTCTGGTAGTTGAACGAGACGTCCGTGACCAGATCGCGGATCACCGGGAACGTCCGCATCGGGGTGACCGTGACGGTCTCGCCCTCCTCGAACGTGTTCATCCGGCACATGCACATCAGCTTGGGCATGCCGTTGATCTCGGCGCTGCAGGAGCCGCACTTGCCGGCCTTGCAGTTCCAGCGGACCGCCAGGTCCGGCGTCTGGGTCGCCTGCAGCCGGTGGATGACGTCGAGGACGACCTCGCCCTCGTTCACGTCCACCTCGTAGTCCTGGAGCTCACCACCTTCGGCGTCACCCCGCCAGACCCGGAACTTGCCTTTGTAGGTCATGCCGGCAGCTCCTCCTCGGTCAGGTACTTCTTCAGCTCGTCCAGCTCGAACAGCTCCAGCAGGTCCTCGCGCATCGGGATCTGGTCCTTGCGGCTCACGTCGACGCTGCCGTCGGCGTTCAGCCCGCAGACCAGCAGCACCTTGCGCCACTCGGCGTTCATGCCCGGGAAGTCGTCGCGGGTGTGACCGCCGCGCGACTCCTCCCGCTCCAGTGCCGCCTTGGCGACGCACTCCGAGACGGTCAGCATGTTGCGCAGGTCGAGCGCGAGGTGCCAGCCCGGGTTGAACTGCCGGTGGCCCTCGACGGTCATCTTCGCGATCCGGCCGCGGAACTCGGCCAGCCGCGCCAGCGCCTGCTCCATCTCCTCGGCCTTGCGGATGATGCCGACCAGGTCGTTCATCGCCTGCTGCAGTTCCTGGTGGATCGTGTACGGGTTCTCCCCGCCCTCGAGCTCGAACGGCGCCAGCGCCTCGGCCGCCGCGGTGTCGATGTCCGCCTCGGCGATCTTCGGCCGGTTCGCGCCGAGCGAGTCGACGTACATCGCCGCGCCCATCCCGGCCCGGCGGCCGAAGACGAGCAGGTCGGACAGCGAGTTGCCGCCCAGCCGGTTCGACCCGTGCATGCCACCGGCAACCTCACCGGCCGCGAACAGACCCGGTACGACGGACGACGCCGTGTCGGGGTCGACCTCGACGCCACCCATCACGTAGTGACAGGTCGGGCCGACCTCCATCGGCTCAGCGGTGATGTCGACGTCCGCGAGTTCCTTGAACTGGTGGTGCATCGACGGCAGCCGGCGCTTGATCTCCTCGGCCGGGAGTCGGGACGACACGTCCAGGAAGACGCCACCGTGCGGCGTACCGCGGCCGGCCTTGACCTCGGAGTTGATCGCCCGGGCGACCTCGTCGCGCGGCAGCAGCTCGGGAGGACGCCGGTTGTTGTCGGCATCCTTGTACCAACGGTCGGCTTCTTCCTCGGTCTCCGCGTACTGCGCCCGGAACACGTCCGGCACGTACTCGAACATGAACCGCTTGCCCTCGGAGTTCTTCAGTACTCCGCCGTCACCGCGGACCGACTCGGTGACCAGGATGCCCTTCACCGACGGCGGCCAGACCATGCCGGTCGGGTGGAACTGGATGAACTCCATGTTGATCAGCGTCGCGCCGGCCCGCATCGCGAGCGCGTGACCGTCACCGGTGTACTCCCACGAGTTCGAGGTGACCTTGAACGACTTGCCGACCCCACCGGTGGCCAGGATCACCGCCGGTGCGTCGAACAGGATGAACCGGCCGGACTCACGCCAGTAGCCGAAGGCACCGGAGATCGCGTCCCCGTCCTTGAGCAGCTCGGTCACGGTGCACTCGGCGTACACCTTGAGGTTGGCCTCGTAGTCGCCGGTGGCCGCGAAGTCCTCCTGCTGCAGCGAGACGATCTTCTGCTGCAGGGTGCGGATCAGTTCGAGGCCGGTGCGGTCGCCGACGTGGGCGAGCCGCGGGTAGGAGTGACCGCCGAAGTTGCGCTGGCTGATCCGGCCGTCCGGCGTCCGGTCGAACAGCGCGCCGTAGGACTCCAGTTCCCAGACCCGGTCGGGGGCTTCCTGCGCGTGCAGTTCGGCCATCCGCCAGTTGTTCAGGAACTTCCCGCCGCGCATCGTGTCGCGGTAGTGGACCTGCCAGTTGTCGTTGGAGTTCGCGTTGCCCATCGCCGCCGCGCAGCCACCCTCGGCCATCACGGTGTGTGCCTTGCCGAACAGCGACTTGCACACGATCGCGGTGCGCTTGCCCTGCTCGCGGGCCTCGATCGCCGCGCGCAGGCCGGCGCCGCCGGCCCCGATCACGACGACGTCGTATTGGTGTCGTTCCAGCTCAGTCATAAGAAGTCAGACGTCCGTATCAGTTGAAGAAGCGCAGATCGGAGAACCAGCCCGCCGACAGCGACATGATGTACGCGTCGGTGAGGATCACGGTGAACAGCGAGATCATCGCGAAGGTGCCGTGCTTCGGGTTCAGCTTGGACACGAAGGTCCAGTACCGGTAGCGCAGCGGGTGCTTGGAGAAGTTCTTCAGCCGGCCGCCGACGATGTGCCGGCAGGCGTGGCAGGACAGCGTGTACAGCCACAGGAAGACCAGGTTGATCCAGATGATCACGGTGCCCAGGCCGATGCCGAAGCCGCCGTCCTCGCCATGGAAGGCGAGCACACCGTCGTACACGTTGAGCACACCGAAGACCAGCGCGCCGTAGAAGAAGTAGCGGTGCAGGTTCAGCGCGACCAGCGGGAACTTCCGCTCACCGGTGTAGCTCTTGTGCGGCTCCGGTACGGCGCAGGCCGCCGGCGCGAAGAACAGCGAGCGGTAGCCGGCCTTGCGGTAGTAGTAGCAGGTACCCCGGAAGCCGGCCAGCACCGCGAAGGTGATGATGCTGAACGGGATCACCCGCGGGAACTCGCCGAACCAGGTGCCGAGGTGGCTGGAGCCCGGGACGCAGGACTCGGTGATGCACGGCGAGTACAGCGGCGTGAGGTAGTGGAAGTCGTCGACCCAATACCACTTGTTCATGAAGATCCGGACCGTCGCGTAGACGACGAAGAAGCCCAGGATCACCCCGATCCGCAGCGGCGCGAGCCACCAGCGGTCGGTTCGCAGCGTCTTCTGCCCGATCTGCGCGCGACCGGGAGCGCTTGTGCCAGTAGCCATCAGGGGGCGTGCCGGTCCGGTGCGCCGAAGCCTTCGTGCTCCGCGTCGGTCCACATGGACGCGTCGTATTCCACGTCGGGGATCTCCTCGAGTTCCTCCGGAACTGGTCCGGGTCTGTGATGAGGGTCGGGCGGGCCGAGCTCGGCCAGGTCGTCACTCAGCCGGGCCACGTCCGACACCAATCGGCGAACGCCGAGAGTGTCACCGTACTCCTGACTGAGCTTTCCGACGCTGGCATGCAGCGCTTCGAGAGCGCGTTGCACCGCTGCCACGGTGCTGTTGCCGTCACCCATGCCGACTCCAGTGATGGTTTTGTCGCTGTAAGTATGGGCACACTTTGCCCCTGCCGGGCGCACAACGGAAGACCCCTTGGTACGGCGTGTTTCTAGTTAGGGCTGCCTCAGTTGCCGAGGAGCCGACGAGTGGAGTAATGGGGCGAATCCGGCCTTCAGGACAAGGAGATTCGCGGGCGGAGTCAGTACTTCGACCTGCCGCAACCCGGCGGGTCGCGTCGGTACGGCGTACCCCTCCCAGGACCAGCTGAGTACCGAACCGCCGAGGACCAGGGCCGGCCGTCCGTCGAGCCGGATCATCGCGCCGTCGGGCAGGTCGTCCAGTTCGGCGACGGTGGTGCGTTGCCGGCGGGTTCGGGGTTCAACGCGTTCTAGGTGCAGCTGGCGGTCCATCGCGGCGGCTCGCGGACGCTCGGACAGACCACGCCCGGCGGCCCACGCACCGGCGTACAGGAGGTAGTCGCGGCGGCGGCAGTAGGCGCACGGGCGATGGCCGGCGGCCAGGGCGACGGCCTCGTCGAAGAAGAACAGTGCGGTCCAGCGGCCGGGCGGCATCGGGTCGCGCTGGACGCCTTTCCAGTCCAGGACGCAACAGATCCAGGCGTTCGACCGCCAGCGGGTGACGCCCAGGGTGCGGTCGGGTCGGTGCAGCGTGCCCCGATTGCCCATCAGCAGACCGCGGCCGGCCTCGGCCACGATCTCCTGGGTCGGCAGCACTCTGTTCTGTAGCGGCCTGTTCTGTTGCGGCACCCGACCATCATCGCCGCAGGACGTGACACAGTGCATGCCCATGAGTGAGCCGCAGATCGTCGTCGGGGTGGCCGTGATCCGGGCCGGCCGGGTGCTGGCCGCGCTGCGTCCCGGACCGGACGGCGGCTGGGAGTTCCCCGGCGGCAAGGTCGAGCCGGGCGAGACCGACGAGCAGGCCGCCGTCCGCGAACTGCGCGAGGAACTCGCCCTGGAGATCAAGCCACGGGCCTCGTTGGGACCACCCCAGGCGATCGGCGAAAAGTACTTGCTTAAGGTATACGCCGCCGATCTGTTGAGCGGTGAACCAATATTGCAGGAACACAGCGCAATCAAATGGGTCGAGGTGAGCGAACTGGACGGACTGGATTGGCTTCCCGCTGACCGTCCGTTCCTCTCCGCGCTACGCAAAGTAATGGTTTGTGACATCTAAGTGTTAAGCGCACGAGATCCGTCACGATTCCGTGACATCGACGCCAGCCCAGTGGCGTCCACAGTGCGAGATCCGTAGGGTTCCCGGCAACTCGACCGTCCGGGTGACGGCGGTGCGACCAAAAGCGGAAGGTAGGCAACAGCGATGACGCTGGGGGTTTCGGACGACCTGTCTCCAGAAGGCGGTCTGCCGGCAGATGGTTTGGCTGAGACCGCTGAGGCCAAACAGATCGAAGGGCGCTCCCTCGGGCAGATCGCCTGGGCCCGGCTGAAGAAGGACAAGATCGCGGTGATCAGCGCGATCATCATTCTGCTGATCATCGCGGTGGCGATCTTCGCGCCGTTGATCGTCAAGCTCAACGGCTTCCCGCCGGACCAGTTCAACAAGGTCGACGCGAACGGCAACCCGTTGCTGAACACCCGCGACGGCGGTATCCCGATCGGCGGCCTGTGGGGCAGCGGTACGAGCAGCGAGCACTGGCTCGGTGTCGAGCCGCAGAACGGCCGCGACGTCTTCTCCCGGCTCGTCTACGGCACCCGGGTGTCGCTGCTGGTCGCGCTCGGCGGCACGCTGATCGCGATCGTGCTCGGCACCATCATCGGCATGGTGGCCGGCTACTTCGGCGGCTGGGTCGACACGCTGCTCAGCCGGCTGATGGACATCATGCTGAGCTTCCCGTCACTGCTGTTCATCATGGCGCTGACGCCGGTGGTCGCGGACCGTGGGCAGGACCTGTTGGGCATACCCGACGACAACAGACTCCGACTAGGCGTGCTGATGTTCGTGCTCGGCTTCTTCGGCTGGGCCTACCTGGCCCGGATCGTGCGCGGCCAGACGCTGTCGCTGCGCGAGCGGGAGTTCGTCGAGGCGGCCCGGTCGCTGGGCGCCGGTCCGGCGTACGTGATCTTCAAGCAGATCCTGCCGAACCTGATCCCGACGCTGCTCGTCTACACCACCCTGCTGATCCCCGGCAACATCACCGCGGAGGCCGCGCTGTCCTTCCTGGGTGTCGGGATCAAGGAGCCGACCTCCTCGTGGGGCCGGATGATCGACGACGCCTCGGACTGGATCGAGAGCAACCCGCTGTACCTGTTCTTCCCGGGCCTGGCGCTGTTCATCACGGTGCTGGCCTTCAACCTGCTGGGCGACTCCGTGCGGGACGCCCTCGACCCGCGCGCCGGGAGGAGCTGACCCATGGGCCGTTATCTGATCCGGCGTCTGCTCCAGACGATCGTCATCCTCTGGGTGATCAGCGCCATCACGTTCTTCCTGTTCTGGATCACCCCGGCGAACCCCGCCCTGCTGATCTGTGGCCGGAACTGCAACACCGAGACGGTCGCGACGGTGAACGCGACCTACGGGTTCGACAAGCCGCTGATCGTCCAGTACGGCACGTACATGAAGGGGCTGGTCAGCCCGACCGGCCGCGAGATCGGTTCCGAGGGCAACGAACGCACCTGTGCGTGGCCGTGTTTCGGTGAGTCGTACCAGAACGGCATCCCGGTCTGGGAGTCGATCTCCACCGCCTTCCCGGCGACCTTCTGGCTGGCCTCCGGGGCCGCCGTCATCTGGCTGTTCTTCGGTGTCCTGCTGGGATTGATCGCCGCCTTGCGCAAGGGCAAGGCGATCGACAAGCTGAGCGTGGGACTGGCCCTGTTCGGGGTCTCGTTCCCGACCATCGTGTTCGGTTACCTGCTGTTGTACCTGTTCATCGTCAAACTCCAGTGGCCCGTTCCCGGACACCGCGAACTCGGCGCTGTTCACCGTCGGTCCACTGAAATGGATGCAGTTCTACATCCTGCCGTGGATGACGCTCGCGCTGGTCTTCGCGGCGCTGTACACCCGGCTCACCCGGGCCAACATGATCGACACGATGAACGAGGACTACATCCGTACCGCCCGGGCCAAGGGCCTGGGTGAGGGCACGGTGATCTTCAAGCACGGGCTGCGCTCGGCGCTGACGCCGATCGTGACCATCTTCGGTCTCGACGTCGGCGGCCTGCTCGGCGGCGCGGTGATCACCGAGCAGATCTTCAGCATCACCGGCCTGGGCCGGTTCGCCATCGACTCGGTGCTCAGCAACGACCTGCCGGCGATCATGGGCGTCGTTTTGTTCGCCGCGATCTTCGTCGTGCTGGCCAACGTGATCGTCGACGTCCTGTACGCCTTCATCGACCCGCGCGTGCGGTTGTCCTGACCCGACGAGGAGACAAGTGACCGAGTCTGTGACAACCACAGCGAGCACGAATGCCGGGACCGGCAAGCCGTTCCTGGAACTGAAGGACCTGCAGGTGCACTTCCCGACCGACGACGGCCTGGTGAAGGCCGTCAACGGGTTGAGCTTCTCGCTGGAACGCGGCAAGACGCTGGGCATCGTGGGCGAGTCGGGCTCCGGCAAGAGCGTCTCGAGCCTGGCCATCATGGGCCTGCACAAGGGCAGCCGGGCCAAGGTGGGCGGTGAGATCTGGCTGGACGGCGCCGAGCTGGTGGGCATGTCCGTACCGGAGATCCGCCGGCTACGCGGCCAGCAGGTGGCGATGATCTTCCAGGACCCGCTGTCGGCGATGCACCCCTTCTACCGCGTCGGCGACCAGCTGGTCGAGGCGTACCGGGTGCACAACAACGTGACCAAGGCGGTCGCCAAGAAGCGCGCCATCGACCTGCTCGACCGGGTCGGCATCCCGTCGCCGGACAAGCGGTTCTTCGACTACCCGCACCAGTTCTCCGGCGGTATGCGGCAGCGCGCGATGATCGCGATGGCGCTGATGTGTGACCCGCAGCTGCTGATCGCCGACGAGCCGACCACCGCCCTGGACGTCACCGTGCAGGCGCAGATCCTCGACCTGATGATGGATCTGCAGAAGGAGTTCAACTCCGCGATCATCATCATCACCCACGACCTGGGCGTCGTCGCCCAGATGGCGCAGGACGTGGTGGTCATGTACGGCGGCCGGGTGGTCGAGTCCGGCCCGGTCCGCGACATCTTCTACCGGCCCGAGATGCCCTACACCTGGGGTCTGCTCGGCTCGATCCCGCGGGTGAACCGCGGTGGCGATCACCGGCTCAAGTCCATCCGGGGTACTCCGCCGTCACTCATCAACCTGCCGAACGGGTGCCCGTTCCAGCCGCGCTGCGACTACCAGCAGTACGTCGAGGGCCACTCCTGCAAGAGCGAGGTCCCCGAACTGCTGCAGATCGGCACCGGCGGCCACCGGGTCCGCTGCCACATCGAGACCGAGCAGCGCAAGAAGCTGTTCATCGAGCAGATCAAGCCGAACCTGTGATGCCGGCACCGAAGGACGAGGAGCGATCGTGAGTACGTCGACGTCGGCCGAGCAGGCCGTCCAGGCGGGGCAGGGGGAGGTGCTGCTCGAGGTCAAGGGTCTGCAGCGCTACTTCCCGGTCACCCGCGGCATCGTGTTCCAGAAGCAGACCGGAGCGGTCAAGGCGGTCGACGGCATCGACCTGACCATCCACTCCGGTGAGACCCTTGGCGTGGTCGGCGAGTCGGGCTGTGGCAAGACCACCACGGGCCGGCTGGTGACCAGGCTGGACGAGCCGACGGGTGGCTCGATCCAGTTCAACGGCGCCGACATCACGCACCTGAGCCGCGCCCGGATGCGGCCGTACCGGCGTGAGATCCAGATGATCTTCCAGGACCCGTTCTCGTCGCTGAACCCGCGGCAGACGATCGGCACGATCATCGCGGCGCCGTTCCAGATCCAGAAGGTGGACAGCGAGGGCGGGACCAAGAAGGCCGTCCAGGCGCTGATGGAGCGGGTCGGGCTGAACCCCGAGCACTACAACCGGTACCCGCACGAGTTCTCCGGCGGCCAGCGGCAGCGGATCGGTGTCGCCCGGGCGCTGGCCCTGCGGCCGAAGCTGATCGTCTGCGACGAGCCGGTCTCCGCGCTCGACGTCTCGATCCAGGCCCAGATCGTGAACCTGCTGGAGGACCTGCAGGACGAGTTCAACCTGGCCTACCTGTTCATCGCCCACGACCTGTCGGTGATCCGGCACATCTCGGACCGGGTCGCGGTGATGTACCTGGGCAAGGTGGTCGAGATCGCCGACCGCGACGAGCTCTACAACCATGCTCGGCACCCGTACACGCACGCGCTGTTGTCGGCGGTTCCGGAAGCGGACCCCGACGCGCTGGCGCACCGGGAGCGGATCCGCCTCACCGGTGACGTGCCGAGCCCCTTGAATCCGCCGTCCGGGTGCCGTTTCCGGACGCGGTGCTGGAAAGCGCAGGACGTCTGCGCCGAGAAAGAACCCGAATTGCTGCAGATCGGTGCTCCGGGTCATCGGGCTGCGTGTCACTTCCCAGAGGAGCGCGATGTGATCTGAAAAATGCGGAGAGTAGCCGTTAGATCTATCGATGGCAATGATGCAATCACGATCTGGTCACCGAGCCGAATGCTCGTTGCGCCACTTGTGATTCCGTGAGTTGATGACCGCGAATTGACGCCAGATGACCTATCCGGCCGCCGCGACCCGGCGTGGAACGTCATGACAAGGAAGGAACTACTGGCTATGAAGTACGCCAAACGAGTAGGACAGGCAGTTGCCGCAGGGGTCAGCCTGACCCTGCTGGCGACCGCTTGCGGCGGCGGGAACGACGACGCCGGCAGCAAGTCCACGGAAGGCAGCACGGCCGGGGCCAAGGGGGGCACCGTCACCGTTTACCACGTCAACGACGTAGAACACCTCGACCCGCAGCGTAACTTCGTCACCGACTCCTCGATGATCGGCAAGCTGATCACCCGGACGCTGACGGACTACCGCTACGACGCGAAGTCGAAGAAGATCGTGCTGGAGAACGACCTGGCTGCCAGCTACGAGTCGACGCCCGACTTCAAGACCTGGACCTTCAAGCTGAAGGACGGGCTGAAGTACGAGGACGGTTCGCCGGTCGTTGCCGCCGACATCAAGTACGGCGCCGAGCGTTCGTTCGCGGCCGACATGCAGGAGGGTGCGCCGTACGCGCACGAGTACCTCGACTGCCCCGGTTACAAGGGCCCGTACGTGGGTGACAACAACGGTGGCAAGGGCTGCACCGCGATCGAGGTGCCGGACGAGAAGACCGTCGTCTTCAAGCTGAACCGCGCTGTCCCGACCTTCGAGGGCACGGCCAGCATGAAGGTCTGGTCGCCGGTCCCGAAGGCCAAGGACACCAAGACCTCGTACGACAACCACCCGGTCTCGACCGGTCCGTACAAGATCGAGTCCTACACCCGCAAGAAGTCGCTGACGCTGGTCCGCAACGAGAACTGGGACCAGAAGACCGACCCGCTGCGGACCGCGATGCCGGACAAGTTCGTCTTCAAGTTCGGTGACGCCGAGGCGACCGTCGACCAGCGGCTGTTCGCCGACGGTGCGGCCGACAAGAGCTCGGTGAGCTTCGCCGGTGTCCAGCCGGAGAACATCGCCAAGACCAACCAGGCGAACGTCAAGGACCGCGTCATCACGTCCAAGGACATCTGCCGTCGCTACATCGCCTTCAACGAGCAGAAGCCGCTGCTGAAGGACCAGAAGCTGCGCGAGGCGCTGTACTACGGTCTGGACCGGACCAGCTACCGCGACGCGCGTGGTGGCGAGCGGCTGGCCGCGGTGGTCGACTCGATCATCCCGGACGACATGGAGGGCTACAAGCCGGAGGAGCACTTCAAGGCTCCGCCGGAGGGCGACAAGGAGAAGGCCAAGGCCGCTCTGAAGGAGTCCAGCTACAAGGGCGAGAAGCTCGTCCTCGGTACCGCTGACTCCGGTCTGGCGACCAAGGCTTCCGAGGCCGCTCAGGCGTCCTGGAAGGCGATCGGCATCAACGTCGACATCCGTAAGATCCCGGGTGACAACTACTACTCGACCCAGCAGGTGGACAAGTCGGCGACCGACCTGATCACCGCCGGCTGGTGCTACGACTGGGCAACGCTGGCGACCGTCGTGCCGCCGGTGCTCGGTCCCGACACCACCGCGCCGAACAAGGCCGCGCAGAACAACTACGCGCGCAACCAGGTCGGCTGGGACAAGATGGCCGAGCTCGAGAAGGAGACCGACAAGGCCAAGCTCACCTCGGGCCTGTCCGACCTGTACTCCGAGATCATGAAGACGGCGCCGCTGGTGCCGACCGTTCAGGACCTCAACGTGTACGTCGTCGGTTCGAACATCGACAACGCGGTGGCCGACCCGAACACGGGTGGTCTGCCGGACCTCACCCAGATCGCGCTGAAGAAGGCGAACTGATCCAGGTGCAGGACCTTCGCCGCTAGTAGTTAGCAGCTGAGGGAGGGGCGGTTCCCTTCGGGGAGCCGCCCCTTCTGCGTGCGCTGAGGATCAGGTACCGCGCAGGAGTTGCACCAGGTCGGCGGCGCCGTGGGCGTCGTGCTGCTCGTGGATGGACAACGCGATCCGCCACTCGCGACGCGCCTCCGGCAGGCGGCCCTGGGCCAGATGGAGTTCGCCGAGGCTCTTACGGATGTCCGCTTCGCAGAGCCAGTCGCCGTACTGGCCGGCGATGGCCAGGCCCTCGCTCTGGGCGGCAATGGCTTCGTCGTACCGGCCTTCTGCCATCCGGAGGCGGCCAAGCTCGTTCAGTACTTCGGCCTGGGGGATCGCCGCATCCGCCGCCCGGTAGAGCTCCAGACTCTGATGCAGAGCTTCCCCGGCGATCTCGTACTGGCCGGCCTCGCGGTAGGCGACTCCGACGTTCTGCGCGATCATGCCGCGGTACTTCTCCAGCCCTGGCTCGACCAGCAGGTCCATCGCCTCGTCGAAGTGCTGCTGGGCCGCCTCGGGTCTGCCGGTCTTCAGGTAGAGCATGCCGAGTGCCAGGCAGGCCCAGGCCGCTCGCGGTGGGATGCCCAGGCGCAGGCCGATCTCACGGGCGCGTGCGGCGTACGGGATGCCGTCGGTGGTGCGTCCGGTGCGCTCCAGGACATGGCTGAGGCTGCTGAGGCAGAGCGCCTGCAGGTTGCCGTCTCCTGAGCTCTCCGCAGCGTCGACTGCCCGGCGTAGGGGCGCCACTGCTTGCTCGTACTGCCCCAGTTCCGCGTGTGCCGCACCGAGGTCGTGCAGGACGAGCCCTTCCGCGACGCGGTCGGGACCGCCGCGGACCAGGCGCAGTACGGCCTCGTTGGACTGCAGCCACTCGAGCCAGGCTCTGCGGACCGCGTAGTACGCGTTCAGCCCGACTGCCAGCTGTACTGCGAGGCTCGGCTGCTCCGCTGCAGCCTGTTGCACGATGCCGACCAGGTTGGGGCGCTCGTTGTCCAGCCAGGCGAGTACGTGCTCCTGGCTGGGCAAGTCCTGGGCGTCGGCAAGCCACTCCTTGTCCAGCCACTGCTCGCGGGTCACCCCGTGCCCGGCGTACTCGCTGGCCTTCCAGACGACAGCGGAGACCCGCTTGATCCATCTAGTGGTGGCAGCGGCCTTGTCCGGCTCGGTCAGCATCTGCTCGGCAAGCTCCCGGGCAGCCACCCGGAGAAGGTCGTGCAGCCGGTACCGCCCTGGGGCCGGCGTCCCCAGCAGGTGCACGTCGACCAGCCGCTCCAGTACGACGACAGCCTCAGGCTCAGGGCTGTCGGACAGTGCAGCCGCCAGAGCGGACGTGAGCTCCACAGACTCCGGTAGCCCGAGCAACGCGAACATAGTGACGGCCTGTACGTCGATCGGGTCGTCACTGCCGGCCAACTGCTCGATCGACAACACCAGAGTCGCCCGTACGCCGGAGTCGTCCAGCTGCAGCTCGTCCAACCGGCGACGGCCGTCAGCCAGCCGCTCGGCAAGGTGTGCGACCGGCCAGGTCGGGCGGGACGCCAGCCGGGCACCTGCCATCCGGATCGCCAGGGGCAGACCACCGCACTGCCGCACTACCTCGGCACACTCGTCCTCCGGCGCGTCTGGGCGCTCCGAGATGCGACGGAGCATCTCGATGGATTCCTCCAAGGGCGGCTCGGCCAGCTGGAACTGACGGCCGCCCAGGCCGGCCATGCTGCGCCTGCTCGTCACGATGACCGCGCAGCTGCCAGTACCCGGTAGCAGCGGGCGGACCTGGTCCTGATCGGCCGCGTTGTCGAGCAGTAGCACCAGACGGCGATTCGCGAGCGCAGTACGGAATCTTGCGGAGGCAGTGGCCAGGTCGGCCGGGGTGGTCTCGCCCATGTCCTCCAGTAGGTAGGTGAGAGCGTCCAGCGGCTCGAGTGGCGGGCCGATGCCGAAGCCGCGCAGGTCGAGGTACAGCTGACCGTCCGGGAAGTGCTCAGCGACCCGGTGAGCGGTGTGGATGGCCAAAGTGGTCTTGCCGATGCCGCCCATGCCGGTGATCGCGGTCACGCTGACCCCTTTGGCAGTGGTCAGATAGCGGGTGAGCAGCCCCATCTCCCGGACGCGGCCGGTGAAGTCGCCACTGGCGAACGGGAGCTGCCTGGGAGACGCCGCCACGGCCGGTTTGGCCTTCGGTTTGGTCTTGTCGCTCCGGCCGCGACGAGAGGCTGCAGCGGCCAGTGCGGCGGTCTGGTCGGGATCCAGATGGAGCGCCCGGGCCAGCGCCTGCACGGTGCTCGGCTGGGGATAGCGGCGGGTGCCGCGCTCGAGGGTGCTGATCGCCTGAACGCTGATGCCGGAGTCTGCCGACAGCTCTTCCTGGGTCAGCCCTGCCGCCGTCCGGTGCCGCCGGAGCAGGGCCGCGAACTGGGAATCCACCGCCACACTTCCCCCGATCGCCGCTTTTGTATGGGTGAACTGTATGGGTTGTACCTGGTGAGCCGGTCTGGACCAATCGAGAATTGGACCTGCACGACGACTGGGGAGGAGATGTGCATGTCGGTTTACCAGGCTGTTCCTGCTGTCCGCCGGGAGGACTTCGCACCGGAGGTGGTCTGTGAGGTCTACGAGCTGGAATCGCGACGCCGGACGCCTGCCGTCGCGGAGGAGCTGACCGGCCGCCAGGTCACCATCGGGCGGTTGATGGCCACCGGCGCCAAGGACGCGGCGATCGCCCGTCAGCTCGGGCTCTCGCTGCGGACCGTCCGGGCCGAGATCAGCGCGCTGATCGCCGGGCTCGGGGCCAAGTCGCGGTTCCAGGCCGGCTGCCTGCTGGTCCGCCGGTTCGGCTGAGCCGGGCGGCGGAAAGCCGGAAAGCGGAGGCCCGGGAGTTGTCGGAAGGGCCACGTAGGCTGGCGGCATGAGTGAGCTTCCTGACCGTCGTCTGCTGCTGGTCCACGCCCATCCCGACGACGAGACGATCAACAACGGCGTGACGATGGCGCGCTACGTCGCCGAGGGTGCGCAGGTCACTTTGGTCACCTGCACCCTCGGTGAGGAAGGCGAGGTCCTGGTCCCGGAGCTGGCGCACCTGGCCGCCGACCAGACCGACGGCCTCGGCAAGCACCGGATCGGCGAGCTCGACGCGGCGATGCGTGAGCTCGGCGTCACCGATTATCGTTTCCTCGGCGGCCCGGGCCGGTACCGCGATACCGGGATGATCTACGACGAGCAGGGCAACGCCGCCGTCCCGCCGGAGACCCGGGCGGACAGCTTCTGGCAGGCCGACCTGCTGACCGCGGCGAACGATCTGGTCCCGATCATCCGCGAGGTCCGCCCGCAGGTGCTGGTGACCTACGACGAGTTCGGCAACTACGGTCACCCCGACCACGTCAAGGCGCACCGGGTGGCCACGTACGCCGCCGCCCTGGCCGCGGCACCGTCGTACCGGCAGGACCTGGGCGAGGCGTGGGAGATCGCGAAGGTCTACTGGATGGCGATGGCCGAGTCGGGCATGCGGGAGAGCCTGCGCAAGCTGCGCGAGTCCGGTGACACCACGACCTTCGAGGGGCTCGACCCGGACGGGCCGCTCGGCCCGTACGTCACCCCGGACCGGTTCATCGACTGCGTGATCTCGGGCGAGGGCTTCATCGACCGCAAGATGAACGCGATGAAGGCACACGCCACCCAGATCACCGTCGACGGCCCGTTCTTCGCCCTGTCGAACAACAACGGCAGCGAGATCTGGGGCAGCGAGGCCTACCGCCTAGTCAAGGGCACCGCCGCCCCCGGCCCCGACGGCGTCGAAACGGACCTCTTCGCAGGCCTGTGACCACCCCTTGCCGTGACCGTTGACACACGATGGGTTGAGGCATCAACCACTGCGGGACGGAGTGCCGCGCACTAGGCTGCTGGGGTGACGACGGACCCCGGCAGCATCGAGTCCGCGGAGTTTCGTACCGCGCTGGGCCGGTTCGCCTCCGGTATCACGATCATGAGCACGTTGCAGGACGGGATCGCGCACGCGATGACCGCGAACGCGTTCACCTCGGTGTCGCTGGAGCCGCCGCTGGTGCTGGTGTGCGTGGACCGCGGGGTCCGGATGCACGACGCGGTGCTGGACTGCGGGTTCTGGGCGGTGTCCGTGCTGGCGGGGCGTCAGCAAGGCATCGCCGAGCGGTTCGCCAAGTCGGGTCGGGACCTCTACAGCCAGTTCGACGGGATCGGCACCCAGCCGGGTCCGAAGACCGGCTGCCCGCTGATCGAGGGAGCGCTCTCGTGGCTGGAGTGCCGCACGTGGGCGACCTACCCGGGCGGCGACCACACCATCGTCGTCGGCGAGGTCCTCAGCCTCGGCGCAGGCGACCCAGATGACCCCGCCGCCCTGATGTACTACGCGGGCCACTACCGGGCACTCAAGGGCTGAGTGGTCAGTCCTGTCCTGTAGTCTGTGCCGTTGCTGTTACTTGGTTTCGAGCAGGAGGACTCTGTCCGGTGGGGAGAAAACAGCTCGCGGGGATCATCGCCGCGGCGGGGTTCGGGGTGCTCGTGGTCGGATACGGTCTGGCGTTCGCGCTGACCGGCGACAAGGTACCCGGGGACACGACGGTGCTGGGGATTCCCCTCGGTGGCCTGTCCGAGGATGACGCGAAGGCCAAGTTGCAGGCCGGGCTGAAGGATCGCCTGGTGCTGCCCATCAACGTCAAGGCTGGTGCGAGAACGTACCAGGTGAAGCCTGACGAGGCCGGTCTCACCCTGGACGTGGACGCCACCGTCGCCGCGGCGGGCGCCGGACGCAGCCTGAACCCGGCCCGGATCTGGCAGTCGATGACCGGCGGCGAAGCGGTCCAGCCGGTGATCGCCAAGGACGAGGCCAAGCTGAAGGCCGCGATCGAGAAGCTGGCCGCCCAGGTGAACCGGCCGGCCACTGAAGGCACCATCACCTTCGTCAAGGCCAGGGCCGTGAAGCACCCGTCCGCCGACGGTGTGCAGCTGGACAACGAGGCCGCCACCGAGACGGTCGTGGCCGGCTTCCCGTCGGACGGCAACCCCAAGGCGCTCCAGGTCGACGTGACCAAGCCGCAGGCCGGCAGTGACGTGATCGACAAGGCGATGTCCGAGTACGCCGTGCCGGCGATGTCCGGGCCGGTCCGGTTGACCGTCGGTGACAAGAGCGCCGACCTCGAACCCGAGGAGATCGCGCCCGCGCTGACCCTGGTCGCGAAGGACGGCGCGTTCACGCCCACCCTGAACGCCAAACTGCTCGAGCCGCTGTTCGCCGAGCGGTTCAAGAAGCTCGAGACGCTGCCGAAGGACGCGACGGTGCAGATCGTCGGCGGCAAGCCGAAGGTGATCCCGGCCGTCGACGGCATGGTGGTCGCCCGCGACAAGGTCGTCCCGGCGATCCTCGCGCTGCTGCCCAAGCCGGTCGGCCAGCGCACCGCCGCGGTCGGCCTGGCGCACACCAAGGCCGCCGTCACCACCGAGGCGGCCACCGCGCTCGGGATCAAGGAGGTGATGGGCGAGTTCACCACCAAGTTCCCGCACGCCACCTACCGCAACGTGAACATCGGCACCGCCGCCCGCAAGATCAACGGCACGCTGCTGAAGCCGAACGAGATGTTCAGCCTGAACAAGATCGTCGGCGAGCGGACCAAGGCCAACGGGTTCACCGAGGGCAACATCATCAACGGCGGCAAGTTCGTCCTGGACCTCGGCGGCGGTGTCTCGCAGTCGGCCACCACCACCTTCAACGCGGCCTTCTTCGCCGGCCTGAAGGACGTCGAGCACAAGGCGCACAGCGTCTACATCGACCGCTACCCGGTCGGCCGGGAGGCCACCGTGGCCTGGCCGTCGGTGGACCTGAAGTTCCTCAACGACTCCGGCAACGGCATCCTGGTGCAGACCATCTTCACCGCGTCGACGCCGAGCAGCTCGGGCAGCCTGACGGTGAAGATCTGGGGCACCAAGGTCTGGGACATCACCGCCGGGCAGTCGGCGAAGACCAACTTCCGCGCTCCCGGGCTGGTCTACAACACCGAGAAGAACTGCCGGCCGCAGGCGCCGACGACCGGGTTCGACATCAAGATCTACCGGTACTTCAACAAGAACGGCCAGCGGGTCAAGACCGAGTCGTTCACCACGAACTACAACGCGGCCGACGACATCCGCTGCGGCCCGAAGCCGGGCACGACCCCGCCGTCGACGGAGACCACCACTCCGCCGGGTGGTGGCCCGGGCAAGCCGCCGACGACCACGCGTCCGCCGGGCAGCTGAACCAGTACGTCGATGTGGGCCGTCCCCTCGGGGGCGGCCCACTTTCGTTCTGGCCTATTGCGGGTGCAGGGCGTGCAGGCCGGCGGCGACCTGGCCGAACAGCTCCTCGCCGATCACGGCGCCCTCCCGGCGTACCTGGGCCGGGTCGATCCGTAGTACGCGATCGAGCCGGATCTCGCTGTTGCGGCCGGCCTTGTCCCACGGGCCGCTGCCGATGTCGAGCCACACCCGGCCCCAGCGCTTCTCGTCGGCCGCGTCCCGGTCGTGGTCCTTGCTGGTCAGGATGAGCGCCAACAGAAACGGCCCGTCGGACCCGACCACCAGCACCGGCCGGTCCTTGCCACGGTGGTGGTCCTCCTCGAACGGCACCCACGTCCAGACGATCTCGCCCGGATCAGCCACCCCGTCGTCGGGATGCGGCGTGTACTCGACGTGCACCCTGCCCTCGTAGTCGCCCGCGTACTCAGGTCGCACCACCTCAGTCATGGAGCGACCTTACCGACTCGGCGGCGTACTGACCGTGAGGTAGCGGTAGCGATAAGCAACGGCGTACCCGAGGTTCGTGTAGGTCGTCATGGCGGCTGTGTTCTCTTCCAGGACCTCCACGTAGCTCCGGCGGCCTCCCTGCTGTCCAGACCACCGTGCGAGGCCCTGCAGGACGGCTGTAGCGAGCCCACGGCGCCTGTACGCCGGGTCTACCCGTACTGCGTCCACCCCGAGCCAGTGGCCGGTCATAGAGCCGCGGCCGACCGCTACGACCTGGCCGTCCAGCTCTATTGACGCGAAGACGGCTTTGGGGGCGCCTTCCATCACTGCGGGTGCTGCCGCCGGGGGAGTGCCCTCAAAGGCTGCCTGGTACCAAGCAGCGTCCGGCTTGTCGCGGATAGCCACCTCATGAGCCGGCCCCGCGTTGAGGTGGTCCAGAGTCGCGTGCAGGACCAGTACGTCGCTCTGCTCCGGCCGGGCGTCGACCCAGCCTTGCTCCTTGATCTCCTGGGCCACAGGGCTGTCCAGGCGGACCAGGGCAAGTGGAGGGAGGCCTCGCTCGGCGTAGAAGGCTTCAGCGCGCTTCAGAGCCTCCGAGACGGGCATCCCGGGGTCACCGGCGGGCAGGAGGGAGTTGGCCCGGCCAGTCCAGCCACCAGAGGCTCGCAGCAGCCACTGACCGACGTACGAGGTCTCTGCGGCAGGACGGCCGAGGGCTGTGGTGAGGAAGAGCTGCTCGACGTCCACGGGCCGCAGCGGCATCGGTGGAATCCGTTTGGCTGCTGAGACGTCCTCCAGACGGATCCGGTACGGCGTACTGTCGGAGTGCCGGACCACCAGCGAACCCGCGTCGTATGCCTGCAACACCCCGATGACATCGGTCAGCTGTCCGCCCGCAAGCCGGTGGCGGACCACGACACGGTGGCCGATATCACGGGCACTGAGACCTGACACGATGCGGACTCCTGGCAGAGTGTGGGAAGGACTACCGTGATACTAGGTAGCCGCACCACCATATGAGCATCGGGAACACCGCACCGCAGCATCCAGTCTGCTGCGCCTGCTGGCTATAGGAGGAGTACCAGTGACCTACGTCATCGCGCAGCCGTGTGTTGACCTCAAGGACCTCGCCTGCGTCGAGGAGTGCCCCGTCGACTGCATCTACGAGGGCAACCGGATGCTTTACATCCACCCGGACGAGTGTGTCGACTGTGGGGCGTGCGAACCGGTCTGCCCGGTGGAGGCGATCTACTACGAAGACGACACCCCGGAGCAGTGGAAGGACTACTACACCGCCAACGTCGACTTCTTCAACGACCTCGGCTCGCCCGGCGGCGCTTCCAAGATGGGCAAGATCGACAAGGACCACCCCTTCATCGCCGCCCTCCCCCCGCAGGAGCACGACGAGTAGGCACGTCCTGCACACGCCCGGATCGGTCCCAGGCCATCCGGGCGTTGCTGTGCCCGCAGGTAGGCAGTATCGAGACTGAGGGAGGTCTCAGGTGTCTGCTTCGTTGTCTTCGCGGCTTGCCGCGGTCGTCGACGCGCTGCCGCTCGTCCCGGGGCTCCGCGTCCTCGAGTTCGGCTGCGGCCCGGGCGCGGCCGCCGGGGAGGTTGCTCGGCGCGTCGGCGCTCTGGACGGTCGCCACCCAGCTCAGCAGGCGCCGTCTCTGGCCCGGATCGCCGCGGCTCTGACCCCCACCGGCCGCCTCTTCATCGACGGCGGCAGCCCGCTCCGCGAACTGAAGGTCTGACTATTCCGCGATGACGTCGACGTGGACGTGGTCCAGGTGGCGCAGGGTGTCTTTGTTGCCGGGGCGGTCGGGGGCGGTGTAGTCGCGCCATCCGCTGTCGGAGCGGCCGCCGGAGGTCCAGATCTTGTCGGCGAAGATCACCGTGCGGATCCCCAGGTGGTCGGCGCGCGCCACCAGGTACTGCGCCAGCGCCCACCCCTTGACCGTGTTAGCCGTCGAGATGGGCTTCACGAAGATGTCGACCGCCCGGCCCTCGTAGTGGGCCGAGCCTTCCATGTGTCCCGTCGTCACGCCGCCCGGCTGATAGCCACCCGTCGACAGCTTCCCGAACGTCGCGACCAGGTCCTTCCGGACCGTCTCGGCCCGCGGCGTCAGACCGTTCTTGCCCATGGTCTCGGCCGGCAGCGAGGCGGTGCTGACCGTGCAACTGAAGGCCGCCTTCGACTGGCCCGTCAGCGCCGACGCGAGCACCCGGGCGTCTGCCTCATGATCCGCATAGGCATTGGGGAAGGCGCTCCGCTGAACCCGGTCGGCCGCGACCGTCACTGCGAGCTTCTGGTAGTTCTTCACCTTCACCAGCGCGTCGTAGAACTTCGCCGCCGCATAATGCGGGTCCTGCACCTGCGCAGGCGTCCCCCAGCCCTGCGACGGCCGCTGCTGGAACAGCCCGAGCGAGTCCCGGTCACCATGCGCCAGATTGCGCAGCCCGGACTCCTGGTACGCCGTGGCCAGCGCGATTGTGGCAGCCCGGGCCGGCAGACCACGCCGTACTGCGATGCCCACAATGATCGCCGCCGACTCGGCCTGCTCCAGATCCAGTACTACGCTCGCGCCGCTGACCGTCGCCATGCACTGCTCACGGGGCGGGAGCAGCGGCCCGACGCCCTTGCCGCCGATCCACGCGATCCCCACCCCGACGGCAAGCGCGAGCGCCCCCATCGCTCCTACGGCGACCAGCGTGCCCCGGTTCATCGGCATACCGGTTCCAACGTGCAGGACCGGCGTACTGGTTCCTGGAGATAGGTCACGCTGAGTATGACGTACAGCTCGTTGCCTTGGTTGGCGTGAGTTGTCACGCGTTGGCGTGCAGGGCTTCGTTGAGTGTGATGCCCTCACCCTTGCGCGGCCGGGCCTCGACGGCGCCGGTGACGGAGTTGCGCAGGTAGAGCAGGCCGGGCTGGCCGGACAGCTCGCGGGCCTTCACCACGGAACCGTCGGGCAGCGTGACCTTCGTACCGGCGGTGACGTAGAGACCGGCCTCGACCACGCAGTCGTCACCGAGCGAGATGCCGACGCCACCGTTGGCGCCGAGCAGGCAGCGCTTGCCGATCGAGACGACGGCCTTGCCGCCACCCGACAGGGTGCCCATGATCGAGGCGCCCGCGCCGATGTCGCTGCCGTCGTCGACGACGACCCCGGCCACGATCCGGCCTTCGACCATCGACGTCCCGAGCGTGCCGGCGTTGAAGTTCACGAAACCCTCGTGCATGACGGTGGTGCCGGACGCCAGGTGCGCGCCGAGCCGGACCCGGTCCGCGTCGCCGATCCGGACGCCGGACGGTACGACGTAGTCGGTCATCCGCGGGAACTTGTCCACACTCGTCACGGTCAGGTGCAGGCCGGCCGCGCGGGCGCGGAGCCGGACGTTCTCGATCTCCTCGACCGGGACCGGGCCGTGCGAGGTCCAGGCGTTGTTCGGCAGCGCGGCGAAGATGCCGTCCAGGTTGACGCCGTGCGGACGGACCAGCCGGTGCGAGAGCAGGTGCAGCCGCAGGTACGCGTCGGCGGTGTCCGCGGGTGCCTGATCCAGCACGATCTCGGCCCGGACGACCGTACGGCGTACCTGGCGGAGGTCGTCGTTGCCCTCGGCAGCGATCAGCTCGGCCGGTGCCTTCGCCTCGGCGGGGGCCTCGCCCAGCGCGGGCGCCGGGTACCAGACGTCGAGCACGCTGCCGGAGGGGGTGACGGTGGCGAGGCCGAAGCCCCAGGCGCGGGTGGCGTTCTCAGTCATGCCCCAAAGCCTGCCAGACGCCCGGTCATCGCTCGTCCACCGGTCTGATCAGTGGATAGCCTCGAAACCGGCGCACCGGACCGCGACGAAAGGATTCCCATGCCGGTTTCCCTGATCCTCGACACTGATTTCGGTACCGACGTCGACGACCTGCTGGCGTTGACGACCATCCTCGGTTCGCCCGAACTCGCCCTGACCGGCGTGACCACCGTGTACGGCGACGTGCTGTTGCGGGCGCGGATGGTGGCCAGGGTGGCCCGCCTTGCCGGCCGTGACGTCGGCCCGATCGTGCCGGGGCGCGGCGAGCCGCGATCCGGTCGTGAGGTCTGGTGGGCGGGTCATGAAGGCGCGCTGATGCCGGGGCTCGAGCAGGAAGAGGTCGGCACCGATGATCCGGTCGCTCTGCTGGCCGGGTCGGCGACGGTGCTGGCGGTCGGGCCACTGACCACTGTCGCCGAGGCGGTCGAGACGCCCGGGCATCAGATCGAGCAGCTCCTCCTGATGGGTGGCGACTTTTCCGGCAGCGACGAGCCCGAGCACAACATCAAGTGCGACGTGGCCGCGGCGGCGGCAGCCTTCGAGTCCGGAGTGCCGGTGACGACGATCGGTATCGACCAAACGAGACGGCTCCGGTTGGACGCGGCGCTGGTCGCAGAGCTCGAGTCGGCGGGGGAGTTGGGTGAGCTGGTCGGTGCGGAGATCCGGCAGTGGTGGGAGTTCCGGCAGCGCGACTTCAACGAGCCGCACGATCCGGCGGCGGTGGTGATGATGGTCGAGCCGGAGTTATTTTCGTTCGCCACCGGGCGGATCGTCGTGGAGGATGACGGGCGGACCCGGTTCGCGCCCGACCCGGCCGGTCCGCACCGGATCGTCACCGACCTGGACCCGGAGCGGGTGACCCGCCGGATCGTCGACCGAATGCTCGCCGCGATGACCTGACCAGCCATCAACCGACCCGCGATCAACCGATCCGCCGATCGACTCACTCCTGGAGGACGCCCGCATGCTGCCCGCTTGGCTCGACTCGATCGCCGGACCCCTTCTGGCCGCCACCCAGGCGCCGAACCTCGGCCAGCTCAAGGGCGAAGTACTGCGCGAATGGGGCTCGTCGGAGGTCTGGCGGTTGTCGTACGGCCTGCGCAGCGTGATCGCCAAGCGGGGCAGCGATGCGCAGGTGACCGAGGCCGCGGCGTACCGGCGGCTTGTGGTGCCACTCGAGTTGCCGGCACCGAAGTTGATCCACGCCGAGGAGACGGACGACGCCGTACTGCTCGTGCTGGCCGATGTCGGGCTGGTAAGCCTGGAGCAGGAGCCGACCGCAGAGGGCTTCCTGGCCGCGGCCGAGCTGATCGCCACTGTTCGTTCGCAACCGATCGATGCGCCCAGCGAGTTCACCCCCGACCACCTCCGAGACCTGGTACGCCGGAGTCCGGCCGACGGCGATTTGGCGGCGCGACTCGAGTCGGTGGGCGTCGCGAAGCTGGATGAGTTGCAGAAGGAGACCCCGGCCCGCGTGGTCCACGGAGACTTCGTGTCGAAGAACCTCGTCACCGACGGCACCCGCTGGACCATCGTCGACTGGCCGCTCGCGCACGTGGCCCCACACCTGAGCGACCTGCACACCCTCCTTCGCGATGCCGTTGCCGTCGGCCACCAACGCGGACCGATCGTTGCCCGCTACATCGATGCTTCCGGCACCGATCCGCAGCTGGTCCAGCGCCAGCTCGCGATCGGCGGGATCGCGTTCACCCTGCGCGCGCTGGCCTGGGTCGTCGAGGAAGGCGTGAACACCGTGACCTCCTCCAGAGAATGGATCGCGCCGCTGCTCGCAGAGCTGACCGACATCACCACCAACCTCCGATGAGGCTGCTGATCCTCGGCGGAACCAAGAACCTCGGCCGCCACGTGGCCGAGGCAGCGCTGGCTGCCGGACACGAGCTGACCCTGTTCAATCGCGGCCGGACCAACCCCACCCTCTTCCCAGAGGCGATCCATCTCCAGGGCGAGCGATCCGCGCCCGACGCGCTGGCGTCGGGGGAGTGGGATGCCGTCATCGACATGTCCGGCTTCCTGGTTCACGACCTACGCCGGAGTGCCGAACTGCTGCGGGACCGCGTCGGCCACTACACCTTCATGTCCTCGATCGCGGTGTACGCGAGCAGGACGACCCCGGGGATGACGGAGGACGCGCCCCAGCTGGCGTGGCCCGACGGTGCCCCGGAAGACGAGTTCACGATGGATCTCTACGGACCCTCGAAGGCCCGGGCCGAAGCGCTGCTGGCCGAGACCTTCGGAGAGCGCACCACGGCCGTCCGGTCCGGTTTCGTCGTCGGACCGTACAACCCGGACTTCGGCAACTGGGGCGAGGCGCTCGCCGCCGGCAAGCCACTCGAATGCGCGGCGAGACCGGGCCAGCCGATCCAGTACCTCGACGCGCGTGACCTCGCGGCGTTCCTGCTGCGGGTGACGGTTGACGGCCGCGGCGGAGCGTTCAACGCGGTGAGCGAGTCGACGACGATGGCGGAGCTCGCCGAGGCGTGGCGGTCCGTAGTACCGGGAAGTCCGCCGGTGGACTGGGAGCCGGCCGTGGACCGGTTCCACCTGCCGCACGACGGATCGAACGACGGGACCTTCCTGCTCGACAACTCCAGAGCGCTGGCCGCTGGTTTGGCGGTGCGACCGGCAGCCGAGTCGGCGCGGGCCTGCATGGAGTGGATCCAAGCCGGAAACACGCCTCCACCACCGCCGCACTAAATTGATTTGAAGTTGACGTAGCGACAACTACTACCGTCCTGAGTGTTGGCCGGAACGACCGGCCGCGAGGGTGGAAAAGGACGGTGCGAACGGTGGCCTGGTCGATCGCCGAGGTGGCTCGCGACTCGGGCGTCACCTCGCGCACGCTACGGCACTACCACGCGATCGGGCTGCTGATCCCGGCCCGGATCGCACCGAACGGGCGCCGGTACTACGAACAGGAGCAGCTGCTCCGATTGCAGCAGATTCTCCTGCTGCGTGATCTCGGGCTCAGCCTGGACGTGGTGGCCGAAGTACTGGAGCGGCAGAGCAGTGCGAGCACGATCGAGGTGCTCGGCCGGCACAAGGAGTGGCTGCTGCGCGAGCAACTGCGGCTCGGCCGGCTGATCCGGACCGTCGATTCCACCATCGGCAACCTCCGGAGAGGAGACGAGATGAAACCGGAGAAGGTCTTCGAGGGATTCGAGCACAACCCGTACGAGGCCGAGGCGCGTGAACGCTGGGGTGACGAGGCGGTCGACGCCAGCTACCGGCGGATGCAGGGCTGGAGCGAGCAGGACGCCGAGCTGGCGCGCACCGGCTATCCCCGGGTGCACGAGGGGATGGCGGCGCTGAAGGCGGAGGGAGCGGACGTCCGCGACCCACGCGTGCAGGAACTGGTCCGGCTGCACCACCAGATCACCAGTCTTTTCTGGACGCCGAATCGTGAAGCCTACAAGGGATTGGGGCAGCTCTACCTCGACGACGAGCGCTTCCGGCAGAATATCGGTGGCGGTGATGACAGTGTGGTGCAGTACCTGCACGACGCGATGACGGTCTACGCGGACACCCACCTGTCCGCCTGAAGGGCGGGCGATGGCCGAGGGGTTCAGTCTGTGGCGGGTCGCGGTGCCGGCGTTCGGGCCGACGGTGGTGAACTCGGTGGGGATGGGGGCCGTCCTGCCGATCATCGCCTTGTCGGCGCTCGAGTTGGGTGCTTCGGTCGGGACGGCGGCCTTTCTGGTCGGAGTACTGGGCTTCGGGTACTTCGCGGGGTCGCTGCCCGCCGGGGCGTTGGTGGTGCGGATCGGCGAGCGGCGCGCTCTGTTGCTGGCGGCAATCGTCACGGCGGCGGCCTGGTTCGTGGCGTGGCTCGCGGGCAGCTGGGAGGTGCTCGGTCTGGCGTTGGTCGTTGCCGGTCTGTCGGGGGCGGTGTTCAGTCTGGCGCGGCAGTCCTATCTCACCGATGTGGTGCCGATCGGGATGCGCGCTCGGGCGATGTCGACGCTCGGCGGGGTGAACCGGATCGGCTTGTTCATCGGCCCGTTCCTCGGCGCGGCAGCGGGTCATCGGTGGGGGATCGCTGCGGCGTACGCCGTCGGGGTCGCGAGTTCGCTCGGCGCCGCAGTACTGCTGCTTTGTGCTGGTGATCCTGTCCGGGAACACGTCCTGCCGGAGAATCAACCGATCAGGAAGGTGCTCTGGGACAGCCGCCGCGTCTTCCTCACCCTCGGCACCGGCGTCTTCGTGATCGCGGTGGCGCGAATCGCCCGCGTCAGCCTGGTCCCGCTCTGGGGCGAACACGTCGGACTGTCCGCCACCGACATCTCGATCGTCTTCGGCATCACCAACGGCATCGAGATGCTGCTGTTCTACCCGGCCGGCCTGGTGATGGACCGCTTCGGCCGCGTCTGGATCGCCGTCCCGTGCACCCTGGCGCTCGGCCTCGGCATGCTCGCCCTGCCCCTCACCAGCACCCTGTACGCCGTCCTCGCCGTCGCCAGCTTGATGGCCGTAGGCAACGGTCTCGGCTCCGGCATCATCATCACCCTCGGCGCCGACGCCGCCCCACCCGCCCTCCGCGCCCAGTTCCTGGCCGGCTGGACCGCCTGCGCCGAACTAGGCGGAGTAATCGGCCCCCTCCTCATCAGCGCCATCACCTTCATCGCCCCCCTAGCCACCGCCACCCTCACCCTAGGAGCCCTAACCACCCTAGGAGCCACCTGGCTAGCCCACTGGGTCCCCCACTACAAACCCAAACCACCTGATTAAGGGCAAGTTGGGGAATACCGGGGCAGATATCCACAGAAGCTGAGTTCGCCCGGTCGGGGCCCTCTGATCGTGCGTAGGGTCCTCGGCATGTACTTCGAGCGGCCACTGGTCCGGGCCTACGTCGACGAGACCGGCGACCGCGGAACATCGGGAAAAGCCTCGCGTTATTTCGCGATGGTGGCGGTGATGGTTGCCGACGAGGACGACGCTGCGCTGCGCTCGGCGATCGGAACCTGTCGTCAGCGTCTGTCGGTGCCGGTGAACAAGCCACTGCACTGGACCGAGCACGTCAAGAGATTTCCTCGCCGGCAGTTCGTGGCGGCTCAGCTTGCTGCCGTGGAAGGGGTGGTGGTCGGCTACTTGGTCATCGAGAAGGCGGCTCTCGCGGCAGCTGACCCGGTCAGGGCCAATCAAGTTGCCTTCTACAACTACGCGTCCGGTCTGACGCTTACGGGCATCCTGCATGCGGCGGCTACCTGGCCAGGCGGAGCCCGCGATGTGGTCGTGAACTTCGGGCACGTGCGTGGATTTCCGCACCAGGAGACCCTGGTGTACTTCGAGAAACTGCGGTCCGACGCGGAAGCTCAGACGCGCTGGGATCTGCTGCGAAGCATGCCGCGGTTTCTGGCGGCCGGGCAGCTGGACGGGCTGCAGGCGGCCGACCAGTACGCCGGGATGTTGCGGGCAGCTCTGGAGCCGGACGAGTTCGGCGGCTTCGAGCACCATCATCTGCTGGCTGTCCGCCATCAGATCCATCGCTTCGAAGGAGAGGCCTGGGGGCACGGTCTTCGGGTGATCGCGGCGCCGGGCACGATGGAGCAGTACCCGTGGTGGCCGCTGGACGGTCTCTAGCTGCTGACCGAAACGACGAGACCTTCGATGGTCCGGAGCGCCGCAACCGGTCGAGCCGGAAGGGTCTGGCAGCAGACCTGGCGTTCTCTCCGCGGCCATCGAAGGCCTCGTGGCAACAGAGTAGCAGGTGGGGTTAGGGGGTTTTGGGGGCTGAGGTGGCTCGGATGTGGAGTTCGGTTCTTAGGGTGACTGTGGATGGGGGGCGGCCGGGGGAGGTTATGCGGTCTTTGAGGAGTAAGCCTGCGGTGCGGCCTAGTTCGTAGGTGGGTTGGGCGACGGTGGTGAGGGAGGGGACGACCAGGTCGGCCCAGGGGAGGTCGTCGAAGCCGACCACGGCGATGTCGTCGGGGGCGCGGAGGCCGCGTTTGGCCAGGCACTCCAGGGCGCCCACGGTCATCAGGTTGTTGGCGACGAAGAGGGCTTCCGGTGGTTCGGGCTGGTCCAGCAGGCTTTCCATTGCCGCGAAGCCGCCGGCCTCGCGGAAGTCGGCATGCCGGACCAAGTCCTTCTGGAAGCGGATGCCCGCGCCGCGAAGGGCCGAGCGGTAACCCGCCAGCCGGTCCATCGCAGTACTGACGCGTCGTGGTCCTGTGATGCAGGCGATCCGGCGGTAGCCGCCGTCGATCAGGTGCTTCACGCCTTCGGCGGCGCCGTGCTCGTTGTCGACCAGGACGGTGTCCGCCTCGACGCCGTCGACCCGGCGGTCGATCAGCACCATCGGCGTCTTCGCCTCGTCGAGTTGCTGGACGCCCTCGGCGGTCGACGTCGGCGAGATCACCACGCCGGCCATCTGCTCGGTCAGCACGGCCGACGCGTACGCCGCTTCCTTGGCCGGGTCCTCGTCGGAGTTGCACAGTACGACGTGGTAGCCCTCGGTCTGCGCGACGTCCTCGAGCCCACGGACCAGCGAGGTGAAGAACGGGTTCTCGATGTCGGAGATGACCACGGCCCACAGGTTGGTGCTGGCCCGGCGGAGGTTGCGGGCCACGCCGTTCGGGCGGTAGCCGAGCTCGGCCACGGCCGCGCGGACCTTCTCGGACAGTTCCGGATCCACGTTCCGGCGGCCGCTGAGCACCCGCGACACAGTGGCCGGCGATACGCCAGATCTACGCGCGACGTCGTAGATCGTCGTCATACTCGCTCCCCGCTTGAGACCTAGCTGCCGTCTGGACGGCACAAGGATCTCACGGCGGAGGCTGAGCTACTTGAAACGGCGACATCCGCACCGGATGCGCGTCGAGCAAGGCCAAAGCGGCTGCGCGGGTCGGGGCCGAGGCGGCTGCACCATCCAAGGTTGTGGACAGCGCACCGGCGGCGTTGGCCAGTTGTACTGCGTCAACGAGCTCGGCGCCGTCGGCCAGTGATGCGGCCAGCGATCCGCAGAAGGCATCTCCTGCACCAACTGTGTCCACAGTTGCGACGGAGTAGGCCGGCATGCGCACTTCCACGCCATGTTGACGATCCAAAACATAGGCGCCGCGAGAGCCGAGGGTGACCACGCAGCCGCGCAGGTCCCATTCCTCGGCGAGGCGCCGGGCAATCGCCGGTACCTGGGTTTCGTCGTCGCAGTCCAGGCCGGTCAGCGCCGCGGCCTCCACCTCGTTCGGCACCAGGATGTCGACGAAGGCAGCCAAGCCGGCATCGACCGGTCCGGCCGGAGCCGGGGTGAGGATCGTGGTGACGCCCGCGGCCGAGGCGAGTTGAAGGGCAGCTCTGCTCGCCTCGACCGGGAGTTCGAGTTGCACACTGAGGACCTTGCTGGACGTCAGTACTGCGGACGCCGCCTCCACATCGGCCGGGGTGATCGCGGAGTTCGCGCGGGACACGATGATGATCGAGTTGCTCCCGTCCGGCAGGACCAGCGGGAGTCCGACGCCGGTCCCGAGCTCCGGATGCCGGACCACCCACCTGGTGTCGACCCCGTCGGTCTTGAGCAGCTCGAGAAACTCCTCGCCGTACCGGTCGTCGCCGATGGTCCCGACGATCGCGGTACGGGCCCCCATTCGCGCGGCGGCGATCGCCTGGTTGACGCCCTTGCCGCCCAGGAACTCGGCGAATCCGGTGCCGTGCAAGGTCTCGCCGGGCAACGGCCGCCGTTCCGCGCTGGCGACCAGGTCCTTCATGAAAGAGCCGAGGACACACACGTCGTACCGGGTCATTCGTCCTCCCCGGCGCCGAGCAGCCTGCGGCCGAGTGCGCCGGACGGGTGGAAGCGGGCGAAGTCGTGGTGGGTGAAGTCGCGTAGTACGACGAGTGCGCAGGCGAGCGCGTCGCCCATCACCAGGGCTGCGGTGGTCGAGGCGGTCGGTGCGAGGTTCAGCGGATCGGCCTCGCGCAGGACCATGGTGTCGAGCGTGTACGTCGCCAGCCGGGCGAGCGTCGACTCCTCGGCACCCGTCATCGCGATCACCGGGATCTCCCGCTCGCGCAGCATCCGGGCGAACGCGCAGACCTCGGCGGTCTCACCCGAGGCGGACAGCGCCAGCACCAGATCGCGTTCGGTCACCGCGCCGGAGTCGCCGTGCAACGCGTCGCCGGCGTGGATGAAGGACGCGGGCGTGCCGGTGCTCGCCAGCGTGGCGGCGATCTTGCGTCCGACCAGGCCTGACTTGCCCAGCCCGGTGACGACCAGGTGCCCTTCACACGCGGCAGCCGCCTTCAGTACGTCGAGGAACACCCCGTCGAGCCGCCCGGCCAAGGCCGACACCGCCGCCGCCTCGGTCTCGATCGCGTTCCGCGCCGCCGCCAGCCCTTGCGTCACCAGTTCGCGCGGCAACTCGGCCGGGCGGTGGACGGCCGCCCGGTTCGGCACTGCTGGCATCCTCGACCCGCTTTCCGCTCTGAAGTCAGAAATCGATTTCCGAAGACTAGGCAAGGCGGCGACACAGTGTCAACGGCTCCATCCTGTTCAAAACAAGCGCGAACGGCAGATCCGGCCAAATCGTTGGCGCCGGGACTCTTGACCACTCCAGGCCGCGATCGTAGATTGCGAGAAATCGATTGCCCAGTCTGGCCACTCGGACCCCTGGAGTTCCTGATGTCCGCACCCTCCCCTGTCAATCCCAGGCCGATCAGCCGACGATCGGTACTGCGCGGCGGCCTCGGCGCATTGGCCGCCTCGGCCTTCGCCGGCCCTCTGCTGACCGCCTGCGGCGGTGACGACGCCGGCGGCGACGGCAAGGAGCTGTCCTTCTGGAACTTCTACGGGCCGTCCGACGACAACAGTCCGCAGAGCAAGTGGTTCGTCGCGCTCGCCGACCAGTGGAACGCTAACAACGACGTCAAGGTGAAGCTGCGCTACATCCCCGGCAAGGACTACCTGAGCGGTACGACGCTGCAGACCGCGTTCCAGTCGGGACAGGGCCCGGACATCTTCCTGATCAGCCCCGGCGACTTCCTGCGGTACTACAACGGCGGCGTCCTGCAGGACCTGTCCGGCGACCTGTCGGCCGAGACCAAGGCCGACTACCTGCCCGGCCTGCTGGAAGCGCGCAGCGTCGACGGCAAGGTCTACGGCCTGCCGATGGAGATCGAGCCGCTCGCGATGTACTACAGCGAAACCGCGTTCGAGAAGGCCGGTCTGTCCGAGGCCGATCTACCCAAGACCTGGGACCAGACGCTGGCCGTCGCCGAGAAGCTGACCGGCAAGGACCGGTACGGCGTGATGTTCGAAACGCTGCCCGGCTACTACCAGAACTTCACCTGGTACCCGTTCCTCTGGCAGGGCGACGGTACGCCGATCAAGGATGGCAAGGTCGCCTTCGACTCGCCGGCCGCCGTACAGGCGCTGAAGTTCTGGCAGGACACGATCAAGAACAAGGTCGCCCCGCGCAAGGCTCTTGGTGACGGCGGCGGTGACGTGCTGTCCAACCTCGGCTCGGGTGCCGCCGCCATGCAGCAGAGCGGCATCTGGGCCGTCTCCGACATGCGCAGCAAGGCGAAGAACTTCAAGTACGGCATCATTCCGCACCCGACTCCCGAAGGCGGCAAGCCGGCCACCGACCTCGGCGGCTGGGCGTTCGTGGCGAACTCGAAGGGCAAGAACCCCGAGGCCGCGGCCAAGTTCATCGCCTGGGCGCTCGGATCGACCGACGCCGAAGGAGTCGAGCGGCAGCGGCAGTGGAACACCGTGGTGAAGACGAACGTCCCGCCGCGCAAGTCGGTCCAGACGGCCGCCGACGCCAAGGGTGCCTTCGCCGAAGGCGTGCTGAAGAAGTTCGTCACCGAGATCGCGCCCACCGGCAAACCCGAGCCGCGCTTCCCGCCGGAGGTGTACCAGCCGATCGCGGACGCGATCCAGGCCTGCCAGCTGAACGGTGCCGATCCGGGCAAGGCGGCGGCGGACGCGGCGCAGAAGATCGACACGTTCCTGAAGACCTACCAGGGCGCGCCCATCACATGACCACGACCACGAGTGCACCACCGACCGGACCGCCCCGGGTGACGGCAGCCCGGGAGAAGGCGCCGATGACGAAGCGGCGGCGCGAGGCACTGGCGGCGTACGCGTTCCTCGCGCCGGACGCGATCGGCCTGCTGATCTTCGTCGCGCTGCCGATGCTGCTCGCCTTCGGGGTCGCGTTCTTCAAGGTCGATGGCTTCGGCAACTACCGGTACGTCGGTCTGGCCAACTACCGGCTGATGGCCGGCGACGACCAGTTGCTGGCGTCGCTGAAGATCACCGGCATCTACGTCGTCACCTTCGTCCCACTCGCGTTCGTGGTGAGCTTCGCGCTGGCGATGCTGGTGCGCAACCACTTCCGCGGGATCGGCTGGGTCCGCTCGGCGTTCTTCCTGCCGAACGTGGTCAGCCTGGTCGTGGTCGGCCTGATCTGGCAGTTCCTGCTGGTCGACAAGCGCGGCGCACTGTCGAAGCTGCTCGGCCCGCTCGGGCTCGGCGACGTGTCCTTCCTCGGTACGCCGGCGCTTGCCCTGGGCACCTATGTGGTGATCAGCGTCTGGTTCCTGATGGGCTACCAGATGCTGGTCTTCCTGGCCGGGCTGAAGGACGTGCCGAAGGAGCTGGAGGACGCGGCGCAGATCGACGGCGCGAGCGCGTGGCAGCGGTTCCGCTACGTGATCTGGCCGCTGTTGCGACCGACCAGCTTCTTCGTCGTGGTCAACTCGACGATCGGCGCGGTGACCGGGTTGCAGGCGTTCGACCTGGTCTACGTGCTCACCAAGGGCGGTCCGGCCCGGGCCACCAGCACGGTCGTCCTCTACATCTACGAACAGGCCTTCACCTTCAACAACATGGGGTACGCCGCCGCGCTGACCACCGTCGTCGTCGCGCTGCTCATCCTCTGTACCGGCCTGATGTTCGCCGTCACCCGAGGAGGCCGCTTCGATGAGGACTAGATTCTTCCCGATCCTCGCTCATGTGCTCGCCATCCTGGCAGTCGCGCCGCTGCTGTGGGTGCTGATCAGTGTGCTGAAGCCACCGGAGGAGATCTTCTCGTTCGGCTGGCCGTCGACCTGGACGCTGGACAACCTGCAGTACGTGCTGCTGAAGATCCCGTTGCCGCGCTTCCTGATGAACAGTGCCATCGTCGCAGTGGTCGTCACCGTCGTTGCGTTGTTCTTCCACTCGATGGCGGCCTACGCGCTGGCGCGCCTGCGGTTCCCCGGCCGCGGCCTCATCTTCTCCGGCATCATGTCGACGCTACTGGTCTCGCTGCCGGTCATCCTCGTCCCGCTGTTCCTGGTGGCCAAGCAGCTCGGTCTGCTCGACAGCTACGCCGGGCTGATCGTGCCGAGCATCTTCCATGCCTTCGGCATCTTCCTGCTCCGGCAGTACTACCTGAACATCCCGCGGGAGCTGGAGGAAGCGGCCGACTTGGACGGCTGCGGCTACTGGCGGCGGTACTGGAGTGTCATCCTGCCGCTCAGCCGCCCGGTGCTGGCCAGCCTGTCGGTGCTGTTCTTCCTGGCCAACTGGAACGCGTTCCTCTGGCCGCTCACGATCACCCGCAATCCCGATCTCCGCGTGATCCAGCTCGGCATCTCCGGCATGCAGGGCCAGTACGCCTCCGCCTGGAACCTCATCCTCGCGGCCGCGGTGATCGCGGCGATCCCGACCGTCATCGTCTTCGTGGCCGGCCAGAAACGCCTCGTCGACGCAATGAAGACAACCGGCCTGAAATAGCTGCGCCGTACTCCATGCTCCGTACTCCGGGCTCCGCGGCTCAGGTCGCGCAGGTGATGCAGGTCCGCGCGGTCGGCCGGGCGAGGAGCCGGCCGATCGCGATCTGTTCGTGGCAGCGCTCGCAGCGGCCGTAGTCACCCGCGTCCAGCCGCGCCAGGGCGCTGTCGAGATCCTCGAGGTGCCGGCGGGCGTCCGCGAGCAGGGTGCTCGTCTGCGACCGCTCGAACGCGATCGTCGTACCCTCCGGATCGTGTTCGTCGTCGGTCGCGACCAGCCGCGACGCCTCCACGATCGCTTCCAGGTCGGTACTGAGCGCCGCGATGCGCTCCGCCGTACCGGTTCGGTCGGCGGTGAGTGCAGCGCGTAACTCGGGATCACCCGCCATGGTGTCCATTGTTGCTCGGGTCAGAGCTCGGGGCTCAGGGCCAGGGTTTCAGTTCGGGGAGGTCGCCGGTGATCGGGCGCACGGGGCGGCGGCCGGCCATCCAGGCGGTGAGATCGGTGAAGGTGCCGGTGAGGACGCGATCCTCGCCGGTGCCGTTCTCCCAGCGGGTGTTTCCACCGACCAGGATGAGGTGGAGCCCGTCTGGCGTGCGCGCCTTGAGGAAGTCGAGCAGGTGAAGGCAGAACTCCACCGACCAGTCGTCGGATGTCGGCTCCAGGGCGAGGTCGACAGTGTGTACTTCGAGTTCGCGCCAGCCCGTGTAGACGGTGGCCGCCAGGTCGCCGTTGCGGTGCGTGACCGGCCGCGACCAGTCGTCGACCTTCCGCCAGGCGGCGAGCAGCCCGGTGGTGGCCGACCGGACGTGCTCCCGCAACTCGTCCGCCGACCGCCCGGCGCCGGCCTCGATCGCGGCATCCCGCGCCGGGCGGCCGCCGTCGTACATCTCGACCAGCCGGCCGGCCAGGGCTTCCTCGACCTGGCGCGTCATCGCCTCGCTGAAGTTCGCGACGTGCGTCAGCACATGCCCACGCGACCACCCGGGCAAGCCGGACGGCGCTCGCGCCGCCTCATCGTCGAGACCTGCCAGTACTGCGGTCAGCCGCGCGACCGTTGCTTCCATGTCAGGTTTCACCCTCCAAACCTAAACCGGAGAGCCGGCGAGGCGCTCGGCCGGGCTCTACCGGCCGATCCCTACCGGCCGGAGGGGAACAGGCCTCCTTGCCGCAGCCGGTCGGTGACACGGGTGCGAGCATCTGGCGTGGCGAGGATTGCGGCCGACTGCTGCCGGCGAGCTTCGGCCCCGGCCTGCCAGGCCTCCTGGTCTGCCGAAGTGATCGTCGCTTCCCGGCCGGAGACCGTCTTGACGATCAGGTCGGCGACCGCGGCCTGCTCCTCTGCCCGCGGGTGAAACGCGGCCGCCTTCAGCAGGTCCGGGTCCTTCCCCTGGACCCACGCTTTGGCCTTGGCGCAGACATCGTGACCCGTGGACGCCTTGAAGACATCGACGTACTTCGCCTGGCCTGCTTTGGCCGCCGCCTGGATCGCCTTGTTGAGCTCGGACAGGATCGTCGTCAGATAGGCGTAGTCACCCTTGGCCAGCGGCAGCTCGGCGCAGTTGTTCTTCGCCGGCGCGATGGAGGGATAGCCGACCAGCACGATCGTCGCCTTCGGCGCGGCCTTGCTCTTGACCGCCTTCACCACGGCGGTCAACCGGGCCTTGGTCTTGCTGACGCTCTCCTTCAGCTGGTCCTTGCCGCCGGCGGTGAACTTCTTCTTGCAGGGCGCCCCGTCAGGGTCCGACTTCTTCAGTTTGGGACAGACGGTGAGCAGGCTGGCCAGCACCCCGAAGTCGTTGGCGCCGAAACCGATCGTGACCAGGTCGGCTTTCTTGCTGACAGCATCGAGCTGGGCCGGCAGGAAACCGCCTGGAGTGGTCTGAGAGGCCTCGACATGGGTCGTGTCCGCGCCGCCGCAACTGACGTCGGTCGACTTCGGCACCTTCAGCTTCTGGACCAGCAAGGCAGGGTAGTTGCCTCCGGACCGCAGACAGGCCAGGTTGGCCAGGTCCAAGGGTGGGACGAGCGGTGCGGCGGTGTAGTTGTCGCCCAGCGCCACGTAGTACTTGTACTTCGGTGGTGCGGGGGCGGCGCTGACGGCGGCGCTCCCGGCCGTCGAGACCAGTGCGAGCGCGGTGAGGCCGGCTGCCGCCGCGAGTCGGCCGGGCAGGCACGAGGACATGGTCATGAAGCCTCCAACGATCTCGGGGCAGGAGGCGGCCCGCCGGTCTGTAGCAGGTTGGTGACTACCGGTAACCACGGCGGGCGATCACAAACGCGTCCGCCGCCGGATTCCGCCGCACAATCGTGTGACGGTTCTCCGCGGGCGGCGGTGCTCCGGGGCAGGGCGGCGAGCGCCACTAACCTGTGAGGCATGGTGCGGTTCAAGGATTTGTGTGTCGATGTCGGGTCGACGAGCGTGATGGCGTCGTTCTGGGGACAGGTGCTCGGGCTGACCACACCGGCGGACAATCCGGAGGTGCTGGCCGGCGATCTGCCGGAGAAGACGATCTGGCTCAACCACGTGCCCGAGCCGCGGACGGTCAAGCAGCGGGTTCATCTGGACGTGCACACGAACTCGATCGAGGAGCTGGAGCGGCTCGGCGCGAGCGTGCTGAAGCCGATCACCGAGGAACAGCACTGGGCGGTGATGGCCGATCCCGAGGGTGGGGAGTTCTGCGGGTTCGTGCGGGAGAAGGACTCGGAGTACCGGTTGATGGAGCTGGTGGTGGACTCGGCGGACGCGGAGGCGCAGGCGCGCTGGTGGGCCGGGATCGTCGGGGGCGAGGTCGCGCACGATCCGGACAAGCCGTGGTACTGGCTGGAGAACGTGCCGGGTCTGCCGTTCCAGTACTGGGTGTTCGTCCCGGTGCCCGAGCCCAAGACGGTCAAGAACCGGATCCACTGGGACGTCACGGCGGACGACCTCGACAGCGTCCTGGCCGCGGGTGCGACACTGCTGCGGCCCAAGGACGACACCATCGGCTGGCACGTCTGCGCCGATCCCGAAGGCAACGAGTTCTGCGTATTCCTGACCGGCGACCGAGGAATCTGATGGCGAAGCTTGATCTTGACCAGTCCGGCCCCGACCTGTGCGCGGCGCTGGTCGACGTTTCGTCGGTCAGTGGCACCGAGCAGGAGTTGGCTGATGCCGTGGAGGCGGCGTTGTCGGCGTACGGGCATCTGACGGTTTCGCGGCACGGCAACACGGTGGTGGCGCGGACCGAGTTGGGGCGAGACGAGCGGATCGTCATCGCCGGGCACCTGGACACCGTGCCGCTGAACGACAACCTGCCGGCCCGGCGTGCGGACGGCCTGATCCACGGGCTCGGCGCCTGCGACATGAAGGGTGGTGTCGCCGTCGGGCTCCGGCTGGCGGCGACGCTGACCGAGCCGAACCGGGACGTCACCTATGTCTTCTACGACTGCGAAGAGGTCGACGCCGAGCTGAACGGGCTCTTCAAGCTGACCCAGACCCACCCCGAGCTGCTGCAGGGCGTGTTCGCGGTCGTGATGGAGCCGTCGAACGCGGCCGTCGAGGCCGGTTGTCAGGGCACGATGCGGGTCGACGTCACGACGTACGGGGAGCGGGCCCACTCGGCGCGCTCGTGGATGGGCAAGAACGCGATCCACGCGGCCGGCGAGATCCTCGACCGGCTGGCGGCCTACGAGCCGCGGCGGGTGCCGATCGACGGGCTGGAGTACCGCGAAGGGCTGAACGCCGTCGCGATCAGCGGCGGGGTCGCGGGAAACGTCGTACCGGATCTGTGCACGGTGTCGGTGAACTATCGGTTCGCGCCGAGCCGGTCGGAGGCGGAGGCCGAGGCGCATGTCCGGGAGGTCTTCGCGGGGTTCGACGTCAAGGTGACCGACTCGTCGCCGGGTGGCTTGCCAGGGCTGGAGCGGCCGGCAGCGGCCGCGTTCCTCCAGGTCGTCGGGGGAGAGCCGAAGCCGAAGTTCGGCTGGACCGACGTCGCACGGTTCACCCTGCTGGGGGTTCCGGCGGTCAACTACGGGCCGGGGGACCCGCTGCTCGCGCACAAGCAGGAGGAGTACGTGCCCGAGGCGGAGATCGAGCAGTGTGAACAGCGGTTGAGGAGTTGGTTGACGGCGTGAGGCGCGGCCGGTTTCGGCGGGCCTGAACCGGATCGCCGGACTAATCTGGGGGCATGGCAGACCCATCGATCCACCCAGACCGTCCGCAGGGCTCACAGCAGCGCGGGCCTGTCGTGATGCGCCGCAACCAGGTGCAGCATTCGACCTCCGAGCAGCGGCTGCTGGACAGCCGCGGCCCGTCGGACTGGGTGCACACCGACCCGTGGCGGGTGCTGCGGATCCAGTCGGAGTTCATCGAGGGTTTCGGCATGCTGGCCGAGCTCGGGCCGGCCATCAGCGTCTTCGGCTCGGCGCGGACCAAGCCGACGGACTCGATGTACGCCGCGGCGGAGGAGTTCGGCCGCAAGCTGGTCGCCGCGGGCTACGCGGTGATCACCGGCGGTGGACCGGGTGTGATGGAGGCGGCCAACAAGGGCGCCTCCGAGGCCGGTGGCGTGTCGGTCGGCCTGGGCATCGAGCTGCCCTTCGAGAACGGCCTGAACGAGTGGGTCGACATCGGGATGAACTTCCGCTACTTCTTCACCCGCAAGACGATGTTCGTGAAGTACGCGCAGGGGTTCGTGGTGATGCCGGGCGGGTTCGGCACCCTGGACGAGCTGTTCGAGGCGCTCACCCTGGCGCAGACCCGCAAGGTCACCTCGTTCCCGGTGGTGCTGTTCGGTACGTCGTACTGGAGCGGGCTGGCCGACTGGCTGCGCGAGACGATGCTTGCCGATGGCAAGATCTCGGCGGCGGATCTGGAGATGTTCACGATCACCGACGACGTGGACGAGGCGATCAGCTACATCCTGAAGGCCGGCGAGCTGGCCGACGCGGCGGCCGAGGAGGCCGCGGCCGAGGCGCAGCGGGACGTGGACGAGGCCGACAGCCCGGAGGCCCGGGAGCGCCGCGAGGTGCGCCGGCTCGGCTCGGACGGCAGCTGAAAACTGACTCTTGACAGCGGGCGACCGGCCCGGGGTTGTGCGGGGTTGTCCGTGGACATGGCACGATCGGTCCCGTGATGTGGTTTCTCGGGCTCATTGTGGTGCTCCTGATCGGGGCCGTTGCCGTCGTTGCCTCGGGCCGCTGGGGTGCGATGGCCCCCGCGTACGACGACCGGCCGGACCTGACCGTCCCGGCGCGGCAGGCGCTCACCGCGGACGACCTCGCCAAGACCCGGTTCGGCGTCGGTCTGCGCGGTTACCGGATGGACGAGGTGGACACCCTGCTCGAACGGGTGACCCGCGAGGTGGCCGAACGCGACCGCCGGATCGCCGACCTGGAGCGCGCGGTCTCGCCGATCATCCACGGTCCCGAAGGCGCGGGCTTCACCTCCCGCTCCGAGTACGACGCAGCGGACTTCGAGGACACCGGCTACAACAAGCCGATCCTGGTAGGCGGCGACTTCCCCACCCCGGAGCCGACTCCGGTAGCGGCACGGGAGCAGCAGGAGCCCGCCGCCTCGCCGGACGCCCCCGCACTCACCCCGCCGGAAGCACCCGCGCCCACCGAAGCTCCCGCCGAGCCGGAGGCGCAGGTGGGTGCCCAGCCGGAGGCGACGGCCACCGCGGACGCCCTGCCCGAGGCCCACGCAGTCACGGACGCGGAGGCACCTGCGGCACCGGCGGACGTAGTACAGGAAGAAGACGAGTGGTTCGAGGAGCGTGAGCCGGCCGCCGTGCTTGATGGGCCTCAGGCTCCGGTGCCGCTTCCGCCTCTCCTACAGGAACTCGTCCACACCCACGACGAGAACGACCCCGAGCCCACCCCGTGGTTCGAGGCCAAGCCGCCCCCGCCCGACCACACGGCCACCGCGGACCCCGCCGCCGAAGGCGCCACCGACGTGGATCCGGAGACCGATTCCGACGAGGCGAGTGGCGAGGCTCGGGGCCGGCACAGTGCTGCTCCTGACGCGGGCGCCGTCCAGCGACCGAACTGATGTCCTGCCACGCGGAAGCCGCCGTCGACCTCCCGCTGGAGCCGCAGGCCGCCTGGGACGTGGTGATGGACTGGAACGGTCAGTCCGCCTGGATGCTGTTCACCCGCGTCTGGGCGACCGGCAACCATGGCGAAGGCGTCGGCGGCGGTGTCTCCGCGCGCACAAGTGTCGGTCCCGTGGGATTCACTGACGACATGGTCATCACGCATTGGGACCCGCCGCGCGAATGTACGGTGAAGCACCTCGGCACGGTCGTCCGCGGTACCGGCACCTTCGTCGTCCGCGCCACGCCACAGGGCAGCACCTTCGTCTGGTCCGAAGATGTCATCCCACCGCTGGGACGAGTCGGCCGTACTGCGTGGCCGCTGGTGCGCCCCGCGTTCGAGTTGATGATGCGGATCTCGCTGAAGCGCCTCGCCGACGGGGTCGCCCGATGAGCGTGATCGGCCCGGACGGCAAGCCGCGCTGCAGCTGGGCGACGTCGGCACCGGAGTACATCGCGTACCACGACGAGGAGTGGGGTCAGGAGATCCGTGACGACCAGGGCCTGTACGAGCGGCTGACGCTCGAGGGGTTCCAGTCGGGGCTGTCCTGGATCACGATCCTGCGCAAGCGGGAGAACTTCCGGAAGGCGTTCGCCAACTTCGACCCGGAGCGGGTCGCGGCGTACGGGCCGGACGACTTCGAGCGGCTGATGGCCGATCCCGGCATCGTCCGCAACCGGCTGAAGATCAACGCCGCGATCACCAACGCCCGCGCCCTGCTCGAGCTCGAGCCGGGCGAGCTGACCGAGCTGCTCTGGTCGTTCCAGCCCGCGAAGCAGCCGGCCCCGAAGACCGAGGCCGACGTCCCGGCCACCACGCCGGAGTCGATCGCGATGTCCAAAGCCCTGAAGAAAAAGGGTTTCGTCTTCATCGGCCCCACCACTAGCTACGCTCTGATGCAGGCCACCGGCATCGTGAACGACCACGTCACCGACTGCGTCGCCCGCTGACACCCGCTTTGTGAGCGGTTTCAAACGCCGGGTATCCCGGCGGGCGCGAAGGACAACCGAGGGTACGCGCAGGAATACCCTCGGTTATTTCCCGGCCTGATGCGGAAAATGCCGGGGCTTGGTATCACTTCGGGAGTCAGTCGCGGTCGGTGTTCGCCGATCGCGGTCCGCCCCCAGATCTGAATGAGGCCCGCCCATGCCCCATCGCAAGCTCCTGTCCTCCCTCGCCCTGCTGGCCACCGCCGCCCTTGGTGTCACAGGCTTCGCCGCAAGCACGGCCGCGGCCGCCCCCGCGCCCGAGCGGGCCGAGGCCACCACCGTGTCGTCGTACGCCGGTTCGCCGCGGGAGGCGGCCAACAACAAGGCGTTCTACGACGCGGTGATGAAGTCGGCGCTGGCCAAGCAGGCCAAGAGTGGCAACAGCCTGGCGGCGGTCACCGTTCGGTACCGGGTGAACGCGCCGACCTTCGCCACCCAGATCTCCCGCTCGACCCAGATCTGGAACTCCTCCGTCACCAACGTGCGGCTGGTCCAGAGCACCAGCGGGTACGACTTCTACTACACCGAGGGCAACGACTCGCGCGGCTCTTACGCGTCCACCAACGGTCACGGCCGGGGCTACATCTTCCTCGACTACCGCCAGGCGCAGGTGTACGACCCGACCCGGATCACCGCGCACGAGACCGGCCACGTGCTCGGCCTGCCGGACCACTACTCCGGTCCGTGCAGCGAGCTGATGTCGGGTGGCGGTCCTGGCCCGTCCTGCACCAACCCCTACCCGAACTCCACTGAGCGCAGGCGCGTCAACCAGCTGTGGGCCAACGGGTTCACCGGCGGTCTGAACGCGTTCACGACCGCTCGCTGACCCCACGCAAAACCGCGGCCCGGAACCGACGAGGTTCCGGGCCGCGGTCTGTTCACTTGCCCTGGAAGGTCGGCTTCTCCTTGGCGACGAAGGACGCGACCGCGTTGCGGTGGTCCTCGGTGGCGCCGGTCAGCTCCATCTTGCCGGCCTCGAACTTCAGCGCCTCGGCGAGCGTGTGCGTCGCGGAGTACGCGAGCGACTGCCGAAGGGCGCCATAGGCAACGGTTGGCCCATTGGCCAGCTTGGTCGCCAGCTCGCTGGTCGCCGTACCGAGCTCGTCGGCCGGTACGACGGAACTGGCCAGGCCGAGCGTGAGTGCTTCGGTCGCCGGGATCGTGCGGGGGAAGTACAACAATTCGGTCGCTTTCGCCTGGCCGATCAGCCGGGGCAGGGTCCACGAGATGCCGGTGTCGCAGGACAACGCGATGCCGGCGAAGGCGAAGTTGAAGCCCGCCGTGTCGGCGACGATCCGGAAGTCGCAGGCGAAAGCCATCGACGCGCCGGCCCCGGCGGCGACTCCGTTGACCGAGGCGATCACCGGCTTCGGCATCTCGGCCAGGGCCAGCGCGATCGGCGCGTAGTGTTCGGGAACCGTGCTCCACAGCGCGTCCAGGTCGTTGGCCTGGAGCAGCCCGATGTGCTCCTTCAGGTCCTGGCCGACGCAGAACGCCCGCCCGGTCCCGGTCAGCACGACACAGCGGACCGCCTCGTCCTCGGCGGCCGCCGCGACGGCGTCCCGCAGCGCCACCTTGGTCGGCGTGTCGAGCGAGTTCATCGCCTCCGGCCGGTTCAGGGTGATCGTGGCGACGCCCGCCGTCACGTCGTACGCGACAGAGTCACTCATCGTTGCTGGCTCCCAACACTCGGTGAAAAACAGTCAGTGAACGGTCAGGCAGTTGTCCACGAAACGCCCGGCCGCGTGGCTCAGCCGGGTGGCGTGGAAATCGAAGAACGCGGCCGCCCGGGTACCGGCCCAGTCGGTCGGCAGCAACTCGGCCGGCAGGCCCGGATCGAGGAACAGGAACTTGCGCCACTCGTGCACCAGCTCAGACCGTACTGCGAACGCCTGCTCGTCGGTGACCTCGTCGCCCGCGCTGTCGGCCAGCGCCTTGGCCTCGTTCAGCCAGGCGTCGTACGACGCGCCGAGCTCGTCCAGTTTCCAGACCCGCCGGGCGAACGATGCCGCGTCATCGTCGACCGGTGCGCGGAACCGGTCGGCAGCGATCCCTTCGACGTCGAGGATCTGGTCCACCTCGGCGTCGTGGCGCAGCCCGACCCAGGCCGCCTCGGACAGCGGAGCCCAACCCAGGAAGGCGAATTGGCTCGCCAGCTGCTCGCGGCGGCGGGCGTTCGGGATCTCGCGCAGGATGCTCAGATGCCAGTGCCCGTCCCACTCGCCCTCGCTGCCGTCGGCGCCGGTCCGGTAGATCCGGGCGGCGGCGTCGTCGAGGCGGCGACGCGCCCGGGCGGTGAGCGCGTAGCCGGGTTGCCCGTCGATCTTGACCGGCTCCAGCCAGCCCTGCCGGACCATCCGCGAGACAGCGGTCCGGACGGCCGGCGGATGCACGCCCAGCGGGGCGAGCAGCCGAACCAGGGCGGCCACCGGGGCACGCGCTCCCCGCGCGCGCAGGTGGTCGCCGTACAGGTCGAAGAGCGCTGAACGGGCGTGCACGAGACCTGAGTCTGCCGTATGGTGCACGGCTCTGGCCCGTGATCGGGGATAATGGGTCCAGATAGACAGTGCGATGCGCGCCGACGGCGCATCACCACGTGGGCGCCGGCGACGGAACTCCCTCGTGGTGTCGTCGCTCAACACCGAAGAGGGCAGTATCCAATGAGGGAAGGGGTGCGCGCATGGCGGCGATGAAGCCGCGGACGGGCGATGGTCCGCTCGAGGTCACCAAGGAGGGCCGGGGCATCGTGATGCGGGTTCCGCTCGAGGGCGGCGGTCGGCTCGTCGTCGAGCTGAACGCCGATGAGGCGACCGAGCTGGGAAACGCGCTCAAAGCCGTTGTCGGCTGATCCGATCCCCCGGGGCGCTCGGCAGAGCGCACCCTGAACCACTCCGCGACCCCGGTGGGTGCCTTTTCCGGCACCGGCCGGGGTCGTTACGGTTGCACCCACAACCTTTGATCAAAAGTGAGGACGTCAGGTGGCTCGCCGCAGCAGCGCCCGCAACATCTTCCCGACTCTGCCTGCCGTTGTCTGGCAGCCCGGGCTCCCGGTCCACGGGTCGCGCACCTGGGTGATCGTGGTCGGCGAGGCGGGACTGCCGGCCGCTGCCAAGGAAGCCAGTGAGCGGCTCGGGGTCGACCTCGACCGGCTGCTCGAGGCGCAGCGCGGCACCGGGTTCACCCCGGGAGCCGGCGCGACCGCGGCGTACCCGCTGCTGACCGGTGAGGTGGCCGAGGTGCTGCTGGTCGGGGCCGGTGACGGCTCCTCGCGGGACCTGCGACACGCCGGAGCGGCGATCGCGCGGTTCGGCCGGGGCAAGGACGAGCTGACCACGGTGGTTGCCGAGGGCATCGACGATGACGCGCTCCAGGCGTTTGCCGAAGGCATCGTGCTGGGGTCGTTCACGTTCACCCGCAAGACCGTCGACGCAGGCAAGCCCGTGGTCGAGCGGGTGGTGCTGACCGACGGCACCGACCTGGATCGCGCCGCCGTGCTGGAGCGCGGTCTGGTGATCGGCCGGACCGGCTGGCTGGCGCGCGAACTGGCCACCACCCCCTCGAACGAGAAGGACCCGGCCTGGCTGGCCGCCCGCGCCACCGAGCTGGCCGGCAAGACCGGGCTGGACGTGCGGGTCTGGGACGAGAAGCAGCTCGCGGCCGACGGCTTCGGCGGCATCCTCGCGGTCGGCCAGGGCTCGACCCGCCCGCCGCGGCTGATCCGGCTGGACTACACCCCCGAAGGCGCCACCGAGGACACCCCGTACGTCGTCCTGGTGGGCAAGGGCATCACGTACGACACCGGCGGCCTGTCGCTGAAGCCGCGCGAGGGCATGGTGTCGATGAAGCGCGACATGACCGGCGGTGGTTCGGTGATCGCGACGATGGCGGCCCTGCGCGAGCTGGGTGCGCAGGTCAAGGTGACCGGGCTGATCTGTTCGGCGGAGAACATGCCCTCGGGAACGGCGTACCGGCCGGACGACGTGATCCGGCACTACGGCGGCCGGACGACCGAGGTCAAGAACACCGACGCCGAGGGGCGGCTGGTGCTGGCCGACGGACTCGCCTACGCGGTGAAGGAGCTGAAGCCCGACGCGATCGTCGACATCGCGACGCTGACCGGCGCGATCAAGGTGTCGCTCGGCTCGATGCTGTACGGCGGGTTGTTCGCCACCGACGACGGACTGGCGGAGCAGCTGTCCGCGGCCGGTGAGGTGTCGGGCGAGCGGCTGTGGCGGATGCCGTTGCCGGACCAGTACGCCGACCTGATCTCGACGCCGATCGCCGACTCGGTGAACAGCTCGAAGGGTCCGGGCTCGATCACCGCCGCGCTCTTCCTGAAGGCTTTCGCCGGTGACCTGCCGTGGGCCCATCTCGACCTGTCGAGCATCGCGGAGTCGCCGCGCGACGAGTTCGAGTACTCCCTCGGCGCAACCGGCGCCGGCGCCCGCCTGCTCACCACCTGGCTGACAGGCGAAGCGCCCACGGCCGGGATCAGCTAGGCCCTCTTTTGGGGCGAGGCGCTCTGAGGGCCGCGCGCGAGAACGTAGACGAACAGCGCGGCCATCACGGCGAAGCCTGCCCACATGGCCTGTTGCCAGCCGTCGACGAAGGACTCCTGCGCGGCCCGAATGAGTGCCTCCGCTTGTGGGCCAGCTCCCTCTGCTGCCGCGATGGCGTTGGCGACGCCCTCGCGAGCGGTGTCGGCTGCGCCCTCGGGGATGCCCGGCGTACCGGCGAGCCTGGAATCGATGGCGCTGCTGTAGCCGGCGGACAGGACTGCTCCGAGGAGCGCGACGCCTAGCGCAGTACCGAACTCTCTGGTGACGTCGTTGAGGGCGGACGCGACTCCTTGGCGTTCGCGGGGCAACGCGGTGGTGATGGCTTCGGTGGACGGGGTCATCGACAGGCCCATTCCGAGTCCCATTGCCAGCATCCCGGGCAGGACCGAGAGGTAGCCGCCTTCGACGGAGACGAAGGTCGCCATCAGGGCCAGGCCCGCGGCGCCGAGGAGGATTCCGGATGCCATCGTCGAGCGGCTTCCGATCCGTGCGGCGAGATGTGGTGCCAGGCCGGAGGCGAACATCATCAGCAGCGCCATCGGCATCAGCGCGAAGGTCGAGCGCAGCCCGGACCAACCGAGCACTGCCTGGAAGTACGGGAAGAGGACGACGAAGATCCCCGCCAGTACGCCGAAGACGGCCAGCAGCGATACGGAACCGCTGGCTGGTCCGCGCTCCCGGAAGAGGCGGATGTCGAGGAGCGGGGCTTGCTGACGTAGCTCCCAGGCGATGAAGCCGGCTGCGGCGAGGACGCCGATGAGCAGACTCAGCAGGGTCGCGGGCTCCGTCCATCCCTTCACCGGGCCTTCGTGCAGGACGAAGATCAGGCCGAGTACTGCGACCAGTGACGTCAGCGAGCCGATGAGGTCGAAGCGATGGTCGGTGGTTTCGCGGGAGTTCGGGACGGAGCGCAACGCCATCAGTGCGGCGGCGAGGACGAGGGCGACCGGCAGGACGAAGAGCCAGCGCCAGGTTGCCAGGTCGACCAGGACGGCCGAGAGGAACATCCCGAGGATGCCGCCGCCACCGGCGACGGCGCTCCACACGCCGATCGCCTTCGAACGCTCCTGGTCGGGGAAGGTCGAGGTGATGACGGCGAGGGTGACCGGCATGATCATCGCCGCGCCTACGCCGCTGAGTAGGCGTGCGGCGAGCATGACCTCGGTCGAGGTGGCGAGGCCGGCTGCTGCGCTCGCTGCTCCGAAGATGGCGAGGCCGGTGAGTAGTACCGGCTTGCGACCCCAGCGGTCGCCGATCGCGCCGAGCGGGAGGAGGAGCGCGGCGAGGCTGATCGTGTAGATGTTGATGATCCACAGCACGGTGCTCTGCGAGGCACCGAACTCGACGGCAAGCTCGGGCTGGGCGACGTTCAGCCCGGAGACCGAGGCGATGACAGCCATCAACGCGACGCAAACCGCAACCAGAATCGCCCGCCGCCGCCGCCGCCGCGGGTCGCCAATGGTCGCTTCCGCCGGTTCCGCCGGGGCAGGGTGGTTCGTGCTCATGAGTTCCTCTCAGAGGGCAGGGGAAACCAGCGCCGAGCCTGCGGCTCGGCGCGGAGGTTGCCGGTGCTGGTGCCGCGGGGTGCGGCGCTGCGGGGTGTTACCTGTGGCGGGTGGCGCGGACTATCACGTCGTGGAGGGTTGCCTCTCGGCCGCCGGGGGCGGCGAGGGTGCGGTGCTGCTCCTCGGCGGTGACGACCTCCCAGTCCGTGAGGTCTAGGCGGGCTGTGATGGCGGCGGCGGTGGCCGATGCCTCGGCGGGAGGGTGGTGGTCGTGGCCGCTTGTGTGGGTGTGCAGGTGGCCGACGATCAGCAGGGTGCCGCCGGGCGCCACCCAGGTGGCGAGGCGGTCGTAGAACTCCAGCTGTGGCATGGCTGGATGGGCGTAGTGGGTCATCACCAGGTCGTACTGCGTGCTCGGCTCCCAGACGCTCAGGTCCGCCTCGACCCACTGCACCCGCCCCGCCGATCCGCGCCCAGCCGATCCGCGTCCAGCCGATCCGCGCCCAGCCGATCCGCGTCCAGCCGATCCGCGCCCAGCCGATCCGCGTCCAGCCGCGCGCCCAGCCGATCCGCGCCCAGCCGCGCGCTCAGCGGCTGCGTGGTCAGCCGCGTGCTCGGCGGCTTCGCTCGCAGCCGCGCGGGTGGCGGCGCGGGTCAGCGCTTCTGCAGAGATGTCGGCTGCCGTGACCTGCCAGCCGTTCGACGCGAGCCAGGTCGCTTCGGCGCCCTCGCCGCAGCCGGCGTCCAGCGCCGTACCAGGAACCAGGCCGCCGACCTCGCGGGACAGGTAGGGGTTCGGCGGGTGAGTGCCCAGTGCCCCGCCGGCCCAGTGCTGCTCCCAGTACTCCCGATCGAACCGGTGTTGCTCGGTCATCTCCACGTCCTCTCGTCAGGCTTCCCTTGACGAGCGTGCGACCATGACCACGGATGAGCAAACTACGTTGCCGAATGGAAAATTGGCGCCGATGAACGATTCGCTGGACCGCACTCTCGAGGCGGTCGGACCGAGACTGAAACAGCTCCGGCAACGCCGCGACGTCACCCTCGTCGAACTGGCGCAGGAGACCGGCATCTCCGTCAGCACCTTGTCCAGGCTGGAGGCTGGGCTACGGCGCCCCACGCTGGAGCAGTTGCTCCCGTTGGCCCGCTGCTACGGCGTCACCATCGACGAACTCGTCGACGCCCCGCCCACCGGCAATCCGCGCGTCACCCTGCGGCCCATCAACTGCGACGACGGCTCGGTCATCCTGCCGCTGACTCGCCGGCCGGGAGGCATCCAGGCGTACAAGTTCGTCCTACCAGCAGGCAAGGACGATGCCGAGCCGGAGCTGCGCACTCACGAGGGCTACGACTGGGCGTACGTGCTGAACGGCACCCTGCGCCTCGTCCTGGGCGACCACGACCTCCTGCTCCAACCAGGTGAGGCCGCGGAGTTCGACACCCGTACGCCGCACTGGTTCGGCGCCACCAGCGCGGGACCGGTCGAGTTCCTCAGCCTGATCGGCAAACAAGGCGAACGAGCCCACGTCCGGGTCGCGCCGAAAGTCCGTCCGCCGAAATAGCCAGCTCACGGGTCCCACCAGCGACTTGAATCAGCTCGTGGTGCCCACCAGCGATTCGTACAGCGCGACGGTCCGGTCGGCGACCGCGTCCCAGCCGAATTCGGAGATGGCCCGGGCGCGGCCGGCCTTGCCCATCGCTTCGGCTTGGGCGGGGTCGGCGACCAGGGCGTTGATGCCTTCGGCGAGCTGCCGTTCGAAGGTGGTGGGGTCGGCCTCGTCGTACGGGACCAGCGTGCCGGTGACGCCGTCGACGACGACGTCGGGGATGCCGCCGACCGCGCTGGCGACGACGGCGGTCTCGCAGGCCATCGCCTCCAGGTTCACGATGCCGAGCGGCTCGTAGACGGACGGGCAGCAGAACGCCAGCGCATGCGTGAGCACCTGGCGGACCTCTTCGCGCGGCAGCATCTCCGAGACGATGAACACACCGTCGCGGGTCGCCTTCAGTTCGTCGACGAGGGCGTCGGTCTCGGCCTTCAGCTCAGGGGTGTCGGCGGCGCCGGCCAGCAGGACGAGCTGCACCGACGGGTCCAGCTGCAGCCCGGCGCGGAGCAGATGGGGGACACCCTTCTGGCGGGTGATCCGGCCGACGAACGTCACGTACGGACGGTTGAGGTCGACGCCGAGGCGTTCGAGCACGGTCGTCGAAGGGTCCGGGTGGTAGAAGTCCGCGTCGATGCCGTTGGTGATGATGTGCACCTTGGCCGGGTCGATCGCCGGGTAGCTGGCGAGGATGTCGTCCCGGGTCGCGTTGCTGACCGCGACCACGGCATCGGCGGCCTCGTACGCCGTACGCTCGGCCCAGCTCGACAACCGGTACCCGCCTCCCAGCTGCTCCGCCTTCCACGGTCGCAGCGGCTCCAGCGAGTGCGCCGTGACCACGTGCGGTACGCCGTACAGGAGCTTGGCCCAGTGGCCGGCCATGTTCGCGTACCAAGTGTGGGAGTGGACGAGCTCGGCGCTGTCCACGGCCGCCGTCATGGTCAGGTCGGTGGACAGCACCCGGAGGGCCGAGTTCGCGTGCGGAATGCGTGCGTCGTCCTCGGAGTGGGCGATCGCGCCGTTGCGCGGTTCACCCATGCAGTGCACGTCCACCGCGAGCCTCTTGCGCAACTCGCGGACCAGGAAGTCGACATGCACCCCCGCCCCGCCGTACACGTCCGGAGGGAACTCACGCGTGAGGATCGCGATCTTCATCCCCCGACCATAAGCCACCCGGAACCTGGATTCGCCGGGTAGCGCGCCGCCGGCCGGCGGCCGGCGGAGTCAGGACGTGCGGGTCGGGACCCAGAAGCGGAGTTTGCCGTGGCGTTCGTCCTCGAGTTCGCCGCCGGCCGCGAGGATGACGCGCCGGGACACCTCGTTGTCCTCGTCGCAGGTGAGCAGCGCCGGGTCGATGCCGAGCCGGGCCGCGATCGGAAGCGACTGGGTCAGCATCTGGGTGGCGTAGCCGCGGCGGCGGGCGGACGGGCGGACGAAGTACCCGATGTGGCCGCCGAGCTCCAGCAGGGCCGGGGTGAGGTCGTGCCGGATGGCGACCCGGCCGATCCAGTCGATGCCGTCGACGAACCAGAGCATGGTCTCGTGCACGATGTCCGCGGGCGGCGGCACGCTCTCGTCGGCCTGGGCCTTGATCGCGTCGACCATCCGGGCGAACTCCACCGGATCCTCGGCCTGCTCCCGGCTCCACTCCTGGAAGAACCCCCGCGCCCCCATCCACCGCTGCTCCGAATCGTCCAGCTCGGCCCAGGCTTCGAGGAAGGATCGGCGCACAGCAGTAGTGGGTTCGACGAGAATTGGCATAACCCTAGTGTCCGCGACACTCGCAACCGTCTTATGTAACTTCGGATCGAAAGCTAAGGTGCGGACATGGCGAAGGCACCCAGAGTTCTCGGAATCGTGCTGGCCGGCGGCGAAGGCAAGCGGCTGATGCCGCTCACGGCGGACCGGGCCAAACCGGCTGTGCCGTTCGGCGGGAGTTATCGCCTGATCGACTTCGTGCTGTCCAACCTGGTCAACGCGGGCATCCGCAACCTGTTCGTACTCACGCAGTACAAGTCGCACTCGCTGGATCGGCACGTGACGATCACCTGGCGGATGTCCACCTTCCTGGGCAACTTCGTCAGCTGCGTCCCGGCCCAGCAGCGGCTCGGCCCGCAGTGGTACCAGGGCAGCGCGGACGCGATCTACCAGTCGATGAACCTGATCGACGACTTCCAGCCCGACATCATCGTGGTGTTCGGCGCCGACCACGTGTACCGGATGGACGCCTCGCAGATGGTCGCGGCGCACCTCGAGCGCGGTAACGGGGTGACCGTGGCCGGGATCCGGGTGCCGCGCGCCGAGGCGTCGGAGTTCGGCGTGATCAAGACCGCCGACGACGGGCACACGATCGCCGACTTCCTGGAGAAGCCGGCCGATCCGCCCGGGCTGCCGGACTCGCCGGACGAGACCTTCGCCTCGATGGGCAACTACGTCTTCACCGCCGACGTGCTGGTCGAGGCGCTGCGCAAGGACGCCGCCAACCCGGCGTCGCGGCACGACATGGGCGGCGACATCGTCCCGATGATGGTGGCCGAGGGCAAGGCCGGGGTCTACGACTTCAAGGACAACGACGTACCGGGCGCGCTCGACCGGGACCGTTCGTACTGGCGGGACGTCGGCTCGCTGGACTCGTACCACGAGGCGCACATGGACCTGGTCTCGATCCAGCCGGTGTTCAACCTGTACAACCACGACTGGCCGATCTTCACCTCGCACCCGCAGCTGCCGGGCGCGAAGTTCACCGACGACGCGACCGTCGGCGAGACGATCGTCTGCTCCGGCTCGATCATCACCGGCGCGTGTGTCGACCATTCCGTGCTCGGCGCGAACGTGATCGTGAGCTCGGGCGCGACGATCGAGCGCGCGGTGATCATGGACAACTGCCGGATCGGCGCCAACGCCGTACTGCGGAACGTGATCCTGGACAAGAACATCGTGGTGCCACCCGGCGTGAAGATCGGCGTCGACCCGGACCTGGACCGCGAACGCGGCTTCACCGTCAGCAAAGGCGGCGTGACAGCGATCGGGAAGGGAACGGTCATCGAGCCGTGAGCTCCGGCGAGGCTGAGGCCAAGGCGCTCGATGCCGCGGATCCCGGGCATCGGGAGTTGTTCGACGTTCCGCCGGCGCAGGGTGGGCGCTATCCGGAGGTTGCGTACTTCGCGGGTAACTCGCTGGGGTTGCGGCCGAAGGCGACGCGGGGCGAGTTGCTCGAGGATCTCGACGCGTGGGCAACGCTCGGGGTCGAGGGGCATCTGGACGCGACCAGGCCGTGGTTGCCGTACCACTCGTTGCTGACCGAGCCGGCCGCGCGGCTGGTGGGCGCGTTGCCGAGCGAGACCGTCGTGATGAACTCGCTGACGGTCAACCTGCACCTGCTGATGGTGTCGTTCTACCGGCCGACCGCGGACCGCTTCAAGATTGTCATCGAGGACTCGGCGTTCCCGTCCGACAGCTACGCCGTACGGTCGCAGGCGCAGTTCCACGGCTACTCGCCCGACGAGGCGATCGTCCGGCTCCAGCCGCCTCCCGGCGAGTCCGTACTGCGAACCGAAGACATCGTCGCCGCGGTCAGCGTCCCGGACGTGGCGCTCGTGCTTCTCGGTGGCGTGAACTACCTGACCGGCGAGCTGATGGACATCCCGGGGATCACGGCGGCCGGGCACGCGGCTGGAGCCGTCGTCGGCTGGGATCTCGCGCACGCGGCCGGAAACGTGCCGTTGTCGCTGCATGACTGGGATGTCGACTTCGCCGCCTGGTGTTCGTACAAGTACCTGAACTCCGGACCGGGCTCACTGGCCGGCGCGTTCGTGCACGAGCGGCACCTCGGTACTTCGTTGCAGCGTTTTGAGGGCTGGTGGAGCACCGAGCAGGCGAGCCGGTTCGAGATGGCGCCGGAGTCCCGGCCGCCCGCGACCGCCGACGCGTGGCAGGTGTCCAACCCGCCGATCTTCGCGATGAGTCCGGTCCGCACCTCGCTGGAGCTCTTCGACAAGATCGGCATCGAAGTACTGCGCGAGCGCAGCCTGCGGCTCACGGCGTACCTGGAGTGGTTGCTCGCCGAGATCACGCCTCGCCGGCCGCTCCAGGTGATCACGCCGTCCGATCCGTCCCGACGGGGCGCTCAGCTGTCGCTGCGCATCAGCGGTTCGCTGCGGGCCGGTGAACTGGCGAAGACGCTGCGCTTCGAGCACGGCGTGATCGCGGACGCACGAGAGCCCGACGTACTACGGCTGGCGCCCGTCCCGCTCTATTCGCAGTACCACGACTGCTGGCGCGCGGTGGACGCGCTGGCCCAGGCCGTCCCGGAGAGTGCATGAGCGAACGTGTAGCCATCGTCGGCGCCGGGCTGGCGGGGAGCCTGCTCGGGTGTTACCTGGCGCGTCGCGGGCTGTCGGTCACCCTGTACGAGCGGCGGCCGGATCCGCGGGTCGGGCAGCCCGAGCGGGGGCGGTCGATCAACCTGGCGATCTCCGAGCGCGGGCTGGACGCGTTGCGCCGGATCGGGCTGGTCGAGCAGGTGATGGCGGACGCGTTGCCGATGAAGGGGCGGATGATCCATCCGGTCGAGGGGCCGCTGGACTTCCAGCAGTACAGCGCGTCGGGGGAGCGGGCGATCAACTCGATCAGTCGCGGCACGCTGAACAACGCGCTGCTCGACGCGGCCGCGGCGGCTCCTGGCGTGGAGGTGCTGTTCGAGCACCGCCTGGTGGAGCTCGACTCGGCCTCGGGCTCGATGGTGTTCGAGACGCCTGCAGGCCTGGTGAAGGCGACAGCGGACGTCGTACTGGGTGCTGATGGGGCGGGGTCAGCGGTGCGCGAGCAGTTGCTGGCCGAGGGCGCCGTGGGGGAGGAGGTCGACTTCCTCGACTACGGCTACAAGGAGTTGAGCATCCCGCCCGCGGACGGGACATTTGCGATGGACCCGGGCGCGCTGCACATCTGGCCCCGCGGTACGTCGATGATGATCGCGTTGCCGAACCCAGATCAGTCCTTCACCTGCACGTTGTTCTGGCCGGCCGGGAGTTTCGATGCCCTGAGCAACCGGGAGTCGATCGAACTGCACTTCCGCGAGCATTATCCAGATCTGTTGCCGATGGCACCTTCGTTGGTGGACGACTATCTGCACAACCCGGTCGGCGTACTGGGAACAGTGCACACGCAGCCGTGGCAGGCTCATGGCCGGACCGCGCTGATCGGCGACGCGGCCCACGCGATCGTTCCGTTCTACGGACAGGGCGCGAACTGCGCCTTCGAGGACGTGGTCGAGCTGGACCGCTGTCTGTCCGACACCGGTGGCTCGTGGGCGCGCGCCCTGCCGTTGTACGAGCACCGCCGACGGGAGAACACCGAGGCCATCGCGGAGATGGCGCTGGCCAACTTCGTCGAAATGCGCGACAAGGTGGCCTCGCCGGTCTTCCGCCTGGGCAAGCGAGTCGAGCATGGGTTGGAGCGGCTCTTTCCCGGACGCTACATCTCCCGCTACGAACTGGTGTCCTTTACGACCACGCCGTACGCGCAGATCCAGCACCGTGTGCAGCGCCAGCACCAGTACCTCGCTGCTGCCGCGCTGCTGGGCGCAGGTGTGTTGGGGGCCGCCGCGCGGATCGCCCGGAGACCGCGATGACTTTGTGGCAGCCGGGGCTCTTGACCGGGCAACCGACCTCGGTGGGGCTGCTGCGGAACTACGTCGGCGGGGCCTTCGTGGATGGCGGTGGCTCGAGCTTCGCCAAGGTCAGCCCGGTGACGGGCGAGCAGATCTTCGACGTGTCCGAAGCCGATGCCGGGACGGTGGATGCCGCGGTGTCGGCCGCGCGGGCCGCGTTGGACGGGCCGTGGGGGCGGATGAGCGAGCAGGAGCGCGCGGTGGTGCTCCGGCGGGTGGCTGACGAGTTGGAGCGCCGTTTCGACGATCTGGTGGCGGCCGAGGTGGGCGACACCGGCAAGTCGATCAGCCAGGCCCGGACGCTCGACATTCCGCGGGGCGCTGCCAACTTCCGGTCCTTCGCTGATTTTGCGACTACGGCGTCGACCGAGTCCTTCACCACCGTGCTCGCCGATGGCCGGCGGGCTTTGAACTACGCCGTGCGCAAGCCGGTCGGGGTTGTCGCGATCATCGTGCCCTGGAACCTTCCGCTGCTGTTGCTCACCTGGAAGGTGGCGCCGGCGCTTGCCTGCGGCAACGCCGTGGTGGTGAAACCTTCGGAGGAGACTCCGTCGTCGGCCACCGTTCTCGCCGAGGTGATGGACGCGGCCGGAGTACCGGCTGGGGTTTTCAATCTGGTGCATGGATTCGGGCCGTCGTCGGCCGGTGAGTTCCTGACCCGGCATCCTGGTGTTGATGCGATCACGTTCACGGGTGAGTCGGCGACCGGGTCGGCGATCGCCAAGGTCGCGGCCGACGGGGTGAAAGCTGTTTCCTTCGAGTTGGGTGGCAAGAACGCCGGTCTGGTCTTCGCCGATGCCGATCTGGACGCGGCGGTCGAGGGCTCGGTCCGGTCGGTCTTCACCAACGGCGGGCAGGTCTGCCTCTGCACGGAACGGCTCTACGTCGAGCGGCCGATCTTCGACGAGTTCTGCACCCGGCTTGCAGCCCGCGCCGCCGAAATGCCCTTCGGCTGGCCCGCCGACGAGGCCACCGTGAACATGCCCCTGATCTCCAAAACCCACCGCGACAAGGTCCTCTCGTACTACGACCTGGCGCGCGCCGAGGGCGCCTCGATCCTCACCGGTGGTGGGGTTCCGTCCTTCGGCGATGCGCGTGACAACGGTTGCTATGTGCAACCGACCGTAGTGACGGGGTTGCCGACTTCCGCTCGGACGAACACGGAGGAGATCTTCGGGCCGATCTGTCACGTGGCGCCGTTCGACTCCGAGGACGAAGCGTTTGCCTTGGCCAACGACAGTCAGTACGGGCTGGCGGCAACGGTTTGGACGCGGGACGTCGGCCGGGCGCATCGGGCCGGGGCGGCGCTCGACGTGGGCATCGTGTGGGTGAACACGTGGTTCCTCCGAGACCTGCGGACACCCTTTGGTGGGATGAAGCTCTCCGGCATCGGCCGGGAGGGTGGCAACCACTCGCTGCACTTCTACTCCGAACTGACCAACGTGTGCGTGGAGCTGTCATGAGCGAGGCGAAGCTGGTGGCGGGGAAGGCGACACCGCGCGGGCGGTTTCCGCATGTGAAGGTGGCGGGTGGGTTCGCCTACGTTTCGGGGACGTCCAGCCGGTTGCCGGACAACACGATCGCGGGCGCCTCGGTCGACGAGTTCGGGACGACGACATTGGACATCCGGGTGCAGACGCGGGCCGTGCTGGAGAACATCCGCGACATCCTGGCGGCCGTCGGCGCGGATCTCGGCGATCTGGTCAGCGTCACGACGTACTTGGTGTCGATGAACGACTTCGGTGGGTACAACGAGGTCTACGGCGAGTTCTTCGACGAGACTGGTCCGGCCAGGACGACTGTCGCGGTACATCAACTGCCGCATCCTCAATTGTTGATCGAGATTCAAGCCGTCGCGGCGATCCCGCAAAGGAGCGAATGATGGTCAATCTGGAGTCCACGAACTTCCCGGAGTGGATCGAGCAGAACAAGCACCTGCTCAAGCCGCCGGTGGGCAACAAGCAGATGTTCCCGACCGGCGACGACTTCATCACCATGGTGGTCGGCGGGCCGAACCAGCGCAACGACTTCCACGTCGATCCGTACGAAGAGTTCTTCTACCAGATCAAGGGCACGATGCACGTCGACGTGATGACGGACGACGGCCCGGCCCGCGTCGACATCAACGAGGGCGAGATGTGGGTGCTGCCGCGCAACATGCCGCACTCCCCGCAACGCGACGCGGACTCGATCGGCCTGGTGATCGAACGAGTCCGCGAACCCGGCACCCTGGAGAAGTTCCGCTGGTACTGCGCCAACTGCAACGGCATAGTCCACGAGGTAGAACTCCAGGTCACCGACATCGTCGCCGACCTCCCCCCAGTCTTCCAGGCCTTCTACGAAAGCGAAGAAGCCCGCACCTGCCCCACCTGCGACACCCTCCACCCAGGCAAGGCCTGATGCCACGCACCGTCGACATCCACACGCATCTGGTGCCGAAGGGTTGGCCGGACTTGGCGGCTGCGTGTGGCGGTGAGGGGTGGCCGTGGTTGCGGGTGGATTCTGAGCGGGCGGCGATGATCATGGTGGGGGAGACCGAGTTCCGGCCGGTGGGGGTGGAGGCTTGGGATCCGGTGGCGCGGCGGGTGGATATGGATGCTGATGGCATCGATCTGCAGGTGGTTTCGCCTACGCCGGTGTTCTTCGGGTATGAGCGGCCGGTGGATCAGGCGGTCAAGGTGGCGCGGATCTTCAACGATCTGACCTTGGAGACGCTTGCCGGGGACAACAGACTGGTGCCGTTCTGCCAGGTGCCGTTGCAGGATCCGGACGCGGCCTGCGCGGAGCTCGACCGGTGTCTGGCTGCCGGGCACGTCGGGGTCGAGATCGGCAACCACGTGGGGGACAAGGATCTCGACGACGCCGGGATCGTTGCCTTCCTCAAGCATTGTGCCGAGGTCGGCGCCCCGGTGCTGGTCCATCCGTGGGACATGCCGGGCGGTCCACGGCTTGATCGCTGGATGGCGCGGTGGCTGACCGGAATGCCGGCAGAGACACATCTTTCCCTGCTGGCCATGATCCTCGGCGGCGCCTTCGACGAGTTGCCCGAGTCGCTGCGGATCTGTTTCGCCCACGGTGGTGGGAGTTTCGCCTTCTGGCTCGGCCGGGTGGAAAACGCCTGGCAGCGCCGCGGCGACGTAGTACGGGGAAAGTCCCAGCATCCGCCGAGTCACTATCTCGGGCGGTTCTCCGTCGACACCGTGGTGTTTGAGCAACCAGCGTTGCGGTTACTGGTGGAGACCCTTGGTGAGGACCAGGTGATGGTCGGCAGTGACTACCCGTACCCGCTCGGTGAACGGCCCGTGGGGGAGGTTGTCCGGCGGGCCGACTGGCTCTCGGCCGATCAGCAGGTCAAGCTGCTGTCAGAGAACGCCCTGCGTTTCCTGGGCCCGAGCGTCCCGCCGGCGGGACACTAGCTGGGAGGTCTGTATGACGGAAGACCGCTCCGTACTGTCACGCGAGGCAAGGGAACCCGACGACCAGCTGCAGTACGGCGACTACCCGGAGCAAGTGGTCGACGTCTGGCACGCGAAGGAGCACCGTCCGACGATCGTCTTCATCCATGGCGGGTTCTGGCGCCCGGAGTACGACCGGACCCATGCCCGCCCGCTCGGTGAGGCGCTGGCCGACGAGGGCTGGTCGGTGGCGTCGATCGAGTACCGGCGCGAACCGGGACATCCGGACCGTACTGCGGAGGACGTCCGCGACGCGCTCGACCGGCTGCCCGACCTGATGGACCTCCAAGCCGGCTTCGTGCTGACCGGCCACTCAGCGGGCGGCCACCTGGCTTTGTGGGCCGCGGCAACCTTCAACCCGGTCCGGCTCCGCGGAATCGTCGCACTGGCGCCGGTCGCCGACCTGCTGATGGCCGACCAACTCGGGCTCGACAAGACCGCAGTACAGGACTTCATCGGCGGCGGGGTGCGCAACGACCTGGACCCCACCCACCTCCCGGCCCCGATCATGCCGGTCGCGATCGTCCACGGCACCGCCGACCAGCGCGTACCGATCGGAGTCTCCGAGTCCTACGTGACCGCACACCCGACCGCCAGGCTCGTCCGGGTGGAGGGCATCGGCCACTACGAGCTCATCGACCCGCTCTCCGACGCCTGGCCGCACGTCACCGCCGAAATCACCAGATTCGCCGGCTGGGCCCAGGAGTAGCCCTCCAGCCCGGCGATGTACGCCGGTTCTTCCAGCAGCTTGGCGTCAGGCGCGTTTGACGGCGGCCAGGAGGCCGTTGCTGGTGGGGAGGAGGGCTGAGGTGAGGTCGTCGTTGTCACGGACGGCTCGGATCAAGTCGCGGACGGCGGTGGTTTCCGGGTCGCGGTGGGCCGGGTCGGCGACCCGGCCGCGGTGCAGGGCGTTGTCGAAGGCAACGACGCCGCCGGGGCGGAGCAGGCGAAGAGCCTCGTGCAGGTACGCCGTGTACTCACGCTTGTCCGCGTCGCAGAAGACCAGGTCGTAGTGGCCGTCGGTGAGCCGGGTGACGACGTCCAGCGCCGAGCCGGCGATCAGCCGGAAGCGGTTGGACGGGATCCCGGCGTCCAGGAACGTCTTGCGGGCCAGGCGCTGGTTCTCCGCGTCAAGGTCGACCGTGGTCAGCGTGCCGTCGGAGCGCATACCGCGCAGCAGCGCCAGGCCGGAGACACCGGTCCCGGTGCCGATCTCGACGACCGCCTTCGCGCCCGCCGCGGCGGCCAGCATGCTCAGCGCGGAGGCCGCGCCGGGGCCGATCGCGGAGATGCCGCTGTCCTCGGCGCTCGCCCGTGCACCGGTGACGACCTCGTCCTCACCGGTGTAGTCCTCGGCGTAGGCCCAGGACGTGGGGTCGATGCCCGTGGCGATGATGCCCTCCCTGATCGATGCCGCTGCGGTACTCATCCCTGCGCTGGTCATACTGCGCTGCTCATATAGGGCGAAGCCTAGCGTCCCGAGGCGCCCGATCAGCGCCTCCCGCGCGGAGGTTGCGCACTCTTGCTCGTAACTTGGGCCCTTGAGCAGATATGATCGTGTTGACGAGGCAGCAATCACCCGCTGAAGGAGGTACGCGCGATGTCAGGAACGAATGACGTCGATCCCGGCTTCCTTGAACACGGTCAGCTGGGACTCGTCGGCCTGGGCGTCGGTGACGAGGGTGTCGATCTCGGTCAGCTCGCAGATCCGGGCGAAGGCCCGCTGGCCGAGCTTGCTGGAGTCGGCCACCACGACCACCTTGGCGGCCCGGCTGACGATCAGCTGGTTGATGTTCGCCTCACCCTCGTGGTGGGCGGTGGCGCCGGTCTCGTCGATCCCGTCGACGCCGATGAAGGCGATGTCCAGCGACAGGTCGGCCAGGATCCGGTGCGACAGCGGACCGATCATCTCGTACGACTGCGGCCGCGCGACGCCGCCGGTCAGCACCATCTTCACGTGCGGGCGGACGATCAGCTCGTTGGCGATGTTCAGCGCGTTGGTGACGAGGGTGAAGGCGGGCTCGCCGTGCTCGGCCGACAGCTCCGGCCGGGTCGCCAGCGTGCGGGCCACCTCGGAGATCGTCGTACCGCCGTTCATCCCGATCACCATGCCGCGGCGGACCAGGGTGGCCGCGGCCTGCGCGATCCGCTGCTTCTCCGACGCGAAACGCGCAGTCTTGTAGCGCAGCGGCAGGTCGTAGGACACCGCGTTGGCGACCGCGCCGCCCCGGGTCCGGGTCAGGAGCTGCTGTTTTCCCAGGTGGTCCAGGTCGCGCCGAATCGTCGCCGCGGAGACGTGCAACTGCTCCGCGAGCTCGTCGACATCGATCGCGCCCTTCTCCGCGAGCGACTCGAGCAACGTATTCAGGCGTTCGTAACGCTTCACCCGGGCGTCCTCCTTCACAGAATCGGTCAGCCGCACGGCTGCCGGTTGGCACCATTCGATCACGTTCGAGCAGTTTCGACCATTACATCTCCGGAGACCACATGACGCAGACGCCATTCGTGAGCACTGAGATCGCCACTCAGCCCGAGCTGTGGCGGCAGGTGTCAGCCGGTTTCGCGCAGTACGGTGGCGCATTGCCCAGTCCGGGTCAACGCGTCGCGGCGGTCGGCTGCGGGACGTCGTGGTTCATGGCGATGGCGTACGCCGCGTTGCGCGAGGACCTCGGCCAGGGCTTGACCGACGCGTTCGCCGGGTCGGAGTTCCCGGCCGGCCGCGAGTACGACGCGGTGGTGGTGATCAGCCGGTCCGGTACGACGACCGAGGTGCTCGACCTGATCGGGCAGACCTCACTGCCGACCATCGCGATCACCGCGACGCCGGGGTCGCCGATCGTCGAGCTGGCCGACCACACCATCATGCTCGACTTCGCCGACGAGCGGTCCGTCGTACAGACCAGGTTCGCCACGACGACCTTGGCGCTGCTGCGCGCGTCGCTCGGGCAGGACCTGTCGCAGGCCGCCGCGGACGCCGAGGTCGCGCTGACGATCGACGTGGACGAGCTGGCGAAGCTGGAGCAGGTCACGTACGTCGGGACGCGGTGGACCGTCGGGCTGGCCCACGAGGCGGGCCTGAAGCAGCGCGAGGCGGCGTCGGCGTGGACCGAGGCGTACCCGGCCATGGACTACCGCCACGGCCCGATCGCGATCGCGCAGCCGGGTCGTGGTGTCTGGATCTTCGGCGAGCCGCCCGTCGGCCTGCGGGAGGACGTGGCCGCCACCGGCGCGACGATCGTCCACCACCCCGAACTGGATCCGATGGCGTCCCTGGTGGTGGCCCAGCGGGTTGCAGTCGCCAAGGCACTCGCCCTCGGCCTCAACCCCGACCAGCCCCGCAGCCTGAGCCGCTCGGTCATCCTGGACTGAACATGGGTAAGGGCCCGGCCGGATGACTCCGGCCGGGCCCTTACGAAGTACTAGAACCAGACCTTGCTGGTGACGGCAGCGGTCAGCTGGGCGATGCTGAGCGGCGGCTTGGGGGCCAGGTTCGGTCCCTCCTTGCGTGCCGAGTTGTACGACACGATGAAGATCTCGTAGCCGTCCTTGGTGAGCAGCGATGCGGACACGGCGGTCCCGCCGCCATCCCTGGCCGGAGCGACCTGCCGCCAGGTCAGCAGCGCCGTCCCGTCGGGGCGCTTCGTGCAAGTCAGGGACAGACCCGTCCCGCTTCCTTGCTGGAGCTCGCGGCACCGCTCTGCCGGAGTACCGGCGTACGCCGCGAAGCCGACCGACGTGGTGAAGCCCTTCCACAGGAAGTGGGCGTACTGGCCTTCCTTGCCGTTGTCGATGATGCGGCCGGTCCGCTCCTCGGCGGGGGTGACCTTGCCGGGGTAGAGCTGGGTGAACAGACCAGGCAGGTCGGCAGCCTTCACCGGGATGTCGGCGACCGCACCGCCCAGCGGACCGGTTTTGCCGGGCTTGCCGGACGGCTGAGCCTTCTTCGCCGAGTCCTTGCCCGGGTTCGGGGCTGCGCTCGGGGCCGCGCTCGGTTTCGGGGCCGCGCTCGGCGTCGAGACCGCCGCACCGGCGGGAGCGCCGGCTGGGTCGAACCCGGCGCTGCCGAGGTTCGGGGTCAGGTTCACCGCGGCCCCGACGATGCCGGCCACGGCGACGGCCGCCACCGTCGCAGTACCGATGGTGTTGCGGCGCCGTCTGACCTGGCCGCGTTCGATGCTGCCCTGCACCAGCGCAGCGACGTCGGGTTCGAGGTGCGTGGTGGTGTCGTGGAAGAGCGTGGAGACCCGGCCGTCGCTGTCGGTGGTGTTGTCCTCGTACATGGTCAGTCCTTTCCTATCCTCAGTGAGTCGTCGGCCAGCCCGCGGATCCGTTCCAGGGCGCGCATACTGCGGTTGCGGACCGCTCCCGCCGAGATGCCCATCCGGTCGGCCACCTCGTCGACGCTGAGGTCTTCGAGATAGCGCAGAACCAGGACGACGCGATCCGCCGGCGGCAGCTCGGACAGCAGCTGCAGGAGCGCCACCCGGACGCTGGCACCTGTCGCCGGATCGGTGACCGCCTGCTCGGGTACGTCGGCGTACGGCTGCTCACCGTCGCTGCGGCGGCGTTTGCCGCCCAGGAACGTGCGGGTCAGCGTCGTCTGGGCATAGGCGGCGGGATTGTCGATCCGGCCGAACGGCCGTCGCCACCGGGCATAGACCTTCGCGAGGGTCTCCTGGACAAGGTCCTCGGCCTGGTGGTGACTGCCGCAGAGCAACCATGCCGAGCGGTAGAGCTGCCCGGCGCGCGCATGGGCGAACTCCTCGAACTCCTGCTGACTTGATCCACTGGGGTTCGGCATCGTTCTCCTCGGTTGGCGTCACCCCTTTCGATGCACAGCTCGGTACGAATGTCACATACGAGCAGCTGTAACAGGAGACAGCAGCGCCCATCCCAGGCGGCTGTAGAGGGCCTGGCCGTCAGCTGTGGCAACCAGTACTCCGGTCCGCGCGCCGCTGTCTCTTGCCGCCTGGCTGAGCGCGCGCATGACCGTGGTGCCGAGACCGCGACGCCGGTGCTGCGGCTCGGTCACCACCTGGTCGATCACTGCATACTCACCGGTCAGCCCAGCCTTCCCAGCGGCGGCCCGCTCACCCTCAGCGCTGATCACCACATCGATCACGCTGCCGGCCCGCACCACCTCCAGCTCGTACTCCGGTGCGCAGGCGGGCGGCTCGCTCGTCAGCTGAGTGCTCATCAGGTACTCCGGCGGCTGGACCTGCCACCGAGCGTCCAGTGCTGGCTGATCGGCGCAGATCTTCAGCCAGGTGTCAGGCGTCGTGAGTCGAGCGGCCAGGGCCGGCGAGTGAGTGGGCAGCACGTAGCGCGTGACATGCCCGGGCAGGCCGACGTCGATGCGATACCCCTCAGGCACTGCGACCGGCGGCGGGGTGCCTCGCGTGATCGCCCAGCCCGCAGCCCACGCTCCTACTTCAACTGACATTTTGCGCTGTCTCCCTCTTCGCTTGTGTCGGACTGCCTGCTAGCCAGCCGATGCCGGAAGCGGCTACTAGACCTGCAGCCACTAGCAGGAGAGCTGTGTGAGTGCCGACCGCGGGGACCAGTAGGCCAGCAGCCGCCTGACCGAGCGCGGCGGCGCCTACTCGCAGGCTGGCCGCTGTAGTGCTGACCCGACCCTGCAGAGCCGTCGGTGAGTACTGCTGCCGAGCAGCGAACATCGCCGGCAGCATCGGACCCTCCACGAGACCTGTGGCCGCAGCAAGCACGAGTAGAACGGCAAAGGTGCCAGCGAACGGCCACGCGGTGAAGGCCAGGCCGTAGACGGCCACTGAAACCATCACGACGTACTCCGGTCGCCAGCGAACCTGCAAGCGACCCAGGAGAAGTGCCGTGGTGACGCTGCCCAGCTCCAGTGCTGTCCAGAGGTAGCCGGCTGCCGACCGTGACGCACCAATCGACGCCATGTGCAGCGGCAGGGTGATGAGCAGCATCCCGGTCACCCCCATCAGCAGGGTGGTGGTGACCGTTGAGGCCCGCAGCCGCGGAGTACGGGCTAGGTGGGCGAGGCCGGCTACTACGGAACCCAGGAAGGGCTCTGGGGATGCAGGTGCTGGCGGTAGGGCGGGTAGGCGCCCGATGGCCAGGATGCTCAGTGCGGCCATTACGGCGATGACTACTGCGGCTGCCTCGGCCGACACGGCGGCCGCGAGCGTGGCGGCCGCTGCTGGCCCGGTGATCGCTGCCATGCCGAAACTGGCGGCCTCCAGTGAGTTCGCCCGGGGAAGACGCTCGGACGGCAGCAGGATCGGCAGCATGCTGGTGAAGCCTCCGCTCACGAGCGGCAGCGTCGTACCGGCGAGTGCTGCGAGGACTGGTGTCACCCAATGCGCAGTGTGGCCGACTACGGCCAGCATCGAGAGCATGACCGCGCCCAGCACGGCCTGGTTGGCCGCTAGCGCAGTACGCCGGTAGCGGGTCCGGTCCAGCCAGGCGCCGAGCAGGGGACCGGTGACGACGGCAGGCAGGGCGTAGGCGGCTCCGGTGAGTCCTGCGAGGGCTGCGCTGTCGGTCCGCTCCAGGACGAGCAGGACGAGCGTGAACGCGACCATCTCGTCCCCGACGCGCGCGAGGGTCGCGGCGAGCAGGTAGCGCGCCAGCATCAAAGCCTCCTGTAACGCATATTTGGTAGTTACACGTTACGCTAGCAAAGGCGTTACGATCGGTCGAGTGGAAACCTTGACGACGCCGGACCGGATGATCCGGCTCGCCGTGGACCTGGTGAACACCAAGTCACTGGACCCGGAGCAGCTGACCTCGCCGGAAGCGCTCCAGCGGTTCCTGATCGACCACGGCGAGCCGAGCGTGACGGTCGACGAGGGCGACCTGGTAGCCGTGAAGGCGGTCCGTGAGCGGCTCCGCGCGGTCTTCCACGCCGAGCCGGCCGATGCGGCCGGTGTGCTCAACGAGTTGCTCAGCGACTACGCAGTACGGCCGTATCTGTCGGATCACGACGGGTCGCCGTGGCACCTGCACGTGGCCAAGCCCGACGCGACCTGGGCCGAGTGGCTGGCCGCCGGTGCCGCGCTCGGGCTGGCGGGGTTTGCCGCCGGGCACGGGTTCGAGGCGATCCACACCTGCGCCGCGCCCGACTGCGAGCGCGTCTTCGTCAACGCCGCCGAGCGCCGCCCTCGCCGGTTCTGTACGCCGACCTGCTCCAGCCGCACCCGCGTCGCGTCGTACCGGGCCCGCAAGGTGGCGCCTAGGATCGAGCCCCGGGATCCCGCAACAGAGGAGCGCACGTGAGTCACACCGTGGTGGCAGAGTTGGTGGCGAACGTCCAGTCGGTGATCGCCAAGGCCGGGGACACGGTCGGGCCGGAGGACACCCTGGTCATCCTCGAGTCGATGAAGATGGAGATCCCGGTGCTGGCCGAGGTGGCCGGCACGATCAGTGAGATGAAGGTCGCCGCGGGTGAGGTCGTCCGCGACGGCGACCCGATCGCCGTGATCGACGAGGACTGACGGTCAACCTTTGTGGCCGCCGCCGCGTCTTGTTCGGTGAGAGCTACCGGGGCCGGGAACTTCCGGTTCGCGGGGGCCGTTGACTCGTCGTACTGGCATCCCAGGGTCGAACCAGGGTGTACCCGACGTGCGAAGAGGACGGTGAACGCGGCACCATGGTGTTCTCACTCGTTGCCGAGCGGACCCAGGGAGGCGTTGTCGTGAAGCCCGTCGACACCTCCGTGGTGCCCGCTCAGAGCACCCCGCAGTTCCGGCCCGAGGCCGAGGCGCTGCCGTCCTGGGACGAGATCGTCCGGGCCCACTCCGCCCGCGTGTACCGGCTGGCCTACCGGCTGACCGGCAACAAGCACGACGCGGAGGACCTGACCCAGGAGGTCTTCGTCCGGGTCTTCCGCTCGCTGTCGTCCTACACGCCCGGCACCTTCGAGGGCTGGCTCTACCGGATCACCACCAACCTGTTCCTGGACGGTGCCCGCCGCAAGCAGCGGATCCGGTTCGACGGCCTGCCCGACGACGCGCACGACCGGTTGCCCTCCAAGGGCTCCGGGCCGGCCGAGAAGCTCGACCACGACCTGTTCGACCACGATGTGCAGTACGCGCTGGACGCGCTGCCGGAGGACTTCCGGGCGGCCGTGGTGCTCTGCGACATCGAGGGCATGACGTACGACGAGATCGCTGACGTGCTGGACGTGAAGCTCGGCACCGTCCGCAGCCGGATCCACCGCGGCCGCTCGATGCTGCGCAAGCACCTCGAGCACCGCGCGCCCCGCTCCGGCCAGACCCGTGTCAGTGGCCCGCCGGCTGACGGGCCCTTCCTTGCCGGAGGTGGCGACCGGTGACCCTGCAACATCCCCTGGACAAGCTGAGCGCCGTCGTCGACGGAGAGCTGGACCACGACTCGCGGGACCGGGTGCTGAGCCACCTGGTCAGCTGCGACGACTGCCGCTCCGAGGTGGAGGCCCAGCGCCGGCTGAAGGCCCGGCTGGCGGCAGTGGCCGACCCGGAGCCGTCCCTCGACCTGATGCAGCGCCTGATGGGCGTCCCGTCGTTCTCGACCGAGCCCCGCGAGGAGATCCGCCCGGTGCTCACACCGGCGGCCTTCACGCTCAGCCCGCAGCGTTCGGCGTTCCCCGCTGCCCGCAACGACAGCACCCGGCCAGGCACCCGTACTGCGACCCGCAGCCGCCGCCGGACCGGCGTACTGGGTGCAGCCGGCTCTGCGGCAGCCATGGCCTCACTACTCGGTACTGCGTTCGTCCTGGGTGACCCGGCGCGGTCGGAGCAGCCGCCTGTGCTGCAGCCGCCGGTGGCGAGCTTCTCCGCCGACCACGGGGCCGCCACCGCTGGTGCGCCCTTCGCGGACCCGGTGGCTCTGATGAACTCCTTCAACGGGGCTGGATACGCCGGGCTGAGCCCGACGCTGCAGCCGGTGGCTTTGACGGGGCGTTGACCTGTGAGCCTCTCCAGGCTCGCCGTGCTGGTCGGCACTGCGCTGATCGGCTTCGGCCTGCCCATGCCCGCGGGGGCCGCGCCCGCACCGGTCGGTCAGCGTGAAGACAACCCGACCGCCGTCGCCTGGCTGGAACGCGCGGCGGCGGCACCGGATCATGTGTCCTTCCACGGCACCCAGATCATCACCTCCTGGGGACCGCAGGGCTCCAGCTCGGCGATGCTCGACATCGTCCACGCTGCTTCGCAGGGGTCGGAGATCAGCGTGGTCGGGTCGGCCGCGTCGCCGGGGGCCAAGGCGTTCGTGCAGCGGGCCAACCACGCAGTGGGGCCGACTGTCGACGGCGGGCCGCTCGCGATCCTCAAAGCGACGTACGAGCTGGTCTACAAGTGCTGCACGGACACAATCGGCCGGGCCGCGGTACTGATCGAGGCGTTGCGGGCCGACCAGACGCTGGCGGCGCGGTTCTGGATCGACCGGGCGACCGGGTTGCTGCTGCAGCGGCAGTTGTTCAGCGCCGACGGCAAGACGATGGTCCGGGCGACCGTGTTCACCGACCTGGAGATCGAGGGCTCGCAGTTCATCGGGCACCTGCCGCCGATGGCTCCGGGCAGCGTGGAGCCGGTCGGACTGGGCAACATCGACGGACTCCGGTCGCAGGGCTGGACCTGCGCGCCCACGCTGCCGGCCTCGTTGCAGCTCTTTGACGTCCACCAGGACCAGATGACCAAGTCCCTGCAGTTCTCGTACTCCGACGGGCTCTTCAACGTGTCGCTCTTCGAGCAGCGAGGGGAGCTCGACCCGTCGGCTGTCGCGGGCTACACGGCCACCACGACGGCCGAGGGCGCCCGGGTGTACCAGCGGTACGGGATGCCGTCGTACGTGGTCTGGTCGTCCGGCGGGATCGTCTACACGCTGGTCGGCGACCTGCCGTTCGAGACGCTGCAGCAGGTGGTCGAGGCCTTCCCGCATGTGCCGCCACCGAAGGTGACCGCGGTCGAACGGATGGGCACGGGACTGGCCAAAATCGCGTCTTGGCTCACTCCGATGGGTGCGCTCTCCCGCAAGCTGGGATAATCACTGGAGGGAGTACTTCCCGGCACCCCGGTGCAGGTACTTCCACTACCGAGACGACGACGACCTGAGGCGGGCACCGTGAGCTGGGATGACGCCGAGCCGACTGTCCGGAACCCGCAAAACCCAGCGGCTCCGGACAGCACCCAAGAGATCCCACCCACCCCCTCCCACGCCGGTACGGCGCCCGTCGAGTCCGCTGAACCCACTCTCGTCGATGCAGCCTCGGCACTCACCACGCCGGTGCCCGTGACCCCTGCACCCACTTCTCCCGCTGGGCCGGCTCCTGCTGCTGCTCCTGCTGGGCCGGCTCCTGCTACGACTGGGCCTGCTGGTCCGGCTCCTGCTGGTTCGGCTTCAGCTTCCACCTCGGGATCGGCCAGTCCTGCGGTGTCTGCTTTGACTCCGCCGAGTCCTGCGGCCGGGTCGATGCCGCTGCCGACTCCGGGCAGCAGTACGGCGTACGCGCAGGGCAATGGCCGCTCCACGACCCAGCGGAGCTTCGGGATGCCTGACGAGCCGGCGTTCCGGCCCGTGTACCCGGGACAGGCCTGGCCGACGCAGCAACCGACGTACACGCCTCCGCCGCCGCTGGACTGGCACCAGCAGCAGGCCCGCGCCTACACCCCGGCTCCGCCGCAGAAGCCCAACAAGGTGATCGGCCTCGCGGCCATCGTCGCCCTGATCGTCGGCCTGATCGCCGGTGCCGGTGCAGCTGCCGCTGTCGTCGCCCTCGACCGCAACGGCCCTGTCGACGAGCAGGCGGGTCCGCCCGTCGGCCAGGGCGCCGACCCGAAGGTCAAGACCGGCTCCGTCGCATCCATCGCCCAGGCGCTGCTGCCCAGCGTCGTACAGCTGAAGGTGGAAGGCGCCGACAACTCGAACGCGACCGGCTCCGGCTTCGTCATCGACAACTCCGGCCACATCCTGACCAACAATCACGTCGTCTCGGCCGCCGCGTCCGGCGGTTCGATCCAGGTGGTGACGCAGAAGGGCAAGACCTCCACCGCGCGCCTGGTCGGCCGCTCACCGGCGTACGACCTGGCCGTGGTCCAGGTGGTCGGCGTGGACGCGCCGTCGGTGCAGTTCGGTGAGTCCGCGAAGGCGGTCGTCGGGCAGGACGTGGTGGCGATCGGTTCGCCGCTCGGCCTGGCCGGCACGGTCACCTCCGGCATCGTCTCGGCCAAGAACCGCCCGGTCACCGCCGGCGGCGAAGGCGAGATCTCCTACATCAACGCGCTCCAGACCGACGCGGCGATCAACCCCGGCAACTCGGGCGGCCCGCTGGTCGACATGGAAGGGCACGTGATCGGCGTCAACTCCGCGATCGCCACCGTGCGTGGTGCCCAGGAAGGCACCAGCGGCAACATCGGGCTCGGGTTCGCGATTCCGATCGACCAAGCCCGGCGTACCGCCCAGCAGTTGATCGCCTCCGGCAAAGCGTCGTACCCGGTGATCGGGGCGAACGTGGACATGCAGTTCGAAGGCGGCGCCCGGGTCAGCGAGGTCACGCCCGGCTCGCCCGCTCAGCGCTCCGGCCTGCGCACCGGTGACGTGATCATCCGGATCAACAACCAACCGGTCGACACGGCCGAGGCGCTGATCGTCGCGATCCGCGCGCACCGGCCGGGCGAAAGCGTGCGGCTCGACTTCGAGCGGGCCGGCAAGGCACGCCAGGTCACCGTGACGCTGGGCCAGCAGACGGGCTGACCCGTCCGGCACGTCGACCAGCCGCGAGCTACGCTGTCCGCGGCGCAACGCAACGCTGAGGGTTGGGAAAGGTGGGGCCATGTTCGGCATCGGGCCGCTCGAGTTGGCTGTGATCGCGATCGTCGCCATCCTCGTCTTCGGCCCTGACCGGCTGCCCGAGTTCGCCCGTACCGCGGGCCGGCTGCTGCGCCAGGTCCGCCAGATGGTCAACAACGCCCAGAACGACCTGCGCGAAGAACTCGGCCCGGAGTTCGCCGACCTGGACGTCCGCGACCTCAACCCGCGCAGCTTCGTCCGCAAACACCTGCTCGACGGCATCGACGACGACTTCGACGACAAGCCGGTCTCCAACAGCCACGACATGATGACGCCGCAAAGGCTGCCGGCCGGAGTGCGAGCCCCCTTCGACCCCGAAGCCACTTAAAGCCCCACGCTGGCGCTCTTGCTCGCTCCTGCGTCGCTCCCGCGGCGCTAGCTCCCACCCACCCCGGGGCGCGGGCTCCTCCGTCGCCCGCTTGTTGAAGGCGAAGTGGTCGGGTGAGGCCGCCCGCAGGGCCGATGAAGGTGGTGGTGCGGGGCAACCCGAATGGCTGGGGTGACTGCGGAGCGCATGGCGTGTTCTGCGCCATCTCAAAATCCTCGTCGTGGTGGTGCTCGGCGTTGTTACGCTCGCCGCGTGACGCAGAGGCGACCTCGTACAGGACGGGCTCGGGTCTCGCTGTCGACGGGGTGCGTGGTGATCTGTTTGGGGGTGGAGCGTGCCGGTGGAGAGTGAGCATCGGGGGTCGGATTCGCCGTACGTGGCGCGGGTTTGGCGTGGGTGGACCTCCGGGGTGGAGCAGATGACCTCGATCGCCACATCGACCTGGGAGCTGGTCTTCTGGGAGCAGGAAGGTGTCATGCACGCCGCCGTGCGCGGGCCGGAGACGACGGCGTCGAGGGCCGAGACGGTGGGGGACTCGGAGTCGTTCGGGATCACCTTCGCGCATGGCGCCTCGATGCCTCATCTTCCGATCGGCGAGCTCGTCGACGGCGGCCGTGGCAGTCCTCACGTGACCGAACGGACGTTCCTCCTGCGCGGCGAGGAGTGGCAGATTCCCGACTTCGACGACGCGGAGTTGCTGGTCGAGAAGCTGGTGCGGGCCGGCGTACTGGTCCGTGACCCGCTTGTGGACGAGGTGGTGTGGGGCGGGGCCGCGCGGGTCGGATCGCGGTCGGTGCAACGCCGCGTGGCCGCGGCCACCGGACTCACCCAGGGCGCGATCCGTCAGATCGAACGAGCGCGGGAGGCGGCGGTCCTGCTCAGCGCGGGGGTCCCCGCCCTGGAGGTCGTGCATCGGGTCGGGTACTACGACCAGCCGCACCTGGCCCGCTCCCTGCAACGGTTCATCGGCCGGACCGCCACGCAACTGCGAGAGCCGGATCCAACCGCCGATCCACTGTCGCTTCTGTACAAGCCCGAGGATGTGGCCGGCTCATAGCGTTGTGCGCAAGCGGTGACCGACACCGCGCACACACGAAAGGCCACGCCAATGTCAGAAGGCACCGTCACCTCAGCCGACGGCACGACCATCGCCTACACGGCGTGGGGCGCCGGCGACCCGATCGTCATCATCGACGGCGCGACCGCCTATCGCGCCACGAACCCGTTGAACCAGGAGACGGCGGAGCTGCTCGCCGACGAGTTCCTGGTCATCAACTACGACCGGCGCGGTCGCGGCGAGAGCAACGACACCTCTCCGTACGCCGTCGAGCGCGAGTTCGAGGACCTTCAGGCGATCATCGAGCAGACCGGTCAGGGGCGCCCGGCGACCGTGTTCGGCTGGTCCTCCGGCGCCAATCTCGCCCTCAACGCCGCCCAGGACGGCGTACCGATGGCGCGGCTCGCGCTGTTCGAGCCGAACGCGGCCGTCGACGCCGCCCGCCCGCCGCTGCCCGACGACTACGTCCAGCGCCTCGACGCGGCCATCGCCGACGGCCGCCCGGGCGATGCGGTCGCGCTGTTCATGACCGCCGCAGCGATGTTGCCCGACGAGGCAGTCGCCGGGATGCGCGAGCAGGATTTCTGGGCAGGGCTCGAGGCCATCGCCCCCACGCTCGCCTACGACGGCCGTCAGGTCGGCGACACACTCTCGGGCAAGCCGCTGCGTCCCGAGCTGTGGAAGAACATCGACGTCCCGGTCCTGGTGATGCACGGGATCGACACCTGGCCGGCCCTGGCCGCGGGCTCCCGCGCCATCGCCGCGCATCTGTCCACCGCAACCCTCACGCCGGTGCCCGGTGAGGAGCACTCGACCACCGCCGACGTACTGGCCGCCGCGCTGCGCGCATTCATCAAGGAGAACTGAGATGGGCAGGATCGTCCTCACCGAGTTCAGCTCCGTCGACGGCGTCGTGGAGGCGCCCGGGGGAGAGGACTTCAAGTACCAGAACTGGAGCTTCGAGTTCGATCGCGGCGACGGCGAACGGTACAAGGAGGCCGAATCGCTCCAGGCCGCCGCGCTGCTCCTCGGGCGCAAAACCTATGAGGGGTTCGCCAAAGCCTGGCCGCAGTACGAGGGCGAGCTGGCCGACAAGTACAACACCATGCCCAAGTACGTCGTTTCCCGCACCCTGACCGACCCCGAGTGGGCAGGCACGACCGTCCTGAGCGGCGACCTGGCAGAGGAGGTGACCCGGCTCAAGCAAGAGGTCGACGGTGAGATCTCCGTTGCCGGGAGCATCCAACTCGCCCAGAGCCTTCTCGCCCTCGACCTCGTCGACGAGATCCACCTGATGACCTCACCGCTCATCCTCGGCCACGGCCGCCGGCTCTGGGCCCAGACACCGGACAAGACCGCGTGGACCCTCAGCGAAGCAACGGTGTACGGCGACAGCACCCTGCTCACCATCTACCAACGCCGCACCGCGTCGACCTGAGGCTACGCAGGCGTCCATTGAGGATTTCTCCCCGTCAGACCGAGTGCCCGGTCAAGTTGCGCAGCATTGGATGGAACAGGGATTTCCGGGCCGTAGAGGCCCATTTCGCGGCCGAACGCTGCATGGGTGAGCGTCTCGTTGTGCACGTAGTCGAGGACATCCTCGTCGTAGGTGGGGTGCTGGCCTGTGGCGCGGGACAGGTCCCAACCGTGGATTACTTGCTCGACGAGGATCATGCCGCCGATCAGCGGGGCGGGGGAGTCCTGGCCGCCTAGGGGTGTGACCCCCTCCCAGGCCGCCGGGTCGCTCCAGGCGTCGGCGATCCGGTGTAGCTGGTCGGCGAGGTCGGCGGTGCAGTCTCCGGTGGTGAGGTCGATGTCGCTTTCCGCGGCGGCGGGTGGCATCAGCGCTTCTTTGTGAGCGGCAGCTTCGAGTGACGGGCCCCAGAAGAGGAGATGATTGATCAGGCTTCGTACGTCGTACTCCGCGCACGGGGTCGGCGCGGTGAGTTGGCCGGGCTCGATCGCGTCGACCACCTTGGCGGTTGTTGCGGCGGCTCGAATCATCAAGTGGTGTCCATGCATGCCGGACAGGTTAGGTCTGGGACGAAATGGCTGTCTTGAACAAACGCGACAGGCGCGAGCTCGACTGGCCGCGGCATCAGCGTCATCAGTTCTTCCAGCCGTCCGAGGATCTCGCGCGGTTCGTGGTGGGCTACTGGCATGTGAGTTGGCGGTACACAACGCCGTACCGGCAGTTGATCGTCGCGTTGCCACAGGTGAACCTGTCGTACCGCTGCGGCGGCCTCCCGGAAGTTCACGGGGTGTCTCGTGGGCACACCTTCCGGGAGCTGGCCGGCAGCAGCTGCGCATTCGGTGTGACGTTTCGGCCCGGCTGCTTCCGGCCCTTCCTCGGCACGGCAGTGCGGTCGATCACGGACCGATCCGTGCCCGCCGCGGAAGTGTTCGCCGGCGTACCGGATCGTCCGGAGATCCCGCTGATCGAGGCCATGCTCCGGCAGCGACTACCGGCATCCGATCCCTCAGCAGACCTCGCCACCGCAGCTGTCGAAACGATCGCCACAGAGCCGGGCATCCAACGAGTGGATCTCCTCGCCAGGCACCTCGAGCTCAGCGTCCGCCAACTGGAGCGCCTGTTCGCCGAGCATGTCGGTGTGGGGCCCAAGTGGGTGATCCGCCGCTACCGCCTGCAGGAGGCCGTCGACCGGATGGACGAAGCCAAGCCGATCGACTGGGCCACACTCGCCGACACCCTCGGGTACGCCGACCAGGCCCACCTGACGCGCGACTTCACCCGCATGTTCAGCGAACCTCCGACCGCGTACGCCGCCCGCTACCACGGCAGGCGCCAGCACCTGCCGAGCGGCGAAAGCGCAAGCAGGACAGCAAACGACTGACCTTCCGGCGAGCGGGCTTGTGCTGTTGCCAGAGCCCTTGTGAGCAAGGAAGATCGATGACGGGGAGCTGTCTGATGCTCCGGGGGATGTATCGACAAAGGGGGGTTTTGCATGCGATCTGTCATGCGTACTTTTCGGTTGCGACGGGTTTTCGGGGTCGTCTCGGCAGTTGCCTTGACGTTCGGCGCGATGGCGGCGGGCAGTGGGCAGGCCTGGGCCGCGTACTCCGGGTTCGGCTGGGAGAGTGGTGGCGTCCAGGGGTGGGCGGTCGACTGGGACGGTACGGCGATTTCGTCCTCGACCACGTACAAGTTCGCCGGCACGCGGTCGTTGAAGCTGCCGCAGACCGGTGAGCAGTACGCCGGTTATCACTCGCCCTCGGACCTGACCGGTCTCGCGGTCGGCTCGGTCGTGACCTACAAGGTGTACCTGCCGGCCAGTGCCACCCACCCGGTGGAGGCCAAGGGTTACGTCACCGATGGCAACAACGGCTCGTTCATCGAGCGGTTCGGTCAGGAGAAGGTGCTGACGCCGGGCGCCTGGACGACGCTCACGCTGACCGTGCCGGCCGTCACCAGCATCGAGTACATCGGCGTGGAGGTGGACAATCCCGGCTGGACCGGTGCGGTCTACCTGGACGCCGTCAGCTGGACGACGCCCTGACCTGAACCGCCTCGGCGGACGCCGGTGATTCAGCTAACGTCGAATCCGCTGCGGCATGCAACCTCAGATCTCGGTCCATCCGTCTTGGTCCGTTGACTCCGACCGAGATCTGGGAGGGCCTGACATGGCTCGACGTTCGAGAACGAGACCCGCGATCGCCGCTGTGGCGATCGCGGGTCTTGCACTGTCCGGGGTGACCGCACAGGCAGGTGCGGCGCCGGTAGCCGGCAAACCCCCTGCCCCTGCTGGGAAAGACGTCCACGTCACGCTGATCACCGGCGACCGGGTCGTCCTGCACGGCGGGGATCCGGCGAAGCAGTCGATCGAACGCGGAGCCGGCCGGGACCGGGTCAGCTTCCAGACCTATCGCTCGGGGGATCACGCGTACGTGATTCCGTCCGATGTGACCAAGGCGATCGGCGCCGGACGGTTGGACAAGCGGCTGTTCGACGTGACCGGGTTGATCAAGGCCGGGTACGACGACGCGTCGTCCACGGTGATCCCCGTGCTGGCGACGTACGACGGGGCGGCCAAGCGGAGCGCGCCGGTGGGGGCGAAGGTGAAGCGGCAGCTGCCGTCGATCAAGGGTGCGGCCCTGGCGGTGGACAAGGCGAAAGCCGGCGCCTTCCTGGCGAAGCCGGGTGGGTCGGCCAAGATCTGGCTGGATGGCATGCGTCAGGTGACGCTGGACCAGACGGTCCCGCAGATCGGTGCTCCGGCCGCGTGGGAGGCCGGCTACACCGGCAAGGACGTGAAGGTCGCCGTCCTCGACACCGGGATCGACGCGTCGCATCCGGATCTGGCGAGTCAGGTGGTGGAGGCGAAGAACTTCACCGATGCCGAGGCCGGCGATCACTTCGGGCACGGCACGCATGTCGCGTCCACGATCGCGGGCACCGGTGCCGCGTCGGGCGGCAAGTACAAGGGTGTGGCGCCGGACGCGAGGTTGTACGACGGCCAGGTCTGTGACGGCTTCGGCCAGTGTCCGGACTCGGCGATCGTGGCCGCGATGGAGTGGGCTGCCAAGGACGTCAAGGCCGCTGTCATCAACGTGAGCCTCGGTGGTCCGGACACCCCGGAGGTCGATCCGCTGGAAGAGGCCGTCAATCGGCTGACCGCGGAGACCGGAGCCTTGTTCGTGATCGCGGCCGGCAACTCCGGTCCGGCCGCCCGGACCGTCGGTTCACCGGGCAGTGCGGACGCCGCGCTGACCGTCGGAGCGGTCGACAAGCAGGACCAGTTGGCCGACTTCTCCAGTCGTGGACCGCGGGTCGGCGACAGTGCGCTGAAGCCGGACGTGACCGGGCCCGGGGTCGCTGTCGTCGCCGCCAAGGCGAAGGACTCGATCATCGGCGAGCCGGTCGGCGAGCAGTACCTGCAGCTGTCCGGTACGTCGATGGCTGCCCCGCACACCGCTGGTGCGGCGGCCCTGCTCATGCAGCAGCACCCGGCGTGGAAGGCGGGCGAGCTGAAGAGCACGTTGATGGGATCGGCCAAGGCGGCCGCGGACCAGACGGCGGTCCAGCAGGGGGCCGGGCGGATCGACGTCGCCGCTGCGGTCAAGCAGAACGTGGTCGCGGTGGAAGGCAATGTGTCGTTCGGGCTGGCCACCTATCCGCACACCGACGACGAGCCGGTCACCAAGACGCTGACCTATCGCAATCTCGGCGACGAGGCGGTCACGCTGCAGCTGGCGGCGACCTTCAACGACGCGGCCGGCAGCCCGGCACCCGCGGGTGCGCTGCAGTTGAGCGCGACCACGGTGACCGTGCCGGCCGGCCAGACCGCCTCGGTCCAGGTCACGTCGAACACCAAGCACACCGGGCCGGACGGCTTCTACTCCGGCCGGATCGTCGCGACCGGCGGCGGCCACACGATCGGCGTACCGGTCGCTGTGGAGAAGGAGGTCGAGAGCTACAACCTGACCGTGAAGACGATCGATCCGGCCGGTGCGCCGTCGGTCTACCCGGTGGCGATCATCGACGTCGACAACCCCGAGCTGACCCGTTATGACACCAACGGCACGCTGACGGTCAAGCTGCCGAAGGGGGATTACGTCGTCGAGCACTTCCTGGAGCACGAGCGCGCCGCGGACGACTGGGCGATCTACGAAATGGCCGCTCCGAGCGTCACCCTCGACGCCGATCGAACCGTCGTCCTCGACGCCCGGCTGGCCAAGCCCGTGCGCCAGAGCGCGCCCGCGGCGGATGCCGAACAGGTGAGGACCGAGGCTGGTTTCACCCGGCAGTCGGCGACGCCCGGCGCACTACGCTTCTCGTTGGGGATGGCTGTGGCCCGGGATGCGCTGTACACCCTCGGCACCGGTCCGACGCTGCCGGCTGCGCAGCTGACCGGCTACGTGACGTCGCAGCTGGCGAAGCGCGGTGCGGACGGCCGCTTCACCAACACGCCTTATGTGTACCAGCTGGCCAGAACCCAGCCGGGGGTGTTCGCCACTGGCTTCGAGCGCGTCGCGCGGCCGGATGACCTTGCGACGGTGACCTCGACGATCAACGCCACGTCCGGGGGCAGTGCCGTGCGGTTCGTCTGGCCGGTGATCTCCGGCATCGCCCCAGCGGCGAGCGGCATCAGGTTCGACCAGAAACGGACGGTCAGCTACTACTACGACGAAATCCCGGACGGCTGGCTCGGTGCGGCGGACGCCATGTCGGACGGCTTCCCGCCGGAGTACTACTGGAGTCAGGAGAGCGTATCGCCGCGGATGTACCGCGCCGGACGGACCTACGAGGAGCGGTGGAACACGGCCGCGTTCGGCCCGCGCGTCTTCTGGGCTGCGCGGACAGGCACGATGCTGGAGGTGCTGGCCGGGAGCTTGGGTGACGCCGAGGGCAACTACGGTAGTACCGCGATGGATTCGGCGAGCATCACTCTGTACCGGGACGGTGTCCAGGTGGCGAGCAATGACGGCCACTGGCACCTGATCGCCGACGGCCTGCCGGCCGGCAAGGCGGCGTACAAGTTGGTGACCACCGGAACGCAGTCACGGACAGAGTTCGCGACGCGTGCCGATCTGACCGCGACCTTCACCTCGGCGGCCACCACGCAGGCGACGCCGGTGTCGATCAGCACCGTCCGCTTCCAGCCCAAGGTCGACGGCGACAATCTGGCGGACCGAACCAAGGTCACCGTGCTGCCGGTTGTGGTCGACGGCGCAACGGACCTCAAGTCGCTGAAGGTCGAGGTCTCCGGTGACAACGGCACCACTTGGAAGCAGGCGTTGGTCACCCGCACCACCAAGGGCTACCAGGCCGCCTTCATCACCCCGGCCGGCCCGACGGTCTCGCTCCGAGCCCACCTGGTCGACCGAGCCGGCAACACCACCGACCAATCCGTCATCTCCGCCTACAAGCTGAAGTAGATCCCAACAGCCCGTAGCCCTCGCCGTCAGCGGCGGGGGCTACGGGTGCGGTGCAAGGAGTTCGTAGGTGACGCGGTCGTCCGGCCCGCCGGTCTGGAGGGCGAAGGCCTCGCGTTCGGTGTCGACGTGGCGGAAGCCGGCTGCTTCGGCAGTTCGGCGGGCAGCAAGGTTGGTGGCGGCGGTGCGGATCACCAGGCGCCGGCTCCCGAAGCCCTCGGGGGAAGGAGCGAAGAACCATCGCGCTACCCCTCGCACCGCCTCGGCGGTCAGACCTCGTCCCTGGGCCTCGGGATGCAGCCAGTAACCGATCTCGCCCTCGCCGTCGCGCAGGTTGAACAACGTGAGGTTGCCCAGGGCAACGTCTGACGTGAGGTCAGCCAAGCACCAGTTGAAGCGGAGACCGGCGGCCGCCTGCTCGGCCATGTCCTTCAGCCAGAACCGTGCGTCCTCAGCGGTGAAGGGCTGCGGGATGAACGGCAGGAAGTGGGCAGTCGCCTGGTTGGTCCGGGCGCTCGTGATCCGATCGACCTCGTCGTCCCGCCAGGTGCGCAACCGCAGCCGATCAGTCACCAGCCCAGGATTCTCCACCGCGGCGCGCTCGATCGCGGCAGGTGGTCAGCGGCCGACGGGGGAGAGGCCCAACTGGCGGCCCAGGAGGCCTCGGGGTTTGCCGCCCAGGCGTTCGGCGATCTGGCCGAGGACCAGGGCAGCCGGGGTGTCCGGGTCCGCCTTGACCAGTGGCTCGCCGATGTCGCCGCCGCTGCGGAGGCGCTCGTCCAGTGGCACCTCGCCCAGCAGGGGGATGTCGTACCCGAGGCGCTGGGACAGCGTGGCCGCCACCCGGGCGCCACCGCCGGAGCCGAAGATCTCGATCCGGTGCTCGGGGCCGCAGTGCGGACAGGGCAGGAAGGACATGTTCTCGATCACGCCGGCCACGCGCTGGTGCACCATCTGAGCCATCGTCCCGGCCCGCTCGGCCACCTCGGCGGCGGCCTCCTGCGGCGTGGTCACGACGATGACCTCGGCGCTGGTCAGCCGCTGGCCGACCGAGATCGCGATGTCACCGGTGCCCGGCGGCAGGTCGAGCAGCAGGACGTCGAGGTCGCCCCAGTAGACGTCGGCCAGCATCTGCACCAGCGCGCGGTCCAGGATCGGCCCGCGCCAGGCGACGACCTGGTCGCGCTTGGGCTTCAGCATGCCGATCGAGATCACCTTCACGCCGTGCGCGGGCACCGGCATGATCATGTCGTCGACCGCGGTCGGCCGCTCGTCGGCGACCCCGAACATCGCCGGGATCGAGTGACCGTAGATGTCGGCGTCCAGGACGCCGACCGACAACCCCTTGGCGGCCATCGCGACGGCCAGGTTCACCGTCACCGACGACTTGCCGACGCCGCCCTTGCCGGACGCGATCGCGAACACCTTGGTCAGCGAGTCGGCCCGGGAGAACGGGATCTCCTTCTCCGCCACCCCTCCGCGCAACTGCGTCTGCAGGGCCGCGCGCTGCTCGGCCGACATCACGCCGAGCTCGATCTCCACCCCGGTCACGCCGTCCAGGGCGCTGACGGCGGCGGTGGTGTCGCGGCGCAGCGTGTCCTTCATCGGGCAGCCGGCGACGGTCAGCAGGATCTTCACCGCGACCACGCCGTCGGTTTTCACCACGACGGATTCGACCATGCCGAGTTCAGTGATCGGCTTCTTGATCTCCGGGTCGATGACGCCACCGAGTGCGGCGGTCACTTGGTCAGCAGTTGGGGCCATGCCCACCAGGCTACGTGCTCCCCGCACACCCACCCATTCCGGTCCATGTGACGTAGGTCCGGCAAGGCGACCCTAACCTCGACGGCGGGTCGGGAGAGCCCTCGCGGTCGACAGGGTCGCGGGATGACCGGGGGTGCTGAGCGACGCTCGAGAAGTGGCGGGAGAAGACGCTCAGCCCGCGCAACGACCGCAACCTGCTGGCGCAGTTGCGCACCACCAGCAACCTCGACGAGCACCCCACGCGGCCGGGCGGTCACCTTCTTCCTGCTCGGCGACTTCGACCGCTACACCCTCGCAGACCCCACCGGCGAGCACCTCTCGAATACTCAGCCCGCTGCCTCGCCGAGCTGGACACCTGGCATCCCGCCGACCCAGCAGACGCTGCATCCCACGACGAGCTCACTGCTCTGGCAAAGCCTTCAGAGCGGCCAGCAGCACCACCCGGTCGGTGAGGCCCACGGTGGTCTCGCGGCTGTCGAGTTGGTCGCCAGAACCCGTCCCGCCGGAAGGCCGCCTGGTGGCCGACGTAGCCGGAGCCAACACCGGCCGCGGTGCTGAGTTGCCTCAGGCCGTGCGCTCAGACCCGGTCGTCCTCGCGGTCTTTGAGTTCCAGTTCGGCCAGCAGGGAACGCAGTTCCGAGCGGAGGAAGTCCCGGGTGGCGACCTCGCCGACGGACATCCGCAGGGAGGCCATCTCGCGGGCCAGGAACTCCATGTCGGCCCGGGTCCGGGCGTCCACGTCGCGGTCGCGCTCGTACTGGACCCGGTCGCGCGACTCCTGCCGGTTCTGCGCGAGCAGGATCAGCGGAGCGGCGTACGAGGCCTGCAGGCTGAGCGCGAGGGTCAGGAAGATGAACGGGTACTGGTCCCAGCGCAGGTGCTCGGGCGCGAAGATGTTCCAGACCACCCAGAAGACGATGGTGGCGGTCATGTAGACCAGGAACTGGCCGGTGCCGAGGAACCGCGCGATCCGCTCGGACAGCCGGCCGAACGCGTCCGCGTCGTACGCGCGCCGGCGCACGATCGTCCGGCGCAGCTCGCGCGGGATGTCCAGCCGGTCGGCGGCCGGCCGGGTCAACCGGCGCTCGTCGGTACTGCGGTCGTCACGGGGCATGGCCGTCCACCTCCTGCTGATCGGGTTCGCGCCAGTCGTCGGGGAGCAGATGGTCCAGTACGTCGTCGACGGTGACCGCGCCGAGCAGCCGGCCTTCGTCGTCCAGTACCGGCGCCGCCACCAGGTTGTAGGTGGCGAGGTACTTGCTCACGGCATGCAAACTGTCGTCCGGCCGGAGCCCGTCGAGATCGGTGTCCAGGGCAACGGACACCAGCGCGGACGGCGGTTCGCGGAGCAGCCGCTGGATATGGCCGACGCCGATGAACCGGCCGGTCGGGGTCTCCAGCGGCGGCCGGCAGACGTAGATCATCGCGGCCAGGGCCGGGCTCAGTTCCGCGTTGCGGACGTGTGCCAGCGCGTCGGCGATGGTCGCGTCGGCCGGCAGGATCACCGGCTCGGACGTCATCAGCCCGCCGGCCGTGCGCTCCTCGTAGGTCAGCAACCGGCGAACGTCCTCGGCCTCGTCCGGTTCCATCAGGGTCAGCAGCCGTTCGGCCGTGTCGGTCGGCAGTTCCGCGATCAGGTCGGCCGCGTCGTCGGGGGACATCTCCTCGAGCACGTCCGCGGCCCGCTCGGTGTCCAGGCCGGCCAGGATCTCCACCTGGTCGTCCTCTGGCAGCTCCTCCAGTACGTCGGCCAGCCGCTCGTCGTCCAGCGCCGCGGCGATCTCCTTGCGCCGCTTGGGCGAAAGCTCGTGCAGTACTCCGGCCAGGTCGGCAGGCTTCATCGACTCGAAGGCGGCCAGGATGTGGGTCGCGCCCTGGCCCTCCTCCATCTGCGCGAAGCCGCTCACATCGGCCCAGTCGAGCACGTGCGACTGCCCCCGGCGCCGCCGGAACCGCTTGGCGCCCTCGGTCACCGCGACCTTCGACAGCACCCAGTCGCGGGTCCGCCACTGCTCCATCGCCAGGTCGAAGACAATCGCCTCAGTACCCGACTCGCGGATCGTCACGGTCCGGTCCAGCAGCTCACCGAGCACCAGTACCTCGGTGGTGCGCTGCTTGAAGCGGCGCATGTTGACCAGCCCGGTGGTGATCACGTGGCCGACCTCGACCGACGTCACCCGCGTCATCGGCAGGAAGATCCGCCGCCGGGTGAACACCTCGACCACCAGCCCGAGCACCCGCGGCGGTTGTGTCCCCTGCCGGAGCATGACGACGACGTCGCGAACCTTGCCGACCTGGTCCCCGTTCGGGTCGTACACCGGGAGACCGGCCAGCCGGGCGATGTAAACGCGCGACGGTGATCCGCTCATGCCACTGAGGCTAGTGCCCCAGGAGTAAAACTCCGTACATTGTCCCGGCGCCCGGTGACCGTCAGGTGAGCTTGGGTCTGCGGCTGGAGCGGCGGTGGAGGGTGAGCGGGCGTTTGCCGCGAGTGGTGGCAGGACTGCCTGCCGGCGTCTCCAGTCGCAGGCGGTCGTCGTACCGGCCCGCGGCCTCGGTGATTTCGCCGGTGGGTTCCAGGACGAGCAGGTCGGCTTCGGACTGCCAGCGGTCGAGTTGAGTGTCCAGACCGTCGGCGTTGAGCCGCTCAGTTCGCAGTACCTGGGCTGCGGCGGTCCACTCCTCGCTGCCGGGCTCCAGCCGCCGTACTGCGGCCTTCCAGCCCGCCAGCCGACTAGTCGCAGGCTTGGCCGGTACTACGACCTCAGCCGTGCCCGCCTCAGCCAACCCGGGCAGCGGCTGCTCAGCACTCCCAGCCCTGTCAGCCAGTACTACGTACGCACCGTCAACTGTGGCGAACCAAGCCGGGGCGGGCCGGCCGCCGTTCCACGACAACCAGACGAGGCCGGCCTTCTTCATCACCCCGGCGATCTCTGCAACAGCCTCGTCAGTCGTCACCTGCACAGGGTGTCACAAGTCACGGATGGCAGCCTGCACTCCCGCTTGAAACCGAGTGTGGGCACCCAGGTCGTGCAGTAGCGCCGCCAGCTTGCGCTGAGCCGTCCGCGGGCTGACCCCGAGCTCCTGCGCTATCGCGTGGTCCGAGAAGCCCGACAGCAGCAGGGAGATCAGCAGACGCGTCTCTGCCGCATCGTCCGGCACAGCAGGCAGCGCTCGCTCCCACTGCCGTTCGAAGAGCTCCTGGTAGGCGTCGAGCAGCCCACACGGCTGCAGGATCGCCGCACGATCCTCCCCGAGCACTATTAGCGCCAGCCGCTCGTCGAGGAGGTACAACTCCAGCGGCAGCACCGGTACCACTCGCGCCTCGGCAGGAGCGTCCGCCGGCAGTACTGCGGCCTCGTAGATGGTCCTGCACTCGACATGGAGCACGACAGGCGCTTGCTGCGACCGGATGAACCTACGCACCTCGGACCGCGCCGCCTGCTGGACCTGGGCAACCCGTTGACGGACAGCCGCCACACCGCTCACGTACTCGATCAGTGTCGGCGTCGGCCTGGTCACATGCTTGCGATAGGCGACCTTGAGAGCGGCGATGTGTTCACGGGCCTCCCGCAGCCGCTGCTCGTGGTCGACCAGCAGCACCTCCAGCGCGATGTCCGGCGACACAGCGACGGGGACGCCGTCCACCAGCGTCGCCAGCCCCTTGTCCACCAGGGCTGTCACCGCGTCGCTGTCCGCCACCGGCTCATGCGAAACCAGAGCCCGGTACGCCGCGTGCTCGGCCGGTGTCAGCCCGAGCACGCTCAGGTCATCCGTCATGTGGGTCCAACCATCCCCGCAGTACAGCCTGGTAGCCCGCCTGGAACCTGGTGTCGGTACCCAGCCGTAGTCGCATCCGCTCGATCCTTGACCGCACACTGCGCTCGGTCCAGCCCAGCTGGGCGGCGGACTCGCTGTCGGTGAGCCCCGACATCAGCAGGGCGAGCAAGTCTCGCTCCTGGTCCGTGGGCTCGTCCGCACTGCTCGACTGCCCGGCGTAGGTGGCCAGCGGAATGGCCCGGCTCCAGAGCTGCTCGAACAGGCCCTGCAGCCCGGCGACCAGGACCGGGTCGTGGATCAGCAGACCGGCCGTGTACTTGGTCGCGTTGACGTCGATGGGGACGAAGGCCATCGGCCCGTCCGTCAGCAGCATCTTGAGCGGTACGTCGCCGACCCGGGCCTGCTCGCCGTCGTTGACGCCGCGCACGCGCGCCGCCAGCCGCCCCGGCCGGTCCACCGAGCGGGTCCGGTCGTAGAGGATCCGGATGGTGATGTCCATCTCGGCAAGCTTCTCCAGCGGTTCCTGGTCCACCTGTGACGGGTCTTCCATGAACGGCGGCGCGTCCGAGAAGGACAGCTCGCCCTTGGCGCTGCGGACCAGCCGCTCGATCCCGTCGGCGATCTCCGCCTCGCCCCGCAGTACCTCGATCAGCTCGGGCGGCTCGTGGCGCGCAGTACTGGTGTGGAAGCGGGTGGCGAGCAGGACGGTCTCCTGCCGGGCCTTGGCCAGTTCCAGCTCGCGGTCGCGGACCAGGAGCTCCAGGGTGATGTCCGGCGGGAGCACGAGGTAGCGCGGCGGGTCGGACGGCATGAGCGTGATCAGGCCGAGTGCCACCAGCCGGTCGGCGGCGACCGGATCGCCTACTTCCGCCTGCGTCAGCGGCTGGTTGGACACGAGTCGCTCATACAGGTCCTGCTCAGCGCGGGTCAGACCGAGTGGCTCCAGCACTGCACGATCATTACCCACATCGGGGTCGCTGTCTTCCGGTGACCCCCACCACATCGCCGACTGGCGTGAGGGATGTCACCGGCGCCGAGCGGGTGGTTTCGCCGTACGCTGCGAGTGACTGACGGGTAACCGACCTTTGAGGATGCGGCGATGGCTGACGAGACAACCACCGGCAAGGCCTTCCGGAGCAGGCGTTCGTGCCTGGCGACGCCCGGCTCGAACCCGCGCTTCCTGGAGAAGGCCAAGGGCCTGGACGCCGACCAGGTGTTCCTCGACCTGGAGGACTCGGTCGCGCCGATCGCCAAGGTGGACGCGCGCAAGAACATCGTCGCCGCGCTGAACGAGGGCGGCTGGGGCAGCAAGACGCGGGTGGTCCGGGTGAACGACTGGACCACCGAGTGGACCTACGCCGACGTGATCGAGGTGGTCGGCGGAGCCGGTGCCAACCTCGACTGCATCATGCTGCCGAAGGTGCAGACCGCCGAGCAGGTGGTCGCGCTCGACCTGCTGCTGACCCAGCTGGAGAAGGTGCACGGCCTGGAGCCCGGCCGGCTCGGAATCGAGGCGCAGATCGAGAACGCGCTCGGCCTGACCAACGTGAACGCGATCGCGGCCGCCTCGCCGCGGGTCGAGACGATCATCTTCGGCCCGGCCGACTTCATGGCCTCGATCAACATGAAGTCGCTGGTGGTCGGCGAGCAGCCGCCCGGGTACGACGTCGGCGACGCCTACCACTACATCCTGATGCAGATCCTGATGGCCGCCCGGGCGTACGGGAAGCAGGCGATCGACGGGCCGTACCTGCAGATCAAGGAGCTGGACGGCTTCCGCCGGGTGGCGAGCCGCTCGGCCGCGCTCGGCTTCGACGGCAAGTGGGTCCTACACCCGGACCAGATCGCCGCCGCGAACGAGGTCTACTCGCCGCGCCAGGACGACTACGACCACTCCGAGAACATCCTCGACGCCTACGACCACTACACCTCGGCCGCCGGTGGCGCCCGCGGCGCGGTGATGCTCGGCGACGAGATGATCGACGAGGCGTCCCGCAAGATGGCCCTCGTCATCTCCGCCAAGGGCCGCGCCGCCGGCATGACCCGCACGAACGTCTGGAAGCCCGAGGACTGACCGCCCGGGTGGCCGCCGCCGGTTACCGGCCGGCGGCCACCGCCGGCGTCAGTCGAAGGCGAGGACCTTGAGGATGCGGATCGGCCGGACCGGCGGGCCGTCCAGGTCCGGGTCGGCGATGCCGGCCTTGACCATCCGGTCGAAGGTGGCCATCCCGTGGATCACCCGGCCGAGCACGGTGTAGTTCGGAGGGATGTTGGCGAACGAGTGCACGACGAAGAACTCGCTGCCGTTGGTTCCCGGACCTTGGTTGCCCATGGCAACGGTGCCGCGGGGGTAGGTCTCCTTGCCGGTCACCTCGTCGGGGAACTTGTACCCCGGTCCGCCCTCCTCCTGCCGGTAGATGTCACCGCACTGCAGGACACCGAGCCGCGCGGAGTTGGTCAGCCGGAAGCACTGGGTCTTGTCGTAGAACCGGCTGTTGGTCAGGTGCACGAAGCTGGACACGCCACAGGGCGCGTTCGCGCGATCCATCCGGACCACGAACGAGCCGTAGTTGGTCGCGAAGAACACGTCGACGGTCCCCTTCGCGACCGCGGTCGCCGGTGGGATGGTGACCGGCTTGGCGGCCGGGTTCTCCGGCGTCGGGGTGAACTCGCACTGCACGGTCGGTGGCCGGGTCCCGGCCGGTGCGGCGGGCGCGGCGCCCGCGGTGGTCGAGGTCAGGGTCGCCGCGGCAAGTCCGGCGGCGACCAGGAAACTCAGTCTGCGCAACATAGGGGCCAACCTAGCCGGGGTTGACAGCGATGTCACCGGGTTCACCCGCCTGCGGCAGCGCGGACGAGTTGGGCTCGGCGGGCTGCGAAGGTGGCTGGGTCGACCGGTTGGTACTTGGCGGTCGGGGCCAGGGTGGTGGCGAGGCTCTGAGCGGCTGCCGGGTTGCGGCGGGCCAGGATGGCGAACAGTTCGTAGTCCTCGACGCCGTCGCGCATCGTGTCGTGCCGCAAGCTGCTCATGATCGTGCCGTGCTCGGGATCGGGGTAGACGATGGTCACGTCACCCGGTGTCGGGAAGTTCGCCTGATCCTCGTGCCAGTTGTTGTACGCCCAGTGCAGGGTGCCGGTGACGCCTTCGCGGAAGTTGTACCAGTTCATCAGCCGCAGCCTGGCTGGTGGCAGGTCGATGAACCGGTTGTAGTAGTCACCCTGCGGAACGATGCAGATGTAGGTCCACACTTCGTCGCCCTGGGCCTTACGAGCCTGGTAGTACGCACGGTTGTCCTCGTAGGCCGACAGCAGGGGGACCAGCACCTTGACCCGGCCGCTGAACGTCGTCTGGTGGTCCGGCGTGGAGTAGCCGTGCGGCGACGACACCGGGACGCCGGGCATCCGGACCGAGATCTGCTCGTCGTAGACCTGTCGCATCGTGGCGAGGTGTGCGGCCGACCATGGCTCGTCGCCCAGGTTCATCGTCCACTTCTCGTACCAGCCCTTCGCCTTGAGATGCAGTCGCAGGGCGTCCAGGTACTTGACCGCGAAGTTCTTGCCCTCAGCGGTGCCGTAGTCGAGATACGTGACGGTGGTGGTGCCTCCGGTGTTGCGCATCCCCCAGACCGCGTACCGGTCATCGGCCGGTTTCAGCAGGAAGTTCTCGGACAGCAACCGCTTGGCCGCGCCGCGGCTGATCAGGAAGTCGACCACCTGGTCGAAGCGTTCCCAGCGGAAATCGACGGTGCCGTCCGGCTGGATCGTGGAGCCGCCGTCCATCAGCAGGTCCATGGTCGGGATCCACTGGGCGTTGATGCGGTGCTCCACCATGTCGGCGGCGAACTTGTCCATCAGGGCCCACCACGCCGTGGAGTACTTGGTCAGGTTGTAGATCTGCTTGACGTCGTCGGGGCCGCGCTGGAAGCCGAACATGTAGGTGTAGTTCGCATAGTTCACCGCGCCCTGGGCGGAGTCGGGCAGCGTCACGTTCGCCACCTCGACCTGCACCGGTACGGAGACGGTCCCCCCAGTGGTCACGACCTGGGCGGTGCCCTGGTAGATGCCGGGTGGGGTGTCCCGGGGCACGTGAACCGTGAGTGAGATCGACTGGCTGGTGTTGCCCGGCACGGTTCGCGTCGTGTCGTTCAGCAGGTACTCCGGGAAGTATCCGGGCGCGCTCGCCACGGTTCCGCTGACGTTGCTGGAATTGTGGGGCAAGTAGATGTTGCCGACGAACCGGTACCGCAGCTCGCTCGCCGGGATCTTGTTAGTCCCGGCCAGCAGATCGGGCAGCCGGACGCTGTCCACGCTGAACGCGCCGGGCGATCTGAGCACCACCTGCCCGGACTCGTACTCGTTGCGCGCGGCAACCAGTGAGATCCCGTTGCCGGCCGTCGCCGACCGTCCTGAGCCGGGGAAGACGCTGGTCAGCGCGTTCTCGGTCCACGCCTGCGGAAGGGTGGCCGGTACCGGCTGGACGCTGAAGTCGTCGCCGTAGGCGGTGTTGCCGATCGAGTACTTGAAGAAGTAGATGACCGCGGACGTGTTCGTGGGCCCGGTGGTGAAGGTGACTGTCGCCTTCGTGTACGTGCTGGACGTGATCTTCTGGTTGGTCTCCACACCGCCGAAGCGCTTCACCCCGACCCAGACCTCGGCGCTGTCGGTCTTCCCCCAGCCGGTCAGCAGGTACGTGGTGTTGGCGGACAGTCCGGTGACCACTTGTTCGAACGTGCCTTCCCCGCCGGACAACTGGGCGGCTCGCGTCCCGGACCGGGCGTTGCTGTCGACCACGCGGGCGTTGATCGGGCTCCAGCTCTGACTGCCCTGCTCGAATCCGCCGTTGGCCGCGTGCTCGCGACCCAGCGTCGCCGTGGGGACCAGGTCGAAGTCGTCGCCGAAGGCGGTGTTGCCGATGTCGTTCTTGTAAAAGTAGATCACGGCCGAATGGGAAGTGCTCCCGGTCGTGAAGGTGACTTCTCCCCGGGTGTACGTCTGACTGGTGATCCGGACATTGGTCTCGGTACCGCCGTACCGTTTGACACCGATCCAGACCCCCTGGCTGTCGGTCCTGGCCCAGCCGGTCAGCGTGTAGGTCGTGTTGGGCAGCAGGTTGTCCACGGTCTGTTCGAACGTCGCCTCGCCGCCGGACAACTTTGCGGCTGAGGTGCCGGTACGGGCGCCGCCGGTGGCAACCGTGCCACCCAGCGCGATCCAGGGATGGGTTCCGGACTCCCAGCCAGGGTTCCGGACGAGGTTCGTCGAGGCTTCGGCCGCCGTGGGCGGGACGAGCGCGATCAGGAGGGCGATGACGATCAGTATTCGACGCATGTGACGAGCGTCAGCGGCGGGCCGGTGAGAGGCTAGCAGCAGGCGGGCCAGTGTTTGTATTTTTCTGCCATGGTGCTGACCCTGAGGTTCGAGCTCGAGGCGTTCGGCCGGCCTTTCAACGCGGCGCGGGTCTGGTACGGGCCGGATCCGCACGACTCGGTGCGGCACACGCATCAGGATTTCTACGAACTGATGGGGGTTCTGTCCGGCAGCGGGGAGCACCTGCTCACCAGCGGCTCCGTACCGCTGGACCCCGGAGACGTGGTGCTGGTCCGTCCCACCGACGAGCACGCGATGGCGGGACGTGAGGCCGAAGGGGTGGAGTTCGTCAATGTCAGTTTCCCGGTCTGCAGCTGGCAGACGTATGCCGAGCTGAGTCACCTGGACCCTGCCGGGAGGTGGGATCTGGCGCCCCGCCCGCCGGTCTTCCGCGCGGGCGGAGAGCGGCTCCCCGAGCTCGTCGCGATCTTCGAAACGGCCCTTCTGCGGACCCGGGAGGAGCCGCGCCCACTCGATCTGCTGCAGTTCTGGACCGACCTGTTCCTGCTGGTCGTACCGGTCACCGATGCGCCGGAGGGCGGCAAGCCGGCGTGGCTGCGCGCGGCCCAGCGGGCCATGCGCCAGGAGGACAATCTGCGCGTGGGCCTGCCACGGATGCTCGAGCTGGCCAATGTCAGCGCCGGCCACCTGGCCCGGGAGATGCGCCGCCACGACGGCACCACCCCGGTCAGATTCATCACCGACCTCAGGTTGCAGCACGCGGCGACCCTGCTGCACACCACCACGTACTCCGTGGCCGAGATCGCCGAGCGGGCAGGCTTCGGGAGCCAGTCGTACTTCGCCCGCTGCTTCGCCGCCACCTACTACCTGTCGCCGCGGGAGTTCCGGATGATGAGCCGGCGCTGACCCACTGCAACCGTGCCGGCACCGAAACGCAAAGTCTTGCGCCGGAAAATCGTCGCGCGCTCGCACTCGGCGGGGCTGCCGCCTAGGGTAGGGCGGCGATCGGCTGACTGTGAGGTGTTGGGTGTGAACGGCGAGGTACTCGCGGGGCGCTATCGATTGCTGGCCCCGCTGGGGCGCGGCGGCGCGGGCGAGGTGTGGCGGGCCGAGGACTCGGTCCTGGCCAGGCCGGTGGCGGTGAAACTGCTGCGCCGGCTGGAAGGCGACCCCGTGGACGCCGTCGAGCGCTTCCGCACCGAGGCACGCGCCTCGGCCCGGCTGACCCACCCGAACGTGGTGGCGACCTACGACGTCGGTACTGCGAACGGCCAGGTCTTCCTGGTGATGGAACTCGTCGACGGGCCGGACCTGGCGCAGTTGCTGCGCTCCAAGGGGTTGCCGCCGGACCAGTTCGTAGCTGACATCGCACTGCAGGGTGCTCGTGCGTTGGACGCGGCACATGCGGCCGGGATCGTCCACCGCGACGTGAAACCGGGCAACCTGCTGCTGGCGCCCGACGGCACGCTCAAGATGACCGACTTCGGCATAGCCCAGGCAACCGGCATGGACGGCTCCACCGGGCCGGTACTGCTCGGCACGGCCGGCTACGTCTCGCCCGAGCAGGTCCGCGGCGAACGCGCGACCTCAGCCAGCGACTGGTACGCCTTCGGCTGCGTCCTCTACGAACTTCTCGAAGGCACCCCACCCTTCGTAGGCGAAGACGTCATGAACGTCATGCACCAACACCTGGACACCCCACCACCCCCAGTACGCCAGACCGAAACAGCCCCCGGCCTAGCAGACCTCGTCATGAGCCTGCTCTCCAAAGCCCCAGCAACCCGCCCTTCCTCAGCAGCCGCCGTCGCCGCCTACCTGAACGGCGCGGCTGCTGGAGGAGCAGCAGCAGACACCCGCACCCGGGTTCTCCCGACGCTCCCCGCGCCGACGCTCGGAGCCGCGGGCGCGAGCCACGCGGGTGGGGCGGGCCAGGACGGCCCAGCGCTTGCGGGCTCCGCAGGAGCGGACGCCGAAGGGGCGAGCACGGAAGCCGGCTACGCCGACGCGGTCGTGTCGGCGGCTCCGCCTGCGGCCGGGATATTGCCGGCTAGGGCGTTTGAAGAGCGCGACGAGCCGGTGGAGCAGGAGCGGCGGCGCGGGGCGTTGGTCAAGGCGGGGGTTGCGGCTGGCGTGGTGGTTGTGGGGGTCGTTATTGCTGTGTTGTTGCGGCAGGGGGTGGCTTCTGATTCGCCGGCGCAGGCGGGTGGGGTTCCGCCGGTTACTCCGTCGGTGACTGCGAAGGTGGTGGTGACGCCCAAGGCGACTCCGACGCCCACGCCCAGTAAGACGCCCAGTAAGAAGCCGACGCCTAAGAAGACCGCTACCAAGAAGCCTTCGATTCCGCGGGTCGGCTCACCGGAGTCGCTGCGGTTGCTGGCGCAGCTGCTGCGGGAGCACGAGCAGGAGCGCGGCATGAAGACCGCGCGCGAGGCTGCGAAGGATCTGGATCAGGCGGCCAAGGCGCTTGAGGAAGATGACGTCGAGCAGGCCGCGAGGCAGTTCCAGCAGGCCAGGCAGCGGCTGCTGGAGGCTCAGCGCGACGGCCGCTGGCACTCCACCCCGCAGATCTCCGCCTGGTTCGCAGTCATCGGCAGCGCCCTGCGGAACCAGGACGAGGGCGACGGCGACGGAGACGGCACCGGCTGGAACCGCAACTGACCAGCCCCCCGCAACCCCGCGCCTCGTAGTACCGGCGTGAGGCAGGTGACTGTGTGGGGGTGGCCGGTGTCACAGCGGGTGTTGGGCTGGGCGGACATGCTGGGAGCCGCGATACTCACGAGTAGTGCCGTAACCAGGGGTCGCGGGCCGACGGAAGGAGCGCCGCTGATGAGCAGGTTGCAGCAGACCGAGGGACTCACCGACATCCAGGAGGAGATCCTGAAGACGGTCCGGGCCTTCGTCGAGTCCGAGATCCTGCCGGTGGCGACCGAGCTGGAACACAAGGACGAGTACCCGACCCAGATCGTCGAGGGCCTCAAGGAGCTCGGCCTGTTCGGGCTGATGATCCCGGAGGAGTACGGCGGGCTGGGCGAGTCGCTGCTCACCTACGCGCTCTGCGTCGAGGAGATCGCCCGCGGCTGGATGAGCGTGTCCGGCATCATCAACACGCACTTCATCGTCGCCTACATGCTGTTGCAGCACGGGACCGACGAGCAGAAGCAGAAGTACCTGCCGCGGATGGCGACCGGCGAGGTCCGGGGCGCGTTCTCGATGTCCGAGCCGGGCTGTGGTTCCGACGTCGCCGCGATCAAGACCAAGGCCGTCAAGACTGCATCGGCCGAAGAGGGCGACGCCTACGTGATCAACGGCCAGAAGATGTGGCTGACCAACGGCGGCACCAGCAACCTGGTCGCCGTGCTCACCAAGACCGACGAGGGTTCGGACTCGGTCTACAAGAACATGACCACCTTCCTGGTCGAGAAGGAGCCGGGGTTCGGTGAGGTCGACAAGGGCCTGACCGTGCCGGGCAAGATCGAGAAGATGGGCTACAAGGGCGTCGACACGACCGAGCTGATCTTCGACGGCTACCGGATCGACGCCGGCCAGATCCTCGGCGGCGTACCGGGCAAGGGTTTCTACCAGATGATGGACGGGGTCGAGGTCGGCCGGGTGAACGTGGCCGCGCGCGGCTGCGGGGTGGCCCGGCGGGCGTTCGAGCTCGGCATCTCCTATGCCCAGCAGCGCGAGACGTTCGGCAAGAAGATCGCCGAGCACCAGGCGGTGCTGTTCCGGCTGGCCGACATGGCGGTCAAGGTCGAGGCCGCGCACGAGCTGATGGTCAAGGCGGCCCGGAAGAAGGACGCCGGTTCGCGCAACGACTTCGAGGCCGGCGTGGCGAAGTACCTGGCCAGTGAGTACTGCTCACAGGTGGTCGAGGACTCGTTCCGGATCCACGGCGGCTACGGGTTCTCCAAGGAGTACGAGATCGAGCGGCTCTACCGCGAGGCACCGATGCTGCTGATCGGCGAGGGCACGGCCGACATCCAGCGGATGATCATCGGCCGCCGTCTGCTCGAGGACTACAAGCTGTAAGCCTCAGTACGCCGGTACTGCGGGGCGTCGCCCGGGCGGAGGCTGCCGGAGCCGTGGCCGGACAGGAGCCAGATGCCCAGTTGGGTCACCTCGTGCCGGACCGATGCGCCGACGCGCCGCGTGGTGATCAGCCCCGCCTCCCGCAGTACGGTCGCCTGGTGGCTGGCCGCGGCCGGGGAGATCTTGCAGCGGCGGGCCAGCTCGGTCGTCGTACAGCCGGTCACTGTGGCTTCCAGCGCGGCGGCGCGCGTCGAGCCGAGCAGGGAGCCGAGGACGTCCGAGGAGACCGCCGAGTCGGGTGCTGTATGGCGCAGGATGCCCGGCGCGTGCTGGATCGGGTAGACGAGGATCGGCTTCAGCTCGGGGTCCTGCAGCTTGGTGGGGACCTGCCAGCAGAACGCGGACGGCTGCAGCTCGATGCCGCGCCCGTCCAGGTAGAGGTCGCGGTCCTGCATGTCCAGCACCTGCAGCACCGGCGCCACCCAGCGCACGCGCGGGTGCAGCGTCGACAGCAACCGGTCGACACCGTGCCGGGCAAGGGCTTCACCGCGATGCGCGTGGTCAGCAGACACGTGCGTGCCGATCGACTTCCAGTACGGCGCGATGGCGACATCGTGGTACGACCGGATCGCCCGGCCGAGCTTGTGCAGGGCACTGCTCTCGCCTTGGGCCAGCTCGCGGGTCCACGGGGAGACAGGCCGGTACCTGCTCAGCAACTGCAGCTGGCTGCGCAACTGCTGACGCGGCGTCGACAGCATCAGCTCCAGCGAGGTCTCGAAGTCCGGCGCGGACGCGGCCGGGGTGAGGAAGTCGGGGGAGTAGCCCTTCGGCGGGGTCAGCTCGAGCAGCAGCCGCATCTGGTCCGGTGACACCTTGGTGCGGATCGAGCGGCGCCAGTCCTCGAAGATCAGCCGGCCTTCGGAGTGCTGGAGCATGTGCAGGCTCAGCAGGATCTCCCACGACGGCGCCGGCTTGGTCGAGACGGTCGTCCGCGCGAGGTCACGTGGCGTGAAATGAATACGTAGCACGGAACCCTCCCTGATCCTCAGCGTCCCGGCGCCCCCGGTTGCCGTCGGTCGCGGATCGTGGCTGGTCGCTGACCGAACGCTATGGGCCGATTGAATCAGGTCTATTCCAGAGCACACAACCGTTTGAGTCACACTCGGGCGGGCCAGTGGCGGCCATGGCAAGAGGTTGCCAACCGGCCGCAGAACCGGTAGTGCGGCCAAGAGGTAGCGGTGAGTGGTCAGAGCCACCGATTGCGCTTGAACAACAGGTAGAGCACCGTGCAGGCGGTCAGCATCAGCACCAGCACGCCGTAGTACCCGTACTTCCAGGTCGTCTCGGGCATGTTGTCGAAGTTCATCCCGTAGACGCCGGCGATCATCGTCGGCACCGCGAGGATCGCCACCCAGGCGGAGATCCGGCGCATGTCGTCGTTCTCCGACACCTGCACCTGGGCCAGCCCGGCCTGCAGGATCGAGCTCAGCAGCTCGTCGAACGAGACCACTTGCTCCTTCACCCGCAGCAGGTGGTCGTCGACGTCGCGGAAGTAGTTCCTGGTCTCGTCGCCGATCAGCGGGTGCTCCTGCGTCGACAGAGCGCGCATCGGCCCGGTCAAGGGCGCCACTGCCCGCTTCAGCTCCAGTACCTCGCGTTTGAGCTGGTACACCCGGTCGATGTTGCGCCAGCCCCGCGGGCTGAACATGTCGACCTCGATCAGGTCGATGTCGGCCTGTACTGCGGCCGCGACGGCAAGGTAGCTGTCGACCACATGGTCCGCGATGGCATGCAGTACGCCGCCCGGTCCGGCCGCCAGACGCTTCGGCACCTTCTCCAGCTGCTGCCGTAGGCCGGTCAGTTCGCCGTGGTCCCCGTGCCGCACGGTGATCACGAAGCCGGGACCACAGAAGACCATCACCTCACCGGTCTCCACCACCTCGCTGGTGGCGGTCAGGTCGCCGTGCGGGACGTACCGGACGGTCTTCAGTACTGCGAACAGCGTCTCGCCGTACCGCTCCAGCTTCGGCCGCTGATGCGCCTCGGTGGCGTCCTCGAGCGCCAGTTGGTGCAACCCGAACTCACTGCCGAGCACTGCCAGCTGGCGCTCGTTGGGCTCGAACAGACCGATCCAGACGAAGCCGTCGCCGTGTCTGGCCCGGGTGAGGGCGTCGACGTACGACGCGGTCCCGGTGTCGCGGCGGCCGTCCCGGTAGTACGCCCAGTCGACCAGTGCGCCGTCCAGCTTGCCGCTGCCGACCAGGTCGAGAGGTGCGCCGGGACCCGGGGGACGCCGGGTGAAGACGCGTCCTACCCGGCGTGTCGCGCCCATGTCCCACTTCCATCCGGTCATCGAGGCGAGGCTATCAACGGCCCGTCACCAGTCGTCGGCAATGATGGAGTTGCCAGCAAGCGGAGAGGAACGACGATGACCACGCAGGGCATGCCCTCGATGGACCCCAGACCCACCGGTCTGACGATCGGGACCTATGACACCTACCGGGAGGCGCAGCGAGCGGTCGACTACCTCTCGGACGAGAAGTTCCCGGTCGAGCACACCACCATCGTCGGCAACAACCTTCGCCAGGTGGAGAAGATCACCGGGCGGCTGACCTGGGGCCGGGCGCTCACCGCCGGGCTGGCCAGCGGTGCCTGGTTCGGCCTGTTCGTCGGTGTACTGCTCGGACTGTTCACCAGCGGCAACGGCGGCTGGCTGGCGGCCGTGATCACCGGTGTGGTGCTGGGCGCGGTCTTCGGGATGGCGTTCGGCGCGATCGGCTACGCCCAGCTCGGCGGCCGCCGCGACTTCACCTCGCGCACCGCGGTGGTGGCGACGACGTACGACGTCCTGTGCGACTTCAAGTACGCCGAAGAGGCCCGCAACCACCTGGCCAAGCTGGCCCTCAAGGGCGAGGTCGCCCCTCGGCTGCCGGAGCAGTCCAACTAGCTGCACCGGGGACGAAACCGGTCTCCTCCTGGATCCTGGCCGCTTCGGTGGCGTGGCCGGCGGCGGGTTCCAGCACGGCGAGCAAGAGCAAGGCACGGCAGGCGAGGATGCGATGGCCGAGCTGGCGGGCGGACTGCAACGCCTGCTTGGCCAGCTCCGCCGCTCGCTCCGGTTGCCCCCTCCCCAGGTCGGCTTCGGCCAGGCCGAGCACGGACTCCGCGACCGTGGCCTGGTGGCCGTTACTGCGGGCGATACCGCGGGCAGCCTGGTGATGGCGAGCAGCGTCGTTCCAGTGGCCGCGCCGGCTGCAGATCTTTCCCAGCACGTTCAGAGCCGCGGCCTCGTGCCACGGCCGGCCGTTGCCGTGGCTGCGGGTCAGTGCCCTTCTGGTCCAGCTCTCGGCCTCTTCCAGGTAGCCCAGATCGGCGTAGAGCAAGGCGGTCTCGTACTGCTGCGGCAGTGACTCGTCCTCCGACCGCGCGGCTTCGCTGAGATCCGTCTCTGCTTGGGTCAGGTCTCCCAGCAGCCGGTGGGCCACGCCGCGGTTGAACAGAGCCACCGTCCTGCTGCGGTTGTCGGGCGCGATGGCGACCGCCTCGTCCGCGGCCGCCAGTGCCGCGGCCAGGTCGCCCAGGTTGCACTGCGCATTGCTGAGGCTGTTCAGGGCGTTGGCCAGAGCTCCGGGGCGGTCGTGCTCGCGCAGACCGGCCACTCCCCGCTTCAGCAGCTCCGCGGCCTTCAGCGACTGGCCCATGTCGTCGTAGGCCATGCCCAGGTTGCAGAGCAGTGCCGAGTACCCCAGGGTGAACCCCGCCCGCGCATAGAACTCCGCAGCCTCACGGGCCAGCTCGATGGCTGCAGCGTTGTCGCCACTGACGAACTGCAGCGCTCCAAGGCTGTGCAGCATCGCCCCTTGCCCACCGAGGTCGCCACTGCTCCTGGCCGCCGCCATCCCGGCCAGAACCGTTGCCTGCCACGCATCCAGCCGATGATTGATGGTCAGGTAGTGGCGGAGGATGTCGGCCAACTGCCAGGCCACCTGATTCGGTCCGCGCTCGGCAGCGCGCTTGATCATGGCGACCAGGCCCGCCTCCTCCTGCTCGAGCCAGGCGTGCGCCTCGTCGGGGTCGCTGAAGGTCTGTGAGCCGAGCTGAGGCGTCAGCCGGACCGCAGGCAGGTACGCGAAGCGAGTGGCGGCGTCAGCGGTCGACAGGTACCACTCACACAGTCGCAGCCAGGCCGCTTGGGCTTCCGGCTCCGCCTCGGCACGCTGTTCGGCGTACAGGCGGATGAGGTCGTGCATGCGGTACCGGTCGGCTTGGCGGACCAGCAGGTTGGCGCTGACCAGGCTGTCGAGGAGTGCGCCGGCCTCCTGCGTTCCCGTGCCGAGTAGCGCGGCGGCTGTCGGGACTGTCACGTCTGGACCGGGCACAAGTCCCAGGAGGGCGAACAGGTGTCGGGAGTCGGGGAGCAGGCCCTCGTACGAACGCGCGAACGCGCCCTCGACGGCTGCGTCGGGTTCACCGACTACGGACAGCGCGAGCAACCTGTTGCTGCCCCGGAGCTCCTCGACGTACGCCGCGATCGAGTCCTCTGAGCGCTGCGCCAGGTGGCCGGCAGCGATCCGTAGGGCGAGGGGGAGGCAGCCGCAGAGCTTGGCGAGTTCCTCTACCGCCGGCAGCTCGCCATCGACTCTCTCAGACCCGAGTACGGCCCGCAGCAGCTCCACAGCTTCGGCCAACTCCAGTACTGCGACCGTCGTACCCAGTGCGCTGTCCAGGACACTCAACCCGGCCAGCTCGTTCCTGCTCGTCACCAGTACTGCGCTGTCCCGTGAGCCCGGCAGTAGTGGCCGGACCTGCGGTGAGTTCTTGGCATCGTCGAGCAGGATCAGGACCCGCTTGTCGGCCAGGATCGAGCGCAACCGGGCCGAGAGCGTGTCGACATCACCTGTCATCGCCTCAACGCCGGCCAACTCCAACAGCGAGCGCAGTACCTCCAGCGGGTCCCTCTCGGAGTCACCGGCGCCGTCCAGGCGCACGTACCACTGCCCGTCGGGATACCTGCTCCGCAACCGGTGAGCGACCCGCACAGCCAGCGCCGTCTTGCCCGCACCCGGCGGCCCACTGATGGTGACCACCGGTACTGCGGCAGGGCTCGTCAGGCGGCCCACGATCGCGTCCACCTCGTCCTGACGGCCTACGAAATCCCCGATGTCGAGCGGGAGTTGCCGATGCACCTGCCACTCGGCCGGGGCCGCTGGCTGCTCCGCCTGTTGCCCGGCCAGCACGGCGATGTGGACGCGACGGATCTCCTCACCGGGATCGACACCCAGTTCGTCCCGCAGCAGGGCAGCCACCTGGTGGTACGTCGCCAGTGCGTCACCCTGCCGAGCCGAGTTGTGCAGGGCGAGCATCAACTGGGCCCAGAACCGCTCGCGGAGCGGGTACTGCTTGGTCAGTGCGGTCAGCTCCGGTACCAGCTGGTTGTGCTCGCGCAGGGCGAGCCGTTCGTCGATCAGCTGCTCGGTGACCCGCAGCCACTCCTCCTGCAGCACTGCTCGCTGGTCCCGGACGACGGGGTAGTCCAGCGTGCCGGTCAGCGGCTCCCCTTCCCACAGCCGTAGTGCCGCGGTCAGGTCTTCGATGCTGCCGGCAGCGGCCAGCAGCCGGAACTGAAGAAGATCCAGCTGGTGGTCCTCGACGTCCAGACGGTAGCCGCCGATGACCGTCTGGAGCCGGGCTTCCGGCCCGAGGACGGCCCGCAGCCTCGACACGGCCGTGTGCAGGGCGCGCTGGGGCCGGGTCGGCGGCTCACCACCCCAGAGCCAGTGGACCAACTCCGGGAACGTGACGGTCTGGTTCGCGTTGACCAGTAGAGCGGCCAGCAGGTTCCGCAGCCGGGGTGCCCCGATCGGCACCTCGGTCCCCTCCTCAAGGACCGCGATGGGACCCAGCAGCCGGAAGACGGGACTCATGCAGGTCAGTGTTACCTGACCAGGGGTCGGTACCTTCCAGCAACGCGTGCCCGAGCTGGGTCGCCTGATGGATCACCGACTTGCCCCGGCGCTGCGAAACGATCAGCCCGGCGTCCCGTAGTACGGCGGTCTGGTGGCTGGCCGTGGCCAGGGTGATGTTGCAGGAGCGGGCCAACTGAGTCGTGGTCGCGCCCTCGACGGTCAGTGCCAGGACGGTCGCGCGGGTCCGGCCCACGAGCGAGGCCAGGCGCTCCTGGGTGTCCTCGCTCGAGCGCTCCTTGTGCAGCAGCCCACCGGCGTACTGGACGGGGAACACCAGGACCGGGGGGAGCTGGTCGTCCATCAGCTTCGTGGGCGTCTTCCAGCAGAAGTACGACGGCTGCAGCCGCAGACCCCGGCCGTTGAGCCGCATCTCCCCGTCCGGGAAGGCAGGGATCTCCAGGACCTGTCCCTGCCACCGCGCCTGCGGGTGGATCCCGGTCAGCATCGACCCGACTCCACCCGTGGTCAGCTGGTGCATCCGGTACCGGTTGTCCGCCTGCACAGCCGACCGCAACGACGGCCAGTACGCCGCCAGTGCGGACCGATGGTAGACCCGCACCGAGTGGCCGAGCCGATGCAGGCTCTCGGGGCGCGCCTCGCCGAGCTGACGCACCCAGGTGACCGACGTACGGTTCGGCTTCAGCAGCGACAGATCCCTGCGGACCCGGTGGCGCGGCGTCGACAGCATCAGGTCCACCGCCTCGCCGAACTCGCTCGACTGGGACGTCGGTGTCAGGAAGTCGGGGGAGTAGCCCACCGGCGGCGCCAGCGCGGCCAGCGGGCCGACGACCTCCCGAGGGAGTCTGCGGCGCATCCGCTGACGCCAGGCGCCGTACGCGAGCGGGCCGTCCTCGACCTGCAGCATGTGCAGGCTCAGCAGCACCTCCCAGAGCGGGTCCGGCTCGGCGGCCAGCGTCGTCCGGGCGATGTCCTCGGCGGTGAAGTGAATGCGCAGCATGCTGTTCCTTCCCAGTCCGGAGCCTCCAAGGCGGCTCCAGCGGCCCCAGAAGACCAGGGAAACAGCAGGCCCTTACCGATCGCTCACCTCCGGGTGACGTATCTCTCCCGGGGCCGTGACGCGGCTGAGAGGAAGGCCACGCGGCGAGGTACTGCCGCTGCGGGCTCCGATTGGGCAGCATGGGCCGCGGGACGGGGTCAGCGGAAGGAGCAGGGATGCAGTTCGGTCGCAGTTACGAGGAGTTCGAGGTCGGTGCCGTGTACAAGCACTGGCCCGGCAAGACGGTCACCGAGTCCGACGACCACCTGTTCTGCCTGCTCACGATGAACCACCACCCGCTGCACCTGGACGTCAACTACGCCGAGCAGACCACCCAGTTCGGCAAGAACGTTGTAGTTGGCAACTACATCTACTCGATCCTGCTCGGCATGTCGGTGCCCGACGTGAGCGGCAAGGCGATCGCCAACCTGGAGATCGAGTCGTTGCGGCACGTCGCGCCGACCTTCCACGGCGACACCATCTACGGCGAGACCACCGTGCTGGACAAGTGGGAGTCGAAGTCCAAGGACGACCGGGGCGTCGTCTACGTCGAGACCAAGGGCTACAAACAGGACGGCACCGTGGTCTGCCTGTTCAAGCGCAAGGTGATGGTCCCGAAGAACAGCTACCTGGAAGCCCGCGGCGGCCACCAACCCGCCCGCCCCACCCCACTCAGCTAGTTGGGCGGAGCTCGACCAGTACGGCGCTGGGCATCCGCAGGGTGAGCGTTACTTCTTCTGTTGATCGTTCCAACGGCGTACTGCGGAGCTTGATGCGCTCAGCCAGCAGCCGCCACTGATCGTCGGTCGGCCAGTCGCCGATTTTCAAAGCTTCTGCCTCTGCCACCAGGTTGCCCGAGTCCTCGGACAGCCAGGTGGCTGTTGCTTGCCAGCTGGGATCGACGCCGGGGAAACTCAGGGTGATCTCCCGGGTGAGGTCGGTGGCGCCGTCTGCCTTGGACTGGTCGAGGGTCAGGTTCCACACCAGTACGGCGATCCGGTCCCGGCCGCGGGACGCCCACGCCTCCACCAGACTCCCGCCCCCGTCGCCATCAACGACCACAGGCAGCTCGACCGGCCCGAGGCGGTTCAGCAGTGACAGCGCGTGGAAGCGCGGCTTCGCCAGCCCGCCGACCGTCTGCAGCCCGAAGCCGCCGTGCAGCAACCGCGGCGGCCGGCCGAGTTCCTCGAAGTGGTCCGACGCCACCCAGTAGGCCAGCGCGTCCACCCGCCCGGCCGCCGACCGCATCCCGCGCAGCAGGAACACCCCAGCGAACACCGAGTCGCTGATCGGGTTGAAGTGTGTCGGTGTCACGCCCCACTCGGTCCACAGGATCCGCGCCTCGCCGAACCCGTGCCGCTCCAGCGACGCCCGTACGTCGAGCGGCGGACTCCCGTAGGTGTGCGTCGTCACGAAATCCACGGCCGCACCACTCGAGGCCGCATGCGCGAGCAGGTCGTCCACCCACCCGGCCGCCGCCGAAGACGGACCGCCGACGGCCAGCCGCGCGTCGACGGACTTCACCGCCGCGGCGGTCACGTCGTACAGGTGTAGCCACTCCGTCTTGGTGCCGGACCAGAAGACCTCGAGGTTCGCCTCGTTCCACACCTCGAAGTCCCAGGTCAGTACTTCGTCCAGCCCGTACCGCTCGACCAGATGCTCGACCAGCGCGCGCACCAGGTCGTGCCACCGCTCGTACGACTTCGGCGGCGAGATGATCGCGCCGTACTCGAAGACGGTCTTCGACGGGTCGGCCGCGAGGTCTCGGGGCATGAACCCGAGCTCGACCACCGGCCGCAACCCGAGCCCGAGCACCTTGTCGTAGATCGCGTCGACCACCGCGAAGTCGTACGCCGGTACGCCGTCCACCTCGGTGTAGACCCGGGTGTCGTCGTGGAAGATCGCGTGCGCCCGGACCGTCCGGACCCCGAGCTCGTCGTGCATCCGGCGTAACGCCTGCTCCAGCTCGACCCCGATCTCGCGACCACCGGTGAGGTCCTTGCAGAGCAGCTGGCTGAGCCGTTCGCTCCCCACCATCGGCACCCACGGCCGCGGCAACTCAGTGCCGTGGGCAACCGCATCCACAGTGACCCGGACACCAGGCAGGTTGTCATCGGCAACCAAAGCAGTTGCCTCGACCCACGGACCTGGCCGACCGTGCACGGTCACCTCGGGGACACTCGCCACCGCGTACCGGTACGTCGTACCGGGCGTGCCGGTCGTGTCGACATACGGTGGCGCCGGCACCGACAGGATGTCGCGGCTGTGGTGGTCGACCGGCTCGAGCGAGCAGTCGTCCAGGCCGCGCAGGATCACGTAGCCGACCGCGCCCGGTACCGGTGACCAGTCCACCGTCACCTGGCCGACCCCGCCCACCGCCGTCACCGACGCCGGAGGATCGAGGTCGGGCAACTCGACCACGCGGGTCTCGTCGCTGCGCAGGGTGATCCGCTCGTCCCAGTCGGCCTTCGCATTGCTCTGCATACAGGTGACTCCCGTTGGTTGGTTCAGTCGAGGCCGGCGGTGAACTGCTCCATCGCGATCAGCGGGCGGACCCGCCGGACCACGTCGCCGACGGCGAAGTTGCGCCGGATCAGGTCACCGGCGAAGACGTTGCCGATGGCACCCATCACCATCGCCTGGTCCAGGGACAGGTAGCGCCGGGCGATCAGCCCGGACTTCACCGCGACCGAGTCGAAGAACCCGCCACCGCCGTACGCGTGCAGCGTCGACTCGATCCGGCTGAGGTTGTCCAGCGCCTGCCGCGGCGCGTACTGCATCGCCAGGAACGCGGCATGCGGCGTCACCACACCGTCGCCGTAGGTCGGGTTCGGGTTGGTCCCCTCGCGGCAACCGTCGAACCCCGCGTCGAAGTTGGTCGCCTCGAGATCCGAGGGGTAGCCACCCGGGTCCATCCCGATCGCGTCCACACCGTAGACCGAGTAGCCGCCCTTCGGGTTGCTCGCCGGCGAGAAGCCCCAGTACCCGTACTTCGCTTCGTCCATCCCGTGCTCGATATGCGCCCGGACAGTCAGTGGGTGGTTGATGCCCCAACTGCGCGGCGCCCAACTCGACTCCGGGACGAACAGGTCGGGCATCAGCGACTCGAACATGTCGCCGCCCCAGGACGGGACGAGCCGCATTCCGCGGTACGAGTAGCTGCCCTCGAACACGTCGATGCCCAGGTAGGTCCGATGAACGCCGACCGGCTTCTGCTCGACCCACGACCAGTCGCACGTGTCCGGGAAGGTGCGGTAGGTGGCGAAGTACTGCTGCGGCGGCACCTGCCCGCGAGCGATCCCGATGTATGGCGCGATCCGGGCTTCGGTGTTGCAGGTGTCGTAGTGGAACTTGCGGTAGTACACGTCCGGCCCGGTACCGGCGTGGTTGCCCTTGTCGGTCGCCTCGTCCGGCGGCGGCGTCTCGAAGAAGCCGCCCCGCATCAGACCCGCTCCGAGCCCGGGCCGGGCGTTGGGGTTGTAGTAGTAGGCGAAGTTCATCTTGGCGAGCAGTTGGCCGGCCAGCCGGCGTACGGCGGGCTCCGCGGTGCGGACCACCATCAGGGCCGCCGCGAACCAGCCGTTGTCCACGCTGGACACGAACGGCGTGATCGCCTTGGTTCCGTCGGGATCGACCCGCAGGACCTCGCCGGTCGATTCGTCGTACCAGTTGAAGTACATCCCGCTCGGCTCGTGATGGTCGACGCGGGACATCGTGGTGAGGGTCTGCCGCAGCCGCCGGATGGATTCGGCCGGCGAGATGATGCCGAGCTCGCGCGCGACGATCGTGCTCCACAGGTAGCCGCCGATGTTGGTCGGCGAGGTGTACCCGCTGCGGACCGGGTTGGTGACGGACTCCCCGATGTTGTCGGCGGGCAGGCCGGTCTTCTCGTCGGTCATCGCGACCAGACTGCGCCAGGTGTCCCGGGCCCAGCGGCCGACCAGAGCCCGGTCCTGGCGACTTGGGCGCCACCCACCCCGCAGCAGAGCGGCGGGATCGGGCGTACCGGCGTACGAGCTGGTGGTGAGGCCGGCGGAACCGGCGAGGGCCGCTGTGCCTGTTGCTGCTAGTAACGTGCGTCGGCTGATGTTGGCGGTCATCGGAGCCTCCAGAGAGTTATTTGAAGCCAGTGATGGCGATGCCCTTGGTGACGTGGCGTTGGAAGACCAGGAAAATCACCAGCACCGGTACGACGACCACGACCGCGCCGGCCATCAGCAGGCCGAAGTTCTGCGCGTTCTGGCCGGTCGAGTACAGCGCCAGGGCGACGGGCAGGGTGTACTTCTCCTCGGTCTGGGCGACCACCAAGGGCCACAGGAAGTTGTTCCAGGAGCCGAGGAAGGTGAGGATCCCGAGAGTGGCCAGGGCAGGCCTGGTCAACGGGAGCATGATCCGGGCGAAAATGCCGAGCTCGCTGGTGCCGTCCACCCGGCCGGCGTCCATCAGGTCGTCGGGCAGGCCCTGGAAGAACTGCCGCATCAGGAACACCCCGAACGGCGAGACCAGGAACGGCAGGATCAGGCCGGGATAGGTGTTGGCCAGTCCGGCGTTGGTGACCAGGACGAACAGCGGTACGAAGGTGACCACGCCCGGCACCATCAGGGTGCCGAGGACCAGCACGAACAACGCGTTGCGGCCGCGGAAGTTCAGTTTCGCCAGCGCGTAACCGACCATCGAGCAGAACAACAGGTTGCCGGCCGTCACGGCCAGCGCGACGACGGTCGAGTTGAGGAAGTACCGCGGGAAGTTCGCCTTGCTGAACAGGTTGTCGTAGTTCTGCGTGGTCGGTGCCTCAGGCAACCAGGTCGGCGGCACCCGGAGCAGCTCGCCCTGGGTCTTGAAACTGCCGAGCAGCATCCACAGGAACGGCGCGGCCACCGCGACCAGCCCGAGAATCGCGATCAGGTAGATCCACCAGGTCCGGCGCATCACTTCTCCCTCAGCAGCTTGAACTGGATGAAGGTCACGACCGCGATGACGACGAACAGGATGTAGCTCATCGACGTGGCCAGGCCGTAGTTGCCGAAGCCGAACTGCTGGTAGGTGTACATCGACACCGACACCGTGCTGTTCAGCGGCCCGCCCTGCGTCATCACGAACGGCTCCTCGAAGAACTGCAGGTAGCCGATCCCGGTGGTGACGCTGGTGAACAGGACGGTCGGCCGGAGCAACGGCAGGATCAGGTACCGGAACCGTTGCCACGAGCCCGCACCGTCGAGCTGGCCGGCCTCCTCGACCGACTGCGGGATGCCCTGCAGACCGGCCAGGAAGATGATCATCGCCGAGCCGAAGTTGCGCCAGACCGCCATCATGATCAGCGACGGCATCGCCCAGGTCTTCGACGCGAGCCAGTTCGGCCCGTCGATGCCGACCCAGGACAGCACCGTGTTCAGCAGCCCGGCCTCCGGGGCGAGCACGAACCGCCAGATCACCGCGATGGCGACGATCGAGGTGATCACCGGCAGGTAGTAGCCGACCTTGAACAGGCTCTGGAACCGCTTGACGCCGCGGTCCAGCAGGAGCGCCGCCGCCAACGCGAGGACGAGCGTCAACGGCACCCCGACCAGGACGAAGTACGCCGTGTTGAGCGCCGCCTTGCGGAATGTCTCGTCCTGGAAAGCCCGCAGGTAGTTGTCGAAGCCGACCCCGTTCACCGCGAACGGCGTCCGCAGATCACGCTGCTTCAGATCGGTAAAACTCATCCCCAACGACCCAAGCACCGGCCCCGCAGTAAATCCCAGAAAGAGCACGACAAACGGCAAGGTCAGAATCCACGCGGCCGCCGTCTGCCTCCCTGCAGCACCCGACCGGCCGCGCCGCTCCGCCGGCCCCGGGGTCAGATCTTTCGGCTGCCCCGGAGCTTTCAGTGTTGCTGAGCTCATTGTCGATCAGCCGCCGGTGCCGATCGACGCTGCTTTGGTCTGGATCGCCTTGGCGGTGTCGGCGGGGGACTGGCCGGACTTGGCCATCTTCTCCACCTCGGCGTCGAACGCGGCCGCGACCTGCTCCCAGCTCACGATCGCGGGCGGCGCCTTCGCATCCTCGAGCTGCTTGCCGAACACCGGCAGCAGCGGATCACTCGCGATGCTGGGGTCCTCCCAGGCGCTCTTCACCGCCGGCAGATCGGTGGACAGCTTGAACCACTGCGCCTGCGTCTTCGCGTCGGACAGCCACTTCACCAGCTTCCAGGCACTGTCCTTGTTCTTGCTGTTCTTGAAGACGACGAAGTTGCTGCCGCCGACGAACGAGGTCGCGGTCTTGTTCTTCGGCAGCTGGAACACGCCGATGTTCGGCTTGATCTTGTCGCCACCGAGCTTGGCTACCGAGCCCGCCATCCACGGACCGGAGATGAACATCGGCACCTCACCGCTGACGAACTGCGCCTCGGTCTGGTTCGCCGGCAGGTCGATCCCGGCCAGCTTGTCGGTGAAGAAGCTCTGGTAGTACTTCAGCCCTTCCTGCATCTCCGGCGTGTCGAAGGTGAACTGCTTCTGGTCGTCGGTGGTGATCTCCGCCCCGGCCGACCAGGCGAACGGCATGACGGTCTGCCACGATCCCGTTCCGCCCGGCTGCAGATTGATCCCGTACTTCGCTCCGGCCTTCTCCTTCATCGCCTTCGCCATCGCCTTGAGGCCGTCCCAGTCGGTCGGCGGCGTGGTGATCCCGGCCTTGGCGGCCAGGTCCTTGCGGTAGTAGACCAGCCGCGTCTCGACGTACCAGGGGACGCCGTAGCTGGTCCCGCCGACCTTGGTGGTCTCGTTGGCGCCCTCGAAGAAGCCGCTGGTGTCGATCCCGGCCGGGGTCGGGTCGAGCGCGTCGAGATCGGCGAACTCACCCATCCAGGTGGTGCCGACCATCGCGGCGTCCGGCAGCGTCTGCGCGGTGATCGCGGTGGTGAACTTGCTGTGCGCGGCGTCCCAGGGGATCGGGGTGATCTTGACCTTGGCGCCCGGGTTGGCCTGCTCGAAGGCGGCGGTCAGCTTGGGCAGGTTCTCACCCTCGGTGCCCATCGCCCAGACGGACAGCTCGCCGGTGGCGGGTCCGTCGCTGATACTGGTCGTTGCCTTCGGCGCTGATTCTCCGGAGTCGTCCGAGCGGCCGCAGCCGGCCAGGGCCAGCGTGGTCGCCGTCAGTGCCGCACCGCCGATCACCAGTCGGCGGCGGGTGGTCTGGGTGAACATCAGTGATTTCTCCTCAACCGGTTGATGGTGCTACCTGTGTTTCTCCCGGTCCCGTGCCGCAACTACCGCGCAGCACAAGCTCCGTCCCCAGTACGTCGTTCCGCGCCCGTGTCCGCTCACCGCTGATCCGCTCGTGCAACCGCTGAGCCGCCAACCGCCCCAACTCAGCCATCGGCTGCCGCACCGTCGTCAGCCCCGGCGACACATACCGAGCCGCCATCACGTCATCCCACCCCGTCACCACCACATCCCCCGGCACCCGAACACCGCCGTCCCCCAGGCCCTTCACGATCGCCAACGCCAATTCGTCGTTGGCACAAACCAACCCGTCCACCCGCCCCGCAGACCAATCAGTTGCTTCTAGCAACTTGGTGGCGAAGGCTGTGCCTGCTTCTTCTGTCAGGGGGACTCGTTCTGGCTTTGGGGCTTCGAGGCCTCGGGCTCGGAGTGCTGCGGTGAAGCCGGTGTAGCGTTCGGAGACGTCGTAGGAGCTGTCGGGGTCGCCTACGAAGAGCAAGTTCTGGTGGCCGTCGTCCAGGAGTCGGCTGGTCAGTTGTTCTGCGCTGGAGGCGTTCTCGGTGCGCACCGAGTCGCAGCCGGTGAGCGGTGGATGGGCCACCAGGACGATCGGGACGTTCGCCCGCCGCAAGCCCTGGATCGCGGGCAGGTCGAGCGCGTTGCCGTGGACAACGATCCCGTCGACCCGGCTGGCCAGGTCACGGAGGGTTCGGGACGGATCGGGGTTTCCGTGAGTGACGGTCAGGATCACGCTCTGGCCGTGTTCACCGGCCCATCGCTCGTACCCCATCAGCAGGTCGCCGTAGAACGGACCGGCCAGGTCGGGCAGGACCAGCCCGTGCGCCTCGTGCCGTTGCACAGCGAGACTTCGAGCGGCCCGCAGCGGCACGTAGTTCAACTCCTTCGCCGCCTGGTCCACCCGCGCCCGCGCCTTTGCCGACACCGGGCCGGTCCCTTGCAGGACGCGCGAAACAGTCGCGATCGACAGCTTCGCCAGCGCCGCGACGTCGTAGATCGTCGCGGGCCTGCCGGTCGGTCCGGTGGGCATCCGCGGTCTCCTCATCCAAAAGTGGAAGCGCTTACAGTTTTCGACCTTGCCTTGTCCCGGTGCGGTTGGTCAAGGGCTCGGCCGGTGTCGATCCGGCTTTCTGCGACGATGGCGGGGTGAGCACACACGCGCAGTCAGGGGAACGGAAGGACCGGCTCTGGCTGGTTCGGCACGGCGAGACGGAGTGGAGCAAGTCGGGCAAACACACGTCGACGACCGACCTGCCGCTGACCGAGGAAGGGGAGCGGATCGCCAAGTCGCTGAAGGAGCGGCTGGCGGGACAGGAGTTCGATCTGGTGCTGACCAGCCCGCGCCAGCGTGCCCGGCGTACGGCGGAACTGGCCGGCTTCGCGGATGCGGAGGTCGACGATGATCTGGTCGAGTGGAACTACGGCGACTACGAGGGCATCACTACCGCGGAGATCCGCAAGACGGTCCCCGGTTGGACGGTCTGGGCCTACCCCACGCCGAACGGTGAAACCCCGCAGCAGGTCTCAACGCGTCTTGACCGGGTCAACGCGAAGATCGCCGCGGTCGACGGCGACGTCCTCGTCTTCGGTCACTCCCACGCCCTGCGCGCCCTGACCGCCCGCTGGCTGGAACTCGACGTCACCGAAGGCCGCCACTTCGTCCTCAACACAGCCACCGTCTCCATCCTCGGCTGGGACCGCGGCTCCCCAGCCGTCCACCAGTGGAACGCCTGATACCTGACAATGAGGGATGCGCCGCACGCTGATCGGATCAGTCACCCTGATGCTCGCGGTGGTGGCGTGCTCGAGCGGTATCAGTTGCAGTCCGTGTGCGCCGGGACTGCAGATCTACGTGACTTCGCTCAAGGTGGGCTCGACGGGCATCAGAACCTGCGTCGACAACCGCTGTGACGCGATCCGCTCGGTGCGGGACGCGTGGCCGGCGGTCGGGATCCCGGGAGACCTGTCTGGGAAGTTGGTGGAGCTGCAGGTCTACCGTGGACGCAAGCTCGTCGACAGGTACGCCGCCTCGGTCACCTTGCGGCCGCCCAGCGGCAAGGACTGCGACTGCGGCGAGTCTCGGCTGCTGACCCCCGGCCCGAGCGGCACGCTGGTTCAGTGTTGGACGAGCGACGAGATCGGCTGCACCAGCCGAGATCGGTAGCGCTAGTGGGCAGTGATCAGTCTGACGAGTAGGTCGATGCGGTGCTCGTGGAGGTCTGGGCGGAGGCGGGAGCCGGCCTGGAGGGTTGCGAGGCCGTGGAGTGAGCTCCAGAAGAGTTCGGCGAGTGTTTCGGGGTCGCCGTCGGCGTGCGGTTCGACTGCTGCGAGGAAGACGGCGAAACCCGCGCGCAGGCTGGCGGGGATCTCGCCGACGGCGAACGTCAACTCGCTCTGCCGCACGAACATCGCCTGATACAAGGCCGGGTGCTCGCGGGCGAACTCCAGATACGCATCCGCCAACCCGCGCAACCCAGCCCGCTCCACGCCTTTCGTCAGTGCGACGGTGAGCTCGTCGAAGCCTTGCAGGGCGACCGCCGAGGCGATGGCGTCCATGTTCTTGAAGTGGCTGTAGAGGACCGGCTGGCTGTACTCGACCTTGTCGGCGAGCTTGCGCGTGGTGACCGCCTCCCAGCCCTCCGCCTCGGCGAGCTCCCGGGCGGCGCTGACGATCAGCCGGCCGCGTTCCTCCCGCGCCTTCTCTTTCCGCTGCTGCACTGACATGACCCGATGCTAGCACTGCTAGACATTCTGCCGACGACAGTGTTAGCGTTGCTCTCGAACCTAGCAGCGCTAGAAACGGAGCAATGAGATGACTCTTCGCCGCCTGACCACCATCCTGACCGTCGTCCTCGGCCTCGCGCCGATCACCTTCGGCCTGAACTACCTGCTCGACGGGCAAGGTGCCGCCAGCGGCTTCGGCATCGACCCCTGGCCGACCGGCAACGCGGCCGGCTACTTCATGGTCAAAGCCGGTCGCGACCTCGCCCTCGGGCTGAACATCCTCGTCCTGCTCGCGCTCGGCCACCGCCGCGCGACCGGGATCGTGATGGCCATCGTCACGGTCGCGCCGATCCTCGACATGATCGCCGTCTTCACCCACGGCGGTTCGGCCGCGACGGCTCTCGGCGTCCACGGCCTGACCGCGGTCGTCGTCGCGATCGTGGCCGGCCTACTGCTGCGGGAGCGCCCACTCGTAGAGGTCGATCGCGCAGTACTTCCGAAAGCCGAGGCCCGCATAAACTGACCGCCCGGCAGGCGACGAGCCCAGTACGGCGTACTGGCTGCCCGAGTCGCGAGCCTCCCGCAGTACGGCGGAAGTGAGCGCGGCGCCGATCCCGCGTCGCCTCGCCTCGGGCACCGTCATGACGAAGTACACCCCGGCCACCCCAGCCGCCAGGAACACCGTCGCTGTGGCGACCGGCTCGCCATCGAGGTAGCCCAAGTAGTGCCGCCACGGATCCGCGACGCCCAGCCGGCGGTAGACCTGAGCCACCCACTCCGCCTCCTTCGGGCCTTCCCCGAATCCCCGGCCCAAGGTGTCCGCCCAGACCCCCAACTCCGCAACGCCGATGCGCTCGACCCGCAGCCCGGCAGCCTCCGCCTCCCGCAGTTCGGTGAGCCGGAGGGCCATGCCGGGCTCTGCGCCGCCATGGCGAAACCCGGCGGCCAGCAGCCGGTCACCCAGATCCAGCGGGCGCATCGACGGCCCGACGTGCCAGCTCCCCGGTACGCCGGAATTCTTCAACTCCTGAAGGGATTCCGCGACCACGCGATTCGCTGAGGCCTCGCCGACCGAACAGGCGACTACCGCGTTGTGGTAGTCGATCGGCGATCCACCGATGGTCCAAGAGACCCCGCCGTCGGACCGCTGATGCCCGCCGCCCGCGGCTCCCATCGCCAGCAGCAGCTCAGCAGCATTGCCCTCGATCGCGCGAACCAGCTCGGCGTCGTTCATCTCCGCAGTCTGCGTGACCCCGCCGACAGATTTCGACCGATTTACCCCGGCAGGGCGTTCCACTGCGCCAGCGTCGAGGCGAGCAACGTCGTGGTGGGGAGGTTCTCGAACTCCTCGCGGCTGACGAACCGCGCGTCCAGCGCGTCGTCACCGGCTGTCAGCGTGCCAGCGACCGGCTCCGCCTGGTAGTCGCGGATCACGAACAGCCTGCCGTTCGGAGCATCGCGTTCGACCTCGCCGACCAGCTCGCCGACCTCGACCGTGAGACCGGTTTCTTCCGCGACTTCCCGCGCCACCGCCGTCGAGTCGTCCTCGCCCGGTTCGACGCGGCCGCCCGGCAACGACCAGAGTCCGCGGCCGGGTTCGTTGGCGCGCTGGATGACGAGCAGCCGGTGCTGTTCGTCGTACACGAGAGCACCGACACAGTCGACCCGCTGCGGCTGGGGCTGGAACTCCAACGGCTCTTCCATGTGGAAAACCATAGGGCCGCCGGCCGGCCCGGATAGCATCACTGCTGACAGTTGTCCAGAGAAGGGATCCCGATCACTCGTGCGCATCGACCTGCACACCCATTCGAACCGCTCGGACGGCACCGACCCGGTCGACGTCCTGATCGCGCATGCGAAGCGGGACGGCCTGGACGTGATCGCGCTCACCGATCACGACACGGCCGACGGCTGGGGCGAAGGTCGGCGGGCCGCCGAGGAGCTCGGGATCGGCTTCGTGCCGGGGATCGAGATCTCCTGCAAGCTCAACGGCATCAGCGTGCATCTGCTCGGCTACCTGCTGGACCCGTCGTACCCGCCGCTGGCCGGCGAGCTGTCCACGGTCCGGGACGGCCGGACCGACCGGATTCCCTCGATCGTTGCCCGCCTCAACCGGATGGGCGTCGCGCTGACCGTCGACGAGGTGCTCGCCCAAGCGACCGGTACGCCGTCCGTCGGCCGCCCGCACGTCGCCGACGCACTGGTTGCCAACGGCACCGTCGCGGATCGCGGCGAGGCCTTCGACCGGTTCCTGGCCGACGGGCGTCCCGGGCACGTCTCGCACTACGCGATCGAGCCGGGCCGCGCGATCGAGGTGGTCCGCGCGGCCGGCGGCGTACCGGTGATCGCGCATCCGTGGGGCCGGTCCAGCCACAAGGTGATGACCGCCGAGACGATCGCGCGCCTGGTCACCGACCACGGCCTGGCCGGCATCGAGGTCGACCACCAGGACCACTCACCGCAGTCCCGTACTGCGTTGCGCGCGATCGCGAAGGAACTCGGCATCATCTACACCGGGTCCAGCGACCACCACGGCGCGGGCAAGGTCGACCACGACCTGGGCGTGAACACGACGGAGCCGGAGCAGTTCGAGCGGCTGCTCGAGGTGGCCAAGGCAAATGCGGCCGCCGCTCCCGACGCCACCGCGGCCGAGGCCTACCTGCCATGAACGACATCATCAACCTCTCGTTGCTCAGCTCGGTCTTCGTCACGCTGTTCGTGATCATGGACCCGCCGGGCACGGTGCCGGTCTTCATCTCGCTGACCGCGGGGCAGTCGCGCGCCGTACGCAAGAAGGCCGCGTGGCAGGCGGTCCTGGTCGCGTTCGGCGTGATCGTCGCGTTCGCGATCTTCGGCCAGCAGATCCTGAGCCAGCTGCACATCTCACTTCCCGCGCTGCAGTGTGCGGGCGGCCTGCTGCTCCTGCTGATCGCGCTGCAGTTGCTGACCGACACCGCCGAGGACCCGGTCCAGACCAAGAACGTGAACATCGCCTTCGTCCCGCTCGGTACGCCGTTGCTGGCCGGGCCGGGCGCGATCGTCGCCACGATGGTTTTCGTCCAGCGCGCCGACGGTGCGTTGCCGGACGTGGTCGCGATCTCGGTCGGGATCGTGCTGATCCACATCGTGATGTGGCTGACGCTGCGGTTCTCCGGGCTGATCATGCGGTTGCTGGGGGAGAACGGCGTCCTCCTCGTCACCCGGATCGCGGGTCTGCTGCTGAGCGCGATCGCAGTCCAGCTGGTGGCGGATGCGGTGACAGACTTCATCAAGGCCGGCTGATGACCGACACCCTGCCGGGCATGCCCACCAAGCTGTTCGTCGCGACACCGACGAAGCTGCTGAACTTCGCCGACTGCAGACGCAAGTACCGCTACACCTACCTGGAGACGCCGCGCCCGCCGAAGGGCCCGGCGTGGGCGCACAACACGGTCGGTGGCGTCGTGCACGAGGTGCTCGCCGAGTTCTTCGGCCGCTGGCCGGCGGCTCGGCGTACGCCGGACGAGGTGGTCGCCAAGATCCGCTCGAGCTGGCGGCAGGACGGATTCCGCGACGAGCAGCAGTCACTGACCTGGCGCGAACGGGCCACCGACATGGTCCTCGGCTACCTCCGCGACACCGACCCGTACCACGAACCGCTCGGCGTCGAGCGCACGGTCGCCTTCACCACCGAGCGCGCCAGCCTGCGCGGCCGGGTGGACCGGATCGACGAGCGCCCGGCCCGCGACGGCAGCGGCGGATCCGAGCTGGCCATCGTCGACTACAAGACCGGCCGCCATCCGCTGACCAGCACGGACGCCCGATCGTCGCTGGCCATGGCGCTCTACGTCCTGGGCGCCCGCCGCGTGCTGCGCCGGCCGTCGACCCGGGTCGAGCTGCACCACCTACCGACCAACACGATCGCCGCCGCCGACCACGACGACGCGTCGCTGGCCCGCCACCAGCGCCGAGCCGAATCGATCGCCGACGACGCCGCGGCAGCCGAGGCCCGCTGGCGCACCGGCCTCACCCCAGCCGAAGCCGACGAACACTTCCCACCCGAACCCTCCGCCCTCTGCGGCTGGTGCGACTACGCCCACATCTGCCCACCCGGCCGCCGAATCTCCCCACCCCGAGATCCTTGGTCAGCCCTGGAAGACCTCCCGGAGCCCACCGCCGAAGCAGGCTGAATCAGGGGGTCTTGGCGTAGAGGCGGGCGATGATCGATTCGATGGTGGGGTCGGCGATGGAGAGGTCGACGAGAGGGTAGCGGGCGGCGATCTGGGCTACCAGCGGGGCGGCGCTGGTGGTGGGTGGGAAGGTCAGGTGCTGGCGGGGGCCTTCGGTTTTGGTGACGGTGGTGCCGGGGATGTCGATGGGCGGCAGCGAAGTGGCCAGGTCGACGATCAGGGTGCGGGGTGCCGACTGGCTGGCCCGGAGGCCGGTGAGGGTGCCGTCGTAGACCTGGTGGCCGTGGTCGATGACCATCACCCGGGAGCAGAGCGCCTCGATGTCGTCCAGGTCGTGGGTGGTGAGGATGATGGTGGTGCCGCGTTCCTGGTTGACCTGCGCCAGGAACTCCCGCAGCCGCGCCTTGCTGATGATGTCGAGGCCGATCGTCGGCTCGTCGAGGTAGACGATCTCCGGATCGTGCAGCAGCGCCGCCGCGATGTCGCCGCGCATCCGCTGCCCGAGCGACAGTTGCCGCACCGGTACGTCGAGGAGGTCGCCCAGATCCAGGAGCTCCACGAAGGTGGCCAGGTTTTCCAGGTGCCGCGCCTTCGGTACGCCGTACATCTTCTGCAGCACCGCGAAGGAGTCCTTCAGCGGCAGGTCCCACCACAGCGTGGTGCGCTGCCCGAAGACGACGCCGATCCGTTTGGCCAGTTTGAGCCGGTGGCGGGACGGGTCGACGCCGGCCACCCGGATCGATCCGCCGGTCGGGACCAGGATGCCGGTGAGCATCTTGATCGTGGTCGACTTGCCGGCGCCGTTCGGGCCGATGTAGCCCATCACCTCGCCGGGCTCGACGGTGAAGGACAGCCCGTCGACCGCCCGCACCTCCCGCCGAGTACGCCGCAGGCCGACCCGACTCGTCACGGTGAAGGCGCGGGACACGTTCTCCAGTTCGATCACGGACACTGCTAGCTCCCTGTACTGCGGTAGCGGCGGAGACCGGCTCGCCAGGCCAGTGACGCCAGCGCGATCATCGCGATGGCCACCAAGGGCGCGAGCAGGCCGATCCAGGACGGCAGCCCCAACGGGGCGGGTTTGCCCAGCACGTAGAGCACCGGGTAGTAGTTCACGAACGCGAGCGGTACGACGAAGGTGACGGCGCGGACGACGTCCTGGCCGAAGACCACCAGCGGGTACTGCGTCAACTGCTGCCCGCCGTAGGTGAACGAGTTGGACAGCTCGGCCGAGTCGATCGCGATGAACTGGAAGGCGGCACCGAGCACGAAGATCGCGCCGAAGATCAGCGTTCCGGTGATCAGCGACACCCCGAGAACGATGCCCTTGGCAACGGTCCAGTCGAGCTCGGTCCGGGACAGGGCGATGACCAGGATCAGTCCGGCCTGCAGCGGCCGGCCGACCCGCCGGAGCGCGAAGTCATTGGCCACCGCTTGCAGGAAGGCCGGCACCGGGCGAACCAGCCACACGTCCAGTTCGCCGGTCCGGATCCGCTGCCCGACCTGGTCGATCGAGCCGGTGAGCAGATTCGCCAGCCCGAGCGTCATCGAGGCGGTGCCGTAAAGGATCGCCATCTCGCCCAGGCTGAAACCGCCGAACGACTTGATGTGGCTGAACATCAGGAACACGGCGGCGAAGTCGGTGCCGGTGATCAGTACGCCGGTCAGCACGGTCAGCGCGAACGACAACGGATAGGCCAGCCCGGACCGCATCCACATCGTCAGCAGCAGCCAGTACTGACCGGGCCAGCTGAGGGCTCTGCGCAGCGCTGAGTCATCCACCGGCGATCACCACCTTCCGCGTCGCGAAGTACGTCGCCAGTTGTCCGGCCAGCACCAGGATCAAGATCCAGAGCAGCTGGAAACCCACCGCGGATCCGACACCACCGGGATTCCGTCCCAGCCACACGTCGATCGGCACCTGCAGCGTGGCCGCCCACGGCGTGGCCCGGGCGAACTCGCCGATCCAGCCGGGGAACAGCACCAGCGGCAGCGTCGAGCCGGAGAAGAACAGCGACAGCGCCATCGCCAGGTTCTCCATCCCGCGCGAGTCGGTGATCCAGAACCCGGACAGCGCGACCAGGTAGCGAACCCCGAAGCTGACCGTGATCCCGAACGCCACGGCCACCGCGACCGCCAGCCACTGCACCGCCGACGACGGGAAGTTCAGGTCGAACACGAGCGCCCCGACCAGCAGCGGAGCACCACCGCGGACCAGCAACTGGAAAAGCGCCCGGCCCGCGTCGACGGAGAGCCACCACAACATCAGATGGGTCGGCCGGTACAGATCGACCGCGATCTCGCCGGTACGAACCCGCTCGCCGAGCTCGGCCGTGGTGGTCGCGCCGAAGATCCCCACCGGCAGCAGCAGACCCTGCTGGAGCCAGACGAAGGTGAGCGCGTCGGACACGTCGTACCCGCCGAGGCCGGGACGCGCGTTCCACAGGGTCAGGTAGACACCGCAGAAGATGAAGCCGAACACCGTGTTGGTGAAGGCGCCGGACAAGGTGGCGATCCGGTACGTCGAGAACCGGCGGAACGACCGCACCGCGATCGCCCAGTAAACCCCCACGCAACCTCCTTCGGAACACTCGAAGTGGTGTCCGGACAAGGCCCAGTGGCACGCAGAACCGCCCCGGTTCCGCGAAGGACCGGGGGTTCGGACACCACTGTGGCGGCACGCGAAAGCGATGCCGTTGTCAAGGGAAGGAATCGGACAGTACGCCGGGCCGTCGCGGGGCGTCAACTCGATTGTGTCCCGGCAGCTGTGTCAGGACCGTGATGGTCCGCGGGCCCGCGGGACCATGACTTGAACCGGCCGATCTCGTTGACTTGCGGGAGGGCCCCAACCGGACCGGTGGTCCCCGGGGTAGACAAGGTATGCCGACGATGACGACGGACGACCCAGTGCCGGCGAAGGCTCCGCCCGCGGACGGAGCCGGGTTCGTCGACTGGGTGCGACCGCACCTGCCCGCGATGGCCAGGGTGGCGGCGCGGCTCGGGGGGGGCGGCGCCCCGGACGACAACGTGCACGGATCCCACACCCCCGCCGGGCAGTAAAGCCACCAGGACGAAGGCCGCCCCGGTAACCCCGCGGCGGG
>NZ_JBFAAA010000011.1:0-263180 GCF_040639475.1 Kribbella sp. NPDC023855
CCGGCCTCCCGCTGACCAGCGGTGGAGCGCAAAACCCGGCACATCCCACACCGTCGCCAGATCGCATCCAGCCGTTTCGGCGCTAGAAACGCCTTGATTGCAAGAAGTGTGACGGTGTTCGACCTGTCAGATGCGGCAGACCTGGGTCGATCCCGTGCAGTGGCGGGCGTGTCTGAGTGTCGCTCGTCATGAATACGGCACGTGGATAGCCTCGGTGCGGTCACGGATGGTTAAAGGGCGTTCAGCGTCTGTCGAGCAACGCTGTGTCTGACGACGAGCCTCAGGACGGCGTGGGCAATAGGTCCAGAACGGTGAGCCGCGGCTGGTTGCCAACGCGAGCGACGAGGTCGTGCAGTCGCACAAGGAAGTTGGCCAGTAGGCGCCGTTTGTCCCAGGTCTCAGACGTTGAGTAAGCAAGGCCGTTCGGAATCGGGCCGGACGGGCGTTCTTGCGGGAGGTCTGGGTGGCGAAGCAGCCGTTGCCGTTGGGCACTTGGGGCAGGATCTCTTCGCGGGCTGTCAGCAGAGATGCCAAGGGTCGGGCGGATAAGTTCGAGGCCAAGGCGAGGTATCGCGACTTCGATGGTCGTACTCGGCGGGTGACCGCTTGGGGCAAGACCGCGACTGGGGCCGAGAACAATCTCAGGACCAAGTTGAAGACTCGTACCAAGTTGCGAGGGTCTTCGGAGATCAAGCCGGATGACCGGGTGGCGGTGGCTGTTGAGCTGTTCCTGGCCGAGGTGAAGGAGCTTGGCGAGCAGGAGGTCATGGCTCCGGGGACGTATCAGACCTACCGGTATCAGTACGACAAGAACCTTGCTCCGCGGATTGCTGAGGTTCGCCTCGGTGAGGTGACGACGCCGAGGGTCAACGACGTCATCAAAGCGATCAGAGACGAGGTCGGCGCGGCTAGCGCTAGGACCTGTAAGAGCATCCTGTCCGGGGCGCTCTCGCTTTCGGTCCGGCATGGCGCTTTGGATGCGAACCCTGTTCGAGAGATCAAGATCCGGCCGGGGACGAGGCGACGGCCGCCGCGAGCGCTGGAGGCTGAGGAGAGGGACGCGTGGTTTGAGCTGCTGCGGCAGGACGAGCGTGCTGTCCGAGCCGACCTCGTGGATCTCTGCAAGTTCATGCTGGCCACCGGTGAGCGGATCGGCGAGGCCTTGGCGGTCACCTGGAGAGACATCAACCGGGAGACCGGCGAGGTCGACTGCAGCCACCAGATGCAGAGGCTGAGAGGGCAGGGCCTGGTGCGCCGCCGAGTGAAGTCCGCTGCGGGTGAACGAAGCCTCCGATTGCCGAAGTGGGCGCTTGAGATGGTTCGCGCTCGGTGGAATGCCGAGACCCCACTGGACTCCCCCGTCTTTCCGGACTCCGTCGGTGGCTTCCGGGATCCTCACAACGTCCAGCGCTCGCTGCGGGACGCAAGACGTCCGATCGGTGGCCAGCGGCGCATTGAGCTCGGTAAGACGCTGAGATCCCATCGACGTAAGGCCGGCCTCACACAGGTCCAAGCAGTTTCGAAGCTCGGCTGGCGCAAGACGAGGATCAGCCTGATCGAGACCGGCCGCGTGAGGTTGGACGCCAAGGATGCGATCGCACTGGCCGATGCATACAGGTTAACCAAGGGCGACCGGGCGGCACTGCTGGAGCTCACCGAGTTGGCAGGCATGCGATCACTGGCCGACGAAATGGCATGGGTTACCGCTCACGTCTTTCGGAAAACAACCGCGACGATCCTTGAAGATGCTGGGCAGACGCCACGGAGGATTGCTGACCAACTCGGACATTCCAGAACGTCGACCACGGTCGATGACTACATCGGCAGGCGTACTCGGAATCCAGAGGCCGCGGGCCACCTAGAGGACGCGCTGCGGAACCTCCACGAGCTGAATCAGGCGCCGTCAGCGAACCCTACTCTCTAGGATTGTTCCAGCCAGGATGCTCTTGACGAGCCGTACATTCAGGCAAGCGCTGACGATGGCCGACGGTTGGCACGGCGAAGCTCTGGGTTCACCACAACTAGCCGTGGTGTTTACAGATCTGCGATGTCTGGCCGCCGTCCAAGGATTTCGGCGTCAAGGTCTCCGTTGCGGATGTCCTTCAGCGCGGCGACGTACCCGATCTCTGTTGCAGTGATGAGCATTCGAAGTGCAGCATCCGACAGAGTGTCGTAGCCCTGATATCCGGATCCGGACCAGATGTTGGCCATTGCTTCATACGCTAACCGCTCATCGGCCGGATCGTGGGCTGTGACGGCGTGCATGGAGGTGACCAGCTCGGTCCAGCTCTCTAGATCGTGCTCCGAGAAAGACATCGCGCTAGGGATCCTCTCAACGACTGACGAGACGGCGTAGTTGCAACGGGTCGGTGGGAGCTACGTAGCGGAAGCTCTGCGGTGGGTTAAACCGTGTGGTACGTCGCAGAACCTGCAGCGGTATCGGCTGATCGAGTTCCTTCGCGTCGGTCACCCTGAGGAGGTGCGCTGCTGGTGCCCCTTCGAGATAGTCCATGAATTCAGACCAGGTCACCCCGAGGCTCTCGCGGTAACGGCGCCACGCCGTGTGCGGGGTAAGCACGAGAACGTCGGCTAGGACGGCGGTGCCGACGACTGCCATCGTCGGTGAGCTGGCGTAGAGGATCAGTGGGGTTCCGGCTGGCGCCCTAACCGGACGGCGGCGGATTTCGATCGTCTTAGAGCCGTTGAGGATGGCTTCGGCGAACCGGGGGCGTAGTGACAACAGCAGCGCTGATGGTGTCGTCATCGGGCCATCCCTTCGGTGTAGATCGCCGCGAACAGGTCCGGCGAGATCCGTCTCGGGCTTTGTGGAGGAGCGCCGGAGACGCCATTGTCCGTTCCCAGCTGTGCGAGCCGTCGAAGGCTCACCGGGCGAGGGAAGAGTTCAGTGTTGGTGAACCGCAGAGCCTCGGCCACCCCGTTGCGGGCGGCACCTATCACATTGCTGAGGTTCCACACACCAAGATGCTGGAAGCGGCTGTGCAGCTCCTCGGGCGGTCCGTGGTGGACAGCGTCGAGCTGCGAACAGGCGATGATCGCCGCGGCAGCACCAGCTTTCCCCTTCCCCCCGCTCATGTACCAAAGGAGTCGCGCAGGCGAATCCATGCTCCAACTGCTGCGTCGACGGTAGTAGACATGTTCACGGTTGAGGCCGAGGCTGTCGCTGCGGGGATAGAGGCTGGACGGCACGCCCAGCAGCTCGACAGAGAAGTCTTGCTTGATCGGAATCAGGTAGGACGGCAACTGACTATCGGCTAGTTTGGCTGGCCACCATACGCGCTCGAGTTCCGAGGCGGCGATCGCATGCATCCCCTGACGCAGAGGGGGCGGTGGGTCTATAGCCGCGATACGCGCCGCTTGTACAGCGAGATGTTCGAGCGTAGAGGCATCGCCTAGCTGATCGATGACGAAGGCATGGAGCCGGCCGTTAGCCTCTAGGAATCCGTCCTCGATTGCTGCAACTCTTGCCTTGCGTTGCAGGGATTCGCCGTCGATGGACAGGACCCTGACGTTCCGAGCCAAGGCCTGGTGACGGAGCCGGAACAGAATCTGCCGGATCAAGGTCTCACCGATCGGCCCTTCACTGACACGGAGATTCAAGATAGACAAAACGTCGCCATCTTGACGAACCCCGTAGTACGCGACAAGTTCGCCGCCGGGGTTGAAGACGCCCACTCGTTCGCCGGTCCCAGAGGTAGCGAAGGTGCGGGCCGCCTGGATCAGGACCTTCGGCTTCTCACCCGCGGTCGTGTTGGCCAGCGTTCCTACACTTTCATCCTCACCACTGGCAATCAACCGCTCCGTAAAGGCCGTGTTCTGTAGCTCGATCGGTCGATAGGACTCGGCTCTGGACAGCTCGTCGATTCGGACCACCACGTCGACGGGCCGCAGGATACGGGTTCCCTGCCGCTGAGCTTCCGGTCCAAGCACCCTGATCAGTTCGTTGTCGACGGTCACGAAGACATTGAGATCTGCTGCGATCGCGTTCGCAACATGCATAAGGTCGAACTCGTCCTGGGTGCTGCGTGGATATCCGCGGATCACTTTGACTGCCTCGGCGAGCAACGAAGCTCTGATTTCGTCGAACCTGTCCTCATCGCGAGGCGCGTTCGGCCACGACTGGATCTTCTGCAGACAGTCCTGCCGAAGCTTGCCGGTGATGACTTGGATCTCCGCGTCGAGTGACTGGGTTCGGAAGAGCTGAAGGCGGTCGCTCAAGTGGTCTTCGACCAGGGACACTGCTTCATCGTGCCTTGGACGTTGCTGCTCCATCAGGTTACGGAGGATGTTCATATCGATCGCCGCGCGCACGAGGACCGTTTCAGGATCGATCGAGTACAGATGCTCGTGCTGATGATCGCGCCACCAAATAGTCAGAGGCTGGCCGGTCTTTCCCCTGCCACGTTTCTCACCAAGTGGAGTGAAGCCCAGACTGAGCCAAACCGGGGCCAGTCCGTAATCGTTCCTGCAACGAGCCAGTATTCCCAGCCGCTCCCGATGACGGCTGCTGATCTCGTCGATCAACTTCCTAGCAATGCCCTGCGCCCGGGCGGAGGGATCGACACAGAGATGGGTCAGGCGTACCCGGTTTCGCGCCAAGGCGTATAGCGCATATCCCACGACGCGTTCATCCAGTCTCGCCAGCAGTAAGGTGCCGTCCACCGCCGCAGCGTCATAGGCAGCCCATGGCAGGTGGCCCAGAGTCGTCCGCGCTTCGTTACCCAGGTCAATCGCGGCCGTGATGGAGTCCCGATCCTGGGGATCAGCGGCCACGACCTCCAGGCTCGTGCTCTGTCGAGCCCCCTGAACCATGATTGGAGATTACTGTCCGCGCCATCACGTCGCTGATGACACAGCGTGTCGGACCAAGCGGCGTTGGACGGCGGCTCCAAGAGACAGGCTTCCCACGAATCCAGCTTCGCGGTGTCCCCGCATGTCGCTCCGCCGATCGGTCGGCGTCGGCGGATCTGGCCACGACGCAATCGCAGCCGCTATTCGAACGCGGCCAGCCAGGGTGGTTGATGGCGCGCGGAGCACGCAGGAAGCGGGCGTAGCCCGCAGAGCGTCGGGTGGGCGGGAGTCGGGCGTAGCGGGCGCGACGGAGGAGCGGCTGCGGAGCGCGCGTGGGAAGAAACCCCCGGCAAAGCGGTCAGTAAGCGGTCGGTTGAGTGCCATTTGAAGATGCCCCGGAGGGCATATCTGCTGGTGAGAGAGCCGACGAGGGGACTCGAACCCCTAACCACCGCTTTACAAGAGCGGTGCGCTGCCAGTTGCGCCACGTCGGCGGGTGCACGGGAGTGCGGGTCCATCGTAGTGGATGGTAAATCGGGGGCGGGTGGGGTGGTCGGGGGCGGAGACTGGACAGATGGGGTCAGGGGTTGAGGAAGGTGGGTCGACGGGGGCTGGGGAGGGTGGGCCGGCGGGGGTTGGGTTGGTGGCAGGGAGTGGACGGGGCGAGGTGAGTGCTGGGGCCGGTGGGGGTGGGCGGGTGGGGGCGGTTGGGGTGTTGCGGGGGAATCCTGGGTTTCGGCGGTTGTTTTGGGCTCGAGGGGTTTCGTTTCTTGGGGATTCTTTGAGTTTGGTTGCGGTTTTGTTGTTTGTGGAGGGGGAGACTGGGGCGGCGTTGGCGGTGGCGTTGGTTTTGTTGGCGGGGGACTTCACGCCGGGGTTGTTCGGGGCGTTTGCGGGGGTGGTTGGGGATCGGGTTGATCTGCGCAAGGTGATGGTGGGGTGTGATCTGGCGCAGGGAGTGTTGGTGCTGGCGATGGCGGCTACGTTGCCGCCGTTGCCGATACTGCTCGTGTTGATCGCGGTGCGGAGTCTGGTGGCTCAGGTGTTTCAGGCTAGTAGCCGGAGTGCGGTGCCGGCGTTGGTTCCGGATGAGCAGCTCGAGACTGCCAACTCGACGCTGGGGGCCGGGACCAATGGACTCGATGCGTTGGGGCCGTTGGTGGCGGCGGGGTTGTTTCTCGTCACCGATGTGCGTGGGATTCTGGTGATCGACGCGGTCACGTTCTTCGTGTCGGCGTTGTTGTTGAGTGGTCTGCCGAGTTTGCCGCCGGCCAATGAGCACAGCGGTACGTCGGTGTTCGCCAATGCCAAGGAAGGGCTCGGGTACATCTGGCGAACCAAGGCGATTCGGGCGATCGGGATCGGGTTCTTTGCGGTGGTCGCGTTCAGCGGGGTTGACGACGTGGCGATGGTGTTCCTCGCCAAGGACGAGCTGCACGGCGGGGACTCGTCGGCGGCGATCCTGTACGCCGGTGTCGGCATCGGACTCGTGATCGGTTACGCGCTCCTCACTCGGCACGCGACGCGGTTCGCCATGCCGGTGCTGCTGATCGTCGGGTTCGCGATCAGCAGTCTGGGCAACCTCTTCACCGGGCTCGCTTGGGCGGTCTGGGCCGCCCTTGCCCTGCAAACGATCCGCGGACTCGGCATCGCGGCCCTCGACGTCGCGATCAACACACACCTGCAGCGCCTCGTACCGGCCGGCATGCTCGGTCGCGTGTTCGGCAACCTGTACGGCGCTATCGGCCTTGCCGCGGGCCTCTCCTATGTCCTCGGCGGTCTTCTGCTGGAACACACCGACGCCCGCACAACCTTCATCGCCGCCGGCGCCGGCGGCCTGCTAGCGACAGCCGTCACCGCCGTCAGCCTGGCTCGGCAGCGTCAACCTCGGCAGCGTCAAGCTCCGCAATAGGCCGCTTCAAAGCACGAGCCCCCGGTACTGCGACCAGCGCGATCCCCGCCATCACCAAGAACGCGGCCAGCGGCCGGTCGACCAGCAGGCCAACAGCGGTCGCAACCAACAGCCCGCCGAGGTTGCCGAACATCCAGATGAGCCCCGCGGCCGTGCCTTCGGCTTCGCCAGTACGCCGTTCGACGAGTTCCAAGACGACAGGCAAGGCGGGCAGCAACAAGAACCCGATCACTGTGATGGCAACGAACGCCATCACCACGCTCGGCGCGAAGGCCAGTGCCGCGCAAGCCAGCGCCGTGATGGTCAGGCTAGCCACCAAGAGGGCTGCTTCAGCATGGCGGCGAGCAACCAGAACCGGTACTACGGCGCTGCCGATCACCCCGGCGATCACGTTGACCAGCAGGATCGTCGAGGCCGTGCTGGCCGTGACGCCGGCCGGCTCCAGGAGTGCTTGGGAGAAGGTGGTCATGGCAACGAAGACCCCGAACGGGAAGAGCGCCAGCACGCTCAGCCGCCTGACCAAAGGATCACCCCAGGCGATCCGCAAGGTACTGCGGTCCGGTCGGCGCCGCTCCGCCTTGTGCTCCCCCGGCTTGCGCAAGGCAACGATCAGGACGACCGCCGCAACGACGGAGAAGATTGCCGACAGCCACAACATCGTCGGAAGCTCATTGCTGTCAGCAAATAGTGCCGACAGCAAGAAGGCGAGGACCATGCCCGCGAAGACACTCGCCGTACCGGCCGCGATCCCGGTCGGCCGGTCTTTAACAGCGAGGTACCGCCCGGTGATGCCAGTGACCGCGTTCAGGACCAGCGGCTGAGCAACCGACGCGACGATCTGGCCGGCCAGCAACCAGCCGTAGTCGTCACCGCCGAGTCGAAGCAGTGCCCCGACCGCGGTCAGCACGGCACCGGCGACGAGGCCGCTGCGGAACCACTTGTCCAGAATCAGCCCGGCCGGAATCGCCAGGACGACGTACAACAGGGGGAAGACCTGGGCGAGCCAGCCGATCGCGCTCTCGGACACCCCGTACCGCTCGGCGGCCACCGTCGTCACGCCGGCGAAGTTCAGCCAGACCAGCTGCGTCGCGGCGCCCACGAGAGCGAACCCGGCCACCGCAACCCAGCGACTCGGCCGCAGCCCGACCTCCACCATCCGCGCTCCCCTCGGCCAAAATGCTTACCGAACAGTAGCCCCTCCGACCCCGCGCCGCACCCCCCATCAGCAGAGGGATTTCTTCATTCTTTGACTATTTAAAGAGGAGTGGATACTGCGAGCAATTGCCTCTGAGATCAAGCACCTATTGTGGCGCTTGTCACGAAAACAACGCTGTAACGCCCAACGGACGAAGAAGACGCGCTGGCGACCACCGGCGGGACCGCCGAATTCAGCGATACTCGGGAGAGGTCTGAACTGGGGAGAATTATCGGTGCGCGTACTGCTAGCAGGAGTTGATCGGGAATGCGTGGCCGCCACCGCCCGCACGCTGCGCAGGTTGTCGATGGCGGTCGACGTCTGCCATGACGGAGCCGCCGCGCTGGAGCGCATCGGCGTCCACGCGTACGACGTGGCCGTCCTCGACAGCGAACTGCCGGCGATCCCGGCCGTCGAGGTACTCCGGAAGGTGGCCGCGACCGGCGAGGGGCCGTGCCTCCTCCTGCTCACCCAGTCGCCAGAAGTCGAGGATCGCGTCGAAGGACTGGCCCTCGGCGCCGACGACGTACTGTCCTGGCCGTTCGAGACGATGGAGCTGGTGGCCAGGGTCCAGGCCCTCGGCCGCAGGTCGGTACCTGCCCTTCCTCCCGTACGGCGTTGGCAAGGCGTAGTACTCGATCTTCCCAGGCACCAGGCCAGCCGGGAGGGCCGATTCCTTCCGTTGTCGCCGAAGGAGTTCGCGGTGCTGGACGTGCTGATGCGAGCCGCCGGCGTCGTGGTCAGCGCCGAGGAACTGCTCGAGAAGGCGTGGGACGAGCATGCCGATCCCTTCACCAACGCGGTCCGCGTCACGATGATGACGTTGCGGCGAAAGCTCGGACCACCCGCCTTGATCGAGACGGTCCCCGGCGTCGGATATCGACTTCGGCGGGTGGCCGAGACTGCGCCAGCCAGGTGCGGCTGACGCGATGCCAGCCAGGTGCGGCTGACGCGATGCCAGCCAGGTGCGGCTGACGCGAGCCGGGAGCTCGGGCTGTCCGCCCCGGAAACCCGATCCCCGACTCGCGGCGTAGTGACGTCACCACTGCCGAAGATTCAACCCGACGGCGGCTAACAGCGGCATCAAGAAATCCCCTTACGCCACCTTTATCCGTCCTGTGCTTACCCTTCGGGATAGAACAGGAACAACGTGCAGCCGTCCACCGATTGCGGCACGTGGGAAGACCCAGCCGGGGCGTGGATGAATGACCCGGCCGGATAATCCCGGATTCCATCGTTGAAAACACCGGAGACCACACAAACCTCCTCCGGACCCGGCTGGTGGACGTCGATCCCTTCCCAGCGGGACCCGGGATCCATCTCGAGCACGTGCGCCGAGGCCACCTCCCCCGACCACAGCGTCCGCAGCCGGATCCCGGGGAAGAGCTCACGGACGGGTACGTCGTCGGCGGTCGCCCATTCGAAGTTCTGCATGCCCTCGATCATCAGTTGTCCACAGCTTTGTCCCCAGTGTCTGGATAGTCCCGGTCGGGTACTTTTCTGCCATGACCACCCATCGGGTCGTGGCGCTGGTGACGGCGCCGCAGGCGAGCTTCGAGCTGGGGTGCGCCGCCGCGGTCTTCCGCGCCGAGCCCTACCGCTTCGACGTGTGCACCGAGCACCCCGGCCCGATCCGGACCACCGAGGGCTTCGACATGGTGGTGCCCAAAGGCCTGCGCACGCTCAACCACGCGGACACGATCGTCGTACCGGGCTGGTTGCCGATCGGCGCCGAGCCGACCACACCCGTACTCCGCGCGCTCCGGCAAGCCCACAAGCGTGGTGCCCGACTGGTCAGCATCTGTTCGGGAGCGGCCGCCCTGGCGGCCACCGGACTCCTCGACGGCCGCCGGGCAACCACCCATTGGCGGTACGCCGAAGAGCTCCAGCGCCGCTACCCCGCCGTGAAGGTCGACCCGGACGTGCTCTACATCGACCACGGCGACATCGCGACCAGTGGCGGCTCGGGCACAGGGATCGACCTGTGTCTCCAGCTGGTCCGCAACGACCATGGCGCCGCGTACGCCGCCCGCAGAGCCCGGCTGATGGTGATGCCGCCCCATCGCGAAGGCGGTCAGATCCAGTACCGCGCCGAACCCGACCCGGCGCCCACCGCCTCGCTCGGTGAGCTCCTCGACTGGGCGACCGACCACCTGGCCGAGCCGATCACCGTCGACGACCTGGCGAAGCGGATCAACGTCTCTCCGCGAACCCTCGCGCGCCGTTTCGCCGAGCAGCTCGGCGCGACCCCGGGCCAATGGTTGCTGGCTCAACGCATCGCGCGAACCCGTGCCCTGCTGGAGGAAACCGACCTCCCGATCGAAACCATCGCCAATCGCGTCGGCCTCTCGTCCGCCACCAACCTCCGCCGCCGCTTCCGCAACGCAGTACGGACGACCCCGAGCGCCTACCGCCGCGCGTTCAGGGCGCGACTCGGGTGACGGCCGCGGTGGCGTTGGCCGTGACGATCGCGGCGATGGCGAGCCACTCGACCAGGCCGAGAGTCTGATCGAGAACCACCCAACCGACCAGTACTGCGAGCAACGGGTTGACGCTCATGAACAAACCGAAGAAGCCGGCCGGGACGCGTCGCAACGCGACCAGATCAACCAGGAAAGGAACGGCTGACGAGAGCACACCCGCCACCACCGCGTAGGCGACGTACTGGAGAGACGGCTGGTGATGGAAAAGAATCCACAGGCCCACTGGCAGGTAAGCGATGGCCGAGACCGTCGAAGCGGCAGCGGCGCCTTGGGCGGAGGGAAGGCGGCTGCCCAGCGTGCGGTTCAAGAGGATGTACGCCGCCCAGCACGCAGCCGCGACCAACCCCAGCGCGATGCCGAGGTAGTCGGTCGTGGGCTGCGGGCGCATCAGTACGACGACGGCCGCGCCCGCCGCCAGGGCGCAGTACAGGTCGAGTCTTCGGCGGGAGGCTGACAGGGCGATGGCCAACGGGCCGAGGAATTCGAGTGTGACCGCGAGGCCGAGGCCGATGCGGTCGATGGCGGTGTAGAGGGTCAGGTTCATCACCGCGTAGACCAGGGCCAGCGCGAGGACGGGCGACCATTCCCGCCGGGTGAAGGCCCGGAAGCGCGGCCGGGTGATGCTCACGAGCACGATGGCAGCCACCCACTGACGCACGGCGACAACGCCTGCCGGACCGAGCGCGGGAAACGCGAGGGCACCGGTCGCCGCGCCGACCTGGTTGGAGAGCGCGCTGCCGAGCATCATCGCGATCCCACCGAGTCGGCCGCTTTCACGGACGGTCTCGGGTTCTACTACGGCTGTCATACCGTCAGCGTGTGCCTGCCGAAGCAATACGCAAAATGCATGTGGCGAAGATCTATACGATGGGCGTATGGATGTGGAGCTTCGTCATCTGAAGACACTGGTTGCGATTGTGGACGCAGGCAGTTTCACCGACGCCGCGATCGACCTCGGGGTCTCGCAAGCGGCCGTGTCGAGGACGTTGGCCTCGCTCGAGCAGACGCTGAAAGTCAAGCTCCTCCACCGGACGAGCCGGACCATCGCGCTCACCCCGACAGGAGCCCAGCTCGTACCGCGCGCACGTCGCCTCCTGGCCGAGATGGACGAGCTGATCAGCGAGGCAACCTCCGGCCACGCGCGGCTCCGGGTCGGCCACGCCTGGTCCGCACTCGGCCGGTACACCGCTGCCTTTCAACGGCGCTGGGCGGAACAGCACCCCGACGTCGACCTGCTACTGATCCGCACCAACACCCCGAGCGGCGGCCTCGCCGAGGGCGTCTGCGATCTCGCCATCGTCCGCACCCCACCCGACGAGAAGCACTTCGCCGTCACCGAGGTCGGTCTCGAACGCCGCTTCATCGTGATGGCCGCCGACGACCCCTGGGCCCGCCGCCGCTCGATCCGGCTCGACGAGGTCCGCACCCGCACGGTGATGTCCGACCGCCGGACCGGTACGACGTCCGCCGACCTCTGGCCGACCGGCGACCAGCCCCGGTTCGAGGGCACCGCCGACGTCGACGACTGGCTGGCCCGGATCGCGGCCGGCACGGTCGTCGGCATCACCCCGGAGAGCACGGCCACGCAGTACCGGCGGGCAGGTGTCACCTTCCGTCCGCTCCGCGACGCCCCGCCCGTTGCCGTCCGGGTCATCTGGCCGCGGCAGGATCCCCACCCCGCGACCCAGGACGCCGTCGCCCTGATCGCAGAGCTCTACCGAAGCTAGCCGAGCCGCCCGGCCCGAGGGCTAGCCCGAGCTGCCCGCCGAGGGCTATCCGGCCTGCTCGGCCGAGGGCTAGCCGACCTGTTCGACCGAAGCCGCGTGCCGCCGAGCCAGGTGGTGGTAGACCGTCGCGTTGTGATCGACGAAGAGCTTGGCGGTGCCTTCCAGTGGGATGATCTTCTTGGCCGGACTGCCAAGAGCCACGGACTCTCCCGGAATGACCGACCCCGGCGTGACGGTAGCTCCCGCGGCGACCAGCGTGCGTGCGCCGATGACGGCCCCGTCGAGCACGATCGCGCCGTTGCCGATCAGCGCCTGCTCGCCCACCGTGCAGTCGTGAACCAGGCACTGGTGACCGACGGTCGCGTTCTTGCCGACCTCGCAGATCCCGTCGCCGACGTGGATGACCGAGTTGTCCTGGATGTTCGCGCCCTCCCGGATGATCACCTGCCCCAGGTCGGCGCGGATCACCACGCCGTACCAGATCGAGGCGTCCTTCTCGACGACCACGTTCCCGACCAGGGTGGCGGTCGGCGCGATCCAGGCTTCCGGGTGCACGGTCGGGCTGACGCCCTCAAAGGAAAACAGCGGCATGACCAGCAGACTAGGCGACCGACTTGATCTTCTTCACCAGTACTGCGCCCAAGAGGGTGACCGCCGCGGCCAGGACGTACAAGACCGGATAGCCACCGAGCACCTTAACGACCGGCGCGGCGATCGCGGGGGCGATCACCTGGGGCAAGGAGTTGGCGATGTTGATCACGCCGAGGTCCTTGGCCCGGTCGCGGGCGCTCGGCAGGACCTCGGTGAGCAGGGCGAAGTCGACCGACAGGTAGACGCCGAACCCGATGCCCAACACGATCGCGCCGGCGATCGCACCACTCCAGGTCGGCCAAACCGCGAGCACCAGCGCACCGAGCGCCATCACCACGCCGGCCCAGGTGACGAAGACCTTCCGGCGGCCGAGACGGTCCGACCAGCCACCCGACCAGACCGCGGTCAGCACGACGAAGACGCTGTAGATCGCGACCAGGATCAGTACGCCGGTCCCCGGGTCGCCGTAACCAACCGCATCCTGCAGGTAGAAGAACAGGTAGAGCGTGCCCAAAGCATTGCCCAGGTTGAGCAGGAAGCGGGTCAGCCAGGCCCAACCAAAGTCCGGGTAGCGCCGCGGGCTCACCCAAAAGCCACGAACGAAGTCGACCAAACGGAACAGCGGACGCTCAGGCAGCCGCCGATCACCACTGGCCCGCAGATAAGGGAGCACCGAGACAAGCAGGAAGACAGCACAGGCGATGTACCCCGCACGGATCCCTCCGAAGGCCGTGGCCAACCCGACCCCGGCGAGGCCACCCAGCGTCTGCGCGAGCGCGACCCAGCCGCCCACCGAACCACGCTGCACCGTCGGCACCCGGTCCGGAACCGCCGCGGTGATTGCCGCCAGCAACGCGTTGCAGAACAGTTGCACCAGGCACCAACCGAGCAGCATCCCGGCCGTCGAACCCGAGACCGCCAGGATCAGCAGACCGGCCACCCCTCCGATGGCGCCGGCCAGCACCCACGGCGCCCGGCGCCCGAACCGCGAGGTGGTGAGATCGGAAATGGCGCCGAACAACGGATTCGCGACCACCGAGATGGCGGCGCCGACACCGGTCACCAGGCCGAACACGAACTCCTTGTTCGCCGGGTCGATCGCGTCGGCCTGCTGCGCCAGCAGCACCTGAATCGGTCCGATCCAGGCAGCGAAGACCCCGACGTTCGCGAGCACCACACCAAAAGTCCACCGGCGGCTCACCCGGTCGATCGGCTCGGCCAGCGCCTGGTCAGGCAGCCGCGGGGTGGTCATTCCCGGCTCTTGGCGATCACGTCGCGGTACCAGTGGTACGACGACTTCGGGGTCCTGGTCAGCGTGTCGTAGTCGACGTGGATCAGGCCGAAGCGCTGGGTGTAGCCGGCAGCCCATTCGAAGTTGTCGAGCAGCGACCACTGGAAGTACCCGCGAACGTCCACGCCGTCGTCGATCGCGCCCTTCAGCGACCGCAGATAGCCGTCCAGGTAGTCGATCCGGCGCTGGTCCTCGACCACGCCGTCCACCGGCTCGTCGTTGATCGCGCAGCCGTTCTCGGTGATGTAGATCGGCGGCAGCTTGTCGCCGTACCGGGTCTGGAAGGTGCGCAGGATCTCGCCGAAAGCCTCCGGCACGATCGGCCAGCCGAAGTCGGTCTTCGGGTAGTCGTCCATCGCGCGCGGCTCGAACGGCAGGCCCTCGGGGATCGGCAGGCCGTCGGTCGCGGCCGTGTCCGGGTTGCCGGTCGGCGCGCCGACGCGGGCGGGCGCGTAGTGGTTGAGGCCGAACCAGTCGATCGGGGTCGAGATGATCTTCAGGTCCTCGGCAACCGGACCCGGCATCCCGTCGCCGATCCCGGCCGGGTACTCACCGAGCACGATCGGGTCGGCGAACATCCAGTTGATCAGGTTGTCGTAGAGCCCTGCCGCCTCGACGTCCTCGGCACTGTCGCTGGCCGGCCAGGTCGGCGAGTGGTTCGACGCGATGCCGATGTTCGACGCGCCACCGGCCCGCAGAGCCTGTACTGCGCGGCCGTGCGCCAGCAGCAGGTGATGCGCCACCGGCAACGCCTCGAAGCCGAGCGACTTGCCCGGAGCGTGGCCACCCATGCCGTAACCGAGCAACGTGAGCACCATCGGCTCGTTGATCGTCATCCACAGCGGGACCCGGTCGGCGAACCGCTCGGCAAGAATCGTCGCGTAGTCGGCGAACCGCTCGGTGATGTCCCGGTTCAGCCAGCCGCCCGCGTCCTCCAGCTCCTGCGGGGTGTCCCAGTGGTACAGGGTCGGCGCGGGTTTGATGCCAGCGGCAAGCAACTCGTCGATCAGCCGGTCGTAGAAGTCCAGCCCGGCGCCGTTGGCCAGGCCCTTCCCGCCCGGCTGCACGCGCGGCCAGGAGAATGAGAACCGGTAGACGTCGACCCCGAGCTCCCGCAGCAGCGCGACGTCCTCGACGTACCGGTGGTAGTGGTCGCACGCGACCGCCCCGGTGTCGCCGTTCACGATCCGGCCGGGTTCGGCACAGAACGTGTCCCAGGTCGAGGGCCCGCGACCGTCCTCGGTCACGGCCCCTTCGATCTGGTACGCCGACGTCGAGACGCCCCACAAGAAATCGGGGCCGAAGGCAAACGGGTTACTTGTCACTGGCATCAGCCTCTTTGTCGGGGGCAGTGTCCTGGGGCCGGGGCTTTTCCGCCGGCCGGACGATGACGGCTGTTCCGTACGCCGCCACCTCGCTCATCGTCTGGGCAATCTCGGTGCAGTCGAACCGCATCGCCAGGATCGCGTTCGCACCCATCTGCTGGGCCATCTGGCACATCCGCATCACCGCGACGTGCCGCGACTCGGCCAGCATCTGGGTGTACTCCGGCACCTCGCCGCCACCCAGCGACCGGAAGCTGGCGGTGAAGTTCGACCCGAAGTCGCGGCTCCGCACGGTCAGCCCGAACACCTCGCCGAACACCTTCTCCGCGGTGTACCCGGGCAGGTCGTTCATCGTCGAGACCAGCACCGGGTACGGCGAACCCTGCGGCGCGACGTGGGGCACGTTCTGCTGCCGGGCCGGCTGGTACCCGCCGGGCGCCTGCCCGTAGCCAGGCTGTCCGTACCCCTGCGGCGGACCCTGCTGGTAACCGGGCTGCGGGGCGTACCCCGGCGGCGGTCCCTGCTGGTATCCCTGCGGCGGCGGACCCTGCGGCGGGTAGGGCTGGTTCGGGTTCGGGGGAAAGTTCTGGTTCATGCCGTCATCTTTCCAGGCACTTGGGGGTCATTGCCGGTAGACCTGCAGCTCGTAGACCGAATACCCGTACGACGTCGCCCGCCGGGTGCCCGTCATCCGCACGTACCGCGCCTGAACCGGCGCGAACCGGGCCACATCCTCTCCCCCGTTGCCCGTGCTCGTCGCGAACACCTGCTGCCAGTTCACGTTGTCCCGCGACACCTCGATCCGGTACGCCGACCCGTACGCCGCCTCCCACTGGAGCACCACCCGGCCGACCGCCTGTTCAGTGCCGAGGTCCACTTTCAGCCATTGCGGATCCGACCAGTTGCTCGCCCAGCGCGTCGTCGGATTGCCATCGACGGCCTTCGACGGTGGCGAGTCGAACCAACCTCGCTCGTAGCTGCTCGCGGTCGCCGTCCTGCCCACCGCCAGGTTGCTGAGGTCGTCCCCGCGCCGCGCCGGGAACTCGATCACCTGCTGGTACGTCGGCCGGTTGACCCACGCGATCCGGTCCTGGGTGATACCGCCCATCGGCTGGTGCACGATCTGGTCCGCGCAGTACTGGTCGCCCGCGGCGCAGTCACCGGTTCCGGGGTACGTCGTCGTCGCCGGCACCTTCGTTGCCGCTAGCAAGGAATCGGCGAGCACCGATCGGCAGGCGGCGAGCGATCCGCCACCGCAGTACGTGATCGGTTGTGCGGTCTTGACCGGATCGCCGAGCACCTTGCGCAGGTCGCGCTGGACGAATCCCCACCAGCCGTTCTGGAAGGCGGAGCCTTGCGCGCTCGGCCGCTCGTCGATCTTCTGGGCGCTCACCAGCGCGTTGTAGAGGTCCGGCCCGAGGCCCTGGAACTGGGCCGGCACGAGCAGTGGCCACCAGGCGTCGAGGATCCGGATCGCCGCGGCGTGGTCGTAGGTTTTCGAGGCCTCGTTCGGCGACTTGCGATGACTGCCCGCCGCCTGCCAGGCCTGCAACTTCGCGACCGCGTCGGCCACGGCCGGGTCGGTGATCGGCGCGCTCTTCAGGACCCGCAACAGATACGGGAGCACCTGGTCGGCGCGCAGGTCGACCGTCGCGGCCGACTCCATCGCCTCGACCAGCTTGCCGCGGGTGAACTTCTGACCGGACCCGATCACGGCCTTGATCCGGTCGTCCAGCGGCTGGCTGCGGTAGACCGAGTTGTAGCCGAAGTTGCCGTCGGCCGCCGAGAAGCCCGGCGCCTGCTTGTTGTTCCAGCTGGTCAGGTAGTCCTGGTTGACCACCTGGGGATGCTGCGCCGGCGGCGTGTACGTCGCCCGGTTGGTCGTCGGGTTCCAGCCCTGCCACTCGTACGTGCTCCAGGTCGGCAGGTTCGGGTCGGCACCCGCGGCACGGACCGGGTTGTCACCGGAGTTGTAGTACGCGATCGAGTTCTTGTCGGTGTAGAACCAGTTGAAGGTGTAGCCGATGTTCTCCGCCGCCTTCTGGAAGTCGGCCGCCGAGTGGATCGCGTCGGGATCGTTGAACAGCATGAACCCGAGCGCGGACCCCGCCTCGTTCCCGTACGTCGCACGGTTCTTGGTGAACAGCACCGGCCGGCCGGCCACCGTCCCGCGATGCGTGACGATCCCGTACTTCGTGCGCTGGGCAACCAACGTGTACGACCCGGCGGGCTCCGACGAACCGAGGCTCGAGTACCACGCGTTGTGCCGCTCCAGCTTCTCGATCGGTACACACTGACCGCGGAACACGTAGTGCGTCGAGTTCTTGGTCGGCGTACCGCCACCGGGCTCGCACAGCGGCACGGCGTACGTGTCGGTGATGTCCTGGCCGGCCGAGGTCGCGCTCCAGGAGTAGTCGGCTCCGCGGCCGATCAGCGTGTAGAAGTTGAGCCCGGCGAACGCGACACCGCGCGAACTGACGCCCGGTCCCTGGAGTTCCTGGCGGAGCAGGAGTTGCGGTGCGAAGTACCCGGTCTGCGGGCCGTAGACGGCGATCGGGTTGCCGCTCGCGGTGTGCTGACCGGAGACGAGCAGCGCGTTCGACATGCCCTTGGGTCCGAAGCCTTCGGGGAACAGTCCCGCGTCGAAGATGCCACGGAGCGATTCCTTGCCCTGGGCCCGTTGCGGCGGCTTGATGCCGTCGCTGCTCTTCGGCTTCAGCGTCGTGGTGGCGGTCTTGGCGGTGGCGGCCGAGCCGGTCTGGTTGATCACCTCGGGTTCCGGCGTCACCGAGCCGCGATCCGGCATCGCCCGGCCGGCCGGGTTCGCGCCGACATCTCCGTAGGGGAAGGACGTTCCGTTGTGCACGGTCGTGTTCGCCTCGGGGTCGTTCTGGGAGCGGAACGACTCCCAGACCTTGGTGCCCTGGGCAACGCCGTACTTCGCCTGCGCCTCCAGCAACGCGAGCGCGGAGGCCATCTCGCCGCCACCGCCGGTCCCGAAGATGCCCGCCACCACGGCCGCGGTGGCGACCACGTCGGTCACCTTCCAGGGCTGCGGGGTCGGCAGGCCGAGAGCGACGTACTCGCCCGGATAGGCGATGCCGACGGTGTTGATGTAGTGGTTGACGCCGTCCACCCAGGCCTTGATGTCCTTCTGCATCTTGAGCCCGTTGGCGCCGTAGCGCTCGTCGGCGTCGTCATACTGCTGCTGCAGCTCGGCTTCGGTGTACGGCGCGGTCCGCCAGAACTCCTGCTCGAACGCGCGGTTGCCTGGTGCTCCCCCGGCGAACGGGGTCAGCTGGCCGCGACCGAGATGCCGGAAGACGTCCATCACGAAGAGGCGGTCCTGCGCACCGGCGTACCCGGCGCCGAACATCGTGCCCTCACGGGTGGTGCCGGTGATGTGCGGGATGCCGCGGGACTTGTCGCGCACGATCGTGACGTCCGCGCGCGGCTGGAAGGTGCTCGCGACGTCGGTCGGCGGAACCCCGAAGGACGCGTCGTCGAAGTACGGGTCGAGGCCCTCGTCGGTGATGCCCTGGGAGTTCCAGACCAACCGCTCATAGGGCTTGAGGGTGTCGCTGAAGTGTGGCGGTCTGCTCCCGAAGCCCTTGAAAAGAAGGAGATCCGCGAAGGTCGCGTTGCCGTTCTGCCCCGGTGGGACGATGTCGGAACACTGCCCCACGCAGTAGTCGGCGGGTGGAGTGGCGGCAGCAGCGGCTGGCTCGGCCTGGCTGGTACCGGACAGGCCGGCGGCCAGTACTGCGCTGACGGCGAGCGCGGCTGTCGTCGTACGGACAACGTGGGTGAGTGCGGGGCGGCGCGTCACGGGTCCTCCCTAGGAGCATCTTCAGCTGGATGACGCCAGGGAACGTCAGAAACTGACGATGACTCACTAGTAGCATCAGGTCAAGAGTCTTGGACGCTTGACCTGGAAGCCGTAGTGTGAGACCGGTCGAGAGGAGATCGATGCCCCGGGTCCCCGCACAGGAGCGGCGTGCCGACCTTGTCCAGGCCGCGATCCAGGTCGCCACCCGGGAAGGTCTGGCCGCCACGACCACCCGCCGGATCGCCCAGGAGCTCGGCATCTCGGTCGGGATCGTGCACTACTGCTTCCGGTCCAAGGAGGAGCTGCTGCACGAGGTGATCCGGGTGATCTCGGACGCTCAGGTGGTGGCGGCCCGCTCGGCGATCACGCCGGGAGGCGATCTGGCCGGCAGCGTGCGCAACGCCTTCCTCGGCTTCTGGCAGCTGGTCGAGTCGACGCCTGAGGAACAGTTGCTCACCTATGAGTTGACCAGCTGGGCCTTGCGTAATGCGGAGACCGAGCCGTTGGCACGGGAGCAACGGGCCAGCCAGCTGGCCGGGATCGAGGCGATCCTGGCGGCCATCTCGGCGGCGACCGAGGTGGAGTGGAAGGTGCCGGCGGAACAGCTCGCGCGGATGACGCTGGCGATCACCGACGGAGTGACGCTGGGCTGGCTGGTCGACCGCGACACGGCGTCCGCAGTACAGGCGCTGGAGACCTTCGCCGACCAGTTGCTGGCGCTGGCGATCAGTTGAGGGACGCGGGCTTGGCGGCGAACGTGTTGCAAGCTGCCGGGTCTGCCGCGTCGAAGCCTGCCCGGGACCAGCGGCTGTGGCTGGTCTTGTTGCCGTGGGTGCGCTTCGGGTTCCACTCGTCACCGCGGTTGCGGACGGTCCACTTCCACTTCAGCAGCCAGGATCCGCGGGCCGGGAAGAACTGCTTGTCGGCGCCGAGGTAGACGCCACTCAGGCAAGAGGCCTGCAGCTCACGCCGGCGACTCTCGAGCAGCTGCATGGTCGTGCTGCTGCTGACCTGCTCACGGAAGTGCGACGCCTGCAGGATGCCGGCCATCGCCTGGACGTGATGCCCGTACTCGTGCGCGATCAGGAACGCCATCGTCGTCCGGGCCCAGAGCGGGTCGTAGGTCGCGTGGTTCTTCAGGTCGTAGTCGGCGCTCATGAAGATGGTGCCGTCGCAGTACACGGCGGTGCTGGTGAGGTCGCAGAACGAGTTGGCCGACTTACCGGCGTACACGACCAGCTTGGGCGGCCGGAACTTGAAGCCGGCCTCGCGTATCACCGGCTCCCAGGACTTGTTCAGGCACGCCAGGAACTCGGTGTAGTAGAGCCTCACCTTGGCCAGCGAGGTCGCTCTGGCCGTCGGCTCCTTGCACCGCGAGGCGGGGATGCGCCCGACCTTGTAGAGCCGGCTCTGCAGCACCGTGCGGTTCTGAATCGCCATCGGTTCCGCCGTTGCGGTCGGCCCGGTCGGCGACGGCGACTCCGGTACTCCGGAAGGCGCGCTCGGGGCGAGCGTCGGGGTGGGGGTGGTCACCGCGGTCGTCGGGGGGACCGTGCCGGTCGTAGGGCGGTCCGACTCGGCCAGCCGGGCGGCGAGCACGCCAGAGCCCGCGGCCACCGCCAGCGCCGCACAGATCAGCACCACACGACCCCAGCGCCCATTCCCCACCGGCAGACCATATCCCGGCGCTGACAACGACTGCCACCACCGGCAACTTTTAGTGACGGAGCCATGGCAGATCGATGCTCGAAGCTACTATGGTGAATCGCACCATGGGGATACATGAGCGGCATCGGCTGACCGAGGTCATCAACGCCAAGGGGACTTTCACGCCGCTCGGGGTCTCGCGCAGCTCAGCCGGAGTGGCTGCCGCCGTCGCCGGGGCACTTCCCGAGTTCTTCGTGATGGACGAGCTCGCCGACCGGGCCAGCGACGCCCTCGCGCACGCGACCGGAGCTCAGGCCGGTGCGATCACGCACTGCACCGCGGCCTCGATCACGCTGGCCGTGGCGGCCGTCATGACCGGTGTCGATCCCGACCGGATCGCGGCGCTGCCGGACACCAGCGACCTGCACGACCACGTCGTCCTGCCCGCTTCGCAGGTCGTCGACTACGGCCAGTCGAACGTGCAGGCGATCCGGCTCTCCGGTGCGTCCGTGACGCTGGCCGGTAGCGAAAAGCGTTGCAGCATTGACGAACTGGACGAAGCACTGGCCGGCCCGGACGTAGCTTGTCTGCTGCTGGTGGCATCGCGACTCGTGCCGGGCGAGGCGATGGACCTGACCGCCGCAGTACGGGCTGCTCATCGGCGTGGCGTACCGGCGATCATCGACGGCGCCGGCCAGTTCCCCCGGGCAGCGGACCTTCTTGCGACGGGGGCGGACGCCGTACTGATCAGTGCGCAGAAGTACCTGGCCGCGCCGACCGCCGGGCTGGTGCTCGGAACGCATCGACTGGTGGCAGCGGTGCGTGCCCAGGGCAAGGGAATCGGGCGCGCGATGAAACCGACGAAGGAAGCGATCGTCGGTGTGCTCGCGGCACTGGAGGAATGGCACGCGATGGATCGGGCCAAGTGGGAGGCCGACCAGGCGGCGAAGGTGCTCGCGTTCGTCAGTGCGGCCAACGAGTTGCCCGGGCTGACTGCCGAAGTACTGCCTGATCCGACTGGTCTGCCGCTGTCGCGCGCGCTGCTGACGGTGTCCGGCGGAATCGATGCCACAACACTGGCCGCCGAGTTGCAGGCCGGTACGCCGCCGATCTACGTCGAGACGGCGCACGCGCTGGACGGCCGGCTCGTCTTCGAACTGGTCCCGCTCGACGCGGACGAGCTCGAGATCATCCTGACCCGGCTGGCAATGGAGCTGCAGGCAACGGAAAAGGGCGAGTAGGCAAGCAAAAACCCCGGCGACCGTTGCCGGCCACCGGGGTTCTGTTCACGCTGGATCAGCGGTAGGTCTTGTTGCCGCCTTCGTAGCGGTTGCTACCACCCTCGGAACGGCGCGGGCCGCTGCCCGAGCGCTCCGGACGACGGCTGCCACCGCTGGCGCCACGGCCCTGGTAACCGCCGCTGCCACCACCGAAGCGCTTGCCGCCGCGGTTGAACCCGCCGCCGCCACGCGTCGGCTTCGGCGCGGGCAGCTTGACCGGGTAGCCCGACGGCTTGGTGCCGCCGGTCAGCTCGGTCACCAGACCGTCACCCGGACGGGCGCGGACCGGCTCGGTGGCGACACCGGCCGACTCGGCCATCCGGATCATGCCCCGGCGCTGGTGCGGCAGGAGCAGCGTGACGACCGCGCCCTTGCCACCGGCGCGCGCGGTACGACCGGCGCGGTGCAGGTAGTCCTTGTGCTCGGCCGGCGGGTCAGCCTGGACGACCAGGCCGACGTCGTCGACGTGGATACCGCGAGCCGCGACATCCGTGGCGACCAGCACCGGGACCGAACCGTCCTTGAACTGGTCCAGCGTCCGGTTCCGGGCGCCCTGGGTCAGGCCGCCGTGCAGCGCCGCGGCCATCACGCCACGGTCGCGCAGCTGGGTGGCGACACGGTCGGCGCCCAGCTTGGTCCGGACGAACACGATGGTGCGGCCGTCGCGGCTGGCCAGCTCAGCCGTCAGCGACTGCTTGTGACCCGGCTCGATGACGAGCAGGTGGTGCTCCATCGTGGAGACGGTGGCCTGGCCGGACTCGGTCGAGTGCGTGACCGGGTCCTTCAGGTAGGTCTTCACGATCTTGTCGACGTCGTTGTCCAGCGTCGCCGAGAAGAGCAGCCGCTGACCTTCCGGCGGCGTCATGTCGAGCAGCGTGGTGACGGCGGGCATGAAGCCCATGTCGCACATGTGGTCGGCCTCGTCGAGCACGGCCACCTCGACCGCGCCCAGGTCGGCAGCGCCCTGCTCACACAGGTCGATCAGCCGGCCGGGGGTGGCGATCAGCAGGTCGACGCCGCGACGCAGCGCGTCGATCTGCTTCGGGTAGGGCAGACCGCCGGCGATCAGCTTGATCGAGACACCCATCACGTGGGCGAGCGGCTCGAGCGCGTCGTGCACCTGCATGGCGAGCTCACGGGTCGGCACCAGCACCATGCCGCGCGGACGGCGCGACTCGGTGTGGCCGCCGGCCAGCCGCATCAGCGTCGGCAGACCGAAGCCGAGCGTCTTGCCCGAACCGGTCTGACCGCGGCCGAGCACGTCCTTGCCGGCCAGCGCGTCCGGGATGGTGGCTTCCTGGATCGGGAACGGCGTGGTGATGCCGTCCTTCGCCATCCGCTGCACCAGCCGCGGGGCGAGCCCGAGCGCCGCGAAGCCATTGCCCTCGGCAACCTCGCCGAGGTCCTCGATCGGCTCGAACTTGCGCTCGGGGCGGTCGTAGGCACGGTCGCCGCGGTCGTAGTTGCGGGCCGGACGGTCGCGGTCGAAACCACGGCTGTCGCGGTCGCCACGGTCGAAGCTGCGGGCCGGACGGTCGTCGCGGTCGAAGCTGCGGGCCGGGCGGTCGTCGCGGTCGAAGGTGCGCGCCGGGCCGTCGTCACGAGCGGGGCGGTCGTCACGGGCCGGGCGGTCGAAACCGCGGCTGTCCCGGTCGTTGCTCCGGAAGGCCGGCTTGTCCGAGGAGCCCTGGTAGCTGCTCTTCGGGTACGACGACGTCGGCTGGGTGCTCTTCGGGTAGGAAGAACGGTTGTCGCTGCCACGGCTGGGGGTCCGCTCGGCGCGGTAGCCCTTCACCGGGGCGTCACGGCGCTCGCCACGGCTGCCGCGGTCGGAGTACTGCGAGGGGCCGCCGCGCCGCTCGGGGGCGGGGGCAACCTTCTCGACCCGGGCGGAGCTGCGCTCGGTACCGGGGGTGCTGGGTGCATCGAGTTCGGCGGCCATCCGCTCGCCGTACGACTGGCTCTGGAACTTCTTGTGCCGCGGCTTCTTCCGGTCGGCGGCCTCGTTGCCGTCGGCGGGTACAAACTGGTCCTGGTGGTGCTGGGACACGCAATCTCTCTCTCAACGTCACGGACGGATGCCGGATCGGAGCCGCACGGGAGCACCGGCCACAAGCTTCGCAGAGTTCACTGCACTGGCCGGTCATCGTGCTGGGCAGGAGATTAGGCATCGACCTGCGGGTGCTATCGCGTTGCACCCATCTTCGCCGGTGGTCCATCAGCGGGATGCTGAAACCGACGGGTCGGAGCGCCTGGGGAATGCTCTGGTGACGCGATCGCGCACCGACGCCGAAAAGTATACCCCGAATCGGCTCGCGCCCTGACCACACCCACTCAGGCGACCTCGACCCCGGGCGTTCGTCGCCCGCGAAGGGTGGAGAAGGCAGGCTGTCGAGCGAGCACCGGGGTTGGCGCCTCGCAGTACTGGGATGAATGCCTGCACTGTGCTCAGTGAGGCGTGACTGACTCGACATGCTCAAGTTCGCTTCAGCTCTTGTGCGGGCGTCCTAGGGTGAAGGTATGGCGGAGGAGACCATTCCCAGCAAGGACCACTGGCTGTCGATCGGGGAGATCGCGCACCGCTCCGGAGTCGCCTCGTCGGCCTTGCGGTTCTACGAGGACCAGGGCCTGATCACCTCCCGGCGGACCGCCGGGAACCAGCGGCAGTACCTGCGCAGTACGTTGCGCCGGATCGCCTTCATCCAGGCCGCCCAGCGAGTCGGCCTGGCGCTGGCCGAGATCAAGGCGGCGCTGGACTCACTGCCCGACGACCGTACTCCGACCCGCTCCGACTGGAGCCGGCTGTCGAAGTCGTGGCGCGGCCGGCTGGACGAGCGGATCGCCGAGCTCGAGCGGCTGCGCGACGACCTGGACGGCTGCATCGGTTGCGGCTGCCTGAGCCTGCAACGCTGCAACCTCTACAACAAGGCCGACCGGCTGGCCGAACGTGGACCGGGTGCCCGCATTCTGAACGTCGGCATACCCAGCGAGTTATGACGGTCATAGAGCCGGCGTCGGAGAACGAGGGTTAACCCCCGAGTTCTTCCCGATCTGGTGCGGTTTTCTTCACCGCTTGGCAACATCCCGGTCTGTAGCGATCAGTAATCCACTGGTCGCTTTCCGCCACAGACCCGGAGTGAGGCCCTCCCCATGTCGCATCGCCGTCTCCTGACTTCCCTGACCGGGCTGGCAGCAGCCGCCGCCCTCGCCGTACCGGCGTACGCCGCCGCCCCCAGCACAACCGCCACGCCCACCACCATCGCGAAGTACACCGGATCACCCCAGGACGAGGCCGCCACCAAGGCGTTCTACGAAGCGGTGATGAAGTCGGCCCGCGCGAAGCAGGCCCAGCAGGCCAAGGCGGGCAGGAAGGCCACCGCGGTCACCGTCACCTACGCGGTCGACGCCCCGACCTTCGCATCCCAGATCGCTTCCAGTACGTCGATCTGGAACTCCTCGGTCAGCAACGTGAAACTCGTTGAGGGCAGCAACTACGACTTCTACTACACCGAGGGCAACGACTCGCGTGGGTCTTATGCCTCGACCGACGGCCACGGCGGCGGCTACATCTTCCTGGACTACGCCCAGAACCAGCAGTACGACTCCCTCCGCGTAACCGCCCACGAAACCGGCCACGTCCTAGGTCTCCCAGACCACTACTCCGGCCCCTGCTCCGAACTGATGTCCGGCGGCGGCCCCGGCCCCTCCTGCACCAACCCCAACCCAGACGCCACCGAACGCGCCAAGGTCAACACCCTCTGGTCCAACGGCTTCACCAAGCCCTGACCCCACCCAGCCGGCTGCGCCCGCCCCCGCAGCCGGCTGTTTGACCTTCAAGTCGCTTGAACGCTGACGCTGGCCAGATGCCAACCAATACAGCCGCCGCTTCCGATCCGACCATGGAAGCCATCACCCAGGCAGTCGCAGAAGGCCGGTCGGGCGGCGTCATCTCAGCCCGCGACAAATTCCTGGCTCTGTGGTCGACCATCGGCGTCACCGGCGACCCACTCCACCGCTGCACCCTGGCCCACTACCTAGCCGACCTTTACGAAGACCCGGCGCAAGCTCTCGCCTGGGACATCCGTGCCTTGGACGCCGCCGACGCGATCACCGAACAACGCACCCAGTCCCACCACCCCGACCTCCACATCGCCGGCTTCTACCCCTCCCTGCACCTCAACCTCGCCGACAACTACCGCCGCCTCAGCTCCTTCGAAGCAGCCACCACCCACATCACCGCCGCGCAGTCCCACTCCCACCACCTCCCCCAAGACGCCTACGGCACCCTCCTCCACACCGCCATCCAAGAAGTAACCACCGCCATAACCCACCAAAACCCCACCCCACGCCCCACCGCCCCGTCCCCCACAACCTGACCCCGCCCCGGGGAGGCTATGTGCTGTGAACCCTGCTCGCCCTAGGCCGAGGCCCACGCCACCCCCAGCGCGCGGCACTTCCCCAGCCAGCACAGGCCTGGCGCACTGTTTTTTGTTTTGTTGTTGCTTTTTTGCAGTTGCTGGAGTTGTTGGGCTAGCGGTGGGGGCCGGTGGTGTTGCGGACTACTAGTTCTGGGCGGAAGAGGAATTCTGTGTGGGGGGTGGTGTGGCCGCGGACTTCTTCGAGGAGGGATTGGACGGCGGCCAGGGCCATGGCGTTGACGGGTTGGCGGATGGTGGTCATGGGGGGATCGGTGAACTCCATCATGGGGGCGTCGTCGTAGCCGACTACTGAGAGGTCGGTGGGGACGGCCAGGCCGCGTTGGCGGGCGGCTCGGATGACGCCTAGGGCCATCATGTCGGAGCCGCAGACGACCGCACTGACGCCTACGTCTAGGAGGCGCTGGGCTGCTGCGTGGCCGCCTTCTACGCCGAACATGCTCAGTTCGATCAGTTCGTCCAGGTCGGAGTCAGCCAGGCCGAGTTGGGCCTTCATGGTGGTGCGGTAGCCGGCGAGTTTGCGCTTCACCACCGTGAAGCGTTCGGGGCCGGAGGCGAAGCCGATGCGTTGGTGGCCTAGGTCAACCAGGTGGGAGACGGCCAGTTCCATCGCGGCGTACTCGTCGGAGGAGACGAAGGGGGCCTCGACGCCGGGGAGCCAGCCGTTGACGAAGACGACGGGGAGGTGGCGTTCGACCAGGGACTGGTACCGGCCGTGGTCGGCGCCGGTGTCGGCGTGCAGGCCGGAGACGAAGATGATGCCGGAGACGCCGCGCTCGAGCAGCATCTCGACGTACTCCTCCTCGCTGGCACCCGACGGCGACTGGGTGCACAGCACCGGAGTGAAGCCGCGTTGCGACAGGGCCGACTCGATCACCTGGGCGAAGGCGGGGAAGATCGGGTTGATCAGCTCCGGCATCACCAGGCCGATCAGCCCGGCCGAGCGGCGCCGCAGCCGGGTCGGGCGTTCGAAGCCGAGGACGTCGAGGGCGGTCAGGACCGCCTGTCTGGTCTCCTCCGCGACGCCTGGCTTGCCGTTCAGTACCCGGGACACCGTTGCTTCGCTGACGCCGGCCTTGACCGCGATGTCGGCCAGCCTCGCTCTACTGCTCACGGCGGCACCTTACCCATCGGTCACTGAACTTGCAGCAAGATGTTGCAAGAAATTGCAGGGCCGTTCTGCGCAGAAGTGTCCAGCAGGTGAACACAACGGACATCTCACACCCGGTAAACCTTGTCAGGAGCTGCCGCTCAAGTCAGGATGGGCGCACCCCCGCCCGGGGGCCTTTACTCGGATCGTCCGGCACGTTCCTGCCGGTGAAGGAAGGTACACAGTCATGGCTACTGTCTCGTTCAAGGCGGCATCCCGGGTCTACCCCGGTTCTGAGAAGCCCGCCGTCGACAAGCTCAACCTCGAGATCGAGGACGGCGAGTTCATGGTCCTCGTCGGCCCGTCCGGTTGCGGCAAGTCCACCTCGCTCCGGATGCTCGCCGGCCTCGAAGAGGTCAACGAGGGCTCCATCTACATCGGCGACCGCGACGTCACCCACCGCCCGCCGAAAGAGCGGGACATCGCGATGGTGTTCCAGAACTACGCCCTGTACCCGCACATGTCGGTCGCGGACAACATGGGCTTCGCGCTGAAGATGCAGGGTGTCTCCAAGGAGGACCGCGCCAAGCGGGTCCAGGAGGCCGCCAAGCTGCTCGGCCTGGAGGAGTACCTCGACCGCAAGCCGAAGGCGCTTTCCGGTGGTCAGCGTCAGCGGGTCGCGATGGGTCGCGCCATCGTGCGTAACCCGCAGGTCTTCCTGATGGACGAGCCGCTGTCGAACCTCGACGCCAAGCTCCGCGTCCAGACTCGTACCCAGATCGCCGAGCTGCAGCAGCGTCTCGGCGTCACCACCGTCTACGTCACCCACGACCAGGTCGAGGCCATGACGATGGGCGACCGGGTCGCGGTGCTCAAGGACGGTCTGCTCCAGCAGGTCGACACCCCGCTGAACCTGTACGACAACCCGAAGAACCTGTTCGTGGCCGGCTTCATCGGCTCGCCCGCGATGAACCTGCTGACCGGCGACCTGGTCGAGGGCGGCGTCAAGCTCGGCGACTACACCGTCCCGGTGTCGCGCGACATCCTGGCCAAGGCCGGTAACGACAAGACCGTCTCGATCGGCGTCCGTCCGGAGGCCTTCAAGGTCTCCGACAACGGCCTGCCGGTGCACGTCGCCGTGATCGAGGAGCTCGGCGCTGACGCGTTCCTCTACGGCACCGCCGAGCACGACGGCAACCACCAGCAGATCGTGGCCAAGATCGGCGCCCGGATGAACGTCGAGAAGGGCTCGCTGATCCACCTGGAGGCCCAGCCGGACAAGCTGCACCTGTTCTCGTCTTCCACCGAGGAGCGCCTCACCGCCTGATTCCCAGGTCCCGTACTACGGACGCCGGCCCCGGAGCGACTCGTTCGCTCCGGGGCCGGCGTTTGCGTCAGGACCGCGTTGCGCCGCGGACCGGCGTCGGGCGGCTCAGTTCCGCGGGGTCAGGTTGGTGTCCTTGACCAAATAGTGCGGCCGCTGCTTGGTCTCGTAGTAGATCCGGCCGATGTACTCGCCGATCAGCCCGAGCATCATCATCTGCAACCCGCCGAGCCCGGTGATCGCGGCGATCAGCGTGACGTACCCGGGCATCTCCACGCCCTGCGTCGCCGCCACCACGATCACCCAGATCGCGTAGACCACCGCGACCAGGGTCAGCATCATGCCGATGTAGATCGCCACCCGCAGCGGCTTGTTGTTGAACGACAGCAACCCGTCCAGCCCGTACTCGAACAGCTTGCGGAACGACCACCGGCTCCCGCCGTTCTCACGCTGCACGTTCTCGTACTCGAAGATGACCGAGTCGAACCCGATCCAGGCGAACAGCCCCTTGGAAAACCGGTTGTTCTCCCCCAGCTCGAGCAGCCCGTCGACCGCGCGCCGCGACAGCAGCCGGAAGTCGCCGACTCCGTCGACGAGTTCGACATCGGCCCAGTGATTGATCAGCCGGTAATAGGCCCGGGCGAGCAGCGTCCTGGTGGCCGGGTCACCGGCCCGGGTCCGCCGGGCGATCACCTGGTCGAAACCGTGGCCGTGGAGCTCGACCAGCCGGCCGATCAGCTCGGGTGGGTGCTGCAGATCGGCGTCCATCACGATCACCGCGTCGCCACTGGAGTGCCGCAGGCCGGCGAGCATGGCGGCTTCCTTGCCGAAGTTCCGGCTGAACGAAAGGTAGCGCACGCTCGGGTCAGCGTTGGCGATCTCGATCAGGGCGTCGAAAGTGCCGTCGGTACTGCCGTCATCGACGTAGATGATCTCGTACGACGCACCGGTACCGGCCAGTTCCCGACGGACAGTCTCGTGGAACCGGGCGATCCCGTCTGCCTCGTTGAAACAGGGAACTACCAGCGTCAGCCGCATTGCACTCCAGGGGAGATCGACCACCTGGCGAGGAGTGTAGCCTGGCGCCCGGACCGTTGAACCGCCCGCACTTCCCGGAGGACAACCCTTTGCAGTCGGTGCACGAGGCAACCGTCAACGGCACTCCTCCGCGCGGCAAGCCGGCGGCGCTGGTTGCCGGGCTGGTGGCTGCGGCCGGGTTCGTCGTGGCGGGGATGATCCGCGGGACGTATCCGTTCGGCCCGGCGTCGCGGAGTACGAACGACCTCGGGGCACAGTATGTCCCGTTCTTCGCCCATTTCTGGGACATCCTGACCGGGAACGCCCAGGGCGACCTGTTGTTCAACTGGCAGAGCGCGTTCGGGGTCGGGTTCCTCGGCGACTACGGGGTCGATCTCAGCAGTCCGTTGTCGTTCCTGGTGGTGCTGTTCCCGCGCGACGACATTGATCTCGCGGTGTTCGTCATCACCACCCTGAAGCTCGCGTTGGCTGCGGCCGCGATGGCAGCGCTGCTGATCCGGATGCGACCGGGTCCGTGGTGGCTGGCGGCGGCCCTCGGCGCGTCGTACGGGCTGTGTGGGTGGGCGATCGATGACGCTGCCTACGTCCCGATGTGGCTCGACGGCCTGATCGCGTTGCCGATGTTCTGCCTCGTTGCGGAGTGGTCACTCCAGCGCAAGCACCGAACGATCAGTGTCCTCGTGGTCGCCGTGTTCTGGGTGTCGAACTTCTACACCGCTTACATGGCGACGATCGCGGCCGGGCTGTTCCTGGTGGCTCGCCTGCTGACCAGCGAGCAGGGCTGGCTCGACCGATTGCGCGGAGTACTGCGCCATGCCCTCGTGACCGTGCTCGGCCTGGCATTGTCGGCCCCCATCCTCATCCCGGTCTTCAAGGCGAACGGCCTGGCCGCTCCCTCCCCTCCCGGCGTCTTCGTCCCTGTTCCGCTGGAGAACTTCTTCGCGCGACTCCTCCCCCTCTCTGAAGGCGTAGGCCGAAGCGCCAGCCTGTACGTCGGTACCGCGGCCCTGCTCCTGGCCGCGACGCTGCCCTTCAACTCAGCGGTCAAAGCGGTCACCCGGATCACCTGGACCCTTCTGGCCGTCCTCGTCACCGCCTCGTTCCTCTGGACGCCGACGCACGAGATCTGGCACGGCTTCGACTCCCCGAACGGAAGCCAGTACCGGCAGGGCTTCGTTCTCTGCGGCATTCTCGTGATCGCCGCCTGGTTGTCGGTCGCCGACCGCATTCCCAACTGGAAGGCGTTGGCCGGCGGTACCGCCATCGTGGTCACGCTCGCCATCCTGACCCAGAACAGTCCCCTGCTGACCAACGGCAGCATCATCGTCCTCGCGTGCTCGGGCGTCCTCATCCTGCTGGCGCTCCTGGCCGTCCAGTACGCCGGCCGCCCGCACCTGGTCGCGCTCATCTCCAGCGTCGTGGTCATCGCGGCGGTCGGCGTGGAACTCACCTGGACCGCGGTGGTCGTCGACGAGCAGCGCTCCAAGGTTCTGAGCGCCGCCGCACCACCCTGGGGATCACACCAGAGCGAGCTGGCCGACAAGGTCCGTGAGGCCTCCGACTGGCCGCAGTACCGGACTGATCCTGGGACGAAGCAGACGCCCAATGATCCTTTGCTGCTGGGCGGTCAAGGCGGCGGGTACTACAGCAGCCTGCTTCCTGCGAGCCTGAACCGCACATTCACCGACCTCGGCTTCGGCTGGGTCGGGTACGGACGCGCTTCGCATTCGCTCGACAACGCCGTGACGGACGCGATCTTCGCAGTCGGTGCCCGGCTCGACAACGACACCATCCGACGGGCCGAGGCCCTGCCGCTGGTCACCGTGCATCCCGAGCCGCCCGCCGACGCGCCCCAGCCCGACAACGCTTTCGCCTTCCAGGAAAGGCTTCTGGGCGCGAAGGTGTACGACGTACCGGAGTACAGGGGGCGCCGCACCGCTACGCCAGGTGTGGTTTCGCTGACCGCGCAGTGCCCGGTCGGCTCGTCGGTCCATCTCATCCTGCCCCGGGTCACGGGGAGGGCGCGGCTTGGTCAGTACGGCGAATGGAAGGAGTTCTCCGCACCGCGGCGGCCCGGTATCACCACGAGCAGCGCGATGCTGGAGCTCGGGTCGACGCCCGGGAGCGGAGTAGTTGCCATCGAGCTCGAGATCGTCGCCTCGTCGGGACGGCTCCCGATGACCGGGGCGATCGGTTGTCTCGACCAGGCCAAGCTGAGGGCCGCGATTGCCGAACGGCGCGCGTCGGGCGCCACCAAGGTGAAGACCGGCGGCCACTCGATCGTGGCAACGCTGAAGCCCGACAGCACCGGACTCGCGGTGGTCTCCGTACCGCGCGTGCCGGGCTGGCGCTGCTCGGTCGATGGCGGCAAGGCGCAGGAGCCCACCGAGTTCGGAGGACTCCTGGCTGTGAAGCTGCCCGGGCCTAGCAAGAGGCTGAGCTGCGGCTACCGGCCGCCAGGCCTGGAAGTCGGCCTGGCAGCCGGCGCAGGCGCCGCCCTGATCACCCTTGCGCTGCTACTGATCCCGGTACTCCGGCGGCGCCGTCGCAAGCTGGCGCAGACCCAGCAGACCCAGCAGACCGAGCAGCCGGAGCAGCCGAGGCAGCCGGAAGAGGCAGAGCAGCCCGCTAGTTGACGTCGCGCCGCCGGAAGACCAGCGCCCCGAGCAGCACCAGCGCCACGGTGGCGATGCTGAGGTACCAGGCGCCGTGCTCGAACGACAAGTGCTTCTCGATCATGTTGCAGGTGTAGTTACCGCCTCCGCCGTCACATTCTTCGACGAAGTACTTCGCTCCGTGGCCGATGAACGCGTCGAAGTTGAGCCTGATCAGCCAGGGCTGGGTCTGCACCAGGAAGCCGCCGAACACGGCCTCGACGATGACGACGTAGCCCATCACCAGCCCGATCGCCGCCGCCGTGTGCCGGAGCAACAGCCCGACCACGCCACCGAGCGCCGCTCCGACCGCCGTCATCAGCACTATCCGGCCGGCCCGCTCGAACAGGTCACCCCAGACCTCGCCCGTCGTACTGGCCGTGGTCCCGTAGTGGTCGACGATCAAATAGGTCCCGAGCATCAGGATCGCGGTGATCCCGATCGCCACCGGCACCAGACCGATCGCGGCGCCGGCCAGTTTGCTGCCGTAGACCCGCAGGCGGCGCGGCTCGAACGTCAGCCAGTTGCCGATCGACCCACTGCTGAACTCGGCGCCGACGAAGCTCGCCCCGATCAGGAACGCGATGAACACCAGCAGGTACGACGTGCCCTGGAGCAGGCTCGGCATCAGCTCGGCGAACACCGTCTGCGGCTTGCCGAACTGCTCGAGCGTCGGCGGTCCCGGGCAGAACTCCTTGAGCGGAGGCTTCGGATCGGGCGACGAGGCATAGGAGGCCTCACACTCCTTCTGGTACTGCGCGCCGTTCAGCTTCCAGTCCTTCTGCGCCTCCTCGAAGTAGGTCTGGGCCTGGCGTTGCTCGGCCGCCGAGAGCGGCCGGGCCTCGCGCCAGGTGGCGAACAGCAGGAACGCGGTGATGATCAGCACCGCGGCGACGCCGATGACGGTCAGTCGGCGGGCGACCAGCCGGCGGAGCTCGACCCCGGTGAGCCGGATCACTGGTCGCCTCCCAGGCCCTCGTCGGCGGTCAGTTCCAGGAAGACCGACTCCAGGTCGGCACGGACCGGGACCAGCTCGGACACGTACAGCTCCTGCTGGGCCAGGCGCTTCGTCACGTCGGCCGGATGCTCGGCGCCGTCGACGAGGAGATACTTGCCTTCGGCCCGTACCGACAGTCCGGCGGCGGTCAGGATCGTGGTCGCTCGCTCCTGGTTGGCCGCGTACTCCCCGGCCAAGGTGTCCAGGGCCACCTTCACGGTCGCCTTGCCGCTGCCACCGATCACCTCGGCAACGGTGCCCGAGGCAAGCAACCGGCCGTGGCCGATGATCGAGACGGTGTCCGCGACCTGCTCCACCTCGGCGAGGATGTGGCTGCTGACCAGGACCGTCCGGCCCTGCTCGCCCAGCCGGCGCATGGTCTCGCGGATCTCCCGGATACCGGCCGGGTCGAGGCCGTTGGTCGGCTCGTCGAAGATCAGCAGGTCGGGCTCCTTGAGCAGGGTGGCGGCGATCGCCAGCCGCTGCTTCATGCCGAGCGAGTAGGTCTTGAACCGGTCCTTGCCCCGCTCTTTCAGCGAGGTCTGTTCGAGCACGTCGCCGACCCGTTGGCGGGGCGCCCCGATCGCGTCCGCGAGCAGTTCGAGGTTCTTGCGGCCGCTGAAGGCGGGGAAGAACTTCGGCGACTCGACGATCGCGCCGACCCGGCCGACGACGTCGGGCAACCGGTCCGGCACCACCTGGTCGAACACGGTCATCGTGCCGGCGTCGGCCCGGACCAGGCCGAGCAGCATCCGGATCGAGGTGGTCTTGCCGGAACCGTTCGGCCCGAGGAAGCCGTGCACCCCACCGATCGGCACCTCCAGGTCCAGACCCTGGACCGCGACCACGCGTTTGCCCCGCCGGGTCCGATATGTCTTCCGCAGCGCCTGCGTACGGATCGCCAGGTCGGGCATGCCGCCCCTCTCGTTCAGACCCCCTCGGCGAGGGGGACGCTATCCTTGCAGGAGGAGACGTCCACCTCGCCGGGTTTGTTGCTCGGATCAGCGAGCCGGCCGTACGCCGATCCGGTCCGCGATGCCGGTGGTGACCGAGCTGAAGCTGCGCGCCCGGCCGCGATCCTCACCGCTGGTGGCCACCGTGCGCTCGCCGATGAAGTCACCCGAGCGCGGATCGATGATGATCTCCTGGCGCTCTTCGCCGTCGTCACTTCCGTAGGCGATGCCGACCCTGCCGTCCAGGTTCGCCGCCCGGTCCGACACCTCCAGGTGGTCGAGGTGGCCGAGCGCCCGGTACAGAGCGGACCGCACGTCGGCGGGTACCTGGCCGGTGCGCAACGCGTCCGCGGCGTACACGAGCAGTTCGGTCTCTCCACGGCTGTTGCGGGGGGCGTCCTTCTTCAGCCGGTCGTACAACGCCTTCGGATCACGCGGGAGACCGGCGGCCCACTCGGGCGTCGGGTCCTGCCAGCGGCCCGCTCTGGTGCACGGCTGCTGGCCCGCGTCCAGATAGAAGTCGCCGCACTTGGCCCGGAGAACCTCCGGCTCGCTGCCGGACATCAGCTTGTTGACGGCGTCGAAGTCCTCCTGCGAACCGCTGACCAGCTTCCGCCGGCCCGTGGACGCACTGCGCTGCATCCACTCCTGGGTCCGATCGGCCGGGATCCAGGTCTCGATCAACGACTCCTCGAGGTAGCTGACAGCCCTGTTCGGAGCAATTTCCGTCATGTTCTCGTACCAGGCGTGGGTCACCCGGTAGAGGTACTTGCCCGGTGGGACCACCGGGTCCTTGGCGACGACGTGATCCGCCGCGGCGTTCAACTCGGCCTTCGCCTCGGCGCTTCCACCCGGGGAGTTCGTTGTGATCGCGAATCCGCCCACCACCAGAGCGACGATCGCCGCGGCTGCCGTCAGCGCGTACGCCCAGCGGGGCCGGCGGCGTACCGGACGATGGACGGCTGCCAGAAAGGTGGCGCGGGTGGCGCCGAGCTCGGCCTGGTCGGTCCGGACGTCGCCGTGCAGGGCGCCGAGAGCGCGATCGAGGTCGTCCTCGGACCACAGGTCGATCAGCTTGTCGTCAGTCATGGTGCATCGCCTCCTCGGTTCCAGCTGGTGTCAGTTGAGCGCCGGCAGCCTTGCTGCGCAGTTGGCGGCGAATCCGGTGCAACCGTGAGCGAACCGTGCCGACCGGGATGCCGAGTGCCTCGGCCACTTCGACGGTCGTGAGCTCGGCCCACGAGGTCAGCAGCAGGACGTCGCGGTCGCCGTCGGACAGTTCGGCGATCGCCGGCGCGATCTGCCGGGCCATCGCCTGGGCGTCCACCCGGTCGGCCACCGGCCCGTCGTGCGAGGCCTGGTACGCCGTACTCCCGGCGTCGGCCCGTGCCGTCGCCCGGAGTCCGCGGATCTCCTGGCGGACGTGCCGGTGGGCGAGGTTGGTCGCGATGCCGTAGAGCCAGCCGCGAACGGCGGCCGTGGCGGGGTCGTAGGTCCGGCGTTGCCGGAAGGCGGCCAGGAAGGTCTCGCTGACCAGGTCATGGGCGGGTTCGGGGCCTACCCGGCGGGCGAGGTACCGGTGCAGCGGCGCGGCGTAGGTGTCGAAGAGACGACCGAACTCCACCGCCGCGTCTGCGCCACCGAGTTGGGGCCGGTCCTCGCCAGACGTGGCCCCAGCCGCGGCCGAGCCTTCGCCGGTGGGGGTCCGACCTTCGCCAGTGGTGGCCAGGCCTTCGCCCCTGGCCAGGCCTTCGCCGGGTGACGGACCGCCGTGTGTGCCGATGTCAGCCTCCGGGCTGTTGTAGCGGATGACTCTCATGCCTGTTGTTGCCCGCTGGGCGTCGCGACGTTCACGGTACGGCGCGATCGGGGTCGGCCGGTGACCCGGCGGACGCTCTGCGTGATACCCCCACCCCGTATGGATCAGGACTTGCATTCCATACCCATAGGGGGTAACTTTTCGGGTGTCGACATACCCCGCAGGGGTAGCAGTTTGGGAGAAGGAGACCGCCATGACCACCGAAGAGAGCACCGAGCACGTGCACGGGTACACCTCGGAGAAGTCCAGCCACCTGAAGCGGCTGCGCCGGATCGAGGGGCAGGTGCGCGGCCTGCAGCGGATGGTCGAGGAGGACAAGTACTGCATCGACATCCTCACCCAGGTGTCGGCGGCCACGAAGGCGCTGCAGTCCTTCTCCCTCGAACTGCTGGACGAGCACCTGTCGCACTGCGTGGTCGACGCCGCGCAGAAGGGCGGCGTGGAGGCGGAGGAGAAGATCCGCGAGGCCTCCGACGCGATCGCCCGGCTCGTCCGCAGCTGAGCTGCGCGCTACCCCTGCACCACCCCGAATCAACACATCCGAGCTAGGAGTCTTGCCATGACCACCACGACCTACTCCGTCAACGGGATGACCTGCGGACACTGCACCGCCGCCGTGACCGAGGAGCTCGGCAAGCTGCCGGGCGTCCAGGAGGTCAAGATCGACCTCAACGCCGGCGGCACCTCCGCCGTGCACGTGACGAGCGAGTCGGCGCTGGACGAGACCGCCGTCCGCGAGGCTGTCGACGAGGCGGGCTACGAGCTCGCCGCCGCACCGGGCGCGGGCGCATGACCAGGGCTGTCGCGGTCCGGCTCGGCGCGTTCGCTGGTGCACTGGCGCTCGCCTTCGCCGGCGCGTTCGCACTCGGCTCCGTGGTCGACCCGGTCGCGGCAGCCGACCCGGCGCCGCCTGGCGGCCACGCCGAGGGCATGCCCGCGGGCGAGGCCGAGGGTGGCGAGCACGGTGGTGGACACAGCGAGCCCGACGCGCAACCGCCAGGGCTCGCGGTGTCCCAGTCCGGCTACACGCTGGTGCCGAAGGCCACGTTCTTCGAGCCCGGCAAACCGCAGACGCTGAGCTTCACGATCCAGGGTCCGGACGGCAAGGCCGTCACGCAGTACACGGAGACCCATGAGAAGGACCTGCACCTGATCGTCGTACGGCGGGATCTGTCCGGGTTCCACCACGTGCACCCGACCCGGGCCGCCGATGGGACGTGGAGCATTCCGTTCACGTTCACCGCTGGTGGCACGTGGCGGCTGTTCACCGACTTCCAGCCGACCGCACTCGGCAAGACGCTGACACTGGGTGCCGACGTCAACGTCTCCGGTCTCTACATCCCTGTCCCGCTGAACGAGCCCGTGAGCGTCTACTCGGTCGACGGGTACGACGTGACGCTGGCCGGGACGCCGGTCGCCGGCAAGGAGTCCGAACTGACCTTCAGCATCAGCAAAGCGGGCAAGCCGGTCACCGACCTGCAGCCGTACCTCGGCGCCTTCGGGCACCTGGTGTCACTGCGCGGCGGCGACCTCGCCTACCTGCACACCCACCCGTCCACCGAGGCGAAGGCGGGGATGAAGGGCGGACCGGAGATCGAGTTCGGTACCACCTTCCCGACCGCCGGCACCTACAGCCTGTTCCTGGACTTCCAGCACGCCGGCGAGGTCCGCACCGCGGAGTTCACCGTGAACGTCGGCAGCACCGGTACGGCGATCGTTCCGCCCACCGAGCTGCCCAGCGCGAGCCAGACCCCGGCGCCGAGCTCGAAGCCGGGCCAGACACCGGGTCAGACACCGGGCCCAACGCCGGGGCACGAAGAAACCCCGCACGGCCACTGAAAGGAGGCCCAGCAATGACCACACCGGACAACTCCGTCGAACTCCTGATCGGTGGCATGACGTGCGCCTCCTGCGCCAACCGGGTCGAGAAGAAGCTCAACCGGATGGAAGGCGTCACCGCCACCGTCAACTACGCCACCGAGAAGGCGAAGGTGACGTTTGCCGAAGGCATCAGCACCGACGACCTGGTGGCCACCGTCGAAGCGACCGGCTACACCGCTTCGTTGCCAACTCCCCCTGTTGCCGACAGCCCCGAAGGCGCCGAGCCGGCCGATGAGCTGAAGCCGTTGCGTCAGCGGCTCATCGCCAGCATCGCCCTCGCCGTACCGGTGATTGCTCTGGGCATGATTCCCGCGCTGCAGTTCGACTTCTGGCAGTGGGCGTCGCTGACGCTGGCTGCCCCGGTCGTGACGTGGGCGGCCTGGCCGTTCCACAAGGCCACCTGGACGAACCTGCGGCACGGCGCCGCGACGATGGACACGCTGATCTCGGTCGGCGTCGTCAGCTCCTTCATCTGGTCGCTCTACGCGCTGTTCCTCGGCGAGGCGGGCACACCGGGGATGAAGATGCCGTTCACGCTGATCCCGTCCCGCGGCAGCGGCGCCGAGGAGATCTACCTCGAGGTCGCGGCCGGCGTGACCACGTTCATCCTGGCCGGCCGGTACTTCGAGGCTCGCGCCAAGCGGCGCTCGGGTGCCGCGCTGAAGGCCCTGCTCGAGTTGGGCGCCAAGGACGTCGCCGTACTGCGGGATGGCGTGGAGGTTCGCATCCCGGCGGAGCAGCTTGCCGTGGGCAACGAGTTTGTCGTCCGGCCGGGCGAGAAGATCGCCACTGACGGCGTGATCGTCACCGGCAGCAGCGCGGTGGACGCGTCGATGCTGACCGGCGAGTCGGTACCGGTCGAGGTCGGCGAGGGTGACACCGTCGTCGGCGCGACCGTGAACGCCGGCGGGCGGCTCGTAGTACGGGCGACTCGGGTCGGGTCTGACACTCAGCTGGCGCAGATGGCGCGGCTGGTGGAGGACGCGCAGAACGGCAAGGCCGCCGTGCAGCGGTTGGCCGACCGGATCTCCGGGGTGTTCGTGCCGATCGTGATCGGGCTCGCACTCGCGACCTTGGGCTTCTGGCTCGGGAACGGGTCGCCGGTCGAGGTGGCGTTCATGGCTGCTGTCGCAGTACTGATCATTGCTTGCCCTTGTGCACTGGGGCTGGCGACGCCGACCGCGTTGATGGTCGGGACCGGGCGTGGGGCTCAGCTGGGCATCCTTATCAAGGGTCCGGAGGTGCTGGAGTCGACGCAGCGGATCGACACCGTCGTACTGGACAAGACCGGGACCGTGACGACCGGGCGGATGGCGCTGGTCGACGTACTGCTGGCCGAGGGTGAGGAGCGAGCCGAGGTACTGCGGCTGGCGGGGGCGCTGGAGCACTCCAGTGAGCACCCGATCGCCCAGGCGATCGCGCGAGGCGCTGCCGATGAGGTTGGCAAGCTGGCTGCGGTCGAGGACTTCGGGAACGTGGAAGGGCTCGGCGTACAAGGGATTGTCGATGGGCATGCCGTACTGGTCGGTCGCACGAAGCTGCTGGAGGAGTGGAGTCAGTATCTGCCGTCGGAGCTTGCGCATGCGAAGGAGCACGCGGAGGCTGAGGGCAGTACTGCGGTCGCTGTCGGGTGGGACGGCAAGGCGCGGGCTGTGCTGGTTGTCGCCGACACGGTGAAGCCGAGCTCGGCCGAGGCGATCCGGCAACTGAAGGCGCTCGGGTTGCGGCCGGTGCTGCTCACCGGTGACAACGAGGCGGTGGCGCGGAAGGTGGCGGCCGAGGTCGGCATCGACGAGGTGATCGCCGAGGTGATGCCGGTCGGCAAGGTCGACGCGGTGAAGAAGCTGCAGAGCGAAGGCCGTTCGGTGGCGATGGTCGGCGACGGCGTGAACGACGCCGCCGCTCTGGCCCAGGCTGACCTGGGACTCTCGATGGGCACCGGCACCGACGTGGCGATCGAGGCGAGTGACCTGACCCTGGTCCGAGGCGACCTCCGCTCGGCCGCCGACGCGATCCGCCTGTCCCGGCGCACCCTGCGCACCATCAAGGGAAACCTGTTCTGGGCTTTCGCCTACAACGTCGCAGGCCTCCCCCTAGCAGCCGCCGGCCTCCTCAACCCCATGCTGGCAGGCGCCGCCATGGCTTTCAGCTCAGTCTTCGTAGTAACCAACAGCCTCAGACTAAAAAGCTTCCAACCCCTCACCCCCACCAAGTAACTCCCTACAGAAGGAGCGGCGAAGTGGCCGCTCCTTCTGTGCTGTCTGCAGGTCAGCGGAGCCAGGCTGTGGTGTCTGGGGGGAGTTTGGCTTCTTCCAGGGGGTTGCTGGTGAGGAGGAGCTCGGTGTGGGTGGGCAGCGGGATGGGGTTTGCGGTGAGGTTGGTGATGGAGGTGAGGTGTTCGCGGGCGAAGGCTAGGACGCCGGGGGGTGTGGTTAGCCAGGTCAGGGTGCCGTCGCCCAAGAGTCTGCGGCGGAGTTCGAGGGCGTTGCGGTAGAGGGCGAGCATGGAGTTCTGGTCGGCCGACTGGGACTCGACGGTGAGGTTTTTCCAGTCGGCGGGTTGCGGTAGCCACGTCGTACCGGAGCCGAAGCCGAACGGGGGTTCTTTGCCGGACCACGGGATGGGGACGCGGCAGCCGTCGCGGCCGCGGTCGGTGCCGCCGGAGCGGACCCAGAGCGGGTCTTGGAGCAGGTGGTCTGGGAGGTCTTCCACTTCAGGCAGACCGAGCTCCTCACCCTGGTAGACGTAAAGGCCACCGGGGAGAGCCATCGCGAGCAGGGCAGCCGCGCGGGCTCGGCGCTCGCCGACGACGGGATCGGTCGGCATGCCGTGCTTGCGGTCCTGGTGGGAGAAGGACGTGTCAGGTCGCCCGTACTTCGTCACCGGGCGGGTGACGTCGTGGTTCGACAGCACCCACGTCGGTGGCGCGCCGATCGGCACATGGGTCGCCAGCGTCAGGTCGATCGACGCCCGCAACTCCTCCGCGTCCCACGGCCGGGACAGGAAGTCGAAGTTGAACGCGGTCTGCATCTCGTCGGATCGCAGGTACAGCGCGAACCGCTCCTGGTCCGGCATCCACATCTCGCCGACCAGGAACCGCCCCTCGTACTCATCGGTGATCCGCCGCCAGCCGCGGTACACGTCGTGCACCTCGTCGTGGTCGGTGTACGACTCCTCCACACTGTCCAGGTCCTTGAACAGCACGGCCGCACTGTCGATCCGGATCCCGTCGACGCCACGGTCCAGCCAGAACCGCAGGATGGCGTGGAACTCCTCCACCACCTCGGGATTGCGCCAGTTGAAGTCCGGCTGCTCCGGCGCGAACAGATGCAGGTACCACTGGCCGTCCGGCACCTGTGTCCAGGCCGGTCCGTTGAAGATGGACTGCCAGTCGTTCGGCGGCTGCCCATCCGCTCGACCGTCACGAAAGAGGAACCGCTCCCGCTCAGGCGATCCGGGCCCGGCCGCCAGCGCCTGGACGAACCAGTCCTGCTGATCGGACCCGTGGTTCGGCACGATGTCGATGATGGTGCGGATCCCGAGCGCGTGCGCCTCCTCGATATACGCCTCGGCCTCGGCCAGGGTCCCGAAACTCGGGTCGATCGCCCGGTAGTCGGCCACGTCGTACCCGCCGTCGGCCATCGGCGACGGGTACCACGGGTTCAGCCAGATCGCGTCGACTCCGAGGTCCGCGAGATAGGGCAGCCTGGATCGCAGCCCGGCGAGGTCACCGATCCCGTCACCGTTGCCGTCGGCAAAGCTGCGCAGGTAGACCTGGTAGATCGCGGCTCCGCGCCACCACGTTTCCGACATTGCTTCTCCTTGAGGGTTTAGGGATCAGCCTTTGAGGCTTCCGGCGGTGAGGCCCGCCATGATGCTGCGCTGGAACACGAAGAAGACCAGGATCGTCGGCAGGGATGCGATCACCAGCGAGGCGATCAGCACGTTCTGCGGCATCTGTGCGGACAGCGACGCGATCCCGACGCTGATCGACATCTTGTCCGTCTCCGGCAGCACCAGCAGCGGCCAGACGAAGTCCTTCCAGACCGTCACCACGGACAGGATCGACACCACGCCGAGGATCGGCCGGGACACCGGCAGCACGATCGACCAGAGGATCCGCATCGGCGACGCGCCGTCGATCTCCGCCGCCTCCAGCAACTCACGTGGGATCGAGTCGAAGAACCGCTTGAGCAGGAAGATGAAGAACCCGTTCGCTGCCGCCGGCAACCAGATCGCCCACGGGGTGTTGAGCAGGTCGAAACCGAAGATCGGCACGTCCTTGGCGACCAGGTAGGTCGGCAGCAGCAGCACCATCGGCGGGATCATCAACGTGGCCAGCATCAGCGCCAGGATCAGCTTGCCGAAGTACGGCCGCAGCTTCGACAACGCGTACGCCGCGGTGACGTCGATCGCAAGCGTGAACAGCCACGCGCCACCGGCGTACAGGGCGGTGTTCTTCAGGAAGACGCCGAGCTGGAGCTGGTTCCAGGCGTCGGCGTAGACGCCGAAGTCGAGGCTGGTCGGGAAGAAGCTGGGTGGGATCTGGGCCAGCTCGTCGGGCGACTTCAGCGCACCGGTCACCATCCAGTACAGCGGGAAGACGAAGGCCAGCGTGAAGGCGATCACCACCACGACCAGGACGGTCCAGTAGATCAATTTGCCGCGCGGGGACTGCAACGACAACGGCGACACCAGGCTCCTGGTCTCGGAGCCGCGGGCCTTGTCCTTCTTCCTCGTACTCCGCGGCGCCGGCGCCGGTGTGGTTGCCTCCAACACCCTTCGCGGTTGCAATGTCGTTGTCATCGGCCACCTTCGTTGTCTCGGGAGACGCGCAGGTAGATCGCGGAGAACACCATCAGGACGACCATCAGCATCAGCCCCAGCGCGCCACCGCCACCGAAGTCGCCGAAGTTGAAGGCGTACTGGTACATCAGGTAGGCCACCGTGACGGTCGCGTTCTCCGGACCACCACCGGTCAGCAGGTACGGCTCGATGAACACCTGCATCGTGGCCACCACCTGGAGCAGCAGCATCACCAGGAGGATCAGCTTGGTCTGCGGAATCGTCACGTGCCAGACCCGGCGGAACAGCCCGGCGCCGTCGAGCTCGGCGGACTCGTACAGCTCGCCGGCGATGCTCTGCAACGCGGCCAGGTAGATCAGCGTGCCGGTCCCCAGATTCATCCAGGTGGAGACCAGGACGAGCGAGATCAGCGCGGTCGAGGAGGAGTCCAGCCAGCTGAGCGGCCCGAGGCCGAACACGTTGAGGATCTGGTTGAACAGTCCCGCACCGGGATCGTAGAACCACTTGAACAGCAGCACCCCGACGGCGGGCGGCAGCATCACCGGGAGATACACGACGAACCGCAAGTACGCCCGTGCGTGCCGCAACTCGTTGAGCACCACGGCGAGCACGAACGGCACCGCGTACCCGACGATCAGGGCCAGCCCGCTGAAGGCGGCGGTGTTGATCCAGGCCGACCGGAAGGCCGGATCGCCGATCACGCTGCGGAAGTTGTCGAAACCGACCCACCGCGGCGGATCGACGAAGTTGTTCTCCTGGAAGCTGAGGATCACCTCGCGGACCATCGGATACCAGGAGAAGAAGGCGAAACAGATCAGCGCCCCGCAGAGGAACCCGTACGCCGTGAGGTTCCTGCCCACCGCGCGGCGCGCCGCCCCCTGCGGAAGGGAGCGGCGCACCGGCGGCTTGGCGGCCAGTTCGGTCATCAGGTGTTCTTGGCGAGGATCTTGTTCGCCTTGCCCTCAGCATCCGAGAGCAGTTTGTCGATGTCGGCGTCCTTGCGGGTGAGGACCGCGGACATCGCCACATCCAGTACGGCGTACAGCTCCTGCGCCTTCGGCGGCTCGAGCTTGTTGGTGATCTTGGCCCGCGCCTCGACGTACGGCGTGAAGTGCTCGACCGGTACCGTCGCGAACTTCTTCCGCAGGGCGGTGATCTCCTGGCCGGGCTTGCTGTCCCCGTAGAGGTCAGGGATCGGCAGGCCGACCGGACGGCCCTGGGCCTTGGCGCGCTCGTAGTTGAACTGGCCCTGGCCCGGCGTCAGCTCGTGGAACTCCAGCCAGAGCAGGCCGGCCTTGATCTTCTCCGGGGTGGCCTTCGGGTTGAACATGTAGCCGTCGCCACCACTCAGCGACGCCTTGCCCTCCGACTCCGGTACCGGCGCGACGCCGTAGTCCTCGAACTTGCCCTGGAAGTCGTTGTTGACCGACTGGACCACGTCCGGCGCACCGATCATCATGCCGAGCTTGCCCGAGCCCATCATCCGCATCAGGTCTTCCCACTGCAGCAGCTGCTTGGTGCCCATGCTGTTGTCGTCCCAGCGCATCTTCTTCAGGTTCTCCAGCACGGCCTTGCCCTCGGCGCTGTTGAACGCCGCGTTCTTGCCGTCGTCGCTCACCATCGAGCCACCCCGGGCGTACAGCGAGGCGGCGAAGTGCCAACCGCCGGTGTTGCCCGCGCTGTACTCACCAAAGCCCGTGTAGCCCGCGCCGAGACCGGCGATCTTCTTGGCGGCTTCCTGCACCTCGGCCCAGGTCTTGGGCGGCGAGTCCGGGTTCAGACCGGCCTGGGTGAAGAGCTTGCGGTTGTAGACCAGGCCCATGTTGTAGTTGTTGCGCGGCAGGCCGAAGGTCTTGTCGCCGTCCTTGAAGACGCTCTGCACGTCCGCCCGGATGTCCTTGAGTGCCTTCACGTCACCGACGTACTGGCTGATGTCGGCGGCCTGCTTGGCCTTGATGATCTTCTGGACGTCGGTGTAGTAGACGTAGAACACGTCCTCCTGGGTACCGCCGGCCAGCTTGGCCTGGAAGGTGTCCGGGTTGATGCAGGGGAACGCGTCCTTGCTCTGGATCGTGATGTTCGGGTGCAGCTTCTGGAAGGCCGCCACGTCCTCGTCCCAGCCGGCGCGTTCCTTCGGGTTGCTCTTCGGCGGCTGGCATCCCACGGTGATCGTCACCGGCGCGTTCGCGTCGCCCGACCCCTGGGCGGCCGGCTTGTCCTCGTCCCCGGATCCACAGGACGCGGCCGCCAGGCCGAGCCCTGCCACGAGCAACAGGCTGAGTGCCCTGCGGTGGCTCGTTGTCCTCATAGATCTGCCCCTCTGCTCTCGAATGTGGTCCGTACGGTAGGCAACTCGACCGAAGAGCGCAATACTTCGATGAGATATTGCAAGAACAGGACGACGGCTCGGAATGTGAGGGCATGCCAAAAGGGCGAAGCAGGTGGTCACCTACTTCGCCCTGAGTGATCGATCAGTTACCCAACGGCCTTCGCCGTCGAGGCGCGCACCACCAGTTCCGGCTCGAACAGCAACTCGTCGGCCGGTACTGCGGCGCGCTCGATCAGCGCGACCAGCATGTCGACCGCCGCGCGGCCCATCGCGTCGATCGGCTGCCGGACCGTGGTCAGCGGCGGATCGGTGCAGTTCATCATCGCCGAGTCGTCGTAGCCGATCACCGAGACGTCGCCGGGCACCGACAGGCCGGCCCGGCGTACCGCGCGGATCGCTCCGAGGGCCAGGATGTCGCTCGCGCAGACGATGCCGGTGACGCCTTGTTTCACCAGCCGGGTGGCGGCCGCGTGCCCGCCCTCGAGCGAGAACATGGTGTGTTCGACCAGCGCGGGATCGGCCTCCGGCGAGGCCAGGAACGTGTCCAGCTTGCGCCGGGAGGGGATGTGGTCACGCGGGCCGAGCACCATCCCGATCTTCTGGTGTCCCAGCGCCCGTAGGTGTCCGAGCGCCATCTCGGCGGCGACCACGTCGTCCGACGAGACCTGCGGGAAGCCGAGGTGGTCGACGGCCGCGTTGACCAGCACGGTCGGCAGCTTCCGCTCCTGGATCAACTCGTAGTGCGCGTGCGGCGCATCGGCCTGCGCGTAGAACCCGCCGGCGAAGACGACACCTGAGACCTGCTGCTGCAGGAGCAGGTCGACGTAGTCGGCTTCGGACACTCCACCGACCGTCCGGGTGCAGAGCAAGGACGTGAAACCTTGCTGGGCCAGTGCTCCCCCGACGACCTCGGCGAAGGCGGGGAAGATCGGGTTCTGCAACTCCGGCAGGACCAGTCCGACCAGGCGGGCGCGGTCGCCGCGCAACTGGGTCGGCCGCTCGTAGCCGAGCACGTCGAGCGCGGTCAGCACCGCCTCGCGGGTCGCCTCGGAGACCCCGGGTTTGCCGTTCAGCACCCGGCTGACGGTCGCTTCACTCACGCCGACCTTCTTGGCCACCTCTGCAAGACGTCGAGTCATAGCGCAAACACTACGCCATATTCCGCAAGTTCTTGCGGCCGCTTACGTTCGTTACCCGATCCGTCAGGAACTGAGACACTGGTCGACGTGCCTCGTTTCGTCGCCACCCGCCCGGACACCGGACTGCTCTCGCTCCCGTGGGACATCCCGCTGGAGGACTGGCCCGACGACCAGCTGGTCGCGCTGCCGCGCGGTATCTCACGGCACGTGGTCCGCTTCGTCCGGGTGAACGGCACCGTGTACGCCATCAAAGAGGTGATGGAACACCTCGCGATGCACGAGTACCGGCTGCTCCGCGACCTCGAACGCCTCGACTCCCCGTCGGTCGAGCCGGTCGGCGTGATCACCGACCGGGTCGACAAGAACGGCGAACCGCTCGACTCGATCCTGGTCACCAAGCACCTGCAGTTCTCCCTGCCGTACCGCGCGCTGTTCTCCAGCACGCTGCGACCGGACACGGTCAACCGGCTGATCGACGCGCTCGTCGCGCTGATCGTCCGGATGCACCTGCTCGGGTTCTTCTGGGGCGACTGCTCGCTGTCGAACACGTTGTTCCGGCGCGACGCGGGCGCCTTCGCGGCGTACCTGGTGGACGCGGAGACGGGCGAGCTGCACCAGGACATCTCTGACGGGCAGCGCGCGCACGACCTCTACACCGCCGAGATCAACCTGTTCGGTGAGCTGTCCGACCTCGAGGAGGGCGGTCTGCTCGACGCGGACATCGACCCGTTGGAGACGATCCACTCGATCACCGCCCGGTACGAGGCGCTCTGGAAGGAGCTGACCGCGCCGGAGGAGTTCCACTCCGACGAGATGCACCGGCTGGACTCGCGGATCCGGCGGCTCAACGAGCTCGGTTTCGACGTCGCCGAGATCGACATCATCACCGACTGGGACGGCAGCCAGGTCCGGATCCAGCCGAAGGTCGTGGACGCCGGCCACCACAGCCGCCGGCTGCTCCGGCTGACCGGCCTCGACGTCGAGGAGAACCAGGCCCGCCGGCTGCTGAACGACCTGGACTCCTTCGCCGCCTCGACCGACCAGCAGAACGAGGACGAGGAGATCGTCGCGCACCAGTGGCTGACCGAGGTCTTCGAGCCGGTCGTCCGCTCCGTACCGCGCAACCTCAACCGCAAGCTCGAGCCGGCCGAGGTGTTCCACGAGGTCCTGGAGCACCGCTGGTTCCTCTCGGAGCAGGCCGGCCACGAAGTCGACACGATGGAAGCGGCCCGCTCCTACGTCGACGAGGTCCTAGCCGCCAAACCAGACGAGAAACTAACCCTCCCCCCAGCCCCGCCCCCCGGCACCACCATCGACCCCGACCGCGACTGACCGCGGGTTACGACCCGGCACTTCTGGGGGGCTGGATGCCTGGGCAGCCCCGGTCTATCTGGCCGGTTTCGAAGTAGGTGACGACTTCCGCTGCGCAGGCCGGGACCTTGGTGGTGGAGACATGGGCGTCGTCGGCGACCGTGTAGATCGTGCCGCCGATGGTGTTGCGGGTCTGACGGGACCAGTCGTAGACGGACATGAACTCGTAGCGGTGAGCACTCAGGACCAAGGAGCCGGTGGTTGGGCGGAGGGTGGCTTGCTGCGGCCGGAGTGGCCAGCGGGAGCAAAGGGCGGTGGTGCCCCAGGCTCGTCCGGTCACCGGAAGACGCTGCTGGAGTTTCTGGTAGTCGTGCCAGGCCCTCTCGAAGGTCGGGCGGCTGCTGTCCTCATTGCAGGTGACAGCCAGGTTCATGGTCATGTTCTGCATCTCGGGTGCGCCCGGAAGCGGCGCGGACGGCTGCCTACCGAGTAGCAGCTTGACGGTCGGCGGTGCGACCGGGCCCGTCGCGGTGAGCAGCTCGGACAGGGCCTGACCCGCGGGGACCCACTCGGTCGACGTACGGCCGGCCAGGTTGGCGATCACCGAGCCGTCGATCGGTCGCGGCAGGTCGGCGTACAGCTTGGGGTTGGCGTCGTACGCCTCGACCAGCCTCAGCACCTGCGCCCGCACCTGCTGGGCTGTCCTGCCCAATCCGTACGTCGTCTTTCGATCCGCCAGCCACGCCGCAAAGCGCCCGAAGTTTCGCTCCATCGCCGCAGCACTCTCCTGGATGTGCCGGTCGAAACGGGTCCACGGCGGTGCGGGGCTGTCCAGGAAGACCCGTCCGGTGTTCTTCGGGAACAAGCTCCGGTACACCGCGCCCAAGCGGGTGCCCCAGGAAAAGCCGAGCAGGTTCAGCGTGCGGTCACCCAGCGCGGCCCGCACCTGGTTCACGTCCTTCGCGACGGTGTCGGTGGTGAGCTGCCCGATGAACTCCGGATCCGAGTTCGCGCACTTGTGGTTGACGACCACTTGGGCGTCGTAGATCTTGCGTGCCATCTGCTCGGTCAGCGGACCCGGCCGGTCCGGACCGTTCAGGGGGAGCTCGCAGGCGACCTTGGTGCTGTAGCCGACTCCCCGGGGATCGAAGCCGATGATGTCGTACTGCTCGTTCAGCGAAGCCATCTCCTGGTTGCGGAGCATGACCCGCAGGACCGGGTCGAGATATCCACTGCCACCGGGACCGCCGGGCAGCACGGCGACGCTTCCTCTCTTGTCACCGGTGGCTGCGAGTCGCGTCATCGCGATCTCGATCGTCCGCCCGCCGGGATCGTTGTAGTTCAACGGCACCCGGACCGTCCCGCAGTCGAGCCGGTCCATCAAACCGCGGAACGTCGCGAGCTGATCCGGAGCAACACCCAAGCTCCGGATCACCTCGTCGGAGTACCTGGGGCACGACTTCCACGAAACAGCCGTCGCAGCTCCAGCCGGCGAAAGCTGCGCAGCCACCACCGCCAGCACCACCACAGCGCCGAGCAAGCATCGAATTCTCATGCCCCTGATCCGACCATCCCCAATGTTTCCTCACCGTTTCCCCCCAGGACGAAGCGCCGGCTTCCCTCCTCGGCGGAGGCCGGATGGTGGGTTCGGCGTGGCGTCGTCGGAGATTCGTTCGGACTTCTGTTACTCAACCCCGCGCGGATCATCGTCGGCGGCGAACTCGCGCGGGCCGGGGACCTGGTGCTGGAGCCGATCCGCGCCACCTTGCGCCGGACCGCGATGGGCCTCACCCGCGACGCCGAGGTGGTCGCCGCGGAGCTCGACCTGGGGGCCCGCGCGGGCGCGTCCGGCGCGGCCGCTCTGGTCCTGCGACAGACCGACCAGTTGGTCACTGCCCTGCTCGCCGCCGGGAGAACGCCAACCGAATGAGGCCGTGTGAAGATCGTCGGGTACGAGACTTTCCTGGTGGCGCCGCGCTGGCAGTTCCTGCGCATCGACACCGACGAAGGCATCAACGGCTGGGGCGAACCGATCGTCGAGGGCCGGGCGGAAGCTGTCCAGGGCGCCCTCACGGCGCTGATGGAGCAGCTCGTCGGCAGCGATCCGCTCCGGATCGAGGACCACTGGCAGACGCTGGCCAAGGGCGGCTTCTATCGCGGTGGCCCGGTGCTGTCGAGCGCACTGGCCGGGATCGACCAAGCGCTGTGGGACATCAAGGGCCGCTACCACGACATCCCGGTGCACGAGCTGCTCGGCGGTCCGGTGCGTGAGCGCGTCCGGGTCTACACCTGGGTCCACGGCCGCGACAACGCTGAGCTGGTCGACGACGCGCAAACCAAGGCGGGCAAGGGATTCACCGCGATCAAGCTCAACCTGGCCGAGGCGCTGCCGCCGATCCCATCAGCCGCCCAGATCAGCGCGATGGTGTCCCGGGTGGCGGCGCTGCGGCATGCACTGGGTGACGGCGTCGACATCGCCCTCGACTTCCACGGACGATTCAGTACTGCGGCGACGCGGCAGATCTTGCCATTGCTCGAGCCGCTGCTGCCGATGTTCGTCGAGGAGCCGGTGCTGCCCGAGTTCGCCCGGGACCTGCGCCGGGTCACCGAATCGACGAGCATCCCGATCGCGACCGGCGAGCGGCTCTACTCCCGGTGGGACTTCCGCGACGTGCTGACCACCGGCATCGCGGTGGCGCAGCCGGACATCTCGCACGCCGGCGGCATTTCCGAAGTACGCCGGATCGCCGCGATGGCGGAGGCGTACGACGTGGTCGTCGCACCCCACTGCCCGCTCGGCCCGATCACGCTGGCCGCGTCCTTTCAGCTGGACCTGGCCACCCCGAACTTCCTGATCCAGGAGCAGAGCCTCGGCATCGAGTACGGCGGCGGCAACGCGCTGCTCGACCATCTCGTCGACCCGGACGTGTTCAAGTTCGTGGACGGCCACGTCGAGCGGCTGGCCGGCCCAGGCCTGGGCATCGAGGTCAACGAGGACGCAGTACGAGCCGCAGCTGCCGAGCCCCACACCTGGCGCTCTCCGCTGCTACGCCACCCCGACGGCTCCTTCGCTGAGTGGTGAGCCTGGGGTGGGGGCGCTGGGTGAGCTCAGCGATAGGGGTGGGGTGACTCGGCGCCGGGATGGAGCCGACGTCGGGGTGGTTCAGCGTGGGGGCATGCGGAGGGCGCCGTCCAGGCGGATGACCTCGCCGTTGAGGAGTTGGTTGGTGACGATGTGGTCGACCAAGGCGGCGTACTCCGAGGGGCGGCCGAGGCGGGCTGGGTGGGGGACTTGCTGTTCGAGGACCTTGCGGGCTTCCTCGGGGAGGCCGGCCAGCATCGGGGTTTCCATCGTGCCGGGGGCGATCGTGACGACGCGAATGCCCTTGTCGGCAAGGTCGCGCGCGGCCGTCAGGGTCAGGCCGACTATGCCGCCCTTGCTCGACGCGTATGCCGCCTGACCGATCTGGCCGTCGTACGCGGCGATCGACGCGGTCATCACGACGACGCCGCGGTCACCGTCCTCGCCGGGCTCGAGTGCGATCATCCGCTCGGCGGCGAGCCGGAGCACGTTGAAGGTGCCGATCAGGTTGACCTCGATCACCTGCCGGAAAGTTGCCAACGGCAACGGACCTTTGCGGCCGACGACCCGGCCGGGGGTGGCGATGCCTGCGCACGTGACGACCAATCGCAGGTCACCCAGCGACGCCGCCGCATCGAGAGCAGCCGTGACGGCGGCCTCGTCGGTGACGTCGGTCGGCACGAAGACGACCCGCTCCCCCGCCTCGTCGGCGATCGCCTTCCCCGCCGACGAGGGCAGGTCGCAGATCACCACACCGGCACCGGTCGCGGCGAACCGGCGTACGGTCGCCTCCCCGAGCCCGGAGCCACCACCGGTGACCAGCACGACATCGGACGGGCCAAGCTTCATCGAACACTCCTTGGTGGGGGGGTCGCCGGTTGCTCGAGCGCCGGCGGTGTTCAGGTGGGTGCAGCGCAAGGCAGAGGAGGTGCCTCGATGCGGTGTTCATCGTGGCACCTCCTCTAACGCCGCGATGTGCCCGCCTGGGCGCCGCCGGTGCCGAGCAACCGGCGATTCACCCCACGCAGTAAATCGCGGCTGATCACCAAGCGCTGGATCTGGTTGGTGCCCTCGAAGATCTGGGTCACCTTGGCCTCGCGCATGTAGCGCTCGGCCGGGAACTCGCGGGTGTAACCGTAGCCACCGAGCACCTGGACCGCGTCGGTGGTCACCTTCATCGCGGCGTCGGTACAGATCAGCTTGGCGATCGCGGCCTGCTGGGTGAACGGCCGGCCGAGGTCGCGGCGCCGGGCCGCCTGGATGTACGTCGCCCGGGCGGACTCGGTCGCCGCGGCCATGTCGGCGAGCAGGAACTGTAGTCCCTGGAAGTCGGAGATCGGGTGCCCGAACTGCTCCCGGCCCAGCGCGTACGACGCGGCGAGGTCGAGCGCCGCCTGCGCCAGCCCGACCGCGCAGGCCGCGATCCCGAGCCGGCCGGAGTCGAGCGCCGACAGGGCGATCCGCATCCCGTCGCCCTCGTTGCCGATCAGGTTGGCAACGGGCACCCGGACGCCGTCGAAGTTGACCAGCGTCGTGGTGGAGCCGGTCAGCCCCATCTTGCGTTCGGGAGCGCCGAAGCTGAGGCCTTCGACCGAGGCAGGCACATGGAAGGCCGAGATGCCGTGCTTGGGATCGGCCGAGGTCCGCGCGAAGGTGGTGTAGAAGTCGGCGTGCGAGCCGTGGGTGATCCACGACTTGGTGCCGGTCAGCACGTAGTGGTCGCCGTCGCGAACCGCCTTCGTCGTCATCCCGCTGATGTCCGAACCCGCCTGCGGCTCCGACAGCGCGTAGGCGCCCAGCAGGTCGCCGCCGATCATGTCGGGCAGCAGCAGCTCGCGCTGGTCCGGCGTACCGAAGGTGGCGATGGCGTAGCTGGTCATGGTGTGGACGGAGAGGCCGACGCCGACCGACATCCAGGCGGCCGCGATCTCCTCCAGCATCTGCAGGTAGACCTCGTACGGCTGCTCGGCGCCGCCGTACTGCTCGGGGTAGGGCAGGCCCAGCAGGCCGGCCTTGCCGAGGGTGCGGAACGCCTCCCGTGGGAACACCTCGGTTTCCTCGGCCTTGGCGGCGAACGGCGCGAGCTCGTGCTCACACAGGTCGCGGACCAGACCCAGCAGCTCGGTGGACTCCTCGGTCGGGAGCAAGCGATCGACAGCCATCGGACACACTCCTCTCAACAGCTACCGAAACGATACTACGATTGATACTGAAGAACATAGTTCAGTATCGTTCTATGCTGTCTCGATATGACAACAGTCGTCCCTGGGCGCCGCACCCGCAGGCAGTCGGAGTTGCTCGACCGGCTCCTGTCCCTGTTCCTCACCCAAGGCTTCAGCCGATTCACCCTGGACGACCTGGCCGCCGAGCTGCGCTGCAGCAAAACCACCCTGTACGCGCTGGCGCCGAGCAAGGAACAGCTCGCCGTCGAGGTGGTCAAGCACTACTTCAAGAACGCCACCGCGGAGGTCGAGTCGGCGGTCGCCAAGCAGACCCGGCCGGACCGCCGAATCGCGGCGTACCTGAACGCGGTCGCCGACGCGCTGCGGCCGGCCAGCCGGACCTTCCTGGACGACGTCTCGACGTTCGCGCCGGCCCGCTCGGTGTACGAGCGGAACACCCGGATCGCGGCCGACCGGGTCCGCTCGCTGATCGAGGATGGCATCGCCGCCCGGGTCTTCCGGCCGGTCGACATCGGTTTCGCCGCCGAGATGATCGCGCACACCATGCAGGCGATCCAGCGTGGCGACATCGCCCGGCGGACCGGCCTGACCGACGCCGAGGCGTACCGCGAGCTCTCCTCGTTCGTGCTGCACTCACTCCGCCAGGACTAGAACGGGAGCAGGCCGGGAAATCGCTGTCAGCAACCGGTCAATCTCGCGCGGTTGAACCTCTGGCAGTGGAAGGCTGTCCCCATGACGACAGCCCACCTCCGCCGCGCCGTGGCGATGCTGGCCACCGGCACCCTAGCCCTCACCGTCCTCCCCGCCGCCGCCGTTTCTGCCGCCCCCACGGCTGCCCCGACCGCTGCCCCCGCAACCGTCCCCACGCAGCGTGAACCCCGCACCGCGGCTGCCATCACCGCCGCCCTGAACGAAGACGTCAAGATCCCCGGTACGGCCTGGATGACCAAGCCCGACGGCACGATCGTGGTCTCCTACGACTCCACTGTGGTGGGCGGCAAGCTGACCGCGCTGACCAGAGTGACCAAGCAGTTCGGCAACCAGGTCGTGCTGGAGAAGCTCCCTGGCAAGCTGAAGAAGCACCTCGGTGGCGGTGGGGCCATCTACGGTGGCGACTACCGCTGCTCGCTCGGCTTCAACGTCCAGCGCAAGGGGCGGTTCTACTTCCTGACGGCCGGCCACTGCGCCAACGAGGCCGCGAACTGGTACCACGACGCGAACCACACGAACCGGATCGGCACGGTCCACCACTCCAGCTACCCGTGGAACGACTTCGCGCTGGTCCCCTACCGCACGGGTCTCAAGCCCGGTGGCAGCGTGAACCTCTACAACGGCCGCTCCCAGGACATCACCACGGCGATGAACCCGGGCCTCAACCAGCTGGTCTACCGCAGCGGTTCCACCACCGGTCTCCGCAGCGGTCGCGTCACCGGCCTGAACGCCACGGTCAACTACGACGACGGCCGCGTGGCCGGCCTGATCCGGACCAGCGTCTGCGCCGAAAGCGGCGACTCCGGTGGCCCGCTGTTCTACCGCCAGTACGCCTTCGGCCTGACCTCCGGCGGCACCGGCGACTGCAGGTCGGGCGGCGTCACCTACTTCCAGCCGGTGTACGAGGCGCTCAAGCTGTACGGCGTCTCCGTCTACTGATCCGTTCCTGAGCTTGGCCCCGACCGGTAGCGTTTTCTGAATGCAGCTGAAGTTGGGGCCTCTGCTCCGGTACGTCGACGAAACGCGGGCGACCGTCTGGGTGGAGACGACCGAGGCCGGTGAGGTCGAGGTCCTCGGGCACCGCGCCCAGACGTGGTCGGTGCACGGGCACCACTACGCACTCGTGCTGGTCGAAGGACTGCGGCCAGGCAGCGTGACGCCGTACGAGGTGCACCTGGACGGCGCGAAGGTGTGGCCGCTGGACGACAGTCCTTACGGGCCGAGTGTGATCCGGACGCCCCAGGCCGACGGGGCCTTCCGGCTGGCTTTCGGATCGTGCCGGCGGTCCGCGCCGTTCGACGAGCAGGGATTCAAGGATTTCGGGCCGGACGCCCTGGTGGCGCTGGCCGAGCGGATGGCCGCCGGTGACGCCGAGTGGCCCGACGCACTGTTGCTGCTGGGCGATCAGGTCTACGCCGACGACCCGTCGGACGCAGTACTGGAGAAGTTGCGGTCGGCTCACGGTGGCCGGCAGGGGTCCGAGGTCGCCGACGAGATCGGCAACTTCGAGGAGTACACCTGGCTGTACGACGATGCCTGGCTGACGCCGGCAGTCCGGTGGCTGTTCTCGACCGTGCCGCTGTGCATGTTGCTCGACGACCACGATCTGCGCGACGACTGGAACACGTCGCTGACGTGGCGGCGCTGGGTCAGCACACAGCCGTGGTGGCACGACCGAGTGGTCGGCGCCTACGCCTCGTACTGGGTCTACCAGCACCTCGGCAACCTGTCGCCGGAGCAGCTGGACAAGGATCCGACGTACGCCGCGATGCGCGGGCTGGACCACGAGGACGAGCGCAGCTCCTACCTCGACGCCTTCGCCTGGGAGGCCGACGAGGACCCGGCCTCGACCCGGTGGAGTTTCTACCGCGACTTCGGCGCCCGGTCTCGTGGCGTCCGGCTGGTCGCTGTGGACTCTCGCTGCTCCAGGCATCTGGAGCCCGGCGAGCGGGCGATGGTGGACGCACACGAGTGGGAGTGGGTCCGGCGGCACACGGTCGACGCGGTCGAGCCGATCCACCATCTGCTGCTCGCGTCGACCCTGCCGTTCCTGCTGTCGCCCGGACTGCACCACCTCGAGGGCTGGGACGAGGCGATCTCGTCGGGCGCCTGGGGCCGGCCCGGGGCGCGGCTCGGCGAGAAGATCCGGCAGGGCATGGATCTGGAGCACTGGGCCTCGTTCCGCAACTCCTTCGACGATCTGACCGACCTTTTGACCGATCTGGTCCGCTCCGACGATCCGCCGACCTCGATCCTGATGCTGTCCGGCGACGTGCACTGCAGCTACCTGACCGAAGCCGCACTCCGCGACGCCGACCACCCCGGTACTGCGATCCGGCAGCTGACCATGTCGCCGTTCCGCAACCCGGTCGGGCGGCACATCCAGCTCGCCAACAAGCTGCTCGACAGCCGGGTGCTGACGAAGGTGCTGCACCGGCTGGCCCGGTCGGCCCGAGTACCGGACGTCGCGGCGAGCTGGCGGACGGCGTACGGGCCGTGGTTCGACAACGGGGTGATGACGGTGACCGTGGACGGCGACGACGTCGCGGTGGACGTGGATCACGCGGCGGTCGAGCAGGGGCGGCAGGTGCTCGGCTCCACCCTGCACTACCAGATCAGGGCCTGACTTTCGATCTCCCTCACGGAGAGTGCGCGAAGGATTACCCTTACGCTCTGAGTTCGCCCGCGCACTTTATGACAGTTTCAGGTAGAACAGATCACGGTTGAGTCAAGGACGCACCCGCCCCGAGCGCGTCCTCATCGTGAGGAGGCACAACCATGAAACTCCGTCCCATCGTTGCCCTGCTGGCTACCGCCGGTCTGGCCACGACCACCGCCCTGCTCTCCACCCAGGCCAGCGCGGCTCCGGGTCCCGAGTCGATCGCCTCGGCGAGCACCATCACCTCCACCCTGGCCAAGGAAGCATCCATCCCCGGCACCGCCTGGATGACGGATGAGGCCTCCGGCCGGATCATCGTCTCGTACGACGAGACCGTGACCGGCGCCAAGTTCAACGCACTCACCGCGGTCACCAAGCGCTTCGGCAGCCAGGTCACCCTGGAGAAGCTGAACGGCAAACTCAGCAAGCACATCAGCGGCGGCCAGGCCATCTACGGTGGCGGCTACCGGTGCTCGCTGGGCTTCAACGTCCGCAGCGGTACGACGTACTACTTCATCACCGCGGGCCACTGCACCAACGCGGCCGGCACCTGGTACGCCAACTCGTCGCAGACCACCGTGCTCGGCACCCGGACCGGCACCAGCTTCCCGGGCAACGACTACGGCATCGTCCGGTACAGCTCGTCGTACACCAACCACCCCGGCAACGTGTACCTCTACAACGGTTCCTACCAGGACATCACCGCGTCGGGGAACGCGTCGGTCGGCCAGGCAGTCCGTCGCAGCGGTAGCACCACCGGCGTCCGGAGCGGCTCGGTCACCGGCCTCAACGCCACCGTCAACTACGCCGAGGGCACCGTCACCGGCCTGATCCGCACCAACGTCTGCGCCGAGGGCGGCGACTCCGGCGGCCCGCTCTTCGCCGGCAGCATCGCGCTCGGCCTCACCTCCGGCGGCAGCGGCAACTGCTCCTCCGGCGGTACGACGTTCTTCCAGCCCGTCAACGAGGTCCTCAGCCGCTACGGCGTGAGCGTCTACTGATCACCAGCGCCTGCTGATCAACAGACAACAGAACGCCCCCTGCCGGTCGCGGCAGGGGGCGTTCGTCGTTCACCGTGCGGAGATCAGTGCGCGGATCAGGAGGCCGTGCAGGTGAATCCGGTCGGGCTCTGAGCGTCCCCGCCGGGTTTGGTGACCTGGAAGCCGAACGTGGTCTTCGCGCCGGCGGCCAGGTTGCCGTTGTAGGACAGGCTCGTTGCCGTGATCGTGCCGGTGGTCCCGGACAGTGTCGCGCTCCAGGAACCGGCGATCGAGTGACCAGGCGGCAGGGTGAAGGTCACCTTCCAGCCGGTGATCGCCGACGTCCGGGTGTTCGTCACCGTGACCGGCTGTACGACGTACCCGCTGTCCCACCGGCTCTGCACAGTCGACACGGCCGAGCAGCCACCTCCCGGGTCGCCGCCACCGGTGGTCTTGCCCGTCACCACTGCCGAGGGCGCAGAGGTACCGGCGGCGTTCGAGGCCGTGACCCGGTAGCAGTAGGACGTGTCTGCCGTCAGACCGGTGTTGGTGAAGGTCGAGGCGGCAGTGCTGCCAACCTGGCTGAAGGTGCTGTTCGCGGCGCAGGCACCGACGGCCCGCTGCACCTGGTACTGGGTGGCGGCGGAAGAGCCGGTCCACGACAGTGAGACCGAGCTGGACGTAGTACCGGAGACTGCGAGTCCGCCGGGTGCGGCTGGGGCCGTGCCGCCGGGGCCGCAGCCGGAGTACACCGTTGCGCACCGCGAGGTCTCGGAGACGCCGTTCGGTCCCTTGAAGACCCGTTGGCCCCAGGTCGTCAGCTGTGTCGGGTCGAAGGCCACCGTCTGGTCGAGATAGGGCTCCGTGTTGCCGCTGTACGACCAGGCCATCCAGCCGATCCCGCGGGCCTGGGCCTCGGCCATGATGGTGTCCTCGTCGACGTTCTGGCCTTGGTGTTCATGGCCGAACTCGCCGACGATCAGCGGCAGGCCGGCCTGTGCGAACGCGTCGAAGTAGCTCTTGATCGAGGCCGCGGTTCCGTACACCTGGTACATGTGGACGGAGAAGAGCGTGTTCTGCAGCGTGTCGGCGTTCCAGACCGTCTGCGCGTTGTCGCGCATGGTGTTGCTCCAGTCCTGACCCCAGTTCGGCGCATCCACGACGAGCGTGTGCTGGAACCCGAGCGTGCGCATCCGCTGGACGGCGTTGGCAGTGGCGGTCGTCCACTGCCCCGGGTTGGTGTTGCCGATCGGCTCGTTGCCGATGTTGATCAGGACGTAGGCCTCCTGGCCGACCAGCACCTCGCGGATGCTGTTCCAGTACGTGACGGCCTGGTCCAGCGTTGCCGCGGCAGCGTCCTCGCCGTACCCGGTCGTGTCGTGCGCCTCCAGCACGCAGACCAAGCGATTCGCCTTGCACATGCTGATCACGTTGGCGACGTCGGCGGCAGGGCTCGGACCCCAGCGCTGGCCGCTGCCGAGCACCACGCGGACGGTGTTGGCGCCCAGACCTGCGATCTCGGCGTACGACCCGGTCTCACCCTGGTACCAGACGTGCGGGTGGCTGGTGCCGCGCATGACGAACGGGGTGCCGTTGGCGTCCAGCAGGTTCCGGCCGCTGATGTGGAAGCCCGGCGCCGGGGCGGCGGGCTCAGCGCCGGCCGGGGTGGACGGCATCAGCGTGAGCAGCGAGAGGATGAGTGCTGGGAGCGCTCCCAGCGACAGTAATCGGAGCTTCATGTTCGATCCTTCGGGGAATGCGGGCGCGAGCGACCGATCGCGCCGCGGGGCGGATACAACTGGCCGCGCTCGGAACCGGCTGCCGGTGACTCCGCGCGCGGACCCGAGAACTCAGAGTGGCACTTACCCGGTTAAGTGACAAGAGTTCGCGACCGCCGGCAGCAACGAAACGCCCCCTGCCAGTGATGGCAGAGGGCGTTCGGCGTGGTGCTGGAATCAGCCGCGGCGGCGGGAGATTTCGTAGAGGGCTACGCCGGTGGCGATACCGGCGTTGAGGGACTCGGTGGCCGTCGTCATCGGGATGGAGACGATCAGGTCGCAGTTCTCCCGGACCAGGCGGGCCAGGCCTTTGCCCTCGCTGCCGACGACCAGGACGATCGGCTCGGTGGCGGCCTCCAGGTCGGGGAGCTCCACCTCGCCGCCCATGTCGAGGCCGATGATCATCAGGCCGGCGTCCTTGTAGGACTTCAGCGCGCGGTTCAGGTTGGTCGCGCGGGCGACCGGGATCCGGGCCGCGGCACCGGCCGAGGTCTTCCACGCCGACGCGGTCATCGACGCCGTACGCCGCTCCGGCACCAGCACGCCGTGCGCCCCGAAGGCCGCAGCCGAACGGGTGATGGCGCCCAGGTTGCGCGGGTCGGTGACGCCGTCGAGCGCGACGATCAGCGGCACCTGGCCGGCGTCGTGCGCACGGGACAGCAGGTCGTCCGGGTGGGCGTACTCGTACGGCGGGATCTGCACCGCGAGGCCCTGGTGGGCGCCGTGGCTGGTCAGCCGGTCCATCTCGGTCCGCGGCACCTCGAGCAGGGAGATGCCGTGCTCGGTGGCGATCAGCAGCGCCTCGCGCAGCCGGGCGTCACGTTCGGTGCCTTCGGCAACATAAAGCGCGCTGACCGGAACGCCCGCGCGCAACGCCTCGACCACCGGGTTGCGGCCGTAGACCCACTCGACGGTCGCCTCGGTGTCCTTGCGGTCCGGCCGGCGGCTGCCGCGCTTCTCGGCGCGTTCCTTGGCCTTCGCCCGTTTGTGCGCGGGGTGCTTGGTGCGGTCCACCGCCTTCGGCGTCGGGCCCTTGCCCTCCAGGCCGCGGCGGACCCGGCCACCGGAACCGGCGGTCGGGTTGCCCCGGGGCTTCTTGCGGATGGCGCCCTTGCGCTGACTACTGCCTGGCACTTCAGTTTCCTTCGGTCGGTTCGGGCCCGGCGATCGTCCAGCGGGCACCCTGTGGGGTGTCCTCGACGACGACGCCGAGCGCCTTGAGCCGGTCGCGGATCTCGTCCGACGCGGCATAGTCCTTGCGTTCACGGGCGGCCTGCCGCTGGTCCAGCAGCGCCTTCACCAGGCCGTCGACGACCTCGGTGAGCTCTTCGGTGCCGCCGGCCCGGGAGGCCCACGGCTCGGCCAGCGGGTCCAGCCCGAGTACACCGAGCATCGCCCGGACGGCGGCCAGATTCTCTTGCAGGGCAGCCGAATCGCCGTCGGCGACCAGCTTGTTGCCGTCCCGCACGGTGTTGTGCAGTACGGCGATCGCGGCCGGCGTGCCGAGGTCGTCGTCCATCGCGGCGACGAACGCCTCCGGCAGTGCGGCCGCCGGCTCGACGCCACCGGTCACCTCGGTCGCCCGGCCGACGTAGCCCTCGATGCGCTGGAAACCCGTCGCGGCCTCCTCGAGCGCGGCCATCGAGAACTCAACCACCGAGCGGTAGTGCGAGCTGACCAGGTAGTACCGCAACTCGATCGGGCGGACCTGCTCGACGACGTTGCGCACGATGGCGCCGTTGCCGAGCGACTTCGACATCTTCTCGCCGGCCGCCGTGACGAGCGCGCTGTGCATCCAGAACCGGGCGAACGTCTGCCCGACCGCCTTCGACTGGGCCAGCTCGTTCTCGTGGTGCGGGAAGCGCAGGTCGAGACCGCCACCGTGGATGTCGAACTCGACGCCCAGGTACTTACCCGCCATCGCGGAGCACTCCAGGTGCCAGCCCGGACGGCCGGCGCCCCAGGGAGCCGGCCAGGAGGCGGTCCGCGGCGTACCGTCGGTGTAGCCCTTCCAGAGGGCGAAGTCGCGGGGGTCGCGCTTGCCGCGCGGGTCCGCGTCCTCGGCGGCCTCCATGTCGTCGATCCGCTGGTTCGACAGTTCGCCGTAGGCCGGCCACGACTTCACGTCGAAGTACACGTCGCCGGAGCCGTCGGGTGCGACGTACGCGTGCCCGCGCTCGATCAGCTCGCTGATCATCACCAGCATCTCCGGGATGTGCCCGGTGGCGCGCGGCTCGTACGTCGGCGGACGGCAGCCCAGTACGTCGTACGCCCAGTGCAGTTCGCGCTCGAACTCGTAGGCGTGCGCCCACCACGGCACCTGCCGCTCGGCCGACTTGGCCAGGATCTTGTCGTCGATGTCGGTGACGTTCGCGATCACGGTGACCTCGTACCCGGAGCGCTCGAGCCAGCGCCGGAGGACGTCGAACACGATCTCCTTGTAGATGTGCCCGACGTGCGGGGCACCCTGCACCGTCAGCCCACAGTGGTAGATCCCGACCTTGCCCGGTTGGACCGGTTCGAAATCCCTCACTGCTGCTGTCGCGGTGTCGTACAAGCGAAGTGTCACCAATCAAGGGTAACGGTGATTCAGCACTGCTCTTGACAATTCTCCACAGGCGGGCTTGCGCTCACCGACGGCAAAATCGGGTTGCGGCGGGTCCCTAGGCTCGACCAGTGACCATTTCCCTGCCGATCGAGACCGACCGCCTGACCCTTCGCCGCTACCTCGAGACCGACTACGACGACCTGCTGAAGCTGCAGTCCAGCCCTGAGGTCACCCGGTTCCTGCTGTACGAACCGAAGACGCCGGAGCAGGTCAAGGAGTCCCTGGCCGGCCGGCTGGCCGACGTACCGCTGGACACCGACGGCCAGGCGCTCACCCTCGCGGTGATCGAGCGGGAGACCGGCCGGCACACGGGCGAGGTCACCCTGTTCATGAACAGCGCGGCGCAGCGCACCGGGGAGATCGGGTTCGTCTTCCATCCCGACTTCCACGGCCGCGGGTACGCCGCCGAGTCGTCGGTCGAGCTGCTCCGGATCGGCTTCGAGGAGCTCGGCTGGCACCGGATCATCGGCCGGCTGGACGCCCGCAACGGCGGCTCGGCCGCGCTGCTCAAGCGGCTCGGGATGCGCCAGGAGGCGCACTTCGTCCGCAACGAGTTCCTCAAGGGCGAGTGGACCGACGAACTGGTCTTCGCGATCCTCGCCGAGGAGTGGAAAGCCCGCTGATGCCGCCGGGTGATGGCTCGGTTACTAATTAACCAAGGCTCGACACATCGCGGCACGCGTTCACCGCGACAGCGGGGACGAGCGGGTCTACCGTCGGAACATGACTGCCGCCCGTCCCCTCGCCGCCCTGATCAGCGGCGTCGTCGTGCTGAGCCTCGCGACCGTCCCGAGTGAGGCCACGAAAGTTCCTCAGCGCAGCGACATCACCTACCAGACGTGGACGTCGTCCGCCGACTTCCTCTCCGGCACCCCGGCCGGCACCACCGTCACCGGTGACAGCCTGACCTTCGGCACCGCCACCGGCACCACCTCGTACGTCGATCCGTTCGGCGACGGCTCCGCGAAGAGCTACGACCGGACGAGCTGGACGTCCCCGCTCGTGCCGACCAGCTACGGCCTGACCGAGCTGATCGCTTCGTGGAACGCCACCACTCCGCCCGGCACCTGGGTGGAGGTCGCGATGGCCGGCCGCACGGACCTCGGCGCGACCACCAAGTGGTACGTGCTCGGCCGCTGGAGCGGTGGAGACGACACCTCGGCCGGCGACATCCACCGCACCTCGGTACCGAGCCAGGGCGACACCAATGGTTCCGTTGCCGTCGACACCTTCGTAGCGGCGACCGGTCGCAGCCTGAGCAGCTGGCAACTGAAGGTCTCCCTGTACCGGCTCTCTGGGACAACCCAGAGTCCAGTAGTCAGATCGGTCGGGGCCATGGCGTCGCGGCTGCCCAGTGTGAAGAAGGTCCCCGTCAGCCCACCCGGTGGAGCCGCAGGGCAGGTGCTCGACGTACCGACGTACTCGCAGGAGACCCACATCGGCCACTACCCGCAGTGGGACGGTGGTGGTGAAGCCTGGTGCTCTGCCACCTCTACGGCCATGGTGCTCGACTACTACGGCGCCGGCCCGACTGCAGCCGAGACAGCCTGGGTCGATCCCGCAGACGCCGACCCACAGGTCGACCACGCGGCCCGCTCGGTCTTCGACTACGCCTACGACGGCGCCGGCAACTGGCCCTTCAACACCGCGTACGCCGGTACGCGCGGCCTGGACGCGTTCGTCACCCGGTTGGGGTCGCTCACCGAGGCCGAGCAGTTCATCAAGGCCGGTATCCCGTTGATCGCCTCACTCTCCTTCAAGAAGGGCGATCTCCCCGGCGCGGGCTACGGCACCAACGGCCACCTGATGGTCATCGTGGGCTTCGATGCCGCCGGCAACGTGGTCGTCAACGACCCGGCCTCTCACCTGATCGCGTCGAACGACCAGGTCCGCACCACCTACGACCGCGAGGCCTTCGAGAACGCCTGGGTTCCCCACTCGGGCGGTCTGGTCTACGTGATCCACCGAGCCGACCAGCCGTTGCCGGCGAGGACCGGCCAGACCCACTGGTAGTTCCCCCACAAACAGGAACCGCCCGTGTGCCGGGGGCGGCGTACGGGCGGTTCCGTCGTTCTTCTCAGCTAGCTCGCGAGCGCTTTGGCCGTCTCGGTGAGGACCTCGTCGAGCGGGGTGGCGCTGACGCCGAGGACTCGCTCGGTGTGGGTCGAGTCGAGCACGTGAGGCTCCTGGTCGAGGTACTGCATCTCGATGAGTTCGGCCATGATCGAGTCGGTCTCGGCCAGCTTGCTGAGCTCCTCGGCCGACATGGCCACCAACTGCGGCTCAGGTGCTCCGGCAATCTCCGCGAGGCGGCTCGTCAGGTCGCGGACCGGGAGCGTCGAGGTGGAGGGCGCATGCCAGACCTGCCCCCACACACCGTCGTACCGGCTGGCGGCGACCAGTGTGCGGGCGGCGTCCTCCACATAGGTCCAACTGTGGGCCACGTCCAGGTTGCCCGGATACGCAGCCCGCTGTCCGGTCAGCAGGCCCGGCAGTACGACGAGGTTGAAGACGGAGAGCGTGTCGACGCCGAGGAAGTCTGAGGCCCGGACCTCCGTACCCCGAACCCGGCCCGCTTGGTGAGCCTCGAGGACATCGGTCCACATCTGGGCGCGAACCCGGCCTTTCACGGTGGTCGGCGCCATCGGCAACGACTCCGTCATCGGCCCGGCAACCGGGCCGTATGGATAGGTGTTGCTCAGTACGACGTACCCGGCGCCGGTGCGTTCGGCCGTGGTCAGCAGCGCGGCCGCGAGCGGTGGCCAGTCGGTGGGCCACCGGTCGTACTGCGGCATGGCGCAGTTGAACAGAGTGGTGGCGCCCGCGGTGAGTTCGGTCAGCCGGTCGGCATCGTTGGCATCGGCGGCAACGACTTCCACCCCGGGATGACCCGAGGCGGTGCCGCGGCGAGACACCAGACGGACCTGCTCACCCGCTTCCGCCAACTGGCGAGCGACTGCCCGGCCGGTGCCACCGGCACCTACGACAACGGAAAACGACATGTGGATCCTCCAGCATTGATTTGTCCGGAACTCCACGCTAGGGAGCGGGGCCGCGTTCCGGACATGGCTACAACGCTGGAACTCATATCCAGCCGTCTGAGTTACAGTGACGATTGTGGATGTATTGAGCGACGTCCTGACCGCGCTGCGGACCGGCCGTCCGCACGCCGCGCGGACCCAGGCCGAGGCGCCGTGGGGAGTCCGCTTCCCAGCTGGTGAGGGCGCCGGGTGCCACGTCGTCATCGAGGGGTCCTGCTGGCTGCTCCCCGCGAAGGGCGAACCGATCCGGCTCACCGCCGGCGACGTCGTTTTTGTGCCGCACGGGACCGGCTACGCGCTGGCAGACCAACCGGACAGTCCATTGGTCGATTTCCGGCTCGACGATGTCGACGACGCCGCGCCTGTCGACGTCATGACGATCGAGGGCGCCGGTTCATCGACCTCTCTGCTCTGCGCCGCGTACTACTTCGACCGCGCGAACAGCCACCCGCTACTCGACGAACTGCCCGAAGTGATCCACCTACCGCTGCGGGTCGGCGGACATACCTCGCTGCGTGGCGCGATCGAACTGCTCGGCGCCGAGCTGAGCCGGCCGCGAGCCGGGACTTCCACCATCTTGTCCGGGCTGGTCGACATGCTGTTGCTGTTCGTCCTGCGGGCCTGGTTCGACGAACAGGCCGGAAACCCGGCCAGCGGCTGGGCCGGCGCTCTTGGCGATCCGGCGATCATGGCCGCGCTGCGCGGTATCCACGGCCGGCCCGACCACCCGTGGACTGTCGAGGAACTGGCCGCGCTGTCAGGACTGTCCAGGGCCAGCTTCGCGAAGCGATTCACCGACGTCGTCGGCCGGCCTCCGATGGCCTACCTGACCTGGTGGCGGATGACTCTGGCCGCCCGCCGGCTCCGCGATTCCGACGCACCCTTGCGCGCCATCGCCGGCCAAACCGGCTACGCCACCGAGTTCGCGCTAGCGAAAGCCTTCAAACGTGCGTACGGCGTTGCTCCCGGCCAGTATCGCCGGGAGCACCTCACCACTCTTCCCGGTTAGCGGGTGAAGAGCGCGCCCGTCAGGTTGGTCGTCAGGTTGCGCAGGGAGTCGGGCAGGTACTGGAGGTGCCAGCCACGCGGGCCGCGGTACCAGTGGAAGCCTTCGTCCTCTTCCTCGTTGGTGTCGGTCGCGACCAGGGCGTCGATCCAGCGCTCGGAGCCGCCCAGGACAACGGCGTACGGGAGAGCGCGGGAGCAGAGCTCGGCGTGCTGGTCGGACGGCAGTTCGCTGACGTCCATCTCCAGGAGCTCGCCGCGGATAGCCGCGACCTGGCCGAGCACGCGACCGGCGGCCGGTGCCTTCGCGGGCATGTGGCGCCCGATGACGAGCAGGCCTACGCCGACCGCGGTGACCGCGAGACCGAGCAGACCCCAGGTCGAGAGCAGGGCCAGCGCGACGGTCAGGACGACACCGAGTGCGGTGACCGCGATGCCGATGGTTGCCCACAGGGACCGGGTGCGGTCCGGGCGCTCGGTGAACCAGCCGCGCTTGACGACACCGTCGTACAGGGCGTCCTGGACCAGGCCGAGGTTCGCGCGGACCTGGCGGCCGAGCTCGGAGACGAGCACCGTGTCGTTGTCGCCGAAGATCGCGCGGATCAGGACGTTCTCGTAGCGCTGGAGCTCCTCGGCCGGCGCGTTCGCGACCCGGCGCAGCTCCCAGTCCGGCCGGGCGAACTCGGTCTCGTGCTCGAGCTCGGTGATCGTCAGGTGACCGCGCACGGCCAGGTCGATGATGGTGGCGGTGACGTCGACCGGGTCGATCCGCTCGTCGATCAGCGTGCCCACCTCACCGGGCCGCAGGTCGGCCGGCGGGGTGAAGTCGATCCGGGTGTCCTGGCCGAGGCTGAACAGCGACGCCGGTACGACGCGGCGCGGGTCGACCTGGTCGCGGCCTCGCAACCGGTACAGGATCGCCAGCGCGAGCGCGCCGAGCAGCAGCACCGCGAGCGCGGTGATCAGCTGGGCGGTGTCGGTCGAGAAGGCGCGCTTGAACGTCTTGCGGTACTCGACGATCGAGTTGGCGGCGATGACGTCCTTCGGGAAGCCGACCGTCATCCGGACCGTGTTGCCCGGCGGCAGGCCCTGCTGCTTGAAGGTCGGACCGGCCGTCTCGCCGAGCTGCGCCAGCGTGCACGGGGTGTTGCTGTCGATCGCGCCGGCGAAGCAGGAGACGTGCGTCACCTCGGGCGTGCTGAAGACGATGTTGGCGTCCTGGACCGTCAGGCTCAGCCCGGTCAGCGGCGAGAACCGCACCTCGGTGCCGTTCAGGGTGTTCACCACCGCGCCCTTGACCGTGTAGGTGAACTCGAGCACGGTGTCCCCGGACAGGTCGGCCACGGCGATCGAGCTGATGTCGCCGTTGACGCTGAGCTCTTTGTTCTTCTCGGTCCCGGCGGACTTGACCACCAGGTCCTCGATCTTCTGCACGTGGTCGACGTCGTCGGGCAGGTGGTCACGCGTGACGACGAACCGGGTGAAGGTCCCGGTCACGTTGCTCAGCTTCCAGGTCTCGGCGACCTTCAGCGAGCCGTCCTTCTCCACCCGGACGGTGCTGTCGAAGTTGGTCACGACCGGGTCGGCGGTCGCCGAACGGCCGGCCTGACCACTCTGGTCGGTCGCGCCGGCCGGTACGCCGGTCAGGGCCAGAAAACCGAGGGCACACAGAGATACCCCGAGCAGACGTCTACGCATCGCCCAATCACACCGTATCGAGAGGGTCAGCCCTGCGACCGGTCGGCCGGGGCGGGTGGAACTTCAGTCGACTTGCAGACCGCACCATACCGTGACCCCGTAGGCTGACGCGGCGGCCGCGGTGAATCGCCGGCCGACCCGCTTAGGAGCCACAGTTGTCGAACCAGCAGTGGGGCCCGCTGCCCGGCCAGCCACCGCAGTACCCGCCACCCCAGCAACCCTGGGGCGCCCCTGCCCCCACCGGCCAGTACTCCGGTCCGCCTGGCCAGTACCCCGGTCCGGCTGGCTCGTACTCCGGTCCGTCTGGGCCGTACTCCGGTCCGCCTGGGCCGCCCGGTCCGCCCGCGCCTCCGCAGTACTGGGGGCCGCAGCACCAGCAGCCGTTCGGGTGGGGACAGTTGCCGCCGCCACCTAAGAAGAAGCGTGGTGTGGCGGTGGTTTTCGGCATTCTCGGTGGTCTGCTCGTGCTGGGCGTAGCCGGCGTGGCGATCGCCTCGTACGTGCAGAAGAACGACGAGCCGACTGTCACCCGACCCGCGGTCGTGCCGACGACAGAAGGCCCGGGACCTTTCCCGACGCCCACCAAGGCGACCCTGCCGACGGCTGTTCCGACCGCGACGGCAACCACTCGGCGGCCGACGGTTCCGGTCCCCACGCGGACCACGCCTCCACCCAAGCCGCAGCTGACCGCCAACCAGGTCGTGACGGCGAACCGTCTCTACAAGACAGGTGCGCAACGCGCGGTGGGATGCCGGGAGTCGAAGGGCGGCCTGGCCACGGCATCGAAGGCATCGGCGTACTACCGAACGATCAAGCTGTGCCTGGATCGCGCCTGGCCGCGGCATGTCGTTGCTGCGGGCTACGAGTTCCGTACACCCGGCATGCTCGTGTTCGCCGGTCGCGCCACGTCGCCCTGTGGGAGCACTACGGACGGCAGGTCCTTCTACTGCCCGTCCAACCATGTGATCTACATGGAGGTCTCCGGCGACATGAGGGCCTATCGGCAGCTCCCGACTTTCGGCAGGGCCCTCGCCACGCACACCGTGGCGCACGAGTACGGCCATGCCGTCCAGGGCATGACGCGGATCCTGAGGGCGAACTATGCGCTGCAGTACGACGTGTCGGGCGCGAAGAAGCTGGAGCTGAACCGGCGGATGGAGCTGCAGGCGTCGTGTCTGGGGGATGTCTTCCTCGGGACGAACAAAGGCAGCTATGGGCTGAACGGTCAGCTGTATGCGCAGTGGCTCTACATCGTGAACTACAGCGGGGATGAGAACGCCCGAGGTGGGCCGCGGGACCACGGCAGCAGGGCCAGCCATGGCTACTGGGCCAGGCGAGGATTCGCTGCCCGGAACCCAGCCTTCTGCAACACCTTCGTCGCCCCGGCCAACAAGGTGAGCTAACCGGCTGCCTGACTAGCTGACGGGCCGGCTGGCTGGCCGGCTGGCTGGGCAGCTGACTGGGCAGCTGACTGGGCAGCTGACTGGGCGGCTGGCTGGGCAGCTGACTGGCCGACCGGCTGGCAGCCGATTGGGCGGCCGGCCGGGCAGCCGATTGGCCGGCTGGCTGGGCAGCTGAGTGGGCGGCCGGCTGGGCAGTTGATGGGTCGGCTGGCTGAGCCCGCGCTCGGCTAACGTCAGTCCTCGTGTCCAACCAGTGGCCCCCTGCGCAGCCCCCGCACCAGCCCCCGCCCGGCCAGTCTGGACCCGGCGGCCAGTGGGGTGCCGCACCGCCACCACCCGCACAAGGCGGATGGGGCCCAGCGCAACCGCCAGCCGGTCAAGGCGGGTCGGGCGCAGCGCCGCCGCCCGGGCAAGGTAGGTGGGGCCAAGCACAGGCGCCAGCCGGTCACGGCGGGTCGGGCGCAGCGCCGCCGCCCGGGCAAGGTGGGTGGGGCCCAGCGCAGGCGCCGGCCGGGCAAGGCGGGTCGGGCGCAGCGCCGCCGCCTGGGCAGGGTGGGTGGGGTGCAGCGCCGCCGCCTGGGCAAGGTGGATGGGGCCCGATGCAGCCGCCTGCCGGGCAAGGGGGGTGGCAGCCGGCGCAGTACAGCGGAGGTATGCCGCCTGGTGGGCTGCCGCACGGGATGGGCTGGGGCGCACCGCAGTTCGGCGGGCCCGGCGGTCCCGGTCCTGGTGGGCCCGGCGGGTTTGGTGGGCCTGGGCGGATGCCGCCGCGGAAGAAGGGTGGGGCGGGGAAGATCCTCCTGATCGTCGGTGGGCTGATGCTCCTCGTAGTCGTCGGGCTGGTGGCGCTCTCCGCCTCGCTCAAGGATCGGGAGCACTCCTACACCTCGCCGTACCCGACGAGCAGCTACAGCCCGACGACCGGTCCGTCCGAGAAGCCGTCGGCGGAGCCGCCCACGAGCAGCCCGACCAAGCCCGTCGTGAGCGTGCCGCCCCGCACCAAGCCGACCGCGACCAGGCCGACCGCGCCCCGGAGTACCTACAAGCCGACCAAGAAGCCGAAGCACGAGCCGACCGACCTCGACATGGTCGCCCGGAACCGGCTCTACAAGGCCGGCGTGATGGCCTCGGTGAACTGCCGGGAGTCCAGCGCCCGCCCGGCCACCGTGACCGGCGCCAGCGCCAACTACGCGAACCTGGTCAAGTGCCTGAACCGCTCCTGGCCCGCCTTGATCGCCAAGGGTGGCTCCCGGTTCCGGCCGCCGACGGTGTTGTCGTTCTCGGGCTACGTCAGTACTCCGTGCGGCACCAAGTCCGACGACGGGCCGCCGTTCTACTGCTCCATCAACGAGACCATCTACATGAACCTGCGCGAGGACATCGGCAACTACAACGCCAACTCGCAGAACTACGCCCGGGTGTTCGCCCGGATGTGGATGCTGCACCAGTTCGCCCACGAGTACGGCCACCACGTGCAGCAGATGACCGGCATCCTCCGTGCCTATTACAACCTGCGCTACGAGGCGCCGACCCAGGCGCTCGAGCTGCAGTACAGCCGCCGGCTCGAGCTGCAGGCGTCCTGCTTCAGCGACATCTTCATCGCCTCGAACAAGCGCAGCTACCCGGTCAGCGGCGAGTCGCTGCGGCAGTGGAGGTGGCTGATCGGCAACACCATCGACCCGAAGCGCGACCACGGCAACAAGGCCAACCACAAGTACTGGGCCCTCAAGGGCTTCAACGGGCGCGGCCCGGCGGCCTGTAACACCTTCGTGGTCTCCCCGCCGCGGGTGTCATAGACCACTCCGCTGGATCGGCGGGGAGACGGATAGCGGTCTTCATGGTTAGCCTGGTCCCCCGGATCACGCCGTGTGTGTCCCGGGGGGATGAGGAAGACCGTGTCTGACCACGCTTGGAGCGAGCCACCAGGGCCGCCTCCACCGGCTGCGCCTGTACTGCGTCCGTACTGGGCCGGTCCCGGCTTCACCCTGCTCGACCGCTGCACCACGTTCCCGGCTCCGGCCGGCCAGGTTTCGTGAGGAGTATCGATGTCGGACAACTGGAATCCACCCCCTGGGCGGAACCCGAACGAGCCGGAGCCGGAGGCTGACCAGCCCACCGACGAGCCGGCCCCCGGGCCCGCGCGCCGGGGTGGCCAGTCGCCCCTGTGGTGGACCGAATCCACCAAGAAGCAAAAGGAGTACCTGCAACCAGCTCCTCCTGGCGAGAAGACCCCACTGGTCCCCCCACCCAACCAACCCAACCTCACCTGGAACCTCCCGCCCTACTCCCAACCCACCACCCCCCGCCCGGCCACCGGCCCAGCCCGCCCAACCAACACCCCAGCCGGCCCCGCCCAGAGCGGTTCCGGGCATGGCGGACCTGCGCAGGCCGGTCCGGGACAAGGCGGACCCGCAGAGGGTGGATCTGGGCAGGGCGGCCCTGCCGACCGCGCCGCAGGCCCGGCCTCCGGCGGACGCCCCGTCGCCCGCCACGCCGGCCCGCCACCGAGCGGCCGTACGCCTGCCAGTGGAGCCGCCGCGGGCGGCGGCGCTGGTGTGGCTGCTGGTTGGTCGGCGACTGGTGGTCAGAGCGGAGCTCCCGCCGGCGTGGCTGCTGGTGGGTGGGTTGCGGGTGGTCAGGGTGGGGCTCCTGCGGGTGGGGGGCAGCCGCCGACTTGGCAGTATCCGCCTATTCCTATTCCGCAGCCGCCGGGTCCCGGCCGGCGGCGGAAGCCTCGGCGTACGCCCAAGGCGTTGCTGATCGGGCTCGTCGTGCTCGCCGTGCTCGTGGTCGGTACGGGCGTCACCCTGCTCGTGCGCGGCGGAGGCGACGACAAGGTGCCCGCCTCGGTGGACAGCCCGACCGCGGCACCTTCGGAGACGCCGTCAGCCACCCCCTCCGAAACCCCGTCGGTCACGCCGTCGACTCCCGCTCCGCCGACGGTCGACGAGATCGTCACCACCAGCCGCCTCTACACGGTCGGCGCCCTCAGCCCCACCCAGTGCCTGGAGCCGAAGGCGATCCCGTCCACGTACGCCGGCGCCAAGGCGTACTACGGCCTGATCCTGCCCTGCATGAACCGCACCTGGTGGCTGGCGATGAAGAAGGCCAGCCTCCCGTACCGCGCACCGAAGCTGGTCCTGTTCGCAGGTCCACTGACGACCGCCTGCGGTCGCGAGAGGGGCACCCGCGCCTTCTACTGCGGCAAGGACGAGACCATCTACATGCCGCACGCGCTCGGGGTCGCGTACTACAAGCGCAACCCGGTCTCCGGCCGCGTCTGGATGATGACCACGCTCGCCCACGAGTACGGCCATCACGTGCAGAAGCTGTCCGGCATCTACGCCGCCTCGCTCGCCCGGCAGGTGGACGCGACCGCCCCGGCGGACAAGCTGGCAGAGAGCCGTCGGCGTGAGCTGCAGGCGTCCTGCTTCGGCTCGGCGTACCTGGGTGCCGCAGGCCCCTACATCCCGCTGCGCGGTCCGCTGCTGGACACCTGGAAGGTCCTTGTCGCCAACACCGGCGACGACGCCGCCCGGCCCCGGACCTACGATCGCGGCAACCGGGTGAACAACACCTTCTGGTCGTTCCGCGGCTTCAACACCAAGAGCCCGAACGTGTGCAACACCTTCGTCGCCAAGCCCGCTCAAACCGGCTGACATTCAGTACGGCGAAAGGCCCGGGACCCCCGTAGTACAAGGGATCCCGGGCCTTTTCCGTTGCTCAGAACAACCGGCGAGCCGTCGACAGCGTGCCGCCGAAGGCGGTGACGAAGTTCGACAGGGACTCCCCGATGTCGGACAGGTGCCAGTTCTCCGGACCGGAGTACCAGCCGATCCCAGCGTCCGGGTCGTCGTCGTCATCGGTCGCAGCGATCTCCTGGGCCCACTTCTCCGTCAGCCCCAGTACTGCGGCGTACGGGAGGCAGCGCGATGCGAACTCGAGCCGGTGACTCTGCGGCAGGTCCGCCGACGTCTCGTCAGCCAGGTAGCGCTGCAGCCCGGCCACCCGACCCAGTACTGCGGCACCGCGAGCCGTCCGGGCAGGAGCAACCTGGCCGACCAGCGTCAGTACCAGTCCGGCCAGCATCACCGCGAAGCCGACCAGCCCGAACTTGGTCGCGATGGCGAGCACGATCGTCAGCACCACACCGGCTCCCAGCAGGACGAGTCCGGCGGTCGTCCACCGGTTCCGCACCGCGTCGGGCCGGCTGGCGAACCAGCCCTGCGTGACGACATCGCCGTACAGCTGCTCGCGAACCAGGTTGAGCCGCGACCGCAGTCCCTGCCCAAGAGCGGACACTCGCACGGTCTCCCCTTCGGCGAACACTGCCTCCAGCAAGGCCTTCTCGTACGGCAGCAGCTCCGGACCGCCGGCGTGGAGTCGCCGCAACTCCCAGTCCAGCTTGCCGAACTCCGACTCGCGCGGCAGCTCGACGATGGTCAGGTAGTTGCGCACGGCAAGGTCCAGCAGCGTCGCGGTGATGTCGACCACATCGGCGGTCTCGTCCACCACGGTGCCGACCTGACCGGGCCGGATCCCGTCGGGCGCCGCGAACTGCGGGCCATCCGCCCCGTCGAGTACCGGCCGCTCGGGCGCACCCGGGCCGACCTTGACCGCGTCCCGGCCGCGCAGGAACCACAGCGCCGCGGCACCCAGTACGCCGATGCCGAGCAACAGCACGCTCAGCCCGACCGTCGAGCTGTCGACAGTGAATGCGTTGCCCAGGGTCCAGCGGGTCTTGAACTCCGCGTTCGGCTTGACCGACGCCTGGCTGCTCAACCCGGTCAGGAAGGTGAGCCGCCCACCCGCCGGTACGCCGTTCTGCTCGATCTCCAGCGCGGCCGCCTCGGCCAGCTGTGACGTAGTACACGGCATGCTCGAGCCGACCCGGCCGGCGAAGCAGGTCACCCAGGTGGCGAACGGCACCGTCACCGACACGGTCGCCTTCGGGATGCCGACGCCGTACCCCTGGATGATCGGCCAGCTCACCTCGCGGCCCTCGGTCGAGTCGGCGACGACGTTGCCGACCTCGTAGCTGTAGACCACCTTGGCGGCGCCGGACACCTTGAGGCTGAGCCGGCGGCCGTTGTCGACCGCCTCGTCCTGGAAATTCTCGGCCGGCTGCCCGTTCACCGTGGCCGACACGTTGCGGATGTCGTAGGTCCGGTCCCGGTCCGAGTCCGACCGGACCCGGGTGGTCAGGGTCCGCGCGAACGTGTCGCCGCCGGCGGTCAGGTCGACCGTCTCCTTGACCTTGAGCACACCGTCACCGGTCAGCGACGCCTCCGCGGCGTATGCGGTGATCTGGTCGTCGGCGGCGTGGGCCGGCAACGTGCCGAGGGCAACGATGGGAACTGTCAGAGACACGAGCAGGGCGGCCGGCAACAGCCGGCTCTTCAGTGACATGGGTCGAGAGTAGTCTCGTGCCGGTTCGTCCTGCGAACTCCCGATCGGGATCCCGACGGGAGCAGCGCCGGACGAGTCCGACCGACATCCAGCTGAAGGGGCAACGACACGTGAGCACCCCGTACGGGTACGGCGGCCGCCCCCAGGACCGGCCCGCCCCGCCGCCCGGCGTACTGCCGCCACCGCAGCAGACGCAGTGGCGTCCTGCGCCGCCGCCGGGGCAGTACTCGCCGCAGGGGCAGTACCCGCAGCAGGTTCCGCAGTACGGGCAGCCGCAGCAGTACCCGGGGCAGTGGGGTCCGCCGCAGTACGGCGGCCCCAACCAGTTCAACGGCTTCCAGCCGCCTCCGCCGCGGCGGGGTGGCGCGATTCGGCTGGCCCTGCTCGGCTTCGGCGTCGTGGCGGTGCTCGGCATCGCGTTGGCCGTCATCGGCGTCTTGCTGGGCGGCGGCGACTCCACGGACACCGCAACTCCGCAGATCAGTGGCCCGTCGGTGGTGCCGACTCCCACGACGACCGCGCCCGAGGGCTCGGCCGAGGACTACCTGGTGAACGCGCCGATCTACCGGTCCGGCGGCCTGGGTGAGCAGAACTGCCCGGCGACCAAGCTCGGTGACGGCAGCCTCGCGGCGCAGAAGGTCTACTACGAGAAGCTGTTCAAGTGTCTGAACGATGCTTGGCGGCCGGCCTTCCAGCGGGCCGGCAAGACGGAACCCGACCCGGGCCTCGTCGTCTTCGACCAGCCGGTCAACACTCCCTGTGGCTCGTTCGCGCCGATGTCCGGCCGGGTGCTCGCCTTCTACTGCTACGGCAACCACGTGATGTACACCGACGTGAAGCAGATGAACAAGGCGTTCGGGCCGAAGGAAGACCTCGCCTACCTGATGACGATCGCGCACGAGTACGGGCACCACGTGCAAGGCGTGTCTGACCTCTTCTACGCGCGAGCCGCTTTCGTGCAGGACCACCCCGAGCGCAAACTCGAGATGTCGAGGCGCAACGAGCTGCAGGCGTCCTGTTTCGCGGGCGTCTTCAGTCGCTCGGTGGCGAAGTCGTATCCGTTCATGAACCGCCTGAAAGAGTTCGAGTTCCAGGCCAGCAACAGCTTCGGCGACTCCCCCGACACCCCCGAAGACGAACGAACCCACGGCCTCGCCACCAGCCAGGGCTTCTGGATCGTCAACGGCCTCAACGTCGGCGAAACCAAGGCCTGCAACACCTACGCAGCCAAAGAAGACCAGGTGAAGTAACCAGTACTGCGCGGGGGCCAACTCCCCCGCGCAGCCGCCACGCTTGCTCCTCCGTGGTGCTTGAGGGTTGCGGGCAGCCGTCGGGTGTTGGTGTGCCGACCGACAGGACGTAGTCCGCGGCGGCGCGCGGGCTCGCGCTCACGGCATGGGCGGACCGGCCGGAATCGGGTGCTACCTCCTGTTATTCGGCACGGAACAGTGTTGGTGGTGTTCCGCATGTTGGTGTGGAGTTGGGGGGTGCTTCTTGTTGGCGGCGTATCATCCGGGCCGTGACTTTGCGACGGGGGGACAGCGCTCCGTCCGAGCGGACGCTGGTTGACATCTTGCAGGCGACGGCCGCCACTCATCCTGACGAGCCGGCGTTGGATGACGGCAGTGTGAGTTTGAGTTATCGGGAGCTGCTGCACCACGTCACCGGGTTCGCCCGCAAGCTGACCGAGCTCGGCATCGGGCCCGGTGACCGGGTCGGCGTGCGGATTTCTTCGGGCCACAACGACCTCTACGTCGCGATCCTCGGCACCCTGCAAGCGGGCGCGGCCTACGTCCCCGTCGATGCCGATGACCCCGCCGAGCGTGCCGAGCTCGTCTTCGGCGAGGCTGCGGTGGCCGCGGTTGTCACCGACGACCTCGAGATCAAATCCCTGCGCCCAAAACCCCTCGACGACGCAGCAGACGGCTACTACGACTACCCGTACTCCGCCCGCATGGACGACCCCGGAACACCAACAACCGGTACTACGGAGGCCGGGCGCAGCACCCATCGAGCCGACGGCCCGTCGCCCGACGACGACGCCTGGATCATCTTCACCTCCGGATCGACCGGCGTCCCCAAGGGCGTCGCCGTCACGCATCGAGCCGCGGCCGCGTTCGTCGACGCCGAGGCCCGGATGTTCTTGCAGAAGGAGCCGATCGGCCCGGACGACCGCGTGCTGGCCGGCCTGTCGGTCGCCTTCGACGCGTCCTGCGAGGAGATGTGGCTCGCTTGGCGGTACGGCGCCTGCCTGGTGCCCGCGCCGCGTTCACTCGTCCGGAGTGGGATGGACCTCGGGCCGTGGCTGGTTGCCCAGGGCATCACCATCGTGTCGACCGTACCGACGCTCGCCGCGCTCTGGCCGTCGGATGCCCTCGACAACGTACGGCTGCTGATCTTCGGTGGCGAGGCGTGCCCGCCGGAGCTGGCCGAGCGGTTGGCTGTCGACGGCCGCGAGGTCTGGAACACCTACGGTCCGACCGAGGCAACTGTGGTTGCCTGCGGCGCCCAGTTGACCGGCGAAGGCCCGGTCCGGATCGGCCTGCCGCTGGACGGCTGGGACCTCGCCGTAGTCGATGCTGAAGGCAACGAAGTACCGGAGGGCGGAACCGGTGAGCTGATCATCGGCGGCGTCGGGCTGGCCCGGTACCTCGATCCGGCCAAGGATGCGGAGAAGTTCGCGCCGATGCCGTCGCTCGGCTGGGAACGCGGGTACCGCAGCGGCGATCTGGTCCGCAACGAAGCCGAGGGCCTGGTGTTCATGGGCCGGGCCGACGAGCAGATCAAGCTAGGTGGACGGCGCATCGAGCTCGGCGAGGTGGATGCGGCACTGCAGGCTCTGCCTGGCGTCAGCGGCGCGGCAGCCGCAGTACGGACTAGTGGGGCCGGGAATCAGTTGCTGGTCGGGTACGTCGTACCGGATGACCCTGAGGCGTTTGACCGGCAGGCAGCGACTGAGCGCCTAAGGGAGGAGCTGCCAGCCGCACTGGTACCGCTGCTGGCCGTTACGGACACACTGCCCACCAGGACCTCCGGCAAGGTCGACCGGAACGCACTGCCGTGGCCACTGCCCGGCATGGACACGGACGGCCCGCCTGCCGAGCTAGATGGAACAGCTGCCTGGCTAGCGGAGCACTGGACGAAGGTGCTGGGCGCAACAGTCACCGGCGCCGACAATGACTTCTTCCTGCATGGCGGCGGCAGTCTTGCGGCGGCGCAGCTGGTCTCTGCACTCAGAGAGCGGTACGCCGAAGCCACTGTCGGCGACATCTACGAGTACCCGCGGCTAGGTGCGCTGGCTGACCGGCTGGACTCCTTCAAGTCCTCTACCGTTCCAGTGGAGATCCGTGAGGTCCGACCGACTCCACCCGATACACAGCTGCTGCAGACCGCACTGACGCTGCTACTGCAGACAGTCGTCGGCGTGCGCTGGCTGGTCTGGCTCTTCACGCTGAACAACTTGCTAGCACTGACCGATGGCCCACACCCGTGGATGCGCACAGTCTCGTGGTGGTGGATCCTGGCCGGCTGGCTGATCCTGATCACCCCTGCGGGCCGCATGGGCATCGCTGTCGTCGGTGCTCGGCTCCTGCTACGCGGACTCAAACCTGGCATCTACCCCCGCGGCGGCAACGTCCACGTGCGACTGTGGGCCGCAGAGAATCTTGCGGATGCAGCAGGCGCCGCCAACCTCGCCGGAGCGCCCTGGATCGCCTACTACGCAAGGGCTCTCGGTGCGAAGATCGGCCGCGGTGTCGACCTCCACACGCTTCCACCAGTCACCGGCATGTTCACCATGGGCCGTGGCGCGTCCATCGAGCCAGAGGTCGACCTGTCCGGCTACTGGATCGACGGTGACCGGCTGCACGTCGGTACTGTCACCGTCGGCGCCGACGCCGTCATCGGCTCCCGCAGTACTCTCCTGCCTGGCGCAGAGGTCGGCCGCAACGCGGAGATCGCCGCAGGCTCGGCCGTCTCGGGCAAGGTGCCGGCAGCCGAGCGCTGGTCTGGCTCCCCCGCGACCCGGGTCGGCAAGGCCCGCCACCCGTGGCCGGACGAGCGCCCCACCCGCGCTCCTTGGTGGGTCCTCGCGTACGGCGCTGCCTCCGCCCTGATGTCGCTCCTCCCCCTGGCCGCAACCACCGCCGCAATCCTCGTACTACGCAACGCCGTCGTCGGCACCACCTCGCTGGGAGAAGCCGCCCTGCAGGCGTTGTGGGCGATCCCGCTGATGACACTGGTCGGCTTCATCACCCTCGCCCTGCTGACGCTGATAGGTGTCAGGCTGCTCGGTATCGGCATCAAGCCCGGCCACTACCCAGTACGGAGCCGGATCGGCTGGCAGGTATGGGCGACCGAGCGGCTGCTCGACTCGGCCCGCACGCTGCTCTTCCCGCTCTACGCGAGTCTGCTCACGCCCTGGTGGCTCCGGGCGCTCGGCGCAAAGATCGGCCGCGACGTGGAGGCGTCGACCGTCTTGCTGCTGCCCAAGATGACCACTGTCGGTGAGGGCGCGTTCCTGGCCGACGACACCATGATCGCGTCGTACGAGCTCGGCGGCGGCTGGCTGCATGTGGGCGCCGCCAAGGTCGGCAAGCGCGCCTTCCTCGGCAACTCGGGGATGACCGCGCCTGGCCGTTCGGTGCCCAAGAACGGCCTGGTCGCAGTACTGTCGGCCGCTCCGAAGAAGTCCAAGGCCGGTACGTCGTGGCTCGGCAGCCCGCCGGTGAAGTTGCGCCGGCAGACCATCGACGGCGACCAGAGCCGGACCTTCAACCCGCCGTTGCGGCTGAAGTTCGCGCGGGCCGCGGTCGAGCTCTGCCGGTTCGTGCCGATGATGTGCACGGTACTGATCGCGCTCGGTGTGCTGTTCGCCCTGCAGGCGCTGGATTTGTGGCTCGGACCGTGGCCGGCGTTCCTGCTGTCCGGTGCGGTGATCCTGGCCGCGGGCGCGGTCGCCGGCGGGATGGCGACCGTGGCCAAGTGGCTGATCGTCGGCAAGACGCGCGCCAGGGAGTACCCGTTGTGGAGCTCGTTCGTCTGGCGCAACGAGGTCGTCGACAACTTCGTCGAGCTGGTCGCCGCGCCCTGGTTCGCGAACGCGGCGGCGGGGACGCCGGTGCTCGCGCTGTGGCTGCGGTCGCTGGGCGCGAAGATCGGCAAGGGCGTCTGGTGCGAGACCTACTGGCTGCCCGAGGCGGACCTGATCACGCTCGGCGACGGCGCCACGGTGAATCGCGGCTGCGTACTCCAGACGCATTTGTTTCATGACAGACTCCTGTCGATGAACACCGTCACCTTCGGCCCTGGCTCGACCCTGGGCCCGCACGGCATCGTCCTGCCGGCCTCGTCGATCGGAGCGGGCGCGACCATCGGCCCGGTGTCGCTGGTGATGCGCGGTGAGAGTGTTCCGGCCGGGTCCCGCTGGGCCGGCAACCCGATCGCGCCCTGGCAGGGTTGATGGTTTCCCGTGACAAAGGGCAGCCGGGTGATGACTCAGCAGGAGACCGCTATGTGCCCACCCACGGCAACAGCGGCTACAAGGTGGAGTCCTACGAGCTGGACCTCGACTACCGCGTCAGCAGCAACCGCCTGAGCGGCAAGGCGACCATCACGGCCGTCGCGACGCAGGCCCTGTCCCGGGTGAGTTTCGACCTTGCAGACCTCCGGGTGGCCAAGGTGTTCGTCAACGGCCGCCGGGCCAGCCGGTACGCGCACCGCAACGGCAAGCTCCACGTCTGGCCGGCTCCGGAGATCGCCGACGGCGCCGAGTTCGTGGTGGACGTCCAGTACTCCGGCAACCCCGCTCCCGTCGACAGCCCATGGGGTGAGCTCGGCTGGGAGGAGCTGACCGAAGGCGTGATCGTCGCCAGCCAGCCGAGCGGCGCTGCGACCTGGTTCCCCTGCAACGACCACCCCAGCGACAAGGCGCACTACCGGATCACGATCACCACCGATTCGCCGTACCACGTGGTGGCGAACGGGCGGCTCGTGTCGCGCCGGACCAAGGCAAGCCGGACCAGCTGGGTCTTCGACCAGGCCGCACCGATGGCGACGTACCTGGCGACCGTACAGATCGGCCGGTACGACGTACTGGAGCTGGCCGAGTCTCCCGTGACCACACGAGCCGTGCTGCCCGCGTCGCAACTGCGGGACTTCCGGTCGGACTTCGGGCGGCAGCAGGACATGATGCGGCTGTTCATCAAGCTCTTCGGCCCGTACCCGTTCGGCGGCTACACCGTGGTCGTGACGGACGACCCGCTGGAGATCCCCCTGGAGGCCCAGGGCATCTCCGTGTTCGGCAGCAACCACGTGGACGGCAAGCGCGGCTCCGAGCGACTGGTAGCCCACGAGCTGGCGCATCAGTGGTTCGGCAACAGCCTGACGCCGTCCCGCTGGCAAGACATCTGGCTCAACGAAGGTTTCGCCTGCTACGCCGAGTGGCTCTGGTCAGAAGAGTCCGGCGGCCCGACGGCATCCCAACAGGTCTCCAAGGCCCACACCCGTCTCCGCGGCCTCCCCCAGGACCTCCTGCTGTCGGACCCCGGCCCCACCCTGATGTTCGACGACCGCCTCTACAAGCGCGGCGCGATCACCCTCCACGCCCTACGCCTCCACCTCGGCGACGACGCCTTCTTCGACCTCCTCCGCACCTACACCCGAACGCACCGCCACGGCTCAGTAACCACTGAGGACTTCATCTCGCTGGCAGCAACCTTCAGCAAGGACCCGTACGCCGTACAGGCCCTCTTCGCCGTTTGGCTGGACGCCACCGAGCTCCCTGCTCTGCCCCGCCGCCGTCGCTAGGTAGAGGCCTGGCTGGCGGCGGTCAGGAAGTGGGGGACGAGGGGTGTGGGGAAGGCGGGGTTCCAGGCTGCTCCGGTCCACCAGGTGGCTGCGTCGTGGTGGATGGGGATGAAGCGCACGGCGTCTGAGGCGGTTGATGCTGCGGTTGCTGGTACTACGGCTGGGCCGACGCCGGCGGCTACCAGGGCGAGCACGGTTTGCAGGTCGGCGGCTTCCTGGAGCACTAGTGGCCGGCAGCCGAGTTCGGAGTACAGGGTGGTGATCTGGGCGGTCAGGCCTGGGCCTCGTTCGGGGGTGAGGCGGATCAGGGGTCTGCCATGCAGCCACGTCGCCAGGGCTTTCGGGACGACCTCTCCGGTTGGTACTGCGAGGGCGAGTCGGTCCTTCTTCAGCCGGAGGTGCTTGAGGCCGGGTGGGACGGGCAGACGGACCAGGCCGACTTGGAGGCTGCCGGTCAGGAGTCGCTCGTACTGGACTGCCGAGGACATGTCGTCCAGCGTTACCTCGACTCGCGGATAGCGGCTCCGGAACAGCGCGACCGCCCGCGGGGCCAGCTCGATGCTGGACATGCCGAAGCCGATAGTCAGCGCCCCCTCCACCCCGAGCGCCACCTGCGCCGCCCGTCGCTCGAACACCTCGACTCTGCGCAAGACGTCCAAGGCATCGGGCAACAGCAGCTCACCCGCAGGTGTCAGCCGGGCTCCATGCCGGCCGCGGTCGAAGAGCGTCGAACCCAGTCGCCGTTCGAGCTGCTGGATCTGCTTCGTGAGTGCGGGCTGGCTGGTCGCCAGCTCGACCGAAGCCGCGCTGAAGTTCCCGCACCGGGCCACTGTCACAAATGCCTGCAGCAAGCGAAGATCCATAACTTCAGGATATGGAAGAGCGCCCAATCGCTATTGGACGGCATGAAAGATCTGGACTTCGATGATGAGCGTGAGCATCCTGCGCAGTGCCGTCGTCCAGTTCGAGGCCGTCCCCGACCGACCGGACCGCAACCTCGAGACCATCACCAGACTCGCCCGCCAGGCCGTTGCCGACGGTGCCCAACTCGTCGTCTTCCCCGAGATGTGCCTGCTCGGCTACTGGCACCTCCGACGCCACACCGCCGACCGCCTGCACGCGTTGGCCGAGCCCGCCACCGGCCCGGCCATCAGCCAGATCCGCGCCTTGGCGGTGGAACTCGACGCAGGCCTCGGCGTCGGCTGGCTCGAGACCGACGCCGGCATCCTGTTCAACTCGTACGCCGTCTGCCTGCCCGACGGCACCGTCCACGTGCACCGGAAGCTGCACGCCTTCGAGCACCCGGCGATCTCCAGCGGCTCGCGCTTCACCGTCTTCGACACGCCCTGGCAGGTCCGGGTCGGCGTCCTGATCTGCTGGGACAACAATCTCGTCGAGAACGTCCGCGCCACCGCGTTGCTAGGAGCAACCGTCCTGCTGGCGCCGCACCAGACCGGCGGGACCAACTCGGTCAGCCCGCACGGCATGAAGCCGATCCCAGCGGAAATCTGGGACAACCGACTCACCGATCCCGCTGCGGTGGAGAGAGCGTTCAAGGGCCCGAACGGACGCGAATGGCTGCTGAGGTGGTTGCCCGCCCGCGCCCACGACAACGGGCTTTTCGTGCTTTTCAGCAACGGGGTCGGTCGCGACGACGACGAACTGCGCACCGGCAACGCGATGGCGATCGACCCCTACGGCCGGATCATCGCCGAGACCCCGGCGCCCGCCGAGGCCGTAGTACTGGCCGAGCTGGATCTCGATCTGGTGCCTTTGGCAACGGGTCGTCGGTGGCTGCGCGGTCGGCGGCCGGAGCTCTACGGGATCCTGACTGAGCGCCAAGGCAACGAGTTGGACCCGAGGGCTGCCCGGTTCTCCGCGGATCCGGTGGATCAGTAGACGAGGGCGGTGGCGATGGCGGCTATGCCTTCGCCTCGGCCGGTCAGGCCTAGACCGTCGGTGGTGGTGGCCGAGACGGACACGTCGGCGGCGCAGGCGGCACTGAGGGCCTTCTCGGCCTCCTCCCGACGGGCCGCGAACCGCGGGCGGTTGCAGATGACCTGGACGGAGATGTTGCCGATCTCGAAACCGGCGGCGCGGACACGACGAGCCGCTTCGCCGAGCAGGGTGGCACCAGAGGCGCCTGCCCACTGCGGTTCCGAAGTACCGAAGTTGGAGCCGAGGTCGCCGAGTCTTGCCGCTGACAACAAAGCGTCGCAGGCTGCATGGGCCGCCACGTCGCCGTCGGAATGGCCTGACGGGCCGGCAGTTTCTTCCGGCCAGTGCAGTCCGGCCAGCCACATCGGGCGGCCTTCCTCGACGGGATGGACGTCGACGCCGGTCCCCACGCGTGGCACCTTCACGAACGACGCCTTTCCGCCAGGAGGGACTCGGCCAGCACCAGGTCGCGCGGTCGCGTCACTTTGAACGCATCCTGCGATCCCTCAACAGTCTGCACCGGTACGCCGAGCCGCTCGCACAGCATCGCGTCATCGGTCGTGCCGGCCACGTCACCGTTATGGGCCCGCCGCAACAAAGCAGGCTCGAACCCCTGCGGAGTCTGTACTGCGACCAGCGTCGAGCGGTCGGGCGTGTCGACCACGAGGCCCGTGGCGTCGACCCGTTTGATCGTGTCGGTCACCGGGATCACCGGGATGACCGCGGGCGCGCCGGCCAGAACCGCGGCAACGACTCGCTCGATCACCTCGGCGGGAACGAACGGCCGGGCCGCATCGTGGACCAGCACGCAGTCGATCCCCGCCACCGGGACCAGTTCGAGGGCCAGCCGGACCGAGTCGGTCCGTTCGGCGCCACCGGCAACGACGTGCAGCGCCACCGGACCGGAGTACGGCTCGAGCAGTTTGCGGACGTCGTCCTCGGTGCCGGGTGGCACCGCGACCACGAAACAGGCGAGGTCGGCGGCGGTCGCTGCCCGCAGTCCACGAATGGCGTGGACCAGCAGCGATTCGCCACCGACCTCTCGCAATGCCTTTGGTGCCTCACCACCGAGCCTGAGCCCGAGACCGGCCGCCGGAATGATCGCCGCAGTACTCACGACGACATCATGCCGGACGGATCAGTCGCGCGGCCCCGACTCCACTGCTGACCAGTTGGTCAGGAGGCGAGGACCTCGTCGAGGATGGCTTCCGCCTTGTCCTCGTTGGTGTGTTCGGCCAGGGCCAGCTCGGAGACCAGAATCTGGCGAGCCTTCGCCAGCATCCGCTTCTCACCGGCGGAGAGGCCGCGGTCACGCTCACGGCGCCACAGGTCGCGAACGACCTCTGCCACCTTCATCACGTCACCGGAGTGCAGCTTCTCCAGGTTCGCCTTGTAACGACGCGACCAGTTGGTCGGCTCCTCCGTGTGCGGAGCCCGCAGCACGTCGAAGACGCGCTCCAAGCCAGCCTGATCCACGACGTCACGCACGCCGACGAGATCGAGGTTGCACGCGGGGACCCGGACGACCAGGTCGTTCTGAGCGACGATCCTCAAGACCAGATAGGTCTTGTCCTCACCTTTGATCTGACGGGTCTCGATGTCCTCGATGACGGCCGCACCATGGTTGGGGTAAACAACCGTCTCGCCGACTGTGAAAGTCATATGTCACGTGCCCCTTTCCGAGTCCTATCCTACCACGCAGTCGCTGGTCCGGTTCGGGCGTTTGCGCTGGTCAGAGCCCATTTCCCGCCTTGACAAACGCTGTCCGTCGTGCCTCGCACGCGCGAGGGCGGGTCCTCAGGACTGCCCCGAAAGGGGTGGTCGCCGTCAGGTCCGGGCACGTCACTCGCTACGCTGTGCTCCGCCGGAGGCTTCAGCCTGGCGGCATCCACAGGGTTGTAGGAGAGGGAACACCAGTGCCCATCACGTTGTCCTCGCAGGCCGTCCGGCGTACCGCCCTGGCCGGAGCCGCGGTTGCTCTGAGTGTCGCGGTGACCGCCTGCGGCGCCGGCTTCGACGCCCAGACCAGCAAGCCGTACCAGCCCGCCGAGGGCACCAACGCGCAGTCCGGGCCGATCGCGGTCCGCAACCTGCTGGTGCTCGCCTCCGCGGACGGCAAGGGCGAACTGCACGGCGCGTTCGTGAACTCCGGCTCGTCCGACGACAAGCTGGTGAGCATCGCCTCCGCCCCCGCCGACCCGTCGGCCGCCCAGGGCGCCAGCACCGAGCAGCCCGGGTCCATCACGTTCAGTGGCCTCAAGCCGGCCGACCTGAAGGCCGGCGCGCTGTACACGATCCCCCCGGCCGGCAACGAGCCGGTGACGGTCACCGGCGGCAAGCCCGGTCAGATGCTCAGGGTGACCATCACCTTCGGCACGGCCGGCCCGATCACCACCTCGATCCCGGTGCTGACCACCGACCACTACTCGCCGTCGCCGCGCGCCGACGAACCCGCCGGCGAATCGCACGGCTGACGGCGGCGGGGACCACCGCAGCCCGCAGTACGGGCTGAGGTGGTCAGGAAGCGGCCTGAGCGGCCTTGGCGAGGCCCGGAAGGATCTTGTCCAGCACCCAGGGCACGCTCAGCACGCTGACCGAGCTCATCCCGGAGATGACCTGCTGATCGGTCATCAGGTAGGTGCTGCCCTTCTTGTACGAGCCGAGTGACGCGTAGACCGGGTCGGCGGCGAACTTCTCCGGCGTCATCCCGTCGATGTAGCCGACCACCACGTCCGCGTCCAGGTCGGCCAGCCGCTCCTTGCTGACGGTGAGCGCGAACTCCTTCTTGCTGTTGGTCTTCTCCAGCGCCTCGACCCCGGGCGCGTTGACGAAACCCATCTCGTTGAGGATCTGCACGCGCGGGTCACCCGGCATGTAGACGTAGTTCTCGGCGCCGTACGACAGCACCGAGATGGTCTTGCCCTTGAACTCAGGGTGCTCGGCCGCCGCCTTCGCGGTCAGCTCTTTGATCCCCGCAACCAGCTTGTCCGCCTCGGCCGACTTGCCGAGCGCCTTGCCGATGATGGTGGTCTGGTCCTGCCAGGTGGTCTGCCAGGCCGCGCCCGGGTAGGCGACCGTCGGCGCGATCTCGGAGAGCTTCGTGTACGTCGCCTTGTCGAACCCCTCGTACGGCGCCAGGATCACGTCCGGCCGCAACGCCGCCAGCTTCTCGAACGGGATGCTGTCGGTGGTGTCGAGCAATGTCGTCTTGGCCGGGTCGAACTTGTCGGCGTTCCAGGCGGTCGTGCCGGCCGGCGTCGGTCCGTAGGTCACCTTCGGCATCCCGACCGGGGTCTCACCGAGCGCGTAGACCACATCCTGGGCGTTCCACCCAAGCGTGACAATCCGCTCCGGCTTCTGCTTGATCGTCGTCTCCCCGAACGTGTTCTTCAACGTCACCGGGAACCCCGCACCGCCTCCTGCCGCGACCGGCGCAGCGTCCCCATCGGAATCACCGCCACAGGCAACCAGGGACGCAGAAGCGACCAGAGCAGCGACTGCAACCACCGCGGTACGGGACCAGGACATGGAATCTCTCCTCAGTAGCTGACAACACAACTAAGGCCAGCCTAAGCTAAGTCGATCGGTCCGGGATGTCGGGGGCGGTGGCCAGGTGGCTCCGTACCAGTGCTCGTGCGGCGTTGCAGGGTGCGGCGTCATGGCGCAGTACCTGGTCGCCACACCGGATCGCGGGCGGATCTCCTGGGTCGACTCCCGCGACTACGTCGGTGTCTTCGCCCGGCCCGTGGAAGCTGCTGCGGCCAACCACGAAGGCCGGCCGTGGGACTTGCCCGATATCCACTTCGGCTACGACCCGTACGTAGCTGAGGTCCAGAGAGCCCTCGGCGACCGCTCCTGGGAGACGCCTCGACGGCAGACGGCTCGTCTTATGGAGCAGGAGCTGACCGAGACCGCCCTACCCGTGGCTCTGGGATGGGTGAGTCCTGCGTGGGACGGGGAAGGCATGGTGCTGTCTTTCGAGCGGGCTCGCGGTGGTCAGCAACTCCTGCTGCTTGACAGCCCGCAGGGGGATCCTGGCCGGGCTGCGGAGGACATGGGAGAGCGACTGCTCGCCACCGCCCCCGCGGACTGGGACCGGTGTTTCGGGTACTCCGGTTAGCTTCGCGTCAGCGGGGGCTCAGGAGGTAGAACTCGTTGCCGTCGGGGTCCGTCATGGGGATGCGGTGGGGGTCATTGGTGTCGAGGCGGGTGGCGCCGAGGGTGGTGAGGCGGTCGGCTTCGGTTTGGGCGTCGACGCCGGCGGCCGGCGTGAGGTCGAAGTACAGGCGGATCTTGCCGGTCTTCGGGTTGACGGGCGGGCCACCCCAGGTGATCTTCGTGCCGCCGCGTGGGGACTGGATGGCGGTCTCCTCGTCCTGGTCCCAGACGAGCGGCCAGTCGAGGGCCTTGGCCCAGAAGTAGCCGACTGCCTGAGTGCCATCGCCGGCCAGGGCTCCGATGAACCCCGTGTCGGCGAGGAAGTTGTTGCCTGCCTCGATCACACAGAACTCATTGTCCTCAGGATCAGCCAGTACTACGTGCTTCGCGTCCGGCCCTTGTCCGATGTCGAGATGCCGACCGCCCAGCTCCAGTACCCGGGCCACCGTCTCCTGCTGCTCCTCCGGCGACTGACTGGTCAGGTCGAAATGCATCTGATTCGGCCCGGTCTTCGGCTCGTCGGACTGCGTGAAGCGGATCGGGAAGGCGATGTCGTCACCCGGCAGCAACACGATGCCGTCGTCGGCGTTGTCGAGCAGTTCCCGCTGCAGCACGCCGGCCCAGAACCGCGCGAGCCCAGCAGGATCCTTCGCGTCATACCCCAGCGCGAAAAGTTCAGAACCCATCTCGATCCCAGTCTCTCGATCCCCCGGGCGTCTCCCCGCCGCGATGAACTCTCAACGCTAGGCGCCCAGCCACTCACCACGCACACGAATTAACCGCACCGCCGCTGCCACCACGCGAGCAAACCGTGCCGAACGACAGGACGTACTCCCCCTTCTCTGACTTCCAACCGAGCTCCTGAGCGTGCGAGCTGTCCTTTCCGCGGAGCACCTCCTGTCGCTCCGCACACCGCACCCGCGCTGGAGCGCCTTTCGCACCGCGTAGTTGGGAGCGCCCTCCACCCGGGGGCATGAGGAGCCCCGCGCTGGCGACGCAACAGGCGCAGGGCGCGCCCGGGGTCAGCGACGGACCGGGCTGGCCGTCGCAGCTGCGTTCACCCCGTTACGTGCGCGACGCAGGAGCGCGGCTCGTGCGCCGCAGGCGTAACGGCGCGACGCAGGAGCGCGGCTACTGCGCCGCAGGCGTAACGGCGCGACGCAGGAGCGCGGCTACTGCGCCGCAGGCGTAACGGCGCGACGTAGGAGCGCGGCTCGTGCGCCGCAGGCGGGTATGGCGCAGGCGGGTGTGGCGACGCAGGAGCGCGAAGGTGGGGTGGGTGGGAGCGCTCAGGAGCGCCTGCGACGGAGGAGCGGGCGCGGGGAGTGCGTGGGGGTAAGTATTTACGCTTCGAATTTGTAGCCGAGGCCTCGGACTGTTACCAGGTGGGAGGGGTTGGAGGGGTCTTTCTCGAGCTTCGAGCGGAGGCGTTTGACGTGGACGTCGAGGGTTTTGGTGTCGCCTACGTAGTCGGCTCCCCAGATGCGGTCGATCAGTTGGCCTCGGGTGAGGACGCGGCCGGTGTTGCGCAGCAGCATCTCGAGGAGTTCGAACTCCTTCAGGGGGAGCCGGATCTCGGTGCCGGCGACCGTGACGACGTGGCGCTCGACGTCCATCCGGACCGGCCCCGCCTCCAGGGTGTCGGGGAGCAACTCGACGTCCTGGCCTCGGCGCAGTACGGCGCGGATGCGGGCGAGCAGTTCGCGGGGGCTGTAGGGCTTGGTGACGTAGTCGTCGGCGCCCAGTTCGAGGCCGACCACCTTGTCCACCTCGGTGTCCTTGGCGGAGACGATGATGACCGGGACGTTGCCGCGGCTGCGGAGCGCGCGGCAGACCTCGGTGCCGGACAGGCCCGGCAGCATCAGGTCCAGCAGGACGATGTCGGCGCCGGCCCGGTCGTACTCGTCCAGCGCGTCGGGCCCGGTCTCCGCGACGGCGACCTCGAAACCTTCCTTGCGCAGGACGTACGACAACGCGTCGCTGTAGCTCTCTTCGTCTTCGACGACCAGCACTCGGGTCACGAAGCTGCCTCCTTGGTTTTCTCCACTGACTGGGTCGGAGTCAGGGGTGGTTCGGGCTCCTCCTGGATGGCGGAGCCCGTGGGTTGCCCGGTCGCGGGATCGAGCCGCAGCGGGAGTCGGACGGTGAAGGTGGATCCCTGGCCCTCGACGCTCCACACCCGCACGTCGCCGCCGTGGATCGAGGCGATGTGCTTGACGATGGACAGGCCGAGGCCGGTACCGCCGGTCTCCCGGCTGCGGGCCCGATCGACCCGGTAGAACCGTTCGAAGATGCGTTCCAGGTCGCTGCTCGGGATCCCGACGCCCTGGTCGCTGACGGTGATCTCCACCAGGTCCCCGATCGGGTGGGCGGCGACCGCCACCCGGGTCCCGTCGGGGCTGTAATTGACGGCGTTCTCGACCAGGTTGCCGATCGCGATCGCCAGCTGGTCCTCGCTGCCCATCACCTCGAGCGCGGGGTCGGTCTTCACCACCAGGTTGATGTCGCGGTCCTCGGCGTCGACCCGGCAGCGATCCACCGCGGCCTCGATCACGCCGTTGATGTCGACCGGGCCGGGGTTCTCCAGCGGGTCGTCGCCCTGCAGCCGGGACAGCTCGATGATCTCCTTGACCAGCCGGCTCAGCCGGGCCGCCTCGATCCGCATCCGGCCGGAGAAGCGCTGGACCGCGTCGGGGTCGTCGGAGGCCTCGGAGACCGCGTCGGCGAGCAGGATCAGCGCGCCGATCGGGGTCTTCAGTTCGTGGCTGACGTTGACGGTGAAGTCGCGGCGGATCGCGTCCAGCCGGCGTTCGCGGGTCCGGTCCTCGACCAGGACCAGCACGAGCTGGCTGCCCAGCGGGGCGACCCGGGCACTCACGTACTGCGTGGCGCCGAGCCGGCCGCGGACGATCTCGAGGTCCTGCTGGCGGATCTCCCCGTCGCGCCGGACCGCCCGGACCATGGTCAGCAGGTCGTCGACCACGAGCCGCTCGCCCCGGACGATGCCGAGCACGTGCGCCGGAGCGCTGGCCTGGAGCACCTGGTCCTCGGGGCCCATCACGACCGCGGACGAGCGTAGTACGGACAAGACGGTGGCGACGCCTTTGGGCACGATCGGCTCCGGGGACACCGGAACCTTCGTCTGCGAGCGCTCGCTCAGCACCATCGCTCCGAGCGAAAGCAGAGCCAGGGCCGCGCCGATGACGCCGCCCAGCACCGCAGCCAGCGTGGGGTCCACGGGATCGATGCTACGCGGGCAACCGGCAGGGAAAGACCGAATGAGCACCCGATGACCGGAACGCGTCCTAACTGTTCATCGGGCGTTCACCACTCGTCGCCGTCCGGCAACCTCGACGGCATACGGTCCATGGTGGGCGGGAACTGTTCCGTGCCCGCGGGACCCGCCCACCGCAGGACCTGACACCACAGATCGGATGCAGACACGATGCGCGACACCTACCACGAGCAGCTCGACGACATTCTCGCCGAGCTCGAACGGATGACCCGGACGGTGTCGACCGCCGTACGCCGCTCCACCACCGCGCTGCTGACCGCGGACATCCGGCAGGCGGAGGAGGTCATTGCCTCCGACATCAAACTGGACGCGGCCGGCGAAGGCGTGGAGGAGAAGGTCTTCGAGCTGATGGCCCGCCAGTCGCCGGTCGCCAACGAGCTGCGGATGCTGGTCGCCGCGCTGCGGATGGTCGCCGACCTGGAGCGGATGGGCGACCTGGCCGCGCACGTCTCGAAGATCGCCCGGCTGCGCTACCCGGCGCCCGCGATCCCGGCCGAGCTGCAGTCGGTGATCGAGGAGATGGGTGCGGTGGCCGGCCGGATGGTCGACGGCGCCGGTGACGTGATCAAGACCCGTGACGTCGAGGCGGCGGCCCAGCTGGAGGCGGTCGACGACGAGATGGACAAGCTGCGCAGCAGCCAGTTCCGGCTGATGATGGACGACTCCTGGCCGCACGGCGTCGAGGTCGCGGTCGACATCGCCCTGCTCGGCCGGTACTACGAGCGGATCGCCGACCACGCGGTCTCGATGGCCCGGCGGGTCGTCTACCTGGTCACCGGCGAGCTCCCGGTCGCCGTCGGCGGCACCGCGGCCGGCTCCGGCGCGGGCGCCTCCGCTCCCAGCCCGAACCCCAACGGCAACGCCTGATCGGTTCATTAGTGGCTCTCAGCAACAATCTCTGTTGCTGAGGGCCACTTTTGCGATCTGTCGGCGGGCTGCCCGCCGGTCAGGTCAGGTCCACGCCGGGTGGGTCGGTGATGGGGTGATCGGTCACCAGGGCGGCGAGGATCAGTGGGGCGTCGCCGTCGCTGTGGCCGACTATTGCCGCGATGGAGCGGCCGGTGGGGTCGATCGGGCCCCAGGCGTTGAGGTCGCCGTACAGGTCCTCGGCGAAGAGAGCCGCGTACAGGTCGTCGACGGGTGAGCCGCTCTGCCAGCGCAGGAACGGGCCGTCCAGGCGGATCCTTCGGTGTGGACCCCAGTGGGCCTCCAGTGCCTTGGTCAAGGCGGCGAGGTTCGCCGTACCGACGTCCTCCGCCTCGTTCCAGTCGGCGTCGTACAGGCCGGTCAGTGCCTCGCCTTCCCACAACGGGACGATCCGGAAACCCGCGCCGACCGTGAAGGTCCATTCGCCGGTGTCCGGATCGCCCGCGGCAGCGGTCGGGCCTTCGGCCGGGATCTCGGCCGTCAGCAGCGCTTCCACCTCCGCCGCGGCACGATCCGCGTCGAAGGGCTCACCCGCCCGCGAAGTCACCGGATCAGCGGCCCTGGTTCTTGACGGCCTCGATGGCGGCTGCGGCGGCGTCCGGGTCGAGGTACTCGCCACCTGGCTTGAGCGGCTGGAAGTCCTCGTCGAGTTCGTAGTACAGCGGGACGCCGGTCGGGATGTTCAGGCCGACGACGGTCTTCTCGTCCAGGTTGTCCAGGTGCTTGACCAGCGCGCGCAGCGAGTTGCCGTGGGCGGTGACCAGGACGGTCTTGCCGTCCCGCAGGTCGGGCACGATCGCGTCGTACCAGTAGGGCAGCATCCGCTCGACGACGTCCTTGAGGCACTCGGTGGCCGGCAGGATGTCGGACGGCAGTCCGGCGTACCGGGGGTCACCGGCCTGGTCGAACTCCGAGCCGCGCTCGATCGGCGGCGGCGGGGTGTCGTAGGAGCGGCGGAACAGCATGAACTGCTCCTCGCCGAGCTCCTCCAGGGTCTGCTTCTTGTCCTTGCCCTGCAGCGCGCCGTAGTGGCGCTCGTTCAGCCGCCAGGAGCGGCGGACGTCGATCCACTGCCGGCCGGCCTCCTCGAGGGCGATGTTCGCCGTCCGGATGGCGCGGCGCAGCAGCGACGTGTGCAGGACGTCGGGCAGCAGCCCGCGCTCCAGCAGCAGCTGGCCGCCGCGGTGCGCCTCCTCGACGCCCTGGGGGTTCAGGTCGACGTCGACCCAGCCGGTGAACAGGTTCTTGGCGTTCCAGTCGCTGTGGCCGTGGCGCAGCAGGATCAGGCGGTAAGTCATACCCGCAGCCTACCGAGGCTCCAGCCAGCCCATGAACGCGTCCAGATTCCGGGTGGACTCACCGCGCTTGACCCGCCAGTCGTACTCCTTGCGGATCGACGAGGCGAAACCCAGCTCGAGGATGGTGTTGAACGACGAATCGGCGTACTCGAGCACCGCTCCGAGCAGCCGGTCCACCTCGACCGGGGTGATCGCGTGCAGCGGGACCCGGCCGTCCAGGTGGATGTCGCCCAGGTGGTCGATCGCGAAGGCGACGCCGTACAGCTTGAGGTTCCGCTCGAGCAGCCAGCGGTAGACGGCTTCGTGGTTCTCGTCCGGGCGGCGGGCGACGAACGCGTGCACGTGCACCGCCTGGCTGCCCACCGTCAGCGACACGGTCGTCTTCAGCTTCCGCTCACCGGGCAGGTCCGCGCTGAACGCCCCCGGCTCGGTCTCGGTGAAGTCGAGTTCGTTCTCGGTCAGCACCTGGCGAATCACGTCCGCCGCGGACACTCTCATCGACCAACCTCCTGGGCCAGCTCGGCCGCCATCGTCTGCTGTGCGGTCCGGTACGCCGCGAGCGTCTTCTCGGCGGTCAGTTCCCAGCCGAAGCCACCGGCATGCTTGACCGCCGCGTGGCTCATCGTCTCGCGCAGCAGCGGATCCGTCGCGATCCGGTGCAGCGCGTCGGCGAAGTCACCCACGTCGTGGCCCGGCACGAGCAGCCCGGTCTCACCGTCCGCGACCGCGGTCGTCAGCCCGCCGACGGCCGCCGCGACCACCGGCGTACCGCAGGCCTGGGCCTCCAGCGCGACCAGCCCGAACGATTCCGAGTACGACGGTACGCAGACCACCGACGCTGCCCGGTACCAATCCGCCAGCCCCGCACGAGCCATCGGCTTCACGAATCGGGTCACGTCGTCGACCCCCAGCTTGCGGGCCAGTTCCGCGTGGGATTCGGGGTGTTCCAGCCCGTTGCCGGACGGTCCGCCGATGATCGCCACCACGAGCCGCTCGCGCAGCGACGGGTCCTGCGCGAGCATCCTGGCCGCGGCCCGGATCAGGATGTCCGGCGCCTTCAACGGCTGGATCCGGCCGACGAACGCGAGCACGATCGCGTCCTCGGGCAGCCCGAGCTGCTTGCGGGCCATGGCCTGGTCGCCCGGACTGAACACGTCCAGGTCGACTCCGGGATTCACCACTCCGACCTTCGTCGGCTGCGCGCCGTACAGGCTGATCAGGGCGTCCGCCTCGTCGTCGGTGTTGGCGAGCAACCGGTCCGCGGCCTCGACGACCTGCTCCTCACCGAGCAGGCGGGCCGGCGGCTCCGGTACGTCGTCCTCGGCCAGGCTGGCGTTCTTGACCTTCGCCATCGTGTGCATGGTGTGCACGAGTGGCACGGCCCAGCGGTCCCGGGCGAGCAGACCGACCTGGCCGGACAGCCAGTAGTGCGAGTGGATCACGTCGTAGTACCCGGGCTCGCGGATCGCTTCGGCCCGGAGTACGGCGCGGGCGAAGGTGCACAGCTGGGCGGGCAACTCGTTCTTCGACAGGCCCTCGTAGGGGCCGGCGGCGACGTTCCGCACGGTGACGCCGGACAGCAGCTCGACCTTCGCGGGCAGTGCCGACGAAGTCGCCCGGGTGAAGACGTCCACCTCGATCCCGAGCCCGGCCAGCCGCTTGGCCAGCTCGACCACGTAGACGTTCATCCCGCCGGCATCACCGATCCCGGGCTGGTCCAGCGGCGACGTGTGCAGGCTGATCATCGCGACCCGCCGAAGAGGACGGTCAGGCGAGGGTTGGGTCACCCGGTCAGCGTAACTCCGCCATCGCGGACCGAAATCGGGACTTCTCCCTATCCGGCCGATCCGGCCGCGGGTGGCTCGGCGGGAAGGGCGACGGCGGGGCCGGTTGCGGGCCGTTCCGGCGCGGGCGACGACCAGCTCGCGAGCAGGCGCAGCGCCGTCTCGGAGTCCGAGCCCGGTACTGCGGAATACGTCACCAGCACCTGGTCAGGGTCACCCGACAGCTCGAGCGTCTCGTACTGCAGGGCGAGCTCGCCGACCACCGGATGGCGCATCACCTTCGTGCCGAAGCACTTGTCCCTGACGCCATGCCGGGCCCACTGGGCGCGGAACTCGGGGCTGTGGATCGACAACTCTCCGACCAGCTCCGCCAGCTCGGGGTCGTCGGGATAGCGCCCGGCGTACAGGCGGAGGTAGTCGACGCTTTCCGCCGCGACGGCCTCCCACTCCGGGTAGAACTCCCGGGCCGACTCGTCCAGGAAGACCCGGCGCGGCATGTTCCGTTCCTTGGCCGGCCAAGCCGCGAGGTCCCCGATCAGAGCCGCGGCCAGGCGGTTCCAGGCCAGCACGTCCATCCGGCGACCGAGAACGAACGCCGGTACGCCGGCCATCGCGTCGATCAGCTGCTGCAAAGCTGGCCGGACCCGCTGCACCGTACGCCGCTGCCGCTTGCGCCGGACCGGTTTCGCCAACCGGGTCAGGTGATCGCGCTCTGCCTCGTCCAGCCCGAGTACCTCGGCGACGGCGTCGAGGATCTCCTGGGAGACGTTCTCGGCGCGACCCTGCTCCAGCCGGACGTAGTAGTCGGCACTCACTCCTGCTGCCTGAGCAAGCTCCTCCCGCCGGAGTCCGGCGACCCGCCGACGGCCGCTGAACACCTTGATTCCCAGGTCTTCCGGGCGCACTCGGGCCCTTCGGGACTTCAGGAATTCGCTCAGCTCCTCACGGCGGTCCATGCGCTCCAGTATCCACAGCGCCGGGTTGCCGAGCCTGGTTCTGGCAGGACCAGGCTCGCCAGGACCCAGGCTCAGCAGAAGTCTGGGTAGGCGTCTGCCCGACGGCCAGGCTGAAGTCATCAACCGAACCACCAAGGAGTCGACGATGACCAGCACCACCCTTCAGCAGCACACCGGCAACCTCCCGCTGACCGGCCGGACCGCCGTCGTCACCGGCGCGGCCAGTGGCATCGGCGCCGCCATCGCGGAGCGCCTTGCCGCCGACGGCGCCTCGGTGGCGCTGCTGTCCCGGCGTACCGACCGGCTGGACGCGCTGGCCGATCGCATCACCGCCGACGGCGGGACCGCGTTCGGGGTCGGCGTCGACGTCACGCAGCAGGAGTCGGTCGACCGCGGGGTCGAGGTGATCGGCGAGCGGCTCGGCCGGGTCGACCTGGTCGTGAACGCGGCCGGCGTGATGCTCGCCGCACCGATCCAGGAGGCCCGTTCGGACGACTGGACCAGGATGATCGATACCAACCTGACCGGCGTACTGCGGCTGATCGGCGCCTTCACGCCCGGCCTGGTCGAGGCGGCTGCCGCCGGCGGTACGGCCGACCTGGTCAACATCTCCTCGATCGGCTCGCACCTGGTCTTCCCCGGGTACGGCGTCTACGGCGCAACCAAGGCCGCGCTGACCCAACTGTCCGCCGCCATCCGCGCCGATTTGTCCCCGTACGACGTGCGCGTGACGAACGTGGAGCCCGGGCTGACCGAGTCCGAACTGGGCACCCACCTGTCCGAGGAGGCCCAGGCGATGCTGGCCGGCATGTTCGAGGCGATCGGCCCGATCACCTCGGCCGACATCGCGGACGTGGTCGCGTTCGCGGTCTCCCGGCGGCGCGAGCTCAACCTCCGCCACATCATCGCGCTGCCGACCCGCCAGGCGTGAGACGCCGGTCCGGGCCGTGATCCCGCTGGTGGAAGACTTGGGCTATGACTTCCAGCCGTCCTGTCGCCGTTGTCACCGGAGCTAGCAGTGGGATTGGGGCCGCTTCGGCGCGGCATCTTGCTCGGGAAGGGTTTGAGGTGGTCTGTGCCGCGCGGCGGCTGGATCGGATCGAGGCCTTGGCCAAGGAGATCGACGGGCGCGCGGTGCAGTGCGACGTCACCAAGGCCTCGGACGTCGCCGCGTTGGCGGAGGCGGTTGGGGATCGGGTTGACCTGCTGCTGAACAACGCCGGTGGGGCGTTCGGGTTCGAGCCGGTCGCCGAGGCGGACCTTGAGGCCTGGCGGCAGATGTTCGAGGTGAACGTGATCGGGGTCGCCGCGGTCACCAAGTCGTTGCTCCCGGCATTGATCGCGGCCGAGGGCCAGATCGTCGTGATGGGCTCCACGGCCGGCCAGGTCGCCTACGAGGGCGGCGGCGGGTACGTCGCGGCCAAGCACGCGGCGAAGGCGGTCGTCGACACCCTGCGGCTGGAACTGTTCGACCAGCCGGTCCGGGTCTGCGAGATCGCCCCCGGCATGGTGAAGAGCGAGGGTTTCGCGCTGACCCGCTTCGACGGCGACCAGGCCAAGGCCGACGCCGTGTACGCCGGCGTCGCCGAGCCGCTCACCTCCGACGACGTCGCCGACATCGTCGCCTGGGTAGCCACCCGCCCGAAGCACGTCAACATCGACCGCCTCACCGTCCGCCCCCGAGCCCAGGCAGCACAGCACAAGGTCCACCGCGTCCTCTGAGCTACTTGGCGCGCAGCCGGTCGACCGGAGGCGAGTTGATCGGCAACGGCTCTACCGGCACAGGCAGCCCGTACGACGCGTGCAGGCGGCGGCGTACTGCTTCGACCGGGAAGGTGTCGGGGTAGATCGCGAGTTTGACCGTGACGCCCTCGAGTGTTGCTCTGAGCAACATTTCTTCGACGGCCGGGTCGGCGGCGCCGCGGTCGGTGAAGATCGAGCGGATGGCGTCCTCGATCTGGGTCACCCGGGTGGCCTTGGCGGACTCGACCTCGGCGAAGACCGGGTGGGTGGTGGGTTGCATCATCAGGCTGATCGCCAGGCGCTGGATCGGCAGGGTGGAGGCGGCCGCCATCAGGGTTCCGTCGATGATGCCGGCCAGCCGTTCGTCCGCCGTACCGGTGAGGTCGAGGATGGCGCCGATGCCGTCCAGCCAGCGGTCGAGCAGCTCGGCTGCCAGCGACAGTTTGCTGGCGAAGTAGTAGGTGACCAGGCCGCGGGAGACCCCGGCACGCTGGGTCACGTCGGAGATCGAGGCGGCCTCGTAGCCCTTCTCGGCGAACACTTCGAGAGCGGCCGCCAGGATGCGCTCGCGCGACTTCTCCCGCAGCTCACGGTTCGTACTGGCCGATCGCGGCACTGTTCTTCTCTCTCATATACCTCCCCCGCCCCGCCGCCCCAGTCAGGGCCAGAGTCCCGGGCGCCGAGTGCACCCCCACGGCCACTCGGCCCCCGGCGGCTCAGCCCCCCGAGGTTGGACCCCTCCCCAGGCGCCCACATATAGACTGTACGTACAGCGAACGAATGTCAAAGGATCGGCGGTTTCGTCGCCACGCCCGGTGACCGGTAGGATGAGATGGCTGCGCCCTGCGTCTCGAGTGGCACGTAGACCTCCCGTAGCCACCGCCTGACCTCAATCCGACTTGCTTGGAGCGCTTCCGCATGCCCCTCCGTAATGATCTGCGCAACGTGGCCATCGTGGCCCACGTCGACCACGGGAAGACCACCCTGGTCGACGCGATGCTGTGGCAGTCCGGTGCCTTCGGAGCCCACCAGCACGTCGACGAACGAGCGATGGACTCGGGTGACCTGGAGCGTGAGAAGGGCATCACGATCCTCGCCAAGAACACCGCCGTCCGGCACAAGATGGCCAACGGCGAGCAGATGACGCTGAACATCATCGACACCCCCGGCCACGCCGACTTCGGTGGTGAGGTCGAGCGCGGCCTGTCGATGGTCGACGCGATCGTCTTGCTGGTGGACGCTTCCGAGGGCCCGCTGCCGCAGACCCGGTTCGTCCTGCGCAAGGCGCTGGCGCGCAACATGCCGGTGATCCTGGTGGTGAACAAGGTGGACCGCCCGGACGCGCGGATCGCCGAGGTCGTCGACGAGACCTACGAACTGTTCCTGGACCTGCTCGACCACGACGCCGACCAGAGCGCCCTCGACTTCCCGGTCGTCTACGCCTCGGCCCGGGCCGGCCGCGCCTCGCTGACCCAGCCGGAAGACGGCGGCATGCCGGACTCCGAGGACCTCGAGCCGCTGTTCGAGACGATCCTGGCGAACGTGCCGGCCCCGGAGTACACCGAGGGCGCACCGCTGCAGGCACACGTCACCAACCTGGACGCCTCCCCGTTCCTCGGCCGGCTCGCGCTGGTCCGGGTGCACGAAGGCACCCTGAAGAAGGGCTCCCAGGTCGCGTGGTGCAAGCACGACGGCAGCATCCAGAAGGTCAAGATCACCGAGCTGCTGATCACCGAGGCGCTCGAGCGGGTGCCCGGCGAGTCGGCCGGACCGGGCGACATCGTCGCGATCGCCGGGATCCCGGAGATCATGATCGGCGACACCCTGGCCGACCCGGAGAACCCGAAGGCGCTGCCGTTCATCACCGTGGACGAGCCGGCCATCTCGATGACGATCGGTACCAACAGCTCGCCGCTGGCCGGCCGGATCAAGGGCACCAAGGTGACCGCCCGCCTGGTCAAGGACCGGCTCGACCGGGAGCTGATCGGCAACGTGTCGATCAAGGTGCTGCCGACCGAGCGTCCGGACACCTGGGAGGTGCAGGGCCGTGGTGAGCTGGCGCTGGCCATCCTGGTCGAGCAGATGCGCCGCGAGGGCTACGAGCTGACCGTCGGCAAGCCGCAGGTGGTCACCAAGGAGATCAACGGCAAGCGGCACGAGCCGGTCGAGCGGCTCACCATCGACTGCCCGGAGGAGTACCTCGGGACCGTCACCCAGCTGCTCGCGGTCCGCAAGGGCCGGATGGAGCAGATGACCAACCACGGCACCGGCTGGGTCCGGATGGAGTTCCTGGTGCCGGCCCGTGGCCTGATCGGCTTCCGGACCGAGTTCCTCACCGACACCCGTGGTACCGGTATCGCGCACCACGTCTTCGAAGGCTACGAGCCGTGGTTCGGCGAGCTACGCACCCGCCCGTCGGGTTCGCTGGTCTCGGACCGGACCGGCGTCACCACGTCGTACGCGATGGTGAACCTGCAGGAGCGCGGCACGATGTTCTGCGAGCCGGGCACCGAGGTGTACGAGGGCATGGTGGTCGGCGAGAACTCGCGCGCCGACGACATGGACGTGAACATCACCCGTGAGAAGAAGATGACCAACGTCCGGTCGAACGCGGACGAGTTCGAGAAGCTGGTCCCGGCCCGCAAGCTGTCGCTCGAGCAGTCGCTGGAGTTCTGCCGCGAGGACGAGTGTGTCGAGGTCACCCCGGACGCGATCCGGATCCGCAAGGTGGCGCTGACCCAGATCGAGCGCGCCAAGCTCGGCCGCAAGAACAAAGCCTGATTCCGCACGTAGCCCGTTCACCTGGTACGCCGATCCGGCGGGGGAAAGTTCCGGATCGTTACAAACCAGGGGACGGGTTCGTGCGTCTTATTTCATGAAAGCAACTCTGTTGGGGGAAGGAAGAGGACATGAGCATTCTGCGTAAGCTCGGCGCCACCACCACGGCGGTCGCGATGCTGGGGGTCGGCCTGCTGACCGCCACGACGGCGCAGGCCGCGGCTCCGGCCGGCAAGACCGTGGCGGCACCGAAGGTTGCGCCCAAGACCGTCGTCGCCTCGCAGGCTGTCGCCAAGAAGAAGGCGAAGAAGAAGACGGTTTTGGTCCCGGGTCGCCGGCACATCGCCAAGCAGTGCATGACCGGGCGGTACCTGTGCATCAACAAGAAGACCCGCAAGGTGATGTTCATCGTCAACGGCCGGCTGGTCGCCGAGGGTGACGCCCGCTTCGGCGGCAAGCGGACCCCGAGCCGTGAGGGCACCTTCAAGGTCTACCGCAAGTCGAAGAACCACCGCTCGTCGATCTACAAGACGCCGATGCCGTACGCGATGTTCTACAGCGGCGGCCAGGCCGTGCACTACTCCCCGGACTTCCGGGCCCGCGGCTACAACGGCGCCTCGCACGGCTGCACCAACATGCGCGACAAGAAGAAGGTCGCCTGGATCTTCGCCCACGTGAAGATCGGCGACAAGGTCCTGGTCTACAACGCCTGACCCGACGCTCTTCTCCAGCAGCGGCCGCTTCCTCCGGGAACCGGCCGCTGTTGTGCGTTTTACCCGAGCACCTTCGAGAACGCCGTGTACAGCCGCGGTTCGACGAGACAGAACACCACCCGCGCGACACGGGTGTCCGTCTCCTGCACCGTCCGTACGGCGATCTCGGCCGCCGATTCCTTCGGCCAGCCGTAGATCCCCGCCGACACCGCAGGACAAGTCAGCATCGTCACGTTCAGTTCGTCCGCCAGCCGCAACGCGTTGCGGTAGCAGGACTCGAGCAGCGCCGGATCCCTCTGCCCAGCGGTGTAGTTCGGCCCCACCACATGGATCACGTACTGCGCGGGCAGGCTCCCCGCCGTCGTCCAGCCTGCCTCGCCGGTCGGTACGCCGTTCGGGTAGCGCTCGATGCAGTCGGCCAGGATCGACGGCCCGCCGGCCCGATGGATGGCGCCGTCGACGCCGCCGCCACCGCGCAGCGCGTGGTGGGCCGCGTTCACGATCGCGTCGGCCGGCACCGTGGTGATGTCCGCCGTCGACAGCTCGATTTCCATGCGAAATAGCTTAAGGTTGGGCGGTTACCGGGTGACGGCCCGGTGCCGGCGTCCGCCTGATGCCAACCAAAAGATCTGTGAGGGCGTCCCACTGCTTGAGGGACGGATCGACTTGAGGGGTTCCGATGCGCTGGATTCGTAGTGCGCTGGTTGTTCGCAATGGGCTGGCGGCTGTGGTGGTGGCCGCGATGGCCGGTACTACGCTCACCGCGTCGGCGGCGCCGGAGTACAAGGCTGGTACTACGGAGGCGCAGCCGGTCCAGTTCGAGGTCAGTGGTGAGTTGCCGATCTACCCGAAGGCACTGTGGAGCAACGGGTCCAGCGGGGCCGTGGTGCGGAAGGTCGAGGCTCGGCTGATCCAGCTCAAGTTGCTGGACAAGCAGTGGCTGGACGACTCGTTCGGCACGATGACCCGCTCCGCGGTGAAGAAGTTCCAGACCTCCAAGGGCATTCCGCCGCTCGGGTACGTCGACGAGTTCACCTGGACCAAGCTGACCGCGGCCACCCACGAGCCGACCCAGGTCGAGCTCTACCCGCCGGCGCCGGTGGTCGACGGCAAAAAGCTCGACCCGCGCTGCGCGACCGGGGTCGCGCTGTGTATCGACAAGACCACCCGCAAGTTGCGCTACGTGGTGGACGGCGTCGTGAAGATGCAGATGGACGTCCGGTTCGGCGCCCAGAAGACCGCGACCCGCGAAGGCGGCTTCACGGTCGGCTGGAAGAGCCGCAACCACGTGTCGAAGCTGTACGACTCACCGATGCCGTACGCGATGTTCTTCAGCGGCGGCCAGGCGGTGCACTACTCGGCGGACTTCGCGGCCCGTGGCTACAACGGCGCTTCCCACGGCTGCGCCAACATCCGTGACCTGGCGAAGATCAAGATCCTCTTCAACGAGGTGAAGGTCGGCGACAAGGTGATCGTCTACCGGTCGTAGTACGGGACCTCAGAGCGGGCGTGGGCCCCGGCGGCGGCGAATGCCCCAGCCGCCGCGGCCGCGGCCGGAAGCCGCCCGGAGCGCGGGACGGGCGTCCACCAGGTAGACACCGGCGGCGACGATCCCGATCAGGCCGAAGAAGCTGAGCCAGCTCTGGAAGATCTGGGACAGCGTGAAGGTGGCCAGGATCAGCACCCAGCCCGGCTTGGTCAGTTTGTCGGCGGCGACGAACACGGCCCGCGGCCGGAACATCGCGTCGGCCAGGGCGACCAGCTTGAGACCGAGCAGCACCCACCAGATGACACCGATGGGATCACCGAACCCGGGGAACAGGTTCTGGAACGTGGCGAGTGCGAGCATGCGACGAGCCTAACGCAGGCACGGGTGGCCGACGATCCGGAAAAGCTCGGATCGCGACCACCCGTACCGGGCAGAGCCTGTGAACTACTGTCAGTCGCCGACCTTGGCGGCGGCGTCGGTGGCGGCCTTCGACGCGGTCTTCGCGGTCTTGCGGGCGCTGGTCGCGGTCGCCTTCACGTTGCGGCTCGCGGTGTCGGCGGTCTTCTTCGCGGTGGTCCGGGTCGCCTTCGCCTTGCTCACCGTGGTCTTGGCCTGGGTGACCAGGTCCTCGGTGGCCTTCTGGCTGCGGATCCGGGTGACGATCTCCTCGCCGCGGGCGGCCAGGTCGGCGTAGGTCTCCTCGGCCTGGCCGAGCACGGTGGTCAGCCCGGCCTGCGCGACCGACGGCAGCTCACGCAGCGTGGCCGGTACGGTCTTGGCGTTGGCGGCGAGCACCTCGAGGCGCTTGCTCAGCTCGGCCTGACGCTTGCTCAGCTCGGTCTGCAGCGTGGTCTGCAGGGCCTTCTGGTCCAGCTTCGCGAACCGGGTGGTGACGTCGTCGCTGACCGCGCGGAACTTCTCCACGGCCAGGTCGCCGGCGCCGGCGATCGCGTACAGGGGCGTGACGGGGGTACGGGTTGCCATCAGGCATCTCCTCGTGAGGTTTTTCAGCGGGGTCTACTGGGTGGTGCGTTTTCTTGCAGGGGTCTTCTTGGCCGCGGCGGGCTTCGTCGCCGGCGCCGCTTCCGGTGCGGGCTCAGGCGCGGGCGCTGCTTCGGCCGGGTCGTCGTTCTCCCGGACGAAGGAGGCGTACACGTCGAGCAGTACGCGCTTCTGCCGCTCGTTCAGCGCGGGGTCGAGCAGGACCGCGTCCACCACTCCCGGCGTACGCCGAGTGCCGTCCTCGCTGTCGTCCGGATCGAGGATGCCGGCTCGCACGTACAGCGTTTCCGCGGAGATCCGCAGTGCTTTCGCGAGCTGCTGCAACACATCGGCCGACGGCTTGCGCAGGCCACGCTCGATCTGGCTGAGGTACGGGTTGGACACACCGGCCAGATCGGACAGCTGCCGCAACGACAGCTGCGCATGCCGGCGCTGCTCGGCGAGGTACTCCCCCACCGAACCCACCGCACCAGCGGCACGATCACTCAACTTGGCCATGACCCCATCCTGCTAGCAGGTGCTTGCAATTGCAAGCAGGGTGGGCGTGAGCCCGCTCACTACGGGGCGTGACGGGTCAGCTGAAAGCTGGGATGTGCGGCTGGACCGAGCCGACGCGGATTCCGCCGCCGTAGAGAGGCGAGTGCTGCTGCTCGTCGAGGATCTCGTGGTCGAGGCCGAGCTTGCGAAGCGTCGCGGCCATCACCACCGCGCGGGCGCGCGGCGTACCGTCGTCGATCTTGACGGCGATGCCTCGGCCGTCGGCGAGGCCTACGGCGTAGACGCTTTCGGCGCCGGCCTTGCAGAAGAGGCCGGGGATGGCCTTCATCAGGGCGGTTTCGTCGCGCCTACTCCCGCTGGCGTACTCCGGGTAATCGCGGAAGGCGTTCGCTATCCGGCCTTCCAGGGTGTCCGAGGAGGCCGCGGCGAAGTACCCGAAGGACCGCGCCAGGCCCGACAGGGTGATGGCGAGGATGGGGGCGCCGCAGCCGTCGACCGCGACGTACGAGACCTTTTCGCCGGCCGTGTCCTCGACGGCGGTGCGGATCGCCTGCTGCAGCGGGTGCTCCGGCGAGCGGTAGTCGTCCCGGCCCCAGACGCCGTCGGGGCTCTTGGCGCGGGCGTCGTCGTGGAACGGCCAGTCGTTGACCACGCAGGTCGCGATCATCGCGGCGTGCTTGCCGGAACAGTTCATCGTGATCGGCTCGAGCCCGTGCCCGGCCCGGACCCACTCGTCGCGCGCCTGCTCGTCGATCGGGTACGCCGGTGGCGTCCGCAGCGCCGACTCGTCCAGGCCGGCGCCGGCCAGGATCCGCCGTACGCCGGTGAGGTGGAACTCCTCGCCCGAGTGTGACGCTCCGGCGAGCGCGAGCAGTTCGCCGTCCAGCTCCAGGCCGCTGCGGAGCATGCCGAGCGCCTGCATCGGCTTGTTCGACGAGCGCGGGAACATCGGCTGGTCGATCACGCCGGCCGCCCACTCGACGGAGCCGTCGGGCGCGGTCACCACGACGGAGCCGCGGTGATGGCCCTCGACGAATCCGCTGCGGACGACGTCGGCCAGGATCACAGGTTCGGTCACGGCTGAACTGTACGGCGCGGGGGTCAGGAGCAAAAACCCACGTTGGAGATGATTCGGCTCACAGCCGGGCGCGGACGTGCAGACCCACCTCGGGGTCGACCAGCAACTCCTGGGTCGCGGTAACTGTCGGCTGGTCCTCGGCGACGACCTCGAGCACGGCGGCCGGGTCCACGTTCCGCTTGATCAGCGCGAGCGCGATCGGCCCGTACTCGTGGTGGCGCGCCGCCGAACCGATGAAGCCAACCTGCTTCTCACCGACCCGTACTGCGTAGCCGTGCGCGGGCAGGTGGTCGACAGAGCCGTCGAGATGCAGCCGGACGAGGCGGCGCGGCGGGCGACCGAGGTTGTGCACGCGCGCGACGGTCTCCTGGCCGCGGTAGCAGCCCTTGTCCAGATGAACGCCGACGCCCAGCCACCCCAGCTCGTTCGGGATGGCTCGCTCGTCGGTGTCGAGCCCGAGCCGCGGTGCGCCCGCCTCGATCCGAAGAGCTTCATAAGCCCAGACGCCGGCCGGAGGTCCGGCCTGCGCGGCGAACGCCTGGAGTTCGGCGCGCGGGAGGAACAGTTCATGGCCGCCCAGCGAATCGGCCCCGGATCGCACCAGCGGCTGCGCCGCTGGTGCGGAAGAAGAAGAGGGAGCGGCGCCGGCGGCGGGGGCCGGGGTGGCGCCAGCGGCGGGGGCGGGAGTGGCGCCGGAGGCGGGGGGTGGGCCGGGGCGCCAGATGATGGCGTAGTTGGGGGTTACGTCGGTGATTTCGACGCGGGACATGAAGACCATCTTCTGGAGCCACTCGACCAAGGCCGCGGCGGCGCCTGGCTCGGTGTGGAGCCAGAAGGTTTCGCCGTCGTCGACGCCGTACATCGCGTGCTCGACGTGTCCGGTCGGGGACAGCAGCAGCGCCGTGGTCGACGTGCCCGGCCGCAGCCCTTCGAAGTACTGGCTGGTGAGCGCGTGGAGCCAGGTGAGCCGGTCAGGGCCGGTGACGGTGACGACGTCGCGGTGCGAGAGGTCGACGAACCCCTTGCCCGCGGCCAGCGCTCGCTGCTCGCGCAGGTCCGAGCCGTAGTGCGCGGCAACCCCGGCGTCCAGGCCGTCCGCCTCCACGGCCGCCGGAAGATCCAGGAGCGGGCTGCGCGTCAGTGACATGTCACCAGAGTACGTCCCCCGGCGTACGCCGACTGCCTCCTGCCGTGGGATGTGGACAACACCGCCCCTCGCGACGCTGGAAGGACCAAATCGAGAGGAGCAGGACGATGACGAACAGAGCATTCCGCTTCGGGGTGGTGGGCAGTCCGGACCGCGGCGTCGAGGCGTGGCAGCAGACCGTACGCCGGGCCGCCGATCGCGGCTACAAGTCAGTGTTGATGCCGGACGGGCTCCAGTTGCTGTCGCCCTTCCCCTCCCTGGCCGTGGCCGCCATGACCGCTGACATCCGCGTAGGCACCTTTGTCGCCGCCGCACCCTTGCGGAAGCCGCGAGCTGCCGCTTGGGACGCGCACACGCTGTCTGTACTCACTGGCGGCCGTTTCGACTTCGGTATCGGCACCGGACGTCCACAGGTCGAGCAGCAGGCGGCTGAACTGGGGCTGCCGTTCGGGTCGGCCAAGGAGCGCCGCAATCAGGTGCGGGAGACCCTGGACCACCTGCAGGAGCTCGACGGCGACCAGCACACGCCGATCATGCTCGCGGCCGGCGGACCCCGCAGCCTCGCGCTGGCGGCGGCCAGGGCCGACATCGTCTCGCTGGCGAAGCCCGCCCTGGCTCCGCGTGAGGAGATCCGGCAGCTCACCCAGGAACTGCGCGAGCTGGCCGGCTCACGCGCAGACGACATCGAACTGGCGATGAACCTGTTCGCCGCCGGTACTGCGGAGCTGCCGCCGTGGACCAAGCAGGCGACCGGAGCGACACCCGAGGAACTCGAGAAGAGCGGCACCTTGATGCTGTTGCGCGGAAGCCCGTGGGAGATGGCCGATGAGCTGCAGCGACGGCGAGACGAGTTCGGGGCGTCGTACATCACCGTCAACGCCACCTACCTGGACGACCTGGCCCCAGTGGTCGAACTGCTCGACGGCCGGTAGACAGCACGCTGCCTGCCAGTTCCCGGACGGATCGGGAGCTGACAGGCAGCGTGGAGGGGTGGGTCAGATGGTCTAGTGGGCCGGCCCGACGTCTACCGCGTCAGCCGGACGGGAAGTGGGCTCCGGTACGTCGCCCGCATGGGTATCGCCGGCCGCGAAGGCCGCCTCGTCGAACGGATCCTCACCGGAGAAGACCTGGCGGGCCTGTTCCTTGTCGAACCCGCCGGTCCAGTGGCCGACCAGCACGGTGGCGACCGCGTTGCCGGCGAAGTTGGTCAGCGCCCGCGCCTCGGACATGAACCGGTCGATGCCGACGATCAGTCCGACGCCGTCGACCAGGTCGGGCCGGTGCGACTGCAGCCCGCCGGCCAGGGTCGCCAGGCCGGCGCCGGTGACTCCGGCGGCACCCTTCGAGGCGACGATCATGAACACCAGCAGGGAGATCTGCTGACCGAGGGAGAACGGCTGGTCCATCGCCTCGGCGATGAACAGCGACGCCATCGTCAGGTAGATCGCCGTCCCGTCCAGGTTGAACGAGTAGCCGGTCGGGACGGTGATGCCGACCACGGACTTGTCCACCCCGAGGTGTTCCATCTTGCCGATCAGTCGCGGCAGCGCGGTCTCCGACGACGAGGTCGAGACGATCAGCAGGAACTCGCGACCGAGGTACCTGAGCAGCTGGAAGATCGACATCCCGGTGGTGACCTTGAGGATCGTGCCGAGCACCACCAGGACGAACAGCGCACAGGTGATGTAGAAGGCCAGCATGATCTTGCCCAGGCTGACCAGGGCGTCCCAGCCGGTGGCGCCGACGACCGCGGCGATCGCACCGAAGGCACCGATCGGCGCGACCCACATGATCATCGCCAGCACCTTGAAGGCGAGCCGCTGGATGTGCCCGATGCCGGTCAGGATCGGCTGACCCGTCCGGCCCATCGCCTGCAGGGCGAAACCGATCAGCAGCGCGACGAACACGGTCTGCAGCACCTGGCCCTCGGTGAGAGCGGAGACCAGCGTCTTCGGGATGATGCCGAGCAGGAAGTCGGTGGTGCTCTCGTGCCCGCCGGCGGCCTGCTTCTGGCCGGTCTCACGCATCTTGTCGGTCAGGTTGAGCCCGGAACCCGGCTGGACCAGGTTGCCGACCACGAGACCGATGGCCAGCGCGACCGTCGACATCACCAGGAAGTAGCCGAGCGCCAGACCGCCGACCTTGCCGACACTGGCGGCCTGCCGGACCGACCCGATGCCGAGCACCAGGGTGCAGAAGATGATCGGGCTGATCATCATCTTGATCAGGTTGACGAACCCGGTACCGAGCGGTTTCAGCTCGACCGCGAAGTCCGGGAAGATGAAACCGACGCCGATGCCGAGCAGGACGGCGACGATGACGGCGATGTAGAGGAAGTGGGTCCGGTCGTTGCGGACGGGTGTCGGGCGGGGTGTGGTCGGGCTCGCCATGGGGGACTCCTGATCGGCCGGCGGGCGGGGTTGTCAGTAACTGTGACGTGACGCACAGGCGAACAGCGGATTTCGTTCATATCGTTCGCGATCGAATCACCCCGGTCCGGCCCGGCCCGCCTGAGGCATGCCACCGGTGGCACTGGTGTGCACAATGTCGGCATGAGTCGCCGACCGTGGGAGCTGCGCCGCCAGGTGTTCTGGCTGCAGACCGCCACGGTCCTGGTGATGATCGTGCTGATCTGGATCGTGCTGCTGTCCCGCAGCCGCACGCAGGCCGAGCGGGACGCCGCCGCGGCCGGGATCGCACCGCCCGGCTGGCAGGACCTGATCGAACTCGAACTCCGCTCGATGCTCGGTGTCGCCAGCCTCGTGCTCGGCATCGCGGTGGCCGGCAACGCACTGGTCAGCTGGCGGGTCCGGCACACGACCCGCGGGATCGGTACCCAGCAGCTCGCCTGGATGCTCGACTTCTACGAGGGCGTACTGCGCGCCGCGCGCGAAGGCCTGTTGCTGATCGACTCGGACGGCCGGGTCCAGCTGGTCAACGACGAGGCCCGCCGACTGCTCGGCCTGCCCACTGTCCCGCCCGACTCGACGGTCGACGACCTTCAGCTGCCGGTCACCTTGTCCAGCCTCCTGCGCACCGGACGGACGGCGTACGACGAACTGCATCTGGGGGCTCACGGCGTTGTCGTGGTCAACCAGCAGCCGGCCCGGTCCGGCCGGATCGTCACGCTGCGGGATCACACCCAGTTGCAGGCGTTGCTCGGTGAGCTCGATGCGATCCGCAGCCTGGCCGAGTCGCTCCAGGCGCAGAACCACGAGGCCTCGAACCGGCTGCACACGGTCGTCAGCCTGATCGAGATCGGCCGGCCCGAACGCGCCCGGGAGTTCGCGGTCTCCGAACTGCAACTTGCCCAGGCGATGACCGATCGCGTGGTCGGCACCGTCGGCGAACCGGTGCTCGCCTCGCTGCTGCTCGCCAAGCTCGCCCAGGCCCAGGAGCGTGGCGTACTGCTCACACTCGAGCTCGGCTCCGAGGCGCTGCACACGAGACTGCCCGCGCAGGACATCGTCACGGTCGTCGGCAATCTGCTGGACAATGCGATCGAGGCCGCGCGCGGCGGCAGTGCGCCGCGAAGGGTCGAACTGAGGGCGGCGGCGAGTATGGAGTTCATCGACCTGGCGGTGACCAACACCGGTGCCGAGCTGGGGGCCACCGAGCTGGCCCGGATGTTCGACCGCGGCTGGACGACGAAGGCCGAGCCGGGTCATGGGCTAGGGCTCGTGCTGGTGCGCAGTACGGTCGAGCGCTGGCAGGGGACGTTGATGGTCGATCCGGATTCCGAGCTGGACGACGTACCGGCGTTGACCGTCCGGGTGCGGTTGCCGCGGGCGGTGAGTGCCGGTGCCTGACCTGCGCGTGCTGGTGGTCGAGGACGATCCGGTCGCCGCGGAAGCGCATCGCGTGTACGTCGACCGGTTGCCCGGCTTCGTCTGCGTCGGCCTTGCCGGTACTGCGGCCCGCGCGTTGCACGTACTCAGCCAGGAGCAGATCGATCTCGTCTTGCTGGACATGAACCTGCCGGACGGTCACGGACTCGATGTGGTCCGGCGAATGCGTGCCGCTGGCAACCAAACTGATGTGGTGGCGGTGACGGCCGCGCGCGAAGTCGCCGCAGTACAGGCTGCTGCGCGGATCGGGGTGGTGCAGTACGTCTTGAAGCCGTTTGCCTTTGAAACGTTGAGGGATCGGCTCACTGCGTATGCGCGGCAGCGTCGGGCGGCGGAGTCCGGCCAAGTCGTTCACGACCAGGACGAGGTCGACCGGTTGTTGCACCCGGCAACTGTTTCTTCCGTGCCGAAAGGGCTGGCCGGGTCGGTGCTGGATCGGGTGGTGCAGCTGCTCGGCAATCGCGAGGGTTGGACCGCTGAGGAGGTTGCGGCGTCACTTGGAACGTCGCGAATCACGGCTCGGCGCTATCTGGAGCACTTGGCCGACCAGGGCCAGGCATTACGCACTCAGCGCTACGACGGGCGGAGCGGGCGACCCAAGGTCGAGTACTGCTGGGTTTCGGAGAGTTAGGCGCGGATGAGGGTCGCCCAGAGGTGGGGCTGGAGCGGGAGGCCTTCGGCGGCCATGTCGTAGGCCCACATCAGCTCGCCCTTGACCAAGCCGTAGAGCCGGTGGCCGGCGGCGACCTCCTTGGCCGTGGCGGTGCGCGCCACCACGTCCGTGCGCATCTCGATCTTGGCGCCCTCGATCTCGCCGTACCAGACCTCCGCGAAGCCGGTCGGGTGCGCGAGCACCACCTCGAGCTTGTTCTCCGGCTTGGGCCGCCAGAACCCGGTCTCCATCGCGAGCGGACGCTCCCGCTTGCCGTCCTCGCCGACCACGAAGGTCTGGCTGACGTAGTGCAGGAACGGCTTGCCGTTGTGGCTGAAGTCGATCTGCTGCCCGAACTCGAACTTCTCGATCGTCGGGTAGTCCCCGTGCCCGCGGCCCTCCCACCGGCCGAGCAGCCAGGCGAGCGGCATCAGGTCGGGGTGCAGGTCCTGCGAGATCTCGAACGCCATCGCGGGATCAGCTCGCGGTACGGCCGCGGAGCAGCCGGTAGACGACGTACGCCGAGAACCAGCCCATGAACACGGTGACGAGCACCAGCAGGGTCGTGAAGATGACGTGTAGCACGATGGTCAGTCTAGGGGATCGGCACGGCGCTCTGAGCTACGGTGGCGTGATGTCCCGCACGCTGGTGATCAAGCTGACCGCAGGAGCCGACGAACCCGAGCGAGCCAACCAGGCGATGACAGTGGCCGCGACGGCGGTTGCGTCGGGCGCCCAGGTGTCGCTCTGGCTGACCGGAGAGGCGGTGTGGTTCGCCGTACCGGGCAGGGCGGAGCAGTTCAAGCTCCCCCATGCCGCTCCCCTGACCGACCTGCTGGCCGCAGTACTGGCCGGCGGTCAGCTGACGGTCTGCACTCAATGCGCCAAACGCCGCGACCTCACCGAAGCAGACCTACTCCCAGGCACCCGCATAGCCGGCGCCCCCGCCTTCACCGAAGAAATCCTCAGCCCCGACGTACAGGCGATCGTCTACTGATCTTCTGTACGCCGGTGCGGCTGTAGTTCGGGTTATTCGCCCATTCCGCGGCCGCCGTCTCGGCTGGGGCCCCTGTCGGTGCGGAGCTCGGCTGCGCGGGCACCGGCGTTCTTGCCGCCGACTCCGGCTCCGACGGGTTCGCCGGTGCGCTGACGGGTCGCCTCGGCTGCGGGTGCGTGGTCGGCCTGCTGGAAGTCCCGCAACTTGTTGATCTCGTCCTGGGACATGCCCGGACGCTGGCCGTTCTGCTCGGTCCGGTCGGTCTGGTTGGCGCCTTGCTGCTCACGAGCGGCGCTGAGGGTCTTCTCGACAGCATCCGGCTGGACCGACGCAGCCTGGCCGTCAGCCTCCGGACCTTGCACGCTGGTCTGCTGGACCTGATCCGGGCGCTCCTCGGTGTTCCGGGCCTCCTCCTCGGCGGCCGCCACCTGGTCACCCCCAGTCGGGAACCCAGGCTGAGGCCCAGCCACCCCCTGCTCAACCTGCTCGACCCGCCGCTCTCCCTGCTCCAACCCGTCCTGGTCCAGGCCCTCCTGGTCCACCCCAGGCTGCTGCGGGTCCTCACCAATCACCGCCGGCGCCGCGCCATCCTCATCAAGCACCCGATCCTGATCCAGCCCGTCCTGGTCAACCCCAGGCTGCTGCGGGTCCTCACCGATCACCGCCGGCGCCGCACCATCCTCATCAAGAATCCGGTCCTCATCGAGTCCGTCCTGATCGACTCCGGGCTGCTGCGGATCCTCACCAATCACGGCAGGCGCCGCGCCATCCTCATCAAGCACCCGATCCTGATCCAGCCCATCCTGATCCACCCCAGGCTGCTGCGGATCCTCACCGATCACCGCCGGCGCCGTACCGTCTTCGTTCAGTACTTCGGGCTCGTCGCGCTGCTGGTCCTCGACCGCCTGCTCTTCCTGGCGCTGCTCCTGGACCTCGTCGAGCACCTCGTCGGCAACCACAGCCGTCGCTCCAGCGGCGGCTGCGGCCGGAGCCACATCGCCTCCGCGAGCTTCTTCCGTCTTGCGTTCCTCGTCGCGCCGCTCGTTCTCCTGCTTGGCCTTGTCCGCGGCGTCGCGCGCCTCGCGTTCGGCCTGCCGATCCTGGACAGCGTTGTCCTGGCCGTCACGATCGGGATCGCGACGCTCGTCGACGATCTCCCCGGTCTCCACGTCGCGGTCGCGGTTGTCGTCGATCCCGTTGTCGTTGCGGTCGCGGTTCTGCTCGTCGGTCTCCCGCTCCCGGTCGAGCTCCTCCGGCGTCAGGTCCGGGTCGTTGTCCAGCCGGTCCCGGTTCTCCTGGACCCTCCGTGCCTCCGCCTCGAACAGCGCGGACCGCTGGTCCTCGGACAGCCCGTCGACGGCCCGGGCGAACTCCGGGTTGTTCCGGCGCTCGTCCATCATCTCGCCGATGAGCTCCCGGAGCTCCTCGAGCCGCGCGCTGTCCCGCGTCTCCGGGTTGCGCAGCCGCTGGGCTTTCCGGGCGTTCCGCCGACGGCTCAGCTTGGTGGTGATCATCCGGATGATCTGGTACATGTCCCGCAGCGCGTCTTCTTCGATCGACGCCATCAGGCCACCTCGCTCGCGTAGACGGAGTACCCGAAGCCGGCACTGGCCGCCACCGGGCCTGCTTCGGGTTGGGTCGCGTACAGGTGCAGCTCGGCGCCGGGTCGTAGCCAGACTGCCAGATGACGCCGCCGGCCGCGCCACTCCAGCGGGATCCGCGGGTCGTCGCCCGGCCCGACGAAGACCGGCTGACCCCAGTGCCGGCGGGCGAGCTCCAGCTGGCCAGGCCAGTGGTCGTCGAGGCCGTCCTCGGCGTCGCCGATCTCGTCCGGACCGATCTCGTACGCCGACCACCCACTGCGCGGGCTGTCCGGGAGCACGGCGTCGGGGAGCACCAGCATCACCGTCTCGCGCGGTGTGACGAGCCCCCAGGTGTAGCGGTTCGGGTCGATGTTGCCGGGAGCCCAGGGACGCCAGCCGGTGGCGGCGGTGACCCGCGACACCAGGGCGCGGATCGCGTCCAGACCGGTCTCGGGCGGACCCCAGACCCGCTTCCAGTCGGACACCTCCGCGAGGTCGGCCAGGGCGCGCTCGTCGTCGTCCGACGACCGCTGCTGCGTCCTCACCTGTCCCACTCCTCTCACTCGAACCTTCCTAGCCTAAAGGTGCGGGGTAGCACTTCGCTCGGACGCAAGGGCTCGGCCTGTGGATCCCGGGGGTCGTTCGGGAGCTGTAAGCGGGGCGTACGGCGTACGGGGAGCGTTCGTGAGCGTTAAGCGGGAGCGGGCGGACGGCGGCGGATTTGTCGGCTGTGATGAGAGGTATGAAGTTGCCGCAGGCTCCGACGGAGGAGTCGTTCCCGTCGCCGTTGCACCATCCGCGGGTGGCCACCGTGCTCGGCCGCTGGCTCGGCGTGGCGATCACGATCTGCTTCCTGACCGGTTTGTTCAGTCATTTCCAGCAAGCCACGCCGGGCTGGCTGGTGATCCCGAGCCGCCCGGCTTCTCTGTACCGCGTGACGCAGGGACTCCATGTCCTCAGCGGGCTCGTCTCGGTACCACTCCTGCTGGCGAAGCTCTGGACCGTCTACCCGAAGCTGTTCGCCAAACTCGCCTGGCCGCCGAGCCGGAAGGCGCTGACCACGATCCTCGAACGCGCCTCGATCCTGGTCCTGGTCTCGGCGCTGGCCCTCGAACTCTTCATCGGCTTCCTCAACACGCTGCAGTGGTACCCCTGGCCGTTCCCGTTCAAGGAAACCCACTACGCGCTCGCCTGGACCATCATCGGCGCCCTGCTCGTCCACCTGGCGGTCAAACTCCCGCTCATCACCGCCCACTGGCGCCGAACACCGGCCGACCGTACGCCGGTACCGCCGCCCGCCGACTCGTTGCCTCCAGCAATCACCGGACTGACCCGGCGCGGCCTGTTCCGTACCGTGGCCGGCGCGGGCGCCTTGGTCGGGATCACCTCGATCGGCCAATCGGTACCCGCTCTCGGGCCGGTCGCAGTACTGGCTCCACGCAAACCGAACATCGGCCCGCAAGGTCTCCCCGTGAACCGCACCGCCAAGGATGCCGGCGTTGTTGCCGTCGGCGACGACTGGCGCTTCACCGTGATCGGGCCTAGCCGGCTCTCCTATTCACTCGACGAACTGCGCGCGCTGCCGCAGAGCTGGTCGCAGTTGCCGATCGCGTGCGTCGAAGGCTGGAGTCAGGCCGCTCGCTGGGAGGGCATCCGGGTCCGTGACCTGCTGAGACTCTGCGGCGCACCGGAAGGATCGCGCGTCCGGGTCGTGTCGATGGAGAAGGGCGGCTTCTACGCCACCAGCGAGCTGCCATCCCAGTACGCCGAAGACCCCCTCACCCTCCTCGCCCTTCGCCTGAACGGCACCACCCTCGACCTCGACCACGGCTACCCCGCCCGAGTCATAGCCCCCAACCGCCCCGGAGTCCTGCAAACCAAGTGGGTTCACCGCCTGGAGGTCCTGACATGAAAGCGCGGATTCTGCTTGGCGTATTCGGCGGTGGGATTGGGTTGTGGGGTTTGTGGTTGCTGCTGGGGGCGTTGAGTGTCGATGCGTTAGTGCGGTTGCCGCTGTGGCTCGGGGGCGCGGTGCTGGTGGACGACTTCTTGCTGGTGCCGTTGACGCTGGTGGCCGGGTGGATGCTTGCTCGTTGGTCAACGGGTCCTGGTCGTCACCGCGTGGTGGATGCTGTCCGGACGACCGGGCTGTACGTCGGGCTGACGACATTGATTGCGATCCCTTTGCTTGTCAGGCAAGGAAAAGGGGTCAACCCGACGGTGTTGCCCCGCGACTATCTGCGCGACTGGTTGTTGCTGGAGGCCACAATTGTGGCCGCCGGCGTCCTCGGGGTTGCCAGTCAGCGCTTGATGTTCAGGAGGTCGCGGGCCTCGTCCGGTGACATCGGCGGGCGCTGAGCGAGGGTGGCGAGCGTCGCGGCACGCTCGACCAGTTCGGCGTTGTGCGTCACCGGCTGCCCCTTGGCCAGCGTGAGGGTGTCCTCCATCCCGACCCGAAGGTGTCCGCCCTTCGACAGGGCGGCCAGCGCCACCGGCAGCGTCGTACGGCCAACGCCTGTCGCTGACCAGGACGTCACGCCGGCGGGTAGGCCGTTGACCGCGGCAACCAGCGCGTCCGGCGTACCGGGCATGCCACCGGGGACACCCATCACCAGGTCGCAGTGGACCTTGCCGCCGTACGGGAGCCCGAACTTGTCGAGCAGCCGGTTCAGCGCCGCGACGTGACCCAGGTCGAACAGCTCGAACTCCGGCACCACCTCGCGCTCCTGGCTGAGCTGGTACAGCTCGGTGACGAACGGCCAGGGGTTCATGAAGACGTCGTCGCCGAAGTTGACTGTGCCCATCGTCAGCGAGCAGGAGTCCGGCGCGGCGTCCAGGACGCGCAGCCGGTGCTCGAACGGATCCGTCACGGCACCGCCGGTGGACAACTGGACGATCAGCGCGGTGTTCTCCCGGACCGCGGCCACCGTCTCGGTCAGCCGGCCCAGATCCAGCGTCGGCCGGTGCTCGGCGTCGCGGATGTGGATGTGGATCATCGCGGCCCCGGCGGCCTCGCAGCGTTTCGCGGTCTCCACCAGTTCCTCGAGCGTGGTGGGCAGGGCCGGACAGTCCGCCTTCGCGGTCTCGGCGCCGGTGGGAGCAACAGTGATCAACGTCGACGTCATGGACGAATCGTGCCAGATCTGGACCTTGAACGGGACATTTGCCTGTGTGGGACCTCGATTACCGGACGATATCCCGCACGGCAGGATGGAGCCATGAGAGCAGTAGTACAGCGAGTCAGCCAGGCGTCCGTCACCGTCGAGGGCGAGGTGGTCGGCGCGATCGACCAGCCCGGCCTGGTCGTCCTGCTCGGTGTCAGCCATGACGACACCGCCGAGAAGGCGGCCGCGCTGGCCGCGAAGATCTGGACGCTGCGGATCCTCCGCGACGAGCGGTCCTGCGCCGACGAACAGGCGCCGATCCTCGCCATCAGCCAGTTCACCCTGTACGCCGACACCCGCAAGGGCCGCCGCCCGTCCTGGAGCGCCGCCGCTCCCGGCCCGGTCTCCGAACCCCTGTACGACGCGTTCTGCGTCGCGCTGGAAGCCCTCGGCGCCAAGGTCGAGCGCGGCCGCTTCGGCGCCGACATGTCCGTTGCCCTCACCAACGACGGCCCGGTCACCCTGATCCTCGACGCCTGACCCCGAGCACCCGCCCCCGGGGTTCTTCGGACGCATGAGCCGGCGGTGGAACGACAGGACCCCCGGAGCCGGATCTCGAGGATCCGGACCCGGGGGTCCTGGAGTTACCTGGCTGAATCGGTGAGGTTCGGCTCAGCGAGGTGAGGGAGTGATGGCTGGATCAGCCGATCACACCGGCGGCCGAGTGGCCGAGGACAACCTTGGTGTTCAGGCTGTAGACGTCGATCACCAGGGCGTTGACGGACACGTACCGGCTCTGACGCACGACCTGGTTGAAGGTCAGCTTGGCGACACCGGGGATGTCCAGTACTGCGTTCGGGCCGGTCGCGACGGCGTAGGTCTTGTTGCCGACCTTGACCGAGGCAACGCTGGAGGAGTGGTCCAGGCCGACCTTGCCGTCCTTGGTCTTCCACGCGGAGGCAGCGGACTCGATGGCACCGATCCGCAGGTTGCCGACCCGCACACCCGCGATGTGCGAGGTGAACTTGATCGCCGACTTCTCGGCGCCCATGTAGCCGTTCTTCGTGGTGTAGACCGCACCCACGTAGGCGACGTTCGGGACGACGAGCTCGGCGGTGGCGTTGCGGACGGTCTTGCCTTCCGTGCCCTGGCAGGTGGCCTGGTAGGCGGTCTTGCCCGACTTGACCAGGTTGTCGACCTTGACCGTCGAGCCGTAGGCGTCACCGACCACCATGGCCGTGGCCGGCTTGGTGATCTCGGCGCGGGTCTTCAGGACCGCGACGTCGACACCTTCGGGGATGTAGCGGTTCTTCACGGTCGCGTGCAGCACGACTGCCTGCGAGTACGAGTAGATGCCGGCGCTGGTCTTCACGCCACCGACACGGTTCAGCACCATGTAGCCCAGGCCCGGGATGGCGACCTTGAAGTTCGGGCTCGGCTTCAGCAGGGACGGAACGTTGACGCCGCCGATCCGGACCGCGGCGAAGGTGGTGTTGCCGGCGTAGGACAGCTGGCCGTTCTTGTAGACCGAGGTGGTCGTGGTCTTCGCACCGACCAGGTGCACCAGGCCACCGACACGGATGTCGGCCGCGGTCGCGTTGCTGGTCACGCCGTTGCCACGCGCGTCGTTGAACGAGTACGTGTCGGTCGTGACGGTCTGGGCGATCGCCTGGTTGTTCACGTTCGCGGTGGCCAGGTCGTTGCGGTCCGACGAGTTCGGCTTGGTGGTGCAGCTGAACTGGCTGACGACCGTCGGGCCACTGCCCACGACGCCGGCCTGGACGTCGGTACCGAAGGCGTAACCGCTGTAGCCGAACACCGGCGCGGCGGACGCCGAACCCGAGGTCAGCGCGATCGTGGAAGCTACGCCGACAACCGCCGCAACTCCGACGGCAGCGAGCTTCTTGTATCCAATGCGGGGTCTCATGACCCCTCCTCCCTGATCAATGACTTAGCCCTAGTGAGCGGGCCAGGACACAGACACAACTCACCCGGTCGCAGTAGGTAACGACAACGGTGTGCTCCGAGATCAAACCGTTACCAAATGGAGTACGTCGTGAGAAACGCGATCTTGCGCGTAACCCGCACGCGTGAGATCTACGCCACCCCTGTTTGCCTGACGCAACAACGAAACCCCTGTGCCGAAAGGAGGATCGGCACAGGGGTCACGGGGTACGGGGTCGGCGTACGGGGCCCGGACAAGCCGAAGAGCCCGTCGCGCAAGCAAACGGGCCCTTCGGGGTCAGCAAACTATCGGGGTCAGACGGCGACCGCCACCTCGGCCACCTCGCCGTACTGCGCCGTCACCTGGCGGTCGACCGGGTCGGCCTTCGGCGCCAGGGTCCGCAGGGTCCAGGTGCCGGGCGCCGCGAAGAAGCGGAAGTGCCCGGTCGCGGAGGTCGGGACCTCGGCCGTGAACTCACCAGTGGAGTCGAGCAGCCGCACGTAGGCGCCGCCGACCGGCTCCTCGCCGCGCAGTACCTGGCCCTGGATCACGGCTTCCTTGTCGACGTCGACGCCCTTGAGATCCAGGCCGCCCTTCTTGGCTCCGCACATGTCAGGCCTCCCCTGGCTCGTCGCCGAGTGCCACCGGTACGCCGACCAGCGAACCCCACTCGGTCCACGAACCGTCGTAGTTCTTGACGTTCTCCTGGCCCAGAATCTCGTGCAGCACGAACCAGGTGTGCGCCGAGCGCTCACCGATCCGGCAGTACGCGATGGTGTCCTTGCCGAAGTCCACGCCGGCGTCGGCGTACAGGGTCTTCAGCTCGTCGTCGGCCCGGAAGGTGCCGTCGTCGTTGGCCGCCTTGCTCCACGGGATGCTGGCCGCGGTCGGGATGTGACCCGCACGCTGGGCCTGCTCCTGCGGCAGGTGGGCCGGGGCGAGCAGCCGGCCGGCGTACTCGTCGGGGCTGCGCACGTCGACCAGGTTCTTCACGCCGATGGCGTCCTTGACCTCGTCGCGGAAGGCGCGGATCGCGAGGTTCGGCTCCTTGGCCTGGTACTGCGTGGGCTCGCGCTTGACCACCTCGTCGGTCAGCTCGCGGCTGTCCAGCTCCCAGCGCTTGCGGCCACCGTCGAGCAGGCGGACGTCACCGTGGCCGTAGAGCTTGAAGTACCAGTACGCGTACGCCGCGAACCAGTTGTTGTTGCCGCCGTACAGCACGACGGTGTCGTCGTTCTTCACGCCCCGCTCGGACAGCAGGTCGGAGAACTGCTGCTGGTTGACGAAGTCGCGGCGGACCGGGTCCTGGAGGTCGTCGCGCCAGTCCAGCTTGATCGCACCGGCGATGTGGCCGGCGTCGTACGCCGAAACGTCTTCGTCGACCTCGATCAGGACGACGTTGGCGTCACTCTTGTGCTCCTCGACCCAGTCGGCCGAGACGAGAGCGGATTCCCTGCTCATGGATGCTGCTCCTCAGGTGGTGGTGGTAGCGGTTCTTGGCGTACGAATGCGGTGAATCAGCAGATAGGCCTCGCAACCGAGGCAGAGCCCGACGGCGGCGTTCACGAACGCGGCGACCAGGGCGAATCCGGTGGCGACCACGCCGAGCAGCTCGGCGCCGGTCAGGTAGCCGATCAGGCCGACGACGGCGAACACGAGCCCGACCAGCTGCGCGAACCGCGGCGGCGCGGCGTCCTCCAGCTCCTTCGGCGCGCCCAGCCGCGGCCGGACAACCTGCTTGAACAGCAGCCCGTACGGCGAGGCCTGGACGCCGAAGGCAACCGAGATGGCGAACACGACCGCCTGGACCGCCAGCGGCCACGGGTTGTTCAGCACCAGAGTGAGTGCCAGCACGACCGTGGTCAGCGCCGCGGCGAACCGGAGCCCGCGCGGGTCGACCTGGGGTTGCACTGCCGTCTTGGTGGACATGACGACTCCCGGAAGGAGGGTGGTTCGAGCCGTGCCCGCCCGGGGATGCGGGGAGGCGGCGTACTGGGAACCGTGCTCAGCTACCGGTTCCGGAGCGCTCGGGACGCCGCCTGGTCAGTGGGGACGACACAGGGACGAGCGCATGCGGCAGTTGTCCACTGCCCTGCGCTTGGTCAGCCATGTCGTGTAAGCCACGATCACGAGAGTACGGAAGCTGGCCGGGACCACCACCAATGGTCCCAGCCAGCGAGACAACTGATCACATTCTGGACAGCCTCAGCGGCGTGGCTGCTCTCCGACGACAACGTTCGTGGCGGCCACCTTGTCGTGCAGGGCCTGCTTCTTGTCGTCCCAGAGCGGCCAGAGCACGTTCACCAGGCTGAGCAGACTGAAGAGCGAGCCGACGCCCCACGGGATCGCACTGAGCAGGCTGAGCCCGTTGTAGAGGCCGAACCGCTTGGCCACCGCGATCCCCGGCGGCGGCCCGGGGACGTCACGGAGCCGGACACTGATGCCGACGGCCCGCTTGCCGAGCGTGGCGCCGGTCTTGGTGAGGAAGAAGTACTCGTACACGAAGGCAGCCGCCAGGCCGATCAACGTCGCCGGGATCGCCCACTTGTACACCTCCCAGGGGAGGCTTGTGCTGAAGCTTGAGTCTCCTGCCGCGGCTTGATCGAAGATGTCCTGCTGGTAGTCGAGGATCACCTTCATGTACTGCCAATAGAAGTAGCCAGTCAGCGGCAGGGTGACGAAGAAGACGATGAGGCCGTCGAGAAAGCGCGCGAGCACCCGCTTCCACCAGCCGGCCAGCGGTTGACCGTCCGGCGTCGCCTTGACGTTCGTCGGACCGTAGCCATATCCCTGCTGCAGATGCCCAACTTGCGGGCCATAACCCTCGCGGCCCATGCCCGGCTGCCCTAGCCCGGGTCCGAAGCCCTGCTGCCCCTGGCCTTGGCCGTACTGCCCCTGGCCGGGCTGACCCTGGCCGGGCTGACCTTGGCCGGGCTGACCTTGGCCCTGCAGGCCTTGGTGGCCCTGCTGGCCGTATGGCGTCTGCTTACCTTGCTGGCCTTGGCCTGGCTGTCCATGGCTCTGCCCCTGGCCCTGGCCTGCTTGGCCGGCGCCTGCTGCGGGCTGCCCGAACTGACCCTGGTACGGCGGCGGGCCTTCGCGGGGGCGGCGGTAGTCCGTCCAGAAGCCACCGTCCCAGTACCTCTGCTGCGTGGGGTCCTGAGGATCGTCGTACCAGCCGGCGGGGAAGCTCATCGCCAAAGCATCACGCACCGCAAGGCCATCGCGCCATCCGGGGCAGCGGATTTCTCCGGCAGGTGATCCCACGCCTGCGCCACGCTCGCTCCTCCGTCGCTCACCCGGCGCTAGCTCCCGCCCGCCCTTGGGCGCTCCTGCGTCGCGCGAAGGCGAGAGTAGGCACCCACCTGGGCAGGGCCGCGTGCATCTCGCCTGGAGATCCCCGCGCCTGCGCGATGCGCGCTCCTTCGTCGCTCGCACAGCGCTAGCTCCCACCCACCCCTGGGCGCTCCTGCGTCGCGCGAAGGCGAGAGTAGGCACCCGGCCGAGGGAAGCCGAGCGTCTCGTTAGCTGGCAGCGCCGGGTTTGCTCGCCTCCACCAACCTGGCGAGAGCCGCTTGCGGGGTCAGCCGTCGGGCGCCGGGGACGGCGATGGTCGCACCGGCGGTTGATGCGGCTTGTGTGCCGACCGACAGGAGGTCATCCGCACTCGGCGCCGGCCGCACGCTCAGGGAGCAGGCTCATGGGCAGGAATCGGGGGAGTACATCCTGTCGGTCGGCACACCAAAGCCGGACTCACCGGTTGACGAACGCGGCTCACGTTGTCGGCTGAAGATCCTGCCCCGGCCGGGTGCCTACTCTCGCTTTCGCGCGACGCAGGAGCGCCCAGGGTGGGTGGGAGCCAGCGCGGCGTGAGCGACGTAGGAGCGAACGTGGCGCAGGCGTGGGATCTGCAGGTTGGTGGAGGCGAGCTCCGATTCGCATTGCCAGCTGGCCAGTTGCTCGGCCTCACCAGGCCGGGTGCCTACTCTCGCTTTCCGCGCGACGCAGGAGCGCCCAAGGGCGGGCGGGAGCCAGCGCCGTGTGAGCGACGAAGGAGCGAACGAGGCGCAGGCGTGGGGAATCTACAGCTGCCTGGAAGTCGAAGCGTCAACCGCCAGCCCAAGAGCCGCGATCACATCCGCCTTGCGCGGCTGCCCGCTCGCCCTCGTCACAATCGCCCCATCCGCATCGAGCACCAGCACAGTCGGCGTCCGCATTATGTCCAGCCGCCGGACCAGCTCCAAATGCGACTCCGCGTCAACCTCGACGTGCCGCACCCCGTCGACCATCGACTCGACCTCAGCCAACGTCCGCCGAGTCGCCCGGCACGGAGCGCAGAAGGCCGACGAGAACTGCAGCATCGTCGCCCGCTCGCCGAGCTCGACGCCCAGCTCCGCCGCCGTGACCCGCTCAGCCGCCACCGAACTGTCCTGCACTGCTTCTTCCTTCTCATTCGGCCGGATCGCCCGCGTCCCGCGGAACCGCCCGTCGAAGCGGGATTTGAGCACGCTCAGCACGACGCCGACGGCGACCGCACTGACCAGCGCAATGATCCCTGGGCTCATGACAATCCAGCGTACGTCGGTCGCCAATACCCTCAACCGCCCGTTCACCCCTCGGACCTGACCGCCCTATTCGACCCCGAGCGGGGAAATCATCCGGCGACGGTGATGACCACTCGGCGGTTTTTCTGGCGGTTCGCGTCGGAGGTATTGGGAACGGCCGGCGCCGCCTCGCCGAAACCTTTCGTCGTGATCCGCGCGGCGGCAAAGTGCTCGGTCTTGATCAGGTAGAGCGCGACCGCCTGGGCCCGCCGTTCGGACAACCGCAACCCGTACGTCGCGTCGCCGCGATCGTCGGTGTGACCTTCCACCCGAAGCTTCGCGCCCGGCGACGCGGCCTTGATCTTCAGCGCGATCGCATGCAAAGCCTTGGCCGCATCCGGCCGGATCGTCGCCTGGTCGGTGTCGAACAGCACATCCCCGGGAGCGACGTACGACGTCTTGCCCTCGCCGGTGAACACCTCGACCTTCTCCTGGCCGGGCAGCTTGCGCGACTCCAGCCGGGCCGGATCCACATCCACATCGGGCAACCGGACTTCGGGTACCTTCACCGTCGGAACCCGCAGGTCAGGCAGGCCGCCGTCACCTTTCACGAACCCACCGGGTCGAGCTGCACCATTACGCGAAACCCCACGCCGTACTACGCCCTCGCGGGTCACCGTCGGGAGGACGCCTTTGGTCTCGACCTGGCAGATCTGTGGCGAGCTGACGGCAGGAGCCACCTTTCCCACCACCGTCACCCCGGGGAACTGTTTCCCGGTCAGAGCCCCGCCCGGGATCGTCACAGGCGGGATGGTCGCGCCGGTGATCTTGACGGCGCCCAGGCAGCCGCCCGGAGCGTCGTACTGGATCACGCAGCCGGCGTCGATCGTCTGCGCCGGGACGGTGAATCCCTCCATCGCGGTCTTCTGTTCGCCGCTGGACTTGTCGGCATAGGTGAGCGCCGGAACGACGACCTCGGGCACGGTGACCGGAGGCAACCGGCGCACGCTGCGGCCGGGACCAGGTGCGCATTCCGGGGCGACGGCAGGCGTCGTAGTGCTGGTCGACGGCGTCCCCGAAGCCGGCGAGGTGGTCACCGACGACGGCACTGACGCTGGCAGGGACGGCGACGACGGGACCGACGCGACCGAGCCCCCGGACGACCGCTGCTCCTGGTCACCGCAGGCCACCAGCGAACTGATCACCGCAATCGCGAGTAAACAACTTCCCAGCCGGCCCGACCCATTTTGCATTGGCCAAGTGTGGCACGCCGCGCGAACCGGCGGAAATGCAGTCGCAACCGACATGACCCAACGATTAATACAGTGTGAACGATTCCACCGCCGTACTGCGATCGGCGGCTTGCGCGGGTTTCGGTGCCGGTCGCACCGCGTTGACTGTGACCCCGGCGCCGACTATTTTCGACCCAGGCCGGGGGCAGGTTGATCTCTGCCCGCAGTCGTCCGCGGGACGGCTGACGTGAGGTCCGGCCGAGGCGTCACCTGTCCCAACGGGGTGTGGGGCGGGTGAGATTCGACCGCTGCGCGCGGTGGGGGGTTGACGATGATCATGCCGAGTACGCCCACGAGCCGACTGAGTCTGGCCGAACTGTGGGACCGCATCACCCATTTCTCCGTTTCCGTGGACGACCTTTCGCAATGGCGGAATCTTGTTCCGCTGGCGATCGCCGGAATCGTCGTCTGGGCCTTGTGGCTCTATCGATTCTTTTTATCCCGGCTGGCCGAACCGATCGAGAACGACTTCACCACCACCACTTCGGTGGTGGTGCCTTCTTTTCATGAGGATCCTGACATTCTGATGCGCTGCCTGGAAAGCTGGCGGCAGCAGAATCCGGACGAAATCATCATCGTCCTGGACGTCGCGGACACCGAGGCCTACGAGCGGCTGGTCGCGCTCGACGACCCGCGGATCAACCCGATCCTGTTCAAGCACGCGGGCAAGCGATCGGCACTCGGCGTCGGGATCCGCGCCGCGTCCTCCGAGGTCCTCGTCCTGGTCGACTCCGACACGAGCTGGCAGCCGGGCCTGCTGAAGGCCGTGCAGCGTCCCTTCCTTGATCCCGACGTCGGCGCGGTGAGCACCCAGCAGAACGTGCACGAGCGGAACACCAGCATCTGGCGCCGCGTCGCCGACTGGTTGGTCAACCTCCGGTACTACGACTACGTACCCGCGATGGGCCGGGCGGGTGCGGTCGCCTGCGTCTCGGGCCGGACCGGCGCATACCGCCGCAGCGTCGTCATGCCAGTGCTTGAGAACCTGGAGAACGAGTTCTTCCTCGGCCGCCGCTGCATCGCCGGCGACGACGGCCGGCTCACCTGGCTGGTGCTCGCCTCCGGGTACAAGACCGTGCACCAGTCGTCGGCCCGCGCGGTGTCGATGTTCCCGGCAACCTTCCGGGCGTTCGCCAAGCAGCGGATCCGGTGGAGCCGCAACTCGTACCGCTGCTACCTGACCGCCGTCTGGAAGGGGTGGCTGTGGCGGGTGCCCCTGGTGACGAAGGTGACCGTGCTGCAGATCCTGCTGACGCCGGTGACGATGGGCATCACCGTCGGCTACATGGTGTTCAGCCGGCTCGAGATGACCTGGCAGAGCTATGCGCTCGCGGGCAGCTGGCTGATGATTGCCCGGGGCATCCGCGGGATCTCCCATCTCCGCAGGCATCCGGCCGATCTCCTGCTGCTGCCGGTCGTCACCGTGACGGTCATCCTGATCGCGCTGCCGATCAAGCTGTACGCGTTGCTGACGATGAACAAACAAGGCTGGCTGACCCGCTCGGAAGGCCTGGTCGGCGGCGAAGGCCAGGACGCCGCCTCGCTCCTCCCCGCCAAGGATCCCGCAACCAACAAGCTTGCCGCCAAGGAACTGCAGACGGAGCCGGCCTCATGACTGCCCCCAAACGCAAACTGTTGCGTGCGGCAACCGTCGTCGGCGTACTCGGCGTGGCCGGCCTGGTCTGGATGCAGTCAACCGCGTCCGGGACCACCGAGTCGACACCGACGCCGACCCCGAAGCCCAGCACGGTCAAGCCGGGCAGTACGCCGACTCCGCCCGACGCGACCCAGCCGACCGTGGCCGGTGAGGCGAAGGACGACAAGACGATCGACCGGCTCCCCTACCCGGGCGACCCGGAGACCGAAGCGGCGTACGTGGCGGACGAGGATCGCCGGCTGGTGGAGGTTCGCACCGTCGACTCGCTGGCCCGCTGGAGCAAGACGTCACTCAGTTCGCCGTACCGGATCGCCACCGGTTCGGCGTACACGCTGGTGCTGACGCCGCGGCGGGAGGTCTACACGATCAAGGATCTGCTCGGGCTCGCGCCGCAGACCTTCATCCGGCAGCCGGACGGCGGCTACCTGCTGTCCGAGCATGTCGTGATCCAGAACGGCGCGACGCTGAACCTGGCCTCGTCCGGTGGGCTCAACCTGCGACTGGCCAGCGACCAGAACGGCTTCGTCTCGATCGTCAACTACGGCGGCGTGCTGAACGTGCAGGGCGCGAACGGCCGGCCGGTCAAGATCTCCAGCTGGAACCGGGACACCGACGGTGCGGACACGCTGACCAACGACGGCCGCGCGTACCTGCGCTCGCTCGGCGGCCAGGTCCGGTTCCGGTACGCCGAACTGTCCGACCTCGGCTTCTGGAGCGGCCGCACGGGCGGCCTGTCCCTGACCGGTACCGACCGGCCGAACAGCGGCTCGCTCGACAAGCTCGGCGAGACGATGCGGGTCGGCAAGCGCGCCGCGAAGGAGCGTGAGGCGGCCAACGGCACGAAGAAACCCGAGACCGGCGGCATCGACCTGCGGGCCGGCAAGAACAGCCTCAGCCAGGTGCTCCCAGCCGGCAAGCTGCCGCTGCCCGAGGTGGACATCGCGGACCCGGAGTACAGCTACGTGTCCGCGCTGATCCAGAACACGACTGTCAAGCGGAACGCGTTCGGCCTGTTCGCGGCCAGCGCCAACGGACTCGACATCCGGGACAGCAAGTTCGACGACAGCTTGGTCGACGGCCTGGTGATGCACCGCTACGTGACGAACGCGGTGGTCGACTCCAGCTCCGCGGACGGCAACGCCGGCGACGGTTTCGTCCTGTCCAGGGCGACGACCGGCATCGTGCTGTCCGAGATCGAGGCCAACGGCAACCATCGCAACGGGCTGACCATGTCCGGGCTTCCGCTGGCCGACGGCCCGAGCGCGACCGGCTCCAGCCTGGGCAGCTACGGCAACAACACCGTCTCCAACAGCAAGCTGGCGAACAACGCCCGGTACGGCGTCGAGGTGATCGGCGGCACCAACATCGGCGTCAACGCGAACGACCTGCAGGGCAACGACATGGGAGTGGTCGTCCGGGGCGGGGCCGAGGACGTCTCGGTGGTGGGCAACCGGGTGACCGAACCGATCCGGCAGGGCATCGCGATCCGTGACGGCGTGAACAAGTCGGTGGTGACCGGCAACATCGTCACCGGCGGCAACACCAGCGTCTACGTCCGCGACTCGGCCGCCACCGTGCAACGCAACACCTTGTCGGACGCCGACTCGCACGCAATCTCGCTGGTCGGCGCGGTGAGCGCGACGAAGGTCACCGAGAACACCATCAGCGGCCGCGGGCCGAGCGCGATCGATGCCAAACGCGCCTCGGACGTCAACATGCACCGCTGGAACAACGACGAGGACCACTGGCACGACACCACGCCGTTCGTGGTCACCCTGAAGCGTTTCCTGCAACCCTTGACGGCGATGTGGCTGTTCCTGGCCGCGCTGCTGATCTTCACCGCGGCCCGCGGCTCACGCCGGGTCCGCCGCATCGTCCACCCGTACGCCGACAAGGCGCCGGTCACCGACGGCCGGACCGTGTCCGCCGCCTCGGTGCCGGTGCCCGACGACCATTTGGGAGCCAGATGACCCGGCTGAGCCGGCTGCTCGAACTGACCAGGCTGAACAAGCTGACCCGGCGGGAACTGATCATCGCCGGCAGCGCGGCCGGGGTGGTCCTGCTCGTCGGCGGGGGCATCGTGGCCGCCGCCTGGCCCGACAACTCCGCCTCGCCGCTGCCGACGGCCGGGCCCTCGATCCCGGTCGTGCCACCAGAACCGAGCATCCCGACGATCACCGACGACCCGACCGATCCGCCGTCCACCGGCTCGACGGCCGCACCGAGTGCGTCGGAGTCGCCGGACCCGGGTGAGGAAGAAGAGGGCAAGGACGGCAAGCGCAAGCCTGCCGAGGCGCCGGTGCTCGCCAACGCGCCGGCCGCCGGGCAAGGACCGCTGCCGAACTCCGCGGTGGTCAGCTGCCCCGACGCGACCGTCACCGTGACGGACAGCAAGAGCCTGGAAGAGGCCCTGACGAAGGCTGCACCCGGCACCAGCATCGCGCTCCAGGACGGCAAGTACGCCGGGAAGTTCGTCGCCCGGGCCTCCGGTACCGCGGCACAGCCGATCTGGTTGTGCGGCGGCGCGGGCGCAGTACTGGACGGCGAGAACATCAAGGGTGGTTATGTCTTCCACCTCGACAAGGCGAAGTACTGGCGGCTGGTCGGCTTCACGGTCACGAACGGCCAGAAGGGCGTGATGGCCGACAGCACCGTCGGGACGGTCGTCCAGGGCCTGACCGTGCACGACATCGGCGACGAGGCGATCCACCTACGGGCGAACAGCACGGACAACGTCGTACTGAACAACACGATCAGCAAGACGGGACTGCGCCGGGACAAGTTCGGCGAGGGCGTCTACATCGGCTCCGCGGTCAGCAACTGGTGCACGGTGAACGACTGCCAGCCCGACCGCAGCGACCGCAATGTTGTCAAGGGCAACAAGATGTCGCAGACCACGTCGGAGGCCGTCGACGTCAAGGAGGGCACGACCGGCGGACTGGTGGAGGGCAACACCTTCGACGGTTCGGCGCTGACCGGCGCCGACTCCTGGGTCGATGTCAAGGGCAACAACTGGCTCATCCGGGGCAACAGTGGGGTCAAGTCGGTTCAGGACGGGTTCCAGACCCACCAGATCCTGAAGAACTGGGGCGACCACAACCTGTTCACCGGTAACGTCGCCACCGTCGACGGGCCGGGCCTGGCCTTCGCACTCCGCCCGGCCGTCGCCAACGTGGTTGCTTGCGACAACAAGTTCACCGGGGCCGGCGAAGGCCTCAGCAACGTCACCTGCCACTGACCCACCCCGTACTACGTCTCGTCGCCGACCGACCCGATCCTCGTCCTGCCCGCCGCCCTGAGGGTCAACCCTCGGGGCCGGGCCGGCACGTCTTGAGGTGAACCCTCAGGACCGGGCTGCCGCCAGGTGCGCGAACGGGGGCGGGCCGAGGATCTCGATTCCGCCGTTGTCGCGGCCCGACTGCTCGATCCGGCTGAAGTCGACCTGGTGATCGGCGCCTTCGACGTACGGCTCGCTGGCGCCGAAGAAGAAGTCCTGCCCGACGCCCGGCGTGATCAGGCAGAGGATCCGCGCGGTCTCCGAGGTGACCAGGAACGCATGCGGCAGGCCGCGCGGCACCATCCCCATCCCGCCCGCACCGACCTTGCGCTCGGTGCCGTCCAGGTGCATCAGGATCTCGCCCTCCATCACGATCATCGTCTCCTCCACCTCGGGGTGGGTGTGCAGCGGCGTGACCTTGCCGCGCTCCATCACGTCCTCGAACAGCAGGTAGCTCCCGCCGGTCTCCTCGGCGGTGGCCAGCCAACGGTGCACGCCGCCGCCGGCGAACCAGCGCAGGTCACCTTCCCCGGCGTTCCTGACGATCGCTTCCCGTCCACTCACTGTCCCCATCTCCTTCGCTTGTGAGACTTAGGTCTCACCATGAGAGTGCGGTATCATTTCTGGCGTGTCAATGCCCTACGAACTCGGCGGCCGGAGCCGGCAGAAGCAGCGCACCAGGGATGCCCTGGTAGCAGCCGCCCGCGAGCTGGTCGCGTCCGGACTGACGCCGACCGTCGAACAGGCCGCCGCGGCCGCCGAAGTCTCCCGCCCCACGGCCTACCGGTACTTCCCGAACCAGCGCGCGCTGCTCTCAGCAGCCCATCCCGAGACGGCGGCCACCACGTTGCTGCCGCCGGACGCGCCCACCGACGTGAGCGAACGCCTGGCGGCCGCGATCGACCGGTTCGCCGCATTGATCACCGACACCGAGGAACAGCAGCGCACGATGCTGCGCCTCTCCCTCGAGGCCGATCCCGCCGAGCGAGCGGCGCTCCCACTGCGCCAGGGCCGGGCGATCGCCTGGTTCGAGGAGGCACTGGATCCGCTGAGCGGCGAACTGTCGAAGGAATCCGTTCACCAGTTGGCGATCGCGATCCGCAGCGTTGCCGGGATCGAGGCGCTCAGCTGGCTGCTCGACGTGGCGAAACTGCCCCACGAGGAGGCGATCGCCTTGATGAAGTGGTCTGCCCAGTCCCTGCTGTCCGCGACCCTGGCCGGCTCACCGCCGCCCGTCGGTCCTCGACAAACAGGAGGCGTTCAGCGGCCGGGATCGGATTGAATGGAGTCCATGGAGACCGGGCTGATCGTGCGCCAAGGCGTCGTCATTCCCGAAACCGAGCTGTCCTGGCGGTTCTCCCGGTCCAGCGGGCCCGGTGGCCAGTCGGTGAACACCACTGACAGCCGGGTCGAGCTCAGCTTCGACGTGGCCGGCACCACCGCGCTGAACGACGTACTGAAGGCCCGTGCGCTGGAGCGACTTGAGTCGCGGCTGGTGGACGGCGTACTGACCGTGACCGCGTCGGAACAGCGGTCGCAGTGGCGGAACCGGGAGGCTGCCCGGACCCGGCTGGCCGCGCTGATCCTGGAGGCGATCGCGGCACCACCCCGGAAGCGGCGACCGACGCGGCCGAGCAAGAACGCGGTCCGGCGGCGGCTGGACGAGAAGAAGCGCCGGGGTGAGACCAAGCGCCTGCGCGGACGACCGACCGACTGACCGGCGGCGGCCCTCTGGGTAGTTAGGCTTCCACCGTGCAGGAACAAACGGGGAGCGGTGACCGGGAGGAATTGCCGGAACTGCAGGACATCAAGGTGCGCGGCCGGTCGCTGCGCACCTGGGGAATCAGCGCGGCGGCGGTGCTGCTGGCGATCTCGGCGGCGTTCGGCGGCCTGAAGAAGGCCGAGGCCGAGGTTCCGCAGGTGGCAGCCGGTACGGCGATCGACGCCGGCCAGTTCGAGGTGACGATCCAGCGGGTGGTCGTGGTCAAGGACCTCAAACCACTGTTCCAGCCCGACGAGGGCGGAGCGCTGATCGCCGTGGTGACCAAGCTGAAGGTCACCGACGACACCGGGGTGAGCCCGCCCAGCGACCTGATCCGGCTGATCGGCGTACCGGGGATCAAGGACACCGACCCGCCGGTCGGCACCACCAATCTTCGCGACGCGACCCGCAACCCGGTGCTGACGCCCGGGTACGGCGAGGACGTCGCGTACGTCTGGAAGTTGCCCAAGGCAAACTCGCTGCCGGCCGACGTCAACCTCACCGTGCAGCACTACGAGCACATCGAGGAGTCCCTGCTCGACAGCCACGAGAAGTGGATGCCGGACGCCGTCGCGGCCGAGAGCAACGTCAAGGTGAAGGACAACCGGAAGTGAGCGCGCCACCCCCGCTGGAGCAGGCGGCCCAGCAGCCACCCCCGTTGGAGCAGGCGGCCCAGCACGACTCCACCCGGCGCAGGGTGCTGAACGTCGCTCTGGTGATCATCGTCCTGGTCACGATCGTGGGTCTGTACCGGCTGACGCCGACCCAGCAGGACATCCAGCAGCCGGTCGAGGTGAACGGCATCGTCGGCAAGCCGGTCAAGACGCCGCGGTTCGAGCTGACCGTGCGCAGCGTGCAGGTCGGCAAGAAGCTGCGGATCCCCCGCTCGGCACCGGATCGCGACACGCTGTCCGACTTCGTCGTCATCGACGCGACGGTGAAGGCGACCCGGGAACCGATCCACCTGAGCAAGGTGTCGATCAAGGCCGCCGACGGAACCGTCTACCTCGGCGCCAACCGGGCCGGCCTCGACCGGGTCGACCTGACCGGGTTCGAGTTCGCACCGGACATCCCTGCCCAGGGTTCGTTCGTGGTGGAGATGCCCGCCGACCAGTTGCCGGGGGCGGTACTGCAAGTGATGGAGAAGGCGATCTTCACCGATTTGGAGCCACAGGCAACAATCCCGCTCGGCGTGGAGAAGGACCAACTGGACGGGCTGCGCAAGGACGTGGCGATCCTCAACGCCGCGGACGCCTCATGAGCAGCGCCCGACGGGCCCGGCCGGGCTGGTTCCGGAAGAACACACCGGCACTGGTGTCGCTCGTCCTCACAGTGCCTCTGGCCGGCTGGTGGACCACCCACGCCGACTACAAGTCCTGGTACGACGCTGAGCCGCGTGATGCCGTCACCATCGCGGCGGGCGGCACGTCGTACGCGGATGCCACCTGGTACGCCGCAAGTGTCGAGGTGGACCCTCAACCGACGCGCAAGAACGCAGTACCGGATCCGCTGCCCGAGGGGACGACCCGGGTGCGGGTCTACTTGCGGCTGCAGGTGGACGACGTGAAGAAGCTCGAGTCGGTGAGCGGCTGCCAGGTGCACCTGCGGGCACCGGACGGGCGGATCTGGGACGAGTCGATCATGGAAGACGAGTTCCAGGACCGGCCCACGGGCTGCACCGGCGGGTACGACGACAAGCCGGCCTCCTACCGGGACCCGAAGATCGCGCAGTACTACCTGAAGCCGCAGGCCGGGAAGCCGTTCGAGACGGTGGCCGTGTTCGTCGTACCGGCCTCGGTGGCCTCATCGGTCCAGCCGACGGTCACCTGGGCTACTAGGCTTCCTGAGTATCTGGCATTCCCGAGGTAGCGGCGGTCAGGTCGGCCACACCCTTGTCCTCCTGCGGTCCCGACGAGTGCGCCGCGTGCGTCCTGGTGCCCGGCCGCAGGTAGCCGGCCAGGCCGCCGATCATCCGGTCGTACGCCGCCGCCAGCAGGCTGACCTGGAGCATGATCTTCAGGCCGTCGGTGACCAGGTTGAGCGGCTCGTCGATGACCATCCAGAACCGCAGCGAGTGCGGGCCAAGCACGAACTCCTTCAGGAAGATCCACACCTCGCTGGCCAGGAACGTGACCACGGCCCAGGCGAGGAAGTAGCCGAGCATCGGCCGCAGCCCGGACCGGACCACCAGCCGGAACGCGTCCGCCACCGGCGTCCAGCGGTCCTTCCAGTCCGACACCACCGAGTTGCCGGCCACCCGGACGATCTTCGGGGTCTGCTGCCAGCGGTTCGTGATCCGGTCGAACTTCCAGCGTCGCTCGATCTTCTGCGCCTTGTGCACGGCGCGGCCGTAGATCACCGCGGTCATCGTGATCCACATCAGCGGCAGCACCGCGGCACTCCACAGGTCACCGACGCCGGCCGCCACGAAGCCGGTCACGGTGTCCCAGATCTCGCGGACCTTCTCGACCCCGAGCAGCTGGTCGAGCACCCAGCTGTAGGAATCCTGCAGCCACGCCCAGAACTGACGTTCCTTCAGCCAGTCCTTCGGCGACGGGATGAACGAGGAGGCCTGGTAGATCACCACGAAGATCCACAGCGCCTCGAGATAGGTCACGAACAACCGGCGTACCGGGCCGCCTGCTGTGTTGCCCTTCTTCTTGAAGAGGAACCGCAGCAGGTACGCCGTCAGGCCGAGCCCGATGAACAGCCAGGTCGAGAGCGACTCGAGCCCGGTCGGGGGCGGAGTGGTCGTCCCGCCGTTGAGAGTGGTCGCGACGGTCTCGTTGACCTTGTGGACAGCCAGTTGGTACTCGTAGTCGAGCGCCTCGGCCTGCAGGAACTTGTAGGCGGCGTAGAACGCCAGGAACGGCAGGAGCGCCACCGTCAGCGCGTCGAGCGGCCGATTCTCCTTGCCAGGCTCAACACCGTCCGGCGCCAGCACCCCTTCGGCCACCGCCCTGCGATGGAAGGGCAACTCGCCTCGCAGTACCAGGAACATGGCCACATACATCGCCAGCGAAATCACCACCAGCAAAGCCAGCACGGCGATCCCGGCCGCCTCGGCCTTCGCCCCCGCCTGCACAGCCACCCACTGCAGCCCCCGATGCGCCAGCTGCGCAATCAGGAAAACAGCCAGCAACCGCGGCCAAGCTTTCCCAAACAAACTCCCCGCACGCCCCACCGTAGTGAGCAACGTCCCCGATTCCATCGCCACAACCCAGCAATCTACCCGCCCCCAGGTCCGCCCCACCCCTCCCCAACCCCACCCACCCCCACCCCTGCGTCCAGCCCGTCGAGCCAGCCACCCCCCCTTGGGGCCAGCCACCCGAGGTCAGCCACCCGCCCTGACCACCCACCCACGCGCCACGCCCGCCGGTCCTCCCCGTTCCCCTGCCGGGCGCCTACCCCACCCACACGCCCACCTCACCCCAGACGCTCCGCTTGTTCCCCCTGCCAACGGCCCGCCGCGCTCGTTTTGCCCACCCGCTCGCCCCGGCCAGCTCTACGCGACCACTTGCCCACCCACCCCGCCCGCCGACGCGGCCAACCGCCCCAGTCGCCCGCCCTGACCGCCCACCCACACGCCCCACCCGCCGGCTCTCCCCGTTCCCCCTGCCGGACGCCCCACCCACTCGCCTTGCCCGTCCCCTCGACCCGAGCCCTACCCGACCACTTGCCCACCCACCACGCCCACGGCCCGGTACGCCGCTCGCCCGGCCACTCCTCCCGCTCCCGGACACTGCGCCCGCTCGCCCTGCCGGACGCCCCACCCCACGCACCCCCCCGAACGATCCGACACCCGCGCCGCCCGAGCGCTCCGGCACCCGCCCGCTCCACCCGCTCGCCGGCTCCGCCCAACCGCTTGCCCCACACTCCGCCCGCCGACGCAGCCAACTCGCTTCGTCGGATGCCCCGCGCGCTCCGCCCGCCCGCCAGCTCTGCCCCTCGCCCCGCCTGACCGCTCTGCCGATCGCCGGCTCGGCACGGCCGCCAGCCGACACCCCTCAGCCCACTCGGATCGCCAGGACTCCCCTGCCCGCGAGCTCAGGCACTCGCGCCTTGCCCGGCCACTCGACCCGCTCACTGGCCGGCCCGGACGCTCAGCTCACTCGGCTTGCGGACCGCACTGCACGCTCGCCTACTCCACGAGCTCTCTTCGGCGGACCGCCCGTTGTTGCCCGGCGGCGGTCTGTCAGCCGCCGGCGAAGGGAGGTAGGGCGTCGACGAGGGCGCCTTCGGAGAGGGGGGCGTCGAGGTCTACCCGCTCGCCGTCGAGCAGGAACGTGCAGATGCCGAGCACTCTGGCGAGCTCCGGCCGGCCCTCGGAAACGGTGCCGACCAGTTCCTTCACCGACGCCGCCCGGGCGGTCGCCGTGGACTCGCCCGCCGCCGACCGCGCGGCGGCGAAGTACCTGATGGTCACTTCCGGCATTTGAGTCGGGCCTCACTCATCGGAGTTGTCGTCGGCTATTATGTCAGCTTGCTGTTGCTATCCAGTGTGACTCGGGCCCCCGGCAATGACGCCGCTGGGGCCTGACGTGCATAAGGACCGGGTCGCCCACCAGAGATCCGACGACCAGCACAAGGAGACAGCGTGAGCACGTTGCTTCTGCTGACGAACGCACTGCAGGCTTCCACCGAGGTCCTGCCGTCGCTCGCCCTGCTGCCCCACCAGATCCGGATCCTGCCCGCCGAAGTCGCCGCCCTCGTGGACGCGCCGGACGCCGACGCGGTCCTCCTCGACGCCCGCCGCGACCTGGTCTCGGTCCGCGGGGTGTCCCGGCTGATCCGCACCACCGGCATCGACGTACCGCTGATCCTGGTCGTCACCGAAGGCGGCTTGACCGCGGTGAACGCCGACTGGGGCGCCGACGACGTGCTGCTCGACACAGCAGGCCCCGCCGAGATCGAGGCCCGCCTCCGGCTGGTGATCGGCCGCCTGGCCGCCGTACGCAACGAAGACCCCGACACCTCCCTGATCCGCAGCGGCGACGTGGTGATCGACGAGGCCTCGTACACAGCGAAGCTGAACGGCCGAGCGCTCGACCTCACCTACAAAGAGTTCGAACTTTTCAAGTTCCTCGCCCAGCACCCCGGCCGCGTCTTCACCCGCGAGCAGCTCCTCCAGGAAGTCTGGGGTTACGACTACTTCGGCGGCACCCGCACAGTCGACGTCCACGTACGCCGCCTCCGCGCCAAGCTCGGCCCCGAACACGAATCCCTCATCGGCACCGTCCGCAACGTCGGCTACCGCTTCGTCATCCCCCCGACTCCCACCCAAAGAGAACCAGCCGAAACCCCCGCCTAACCCCGCCCACCGAGGCCAGCCCTCGCGGCAGCGACACCACCACAAACAGCTGCCTGAGCGCGCCCGCACTACCCGCCACTGCGGCGCGATCACCTCGTCGTTTTCCGCCTGAAGGCTGCAGTTCTGGGCATTCTGGACTGGACCGGGTCGTCGTCAGCGCCTTGGACCAGAGCGTATTTCTCCTGCTACCGTGCGTATCCGGTCCTCCCACGGAAGGTGACCGATGGCGCACGCCGCTCCGACTTCGCACCGCAGAGGTGCGCGAGCTTCACACCGCAATCACCGCGCGGACGGCCCGGTCCAGCTCACCACCTGGCTCGGCCTGACCTTCGCCCTGCTCCTCGGCCTGGCGCTGACCGGCCGCACCCACGTGGGCATCCACGCAGCAGGGCTGACCCTCCTCATCATGCTCATCCCCCTCACCCTGGCCGTCTACATCGCGGCCTTCCGCCACGGCCCCGGCTCCCCCAAAGCCGCCATCATCACCGCCGTAGCCCTCACCCTCACCCTCCTAAAACTCCTCTTCTAACCAAAGGCCGCGCTCACCAGGCGCCAATCCGCACCACCTGGGGATGAACAAGCCCGGGTATGCGCGAGCCCGGGTATGCGAACGCCCGGGCGCCTCTCGAGGAGAGGTCGGCCCGGGCGCGCGCCGTAGTACGGGTCAGGAACCGATGTTGATCCGGTCCGTCGGGCCCGGGGTGTACGGGTCGTGCGCGGCCAGGTAGTTGGCGAACGCGTCGATGTCCAGACCGCCGAAGAACTTGTCGGTCGCCGTGGTGAAGGCCGGGAAGCCGTCACCACCGTCGGACAGGAAGTTGTTCGTGACGATCCGGTACGTCGTACCGTCCACCAGCGGCTGGCCCGCGATCTTGATCGAGCCCGCCACCACCTTGGCGCCCGGCGCCGCGGCCGGGTTGTAGGTGTAGGTGATGCCGGCGACCTGGAGCACCTTGTTCGACGCCTGGTTGACGCCGGAGAACTGCTGCTCCAGCAGTGCCTTGATCTGCGTCCCGGTCATGTCCATCGAGACCAGGAAGTTGTTGAACGGTTGCACCGTGAATGCCTGGCCGAACGTCACCGCTCCCGCGTTCGAGGTGAGGTCCTCCCGGATACCACCCGGGTTCATGAACGCGACCACCGGCGTTTTGCCGTTGGTGACGGTCGAGGCGTCGGCCAGCTGCGCGTCCGCGATCAAGTTGCCCAGCGGGGATTCCTGCGAGGCGTCCGGCGTCTTCACCACCGACGACGTGGTGATGTGGCCGATCACCTTGTTTTCGATCGGCGCGACCAGGGTCTGGTACTTCGTGATCAGCTTGGTCAGGTCACGGTCCTTGGGAACGTCCTGGGTGACGATGCGGTTGTTCGCCAGCGTGTTGATCCGGTCCACGTCCTTGGTGGCCAGGTCGATGCTCAGCCGGACCTCGGTGACAACCTTGCCGAACGACGCGGCGCTGGTGACCAGGCGCGGCTTGCCCGCCGGGTCGTTGATCGAGCAGTTGTACGCCTGGTGGGTGTGGCCGGAGATGATCGCGTCGATCGCCGGGTCGAGCGTCTTGGCGATGTCGGTGATCGGGCCGGAGATCCCCGGGCAGCTGTTGAACGCCTTCGGGTCGGACGGCAGCCCGCCCTCGTGCAGCAGCACGACGATCGCCTCGACACCGTCCTTCTTCAGCTTCGGCACCAGCGCGTTGGCGGTCTCCACCTCGTCCTTGAAGGCCAGGCCCTGGACGCCGGACTTGGTAACGATGTTCGGCGTGTTCTCCAGCGTCATGCCGATGAACGCGACCTTCTGGCCACCGCGGAACGTCTTCACCGTGTACGGCGCGAACAGGGTCTTGTTCGTGTTCTCGTAGAACACGTTCGCCGACAGGTAGTCGAAGTCGGCCCCCTCGAACTCCTCCTCCGGATCCGGGCAGGAGTTCTGGTTGTTCTGCCCGTCACCGTCGTCCAGGCAGCCACCCTTCTGCATCCGCAGCAGTTCCTTGTAGCCCTCGTCGAACTCGTGGTTGCCGACCGACGTGGCATCCAGACCCATCTTGTTCATGGCCTCGATGGTGGGCTCGTCGTGGAACGCCGCCGACAGCAGCGGCGAGGCCCCGATCAGGTCGCCCGCTGCGACGGTCGCGGTGTCCTGCCCCTGCGCCTTGGCCGAAGCGCGCAGCAGCTCCAGCTGCGTCGCCAGGTACTCCGCGCCGCCGGCCGGTATACCGTTCACGTTGCCGCCGGAACTGGTCGCGCGGTTGGGCGCCAGGTTTCCGTGGAAGTCGTTGATCGCGAGCAGCTGGATCTGGGTGTGCGTCGGCTTGGGTTTCGCCGGCGCAGCCTGGGTCACGGTTCCCCCCGTGGCCAGCCCGAGTACCACGGCGGCGCCGGCGGCCACCAGGGCAACAGCCCGGGGTCCCCTCAGCCACGTCTTGTCTCGTCCTGTGAAGGCCATTTCTTCTCCGTCATCGTTTCGATCACCGCTGGTGCGCGGTTCCCGGAAAATTACCCTGCAACGGCGTGGCTGACCAAGGACTCGGCGATGAACTGAGCAGGACCTTTTACGGTATCGAGGTGACCCTCGAAGTCGTTCCCTCACCGCTGCCCCCGGCCACCACCGCAACCGTCACCGAGCTCGCTCGCTCGGCTGCTCAGAGCGACGAAGTGAACCCACTCTCCGAGCACACCCTGCTGCACCTCAACGGAGAGCACCCAGGCGACTCCCACTTCCTCGCATACGCGGGCGAACCAGGCTCGTCCGACCTCGCCGGGTACGCCGCACTGGGCCCCGACGGATCCGCCGAGCTGGTGGTAGACCCGCAGTACAGGCGCAAGGGCTTCGGTACTGCGCTGCTGCGGACGCTGCTCGACCATGGCGGCTCCGCGTTGCGGGTGTGGGCCCACGGGCGCCTACCCGGGTCAGATGAGCTCGCAGGACGACTCGGGCTGGGAGTCGCGCGAGAGTTGTATTTCTTACGCCGTACCAGCGGACCAGTACCGGCGGCAGTGTGGCCGGACGGGATCTCGGTGCGCACCTTCGTACCGGGCCAGGACGACAGCGCATGGCTGGCCGTGAACGCAGCCGCCTTTGCCCACCATCCAGAACAGGGCAGCTGGACACAGGCAGACCTTGCAGACCGGCTACAGCAGCCCTGGTTCGACCCAGCGGGTTTCTTCCTCGCCGTCACGGCAGACGACTCGGTCGCCGGCTTCCACTGGACCAAAGTGCACGAAGACGAAGGCGACGAGCCCTTCGGCGAGGTGTACGTCGTCGGCGTCTCCCCTGACCACCAGGGCACCGGCCTGGGCAAGGCCCTGACCCTCGAGGGCATCCGCCACCTGCAGGAAGACCGAGGCCTCTCCTCAGTCGTCCTCTACGTAGACGGCACCAACACCGCAGCCCACACCCTCTACACCAACCTGGGCTTCACCACAGCGGCCCTGGATGTCCAGTTCGCCCCCGTGAACGACGTCACACAGAGTTCACCGGATAACTCCGCGTCATAATCCCCACCCCCGCCCGTCCCACCCACAACCAGGAGCCGTCCGAGCCACTTACCCCCAGCCGGGCGGCTCCTGGCCCCCACCCACTTATCCACAACCTGCACCAACTGACACTGCACCCCGCTCCCACCTCCCGCTACGATCAAGATCGACTACGGAGAGGTGACAACCGTGACTACCCGCAACAGGCAAGCCACCGCCCTAACCCTGGCCTGCCTCTGCGCCGCACTACTAACCGGCTGCAACAACGCCAGCCCCGAAGCCGGCCGCCCCAACACCGCGCCGCCGACCACGAGTTCGGCCCCAACGGCGACTGAGTCTGCAACCAAGCCACCCACAGACGTGCCTGCAACTCCGCCCGTGCGCCCGAAGGAAGCTCTAGGGCTGAGCCTGGCGGCCGCCGAATCCTTCGTTTACTACTACAGCGACCTTTTGAACTACGCGTCCGACACTGGCGATCCTCGTGCACTGCTCACCAATAGCGACTCCGGTTGCGAGCGCTGCCGGCTGTATGCCGACTTCGTCAAGACGTCCAACGCACGTAATGGACTCTTGACCGGGGACTACCACGAGCACACGAAGGAGGTCTCTGAGCTGCTTCGCGGCTCAAGTGGCCGACTCGGCGGTTCCGCAATCGTCACTGTCGGCGGTTATGTCAGCAAGCAGACAAAGTCGGCTACTCCGATCACCAGCAAGCCGACGACCTACAAGCGCGAACTCGCACTGTCGCCACAAGGTGGCAACTGGGTGATGTACGAGATGAAATTCGTCGAACAATGAAGCGGATGAACGGCAGTTCCAGCCTGGCAGCCCTGCTCTGCGTTGGACTTATTCACGCGGCCACGTCAAGCCTCGCTGACGCCACTTCGGACGAGGGCAAGCGCAGTGTTGTCCAACCGATGTCCCAAACGACGGTGACCCCACCGGTCACTACGGGAAAGGGCACGAAGGACGGCATTCAGGTGGATGCCAGGGCGAACGACCGTGATCGCTTCGAGAGTAACTCTCGGCCTCAGAGGGGGACACGTAAGACCCAGAAAAATAAGGGCACCTCAGGCATGGCGAGAGATAGACTTAACCCCGTCGGCCCTGTGGCACACGATGATCTCCGCCTCGACATTGGTATTTGCGGGCACCGAGGTAACGCCCCCGGATTGACCAGGTGCCTGCCCGCACTGGACGAACCAGATGAGCCAGTCGAGTCGAACCAGCCCGAGCCGACCCAGAGCGCGGTCGTGGCAATCCGGATCCCGCGGCCGGAGGACGTCCGCTGGGAGCAGGTTTTGGCCGAGAGCAAGAACGTCCTGTTTCCGAAGCTTAGGGTCAAGGTTCAGCCTGTGGGGCGGACGTTGGTGAATCTGGACACGATTGTTTATACGGACCAGGCCAAGCTGTCTACGGCAACTGTGACGTTGCTGGGGTTTCCGGTGGTGGTTGAGGCTACGCCGATGAGTTATACGTGGAATTTTGGTGACGGGGCATCAGCGACGACCACCACGCCGGGGCGGCCTTATCCGGCCAAGGACATCACGCATAAGTACATGAAGAAGGGTGGGGTGGGGCTGACCCTCACGACTCACTATGCGGCTCGGTTCAACGTTGCTGGGACCGGGTGGCAGTACGTGGATGGGCTGGTGCCGATTACTGGGCCTGCTACTCCGTTGCAGGTTCGGGAGGCTGTGCCGGTGTTGGTTGAGCCGGGGCGGTAGTTAGGCGGCGGGGTTTAGGGCTTGGCGGATTGCGTTGGTTAGGTGGGTTCGGGCTGATTGGGTTTCGCCGGGGAGGGTGAGGATGTTGGCGAAGCCGTGGACCATGGTGGGTTCGCAGGTGTGGGTTACGGGGACGCCGTCGGATTTCAGGCGGGTGGCGTATTCGTTGCCTTCGTCTCGGAGGGGGTCGAAGCCGGCGGTGACTATGTGGGCGGGGGCCAGGCCCGACAGGTCTTCTACCAGGAGTGGGGAGACCAGGGGGTCGGAGCGCATGGCTGGGTTTGGGGTGTAGTGCTCTCGGTACCAGGTGATGTCTGACTCGGTGAGGAAGAAGCCTTCGGCGAAGAGGTCTCGGCTGGGGCGGCGGCCGACCAGGTCGAGGGCCGGGTAGATCAGGATCTGGTGGGCCGGGGCCGGGAGGTTTCGGCGTACGCATTGCTGGGCTACTACCGCGGCGAGGTTGCCGCCGGCGCTATCGCCGCCGACGCCTACGAAGGCTGGGTCGGCGCCCAGGTCCTCAGCGTGTTCGAGAGCCCAACTGAACGCTGCGATCGCGTCCTCGGCCGCCACCGGCGCCTCAGCCTCAGGTGCGAGGCGGTAGTCGACGGACAGGACACGGATGCCGGCATCGTCGGCCAGTGCGCGGCAGTACGCGTCGTGGCTGTCCAGGTCGCCGACCACCCAGCCGCCTCCGTGGAAAAAGACCAGCAGGCCGCCAGCAGAGGTGGGAGCGCTGCGCGGCACGTACAGGCGTGCTCCCAACTGGCCATCCGCGCCACGGACGGTTAGCTCGGTCACCCGCAGGAGCTCCCGGGGGTGGCTGGCTACCAGCTTCGCCGAGGTCAGCAGGTTCGCCCGAGCCGTCGCGACGGACTGCTTGTTTGTGCCCGGCAAGAACCCTTCCAGCCGCAGCAACAGCTGAAGATCAGGGTCGAGGACGTTGCCGTCGATCTGAATCGGCGCGCCCGCCAGCTTCCGACGGATAGCGGGTGGCAGGGCCGTCACAGGCTTGAGGGCATTGCCCTGCACCGTCTCCAGGGCGGCCCGCAGCAACGTGTCCAGTCGTCGGTTCACAAGGAGTGACGCTAGCAACAAGGTCCGCCTCGGCACCTACGCAACCTGCTGTTCACCCGGGGATGCGATGCTGGTGACGTGGCTGGAGACTTGTTGGCGTCGCACAACCGGGAGTACGACGTCGAGCCCCCGTACGACATCACGGAGGCCGGCGATCTGCCGCAGGACCGGTTCTCGGATCGCGAGCTGAGCTGGCTGGCGTTCAACCAGCGGGTGCTCGAGCTGGCCGAGAGTGACCGGATCCCGCTGCTCGAGCGCGCCAAGTTCCTCGCCATCTTCGCCAGTAACCTGGACGAGTTCTACATGGTCCGGATCGCCGGGCTGAAGCGGCGGATCGCCGCCGGCGTCGCAGTACGGGCTGCCAGTGGGTTGCTGCCGCGGGAGGTTCTGGACCGGAGCCTGAGCCGCAGCCGTGAGCTGATGGACCGGCAGGCCGAGACCTGGCGCAAGGTGGTGCTGCCCGCGCTGGTCGAGGAGGGCATCGACATCCTCCGCTGGGACGAGCTGAGCACCGACGAGCGCGAGACGATGACCAGGTTCTTCCGGGACCGGGTCTTCCCTGTGCTGACCCCGCTGGCCGTCGACCCGTCGCACCCGTTCCCGTACATCTCCGGCCTGTCGCTCAACCTGGCCGTCGTCGTCCGCAACCCCGACACCCGTGGCGAGCACTTCGCCCGGGTGAAGGTGCCGCCGCTGCTGCAGCGGTTCGTGCAGGTCGCCGAAGGCCGGTTCGTACCGCTCGAGGACGTCATCGCCGCCCACCTGGGCCAGCTCTTCCCCGGTATGGAGGTCACTCAGCACCACACCTTCCGGGTCACCCGCAACGAGGACCTCGAGGTCGAGGAGGACGACGCGGAGAACCTGCTCGCCGCGCTCGAGAAGGAGCTGCTGCGGCGCAAGTTCGGCCCGCCGGTCCGGCTCGAGGTGGAGGAGTCGATCGACCCGAAGGTACGGGCCCTGCTGGTGTCCGAGCTGGGTGTCACCGAGGCAGAGGTGTTCGAGCTGCCCGGCCCGCTCGACCTGCGCGGCCTGTTCGCGATCGCCGCGCTCGATCGGGGCGACCTGAAGTTCCCCGCCTTCGTCCCGTCAACCCACCCGCACCTGGCTGAGGTGGAGACCTCCAACCCGGCCGACATGTTCCATGCGCTCAAGCAGCGCGACGTCCTGGTGCACCACCCGTACGATTCGTTCTCGACCAGCGTGCAGCGGTTCATCGAGCAGGCTGCCGCCGATCCGCACGTGCTCGCGATCAAGCAGACCCTGTACCGGACCAGCGGTGACTCCCCGATCGTGGACGCCCTGATCGACGCCGCCGAGGCCGGCAAGCAGGTCCTGGTCCTGGTCGAGATCCAGGCGCGTTTCGACGAGCAGGCCAACATCAAGTGGGCCCGGCAACTCGAGCACGCCGGCTGTCACGTCGTGTACGGCGTGATCGGGCTCAAGACGCACTGCAAGCTCTCCCTGGTGGTGCGCGAGGAGCCGGACGGCCTGCGCCGCTACGCCCACATCGGGACCGGCAACTACCACCCCAAGACAGCTCGCCTGTACGAGGACCTCGGCCTGCTCACCAGCGACAAGGTGGTCACCGAGGACATCGCGCACCTGTTCAACCACCTGTCCGGTTTCGCCCGTACTGCGGGCTACCGGCGACTCCTGGTCGCGCCTCAGTCCGTACGCCGGGGTCTGCTCGAGCGCATCGAGCGTGAGGTGCAGCACCACCTGGCAGGCCGACCAGCCCGAGTGCGGCTCAAGGTGAACAGCCTGGTCGACGAGGCCATCTCCGATGCGCTGTACCGCGCGTCGCAGGCCGGCGTACCGGTCGACCTGTGGATCAGGGGTATCTGCACGATTCGCCCGGGAGTGCCCGGTCTGTCGGACAACATCCGGGTCCGCAGCGTCCTGGGCCGCTTCCTCGAGCACAGCCGCGTGTTCTGGTTCGAGAACGGCGGCGAGCCCGAGGTGTGGATCGGCTCGGCCGACCTGATGCACCGCAACCTGGACCGCCGTGTCGAAGTACTGGTCCAGCTGAAGGAGCCGGATCACGTCACCGAGCTCGGTGACCTGTTCGACATGGGTTTCGACGAGCGGACCGGGTCCTGGTGGCTGCAGTCCGACGACAGCTGGCAGGCGCGGCTGAGCGATCCGGACGGCCGGCCCCTGCGCGATCTGCAAGAACGCCTGATCGCAACGCGTGGACGGCGCCGCCAACCGGACCCCATTACGTAGGGTTGACACCGTGAGCAATCCCGCGACCGTGATCGCCGCGGGGGGTGTCGTCTGGCGGGACGACCGCGACGGGCGGCGGATCCTGCTGGTGCACCGCCCCCGGTACGACGACTGGTCCCTGCCCAAAGGCAAGCTGACCCCGAACGAGCATGTCCTGTCGGCGGCCCGCCGGGAAATCGAGGAGGAGACCGGTCAGCAGGTCCTGCTCGGCCCACCGCTCGGCATCCAGCGGTACGACGTCCGCAAGAACGGCAACACGGTCCCGAAGATGGTGCACTACTGGTCGGCCCAGCTGACCGGCGATGAGCGGGAGTTCGTGCCCAGCGACGAGGTCGACAAGTCCGAGTGGCTGCCGGTCGAGAAGGCCCGACGCCGACTCAGCTATCCGCGCGATGTCGAGATCCTCGACGCTCTGGACAAGGTCACTCCGGTCCTCTCCACGCTGGTCCTGCTCCGCCATGCCGAGGCGGTCAAGCGCAAGGACTGGGAAGACAAGGACACCAAGCGGCCGCTGAGCGGGTTCGGCCTGGCCACCGCCGACCGGCTGGTCGACGTACTGGCCGCTGTCGGCGTCGACCGGATCCTCAGCAGTGACGCCGAGCGTTGCCTGTCGACAGTCAGCCCGTACGCCGAGGCGACCGGCCGGAAGATCCATGTGCATCCGGAGATCTCCCAGCGCAGCTACGAGGACCACCCGTCGAAGCTCGAAGGGATCGCGTCGACCGTCTGGAGGCCCGGCCGGGTCACCGTGGTCTGCTCGCACCGGCCGGTGCTGCCGGCGCTGTCGAAGGAGCTCGGCCTGAAGGTCGGCAAGTTCTCCCCCGGCGCCTTCGTTCTCGCCCACCAACTCGAGGGCGGCCGGCAGGTCCACGAACGCTTCCGAGCCCCTTAACCGCGACCCCTCACAGTCCGGGCACAATCTGTTTCCCGTTCCGGCAACAGCCATGGGCGATACCGGATGACGTCGGCCGGGGCGGGTATGTTCCTACTGAGGCGTCCCACCGGGCGCCGGGGCACGGAGAGGTCGGGGCGCCATGACGACGATGCGAGAGCTCACTCTGATCGGGATCCGGATGGAGTCGCCCGACCGGGCGCCGGTGATGATGCTGCGCGAGACCGAGGGCTACCGGTACCTGCCGATCTCGATCGGTTCGGTCGAGGCCACCGCGATCGCCTACGAGGAACAGGGCCTGCGCCCGTCCCGCCCGCTCACCCATGACCTGATGCGCGACGTGATCGAGGCGTTCGGCGTCACCATCGAGGCGGTGGAGATCGTCGAGCTGCGCGACGCGGTCTTCTACGCCGAGCTCGTCCTCGGCAACGGCGCCCGCGTCTCGGCCCGGCCGAGCGACTCGGTCGCCCTCGCGGTCCGGCTCGGTACGCCGATCCGCTGCACCGAACAGGTGCTCCAGGAAGCCGGCGTGGCCACCCCGGAAGAGGAGCAGGCCGAGCTCGAACGCTTCCGCCAGTTCCTCGACGGCGTCGCCCCCGAGGACTTCTCCAGCTAATCGGTTGCAACAAGCTGCAAACAGTCTTCTGCACGCCGTACTACATGCGCTAAGTTGCGCCGACGCACTGGCGGCCGGGGGTCGACTCGCCAGGCATTCTTCTCTGGGGGTCCACGCTCGATGCGCAAGCCACTCGCCGTAGCCGCTGCTGCCCTGATGCTGCTCGGCAGCATCCAGCTCCCGGCCCAGGCCGCAGGGCCGGAGGCGCCCACCGACCTGCAGATCAGCTGGGTCTCGCCCGCCAACAAGCTGGTCAAGATGACGTGGGCCGACGGTGGCGAGGCCAACATCGTGCGGGTCGAGTACCAGGACGGCCATCAGGTGACCAGGTTCACCAGCAAGCCAGGTACGCCGAACGAGTGGACCAGGGCCGGAGAGGCACTGGTCGCAGTCGACCGGGTCGCCCGCATCAGCGTGGTGAGCATCGACGCGGCCGGCGCCGAGAGCGCACCGGTCGTGTCGCCGTGGTTCGACTCCATCGGCGCTCCCCTGCCGACCTTCACCAGTGCTGTGCCGCTCGCCGACAGTTCGCTCAAGCTGAACTGGTCGCTGGCCCCCGTCCCCGTCGACACGACACCTGGCGATCCTCTCGACCTGCCGTCGACTGGTGAGGTGGTGAAGCTAGCCGTCGCCACGACTCCCAACGCCCCCGGCAAGTCGTTCACCCTGCCGGCGGGCACCACCACCTTGACCATTCCGCCGCATCCGCGCCCGTATCCCGTCGACATCCTGACGACCAACGAGTGGGCCATCCGGGGCGGCTACTCAGGCTCGTCGCGTGTGGTGTTCAACGAGACGGCGGTGGGTCTCTCGGTACCCGCGACCAACGTGTACTCGCAAAGCCTCCCGTTCTCCATCGTCGCCGGCACGCGGCTGTGCGCGAACGCGCAGGTCAACTGCCCCGACCCGGCGAACCCGTTCGTCGCCAACCCCGGCATCCGGACCTTCCTCCAGGCTCGTCCGGACGCCACTCGCCCCTGGAAGACAATCGGCACGTATGCCAACCAGCAACTGCGGTTCATCGCCAACGTTCGCCTGTACGGCGGCCAGCAGTACCGCCTCTACATCCCGAGCTGGTCCCACCTGAACGGCCGCGAACTCACAGTCGCTCCTGCAGCCTCGACCTCCGCCCGGTACTCCGCCACGCAGGCGAAGTTCGCCGTTGTGGGGTTCAACACCAGCACCGCGGCAGTCGGTCAGATCGTCAAGACGACTGTCGACGTCCTGCCGGCCGGGACGGTGAAGGCTGACCTGCAGTGGTACGACGGCAAGGTCTGGCGTCACGCCACCTACATCTCCCTCACCAAGGGCAAAGGCACGTTCTCCTTCAAGGCGGCGGGACGTGGCACCAGCCGGTACTGGCGAGTGGTCGTCCCCAAGATGACCATGAACGGCCTCCCGATCGTGGCAACGGCCAGCAAGCCCTTCAAGCTCACCGTGCGGTAAGGAGCTGGCGACGACAGCTGCTGGGGATGCGGACGAGGTCCTCATCGACCGCCACAGCTACGGTCTCTACCCCTACGAGGTCCTGCGGATCACCGTCGTCACGATCGACGCGGCAGGCGTCGAGTCCACACCGGCCGACTCACCCTGGTTCGACGCCATCCGGTCGCCGCAGCCCCAGCTCACCGACGCCGGCCTCCTCGTCGGTCCGGACCGTCACCACGTACGCCGACTTCGTCACGGCCAAGTTCGACAAGTCCGTCGCCCGGGTCGGCGAGACGATGACCGCGAGCGTCGACGTACGCCGGCCGCCACCAACCGGGCCGCTCTGCAGTACTTCAACGGTTCGGCCTGGCGTCACTCGATGGACATCGCCCTGGTCAACGGCAAGGGCACGGTGAGCTTCAAGGCCTCCGGCCGCGGCACCACCAAGAACTGGCGGATCGCGGTGCCGGCGATGACCTACAACGGTCTGCCGATCGCGGCAACAGTGAGCCGGACCTTTCCACTTTCCGTCCGCTGAGTCGGTACCGGACCGTGACCCAACAAGTGTTTTAGTCACTCTGGGTCACGGTCCTTAACTCAGTTCATCTGCTGGCCTTCTGACGGCACGCCAGCCGTCGTCAGCGCTACCGGAACCGTTCACCGCTCGTTCACCCGGCACGAGCCACCCGGTCATCTGGTCTCCCTACCGTCTGTGGAAGTTCAAGAAGTCTGAATCCCGCAGAAGGGCAACACTCTCGTGTCCGTCAATCGCCTGCTCCGCGTCGGCACCGTCGCCGTGGCATCCCTCGGCGTCCTCGCCCTGAGCGCCTGTGGCTCCGACCCGGAGTCGTCCGCGAACCCCGGCAGCACCAGCTCGTCCTCCGGTGGCGGCGACTGCCCGAAGGGCACCCTGAACGCCGAGGGTTCCTCGGCGCAGAAGAACGCCATCGAAGAGGTCATCAGCAAGTACAACAACGACAAGTGCACCGACGTCAAGGTGAACTACAACCCGACCGGCTCCGGTGCGGGGATCAAGCAGTTCAACGCGGGCCAGGTCGACTTCGCGGGCTCGGACTCGGCGCTGAAGACCGAGGCCAAGGACGGTGGCGAGGCCGAGGCCGCCGCGGCCGCCAAGCGCTGCCAGGGCAGCCCGGCGCTGAACCTGCCGATGGTCATCGGCCCGGTCGCGATCGCCTACAACGTGGACGGTCTGGACAAGCTGGTCGTCGACGGCCCGACCGCCGCGAAGATCTTCCAGGGCACCATCAAGACCTGGAACGACCCGGCGATCGCCAAGCTGAACCCGAACGCCAAGCTGCCGAGCGCGCCGATCGCGGTCTTCTTCCGCTCCGACGAGTCCGGGACCACCGAGAACTTCACCAAGTACCTCGAGGCCGCCGGTGGCGGTGCGTGGACCGGTAAGCCGGCCAAGAAGTGGACCGGCACGGGCGCCGGCAAGGAGAAGTCCGCCGGTGTCGCCGAAGGCGTGAAGAGCACCAAGAACTCGATCACCTACGTCGAGTGGAGCTACGCGGTCGACAACAAGCTGGGTGTCGCGTCGGTCGACACCGGCGCGGGCCCGGTCGAGCTGTCCGCCGAGTCCGCGGGCAAGGCGCTGGCCGCCGCGAAGCCGGCCGGTACCGGTAGCGACCTGGCGATGAAGCTCGACTACGCGACCAAGGCGCCGGGTGCCTACCCGATCATCCTGGTCACCTACGAGATCGCCTGCAGCAAGGGCCTGCCGGCCGAGAAGACCGCGCTGGTGAAGAGCTTCCTGACGTACTTCGCCAGCGCCGACGGCCAGTCGACGCTGACCGAGCTGAACTACGCGCCGCTGCCGGAAGAGATCCGCACCAAGGTCGACGCCGCCATCCAGGCGATCAGCTGACCGCACGAACCATCGCAGTACGGCGTGATGCGAGCCCCGGCCGTTCCGGTGATCCGGACGGCCGGGGCTTCGGCTCGCCGGCTCGCCACCCCGCACCGACCAGGCGCTTGGAGCAGCATCGATGAGTAGTACAGACGGCACGGCCCCGCCCGACCGGCCGACCGGCCCCACTCCCCGGCAGAAACTCGAGCTCGGCCCGGTCGGGCACCTCGGCGACCGGTTGTTCGCCGGACTCGCCCGCGGCTCCGGCGGCCTGGTGGTCGTCATCGTCGCGTTCGTCGGCATCTTCCTGCTCGCGCTGGCGATTCCCGCGCTGGCCGACAACCAGAGCAGCTTCCTGTTCTCCCGGATCTGGGAACCGGGCGGCCCGGCGCCGAAGTTCGGGATCGCGGCGCTGTTCTACACCACGCTGGTCAGCTCGATCATCGCGATGCTGATCGCGGTCCCGATCGCGGTCGGCGTCGCGCTGTTCACCACCTACTACTCGCCCAAGCGGCTGGCCGCGCCGGTCTCGCACGCGATCGACCTGCTGGCGGCCGTCCCCTCGATCATTTACGGGCTGTGGGCAATCATCTTCTTCGCCCCGATCCTGCGCCCGGTGATCGACGGCCTGAGCTCGGCGCTCGGCTGGATCCCGCTGTTCGAGAAGCCCGCCACCGACAACCTCGGCGTCGTCTTCACCGCGTCCGTCGTCCTGGCGATCATGATCCTGCCGGTGGTCACCGCGATCAGCCGGGAGATCTTCGCCCAGACGCCGATCACCCATCGCGAAGGCGCCCTGGCGCTCGGCGCGACCCGCTGGGAGATGATCCGGATGGCGGTCCTGCCGTACGGCCGCTCCGGTGTGGTCAGCGCCTCGATGCTCGGCCTGGGCCGCGCGCTCGGCGAGACCGTCGCAGTACTGATCATCTTGTCGGTGCCGAACGGCAACGACCCGTGGAACTCCTCGATCTTCGCCGGCGGCGAGACGTTCGCGTCGAAGATCGCCAACAACGCCGCGGAGTTCGACTCACCGGAGAAGACCGGCGCCTACATCGCGGCCGGTCTGGTCCTGTTCGTGGTGACCTTCCTGGTCAACTCCGCCGCCCGCCTGATCGTCGCGCGCAGCGGCCCCGGCGGTAAGCGTCCGCGCCGCAACCGCCGGGCCGGGACCAACCCCGCCCAGACCGAAGGAGCCGCCTCGTGAGCACGCTCGCAGCCAACAAGCCGGCGTACGACGGGCAGACTCTCGACCTGACCGGCAAGTCCGGTGCCCGGGCGTTCAAGAACACCCTGGCCACCGCGCTGATCGTGCTGTGCTTCCTGATCGCACTCGTTCCGCTGCTGTGGATCCTGTGGACCGTGGTCAGCAAGGGGTACAACCTGTTGCTGGATCCGAACTGGTGGTCCCAGTCGCAGCGCGGCATCACGGTACGCCGGGTCGGTGGCGGCGCGTACCACGCGATCATGGGCACCCTCATCATGGCGCTGATCTGTGCCGTGATCGCGGTGCCGATCGCCATTCTGGGCGCGATCTACCTGGTCGAGTACGGCAAGGGCACCAAGGCCGCCAAGGTGGTCAGCTTCATGATCGACATCCTCACCGGGGTGCCCTCGATCGTGGCCGCGCTGTTCATCTACGCGGTCTGGATCACTGTGCTCGGCTTCAACCGGGTCGGCTTCGCGGTGGCGCTCTCGCTGGTCCTGCTGATGCTGCCGGTCGTCCTGCGCTCCACCGAGGAAATGCTGAAGCTGGTACCGGACGAGTTGCGCGAAGCGTCGTACGCGCTCGGGGTGCCGAAGTGGAAGACGATCCTCAAGGTGGTCATCCCGACCGCGTTCGGCGGCATCATCACCGGCGTGATGCTCGGCCTGGCCCGGGTGATGGGCGAGACCGCGCCGCTGCTGATCCTGGTCGGCTACTCCAAGAACATCAACCTGAACCCGTTCGACGGGTTCATGGGCGCCCTGCCCACGATGATCAACCAGGACCGGACCGAGCTGGCCCTGCAGCCGGCCGCCGACCGGGTCTGGGCCGCGGCCCTGACGCTCATCCTGCTGGTCCTCCTCCTCAACGTGCTGGCCCGCGTGATCGCGCGCTTCAGCACCATCAAGTCCCACTAGCCCGAGAGGTTCTGAGTCGATATGGCAAAGCGCATCGAGGTCAGCGGCCTCAACGTCTACTACGGCGACTTCAAGGCCGTCGAGGACGTGTCGATGACGATCGAGCCCCGCTCGGTCACCGCGTTCATCGGCCCGTCCGGCTGCGGCAAGTCCACCTACCTGCGCACCCTGAACCGGATGCACGAGGTGATCCCCGGCGCCCGGGTCGAGGGCAAGGTGATGCTGGACCAGCAGGACCTGTACGCCAGCGGCGTCGACCCGGTGGCGGTCCGCCGGGTGGTCGGCATGGTGTTCCAGCGGCCGAACCCGTTCCCGACCATGTCGATCTTCGACAACGTCGCGTCCGGCCTGAAGCTCAACGGGGTCAAGGATCGCAAGAAGCTCACCGAGGTCGTCGAGGCCTCGCTCAAGGGCGCGAACCTGTGGAACGAGGTGAAGGACCGGCTGGACAAGCCCGGTGCGGGTCTGTCCGGCGGTCAGCAGCAGCGGCTGTGCATCGCCCGGGCGATCGCGGTCGAGCCCGAGGTGATCCTGATGGACGAGCCCTGCTCGGCCCTGGACCCGATCTCGACGCTGGCCATCGAGGACCTGATCGAGAAGCTCAAGGACCGGTTCACCGTGGTGATCGTGACCCACAACATGCAGCAGGCGGCCCGGGTCTCCGACCAGACCGCCTTCTTCAACCTGGCCGCGACCGGCAAGCCCGGCCGGCTGGTCGAGATGGGCCCGACCAAGCAGATCTTCTCCAACCCGGGCGAGAAGGCCACGGAGGACTACATCACCGGCCGGTTCGGCTGATCTGTCCCCCTGTCGTAGTAGTGTCTGTGCCTTCTCAACGTTCTAGAAGGGGACCGTGGTGAGCACTCCGACGCCTCCCGGCGACGACCCGAACAACCCGAATCGGCCCGAGGACACGCCTGGGCAGCCGGGTGAGTACGGGCAGCAGTCCGATCCCTACCAGCAGCCTGGGCAGCCTGGGGGCTATGGGCAACCAGGTCAGCCTGGGTACGGTCAGCAGCCGGGTCAGCCCGGCTACGGCCAGCAGCCTGGTCAGTACGGCCAGCCCGGTCAGCCCGGTTACGGCCAGCAGCCCGGCTATGGGCAGCAGCCTGGTTATGGTCAGCAGCCCGGTCAGCCTGGCTACGGCCAGCAGCCAGGTGGATACCCGGGCCAGCCCGGCTACCCCGGCCAGCAGGGCGCCTACGGCTACGGCGGCGCCGCGCCGCAGAACAACACCCCGCAGACCCTGGCGATCATCGGCATCGTCTGCTGGTTCTGCTGCTCGCCGGCCGCGATCATCCTCGGCTTCATTGCCCAGGGCAAGTTCCGCGAGCAGGGCAAGTCGGACACCCTGGCCAAGGTCGCCTGGATCGGCGGCATCGTGGCCTTCGCGCTCGGCATCCTCGGCTACGCCTCCGGCGCGGTCGGCCGCTGAGCCACAGTAAGCACCTGGTACGGCGTCGCCCTCAGTTCAGGTTGCGGGCGACGCCGTAGACCAGCAGGACGACGGCCAGGACCTTGATCGCACGGTCGACCAGCCGCGGGTCCGGGCGGAGTCTGGGCAGTCTGACCAGCCGGGTCCGCTCGAGTGCCCAGGCCAGCAGTTGGTAGCCGACGGCAACGCCGATCAGCGGACCGATCACGAGCACGACCGGATTGAAGTGCCAGGCGGCGACGAGATCGCCCCGCAGCAGAGCAGCGGCCATCCGGGTGCCTCCACAGAACGGGCAGTTCAGGCCGGTGGTGGCATGCAGCAGGCACGGGATGCCGAGCTGACGTGAGCCGGACAACTGGTAGACCGCTGCCAGTACGAACCCACCGACACCGACGGCCGCGAGACCGAGTACCTGCCGCCCAGGCGGCTCGACCGGCCCCTGCGGGCGGAGTACGACGGTTGGCTGGGTCACGTCCCCAACGGTAACTCCTGCTGCCAGGGATCCCCGACGGTGGCTTGGCCGTCCGAAGACGGGCAGTACGATCCCGGAGCGCCCTCCGAAAGGAATCTCGTGAGCACCCCTCCCTCGCCGTACCCGGGTCAGTTTCCGCCGGGACAACCCGGTGACCGCAGCAACAGCCCGTACCAGCCCGGTCAGCCGGTCTACGCGCCTGGTGGCTCCCACCTGCAAGGCGGCTACGGCTACGCGCCGCCCGGACGGTATGCGGAGTGGACGACCCGCGTCGGTGCCTCGCTGATCGACAGCATGGTCCAGTTCCCGCCCGTCGCCATCGGCTTCGGCGCAGGGCTGGCCATCAACGGCGACAGCCAGGAGCTCACCCCGGCCGCCGGTACGGCGATGGTGCTGGGCGTCGCGCTCAGCGGGCTGCTCTGGTTCTGGAACCGGGTGATCAAGCAGGGCAGGACCGGACAGTCGGTCGGCAAGCGGGTCACTGGGCTGAGGATCGTCTCGGCGCGGACCGGGGAGACCATCGGTATCGGCAGGACCTTCGTCCGGGAGATCTGCTCGTACCTGATCAACTACCTCTGTTTCCTCAACCTGCTCTGGCCCCTGTGGGATGCCAAGCAGCAGACGTTGCACGACAAGGTCGTCTCCGACCTGGTGATCAAGCTCTGATTCGAGAGCGCAAGAAAGGACTTCTGTGACCACCCCTCCCCACGGTCCTGAGGACCGCCCGCAGGATGTACCGCGCCAACCGGGTCAGCCCGGCTACGGTCCGCCGCAGTATGGGCAACCTGGGCAATACGGGCAGCCGGCGCAGCCGCAGTACGGGCAACCCTCGCCGTACGGGCAGTACGGCCAGCCTGCGCAGCCGCAGTACGGACAGCCTGGGCAGTACGGGCAACCCGGGTCGGCGTACGGGCAGAATCCCTACCCGCAGGGCTATGGGTACGGCTACGGCGCTCCCGGTGGTGGGGCCGAGCTGGCGGGCTGGGGCTCCCGGGTGGCCGCGTCTCTCCTGGACGGCCTGGTCGCCGGCGTACCGGGGACCATTGGCTACGTCATCTTCCTGGTGAACATCGCCGGCAAAGCCGACTCGTCCATCGACCCCGGCCCCGATCCGTTCGCCGTCATCGTGCTCTTGGTCGGTGTCCTGATCACCATCGGCCTGTGGGTCTGGAACCGGGTGATCCGGCAGGGCAACACCGGTCAGAGCATCGGCAAGAGCGTGCTGGACATCAAGCTGATCGACTCCGGGTCCGCCCAGCCGATCGGCCCGGGCCGGGCGTTCCTGCGCGACTTCCTGCGAGCCATCTTCGACCAGGCCTGTCTGCTCAACGCGCTCTGGCCGTTGTGGGACGACCAGAAGCAGACCTGGCACGACAAGGTGATGTCCACCTACGTCATCAAGGTCTGACTACTTCGAGAGCAGCAGGCCGGCGCAGAGCACGGACCAGAGCACGCTGGTGAAGGTACCGATGATGAATCGCTCCGCCACCGCCTGCGGCGTCACCGACGCCGGCTGGTCCGGACTGCGCAGCTCCGGGTAGCGCGCCAGGCCCTTGATGGCCAGCACGATCGCCAGGCCCTCGGGCCAGCCCGCCACGATGGAGCCGTAGATGGCGCCGCGCTCCAGCGCACCGATCAGCGCGCCGCCTCGCAGTACCTCACCGGCCTGCTGGGTCGACTGCGACCTGGTGTTGCCGCGGTCGACCAGTGCCAGTACAGAAGTCGTCAGTGGACCTCCACCGGCTACCGCGAGGGCACCGGAGGCCAGGAGGAGTATGTTCCACCAGGTCTCCCGCCAGCCTTGTACGCCGTGCCCTGCCAGCAGCAGGATCGCCGCGGCGGTCAAACAGGCCAGCATGAAGCCACTGATCACGATCTCCGGCGTGGAGCCCGACTTGGGCCACCACGCCAGTACGGCGAGCACCAGGCTGACACCGGTCAGCACCAGCACTGCTGCCGTCATGCAGCCTCCCCTGCCTCGAGCAACTCAGCCGCGAGCACCCGGCCGCGCTGCTCCTCGGCGAACCCTGCCGCCTGCGCCCGCTGGGTCACAGCGGACTGGCTGATCCCAAGCTTCACGCCGATCTCCCTCCTGGTCAGCCCTTCCGACAGGAGGTCGGCCACTGCCCAGCCGCGCTCGCTGCGGCGACGTAGTACCGAGGCCACCAGCCACATGACGCTCTCCACCTGCTCGGCCGCGTGCTTGTTGCTGCCGACCACGCTCACGTGATGGGGACTGGACTTGGCGCGGTTGACGGCTTCGCGAGCGAAGATGAAGGCGTCCCCGCTGCCGGCCCTGGTACTCCGCGGCAGCGGCAGGTCGACCGGACCGAACCCGAGGCCGACATGCCAGACCTCGGCCCGGAGCAACTGGACGATCACGTCGATGGTGGCGCGGGCGTCGGAGAGCACGCCCTGGACCTCGTCGCCCGCGGTGCGCTCGAACTTGCGCAGCAGCCCGACCCGCCGGGGTCGCCGGTTCAGCGTATTCAGTAGCTCGGGTACGAGATCGCCCATGCTTCCGCTGTCTCGCTGATCTACCGTGAGAACGAAGACCATCGCCCTGCTCACCTCCTTCCCAACGCAGATTAAGGCTACAGTCTTATTCACGCAGAGTGAAGGGAAAAACCTGAACCGGTTCGGCCAATCACTGACAGTGATCACCCCGACGGCCACCAGTTCCCCCATTCTCCGCTGGATTCCGCGCTTCGCGCACCTCGACGCCCCGTCACCTTCACACCCAGTCAGGACGTATTCCGCCCCTCCAGCCCATTTTCACCCGCGGACCCGACGGTCTCGATTTCCTTCGAGAGCCGCCGGGCAGCGGCGCCTCCCCGGGTCAGTCAGCCAGGGGGAGGTAGAGCTTGTTGTCCTTGGCTCGGAAGGTTTCGGACATTTCCGCGAAGCCTGCTTCGATCGCCTCGGCGGAGTCCAGGCCGTTCTCCTCGGCGTACTTGCGGATGTCGGCGGTGATCCGCATCGAGCAGAACTTCGGCCCGCACATCGAGCAGAAGTGGGCCGTCTTGGCGGGCTCGGCCGGCAGCGTCTCGTCGTGGTACGAGCGGGCCGTGTCCGGATCCAGCGAGAGGTTGAACTGGTCCTCCCAGCGGAACTCGAACCGGGCCCTCGACAACGCGTCGTCCCAGTCCTGCGCGTGCGGGTGCCCCTTGGCCAGATCGGCCGCGTGGGCAGCGATCTTGTAGGTGATCACCCCGGTCTTCACGTCGTCGCGATCCGGCAGCCCGAGGTGCTCCTTCGGCGTGACGTAGCAGAGCATCGCGGTCCCGAGCCAGCCGATCTGGGCCGCGCCGATCGCACTGGTGATGTGGTCGTACGCCGGTGCGACATCAGTTGCCAATGGCCCCAATGTGTAGAACGGCGCCTCCCCGCAGAGCTCCTCCTCGAGCCGGACGTTTTCCGCGATCTTGTGCATCGGCACGTGTCCCGGGCCCTCGATCATCACCTGGACGTCGTGCTCCCAGGCGATCTTGGTCAGCTCGCCCAGCGTCCGCAGCTCGGCGAACTGGGCCGCGTCGTTGGCGTCCGCGATACAGCCCGGACGCAACCCGTCGCCGAGCGAGAAGGTCACGTCGTACTGGCGCAGGATCTCGCAGAGCTCGGCGAAATGCGTGTACAGGAAGGATTCCTGGTGATGCGCGAGGCACCACGCGGCCATGATCGAGCCGCCGCGCGAGACGATGCCGGTGATCCGCCGGGCGGTCAGCGGCACGTACCGCAGCAGTACTCCGGCGTGCACGGTCATGTAGTCGACACCCTGCTCGCACTGCTCGATCACCGTGTCGCGGTAGACCTCCCAGGACAGCTCGGTCGGGTCACCCTTCACCTTCTCCAGCGCCTGGTACAGCGGCACGGTCCCGATCGGCACCGGCGAGTTGCGCAGGATCCACTCGCGCGTCTCGTGGATGTTCTTGCCGGTGGACAGGTCCATCACCGTGTCCGCGCCCCACCGGGTGGCCCAGACCAGCTTCTCCACTTCCTCTTCGACCGAGCTGGACACGGCCGAGTTGCCGATGTTGGCGTTCACCTTCACCAGGAACTTCTTCCCGATGATCATCGGCTCGGCTTCCGGATGCCGGTGGTTGGCCGGGATCACCGCCCGGCCGCGGGCCACCTCGGCCCGGACGAACTCCGGATCCATGTTCTCCCGGATCGCGATGTAGCGCATTTCCTCCGTGATCGTCCCGGCCCGCGCATGCGCAAGCTGGGTCAGCGGCTCACGACCGGCGATCCAGTCCCGGCGTACCGGCGGAAGACCCGCCTGTACGTCGATCTGCGCGGTCGCGTCGGTGTACGGCCCGGAGGTGTCGTAGAGGTCGAAGTGCTCCCCGTTGGTGAGCTGCACCCGCCGCTGCGGAACCCTGAGCTCACCGGTGTAGATCTTCTCCGATCCAGAGATCGGCCCGGTGGTAACGCTCGGGCGGACAGAGTTGTCGATGGTTGTCACGATGCTGCTCCCTACGCCGGAATTACCCGGACAGGTTCGGCGGTCGGCGGCACCGGGTCTCCCCAGCCGCCCTCTCAGCCCGCTTTCGGCGCGAGCTCCCGCGATGTCAACTTGTCGCCCGTCACTCTAGCCACAGCCCCAGTACTGCGTACTCAATCCGCGCGCCCCGCGGCGAGCATCACAACGCCGATCGGTGTGCCGCCAGGGCCGACCCGGTACCGTCGGGCCATGCGAGACATCCTGTACCCGCCGGTGATCGGCCTGGCCAAGACCGCCTTCAAGGTGCTCGACCTGCGCTTCACCATGGTCGGGACGGAGCACATCCCGCGCACGGGCGGTGCGGTGCTCGCGGTGAACCACATCAGCTACGTGGACTTCGTGATCGGCGGCTTCGGCGCCCAGCCGAGCAAGCGGCTGGTCCGGTTCATGGCCAAGGAGGTCCTCTTCCGCAACCGGTACTCCGGTCCGCTGATGCGCGCCATGCACCACATCCCGGTGGACCGCGGCGCGGGCGCCGGCTCGTACCGGCAGGCGATCCAGTACCTGAACGACGGCGAGATCGTCGGGGTCTTTCCCGAAGCCACCATCAGCCGGTCGTTCGAGCTGAAGGAGTTCAAGTCCGGCGCGGTCCGGATGGCCGCCGAGGCCGGCGTCCCGGTGATCCCGATGATCCTGTGGGGCACCCAGCGGATGATGACCAAGGACCACCCGCGCGACTTCTCCCGGCACCAGCGGGTCTCCATCACCGTCGGCGAGCCGATCCCGGTGAGCAAGGACGAGGACGCCACCGAGGCCACCACCCGGCTGCGGACCACGATGGCCGAGATGCTCGCCCGCACGATCAGCGCCTATCCCGAGAAGCCGGCCGGCGCCTGGTGGCTGCCCGCGTCGTACGGCGGGAGCGCGCCGACCCCCGAGGAAGCCGACCGGCTGGACGCCGAGGAACTGCGCAACCGCGCGGCGCGCCGGCGCAAGTAGACCGGTTTGCCCCTCCGCGACACTCGGCAAGTAGACCGGTTTCCGCCTCGGCGGTAACCGCCATCCGGACGAGGACTTGACCCGGCGGCCACCTGGGGGTAGCAAGAACCCTTGAATGTCGAAGCAGGACCTGGGGGGTCCCTCTCGACGGCAGGCTGGTCGCGCTCCCGCCCCGGGCGCCACGCCTGCGGTCATCGGGCTGGGTGGGGGAATGACGATTTTGTACGGATCAGAGGAAGAGCTGCATCTCTTCGAACCGGGGAAGCTGAGTATTCCGAGCAACGTCGCGGAGGAGATTCCGGACGTCGGGGTCTACTTCCTCTACTGGGCGACGCAGAACCTGCGGCCGGACCAGGCCCGGGAGATCGAGTCGGCGGTGAACGGCCGGCGCTGCCAGAACGGCTGGTTCCCGCTGGAGAGCCTGGACGGTCTCGGCCGCCGCGGCTCGTGGCGCGGCCCGCTGACCTATCTGGCGCAGATGACCGCGAAGGACTCCGCGATCGTGAAGGCCTGGGCCACCATCAACATGGCGCCCAGCGCCGACAAGGACCGGATCGAGGCGACGGCCGACCGGCTGCTCTACCAGCAGGGCCACGCGGCCGCCGCGACCTGGGTGATGGCCGTCCGGCCGCAGGCCTTCCTGAGCCTCACCCTGCTCGGCGACTCGCTCTACAACAACTGGGAGAGCGCGGTCGCGACCCTGCGCCCCAAGGACCTCGCGAAGTCCGTACGCCGCTGGAACCGCTGACTCCCCCAGTCGCGCGGTTACTCGAGGATCAGGTGCGCGATCCCATAGACGCCGGCCGCGACGACACCGGCGGCGGGGATGGTCAGCACCCAGGCGGTCACGATGCCCTTCGCGACGCCCCAGCGAACCGCTGACAGCCGCTTGGTGGCGCCCGCGCCCATCACCGCTGAGGTGATCGTGTGCGTGGTCGAGACCGGCGCGTGCAGGCCGATCGCCATCACGTAGAGCACGGTCGCCGCGACCGCCTCGGAGGCGAAGCCGCGAGCCGGGTCGAGGTGGATGATCCGGCGGCCCAGGGTGCGCATGATCCGCCAGCCGCCGGAGTACGTGCCCAGCGAGATCGCGGTCGCGGCCGAGATCTTCACCCAGGTCGGGATGCCGTCGCCCTTGTCGACGTGCCCGGTGGTGAGCAGCGCCAGGAAGATCACGCCCATCGTCTTCTGGGCGTCCTGCAGACCGTGCCCGAGCGCCATCGCGGCCGCCGACAGCGACTGCGCCAGCCGGAACCCGCGGGTGGTCTTGCCCGGGTTGCTGCGCCGGAAGATCCACAGGATCGCGGTCATCAGCAGGAACGCGCCGAGGAAGCCGATGGCGGGCGACAGGATCATCGGGATCACGACCTTGTCGAGGATCCCGCTCCACAGCACCACGCTGGTGGAGGCCAGCCCGGCGCCGACCAGGCCGCCGATCAGGGCGTGCGAGGACGACGACGGCAGGCCGAAGTACCAGGTGATCATGTTCCAGGTGATGGCGCCGACCAGGGCGGCGATCACCACCACCAGGCCGTGCTGACCGGTGGGCACGTTGATGATGCCCTTGCCGACGGTGTCGGCCACCTCGGTGCCCAGGAAGGCACCGACGAAGTTCATCACCGCCGCCATCACCAGGGCCACCCGGGGCGTCAGCGCCCGGGTGGAGACCGACGTCGCGATCGCGTTCGCGGCGTCGTGGAAACCGTTGGTGTAGTCGAAGGCGAGCGCGATGACGATGACCGCGATGACGAGCGCGAGCTCCACGCTCAGCTCTCCTTGACGGCGATCTGTTCGACCGAGTTCGCGACGTGCTCGAAGGCGTCGATGGCGGCCTCCAGCAGGTCGACCACGGTCTTCACCTTCATCACCGTCAGCGCGTCGAACTCGCCGCTGAACAGCTTCGCGATGATCCGGCGGTGGACCGCGTCACCGGTGTTCTCCAGCCGGTTGATCTCGATCCAGTACTCGGCCAGGTCCTTCATCGTGCGCAGCCGCGGCATCGTCTCGGCGGTCAGTGCCGCCATCCGCTGCAGCACCTCGATCTGCTCGGCCACCTCGGCCGGCAGACTGGTGAGGGAGAAGAGGTGGACGTTGTCGACCGCCTCCTCCATGTAATCCATCACGTCGTCGAGGTCGGAGGCCAGCCGGTAGATGTCCTCCCGGTCGAACGGGGTGACGAAGGTCGAGTTGACCCGGCGGATGATCGAGTGGGTCGTCTCGTCCGCCGCGTGTTCGGCATCCTTCATCTGGACGGCGATCTGTTGGCTCGCCGACAGTCCTGATCCGGCCGTGCTGCCGAGCAGCTCGGCCAGGATGCGGGATCCGTCGACCAGGTGATTGGCGGATTCGGTGAAAAGGTCGTAGAACGTCGGGTCGTTCGGACGCAGACGTAACGGCACTTCAAGCTCCGGGTGAACGAGGGACAAACCGTGAACATGCTAGGGGCAACGGACCGCTGACGGAGCATCCGCCTGCTCAAGGTACCGCGAGATGATGAACACGTAGACTCAGCGCGACCGGAAAGTGACCGAAAGAACTCAGCGTGTCACGACCGCATAGAGGTCGAACACGCCGACCAGCAGCACCAGACCGGCCGCCAGCCGCAGTACTCGGCGCGATCCCAGCTCGGTCGGCTGGGCACCCCGGCGGTAGACCGCGCTGACAGCGGCCCAGCAGGCCAGCGCCAGCACGGTGACGACGATGCCGAGGCCCAGCCGGACGTTCGACGTACCGTGGCCGGAGGCAAGCAGCAGGCCGCCGTTCACGACCAGACCGAGCGCCGTACGCCGCCAGGCGAGCAGCGTGCGCTCCGGCTGGAGACCCGGATCACGCTCTGTGTTCATCGCCACAAACTGAACACAAGGCCGATGAGGCCGACCACGGCGATGGTTGCCCCTAGCACCAAAGGCAGCTTGGTCACCGGAAGTGGGCCGCCGGTCCGCATCGCGGTCAGATTTGACTGCCAGCGGCGAAACGCCCCGGCGGTGGTGGCGATCCCGGCGGCTACCAGGACAACGCCGATGATGCGAGCAGGCCAGCGGTCAGGCCCGAGATCCAGGAACTGTACTGCGGACAGGCCACCCGCGTAGCAAGCCAGCGAGGTCCGCAAGTAGGCCAGATAGGTGCGCTCGTTGGCCAGCGTGAACCGGTAGTCGGGCTCCTGCTCGGGCGTGCTCATCCGCAGCTCAGCAGGCCATTGTTCTGCTTCAGCGTGAGCACCCTGCGGACACTGCTCTGGAGCATGCCCGCGAATGCCTTGTCCTGCTCGGCTTTCGCCACCAACGCGTTGATCATGACGGAGGTGAGCGAGGCCTTGGCGGTGATCACGATGTCGCCGCCCGCCGCGACGAACCGGGTCGCCCGCTGGCCGGCGGGCACGGACGCGACCTCTGCCGCCGCCCCGACGTCGTCGGTGATCACGACGCCGCCGTACCCGAGGTCGCCGCGCAGCATGCCGCCGATGATGGTCGGCGAGAACACGGCGCGGTTCTTCGGATCGATCTTCGTGTAGGTCACCGTGGAGACCATCACCAGGTCCGAGCCTGCCTGGATCCCGGCGGCGAACGGCGCGAGGTCGTCGTCGTTGCGGGTGGTGACCGTGTCGACCACACCCGACGAGAAGTCCGTGTTGCCCTTGACCCGGCCGAGGCCCGGGAAGTGCTTGACCGAGGTCATCACCCCGGCCTCGTGCATCCCCTTGATGAACGCGGTGACGTGCGGCCCGACCTCGGCCGCGGTGTCGCCATACCCACGATCCAGCGCACCGATCGGCGCATTGCCATCCCCAAGAGAAGCCGGTACTACGTCCGCGACGGGCGCGAGGTCGAGATTGACCCCCGCCCGCTTGAGCTGGCCGGCCCAGCCCTTCGCGCGGGCTGTGAGCTTCTCGTCGGACCAGGTCGCCTGCACGGTCGCGGAGGGGATGCGATCGAAGCCGGAACCCTTGAGGCGCTGGATCTGGCCGCCTTCCTGGTCTGCGGCGACGAGAGGGCGGATGCCTTTGACTGTGGCGGTGGTGGCCGCCGCGGCCATCGCAGTACGGGTGTGGGAGGCACTGCCGCCGGGGCCCATCAGCAGGAGGCTGCCTGGCTTCTGGGCGCGGGCTATGGCTCGCTCTGCCGAGGTCATGCCGTTGGTGCTGATGCCGGTCATGATCAGCTGCGCCGCTTGTTCTTTGGGGGTCAGCTGCCGCAGCTTCTGGTCGACGCATGCCGTGCCTGGCGTCTGGCTGGGCGTCTGGCCGGGTGTCTGGCCGGGTGTCTGGCTCGGTGTGGTTGAGGGGGTTGTCTGGGACGGCGTTTGGGTTGGGGTGCTCGGCGACTGCCGGGTGATCGAGGAGGAGGGCGCAGTACTCGGGCCTGCTGTCGGGCTGTCCGAGTTGCTACAACCTGCGAGCAGCAGAGTGGCCGCAGCCGCTACCGCCATGGCCCGGCGTCGAGTGGTCTTCATCACGGCCATTCTTGCCCACGGCGCTAGCCGGCAGGGGTACCGGAGGGCTTTGCTTCCCACAGAGCGCTGTCGTACGAGCCGCCGGACTGCCTGGCCAGCGCTGCGCAGATCTCCCGCAACTGGTCGACCTGCTCGCGGGTGAGCGCGTCGAAGACGGCCTGCCGGACAGTCTCGACGTGACCGGGCGCGGTGTCCCGGAGCTTCTGGCGGCCTTCCTCGGTGATGATCGCGACCTGACCACGGCGGTCCGACTCGACCCCCTCGCGGCGCACCCAGCCGACCTTCTCCAACCGGTTCACGGCGTGCGAGAGGCGGCTGCGTGAGCCGAGGGTGGCGACGGCGAGCTCACTCATCCGCAGCCGGCCGTCCTTGGCGTCGGACAGCCGGACCAGGATTTCGAAGTACGTGTGCGGCATGCCGGCGTCGCGTTGCAGCTGCTGCTCGATCCGGCTGTTGACCACTCGCTGGGCCGCAATGAACGCTCGCCAGGCTCGCTGCTCTTGGTCATCCAGCCATCGTGGTTCCGCCATTGTCGCAGCGTAACGAGATCCTGGTCTTCGCGCCGCCTGGGCGAGCCGTGATCAACAGAACGGCGAGCCCACAGATCAGCATGCCGACGGCCGCGAGTGCGCCGATGGTCTCACCGAACAGCAGGAAGGCGAAGACCATCGTGGTCGGCGGCACCAGGTAGAGCAGCGAACTGATCCTGGTTGCGCCGGACAGCTTGAGGTTGACGAGGTACAGGCCCCAGCCGCCGCCAGTGGCCAACAAGACAAGCCACAGCACTGCGCCGTAGAACGGCAACTGGTGAGGCACGGTCAGCTGTCCGGTACTGGCGGCTACAGCGACGAAGAAGGCGCAGGAGACGAGACTCTGCAAGCACAGGGCGTCCAGCAGGTTGGTAGTCGGCTTTCGCCGCCGTTCCCAGACAGTGCCGGCCACTAGTCCCAGAAGACCACCGATGGGGAGCAGGAAGAGGACTAGTGAGCTTCGGCCCAGATCGTCGGCGACTACGAGCGCGACGCCTGCTAGGCCGAGTAGGAGGCCGGCCCACTGCCGCGGGCTGACCCGCTCTCCGAGCAATGGTCCGGCCACCGTGGCGATCAGGATCGGCTGCAGGGAGCCGATGAGAGCCGTGACGCCGGCAGAGATGCCGTGGTCGATGCCGGTGAAGATCAGGCCGAGGTAGACGCACTGGGTGAGGAAGGCCATCACTGCGTGCGTGATGACGTCTCTGCGGGTCAGCTTCGGCCTGCGCATCAGCAGTACGGCGGCAGCCAGGCCTCCGGCGACCAGGTAGCGCCAGGCGAGCAAATCAAAGGCAGACGTGTACTCCGTGCCCCACCTCGCGCCGATGAAGCCGCTGCTCCAGAACACGACGAAGCCCGCGCCGGCCAGGATCGGCAGGACCCGCGGCTTGGCGGCCCGGCGTACCGGCTGGTCCTTTTGCAGCTGCGTGGTGGTCATGGGGTTAAGTAACCATACCGGTCGGTATACTGTCAGTATGGTTGTTCAGCAGGCGAGACTTCTGACCGACCGCGGTGAGCGCGAGGCGGCGCGGTTGACGCCCGCGGGAGAACGCATTCTCAGCGCGGCGTCGACGTTGTTCTACGAGCGCGGGATCCGCACGGTCGGCGTCGATGCGATCGCGGACGCCGCCGAGGTGACCAAGAAGACCTTGTACGACCGATTCGGGTCGAAGGATCGGTTGATCGCGGCGTACCTCGAGCAGCGGAACCGGGTCTGGCACGCGTTCCTGGACGACCAGCTGGCGCAGCGCCGGCCGGAGTCGCCGGAGGAGATGATCCTCGCGCTGTTCGCGGCACTGACCGACTGGCTGGCGGAGTCGCGCCGAGGCTGCGGTTTCATCAACGCGAGCGTGGAACTGGCGGCGCCGGACCATCCCGCGATGCCGGTGATCGTGGCGCAGAAGCAGTGGATGCGGGCCGAGTTCATGGCGCAGGCGGAGCTGGCCGGCTTCGCCGACACCGGCGAGCTCGCGGACCGGTTGCTGTTGCTGCACGAGGGTGCGCTGGTGTGCTTCCGGGTGGCGGCAATGGAGTCCGCACCCGAGGTCGCACAGCGCGCCGCGGCCGACCTGCTGGCGACCTGGCCGCGCACCTAGCCGGTGCGCGCTTCGGGGTGATGCGCTGAGGTCAGGTGCGTTTGGCGACGGTCAGGCCGACGAGGCGGGACACCACCATCGCGACGTACCCGAGACCGGCCAGCTGCTCGAGCATCACCACGGACCGGCCCCACGAGGTGATCGGGACGATGTCACTCAGCCCGGTGCTGGACAGCGTGGTGAAGCTGAGGAACAGCAGTTCCATCCAGGTGCGATCGTCCTGCGGGTTCACCGCGGCGGTGAAGCTGCCCGGGACGAGCGCCTGGACGAAGACGAACACGTAGGCGAAACCCCAAGCAACCAAGGTGAAAGTCGCCCCGGTCGCCCAGAGCTCGTCGGTGCTGACGTCATGGTCGGACAGCATGTACCGGAGCAGGCTGTAAGCCGCGTAGAAGTAGAACACCGCGTGGAGCGCGCCGGAGATCACCACGACAGCCACTGACGGCCAGAACACATCCACCAGCGAGAGCACCACGGCCGGGATCCCGAGGCCGACGCTGATCCAGGTGAGGCCGGGTGTGGACCGTACCGAGAACACCGCGAGGGTCAGGACGACGATGCCGAGGATCTCGAAGCCGACCCGGCCACCTCGCGAACCCTCCATCGCGGGGTAGACCAGCACACCGAGCAACTGAACGACCAGCAGGATCGCGGACGGGTTCCGCCGAGCGCCACGGAGCAGATTCATTCGGTCGCCTCGCGCGACGCGATGATCGCCTGCCGGCGGGCCAGCCGGTGGCTGCGGCGGATCTCCGCCTCTCGCATCCGGCGGTGATCCTCGTCGGTCTCCGGCACCACCTGCGGTACGGGCCGCGGCTTGCCCTCCTCGTCGACCGCCACGAACACCAGGTACGCCGTCGCGACGTGCACCTGCGGACCGACCGCGTCCCACCGATCGGCGGTGATCCGGACGCCGATCTCCATCGAGCTGCGGCCGGTCCAGTTCACCTGGGCGGTGAAGTGCACCACGTCACCGACCCGAACCGGAACTAGGAAGACCATCTCGTCCATCGACGCGGTGACCGCGGGACCACCCGAGTGCCGGGCCGCGACGACACCGGCGGCCGAGTCGACCAACGTCATGACGACGCCGCCGTGGATGGTGCCGAGCAGGTTGGTCTCGTGCTGCGCGGTGAGGTGCGACAGCGACAACCGAGTGGCCGACGCGGGGCGACTCGCCACCGTCTGGTGCGCAACGGGTGAGCTGTCTGCGCTGGGCGTGGCGGGCATGGTGTCGCTCCTCGATGCTGATTCGACCTGGTCGCTCGCTTGATGCTGGGTTGACCGATCGGTCCTGGTTGGTCGGCCACCGCAGGATAACCGCCCACTTGTCCACAGCCCCCAAAAGCACCGACCACCACCCACCCAAACCCTCGTACTTTCCCTGTCGAGGAGGTGGACACCATGACCATCCACAACAACCCCACCAAACATGCCCCAGGCAACCACCCCACGGGCGCCCGCCGCGCGCCGGGGCGACATCCGTTGGTGCCGTTGTCTCCGGCCGAGGGGGCGCACCTGGTGCGGCTGAGTCTCGAGGCCGCCGCCGAGTGCGGCCTGCGCGGACACTACGACAGCCGCGGCGCCCTCATCCTGCAGTTCCACCCAGCCGAGCACGGATCGGCGCCGGCGGAGAAGTTCGAAGCTGGACTGACAAATCTGGCGAGGCTCGTGGCCGGCGAGCGACCGGACCACTGGCCACGCCTGGTCAGCGAGCACTTCGACACCCTGGCTAGCTCACTCCGCCGCGGCGCCCCACCGCTACCAGCAGATCCGCAACGCGAGCTCCTGCAACGCCTCGTCCCCAAGGACTCACTCGACCCACGGCTGACCGGCGCGGCACCTGAGTTCGTGCCAGGCCTGTTGTCGGTGCCGAGCGCGAACACCGACGGCACGATCACGATGTACTTCGACCCAGCGAGCAACCTCGGCCTCACCTGGGCCGAGGCGGAGACCCACGGTCTGCGCAACCTGCGCGCCATGACCGATTCCGTCGCCTACGCGGAGTACGACGGAACGCGCGTGGCCATGATCAGCGGGAGCAGCTTCGCGGCATCACGGGCACTCGTGCTCGACACCGTCCTCCGCGAGTCGTTGCACGTGGAGAATCCGCAGTACGGCGTACTGGCGGCGATGCCGGCCCGGCACCTACTGCTGGTGCACGTGATCACCGACCTGTCCGCCATCCCGGCCCTCGGCATGATGCTCAACCTGACCGGCCGCTCCCACGCCACCGACCCCGGCCCGCTGAGCCCCTGGGTCTACCTGGTCACCCAAGAAGGATGGCAACTGGCAACGCGAGCAACCGACACCCCAGGCCCAGCGCTGTCACCTCGTCTCGTCGCCCTCCTCCACGAACTCGGCCGACGAACATGACGCGAGGTGGTCAGGCGTTCGGCCTCGTGCGCAGCAACCACCACAGGCCGAGAATCGGCAACACGACAGGGAGGTATCCATAGCCTTGCCCGAAGTGGGACCACACGGTTCGGTCGGAGAACAAAGCGGGTTCGGCGTAGCTGAGCGCTCCGATGCCGATCACGCCGAGCAGTTCGATCGAGCATGCGCAGATGGCAACCCGACGGGCGCGGTTGCCGATCGTCAGGCAGACTGCGGCGACGACGTAGATGACCGCCGCGACGGCTGACAGGCTGTAGGCCAGTGGCGCCTGATCCGCGCGGGTCAACAACTGAACAGTGGAACGTCCGGTAGCGGCAAGGGCGAACAAGGCATAGAGGGCCGTGAGTGTTCGGCCGGCTCCGCTGGAAATCGAGCGGACGGTGGCTTCAGACACTGGCCGCGTCCCAGACCTGCTGGACTCTGGCCGCCATCGCGGGGACGGCCAGGCAGGCCAGGATGATGACCGCGGTTCCGAACCGGCTCTGTTCGACCAGCGCCCAGAGGGTCGACGCGGGAGCCAGGATCAACATCGCAACCAGGTAGGCGATGACAGTCCCACGCTCGACGGGCAGATCGGTACGCAGTACCTGCAGTACGCCGATCACGCAGGCAGCCAGTAACGCGAGCTCCAAGGCGGCGAGGGCGCCGATCAGGTACCAGCCGGGGAGTCGATCGCGAATCACACAGACCGCGGTGGCGGCTGCTGTCAGCAAGGCGATCCCGCTCGCGATGATGAGGGGCAGGTCAGTCATCCAGGTACTCCGGGTGGTGGCGAAGGTCGCTCACAGGCCCGCATAGGAGTGCAGGCCGGTGAACCAGACATTGACTCCGACGAAGTTGAACAACAAGGTGCCGTAGGCAACGATGCCGACCACGGCGGTGGTGCGTTTGCCGACTCCCCTGGTGTGTCGGGAGTGCAGGTACGCGGCCAGGAAGATCCAGGTGACGAACGCCCACACCTCTTTGGGGTCCCAGCCCCAGTAGCGGCCCCACGCGTACTGCGCCCAGACCGCGCCAGTGGTCACCGCGAACGTCCAGACCGGGAAGGCGAATGCATAGGCGCCCCGCGCCACCGCATCCGCCCGACCGACCGCGTCGGCATCACCACGGCGCTGGGCGCGCAGTTGCAACGCACATCCGACGGTGCCGACCGTGACCGCCCCGACCGCGAGGGCGGCCGCTGTCACGTGGATGGTCATCCAGTACGACTGCAGGGCCGGCACCAGCCCGCCCGGTTCGTCGTACAGGACGACGAGGGCGAGGGTCAGCGTGATGGTCACCGGCAGAATCGCCAGCAGCCCCAACTGCCGGGACTGCCCGGTCTTTCGGCCGATCAACAAGAAGGCGCCGGTCGCAGTAAACACCGAGACGATCGCAAACTCGAACATGTTCCCCAGCACCGGCTGACGCCCAGCCACCGTCCGAACAACCACCCCCACCCCAACCAGCCCAAACGCCAAGACGGACAAACTCACCCCAACCATGCCCGCCACATCCCGCCCCACCACCGCGGTCCGCACCTCCCCGCGGTCGGGTGATGCGCTGCGGAGTAAAGCTGACCGCACGCTGAAGGCGAGCGTCGCCAGTACATAGACGACCAGCGCGGAGACCAGCAGGCTCTCGCTCAGTGAGGTCCACAGTCCGACCATCCGCCCAGCTCCCCACTCGTCTTGAAGTGCTACAGCTTGTAACACTACAGTAGATAGCAGATCAGTTGCAGTCGCCCGTGCGTGGGACGATGGGCTGCGTGACTGACGATCCAGGCCTGACCCGCGAGGGGCCGTCGCGGCCGGGCACACTCGAGCGGGCTTTCCTGGAGGTTCTGTGGTCGCGCGACGCGCCGACCTCCGCGCGGGAAGTGCAAGCCGACTGCGCCGAGCGCAAGCTCGCCTACGCGACCGTCCGAACGGTCCTGGAACGCCTGGTCCGCAAAGGGCTGGTGACACGCACTCGTGACGGACGTTCATGGTCGTATCAGGCAGCGGGCCGCCGGGAGGAGTTCGTGGCCGAACTGATGATGCAAGCCCTCCAGCTGACCACCGACCGCGACGCCGCGCTCGCGTACTTCGCACGATCCGTCACCCCAGACGAGGCCGACACCCTCCGCGGCGCCCTGGACGACAGCGGCAGCGCCAGCAGCAGCGGGATTGGTGGCAACAGCGGGAGTGGTGGCGGCGACGGCGGTCGCCGCAGCGGCGGCGGCGGTCGGCGTCTGTAGGGCTGAGGATGGTTTACGTCTGGCATCATGCGGCGGCGCTGCTGGGGTCGCTTGCTCTGTCCGGCGCTGTGTATGGGCGGGCCTGGACTCGGGCTCATCCGCGTCAGGCCGTGGTTCTCTGGCATCTGATCGTCTTCACCGCCGGCGCCTCGCTGATCGGGCTGCTCGTCACGCTGGCTCTCAACAGCCTGGGACTCGGAGTGGTCCCCGCGCTCGGCGCCACCCGGCCGCTCCGACTCAGCCTGCCGCAGACGGCCGGACTCCTGGCTGCTCTGGGCATCGTCGCGATCGGGGCGGGCCTGCAACTGAGCACGGGCGTCAGCCGGTCACGCAGCCGAGCCAGACATCGCGCCCTGCTCGACATCATCGCGGACGCCAGCCATCCACAGCTGACCGTCGTACCGCACCAGGGCGTACTGGTGTACACCGTGCCCGGGAGGAACCCCCGCATCGTCGCGACGTCCGGAGCGCTCGAGCGACTCTCTCCCACGGAACTGGAGGCGGTCCTCGCACACGAGCACGGCCACATCGACGGCCGTCACGACCTCGCGAGGTTCCCGTTTTCCGCACTCCGCAAGGGGTTCCCGCGTTCCAAGGCGATCGCGGCCACCGAAGCCGAGATCAACCTCCTCCTCGAACTCTGCGCCGACGCCGAGGCGGTCCGGCGCGGCTACCGCGAACCGCTGCTCACAGCGATGGACCACTTCTCCCCGACTGCCGACCAGGCCTGCATGCTGTCAGGACTCCGGATCCGGCGCGAACGGTTGCTCGCGGCACCTTTCAGGCGACCGGCCACCGTCGCCGCCCTGTACACAGCCGTCATCACCCTGAGTCTCACCAGTCTCAGCCTGTACGTCCTGCCCAGCTGAGCCACAGCACTGCTGGGCGGCACCCCCGGGACAGGAGGCGCCGCCCAGCGGGCGTGGCTGCGTTCTGACTGACGGTCTGACTGGTGGTCAGGCCGCCGGGGGCATCAGGACGGTGTCGATCAGGTACACGGTCGCGTTGGCGGTCTTCACGCCGCCGCAGATGACCTTGGCGTTGTTGACCATCAGGTTGTCGCCGGAGCCGGTGACCGTGACGGCGCCCTTCTGGACGGAGGTCTGCTTACCGACGACCGCGGCCGGGTCGAGCTGGCCGGGGATGACGTGGTAGGTCAAGATGCTGCTGAGCAGCGCGTCGTTGGTCTTGAGCGTGTTGATGGTCGCGGCCGGGATCTTGGCGAACGCGGAGTCGACCGGGGCGAAGACGGTGAACTCGCCGCCGTTGAGGGTGGAGACCAGGTCGACCTTGGGGTTCAGCTTGCCGGAGACCGCGGCAACCAGGGTCTTGAGGAGCGGGTTGCCGGAGGCGGCGGTGGCCACCGGTTCGGCCGCCATCCCGTCGACCGAACCGGCACCGGTCGGGTTCGCCTTCGCGTAGTCGGCACAGCCCGGCCCGACCAGACCGGCCGCGTTGTCCATCGACGCAGAGGCGGAGGGCGTCTCGGCCGGCGCGGACGAGGTGGCCGTGCTCGAGGGTGCCGAGCTGGCGGCGTCGTCGCCACCGCCACAGGCGGCAGTTGCGAAGAGCAACGAAACGGCGGAGGCAGCCAGGGCGACGCGCTTGATGGTGTTGGACATGACGATCCTTCTCCTTCGGATGGATTCCCGGCGCAACACTGATGTGCCGCCAGGGCGTGCGATGAGGAGCACTGCGGTCTACGCGGTGCGGTCGTGCGCGGAGCGGTAGGTGGTGTGTTGGTAGGTGATGCAGGGCCGGTTACTCGACCATGACGACGGTGTTGTGAAGACCGCTTGAACCGTTGGGTCTCGGGGCCGCGCGGTCGGCTGTCTGAACCTCGCCGGTGGCGTCGGTCGCCCGGACGGTGAGTTTGTGGTTGCCCGGCGTGGCGTTCCAGCGGAACGTCCATTGCCGCCAGGTGTCGATGGTGTCCTCGGCCGCGAGCGTCGCGGACTGCCAGTCACCGTCGTCGACCTGCACTTCGACCTTCGCGATCCCGCGGTACTGCGCCCAGGCGACGCCGGCCGCGACGGCCGGTCCCGCCTTGATCCGCGCAAAGCCTTTCGGTACGTCGATCCGCGAGGAAGTCTTGATCGGCGCCTCGACGGACCAGCCGCGATCGGTCCAGTACGCGCTGAACTCGGAGAACCTGGTGACCTCGAAGTCGACGATCCACTTGGTCGCGGAGACGTACCCGTACAGGCCGGGCACCACCATCCGGACCGGGAAGCCGTGCTCGAACGGGAGCGGCTCACCGTTCATGCCGACGGCCAGCATCGCGTCGCGCCCGTCGGTCAGTGCCTGCAACGGCGTACCGATGGTGAGACCGTCGACGCTGGTCGACTTGACCGCGTCGGCACCGTCGCGGACCCCGGCCTCGCGCAGCAGTTCGGCGATCGGTACGCCGATCCAGCGGGCGTTGCCGACGTACGGGCCGCCCACCTCGTTCGAGACACAGGTCAGGGTGATGTCGCGTTCGATCAGCCGCCGGTTGAGTAAGTCGGCGAAGCTCAACCGGAGCTCGCGGTCGACCAGCCCGTGGATCCGCAGTTCCCAGGTCCGCGGGTCGACCTTGGGCACGGTGAGCAACGTGTCGACCCGGTAGAAGCTCGGGTTCGGCGTGACGAACCGGCTCACACCTTGCACCTCGGACATCGCGGCGGCCGGTATCGCCTTCGCCCGGCTCGCGGGCAGTGGCAGTCTGATCGCCCGCCGCGTCGCTTCGCTGACACCTCCCGGCAGCACCAGCGAAGTACCAAGCCCGCCGACCCCGGCAACCCCTAGAGCCATCGCAGTCCCCATAAATCTCCGCCGATCAAACCCCTCCGGCGCTGCGGCCTCGGTGGTGGTGGGGCCTTCGGCGGCGGGGATCTTCCGGCGTCCGGCGCCGCCGAAGGGATTGGGGGGCAGTGCTCGGAGGACGAGCAGCATGCCGATTGTGGCTATCAGCAACGTGATGACGCCGGGCAGGACTTGAACGAAGTGATTGGTGGCGAGAGTACGGCCGGTGGCGGCCGCGAGGATCGCCAGAGCACCGAGAAGAACGGTCAGAGCGACGGCAACCCGAGGCTTGGTGGCGCCGATTGCGCCTGCTACCAAGGCGAAAACGGCGACCGCCAGCAGAACAGTACCGATGAGAACCGGTTTGTCGGCCGTGCCCAGGTTCTTGACTGCGAAGTCCTTGGCGGCGCCCGGTGCCAGGTCGATCAGTTGGGTGCCGACCCCGACCACGGGCGACGTACCACCGGCCAGTGCCGCGGTGAGTTCGCCGAGGCCGAGTCCTGCGCCTGCGGCGAGCAAACCTCCCAGCGCTGCCAGGGCCCGTCGTTTTCTCGTGGTCATGCCGGTACTTCGGACCGATCACCGCCCCGGATGGGTGAGAACCCAAAAGAATTCCGGGCAACCAAACATCCCTTACCGGTCAGACGTTGCGCGGACCCGCGTAGTCGCCCGGCCAGTCGGCGTACCGGATCCGGCTGATGTCCCGGATCTCGCCGAGGGTGGACCACTCGTTGCGCCCCAGTCGCGCGAGCGGTTGCAGCTTGGTGATCTCCGGATGGTTCCCGTCCAGCACCGACTCGTCGATGCTGATCCACCGCACCCGGCCGATCACCACGGTCGAGTCGCCCAGTTCCAAGGTGGTGTGCAGCGAACACTCGATCGCGACCGGCGACTCGGCCACCCGCGGCACGGCGACCGTCGTACTCGGCTCGGGGTGCAGTCCGACCGCGGCGAACTCGTCCACCTCGGCCGGGAAGTTCGTCCCGGTCGCGTTCACCTGCTCGAACAGCGGCTCGGCCGCGAAGTTCACCACGAACTCGCCGGTCGCCTCGACGTTCACCAGGCTGTCCTTGCGCCCGACCGAGGTGAACTGCACCATCGGCGGCCGCACACACGCCACCGTGAAGAACGAGTGCGGCGCCAGATTGAGCACCCCGTCCGCCGACCGGCTCGACACCCACGCGATCGGCCGCGGCACCACCACCGCATTCAGCACAGCGTAGAAATCCCTACCACTGACACTCTCCGGATCCAGATCTCTCCGCACATCCGCCAGTATCTCCCCCATGCACCCACCCCTCCGCCACGCCCTCGCCACCCGCTACGGCATCCCCGAGCACACCATCCACGAAGTGCCAGGAGGAGTCGCCAACCACGCCTAAACCCTTGGCGACCACCTCTTCCTCCGCATCCCCCGCACCGCCACATGGTTCTCGAGAAGGTCCGCGGCACAGACCTGGTCGACGCCCTCCGGTACTGCGAACTGGCTTCTCGCCGCGTTCGACCATCTGCAGACCCTCATCCCCCAGGACCAGTCGCAGGTGCTGCTGCACGGTGACGTGGCGTTGCAGAACTTGATGGCCCACGACAACCAACTGCAAGGGCTGATCGACTTGGGTGACGCCGCTTGGGGTCCGCCTGGCATGGAGTTCGCCAAGCTGCGGTTGGAGCAGGTGGTGGCCATGCTCGCCGACTACCGCGGTGGTGAGGGGCTGGAGGCGAGCATTCTCTGGTTTCACCTCGGCTGGGGGCTGGGCAACCTCACCCAAGGGCCCGCAACCCGGGCAGCGGCACTGGACTGCTCCGCCGGCCAGTCGGCTACTCGGCGTACTGCGGTTCTACGCGTCGTCACCGCCTCCACCGTGGGCTGGGTTGATCAAGAAGCCCCGGCTCTGAGACTCACAACCCGCGGAAAACAAGGGTTCGCGGACTTGTCACGACATGGGGCAGACTGCTGAGTTGTGACTGACTACGTAGCCGCTCCGGACCGGTACGACGACCAGATGCCCTATCGGCGCAGTGGCCGCAGTGGGCTGCAGCTGCCGGCGATCTCGCTGGGCCTGTGGCACAACTTCGGTGGTGACAAGCCGCTCGACACCCAGCGCGACATCCTGCGCCGGGCGTTCGACCTCGGCGTCACCCACTTCGACCTGGCGAACAACTACGGCCCGCCGTACGGCTCGGCCGAGACCAACTTCGGCGGGCACTTCGCGCGCGACTTCAAGCCGTACCGCGACGAGCTGCTGATCTCCACCAAGGCCGGCTACGACATGTGGCCCGGTCCGTACGGCCAGGGCGGCGGGTCCCGCAAGTACCTGCTGTCCTCGCTCGACCAGTCGCTGGGCCGGATGGGCCTGGACTACGTCGACATCTTCTACTCGCACCGCTTCGACCCGGACACCCCGCTGGAGGAGACGATGGGCGCGCTCGACGCGGCCGTCCGCTCCGGCAAGGCGCTGTACGCCGGCATCTCGTCGTACTCCGCCGAGAAGACCCGCGAGGCGGCCCGGATCCTCGACGAGCTCGGTACGCCGCTGCTGATCCACCAGCCGTCGTACTCGATGCTGAACCGCTGGATCGAGGAGGACCTGCTCGACGCCGTCGGCGAGCTCGGGGTCGGCGTGATCGCCTTCTCGCCGCTGGCGCAGGGAGTGCTCACCAACCGCTACCTGAACGGCGTGCCGGAAGGCTCCCGGGCGACCCAGGGCAAGTCGCTCAGCACCGACATGCTGACCGAGGAGACCCTGAAGCACGTCCGCGCGCTGAACGAGATCGCCCAGCAGCGCGGCCAGTCGGTGGCCCAGCTGGCGCTCGCCTGGACGCTGCGCGACGACCGCGTCACCAGCGCCCTGATCGGCGCCTCCAGCGTCAGCCAGCTGGAGGACAGCCTGGCCGCCGTGAAGAACCTGAAGTTCAGCCAGAAAGAGCTCGAAGCCATCGACGCCGACGCCGTCGAGGCCGGTATCAACCTGTGGAAGAAGAGCTCCGAAGCCTGAGTTCACGGCGGACGGGCTGCTCGTGACGTCCGAACATTTGCGACCCGGGCGACAATCCCGGGTCACCCGTCACCGAGCGGAGCGAAGGTGACAGGGCGTGGTGGCGCAGTTGCGCATCGGCGGGGTCGAGCGCAGAGTGGGAAGTACCCCCCAGGAGATGGTTCCGATGACCGCTTCGACCCTTGAAATCGCCCTGACCTACGAGCACGCCATGATCCGCGACCTGGCCGCCCCGGCGCACGAACCGGAGGCGGCGCGCCCCGATCGCCGGCACGAGACCGACTGGTTCTACGCGATCGCGGCCCAGCATCTGGCCGCCGCGGAGGACGTCCTGCTCCCCCACGTGAGACACCTCCCCGACGGCCGCCGCCTGGTCAGCCGGTACGTCGCCAACGCGCGGCAACTCGAGAGAGCACTGCGGTTCCTCAAAGCCCGCCAGTACGGCGACAGCCGGGTTCAGCACCTCGAGGTGGGTGACGTCTGGCAGGTGATCGACCAACTGCTGGACGAGCACGAGCAACTCGAGGCGGACTACAGCCGGATGATCGGCGAAGAACTCGACGACGACGGCGTCACCACGCTGACCAACGACCTGCTCTCCGCCGAGGAGGTCGCACCGACCCGCGCGCACCCGTTCTCACCGCACACCGGTACTGCGGGCCGGCTGGCGCACCGGATGTGGCGGCTGGCCGATCTCGCGTGGGACAGCGCGGAGGGTCGCGTCGTACCGGCGAAGTACCACGCGCACCCGAAGCGGGACTCGGCCCTGTCCCACTACCTGCGCGGCACCCCGATCCCGGACAGCGAAGAGGACTAGCCGGCGACAGCGATCGGGCCCGTCACCACCGGATGCCTCCGATGGGACGGGCCCGACCTGAAACCCTCCCCCACTGCGCCTGGTTGTGAGGGTGGGCCTGGTTCCCGCCGCCGCTGCGCCTGGTGTGCGGCGGTGGGTCCCTGCGCCCTCCCCCGCTGCGCCTGGTGTGCGGGGGAGGACGCGGATCATGGGTTACTTCAAGGACTCGATCGCCTTCTTGGCGCCGGGATGCAGTTCCACCGGTGCGGTGTTGGCGGCCTCCTCCAGTTTGATCCCCTTCGCCGCGGCGTTCACCTGGACCAGCGTCTCCTTGTTCTCGAAGATCGCCCTGGTCAGCTTCTCGGCCAGCTCGTCCGACATGTTCTTGCGGACCAGCAGGACGTTCGGCACGATGATCGTCGCGACGTCGGCCGGCTGCTTGTAGGTCGCCGCCGGAATGTTGCCTTGGGCATACATCGTGCCGTAGCTCTTGGTCAGCGGGGGCAGCAGGTCCGCGATCGGGATCAGTTTGACGTTCTTGCCCATGCTCGTCATCAGGTCGGTGATGCCGCCGGTCGGCAGCCCACCGGACCAGATCAGCGCGTCGATCGAGCCCGACTTCATCGCGTCGACCGACTCCGGCAGACCGAGCCGCTGGGCGGTGACGTCATGGGCCGGGTCGAGGCCCGCCGCCTCGAGCAGCCGCCGGGCGATCACCTCGGTACCGGAGTTCGGCGAACCGGTGGAGACCCGCTTGCCCTTCAGGTCCGCGATCTTGGTGATCCCGGACGAGGCGCGGACGGCGACCTGGGTGTAGTTCGGGTAGAGCCGGGTCAGCGCGACGACGTCCTGCTTGGTCTTGAAGCTGTGCTCGCCGTTGACCGCGTCGGCCGCGGTGTCACCCAGCGAGAAGGCGATGTCGTAGTTGCCCGCCACCAGGCCCTGGACGTTCTGCACCGAGGCGCCGGTCTCGCTCGCGGTCGCCCGGTAGCCCTCGACCTTCTCCGAGATCACCTTCGCCATCGCGCCACCGAGCTGGTAGTAGACCCCGGTGGTGTTGCCGGTGGCGATGGTCAGCCGGCCACCGTCGGTACCGGCGGCCCCACCCTCGGGCTCTCGTTGCCCACCGCAAGCAACCAGCGAGACGGCGGCTGCGACCGCGACCACGGCGGCGGGGAAGCGTCGACGGATTCTCATGAAGTGGCGGGTCCTTCCGTTGGTTCAGCCTGGCGTTGCCGCCGGACCAGATTGATGACGACGGCGACAAGTAGCAAACCGATTCCGGCGCCGATGGTTACGGGCGCGAGGTAGAGCAGCAGCAGAGCGGCCGGGACGCACAGCAACCGCTCGAGCCAGCCGGTCGCGACAAAGATCCAGCCACCGGTGACGACGGCCAGCGCGGCGACGGCGAGCATGGAGACCGCGAGGGTCCACACCATGCCGAGCAGGTCGCCCTGGCCGAGCAGGTTGGCGCCGTTGTCGGTCAGCACGAACGCGAACGGCACCAGGAACGCGGGCAGCGTGTACTTCCAGGCCTGCCACATCGTCGCCATCACCCTGCCGCCCGTGATCGCGGAGGTCGCGACGGCGGCCAGCGCGGTCGGCGGCGACACCTCGGACAGGACGGCGTAGTAGAAGATGAACATGTACGCCTCGGGCTGGGTGATGCCCAGCTGCACCAGCGCCGGCGCGATGATCACGGCCGCGATGATGAACGACGCGGTCACCGGGACAGCGAGCCCGAGCACCAGTACTGCGAACGCCGACAGCACCACGGTCAGGATCAGCACCACGGTGTGGTTGTCGGTGAGCCCCTTGGCCGCGTCGACGATGATCGCGGCCAGGTTGAGTCCGAGCCCGGTCTGCGTGGTCACCGCGACGATCACTCCGGCGGTCGCGCACGTCGCCACCACCGGCAGCACCGAACGGGTGCCCTGGGCAAGGGCCAGGAAGAGACGTCCTGCCGTCAGCCGGTGCTCCTTGTCCAGGAAGGACAGCCCGAACTGGATCAGTACGGCGTACACGACCGCTTTGAACGGCGGCACGTCCACGGCCATGAACGCGATGATCACGAACAACGACAGGAAGTGGTAGCCGAACCGGATGAGCAGCTTCCAGGCGGACTGGGTGGAAGTCTCACCCTCGGTGGTGCCGTGCCTGCGGGCGTCCATCTCGATCGCGAGCAGGATGCCCAGGTAGTACAGGATCGTCGGGATCACCGCATAGCCGAGCACGGTCAGGTACGACACCTGCAGGAACTCGGCGATGATGAACGCGGCGGCACCCAGCGTCGGCGGCGACAGGATCGCGCCGATCCCGGCGGCCGCGAGCATGCCGCCGGCGGGCTCGGCCGGGTAGCCCGCACGACGCAGGATCGGCCACGAGACGGTGCCCAGCGAGACGGCGGTCGCAGTACCGGAGCCTGAGACGCTGCCGAGGAGGAAGCCGGCCATCGTGACGGTCCGGCCGGGCGCAGTACGGCTGCGCTTGAACGCGGCGAAGGACAGGTCGATGAAGAACTTGCCGGCGCCGGAGTAGTCCAGCACGGCGCCGTAGATGGTGAAGAGCACGATGTAGCTGGCGGCAACGTTCAGTGGCGTCCCGTAGAAACCGGCCGTGCCCATCGTGAACTGCGCGATGATCGCGGAGAAGTTGAAGCCTTGGTGGGCCAGCGACCAGGTGTAGGGCAGGAAGCCGCCGTAGTACGCGTAGGCGATGAACAGCAGGCTGACCACGGGCAGCACCCAGCCGGTGGTCCGGCGGCACGCCTCGAGCAGCAGGACGAGCAGGACGGCGCCGGTGAGGATGTCCAGTGTCGTCGGCGCCTGCCGGCGTTCCAGGAAGCCGTCGAAGTCGAGCAGTGGATAGACGCAGACAACCAGCGCGACCACGGCGAGGGCCCAGTCCGACAGACCGGGGTCGTCGGTGGACCGGGCCTTGAACGGATTCATCACGGCCGGCACTCGCCAGCCCCGATAGCACAACAAAGTGATCGGCAGGACGGCTGCGAGAAAGATCACTAAATAGAACTGCGTTCCGGCCGACAGCGGGAAGAAGACCTGCAGCAGGACGCCGGCGCTGATCACCGCGCACCACACCGAGATCGCCCGGTCCAGGGCAGGCCGGAGCCGCCGAGCGGGCTTTTCCTGCTCGTACTCGGCTAGTTCCGACTCGGTGAGCGTGGCGCTGCCACCCCCCGATGTTGCACCGACAGTCATCGCCCGGTTCCCTCCTGTGCCCGAAGGCTAGTGTTGCCGACCACTCCGTGCAGTCACGTGATTACGTCTTTACCAAGATCTGACACATGAGACCGCTCCCTGCCCTACGATCACGGCATGAGCGGCGCCGTCAGGATTTTGTTGGTCGAGGACGATCTCGATATCGCGAACGCTCTGATACCTGCGTTGCGCCGGTACGGGTTGATGGTGACGCACGTCCGGACGGCTGCGGACGCGCTCGCCGCCGACCCTGGTGACCTCGTGCTGCTGGACCTCGGACTCCCCGACGGCGACGGCATCAACGTGTGCCGGCAGATCCGTACGGTGTCGGACGTTCCGGTGATCGCGGTGACCGCACGGGGTGAGGCGGCCGACCGCGTCCGGGGCCTGCGCAGCGGCGCCGACGACTACGTGGTCAAGCCGTTCGCGATCTCCGAGCTGCTGGCCCGCATCGATGCTGTACTACGGCGTACCGGCTTGTTGCAGCCCCGCCCCCGGGTGACCGTCGGAGACTTGACCGTCGACATCGAGGCACGGACGGTCCAGGTCGCCGACAAGCCCATCAGCCTGACCCGCAAGGAGTTCGACGTGCTAGCTGTGCTGGCCGCCCACCACGGCCGGGTGGTGCCGCGCGAACAGGTCGCTCTGTACGCCTGGCAGTCCGTCTTCGAGGCCTCCTCGCGGACGATGGACGTGCACGTCGCCAGCCTGCGGGCCAAGCTCGGCCGGCCCGAGCTGGTGCAGACCATCCGCGGCGTCGGCTACCGCCTGGGCTCGGACTGACCGTTGCGCCGTCGCCTGCTGCAGTCCCTCGTCCCGATGGTGATCGTGCTCGCCATCGTCGCTGCCGTCCCGCTGGCCAACTTCATCGCGACCGGTACGTCGCGCACCCTCTTCCTGTCCCGCAGCAACGACGCGGACTGGTTCGCCACCATGGCCGAGGCGCCGCTGCAGTCGGGCGACATCGCCAGCCTGCGTGAGCTGGCCGTCCGGTACCACGAGCTCTACAACACCCCGGTGTTCGTCGTCGACGTCGACAGCCGGGTGATCGCCACCTCGCGATCCGGGGTCGACGTCGACGAGCCTGAGCTGGCCAAGGCCTTGGCAAGCACCCTGGCCGGCCGGCTCCCCGCCGAACCGCCCGCTATGTGGCCGTGGCGGTCCGGCGAGATGGTCGTCGCGCGGCCGGTCGTCAACAACGGTCGTGTGCTTGGCGCCGCAGTACTGCGGGTGCCGACCGAGCGCGCCCGCGACCAGGTGCAGAACGGGCTGCTCCTGCTCCTCGGCGGTCTGCTGATCAGCATCGGCGCCGTCGTCATCGGCATCGTCCGCCCGGTCACCCGCTGGGTCCTCCGGCCGCTGAACGACCTCGACAACGCGACCCACCAGGTCACCCGCGGCGCCCTCGACACCCGCGTCTCCACCGACGGCCGCGCACCCGAGCTGCGCCGGCTCGGCGACAGCTTCAACTCGATGGCGCTGAGCCTGCACCAGGCCCGCCAGCGCGAGCGCGAGTTCGTCGCCGACGCGTCCCACCAGCTCCGTACGCCGCTGACGTCGGCCCGGATCCACATCGAGGGCCTGTCCCGCCTGTCGCCGACCGCCCGGTTCGCGCTCAGCGACATCGACCGGCTCGGCCGGATCGTCCAGCGTCTGTCGCGGCTGGCCGGCTCCGACCGCCCAGGTGATGTCGAGGGCAACGAAGAGCCGCTGGACCTGGCCCAGGCCGTCAAGGAGCGGCTGGTCGGCTGGAAGGCCGTCTACGCCGCCGACGACATGGAACTGGTCATCGGCGAGATGGTGCCCGGCGGCGTCGCAGCCGAGCTCGAGGTGGACGACATCCTCGACGTGCTGCTCGACAACGCCTCGAAGTACGGCGCTCCGCCGGTCGAGGTGTCGGTCCTGCGCGACGGCACCGAGGTCGTCCTCTCGGTCCGCGACCACGGCCTGGGCCTCGGCTCCCGCGACCTCAAGAAGGTCGGCGAACGGTTCTGGCGCAGCGCCCACCACCGCGAGATGCCCGGCACCGGCCTGGGCCTCGCCATCGTCCGCTCCGAAGCAGCCCGCGTCGGCGGTCGCGTAGTGGCCCGCCCCCCGATCGGCGGCGGCCTGGTGATCGAGGTCCGGGTCCCCCTGATCGACGACTACGACGTCTGAGTACTACGCCCCCGCGCTGACTCCTGCGTGCGGAACGACTCAGATGTGGTTGTTCCGGTACCAGCGTTCGGCCGCGCGGTGCAACGGAATCGGCATCGTCGCGATCGCCGAGCGGGCGTCCAGGGAGCCGGCCTCGGGGTGGACCTTGATCAGGTCGGCCTGGCGGCGGAACATCGTGTTCAGGGTCCACCAGGCCCACGAGTCGGACAGTCCTTCGCGGGCCAGCAGGTAGTTCGGTACGGCGAGGGTCTCCACCGCGCTGGCCAGGGAGTAGACCGACGGCGGGATCGAGGACAGGACGTAGCCGCCGAAACGCATCAGGGCGATCTCCTTGGCGACCTCGCCGATGGGGACCAGCCGGAAGCCGATCGTGCTCTGCAGGTCCTTGATCGGTTTCGTCGGCAGGCCCCCGCTCCAGATCAGCGCGTCGATGCCGGCCTTGCTCCCCTTGTTCTCCGCCTTGAGCTTCAGCGCCTCCACTGCCCCGTCGAGATCCAGGTTCACCATGTTCACGCCCTTGATCCCGGCCGTGGCCAGGATCCGCTCCGCCACCACCTTGGTGCCGGACAGCTTCGGGCCGACGTTGACCGTCATCCCGGACAACTGCTTCAGCGAGCTGATCTTGGAGCTGGCCGGTACGACGATGTGCACGTAGTTGTCGTAGGTCCTTGCCAGTGCCGTGAACCGCAGCTGACCGGACGAGAAAGCCTCGAGCCCGTTGTAGGCGTCCAGCGCCGAGTCCGACAGGCTGAAGCCGATGTCGGCGGTGCCGGCGTCCAGCATCTTGAGGTTCGCCACCGACCCCTCGGTGTTCTGCGCGGTCATCTCCACACCGGTCACCTCGGTGACCAGCTTCGCCAGCCCTGCACCGTAGGTGGCGTAGACCCCGCCCTTGTTGCCGGTGACCAGCTTGGCCGGCCCGGCCGGAGCCGGCTCGGTGGAGCGGCCGCGCGAGCATCCAGGGGTGACCAGGACGGCCGCGGCGGCGGTTCCGAGTCCGAGCACACTGCGGCGATTCAGGAGGCGGGGACGATCCATGAAGGACAACCTAGAGGGGAAGTGGTCCCTCCCGGTAGTTGCTTCAGCGCCGGCGGTGTTCAGGTGGGTGCATCGCAAGGCGGATGAGGAGCCTCGATGCGGGGTTCATCGTGGCTTCTCATCCGCCGCCGCGAGGTGCCCGCCTGAGCGCCGCCGGTGCGAAGGAACTGCCGGGAGGGACCACTTGGTGGTCTATCGGCTACCAAGAGTGCCGGAACGAACAGCGTCTGGACGGGCCCCCGGTGTTTGTGACAGCGTTGTCATCGCACCGGCCGCGAGGGCCGCGCCAGACCGTCATCGGAGGATGATTTCGTGCACGACGACCGTCAACTCATCGAGGAGCGGCTCCAGCGCGCCCTGCGGGAGCGGATCCGCCCCGCGATCTACGGCGCGGCCGTCCCGCTGGACATCAAGGTGTGGCACGCGCCTGGTGAGCCGGTATCGCCCGCCGAGGCGCTCGCCGCCTCCTACGAGCCCGCCGAGATCGGCCTGCCCTGGGGTCCGGCCTGGGGCACCGCCTGGTTCCACTTCAGCGGCCAGGTCCCGGCCGAGTGGGCCGGGAGTGAGATCGAGGCGGTCATCGACCTCGGCTTCAGTGGCGGCCCGGGCTTCTCCGCGGAGGGCCTGGTGCACACCACCAAGGGTGTCCCGCTGAAGGGCCTGCACCCGCGCCAGACCTACGCGCCGCTGTCCATCCTCGGCCCGGACGGTACTGCGGCCGCGCCCGGCGACAGCATCGAGTTCTACGTCGAGGCGGCCGCCAACCCCGAAGTACTCGGTCACAACGCCTTCGCGCCGGTCGACGACCTCGGCAGCAAGCCGGAGCCGGGTGGCAAGCCGATCTACCAGCTCACCCGTGCGGACCTGGCCGTCTTCAACGCGGAGGTCTGGGACCTGATCCTCGACCTGGAGACGTTGGACGGCTTGCAGAAGCAGCTCCAGCCGCAGGAGCCGCGCAGTCGCGAGATCCTGCGCGCACTGAGTCGCGCCCTCGACGTACTGGACTACGAGGACGTCGCCGGTACTGCGGCCGACGCCCGCGCCGAGCTGACCGACGTACTGAGCCGCCCGGCGCATGCCAGTGCTCACCAGCTGTCCGCGGTCGGCCACGCGCACATCGACTCGGCCTGGCTCTGGCCGCTGCGGGAGACCCGGCGCAAGGTGGCCCGCACGGTCTCCAACGTCGCCAACCTGGCCGAGGAGTACCCCGAGCTCGTCTTCGCCTTCTCGCAGGCCCAGCAGCACGCCTGGGTGAAGGAGAACTACCCGGAGGTCTGGGAGCGGCTCAAGAAGGCCGTTGCCGCGGGCACCATCGTCCCGGTCGGCGGCATGTGGGTCGAGTCCGACACGAACCTGCCCGGCGGCGAGGCGCTGGCCCGGCAGTTCGTGCACGGCAAGCGGTTCTTCCTGGACGAGTACGGCATCGACACCCAGGAGGTCTGGCTGCCGGACTCGTTCGGCTACACCGCCGCGCTGCCGCAGCTGGTCAAGCTGTCCGGCTCGAAGTGGTTCCTGACCCAGAAGATCTCCTGGAACCAGAAGAACAAGTTCCCGCACCACACGTTCTGGTGGGAGGGCCTGGACGGCACCCAGGTGTTCACCCACTTCCCGCCGATCGACACCTACAACTCCGACCTGTCCGGGCGCGAGCTGGCCCACGCCCAGCGCAACTTCGCCGAGAACGGTGCCGCGACCCGCTCGCTGGTGCCGTTCGGGTACGGCGACGGCGGTGGCGGCCCCACCCGCGAGTTCGTCGCCACGGCCCGCCGGGTGGCCAACCTGGAGTCCTCGCCGCGGGTGACGATCGAGTCGCCGACCGAGTTCTTCAGCGCGGCGCAGGAGGAGTACCCGAACGCGCCGGTCTGGTCGGGTGAGCTCTACCTGGAGATCCACCGCGCGACGTACACCTCGCAGGCCAAGACCAAGCAGGGCAACCGGCGCAGCGAGCACCTGCTCCGCGAGGCCGAGCTCTGGTCGGCGGCGGCCGTGGTGGCGGGCAAGCTGGACAGCTACCCGTACGAGGAGCTGGACCGGATCTGGAAGGCCGTGCTGCTGAACCAGTTCCACGACATCCTGCCGGGCAGCTCGATCGCCTGGGTGCACCGCGAGGCCGAGGCGACGTACGCGAAGCTGGCCGCCGAGCTCGAGGCGATCATCGGCAAGGCCCAGCAGGCGCTGGCCGGCGAGGGTTCCGCGCAGATCGTCTTCAACGCGGCACCGCACACCCGTGGCGGCGTCGCCGGCCTCGGCGCGGGCGTCACGGTCGGCGAAGGTGCCGCGGTGACGATCGAGAACGGCGTCCTCGACAACGGCGTGATCCGGGTGACGATCGACGAGCGCGGCCTGATCACCAGCCTCTACGACGTGGCCGCGGGGCGCGAGGTGATCGCATCGGGCAGCGTCGCGAACCTGCTGCAGCTGCACGTGGACACGCCCAACCAGTGGGACGCCTGGGACGTCGACTCGTTCTACAAGAACAACGTCCGCGACATCACCGAGGTCGACAGCGTCGAGTTCAGCTCCGTCGAGGGCGTCGCCACGGTCGTGGTGAAGCGGTCCTTCAACCGGTCCAGCGTCACCCAGACGCTGCGGTTGCGGCCGGGCGCGAAGCGGGTCGACATCGAGACCTCGATGGACTGGCACGAGTCCGAGAAGTTCCTCAAGGCCGCTTTCCCGGTCGACGTGCACGCGGACCGCTCCGCCTCGGAGACCCAGTTCGGGCACATCTTCCGGCCGACCCACCAGAACACCTCGTGGGACGCGGCGAAGTTCGAGATCGCGGCGCACCGCTGGGTGCACGTCGGCGAGCCCGGCTACGGCGTTGCCGTGGTCAACGACTCGACGTACGGGCACGACATCAACCGGACCGCGCGCGAGGACGGTGGCAGCACCACCACGATCCGTACGTCGCTGATCCGGGCGCCGCGCTTCCCCGACCCGCAGACCGACCAGGGTGTGCACGTGGTCAACCACGCGCTGGTCGTCGGAGCCGGCATCCCGGAGGCGATCGAGGAGGGCTACCGGATCAACCTGCCCGAGCGGGTCGTCACCGGTGCCGAGGGCACCGACCCGATCGTTGCCCTCGACAACGGCAATGTGATCGTCGAGGCGGTCAAGCTGGCCGACGACCAGTCCGGCGACGTGGTCGTCCGGCTGTACGAGTCGAGCGGCGGCCGGTCCCGCGCGACCCTCACCACCGGCTTCGCCGCCGCGTCGGTGGCCGAGGTCGACCTGCTCGAGCGCCACCTGGCAGACCGTGAACTCAGCGACGGCAAGATCACCTTCGAGCTCCGCCCGTTCCAAATCCTCACCCTGCGCTTCCAACGCGCCTGACCCACCAACCAGAACGGCCGCCCCTCGGTTTGGGGGCGGCCGTTCTGGCGTTTCAGCGGGCGAGGGCGTTCCGGCGTCAATGCCGTGCCGGCCAAAACTGTTGCTGCACTTCCCGGCCAGTACGTCGTACTGGGGCTGGCGTTCGGCGTTCACGCGGACGAGCAGCAGCCCGGGGTGGACACCGAGATTGTTGCCCGCCGCAAGCTTCGTCGCCTCCGGGTGGAGCTGGACCGTACGCCGTCCGGTCCCAGCATGTCCACGCTGACCACAGACCACGGTGTGGCTCTCCTGCCCCTCCGCGGCGCTGGACTCGAGCTGGAGGAGCTCAGAAAGCGGATGAGCCGAGCGGCCGGGGTCGAGGTGACGATGACGGCGACCACTGCGGTGCCGGAGGAAGCGCCAAAGGCGGTGACCCTCGTACGCGAACTGCTGGAGGTCGTACGGATCTACCAGTTGGCGGCCGGCGTTCACCGGCTGGACGATCTCGTACTGGAGTACCAACTCACCCGCCCCAATCCGGCGCGTGACCAACTTGCTCTGTGGGTGGCTCCCCTGATCGCACGGCCGGACCTGCTCCAGACCCTGCGCTGCTACCTCAACCACAGCCGGAACAGGCGACAGACAGCCACTGAACTCCACGTCCACGTCAACACCGTTGACTACCGCCTCCGCCTGGTGGACAAGCTCACCGGCCTCGACCCGGGCCAGGCCGATCACCTGCCTCGCCTGGTGGCAGCCCTTGCTGCGTACGACGCTTCCTGTTCACCGGGCTGAAGTAGCGTTGTGGATAGACCTGGGAGGTGCAATGACCCCGCCTACGCCCTTGCTCGGATCGCGCACACTCGACCGGGCGACCGCGCGCACGTTGCCACCCGGACCGCGGTTGCCCACGCTGGCGCAGACGGTGCTGTTCGCCAGTCACCGCTCGACCTACTTCCCGCGGCTGCGGGCGCAGTACGGGGATGTCTTCACGATCCGCCTGGTGCCGTCGAGCCGGGTCGTGGTGGTGCTCAGCCGGCCCGACCACATCCGCGAGGTCTTCGGTACGCCGCCCACGATCGCGCACGCCGGCGAGAGCAACACCGCGCTCGAACCGATCATGGGTTCACACTCACTGTTGCTGCTCGACGATGACGACCATCTCCGGATGCGCCGCCAGTTGATGCCCGCGTTCAACGGTCACGCCCTGCGCGGGTACGCCGAGATGATCGCCCGGCTGGCGCGGGGGGAGGTCGACCGCTGGCCGATCGGCACGCCTTTCCGGCTGCACGAGCGAATGCGCGACCTCACCCTCGAGGTGATCCTGCAGGTGGTGTTCGGGGTGACGGACTCCGACCGGCTGGACCGGTTGCGTCCGCTGGTCGACAAGGTGGTGTCGGTCCGGCCGATCATCATGCTCGGCGGCTTCTACCGTTCACTGCTGAAGCTGCCGCCCTGGCGGACATTCCTTCGCGTCCAGCGGCAAGTCGACGAGATCCTGTACGACGAGATCGCCCGCCGGCGCACCGACCCGAAGCTCGCCGAGCGCAACGACGTACTGTCGAAACTGCTTGCCGCAGGCACCTGGTCGGACGTGGAGCTGCGCGACCAGCTGGTCACCTTGCTGCTGGCCGGGCACGAGACGACGGCGACCTCACTGGCCTGGGCCTTCCACGAACTGGCCCGCAAACCCGACCTCTTGCAGGCCGGCCAGCGCGCGGCGGATGCCGGTGACGACGACTACCTGGAAGCGATCGCGAAGGAATCACTGCGCCTGCACCCAGTCGTCTACCAGGTCGGCCGTCGACTCACCGAACCGACCGAGATCGCGGGCTACCGCCTGCCCCGCGGTACGACGCTGATGGCGGCGATCGGTCTGGTCCAGGCCGACGAACAGAACTACCCGGATGTGCGGGCGTTCCAGCCGGAGCGGTTCCTGGGCGAGGACCCACCGCCTGCGGGGACCTGGATCCCCTTCGGTGGCGGCACCCGCCGCTGCATAGGCGCCGGCTTCTCACTCCTCGAAGCCACCGAAATCCTCCGCGCAGCCCTGTCCCGCTTCACCGTGACTGCCCCCGAAAAACCCGAACCAGCCAAACCCCGCAACGTAACCCTGGTCCCCGCCAAAGGCTGCACCCTCACCGCCACTCGCCGCCGGGGGTAGGCGCCGCGCGCGGTGAGCGGTGCTCCGAGCGCCTGCCCTCACTCCACAGCGCAGCACCCCGCGCCGCAGGCGCGGGGTGCTGCGAACTGGCTGTCAGTCTTCGAGGTCCTCGATGTCGCCGAGGTCCACGTCTCGGACGGCTTCGAGGTCGTCCTCCTCGTCCAGTTCGAATGGTTCGGCGTCGTCGACCACGTGGACGGCGGCTTCCTCGGCACTGGCGCCTGCTCCGTCGAAGCCGACGTCCTCAGCGACCAGATCCTTCTCGGCGTCACCGTGGGCGCCCTCGTCCGGCGCGACCAACCGCCCGGACCGGACCTCGCCGACCTCGGGACCGCCGACGTTCTCGCCTTCCTCGGCGTACGGGTCGATGTCGGGCTCCTCCTGGGCGATCCGCTGGTCCAGGGTCTCGCCCTCCAGCGCCTCCTCGGCGGTGGTCCCGAAGCCTTCGCCCGCGGACCACTTCTCCGGCGGCGAGTAGCCCTCGTCCAGCAGGTCGTCGACGCCGCGGTCGTTCAGCGTGTCCGCCGGCTGCAACTGGTCCTCGTCGTCGACGCTGTAGCTGCCGTAGTCCTCACGGTTGTTGTCGGTCATGCCACCACCCTTGCTGTCCAGGCCACCCGAATCAAGGCGGCGCCCGGCAGCCCAGTGCCCAGCAATCCCGGCCGTATCCCCGATGATGGAGCGATGGACCCGGTCCGGCTGACCCTGGAGCAGCTGCGCGAGCTCCGCGACGACGTCGCGCCTCGCGCGGCCCGGCGCTCGGCAGCCTCCGTGCACCGTCGGGTCGACCGCTGGCGCAACCGGGCCTTCTTCATCGCCCAGTGCTCGCTGGCCGCCGCCATCGCCTGGGCCCTGGCCCGGTACGCCCTGGGCCACCAGCAACCGTTCTTCGCCCCGGTCGCCGCGATGGTGTGTCTGGGCTTCAGTTTCGGTCAGCGGCTCCGCCGGGTCGCCGAGGTGATGGTCGGGGTGGCCGTCGGGGTCGGCGTCGGCGACCTGTTCGTGGCCCTGTTCGGTACCGGTGTGGTCCAGATCGTCTTCGTGGTCGCTCTCGCGATGAGCATCGCTGTCCTGCTCGGCGCCGGGAACCTGATGACCACCCAGGCCGGGGTCCAAGCGGCGATCGTGACCACCCTGCTGCCCAACCCCGGCGCCGGCTTCAGCCGCTGGCTCGACGCGGCCATCGGCGGGGTGGTCGCGTTGGCCGCGGCAACGATCGCCCCGGCCGCCGCGATTCGTCGCCCACGGCAACAAGCCACCGGCGTACTGAACGAGCTGAGCGAGATCCTGATCGAGACCGCCGACGGCCTGCGGGCCCATGACGCCGAGGCGCTCACGGACGCCCTGCGCCGCGCCCGCGCCAGCGAGTCCCTGCTGGACGACCTCCGCAGCGCCGCTGAGGAAGGCGTCGCGGTCGTCCAGCTGTCACCGTTCCGCCGCCGGCATCGCGGCCGGGTGCAGGAAATCGCCGACCTCGTCGTCCCCCTCGACCGCGCGATCCGCAACATCCGGGTCCTGGTACGCCGCGCCGCCGTCTCGGTCTGGCGCGACGAACGGATGCCCGACGAGTACCCGCAACTCCTCGACCGCCTCGCCGATGGCACCCGGCTGATCGCAGAGTCGCTGTTCGAGCCCGCCGCCGACGTCGCCGCACACCGGGTCCTGGGCGAGCTCGGCCGCCGTACCGCCGTCCTGCCGACCCCACCCGCCCTGTCCGCCGTAGTGGTCCTCGGCCAGATCCGCTCCACCATCGTCGACCTGCTCGAGCTCACCGGCGCCACGTACGACGAAGCCCGCGATCTGGTCCCGCTCCGCCCCGACGGGCTCGATGAGAAGTAGCTCACACCAAAAAGTTTTTGGAAATCTCCGTCATACCTGGTGGGTGCGTGCGTCTCACTGGCATGACGATCCACCGACTGATGACTGTCATCGCCAGCGAGCAGGTTCAGCTGCGCCGCGATGACCGCAGTGACAAGACGGCTCCGGCAGCCGCCTCAGTGGGGTCCACCGACGACCGGAACGACGCCGCCGCCGAGCAGTAAAGGCGCCAACCGGACGGACGGACAGGCGGCGCACCCGGACGGTCTTCCCCACCGAGGTAGACCGCGCGGAGGTCGCATGACGCACGAGGCGCCCCTATGCGAGGCGCCGCCTGTTCCGTCACCCCGTGACCCGCCACAGCGGAGCACGGGAGAACCACCCTGGCTGTCCTGACGCCGATTGCGCGAGGCTCAGGCCGGCCCGGGTGGTTCTTTGTTTCCCGGCCACGAATTGTTTCCCGGCCTAGCCGGCGACCACGACCTCGGTGGTCACCGAGTTCGCGATGAAGCACTGCTCGTGCTACAGGTGGTGGATCCGCTCCAGCGTCGCCTCGTCCGGCGTCTCGCCGGCGAAGGTGATCACCGGATTCAGCGTCACCTTGGTGATCGCCAGCCGGCCGGCCTCGTTCTTGGCCATCTCGCCGACCGCGTGATCGACGTACGAGTCGACCACCAGCCGCTTCTTCGCCGCGATCGCGAGGAAGGTCAGCATGTGGCACGACGACAGCGCGGCCACGAACGCCTCCTCGGGATCCACCGCTCCGGTGTCGCTGCCCAGGTACGCCGGTGCGGCGGACCCGGGCACGGTCACTCCGCCGTCGAAGCGCCACTCGTGATCGCGGCTGTAGGTCTGGTAGGTGAACTCGCGCCCACCGCGGCTCCAGCTGACATCGACCACGTGCTCCGACATCGACTCACCTCTCCGAGATGCTCCTGGGGCACCACGCCGGCGCCACCACAGGGTTGCATCGTACGGCGGTGTGGCCAGGCAGCTTGGCGACGAAGTCACTGTCGTACCGCGCGGCCATGCCCGCTACCGGGAAGTCCGTGGTGACCCACTGGGCGCCGCTGCCGAGCGCGATACCGACCCGGCTGATCTCGTTCGTCAGCACCGTCGACATCGGCTCGTCGGACCGGGTGCGAACCAGGTAGCCCTTGGTGACCAGCCGCTGGATCTCGGCCTGGTTGGCGCCGCGCGGGTCGTTCACCATCGTCACCGCGGCGTCCGGCTCACCTTCCGGGCCCCGGGTGAAGACGGCCCGGCCTTCGAGGTTCGGCTTGCCCGTGCGGTAGAGGTCGCGGATCTCCCCGGGACCGCCGTTGTCGAAGAAGAACATCACCTTGCCCTGGGCCTGGCCGAGCGTCGGCCAGCCCTTGGTCAGCACGGACTGCTCCAGCGTCAGGCCGTCCCGCCGGACGTCGTCGGGTGACAGCAACTGCTGCTCGGAGAAGACCGACCGGATCTCGGCGTCGATGCTGTTCAGGTTGCCGAGGTCCCACGGCGGAGCCTTGACGCCGCCGGCCGCGACCAGCCGCGGGTCGGACTGCTTCAGCTCCAGCTGGATGGCGATCGGCGCGTGCTTCGGGTGCGCGTCGGACCAGGTCTTCACCTGCGTCAAGCACTTCACGAACGTCGAGCAGGTGGTGTCGTAGTCGAAGTCGACCCAGTGCAGCACCTTGATGCCGGGCTTGGCCAGGTCCGGATCGGTCAGCGGCCCCTTACCGGCCATCTTCCGGATCAGCGGATGCGTGTAGAGCCCGCCCTGCGGGTCCGGGAACAGGTCGAGCTCGACCATCCGGATGTTCTGGTCCTCGAGCTGGTCCGGGATCGACGCGTGCGAGTAGAACAACCCGATCGCGCCGGGATCCTGCGCGAGCTGGATCTTCTTCTCGTCGTCCGGCAGCTCGCGGTGGTAGGCGTTGTGCGCCCCGATCTGCTGAAGCTGGTTGATCCGTACTGCGTGCCCTCCCCTGGCGTCGGCCTCGGCGGCCACCTGGCTGTTCTGGTCCGGCGTCAACGCGGACCCGGCCAGACCGGCGGCCGCGACGCTCAACGACGCAAGTCCCGCGATCCACTTGCTGCTGATCTGCATGCTGATGTTCCCCTCGACAGGCTTGGCGGCAGTCCTGCTGTGATTCTCGTCAGCAGAAGGTCACCTGAAGCCTGCATCGAACTGTCATACAAGTGAACGGCCCGGGATTGGCAACGTTGTCGCTGAGTAGGGGCACAATGAACCCATGGTGACCACTTCCGCCGGCGAAGAGCCGGGCGCGGACGCCGGTACGGCGTACCCGCTGCGCCGGACGCCGACTCAGGACCGGGCCAACCGCCAGGTCGAGCGCATCCTCGACGCAGCCTGCGCCGAGGTGGTCGAGCGCGGGTACGACGCCGCCTCGACCAGCAGCATCGCGCGCCGGGCCGAGATCGCGGTCGGCAGCGTCTACCGGTACTTCCCGGACAAGCGGACGCTGATCCAGGCGATCGAGCGGCGCAACCAGAACCGCTACACCGAGGCGGTACGCGAGCGGCTGGCCGCGGTGGCGGACTGGCGCGAGGCCGTCGACGTCACGCTGGACACCTTCCGCGAAATGCACAGCACCGATCCGGGCTTCCGCGCGGTGGTGCTCAGCGGTCTGGGCGATCCGGACCTGGAGGCGACGCCGGGTGAGTTCGACGACCAGCACGCCGGTGAGTTCGCCGAGCTGCTCGCGCTGCGGTTCGGCGCTCGGGACAGTCACGAGTTCCGGATGTCGGTCACGCTGACGATCGCGATGGGCGAGGCGCTGGCCCACCTGGCCGACCGGTTGCCGGCCGCGGACGCGGAGTACGTGTTGGCCCAGGGGCGCCCTGCGCTCCATCGCCTGCTCGAACCGCACCTGCCCAGCCAGGCCTGAGAAGAACGGTTGCCCGAAACCACTGTTGCCCGCGCCGAGAGTGGCGCGAGCAACCTCGTCAAAATCAGAACACCCCCGCCGGGTGGCGAGGGATCGGGTTGGGCCGGTTGATCACCGGCAAGGAAGGTAGGACTCTAGGCCTGCGGCACCGGTGATCTCGGACCGATCTGTGGCCAGTGGCTGACCTTGCCGGCGATCCGGGCCCGGCGCGGCGCCCTGATGTCGTAGCTGACGATGACCCGGTCGTTCTTCGCGTAGCTACCGGCCGCCGTCAGCGGGATCATCCGCTGCACCTGGAACGGGCCTTCGCCGTGCCGGGTGTAGTACTCGACGGTGATCTCCAGGCACTCCGCGGTCGCGCCGCTCTCCAGCTGACCGCGGACCGGGCCGCGCACCTTGGTCACCCGTCCGGCTGTCTTCTCGACCCCATCGCTGCGGCGCCGGACGCCCGCAACGATGTCTGCCACGATGCATGCCGTGACCAGCAGCACCAGGCTTAAACCACCGAATACAACGATAGTCAACATGGCACTCACCCCCGACGCGCCGCCCGCTGCGACGCGGTCGTCGTTTGTCGAAACTGCTTGCGCGGGCCTTCCCGCACAACGGTGAGACGACGCCTTTGGCGGGGCGGTTCCCACTTACCGAGAATTGTGCTTCAGCTGTCGCCCGACATCCCGAACTGATACCGCGACGGCACCGGCCGGAACGATCCGAGCTCGCGCTGCGCCCATTGCCAGTACTCGGCCAGCGGGTTAGCGCCTTCGCGTACGCCGGGCAACTCGATTCCCTCGTCCAGCAAGGCCTGAGCGGCCGCGGCATCGCCGGTCTGCAACAACTGTTTGACCCTCGCCAGCCGGATCCGCGGATGAGCCTGCACCTCGTCGGACGCTCGCTGGTAGATCTCGTTCGCGAGCCGACTGTCCTGCTGCTCCACGGCAGCATCCAACGCCTCCACGAACAACGGTGCGAAATCGCTGGAAACCAAGGCGATCGCCTGCTCATACTCGCTCGGTTTGTTTGTGCTGAGCGCGAGGTTGCGCACTGCCCAAGCCGTCGCCTGATGCCGGCGCGACTCCTCCCAAGCGGCGATTGCGCCTTCCTCGTCCTCGGCGTACCAGCGCGCGACTCCTCGGTGGTACCAGATCAACCAGTTGTCGTCCTGGACCGCTTCGAGCAGCTCCTTCCAGGCCACCAACGTGCCGTCCGGCGCAGCACTGATCGATTCCGGAGCGGGCATCCGGCCGCCGAGCACAGGCAACCAAGCGCGTTCGCGCTCCGTCATCGTCTCCTCGGCAAACGGCGTACCAGCGGACACCTTCCAGCCGGTACGACGTAACTCCAGCGCGCCCCACCCTGATGCCGTCACCAACTGTTCCGCCGGCTCGGCGTCGATGACTTTCAGCCATTCGGTTTCTCGCTCGGCCAGCGAGGCCAGGACGGGTTCCAGTACTGCGCCCGTCGCGCGGCGGGCCGCCTGCCATTCGCCGTGCACAGACGCCGGATCGACCGACACCCGCCCGTACGCTTCGAGCCAGTGCCAATTAGTTGCCCTAGGCAACTTCAAGTGCTCCAGCTGGGTCCTGGCCAGCCCGGCCTGGATCTCGGCGTACCCGGGTCCCTGCAGGTCCGGCGAGAGCCATTCCTGCCAGCGCCGGCCACCGCTCGCCTCGCCCCAGACGAACAGCTTCCGGCCGCGCAGCCGATCCGTCGACGCCTGCACCAACCCGTTGCCCTCGGCATCGAGTGCGGCGATCCAGGGCTGCTCCTCCGACGGCAGCTCGAAGAAGAAGTCGACCGCACGCTGGTGTTGCATCGGATAGGTCAGATCGATCCCGTCGTACTCCGGTACGCCGACCAGGTCGAGCCGGCTGCCGTATCCGAACCGCCACGCCTGGTCGGCCGGTACGAGGACCCGCGTCCGCGGCGACTGCTCGACCGCGATGTTCGACCACCAGTACGCCGGAACCGTTTCGCCGGACGGGTTCTGGATCCGCGCCCCGACGTACAGCTGGTCGGAGTCCTCGGGCAGCCAGAAGTCGAGTTGGGTGACGAGGTTGCGGGTGCGTTCCCACTCCCACAGCCGCAGCATCGGCGTACCGTCCGGGCCGTCGACGCGGGCTGCGTGCATCGGCGAGCAGGTGCCGGTCCAGTGGCCCGTGCTGCCGAGGTTCCACTCGACGCCGCCGGCGAACCAGGCGTTGCGCAAAGCCAGGTTGGCCGGCTGGAAGACCGGGTTGCGGTAGAGCAACTCCTGGTCGCTGGCTTTGTGCACGAGTGAGTAGAGGCGTCCACCGAGGCTCGGCAGGATGGTCGCGCGGAGGTGTGCGTTCTCCAGTACCAAGGAAGGCAACGCGCGCTCGACCAGCTTGCGGTCATAGCCGTCCTGGTCGAGTGTCGGCAACGCGTTGCGCAGTTCGCCGTACTCGATGTTCTCCCGCATCTGCGGTGGCAGCTCGGCCAGGTTCGCCACGCGATGCAGCCGATCTTGCGGGGCCAGCGGCGGCAGCGGGTTCTCCCCACCGAGGTCGGCGGCCGGCAAGGTCAACTGCTGCGCAGTAAGGGTCGTCACTTGGCAGATTCTTGCAAGTTTGCGCAGTGTCGTCCATGGTCAATCGTCCGGAGCGCACGGTCGGCTATACATGGACGATCGACGCGAGGGGATGGGGACCGATGGACGCAGATGTGATCGTGGTGGGCGCCGGCCTGGCCGGACTGACCGCCACCGCCGAACTGGCCGACGCGGGCAAGAAGGTGCTGCTGCTCGACCAGGAACCGGAGGCCTCCCTCGGCGGGCAGGCGTTCTGGTCGTTCGGTGGGCTGATGTTCGTGGACTCACCCGAACAGCGGCGGATGGGCATCAAGGACTCCCGCGACCTCGCGTTGCAGGACTGGCTCGGCTCGGCCGGTTTCGACCGGCTGGACGACGAGGACCACTGGGCCCGGCAGTGGGCCGAGTCCTACATCGACTGGGCCTCCGGCGAGAAGCGCCGCTGGCTGCACGACCAGGGTGTCCGGTTCTTCCCGGTCGTCGGCTGGGCCGAGCGTGGCGGCTACAACGCCGACGGCCACGGCAACTCGGTTCCGCGGTTCCACATCACCTGGGGCACTGGGCCCGGTCTGGTCGCGCCGTTCGAGCAGCGCGTCCGCGAGGCGGTCGCCAGAGGGCTGGTGGAGTTCCGCTTCCGGCACCGGGTGGACGAGCTGACCATGACCGGCGGAGTTGTCGACGGAGTGTCCGGCAAGGTGCTGGAGCGCAGCGACGTCGAGCGCGGAGCCCCGAGCTCGCGGGTCGAGGTCGAGGACTTCGCGCTGACCGCGCAGGCGGTGATCGTCACCTCGGGCGGTATCGGCGGCAACCACGACCTGGTCCGCGCCTCGTGGCCGGCCCGACTCGGCAAGCCCCCGAAGGAGATGATCTCCGGCGTACCGGCGCACGTGGACGGCCGGATGCTCGGCATCACCGAGGCGGCCGGCGGCCGGTACGTGAACCGCGACCGGATGTGGCACTACACCGAGGGCATCCGCAACTGGGACCCGATCTGGCCGATGCACGGCATCCGGATCCTGCCCGGTCCGTCGTCGCTGTGGTTCGACGCCACCGGCAAGCGCCTGCCGGTCCCGCTGTTCCCCGGTTTCGACACCCTCGGCACGCTCGAGCACATCATGAAGACCGGCTACGACTACAGCTGGTTCGTGCTCACCCAGAAGATCATCGAGAAGGAGTTCGCGCTGTCCGGGCAGGAGCAGAACCCGGACCTGACCGGCAAGGACATCCGCGGTGTTCTCGGCCGGGCCCGCGGTGGCGCGACCGTCCCGGTGCAGGCCTTCATGGACAAGGGCGCCGACTTCGTGGTCCGGGACAACCTGGCCGATCTGGTCCGCGGCATGAACGAGGTGACCGGCACCGACCTGATCGACTACACGACCCTCGAACGGCAGATCGTCGCCCGCGACCGGGAGATGGACAACACCTTCACCAAGGACCTCCAGATCACCGCGCTGCGCGGGGCCCGCAACTACCGCGGTGACAAGCTGATCCGGGTCGCCCCGCCGCACAAGATCCTCGACCCGAAGGCCGGACCACTCATCGCGGTCAAGCTCAACATCCTCACCCGCAAGTCCCTCGGCGGCCTGCAGACCGACCTCGAATCCCGCGTACTCCGCGCCGACGGCACCCCGTTGCCCGGCGTCTACGCGGCCGGCGAGGTAGCGGGCTTCGGTGGCGGCGGCATCCACGGCTACCGCTCGCTCGAAGGCACCTTCGTCGGCGGCTGCCTGTTCACCGGCCGTACTGCGGGTCGCGCCGCGGCCAAGGCTGTGTCCTGACGGCCCATCCGGGCAGGCCTTCTTGTGTGGCCTGACCCTCTGTCTGTCCCTCGGTCGGACTCCTAGCGTTGCGCGCAGCCGACCCTGGGAGGACCTGTCATGCGCCGCCTCGCCCTGTCCGTTGCCGCTCTGTCCGTTGCCGTAGCTGGTGGTCTCACCTTGCCCGCCGAAGCCCATGGGTGCCCGCAGCTGCGGGTCCCGGGGGCGGAGTACCAGGTTGTTGCCTGTCTGGATGAGCTGACGACTGCGGGGACGGTGGCGTCGGGGCATACCAATCCGGCGGACTACGCGGGGCTGACGCAGGTGGGGTTGCCGCAGCAGTCGGGAGTGCCCGGCGTACAGGTTGACGGGTACTTCCCGGACAGTTCGCGGACGAACACGAATCACGGGTGGAACCACGATGCGCAGTACGTGATCAGGCTGCCCGACAAGTGGAACGGCGGGCTCGTGGTCGCGGGGTCGCCGGGCGTGCGGGCGCAGTACGCGAACGACAAGGCGATCTCGGACTGGGTGCTGGCGAAGGGGTACGCGTTCGCGGCGACCGACAAGGGCAACACGGGCGTCAACTTCTTCACCGACGGCGTGCGACCCGGCGACGCGATCGTGGAGTGGAACGTTCGGATGACGCAACTGACCCGGGCGGCGCGGACGGTCGTTGCCCAACGCTACGGTCGCGCCCCTCGCGAAGTGGTGGCGGCGGGGATCTCCAACGGTGGCTATCTGGTGCGCTGGCAACTGGAGAACCATCCCGAGCTCTACACCCGCGGCGTCGATCTCGAAGGCACATTGTGGACTGCCAATGGGCCGAACCTGCTCAGCTTCTTGCCCCCAGCAATCAAGGGCTATCAGCACCAGTCGCCCTCGGCAATTGTTGCCGCAGGCTTCGATCCGCGTTCGGACTTCCTCTGGGACTACCACTACGCGGTCTACTGGAAGCTGACCCAGCGGATCTACGCGGCCGAGCTCGACCCGACGTACACCGGCAGCGAAGCTGACTACGACTACGCGTCCCGCCCCGCCGCGCAGCAGGCCGTCCGGCGGATCGCCCTGACCGGCCGGATCGGGCGACCGCTCCTCACCCTGCATGGCACGCTCGACAGCCTGCTGCCGATCAGCAAGGACTCCGACGTGTACGCCGGGCTGGTGCGGCAGGCGGGCAGGGCGCGGTTGTTCACGTACCAGCGGGTCGAGGCAGGCAACCATGTCGACGGTCTCGTCGACGCCTACCCCGACCGGCTGGTCCCGCTGGTTCCCCTGCTGCAGAAGGGGATCACCGGTAGTGCCCTGCGTCCGCAGTTGTTTGAGTGATTGCGGTGTTCAGGTGCGTGCATCGCGGTGGCGGAGGAGCGGCCTCGATGCTTTTCCATCGTGGCCGTTTCTCCGCTGCCGCGAGGTGCGTGCCTGGGCGCCGCAAGCGCCAAAGAACTGCGGACGCAGGGCACTAGAACACCATGGTCAGGAGGTCGGCGAAGAGTTCTTGTTCGTCGACCTCCAGGCCGCGGCTGGTGAACCACGTGCACATGTTGTGACAGTCGCGGAGGAGAAACTCCATCCCCTTCGGGTTGCCGACGATGTCGACCACCTGCGGGAGATCGATCATCACGATCCGCTCGCCTTGGGCCAGCACGTTGTACGGCGACAGGTCTCCGTGGGCCAACCCCGCCCTGGCCAACTCGCGCATCCCGTCCCGGAGCTGTTCGAAGTACGCGTCGAGCAACTCCCCCTTGGGCCGGACCTGCGCCAACCGCGGCGCCGCACCGCCGTCACCGTCGTCGATGAACTCCATCAGCAGCTCGGTGCCGTCGACCTGGACCGGGTACGGAACAGGGACACCGGCCTTCCAGAGCCGGCAGAGTGCGTCCCACTCCGCGTAGGCCCATTGCCCGGCCGCGACACTTCGCCCGTGCGAGGTTTTCTTCGCCATCGCGCGGCTGTCCCGGCTGTTGCGCGTCCGCCGGCCTTCGACGTACGACGTACTGCGGTGGAACGAGCGGTGCTCCTCGGAGCGGTACCGCTTGGCGGCCAGCAGCGACCGCCGGCCCGGGTTGTCGCCGATCTGCTCCACTGCTCGCTCGAGCAGGAAGACATCGGCTTCCTTACCGGTTTTGAGGATGCCGAGCTCGGTGTCGATCGCGGCCTGTTCCGTCACGACCCAGTCGGGTCGGGGCTCCGGGCCGCGAGAACCGCGCTCGACATCCAGCCAGGTGGACCAGCGCTGACCGGCGCCGAGTTCCTCTTCGACTTCGCTGAAGTTGAAGACGAACGCGTCGGCGATCTCAGGTTCGCTGGGGGTGTCGGAAAGATCAGAGAAGAACGATGGATCGGTACGGAAGACGTCGGAAGACATCGGATGTGCTCCTGAAGGAAGAAGAGAGGCTGATGCGGACATGCCGCAGCACAGTGATGGACATCCGTTCAGCCCTCCTTAGTTCAGGCAGCACACTCAGCTGCACGATCCTGATCAGGATGCAGTCCGCGCGACCACACCGCAACCGAATTAAATCCGCCCACTCAGCGGAACTGGGAACGAGCCGTCGGGCGGAGGCGCAACTGCTGCGGTGGCGCGACCGATCGGCAGACGATCTCGGGCAAGAGCTTGTTCTGCCAGGTCGGCGAAGCGTCCACCTGGCGGCGATGTTCGGCGTACGCCGAATCGCTGGGGAAGACGGCGAACCAGGCCAGCACGACCTCGTCCCGCAACGGCAGGGGCGGGAAGTTGTTCTCGGCAACGAGTGTCTCGAAGACGGCCGCGAGTCCGGCGCCGGTCCCGGCCAGTGCCGGCGCGACCTGGTCGGTGAAGAACTCGGTGAAACCGTCGTCGAGCGAGGCGCGGTGATAGACCGCTCCGGCCACCACCGACGACGGGATCTCGGTGGCACCGACCGGCGGCCGGTGGGCGTCGAGAGCCGGATAGCGATCACCGAGCTCGATCGGCCGCAGCAGCAGCGCGTTGTCGGAGTCCTTCATCGTCACGTTGGCAGCAGGGCCGTGCTCCTTCCAGACCGGGCCGTAGTAGAAGCCGTTCAAGGCCGCCGCCCGGGCCGGCAGGTCGGGGAAACCCCGCAGCCAGACGAACCGGTCGGGGTCGTCGAGATCGCGGAACTGTCCCACGATGTGCATGCCCTGCTGTTCCTGCCCGTCGACCAACTCCTGGTCGAAGACGTCGATCAGCGCGTCCCGCTGCCCGGGATGCAGGGTGTACTGCCGCAGATCCACCACGGCACAACACTCCGCCCGTCGCCCGTCACCCAACACTCGACTCCCTTTCGTCCGGCGGTTGACCCGCGCCCTCCAGTCAACCCGGAAAAGCTGACATCAAGTGTCAGCTTTCATCGGCGAAGTTTTTGCCGGACATGCCGAGGACCCCGGCCAGGGGCCGGGGTCCTCGGACGACTACAGGCGGGCTAATTGAAGATGCTGACGCCACCCGGGCCTACCAGCAGGCCGACGACGATCAGTGCGGCGCCCATCAGCAGCTGACCGCGGACGAGCGAGACGATTCCAGAAATGACGAGGATCGCCGCGATGATCCAGAGGATCGTGAGCATGGTCGTTCCTTTCTCGACGAGCCGGACCCGATTGCGGGCACCGGCGGCTATACCCCGTGCACAAAGTCGTCGGTGACCCCTCCCCGACGTTCTTGCCGTCCCTTCTGGTGCCCGTCGTCCCGGACCGCAAACGGGGTGCCTTCGCGACGGCGCTCCGGAGGCAAATTCAAACGCCTGTAACACGGGAGGGGTTGCGTGCGCCGTCAGCGTTTGATCTGGTGGAGGTGAGTGGTTCAGCCGTGACGCCACTACCGCAGGAACGACACGACGAGGTCTCTCACCGTGACGATCGCACCTGTCCGTAGTACCGATTCGCAGCAGTTGATTGCCGAATCCACCGAGGAGTTGCTCGCCCAGGCCGCCGGCCTCCCGGAAGCACAACGCCAGGAATTGCTCGACGAGGTGATCATTCTCAACGCGCCGGTCGCGCGTTCGATCGCTTCCCGCTACCGCCGCAAGGGAGTGGACGCGGACGATCTGGAGCAGGTCGCCTATCTGGGGCTGGTCAAAGCCGCCAACGGTTACCGTCCCGAGGCCTCGACGGCCTTCCTGTCGTACGCCGTACCGACGATCCGGGGTGAGCTGAAACGCTATTTCCGCGACTGCGCCTGGACCGTCCGGCCGCCGCGCCGGGTGCAGGAGATGCAGGGATCCATCGCGGCCGCCGAACCGCAACTGACCCAGCAACTCGGCCATCTGCCGACCGACAAGGAGACCGCCGAGGCGCTCGGGACCGATCCGGAGGAGGTGGCTGAGGCGACCTCGGTCCGGGGTTGTTTCACCGCTCTGTCGCTTGACGCGCCGGCAGCGCCCGACAACGGTGCGCGACTGGTCGATACGGTCGCCGACGCCGAGGAAGGGTACGAGCTGGTTGAGAACGTCCACACTCTGGCACCGGCCGTCTCGGATCTCGATGATCGGGACCGCAAAATCCTGGCACTGCGGTTCTGTGGCGGGCTGACGCAGGAGGAGATCGGCAACGAGCTCGGCGTGAGCCAGATGCAGGTCTCGCGGTTACTCCGCGGAATCCTCGACCGGCTCCGTGAGGATCTGACCAAACCCACCGGTTGAGATCCGCCCGGCCGGGAACCGGGATCGGGTCCAGTACTACGGAGGTGGAACCCGATGGGTATCGACGACAAGGCCAAGAACGCGGCTGACGCGGTCAAGGGCAAGGTCAAGGAGAAGACCGGCGACGCGACCGACGACCGGGACCTGCAGGCCGAGGGCCGCAAGGACAAGACCAAGGCCGACCTGAAGCAGGCGGGCGAAAAGGCGAAGGATGCCTTCAAGGACTGACGGGGAGTCCGTCTCCATCCAGAACACCGTCAACAGCAGTCCGCCGCAGCGCCCAGCGCTGCGGCGGACGTTGTTCTGAGAGGTTTGCGGTAGCTTCGGGGGATGGATTTCGAGGAGGCGGCGGGGGCGTTGTATGCGGCGCCTTCTGGGGAGTTCATCGCGCGGCGGAACGAGCTGGCCAAAGAACTGAAGGCGTCCGGCGATCAGCTGGGTGCGACGCGGTTGAAGGCGTTGCGGAAGCCGACGGTCGCCGCCTGGCTGACGAATCTCGTCGCGCGCGAACTGCCCGACGAGATCGACGACCTGCTGGCACTGGGCGACGAGTTCCGCGAAGCGACCGCCGACCTCGACGGGGAACGCCTTCGCACGCTGACCCCCAAGCGCCACAAGCTGCTCGACCAACTGGCCAAGTCCGCGGCCGAGCTGGCCGAACGCGAAGGACAGAAGGTCAGCGCCGACGTCGCGCAGAAACTGCGCGAGACGCTCGACGCCGCGCTGGTCGACCCGGCCGCCGGTGACGCGGTCCAGGAGGGTCGGCTCAGCAGCGCCTTGCGCCACGTCGGTTTCGGCGTCGTCGACGAGAGCGGCGAACCCTCGAACGTCACCCCGCTGACCGACGAACGCCGGCAGCGCGCACAGGACCGCCGCCGCGCCAAGGCTGCCAAGCCCGAGCCCGAACCGGAAGAGACCGAATCCCCCGCGGCCAAGGCGAAACGCGAGAAGGCCGAGCGCGAGCAGGAGAAACGCGAGGCCGCCGAGAAGGCCGCCGCCAAGAAGGAATTCGAGGAAGCGGTCGCAGCGGCGGAGGCAGCCGAAGCGACGGTTGCCGATCTCGACACCCAGCTCACCGATGCCCGCGACGCCTTAGTCGCAGCCCAGGAAGCCGTGCACCGCATCGGCGAAGAGCTCGACGAGGCACGCAAGGCGGCCCGCGCAGCACAGAAGGAAAGCCGGGAAGCACGCAAGCGGTACAACCGGCTCTGAGCACCGATGCGACAAGCCACGGCGACTGCGCGTGACGGTTGCACTCACTGGGTACCTGAGCCGCGACCGGTTCGTACTACGGGCTCGTAGAAGGGACGCAGACGATGGCGCGCGCGATCTGGAGTGGCTACATCAGCTTCGGCCTGGTGTCGGTACCGGTCGGCCTGTACTCCGCGACCGAGGAGCACGAGCTCGACTTCCACCAGTTCCAGCGCGGTACGTCGGACAGGGTCCGCTACAAGCGGGTGAACGAGCGCACCGGTCGCGAGGTCGACTACGACAAGATCGTGAAGGGCCATGACGTCGGCGGCGGCGAGTACGTGATCGTCGAGCAGGAGGAGCTGGCCGACATCGCGCCCGGCCGGTCCCGTCTGCTGGAGATCACCCGGTTCGTCGATCTGGACGAGATCGACCCGATCCACTTCCAGAAGAGCTACTACCTGGCCCCCACGGACGCCGAGAACGCGTCGTCGTACGGGTTGTTGCGGGATGCGCTGGCGAAGACCAACCGGGCCGGGATCGCGTCGTTTGTCATGCGCAGCAAGGAGTATCTCGCGGCGATCCGTGCCGACGGCAAGGTTCTCGTGCTGGAGACGATGTTCTTCGCCGACGAGATCCGCGACCCGGCCAAGGAGCTCGGCGACCTGCCGGGCAAGTCGTCCGGCGGCAAGCAGTTGTCGATGGCGGTCGACCTGGTCGAGGCGATGAGCGGCGACTGGCGGCCCGGCGAGTACAAGGACAGCTACACCGAGCGGGTGAAGAAGCTCGTCGCGGACAAACGCAAGGGCAAGGAGATCGTCTTCAACGAGGAGGAGCCGGAGGCAACCACCACCACCGACCTGGTCTCCGCCTTGCGCGCCAGCGTCGAAGCCGCCCGAGCCCGCCGCGCCGGCAAGACCCCGGCCAAGAAGACCGCAGCCGCGAAGAAGACCGCCAAGAAGGCGACGACGGCCAAGAAGTCACCCGCCAAGAAGACCACCGCGAAAAAGAGCGCAGCCAAGAAAACCACCGCAAAGAAGACGACAGCCAAGAAGGCTGCCTCCAAGAAGAAGGCCGCTTAACGGAGGGCTTCCAGCAGGATTGTGCGTAGGAGGGCGGCTGGGGAGCGGGGGCCGGCGTCGGAGCGGATGGCTAGGTAGCCGGTGTTCAGGGGTGGGAGCTCGGGGGTGGCTAGGAGGCGTAGGCGGCCTGCTTGGATGTCTTCCTCGCAGAGGTAGAGCGGGAGAACACTTGCGCCGGCGCCGGCCAGCACGGCATTCAGGACTCCTCGCAGATCCGGTACGACGAGCGCAACGCTCCTGGTCAGCCGTACTCCGAACACGCTGCGCCAGTACCGCCGCAGGATCGGCGCCTCCTCCGCAAACGCCACCAGGGGAACGTTTCGCAACTGCTCCGGCCCGCTCACCGGCGTACCGGAGTACCAGCGGGGTGCGGCCACCAGGGCGAACGTCTCGTCATAGAGCGGCGTCGTCTGTACTCCGGGTCGGCGCGGCCGGACCGAGCTGATCACCACGTCGAGTGAACGTGCGGCGAGCCCGTCGAGCAGTTCGTCCGGCAGGCCGAAGCGGGTGCGCAACTGAAGCCCGTCGGCTACCCGACCCGCCAGTGCCGGCAACACCTGATGACTGATGAAATCGGCCGGGCCCCCGAGATGCACGGTCGCGGCGACCGGCTCGTCCAGCTCATCGACAACCAGCCCTCGCAGCGTGTCGATCGGCTCGGCGATCCGGCGGGCCAGTTCGTCCCCCGCCGCGGTCGCCAGTACGCCGCGGGCCCGCCGCTCGAACAGCGGCCGGCCGACCGCGGACTCCAGCGCCTTGAGGTGTGCGGTCACGGTCGGCTGGGACAAACTCAGCTGTTCCGCCCCCGCCGTGATCGAACCGGCCCGGTGGACGGCCAGGAAAGTCCGCAGCAGGTCGAGAGAAATCGTCACATCAGAAATCCTATGCCTTCACCAAGGGAGTCCTATTGGTCTCCGATGGTTCGCCCGGCCATGATGGAACGCATGACACGCGTACTGATTGCCCTCACCAGCCACTCCGAGCTGGGCGACACCGGCCGGAGTACCGGCTTCTACGCTTCCGAGGCCGCCGAGCCGTGGAGCGTTTTCAAGGACGCCGGTTTCGACGTCGACCTCGTCTCGGTCGCCGGTGGCAAGCCGCCGGTCGACGGCGTCGACGAGTCCGACCCGGACCAGCAGCGCTTCTTCGCCGAGGCCGATCTCGACAACACCCCGACGGCCGCCGACCTGACGGCGACCGACTACGACGCGATCTTCTACGCGGGCGGCCACGGCGCGATGTGGGACTTCCCCGGCGACAAGGCCCTGGCCTCGCTGGCCGCGGGGATCTACGAGAACGGCGGCGTCGTCGCGGCGGTCTGCCACGGACCGGCCGGACTGGTCGAGCTCCGCCTCTCGGACGGCAGCTACCTGGTCGACGGCAAGAACGTTGCCGGCTTCACCAACTCCGAGGAGAACGCGGTCGGCCTCACCGAGGTCGTCCCATACCTGCTGGCCGACGCGCTGACCGCCCACGGCGCCATCCACCACCCGGCCGCGGACTTCACCGACCAGGTCATCACCGACGGCCGCCTCGTCACCGGCCAGAACCCGGCCTCCGCTCGCAGTACAGCAGCCGCGGTGACCGCAGTACTCAAGGGCTAGTCGCCGGGGCAGGGCAGCAGGTAGGTGCCGGGGTCTGCGGGGGCGCCGGCGTCGAGCCAGCGGCGGAAGCCTTCGGGGTTCCGCCGCTCGAACTCGTCCAGGCAGATCCGGCGTACCTCGGCGACCGCCTGCCGATCCCGGGTCCCGGCACCGTGCGCCAGCGTGTCGGCCGTCTCACCCCAGACCTTGCAGAGCTCCTCGATCGACAGCGGGCACCGGAGCGAGGCGATCAGCTTCTCGTCCTCCAGCTCCTCATCCCGGCTCGACTCCGGCAGTTCCCCGTACTCCGGTCCGCCCCGCCGCGGGCGCGAGGACCGCGCCCGGCGCGAGGCCCGCTGCCGGCGCCACGGCCGCCTCTCGCGGCGGGTGTCCGGCAAGGCCAGGTCGGCGAGGACGAAGACCACCGCCGCGATCAACGCGACCAGGACCCCGAGCGCACCCCAGCCAATCAGCGTGACGACCCCCGGCAGGGCGAGCACTGCACCCGCCGTACCGGACGCAACCAGCACGGGCGAGGGGTAGGTGGCGTCGTCCGCGAGGTACCTGACCAGGGCGGCCAACGGCCAGACCAACCCGAACACCGTGGCGAGCAGGATGGACGTGACCAGCGGGCCGAGCAGCATCACCCCGGCCAGCAACCCGGCCGTGCCGATCCCCGCGCCGGCGGCCACCGCCGTACGCCGAAGCCAGAGGGGAACGCGCATCTCGCCAGGCTCTCGTCATCACCGAGCAGACAACACTCGACCAAACCCTGAAACAACCTGCACTGTCAACGACTCGCCGCCCCGATCCGTTCCGGACTGGGTGGGGAAGAGGGCGACGGGGTTCCGGGCGGGGACACGGGTCGGGTGGCCCGGCCCGGGCGGGGAGAGGGCCACGGGAAATGCGTCGCTGGGGTGCGGGGTGGCGTGGCAAGCTGCTGGGGTGTTGAGTCCGGTGGTTCGAGAACGCACGGCAGCTGATCTTGATGACTGTGTTCGGCTGCTCGCCGAGGTCCACGCGTCGGCCGGCTATCCGGTGAACTGGCCGGCGGACCCCGCCGGCTGGCTGTCTCCGGCCGACGCACTCGGCACTTGGGTCCTGACGATCGACGGCGCGATCGCCGGCCATCTGATCGTCACCGGCGAAGGCGCCGACGGCGCGCTGGTCGAGCGCTTGTTCGTGGATCCTCGCCGGACCCGCGGCGGGCTCGGCGGGCGCCTGCTGGAGCACGCGATCGCGTTCGCCGCGGAGCACGGCCGGCGCCTCACGCTCGACGTCGTGGACAACCACCACGGCGCCGTCGACTTCTACCGCAGGTCCGGCTGGCGCGAGGCCGGCCGGACGCCGATCGACTGGGCCGGGGATCAGGCGTCGGAGCTGATCCGGTTCGAGGCACCTTCGGTCCGCTGAGAAGCGAGGTCGAGCGGGTTGAGGATCTCGTCGGAACGCATCCGGCCGAACCAGATCACCGCGAAGCTGACCAGTACCGGCCCGACGCCCGCGACGATGAAGACCGCGGTCACCCCGAACAGGCTGCCGGCCGGCCCGGCCAGCGCCATCGAGACCGGCATCAGCAGCAGGGAGACGAAGAAGTCCAGGCTGGCGATCCGGCCGCGCAGGTGGTCGGGAACGCGCCGTTGCAGCAGCGTCCCCCAGATCACCATCGCCGCGGATCCGGTGGCACCCACGACCGCGGCACCGACCGCCATCACCCACAGGTCGGTCGCGAAGCCGAGCACCAGGATCGGCGCCGACCCGATCCCCCACATCAGCGTCATGATCGTCAGGTACCGCCGCGGCAGCCGCCGGGACGAGATCGCCAACGCACCAAGCGCTCCGCCGATCCCGAACGCCGCCAGCACCAGCCCGAAGTCACCAGGACCACCACCCAACTGATCCCGTACTGCGAACGGCAGCAACACCTCCAACGGCCCAAGAATCAGCAACACGTAGAAGGTCCCGAACAACAGCGAAGCCAGCAGCCACCGCGTAGCCCGCACATACCCCCACCCTTCGCGCAGATCCCCCACGATCGCCCGCACTCCCGAGGAACCTTCAGCGGGAGCCTCCAACTGCTCAGCGGTTTCTGGGCGGACATGCATGGCCATCACGCAGGCGGCGGAGAAGAAGTAGGTCAGCGCTGCTACCAGGATCGCCACGCCGGGTGACAGCGCGGCGATCGCGAGGCCGCCGAGGGCTGGGCCGGTTGCCTGCTGGGCCAGTGGGCGCAGGGTGCCTTCCAGGCCGTTGGCTGCCAGCAACTGGTCCGCAGGCAGCAGCTTCGGCACCAACGCCGTGTACGCCGGGATGAGGAACGCCTCGCCGGCCCCGATCAACACCGCGCCGACCGACCCCGGCGGGCCGGGAACAGCTCGAACGCGCCCGACCCGTGGTCGACGCTGTGGTTTCGACGTTCTTCGCGGATCATGTTGCGAGTGAGGATCTTCGACGCGCAGCCCGGATTCTGGAGAAGCTGGCCGACGCCAACCCGGATGACGAAGGCTTCGACTGCGGACTCTGACCTGTGACCGCGGTCGACGAGCAGTTCGCCGCCCGGGTCCGGGCGCTGAACCCGGTCGCCTGCGAGCACCCCGCCGACGTTCTCCTCGGCCTGTACGACGCCCAGCTCGGCAGCCGCCACGCCGACCTGGCCGCCCGCTGGCTCCAGTCGCAAGGGCGCGGCTACTACACGATCGGCTCGGCCGGCCATGAGGGCAACGCGGCCGTCGCCGCCGCTCTGCAGCCGACGGACCCGGCGCTCCTGCACTACCGGTCAGGTGCCTTCTACCTCGCCCGGGCAGCGCAGTACCAGGACAAGGACGGGCTGCGGGACATCCTGCTCGGCGTCGCGGCGGCGACCACCGAACCGATCTCGGGCGGCCGGCACAAGGTGTTCGGCCGGCACGACCTGGCGATCATCCCGCAGACCTCGACGATCGCCTCGCACCTGCCGCGGGCGATGGGGGTCGCGTTCTCGATCGCCCGCGCCGCCAAGCTCGGCGTACCGTCGCCGTGGCCGGTCGATGCGGTCGTGGTGACCAGCTTCGGGGACGCCTCGGCGAACCACTCGACGGCGACCGGGGCGATCAACGCCACCCTGCACGCGTCGTACCAGGGCATCCCGATGCCGTTGCTGTTCGTCTGCGAGGACAACGGGATCGGGATCAGCGTGCGCACTCCGGACGGCTGGATCAAGCAGACCTACGGCCAACGGCACGGCCTCCGGTACTTCGATGCCGACGGCACCGATCTCGCCGCTACCCTGACGATGGCGACGGAGGCGGCGACATTCGTCCGGCGGAACCGGCGGCCCGCGTTCCTGCGGTTGCGAACGGTCCGGCTGATGGGCCATGCCGGGTCGGACGTCGAAGCGGCGTACCGGAGCCCGGCCGAGCTGCTGGCCGCCGAGGAGCTCGACCCACTGCTCGGTACTGCGCGACTGCTGCTGGGCGCGGGCTATGACGCTGACGACATCGTGGAGTTGTACGAGAACAAGCGGTCCGAAGTACTCGGGATCGCACGGGAGGTGGCCGGACTGCCGCAACTCGACTCGGCCGCAGCCGTTGCGGCGCCGCTGGCGTTCCCGGATGACGCGAGTGTCGAGAAGTCGTTGCCTGGTCACCATATCGAGGTCGGCAGGAGCGAGCCGCTGACGTTGAGTCAGGCAATCAACCGGGCCCTGGCTGACGTGCTCGCGGCGTACCCGGAAGCGCTCGCGTTCGGTGAGGACATCGGCCGCAAGGGTGGGGTCTACGGCGTGACGCGGGGGTTGCAGAAGTCGTTCGGGGCCGCTCGCGTTTTCGACACGTTGCTCGACGAGCAGTCGATTCTCGGACTGGCGCTCGGGGCCGGCGTCTCGGGATTGTTGCCGTTGCCGGAGATCCAGTACCTCGCCTATCTGCACAACGCCGAGGACCAGTTGCGTGGCGAGGCGGCGTCGCTGAAGTTCTTCTCCCAGGGGCAGTTCCGCAATCCGATGGTGCTGCGCATCCCGGGGTACGGCTACCAGAAAGGCTTCGGCGGGCACTTCCACAACGACGACGCGATCGGCGTACTGCGGGACATCCCGGGGATCGTGATCGCGTCTCCGTCACGGCCGGACGATGCGGCGGCGATGCTGCACACGTGCGCGGCGGCCGCTCGGGCGGACGGCACCGTGTCGGTGTTCCTGGAGCCGATCGCGTTGTACCACCAGCGTGATCTGCACGAGCAAGGCGACGAGCAGTGGCTGGCGCCGTACCCGACCGAGCACGTGCCGATCGGGCGCGGCCGCACGTACGGCGAAGGTCGCGAGCTCACCATCGTGACCTTCGGCAACGGTCTGCCGATGAGCCTGCGGGTTGCCGCGCGGGTGCCCGGCATCCGCGTCCTCGACCTGCGCTGGCTCGCCCCGCTGCCGCTGGACGACTTTTTGCGCGAGGCAACAGCTACCGGACGCGTCCTGGTCGCCGACGAGACCCGCCGCTCCGGTGGTGTCTCCGAAGGCATCCTGGCCGCCCTCATCGACGCCGGCTACACCGGCCGGCTGGCCCGAGTCACCAGCGAAGACTCCTACGTCCCACTGGGCAACGCCGCCCGCCAAGTCCTGCTCAGCGAGAAGAGCATCGAAACCGAGGCCCGCAAGCTGCTCAGCTGAAGAGGCGTTGCCAGAAGGTGCGTTTGGGTTCGGCCTCGGACTGCTGCTTGGCTGCGGCCGCGCGTCGGGTTTGGCGGGCCTCGTGGCCTTCGCGCCACTGGGCCAGCATTTCCTCTTCGTCGACCGGGCCGACCGGGACCACCACACCGGTGGCGTCGCGGATCTGGACGAGGATGCGCCGGTTCAGATCCTGCAGGTAGTCGCGGACCTCAGCCTCGGTCCGCAGTACTGCGAGCTTGTCCTGCAGCGCCTGCTTCTCCTTGCGCAGCTGGACCGACGGCGGCAGCAGGACATCGGTCTCGATCTTCTCCCGGCGGATGAAGTCCTTCACCCACCAGTCGGGATCGTGCGCGTCCGCCAGCTTCGGCAGCGGCTTGCCCGAGCCCTCGAGATCGTCGAACTCCCCGCGCCGCTGGGCCTGCTGGATCTGCCCCTCGACCCAGTCCTCGGTCTTCATCCCGGGCGGCTTGCGCTCCGTCATGTACGCCCTCCAGTCCACTCCGACGTGGTGCTGCACGCCGCCGAGTCTACCGGCTTGTGAATGCAGTCACAAGGTCACCTCCGGGGTGACTCGCGATCCGGCCACAGCTCCGGCATCGGGATCGGCACCCGCCACATCCGGGTGCCCGGCTCGACCATGCCGTGCCGGATCGCGACGTACCGCATCAACCGCAGCGGCCCGGCGATGAGGACCAAAGCCAGCGGCAACTCGAAAAGCAGCGCACTGATCACCGCCTGCATCAGGTCCGCCCCCGGCTGGCTGGTCATCACGTCGAACCATGCGTCACACACCAGCAGTACGCCGGACGCGAACGCGGTCGGGAACACCACCTGCAGCCGCCGCCAGCCGGCGATCGCGGTGGCCGTCAGCATCACCACGAGCGCGATGTCGAAGCCGACCCAGGTCGCGACCCAGTGCCGCGCCTCGTAGTGATTGGGCAACGTGTTGGCCAGGTAGACGGTCCACGGAATCAGCGCCACCGCACAGAGCAACGTCAGCCCGATCCGCCACTTACGGATCCGCTCGAGCGTCCGCGACGGCGGCACCAGCCCGCGGGCCTGCACCAGCCGCAGAGTCAACTCCCGCCGCTCCGCCGGCGACATCGCCGCAATCTCCTCGTCACTCAAGCTCACCCTTGAACTCTCACACGCCAACCCGGGATTCCCACGCCACCGGCGCGCGGGTGGGGGTTGGCAGGGGTGGGTGGGATGGCTGAGGGTGGGGGCACCGAAGCGTTGAGCGAGAGGACCTACCTGTGTCGTCTGTCATCTTGTCCGTGGTTGCCGGGGAGCGGGTCCACGATCCGGTCCGCACCGCTCCGTCCACCAACCCGGCGAACACCGCCGACGTGGTCGGCACCATCGGCGTCGCCGGGCCGGACGTGTTCGTCCGGGCCACTCAGGCCGCCAAGGACGCGCAGCCGAGCTGGGCCGCGCTGCCGGCTCCCCAGCGCGGCCAGGTGATCGCGAACGTCGGCCGCCTGATGACCGCCAACAAGGACCGGCTGGCCGCTCTGGTCACCCGCGAGATCGGCAAGCCGCTGGCGGAGGCGCTCGGCGAGGTCCAGGAGATCATCGACACCTGCGACTTCTTCATCGGCGAGGGCCGTCGGCTCTACGGCCAGACCGTGCCGTCGGAGATGCCGGACAAGCAACTGTTCACCTTCCGCCGCCCGGTCGGCGCGGTCGCGGTGATCTCGGCCGGCAACTTCCCGGTCGCCGTCCCGTCCTGGTACATCGTCCCGGCGCTGCTCTGCGGCAACACAGTCGTCTGGAAACCAGCCGAGTACTCCGCCGTGGTGTCCGACGCCTTCTACGAGATCTTCGCGCATTCCGGCGTACCGGCGGGTGTATTCAACCTCGTGTACGCCGACGGGCCCGACACGTTCGCCGGGTTGGAGCAGTCCCTGGAGGCCGGGCTGATCGACAAGGTCGGCTTCACCGGATCGAGCGAGGTCGGCACCCGGATCGGCGAGCTGTGCGGACGGCACCTGCAGACCCCGTGTCTCGAGCTCGGCGGCAAGAACCCGATGGTGATCACCGAGGACGCGGACCTCGACCTGGCCGTCGAAGGCGCCCTGTTCTCCGGCTTCGGTACTGCGGGTCAGCGGTGCACCTCGCTGGGCACGGTGATCGTGCACGAGTCGGTGCACGACGAGTTCATCAGCCGCTTCAGCGCGGCCGTGAGCGCTGCCGCGATGGGCGACCCGACCCAGGACGTGTTGTTCGGCCCATTGCTGGACGAGAAGTTCGCCGCCGGGTTCGAGAAGTCGCTCGGCTGGATCGGCGGCCACCACACGGTGATCGGCGCGACCGGCCGGGTGTCGGCGGACAACCCGCGAGAGGGCTTCGTCGGCGATCCCGCGGCCGGGCTGTTCTACCACCCGGTGATCGTCGACGGGGTCCGGCCGGACGACGAACTGTTCCTCAACGAGACGTTCGGCCCGATCGTCGGCATCACCAGCTACGCAACGCTCGACGAAGCGATTGCCTTGGGCAACAAATCGGGGTACGGGCTGTCCAGTTCGATCTACACGACCGATCCGAACAAGGCCTTCCGGTTCGCACAGGGCATCTCGGCGGGCATGGTCAGCGTGAACAACTCGACCTCCGGCGCCGAGGCGCATCTGCCGTTCGGCGGCAACGGCAAGTCCGGCAACGGTTCGCGCCAGAGCGGCATCTGGGTGCTCGACCAGTTCACCCGCTGGCAGTCGCTCAACTGGGACTACTCCGGCAAGCTGCAGAAGGCCCAGATGGACACCGTCACAGTTGAGGCGGACGACGACTTCAGGTTGGCGTGAGGCTTCCTGAAAGCGCCGCCGTCGTGATCGTCGGCGGCGGGGTGATGGGCACCAGCATCGCGTTCCACCTGGCGGAGGCGGGTGTTCGGGACGTCGTACTGGTGGAGCGCGACGAGCTCGGTTCGGGGTCGACGTCGAAGGCCGCCGGTGGGGTCCGGGCGAACTTCTCCGACGAGCTGAACATCGCGCTCGGCGTCCGCAGCCTGGAGGCGTTCGCACGGTTCGGTGAGCGGCCAGGCCAGGAGATCGATCTGCATCGGGTCGGCTATCTGTTCCTGCTGTCGTCGGACGAGCAGGTGGAGTTGTTCGAGGAGAGCGCCCGGCTGCAGAACGCGGCCGGCCAGCCGACCAGGATGCTCGACGTCGCCGAGGCCGTCCAGCTCGCGCCGATCCTCTCACCCGACGGCCTGGTCGCCGCCTGCTTCTCACCGAACGACGGGCACTGTACGCCGGAGTCCGTCGTCCTCGGCTACGCGTCAGCGGCCCGCCGATTGGGCGCGACCCTGGTCACCGGCTGCGAGGTCACCGGAATCGATGCCGTCGGCAACGAGATCCGCGCGGTCCGGACCAGCCGGGGCACGATCGCGACGTCGACGGTCATCTGCGCGGCCGGCGCCTGGTCCGGTCCACTCGCGGCGATGGTCGGCGTCGACCTGCCGGTGACGCCGCTGCGTCGCCAGATCGTCGTGACAGAAGCGATTCCGGGTCTGCCGCGGGGCATGCCGATGACGATCGACTTCACCAGCACCTTCTACTTCCACGGCGAAGGCCCCGGCTTGCTGGTCGGCATGTCCGACCCCGAAGAGCAGCCCGGCTTCCACCTGAACCGCTCGGAGGACTGGCTCCCCCGCCTGACCGCGGCGATGGAACAGCGGGCGCCCTCGTTGCTGGACGTCGGCCTGGCCAGCGGCTGGGCCGGCCTCTACGAGAACACCCCCGACCACAACGCCCTGATCGGCGAGGCACCCGGCCTCGACCGTTTCCTCTACGCCACCGGCTTCTCCGGCCACGGCTTCCTGCAGGGCCCGGCCATCGGCGAGATCACCCGCGACCTCTACCTCGACCGCGAACCGTTCGTCGACATCTCCCCCTTGAACGCCACTCGCTTCCAGACCGCGAACCTCCGCGCCGAGCAGAACATCGTCTAGGTCAGCCGCTCGCCGATGCGGTAGTCGAGGAGGACGAGGCGGCCGTCGAGGACGGTGCTGTCGATGAGGTTCAGCGTGACGTCAGGCAGGTCGGTGAAGACCGGTTCTTCACCCGAGGTGCCGTGCAGGGTCGGGAAGACCATCACCCGGAGACGATCGACCAGGTTGAGCCGGAACAGGCTGCGGGCCAGGGAGAAGCTGCCCATCGTGCGCATCGGCAGACCATCGTCGAGCGCCTTCAGCGCGGGCACCGCCGTCTCGACGGACTCGCTGACCAGCGTGGTGTTCGCCCAGGTCAGGGGTGGGGTCAGCGTGCGGGAGAAGACGATCTTGGGCAGCTCGGCCATCCGCGCGAAACTCGGATCGTCGCCCTGCTCGACCACCTCGGACATCGCCCGGTACGTCGTCGCGCCCATCAGCGTGACGTGCTCGACCGCGAGCTGATCCGCGACCCACTTCTGCAACTCCGGCCCGTCGTAACCCCAGTACGGCGCCGACTGCGGACCCCCGCCGCCGTACCCGTCGAGCGTGCTGAACAGATCGACCATCAACTCCCGCATCGCAGCCCTCCTCGGCCAGTCGCGTGACGAGCTCTCGCTGATCAGACCAGCCTGCTCCAGCGCCGGGCCGGAGTCGACAGCTCAGCGGCGGTGCGGGTCGTTCGGGTTGGACCAGTTGTCGGGGTCGCACCAGGCGGGATCCCAGCCCTGGGCGACGCAGTACTGCGCGAGCATCTCTTCGCGGGTCAGCGTCCGGGTCGGTGCCGGACGGGTCGGCCGGACCGTGGTCCTGGTGGCCGTCGGCCTGGTCGGGGTGGGCACCCGCTCCTCGGTCGACCTGCGCTCCTCGGGCTTCTTGGTGGTGCGCGTCTTGGTCGGTGTCGCGGTCGGCCTGGTCGTCTTCAGCACCGGCGGCGGCGCCGACTTCTCGACGGTTGTCGTGGTCTTCGGCGGCACTTTGGTCGGCAGCACGGTCGGCGTGGGAGTGGACTCCACGACCGGCAGGGCCTGGGTGTTGGACGGTCCGCCGTCGAACAGACCGATCGCGGACAACGCCCAGAAGTTCACCGCCAGGAAGAGCATCAGGCCACCGGCACCCGCCGCCACCACGCGCCGCGAGGGACCGCCGTACCGGCCGACGGGACCGCGGACCGGGTTGCCCTTGCCGTCGACCCAGAACTTCCAGTCGTCGGGCGCGGCGGGCCAGGACGGATCGGGACGCCACGTCTTCGGCGGCACCCAACTGCGGCGGGGCGGCGTGGGCCAGCTTGGCGGTACTACGAACCGCTTCACAGCATCCTCCACGTCGCCAACGAAAACCCGACTCAGGGTAGTGGATCAGCAACCACCGCCGACAGTCCGGGCGGAGATCGTTCACCAACCCCTCATCCCACCCAACGAGGCAGGTGCGGCGAAGCTACTTTTCCTCGGCGTGTCTCGCGGGTGGACCGCTGGTGTCGCGGACCTGCAAGGTCATCGGCAAGGACAGCGGTTCGTCGTCGGACGTGTTGACCAGCAGGCGTTCCAGGATCTCCCCGGCCCGCCGGCCGAGCTCGTCGCGCGGCACGGACACAGTGGTGAGATTGGCGTGCGCGACCCGTTCGAGCGAGATGTCGTCGAACCCGATCACCGACAACTCCTCCGGTACGCCGACTCCCAGCTCACGCAGTCGCGCCATCGCGCCGAGAGCGACCAGGTCGTTGTAGGTCAGGATCGCGGTCACGTCGGAGCGCAGTACCGGCTCGACCGCGTCGTACCCGGCCTGGCTGGTTGCGGCGCCACACTCGATCACGGTCACGTCGAGCCCGAATGCGCGTGCTGCTTCGAAGGCGCGGATGCGTTCGCCGTTCGCCCACGAGGCCGGTGGTCCGCCCAGGTACGCCGCGCGCCGGTGGCCGAGCTGGGCGAGATGCCCACAGACCTGCGTCATCCCGCCGACGAAGTCGACCGAGATCGACGGCACGCGCAAGCCAGGCACGATCCGGTTCACCAACACGACCGGATGTTTGCGATCCAGCAGCTCGGCCAGTTCCGCTCGCGACATCCGTGGCGAGCAGAGCAGGACGCCGTCGCAGCAACGCATCAGATCCTCGACCAACTCGTACTCGAGCGCCGGATCCTCGTCGGACTCCATCACCATCATTCGCCGGCCGTGCGCGCGGGCGACGGACGAGACCGCCTTCAGGACTTCGGGAAAATAGGGGTTCGCGAGGTCGGGCACGAGGACGCCGATCGTGCCCCACTCGCCCCGCGCGAGTCCCTGGGCGGCGGCGTTCGGCCGGTATCCGAGTTCGCGAACGGCGTCGTGCACCCGCTCGACGAGCACCGGATCGACCTTCGCGGTGCCGTTGAGGACCCGCGAGACGGTCGCGGCGGAGACGTTGGCCGCCGTACTGACATCGCTGATCGTGATCCGTGGAGGCCGGCCCGGGCGGTTCTGCACGCCCTCCTCCCCTCTCGTGAAAACGCTTGCTCAGCGTCGCCGATTGCGCCGTAGTTGTGCAAGACCCTGGTCTGAAACCGCTTTCAGACGAGCTCTTGCGTCAGCGGTGGAGACCAGACTAGCCTGCTTTGGCAAACGCTTGCCACGAAAGGATCCCGGCATGGTGAGACACGGTGCGTTCGCCTACACCTGGGACCTGGTCGGCGACCCCTCGGCCGCCGCGCGGATCGCCGGCCTCGGCGTCGACACCGTCACCTTGCAGGCGGCGTACCACTCGGTCCGCGCCACGACCGCCTGGCATCCGGCGCACCGGGTGGTCCACGCCGACCACGCGGCGGCGTACTTCCGGATCAGGCCGGAGCGGTGGCGCGGCCTGCGCCCGCCCGCACCCTCATGGGGAGTCGAGGACGAAGACCCCTTCGGTACTGCGACCGCCGCGCTGACCGCCGCCGGGCTGCGAACCGAGGCCTGGGTGGTACTCACCCACAGCTCGGTGCTCGGCCGATCGGCACCGGAGCTGGCCGTCCACAACGCTTACAACGAAGTCTTCAGCTATGCCTTGTGCCCAGCGCAGCCGGCCGTCCACGACTACGCGCTGACGATTATCCGGGAGCTCTGCGACCAGTACGACGTACCGGCGCTGATGCTGGAGGCTTGTGGCTGGCTCGGTTTCGACCATGCCTGCCAGCACGAGAAGACGTCGGGTGCGGATCTTTCTGCCTGCGCCCGCGACCTCCTCTCCATCTGCCTCTGCACTGCCTGCGCGGAGCGGCTAGAGGTGGACGTTCCCCGACTCGCGGCCGACATCAGGGCGATCGTGGATCGCGAACTCCAGCAGGGGATTCCCGCCGGGAGCGACCTGGCCGATGCCCTCGGCGCCGAGCGAGCCAACGCGATCTACCACCATCGGCGAGACGTCATCACCGGGCTGGTCCGCGAGGCCGGAGCCTTGGCGGGCCGGCGCGAATTGTTGCTGATGGCAACCGATAGTCCGCAGGTGACCGGCCCCGACGTCGGCGTGGAGCTGGCCGGGTTCGAGCCCGCTCCGGACGGGTTCGTGCTGAAGTGCTGGGACGACGAGGAAGCGGCGATCGCACGGCTGAAGAGCGCCGCCACGCGGACCGTCGTACCGCTGATTGCCAATGTCAACGCAGTGGGTGACCATCCGGAGGAGTTGCCTGCCCTGGTCAAGGGAATCGTGGCAGCAGGGGTCACGCAGGTCCGCTACTACCACGCCGGCCTGGCGTCGCCGGCGCGCCAGGCGGCCATTCGCGCCGCCGTGCAGGAGGTGTCCTGATGCTCAACGGGCTCTACGTGATGGACCTCGCTCGCTTCCCCGACGTGTACGGCGAGGAGGAACGCGCGGCGATCGAGAAGCACCTCCAGATCGTCGCCCCGCCGCTCGCCCCGGCCGAACTGACACCGGAGCTTCTCGCCGAGGTCGACGTGCTCGTCACGGCCTGGGGTGGACCACAACTGACCGCTTCGTTGCTGGCTGCGGCTCCCCGGCTCTCCCTGGTTTTGTACGGCGCCGGCTCTGTCCGATCGATCGTCACGCCGGAGTCGTGGGCGCGGGGCGTACGGGTGACGACGGCCAACTCCGTGATCGCGGCGTCGGTCGCCGAGTTCACTCTCGCTCAGGTGCTGTATGCGCTGAAGCACGGCTGGCGCTATGTGCTCGGTGCCCGAGCCAGAGGCGAGTCGCTGCCGCGAGCGACCGACGAACCTGGCGCGGCGGGCTCGGTGGTCGGCTTGATGTCGCTCGGAGCCACAGCCCAGGCGACCGCGCGTTTGCTCGCTCGGCACGACCTGGTCCTCCAGGCTTACGACCCGTACGTCGATCCTGCGGTGGCGTCGGCGCTCGGCGTCCGGCTGGTCTCGCTGGAGGAGCTGTTCGCCACCTCTGACGTGGTTTCGCTGCATGCGCCTGTGCTGGACGAGACCCGCAAGATCGTCAGCACGAAACTGCTCCGGTCCATGAAGCATGACGCGACGCTGATCAACACCGCCCGAGGTGCGTTGATCGACGAGGACGCTTTGGTCAGGGTGTTGCGGGAGCGGGTGGATCTGTTCGCAGTACTGGATGCGACTGATCCCGAGCCGCCGCTGCCTGGTTCGCCGTTGTTCTCGGCGGCGAACATCGTGGTGACGCCACATCTGGCCGGCACGCTCAACACCGAGCGACGGCGGCATGGGCAGTTGATGGCCGCCGAACTGGCTCGCTACGTCACCGGCGAACCGCTGCGTCACGAGGTCTTCGAGTCGGGCCAGGCGAAATCGGCATGAGCCTGCTGGTTCTGGTGCCACCGCAACGAGACAGTACTGCGGACTGGCCCGAGCGGCTGATGGCCGCGGTGCCCGGTCTGACGGTTGTCCGGCCAACTGCGGAGGACGCGGCGGGGGCGCTCAAGACGGCGGACGCGGCGTACGGCGTACTGCCGGTTGAGTTGTTACGGGCAACCACTCGGTTGGCGTTGGTGCTGGCGTTGGGTCGTGGACTTCCGCGTTACGTCCGTCATCAGGCGATCGCGCTCTGGGAGCCCGACTGGGACCCGGGTTCCGTCGTCTCGTTGTCGGAGGCAACGGCCTTGGTGGTGGGAGTCGGTGCTCTGGGCACCGAGATCGGACGGCGCACTCGACGAGCAGTTGCCTGCCGCCGATCTGGTGATTCTGACCGTGCCGCACACTCCCGACACCGAAGGGATGTTCGACGCGCGACGGTTCGAGCTGCTCAAGACCTCGGCGTACTTCGTCAATGTCGGTCGCGGGCCGACCGTGCGGCTGGACGCGCTCGACGCGGCACTGGCGGCCGGGCGGTTGCGGGGTGCGGCCCTGGACGTGTTCGAGACCGAGCCGTTGCCCGCCGGTCATCCACTGTGGCGGCGACCCGAAGTACTGATCACCCCGCACGTCGCCGGAGTCGGTCCGCACGAGGCCGAGCGGCGGTTCGCCGTCCTGCTGGAGAACGCCCGGCGGTTCGTCGCCGGTGACGCTTTGATCAACATCGTCGACAAGTCCAAGTGGTTCTGAGGAGAACGCCCTATCCGCTGGTGATCGACCAGCCGATCGACAGGCTGCATCCCGGTCGGCTTCACCACCGGCTACTTCAAAGCCGACACCCTGGCCACTGCGACAACTCGTCGCCCTGCACCACCGGCAACTACGGCCAGACGACCATCTACGGCTTGTCTGTCAGCCACAGCTGATCGAGTCCGCCGAAGGCACAACACACCGCAGCACCCGGAGGTACTGCGGTGTGTTGTGTCCCCGTTGCGTTACCGCTTGCGGTTCTTCGTCGTGTCCTCGACGTCGATCCGCTCCTTGCGAACGGTGTCCTTGATCTGCTGCTCCTCCTGCACCTTCTCGGTCTCCAGGCCGACGCGCTCGACCGCGACCGTCTCCTTGGCGACCACCGGCCGCTCCTCGTGCAGGACGACCTCGCGCTCCTCTTCCTGGATCGCTCCGCCGCGCAGCTCACCGTCCCGGACCGGTTCCCGGGTGACGTGGACCTCCTCGTGGCTGACCGGCACGGTGATCTGCTGCTCTTCGGTCACCACGTGCTTCTGCAACCGCACCCGGCCGGTCTCGACCGTCTCGGTGCCGGCCCGCAACCGCTCCTCGGAGCGGACCATCGACTCCTGACCGGCCATCCCGGTCCGGCCGTCCATTCCCTTGCCCGGCTTGCCCTTCTTGCCCTGGGCATGCTTGCCCTGCGGCCCGGCCATACCGTCCTGCGGCGCGTTCAGCTGCAGGTTGTAGTGGCGGTACAGCTCAGCAGCCTCCGCCTCGGACAGGTGTCCGTTGTCGTCGATCCGCGGCGCATCCTTGATCACGTCCTTGGGCGCGCCGACATGCAGCCCGTCCTTCTCGGCATGCGCACCGACCAACGGCACAAAGGATTCCTTGTTGCCGAACAGACCGGTCTTCACCGTCACCCACTCCGGCACCCCGGACACGTCGGAGGCGTAGAGGTGGGCGGCCGTACCGACCTTGTGGCCGTCGACGTCGTAGACGTCCCGGCCGATCGCCCGTTCCAGCTCCTGCGTGGTGCTCATCGGAAACCATCCCCGTTCTTGTTGTCTTCAGCAACTGTCTTCGCCCGCTGGGTACCCGCCGTGACGAACGTCAAACAGCCAGTGATCAGTCCGGGCTCACCAAAATCAGGCCGCTCGGATCAGTTCGTGCTAAATTCAGGCCGTGCGGTCGAAAAACGGAGCAGCTGGTCGAGTGTCCTTCATCCAGGCGGCGCGGCGCCGCCAGATCATCGCGGCCGCGATCAGTACCGTCACCGCGGTCGGCTACGGGCAGGCGTCGCTGGCCCGGATCGCGGACGAGGCGCAGATCAGCAAGAGCGTCATCTCCTACCACTTCGCGAACAAGGACGCCCTGCTCGAACAGGTCGTCCACCAGGTCGTCGACGACTGGGCGCGGTACATGCGTCCGTTCCTGGACGCCGAGACGACGGCCGGCGGGCGGCTCGCGGCGTACATCCGGTCCCGGCTGGCCTACATGCGCGACAACCACGTCCAGCTGATCGCGGTGGCCGAGATCGTCGTCAACCATCGCGGACCGGACGGTAAGCCGGTCTTCGCCGAGCGGGACGCGGCCCCCGTCGCCGAACTGCTGGCGATCCTGCGGGAGGGCCGGCAGACCGGCGAGTTCCGCGAGTTCGATCCGGTGGTGCTCGCGATGACGATCACCCAGGGCATCGACGGGGCCCTGACCTACTGGGCCGAGCATCCCGGCACCGACCTGACGGCGTACGGGGAAGAACTGGTCACGCTCTTCCGCCTGGCCACCCAGAAGAAGGAGCGCAGGAAATGAGCACGGACTCCGCCACCCGGACGGTGATCGGCCACTCGATGGCCGACAAGGTCATCCTGTACGGCGGGCTGCCGCTGCTCGGGCTGGTGCTCGGCTTCTTCCTGCCCCGGATCGCCGACTGGGCCAGCGCCCAGCGGTGGGCACCGTTCCAGGGTCCGCTCGAGCTGATCGCCGGCTGGGACAGCTGGTGGGTGGTGCTGATCTTCATCGCGGTCGGCGGCATCGCCGGTTTCCTGCTCGCGGCGATCGCGATGGAAGACACCCTCAAGACGACGATCACCACCTCCGAGGTCGAGTTCCTGAAGAACAAGAAGACCGTTCGGGTGCCGCGGGAGAAGGTCGCCGTCGCCTTCCTGGACGGCAAGGAGATCGTGCTGCAGGACGCGCGGTCGGCCGAGCTGGCCCGGGAGCGGCACGACCAGCTCGGAAGCCAGGTCAAGGCGATCGGGCCCGCCTTCCGCGCCCACGGCTATCCGTGGTCCGACGCGGGCGATCCGCACGAGAGCGAGTTCCGCCGCTGGGTCGAGGACGATCCGGACCTGTCGCCCAGTGCGAACGCAGTACTGAAGGCGCGGTCGAAGGCGTTCGATCAGGGCGACAAGGGCAAGGCCGACCTGCGCGAGTTGCGGCAGGAGCTGGCCAAGCTCGGCTATGTCGTCCGCGACCGGGACAAGAAGCAGTACTGGCGATCGGTGAGCTGACGTTCGTCGTTTGCCCGGGGTGGGCACGATGGAAGGGTGATCACGGTTGAGCAGGCGCGGAGGTTGCGGAAGGCCGGTGCACTGTGGGTGCCCGCGGCCGGCGACCGGTTCGTCGTACCGGACCGGGACATGGACGGCGACGTGTTCGTCGTCAGCGACATGACGGTCGAGGTGCACGACTATCCCGGCGGCAAGGTGATCGGTTTCAACGGGACGACCGAGTGGGCGCTGGACAGCATCGAGCAGCGCGAGGTGATCTGGCTGCCGCGGGAGGAGCAACTCCGCAAGCTGCTCGGCACGCACTTCCAGCGGCTCGAGGCGGTGCCCGGTGGCTACGCGGTCATCCTGACCGACGGCCGCTACGCGTCCGAGGACGCCGAACAGGCTTATGCCGAAGCGCTTCTCGCCTTGCTCAACGGCTGACCCACTCCCAGTCGGTGATGGCCGATCGCATCAGCAGCGCCGCGGGTGAGAGACGGCTCGCCGCGCCCCAGTAGAGCGTCGTCGTACGACGGCAGTCGGGGTGGTCGACCGCGATCCACACGGCGGGCGCACGGATCGCCGTACGGCGGGCGAGACCGGGAACGAGTCCGACGCCGAGTCCCGCGCTGATCAGCTCGGCGATGGCGCCGGCCTCGTCGGTTTCGCAGACGATCCGCGGGGTCAGCCCGCTGCCGGCGAAGAGCCGATCGAGCAGCAGGCGCAGCCAGTGTCCTTTGCGGGCGGTGATGAACGGCTGATCGGCAAGCTCTTCGATCGTCACCGAGGCCCGCTCGGCCAGCGGGTGGCCGACCGGCATCCCGACCCCGACGGGCTCCTCGAACAGCTGGACCGACTCCAGGTCAGGGCCTTGGTTGAGACCGCCGCGGATCGGTTGGGAGGCGACGCAGAGGTCGACCTCCTGGGCGCGCAACCGGCGAGCCATCTCCTCGGCCGACAGCTGGTGGAGCTCGATCTCCACCGCCGGATGGGCTCGCCTGAACGCCGCGAGCGGTCCGGTCACGGTGAAGAGGGTCTCCGACGCCAGCCGCACGGTGCCGAAGGCTTCGCCCGCTTCAGTCACAGCGCGCCGGCCCGCGTCGAGCTCGCCGAGACCGCGCTCGACGTACTCCCGGAAGAGCTTTCCCGAGTCGTTCAGCTGGAGCCGTCCGGCCCGGTCGAACAGCGGAGTACCGAGTTCACTCTCCAGCCGGGCGATGGTGCGGCTCAGCGACGGCTGGGCGACGTGCAGCTCGTCGGCCGCGCGGCTGAGGTGCTCGAGCCGGGCCACGACGAGGAACTGCCGGAGCGTGTTCAGGTCCATCATGTCTCCGCTGGCATAGCATCATAGCGATATTGGTCTTCGACAAGATAACGCAGCGATCATAACGTCGAGCCCATGATTGAGTGGGTACTTCGGGCCGTCGTCACCATGCACGTGGTGGCGATCTTCGGCCAGCCGGTCTTCGCCGGCATCTACCTGAGCGGTGACTACGACGGCTTGCGCTGGCACACACTGGGCGCTGACACGGTCACCTACACCGGCTATCTGCAGTTGGTCGTCACGATCCTGGTCTGGATCCGGCTCCGGCGGGCCTGGCCGTTCGTCGTCACGCTGATCCTGGTCGCTGCCGAGACGGTGCAGTACTTCGCCGGTCTGGAAGGCGCCCTGTGGTTGCACTTCCCGCTGGGCGTGCTGACGATCGCCGCCCTCGTCGTACTGTTCATCGCCGTCTGGCGCCGGCCGCTGCGGCAGGAGCCGAGCAATGCGTGAACAACTGACCCGGCGCAAAGTACTCGGCATCGGCGGAGCCCTCGGCCTGATGACTGCGACCGGTCTGGCAACCTCGGCCGCACTGTCTCGCCGCCCCGCGTTCACCGGCGCCGTACTGCGGAGCGCCCTGCCCTTGCCGCCGGCGTTTCAGGTGCCGTTGCCGATTCCCTCGGTGCTGAAGCCGGTGAGCACGGCCGGAGGGGTCGACCGCTACGAGATCACTCAGCGCGAAGTTGTTCTCGAAGTACTGCCGGGTTTCAGGACGCCGATGTGGACCTACAACGGCACGTTCCCGGGGCCGACGATTGAGTCGCGACGCGGTCGGCCGATCACTGTGGCTCATCGCAACGAACTGCCCGTGCCGACGGTCGTCCACCTGCACGGCGGCCGCAGTACGCCGGAAGCCGACGGCTATCCCACAGACCTCGTGCTCCCCAAGGACTGGCCCGGCACCGAACACGGCAGCCACGGCACCGGGCGCGGGAGCGGCGGCCATGGTGGCGGGCACGGGATGCATGATCCGAGGGCTGTGGTGACCAAGGTGACTCGGGACTACACCTTCCCGCTCGACCAGCGGGCCACGCTGCTCTGGTACCACGATCACCGGATGGACTTCACGGCCCCGGCCATCTGGCGCGGCCTCGCCGGACTGCACCTCATCCGCGACGACATCGAAGGCTCCCTCGATCTACCGACCGGGCCGCGCGAGCTCCCGCTGGTGATCACCGATCGCGCGTTCGCCACGGACGGCAGCCTCGTCTACCCCTCCCTGGATCCGACGCTGCGAGAGCGACCGGGCGTCCGCGAGCCTTACCTGGCTGGGGTTCTCGGCGACGTGATCCTGGTCAACGGCGCGCCATGGCCCATGCACGAGGTCGATGCCGCCCGGTACCGGCTGCGCATCCTGAACGCCTCGAACGCCCGCCACTACGACCTCGAAGCCGTCACCGACGACGGACACAGACTCGACCTCGTGCAGATCGGCGCAGACCAGGGTTTGCTCGCGGCCCCGGTCACCCACCGGCACCTCCCGATCGCACCGGCCGAACGCTATGACGTGATCGTCGACTTCTCGACCGTTGCCGTCGGCACCCGGATCAGGCTCCTCGATCAACTGGGCGATGGTCGTACGCGGGAGGTGATGGCCTTCCGCGTCGCCCGCAAAGCCAAGGATGTCAGCCGGATCCCGGCCAAGCTCGCAACGGATCTGCCCACTTGGCACCGCTCGGATGCGGTCAGGGTGCGCGACTTCTCCTTCCGCGCCGGCCAAATGAACGGCGGCCACGGCTGGGTGATCGGCGGCAAGGCGTTCGATCCCGCGCGCTCCGACGTCACCGTGCGACTCGGTGACCTCGAGGTGTGGCGCCTGGTCGCCGACGTCCATCACCCGGTTCACCTACATCTGGTCGGCTTCCAGGTGCTCTCACGCGGCGGCAAGGCACCGCTGCCCCACGACGCGGGTCTCAAGGACACCATCTCGTTGCGGCCGGGCGAGTCGGCCGAGATCATCACTCGTTTCGACGGCTATCGCGGCCGGTACCTCTTCCACTGCCACAACGCGGAACACGAGGACATGGGCATGATGGCCAATCTCGAGATCGTCTGACACACGCCCGAAGCGAGGAAAGACCGGCCAGGTGCGAGCGGGGCCCCTCAGCAGCGCCCGCACCCGGCCGGCACATCAACGGGTCAGCGCGGCGCGCAGTTCGGCGGCGCGGTGCGCGACGCGGTCACGGGACGCGGGGCTGAAGCCCTGGGTCTGCAGTTCGAGGATCGCCCTGGCCTGCAACGGGCTGACGTCGAGCAGTTCGCGGATCCGGCGTACGGCGGTGGCCCGGTCGGCCGAGGACGCGATCGTCTCCAGCACCTCGGCTCGCCGCTCGAACGCGGTCAGTACCCCGTCGTAGATCTCCAGCTGCGTGAACGCGGAGCGGTCCGGCTCGGTCGGTCGCGGCTGCTCGTCCTTGCCTGCACCACGAACCACCTGCCGCCACAACGCCGGTACTGCGAGGCGGTTGCGGCCGGCTCGCCGGGTGATCGGCTGGGCATATGTCATCGTCATCAGCTGCGCTCCTGATCGGGTGTGGTCAGCCGAGCTCGGCGGCTGAACTGGTCTTTCGGGGTGGGCACTTCTTGCCCGGCGTGGTGAGCGCCTCGAAGTGCCAGGGCTCGTTGTCGTACGGCCGGCAGATCCCGTACCGGTAGCCGTACTTGTTCAGCCAGACCATCGCGGCCTGCGGGGCGATGTCGACGGCCTTGCCCTGCACGTGCGCCGACTTGTCCGGCGGCAGCACCCAGCGGATCGCCGCCTGGTAGGAGCCGTACCGCTTGATGGCTTCGTTGAAGAGCCGGCGCTGCTTGGCCGCGCTGCGGCGACCGGAGTTGATCCGGATCGGGACGCCGGCCGCCTTCGCGGCGGTCATCGCCTTCGTCAGCCGGGTCCGCAGCTTCGGGGACAACCCCTCGATGCTCTCCTCGGAGTACTGCGACTTGCCGGCGGTGCCCGTGGTCTTGCTGGTCTTGGTCGGCGTCTTCTTCGGTTTCGGCTTGGGCGACACCGTCGGCGTCTCGGAAGGAGTCTTCCGCACCCCGGTGCTCTTGAGTGGAACCTGTGGCGGCGGCGAACCACCAGGCCCGCCGGCGACGACGGGCTGCTTGTCCGCGGCCGAGTCGAACGCCAGCAGGTCGGCCATCTGGCTGTGCCAGATCAGCACGGAGGCGACCACGGCCAGACCGGTCACGGACAGCAACCGCGCTCGCACCGAGAACGTGCGACGCGGCGGCAGGTCGTTGGTCATGGGGTACAGCCTCTCGGTTCGGCGGGTTCGCCACATCGGTCCCAGGGACCGTCTCGGACGGCCGATAGTCGGACCTGGGTATGGGGTCGGACGTCAGCACTCATCCAAAAGTTGGAGAGGCCACCCGTCCGGGCGCAGGAAGCCGTAGATTGCCATGCGCGACTACGCTCTGCAAGGTGAAGTGGTTTTGGCGGCGACTGCCGGCCATACAGCAGGATCTGCTGCTGGCCGCGTTGATCGGCGTCGGCTGGTTCGGGGGGCTGGCGCTGCTCAACAACAGCGCGCTGCGGCCGGCGAACCCGAGCGTCTCCGTGGTCACCGGGATGTTCCTGGTCCTGACCATCGCGCTGGTCCGGCTGATCCCACGGACGACGCTGGTCTTCGTCTCGGTGCTCTACCCGCTGATGTACGCCTCGGCCGAGACCGGTCTGGCCGAGCAGCTCGGGCTCGACATCTTCCGGGCTCCCGCGATCAGCGACGCCGCCCTGCAGTCGGAGTTGCACCTCGTCCCGCTGCTGGTGGTCGGCTACCTCGCGGCAGCGAGCGGAGTACGCCGGTTCACCTGTCTGTTCTTCACCATGGGCAGCCTCGCCGGACTGATGATCGGTCTGCCGACCGTCGTCGCGATCGTGCTGAGCAACAGCCCGCGCGAGGTCTTCTACGGCGAGCGGTACGCGAACCTGCCGCGCGACATCCCCAGTCTCTACGGCTACATCGACCTCTCGCTGTTCGTCTTCGCCGAAGCGCTGATCTGCGGCATGGTCCTGCTCGGAGCCAACGCGTTGCGCCGGCGCAAGAACCTGCTCGTGCTGGAGCAGCGCAACACGGCGCTGGTCCGGCTCCGGACGATCGAGGCCGAGCGGGCGGCGGCCGCCGAGCGGACCAGGATCGCCCGCGACCTGCACGACGTCGTCTCGCACCACATGAGCGCGGTGGTGATCCGGGCCCAGGCGGCTGACCGGGTCGCCGACCAGAAGCCCGAGGCGCTCAGGGAGGCGGTCCGCTGGATCGCCGCGAGCGGCCGCGAAGCGCTCACCGCGATGCGGGAGACCGTCCGGGTGCTGAACAACGCGGCTCCCGGTACGGGCCTCGAGATGGCTCCGGTGCCCGACCTGGCCGCCGTCGCGCGGATGGGCGACCGGCTCAAGGCGGTGGGGATCGACGTCACCATGCAGTTGCCGACCCGCAGCCGGCAGCTCACCTCCGCCACGGACCTGACCGCAGTACGGATCATCCAGGAGGCGCTGACCAACGTGATGGTGCATGCGAAGGCCACTGCGGCTCAGGTGAGCTGGCAGAGTGGACCGCGGGGTGAGCTGCTCACCATCGACGACAACGGCAGCGGTGGGCCGCCACCGGTGAACGTGCTGGAAACCGCCAAGCGGCAGGAGAGCGGCCGCGGCAACGGACTGATCGGAATGCGTGAACGCGCACACGCGAGCGGCGGCACACTGACCGTCGCCGCCGGACCACTGGGTGGATGGAGAGTGCAGGCATGGTTGCCGCCGCAGAGGTGACGGAGCAGATCAAGATCCTGGTGGCCGACGACCAGGGCGTGATCCGGATGGGGCTGGCAATGATCCTCGACCACGAGCCCGACCTGACCACGGTTGCGCAGGCCGGCGACGGTGAGGAGGCGCTGCGGATGATCACGCAGTACGACCCGGACGTCGTGCTGATGGACATCCGGATGCCGGTGATGGACGGGCTGGAGGCGACCGAACGGATCACCAAGGCCGCCAAGGAGTCCGGTCGCGGGCGGCCCGCAGTACTGGTGCTGACCACCTTCGACGACGAGGCGTACGTGCTGAGCGCCGTGCGGGCGGGTGCGTCGGGCTTCCTGCTGAAGGACACCGACCCTGATCTGCTGGTGGCGGCGGTGCGGGCCGTGCACCGGGGTGACTCGCTGGTCGATCCGGCCTCGACACGGGTGCTGCTAGAGCGGTGCGTCGAGCTGGAGCGACAGGTCGGCAGCGGACCGGCCGAGCCGGCACCTTCCGCCGGGCGCTGGACCGGACCGCTCGCGCAACTGAGTGAGCGCGAGCGGGAGATCCTGGTCTGGATGGCGCGCGGCCTGTCCAACCGCGACCTGGCCACGAAGCTCTTCGTCAGCGAGACCACGGTGAAGACCCACGTCAGCAGCGTGCTGTCCAAACTCGGCCTGTCCAGCCGCGTCCAGGCGGTCGTCGTCGCCTACGAGGCGGGCGTAGTACGGCCCGGCGAGGCTGAGGTCCGCTGGGAGAGCTGACCTCAGGTCAGCAGGTACCAGCCGGCGACCCCGGCGGCGACAAGCAGAACGACGGTCAGCAGCTGAACACGAAGCGACGCCTGACGGCGTCGCGGCAAGAAGTCCCCGGTCATGCTTTCAAGCGTGCCTGGGGAAACCCGTCCGCCCATCCTCCCGGGGAACGGTTCTGCCGCGACACAAGTCGCCCCCGGACGGAGCCGGAATCATCCCCAGGGATGACAACCGGCCGAATTTGTTGCCCTCGGCCCCTGTCCGGCTACTGACCGAAGTACTCGGCGGCGACTTTCTTGGGGACACACATGGCCCAGGCGTCGAGGATCAGCTCGCGCAGCTCGGTCTCGTCGATCGCGGCCAGGTTCACCTCGATCCAGCGATAGCGCTCGTCGGCCTTGCTCGGCGGCAGGAACTTCTCCGGGTACGCCGCCAGCGCGGCCGCCCGCTCCTCCTTCGGGAAGCCGATGCCCATCTGCTTCTCGTCCCGCGACATCGCGAGATAGACGATCTGCCCGACCCGGAACTTGATCCGGTCCCGGACCACCACCTCATAACTGCGCGGTAAGCCCTCAGTCACCGCCCGGATATCCGCAAGGTCGACCACGCTCCGACTCTACCCACTCTGTACCGTGGTCGGATGCCTGAAGCAATGGTGAGCGCGGTCGAAGGCGCTGAGGTGGTGTTCCGCCTCAGCGATCCTGAGCATGCGTTCACCGGGGTACGGCTGTGGGAGGAGCTCGGGCTCGCGGCTGAGCAACTGGAGTTCAAGCCGGTCGAGAACGGGTGGGAGCTGCGGCTGCCGCGGCCTTCCGTGCACCGGATGGAGTACCTGTTCGACATCGCCGGCTCCGGGATGCGGACCGACCCGACCAACCCGCGGATCGTCGGTGGCGCCTTCGGTGAGCACTCCTGGCTACCACTTCCCGGGTACGTCGAACCCGCCTGGATCGCGGTCGAGCCGATCGCGTCGAGCCTGACCCCGTTGCCGGTCGACCCGACCCCGGTGGGCCCCGTCGACGTCCAGGTCTGGGCGCCGGACGGGATCGCGCCCGGCTACGAGTTGCCGTTGCTGCTGGCCCACGACGGGCCCGAGTTCGCGGCGTACGCCGGGCTGACCCACTACGTCGGCGCCATGGTCGCGGATGGCACGCTGCCCCCGCTGCGGCTCGCGTTGATCCGCCCGGGCTCCCGCAACCTCTGGTACGCCGCCAACCCGCAGTACGCGCGGGCCCTGACGCAAGACGTGCTGCAGACGATCACCTCGGCGTACCGGAGCAAGCGGCCGGTGCTGATGGGTGCGAGCCTCGGGGCGCTCGCCGCGCTTCACGCCGAGTGGAAGCATCCGGGCAGCTTCGCCGGGCTGTTCCTGCAGTCGGGGTCGTTCTTCACGCTCGACACCGATCCGCAGGAGGCGAAGTTCGAGTACTACGCGGAGGTCACCGCCTTCGTGAATTCGGTGCTCACCGCCACCGAACCGCCCAGCAAACCGTTCGTGTCGATGACCGCCGGGACGCCGGAGGAGAACGTGCACAACAACCGGGTGATGGCGGCCCACCTGAGCCACCTCGGCCTGCCGGTCGCGTTCGACGAGAGTCCGGACATGCACAACTTCACCGCCTGGCGAGACGTCCTCGACCCCTGCCTGACCGAGCTGCTGCGCCGCGTCTGGCGTTAGGCTCAAGCGGGTGCTGAAAACACTCGCTGGATTTTCCGCGTTCGGTCTGTTCTGGGGTGCGTGGGGCGCGATCCTGCCCGCGGTGAAGGCCGAGACCGGGGTCAGTGACGCGCAGCTCGGCGGGGCGTTGCTGATGGTCGGGCTCGGCGCGCTCTTCTCGATGCGCTTCACCGGCTACCTGATCGACCGGTACGGCGGCATCGTGCTGCCCGTAGCCGTGGTGCTGTTCGCCACCTGCGGGGTGCTGCCGGCACTAGCCGGTTCAGCCGTCGCACTAGGCGGTGCTCTCTTCCTGCTCGGCGCTACCTCAGGTGCGACGGACGTAGCCCTCAACGCCACGGGTACGACCGCCGAGGCCGACACAGGCAAGCCACTGATGAACCTGGCCCACGGACTCTTCTCCCTCTCAGTAGTCGCAGCCAGCCTCGGTACTGCGGCCCTCCGCGCCGCCGGGGCCGGCGCACTGCCGGTACTGGGCGGAGTCTTCGTAGTGATCGTCCTGATAGCCGCAGTTCTCCTGGCACCCGGCTCAGGCGGTCACATCCGGCCAGTGGCCAAGGAGAAGGGCAAACGCAGACTCGAGCCCGCCCTGCTCGTGTTCGGCGGCCTGTGCGCTCTCGCCTACGTCGTCGAGAACGCCTGGCAGAGCTGGAGCGCAGTACACCTCGACACGACGCTCGGTGCTGCTCCGGCACTCGCCTCGAGCGCACCAGCCGTCTTCGCAGCCGCCGCGGCCACTGGCCGGATCAGCGGCAACGCTCTCCTGCGCCTGGTCAAGCCGGCGCAGCTCCTAGTCGTCGGCGGCAGCGTCACAGCGGCCGGCAGCGCACTGGCGGCTGTAGCGGGCAACCCCTGGCTCGCACTCGGCGGCATAGCGATCGCCGGTCTGGGTACGTCGGTCTGCGCGCCGACGCTCATCAGCATGACCGGGGCCTGGGCAGGACCCGAGCGGCGAGCCGGTGCCATCTCCACGGTCACCACGATTGCCTACCTGGGCTTTCTGCTCGGCCCGGCCGCGGTCGGCGCCTTCTCCAGCATCTGGTCGTTGCCCACGGCATTGGGCTGCGTCGCAGTACTGGCTGTAGTCGTGGCAGTGCTCGGTCCGGTGGCGGGACGCGCTGGAGCGAGGCAAACAACGTAAAGACATGGCAGGGTGGCGAGAGAACCGGACAGGGGTGAGGCTGCATGGAGCGAGAGCAAGTCGAACTGGAGGCCCCCGGGCTGGACCGGCCCGGCACACTGATCCGCTACGGCCACTACGGCCGGCCTGTGCTGGTGTTCCCCAGTGAGCAGGGCCGCGCCTGGGACTACGAGAACAACGGCATGGTCGGAGCCGTCGCCGACCTGATCGAGGCGGGCCGGGTCAAGCTGTACTGCGTCGACTCCTACGACCACCTGAGCTGGTCGGACCGGAGTATCCAGCTGGAGGAGCGCGCTCGCCGGCATGGGCGCTACGAGTCATGGATCCTCAACCAGGTCGTCCCGGCGATCGGCAGGGACACCCCGGGCGCCTCGGACATCATCACCACCGGCTGCAGCCTCGGCGCCTTCCACGCGTTCAACTTCGCGATGAAGCGCGCGGATCTGTTCCCGATCGCGATCTGCCAGTCCGGCAACTACGACGCGTCCAGCTGGCACGCGTGGGGCGAGCGCGGCGACGCGACGTACTTCAACAACCCGGCCGACTACCTGCCCAACCTCGAAGGCGAGCACCTCGAGTGGTTGCGCAGCCGGGTCTTCCTGGTGCTCACCGTCGGCCAGGGCGACTGGGAGACGCATCCCACCGGCTCCCTTCCTTCGGCGCACGCCACGGCCGCAGTACTGGCTGCCAAAGGCATTCCGCACGAGTTCGACCTCTGGGGTCACGACGTCGCCCACGACTGGCCCTGGTGGCAGAAACAACTCGCCCACCACCTGCCCCGATTCTGCTGACCCACTTAGGAGTTGAAGATGGCTGACCGCTCTCAGCACTTGATCGGGTTGTTGCTCGGCGCCGAAGAAGACTGGCCGCAGGCGTTCGAGGCGCTGTTGCGGCGGGTCGGGCCGGTCAAGGCCGGCGATCGCACCCACGAGTTCGGCACCGAACGGCTGACGATCGAGCCGTTCGACCTGAACGACCCGGTCCGGGTCGGCCTGGTCATCGACCGGCTCGCCTACTGGTACTACCACCCGCGCGAGTGGCTGAAGAAGGCCGCGCTGATGAACGGCACCTACCTGCTCAACTCGCCGTTCACCTTCCAGTCGATGGAGAAGCACAGCGCGTACTGCGCGATGCTGCGGCTCGGCCTGAAGATCCCGCGGACCGTCCTGGTGCCGTACAAGAACCCGGTCGACAACGTGCGCTGGGCCTACACGGCGGCGAAGTACAACAAGCCGTTCGACCTGGACGCGATCGCCGACGACCTCGGCTACCCGATGTACATGAAGCCGTTCGACGGCGGCGGCTGGCGCGGGGTGTCGCGGATCAACAACCGCGAGGACCTGCACGCCGCCTACGACCAGTCCGGCGAGATGCTGATGCACCTGCAGGCCACGGTCGAGTACGAGAAGTTCGCCCGGGCGTTGTCGATCGGCCCCGAGACGATGGTGATGGACTTCCGCCCCGACGAGCCGATGCACAACCGGTACGCCGTCTCGCACGACTTCCTCAGCCCGTCGGCCGGCCACCAGGCGGTCGCGATCAGCCGGATCGTGAACGCCTTCTTCGGCTGGGAGTTCAACTCCTGCGAGATGCTGGTGGCCGGCGACTCGGTGCACCCGATCGACTACGCGAACGCCTGCCCGGACGTCGCGATCACCTCGCTGCACTACTACTTCCCGTGGGCGATCAGCGCACTGGTGAAGTGGTCGGTGTACTCCCTGGCGACCGGCCGGCGGACCAAGGTCGACCTGCACACCGAGCGGTACTTCGCGATCGCGGACGACGACTCGCTCGACTACGACGCCAAGCTCGACGGCTATCTCGCACTGGCCGACGAGTACTTCGAGACGGCGAAGTACCACGAGTGGTGCGCGGAAAACCTGGCCCACTTCGACGAGCAACTGGTCGACTGGGTCTCCGGCGAAGACTTCGACCGAATCCTGCGGGAGACGGTCGCGGCCACCTATCCGGCGCACGAACAGGAGAAGTTCCTCGACCACTTCCGCGGCCTGACCAGCCTGTGGGTGACCGACCAGTCCAAATAGCCCACCCATCACAGATCCCACGCCTGCGCCACGCTCGCTCCTGCGTCGCTCACACGGCGCTAGCTCCCACCCACCCCTGGGGGCGCTCCTGCGTCGCGCGAAGCGGAAGTAGGCACCCGTCTTGGTGAGGGCGCGCCTGTCGCCATCCTGCAGATCCCACGCCTGCGCCACGTTTCGCTCCTGCGTCGCTCACGCCGCGCTAGCTCCCACCCGCCCCCGGGGCGCTCCTTCGTCGCGCGAAGCGGGAGTAGGCACCCGTCGAGCATCTGGCCGGCCGGACAACGTGGGGCGCGGTTGTTTCTCACTGGATTCGGTTTGGGTGTGCCGACGGACAGGAGGTAGTCCCCGATTCCCGCACACACGCTTGCACCTTGAGCGTGCAACCGGTGCTTCGTGCGGACTACCTCCTGTCCGTCGGGACACCCCAACCGCGCCACAGCAGTTGCGATCGCCGCCGGACTCGTCCCAGACGGCTGACCACAACACCTGAGCGCGATACATGCCTCCCGGTGACGCAAAGAGCTCCCCAGGTTGGTGGAGTCGAGCACAGCCGGCGCTGTCAGCCGGCGAGAGGCTCAGCGTCACCCGGGGCGGGTGCCTACTCTCGCTTCCGCGCGACGCAGGAGCGCCCCCGGGGGCGGGTGGGAGCTAGCGCCGTGTGAGCGACGCAGGAGCGAGCGTGGCGCAGGCGTGGGCTCTGCGTTGGCAGCCGGCGAGAGGCTCAGCCTCACCCGGGGGCGGGTGCCTCCTCTCGCCCTCGCGCGACGCAGGAGCGCCCCGGGGGTGGGTGGGAGCTAGCGCCGTGTGAGCGACGCAGGAGCGAGCGAGGCGCAGGCGTGGGCTCTGCAGTTGGCAGCTCGTCCTTCCGGACGAGCTGGTCGTCCTTCGGGACGAGATCGGGCACTGATGTGTTCCTGATCGGGGCACCACCGCGTCACCAGGGGTAGAGACATCCGCTCCCCCGGAGGTTCATGGTGCGCCGCCTGCTGTTTCGGCTGCTCGGCTGGTTGCTCGCGTTCTTCTTCGTCCTGCTGATCACGGTGGTGGCCGCGTTCTTCATCGGCTATCAGCGCACCGAGATTCCCCAGCTGAACGAGGAGTTCCGGGCTAACGCGACGGTGGTGACGTATGCCGACGGCAAGCATCAGCTGGGCTCGTTCTACGAGCAGAACCGCAAGTCGGTGCTGCTGCGGGAGGTGCCCAAGCATGTGCAGGACGCGGTGATCGCCGCCGAGGACCGCAGCTTCTGGACCAACCCGGGGATCTCCTTGCCCGGGATGGCGCGGGCCGCGCTGGCGATTGCCCGAGGCAAGCAGTTGCAGGGTGGTTCGACCATCACCCAGCAGTACGTGAAGGTGATGTACCTGACCCAGGAGCGCACGATGTCGCGCAAACTCGACGAGTTGTTCATCGCGACCAAGGTGAGCCGGACCCAGGACAAGAAGACGATCCTGGAGAACTACCTCAACACGATCTACTTCGGGGAAGGCGCGTACGGCGTCCGGGCGGCCGGCCAGGTGTACTTCGGGGTCGACCATCCGAAGGACCTGACCGTGCCGCAGGCGGCGTACCTGGCGACGGTGCTGAACAACCCGACCTGGTTCGACTCCGACAACCCGGCTGCCGCGGGCCGGACGCTCGCCCGCTACCGCTATGTGCTCGCCGGCATGACCGAGTTGTCCACGATCACGGCCGGGGAGGAAGCGCAGTACCGGAAATCCCTTCCTGTGTTGAAGAAACGACCCAAGGGCAACCGGTACGCCGGTCCGACTGGGTACCTGCTCGATCTGGCGCGTCGCGAGCTGGCGCAGTACGGGTTCGACGGGGATCGGTTGACCGGGGGTGGATTGCGGGTGATCACCACGTTCGATCGTGGCCTTCAGCAACAGGCGGTCGAGGCTGCGGCGGCGGGATATCCGCCGGGCGGCTCGGACGTGCACGTCGCCTTGGCGTCCATCCGGCCGGGCACTGGCGAGGTGGTCGCATTGGTCGGTGGGCGCGACTATCTGAAGAGCCAGCAGAACTGGGCCACGACCAAGGCACCGCCGGGCACCCTACTGCGTCCTTTCGCGCTGGCCGATGGAACGACCGGCAAGAGCCTCGACCGCCAGTACTTCGATCTGGTCGATGCGCATCAGGGCGAACTCATCACGAAGGCAGCCGAAGCGGCCGGGATCCCGCGCATTCCCAAGGCGGATCGCGCGGCACCGGGCCTCGGGCCGGATCCGTTGGCCTCACCACTCGACCTCGCCGGGGCCTATGCGACCTTCATCGCCGACGGCCGGTGGGTGCGGCCGCATGTGATCAAGGAGGTGCGCGACTCGCACGGCAAGGTGCTCTGGTCAGCTGGCGAGCTGCGGCCGGTCCAGGCGCTGATGGGCGAGGCAGCGCGGGGGATCGACAACGTTCTGATGGGCGGCAAGGGCGCGAGCGCGACTGCGTTGAGCATCGAGAAACGGAAATTCAACAGGAAGTGCCGGTGCAAGAAGTACCGGGGCGCGCCGGACACACTGGCTAGCTGGTGGGTTGGCTACACGCCTGAGCTGTCGACTGCTGTGCTCTACCGGGCCGGCAAGGTGGGCGAGTCGAATCTGGCGCCTTATGGCGATGGCAAGAGGTTCCTGGGCGACGGGTGGCCGGCCGCGACCTGGTCGGCGTACGCGCACCTGCCCCTCACGAGAGCTGCCCGCTGAGCGTCACTTCAAAGCTTCCAAGATTGCGAGTAGGGCGACCACGCGTGCGGGTGGGACGGCGAAGACGCCGCGGGCCGGCGAGTGGAGCCAGCCTTCGGCCGTCAACTGGCGCAGGTGGTGGTAGATCTGCCCACTCGTCCCGAGCCCGTCGACCTCACTCAACGCACTGACGGTCGCCCGCCCCCGCACGATCTCCCGCAACAACGTCAACCGCACCGGATTACCCAGCGCCGCCAACCCACCGGCAAGCCCCGCCCAATCATCCCGTTCCTGAAGCGCCTCCATGGCCCGCTCCACATCAGCGGCCGCAGGACCTGTGGACAACGCGGCGGATTCGAGCGCTGTGATGCGCCTTTCCAGCTCTGCGAGCCGGTTATCCACAGCCTTCTCCACATTGTGGATAGTACGTAGTTACGTAGCTATTGCAAGTACCACCGGACGTAAAGTAGCGAGGTGCGTGATGACGAGGTGCCTGGGTGGTGGCAGCGACTGGGGCTCGACGGGCTGGTGGACGTGCATGTGCACTTCCTGCCGGATCGGGTGATGGATGCCGTCTGGGGCTACTTCGACCAGGCCGGGAAGCACTACGGCACGGCCTGGCCGATCACCTACCGCACGCCGGTGGCCGAGCGACTGAAGACGCTCGAGGCCCTCGGCGTACGCCGGTTTCCCGCGCTCGTCTATCCGCACAAGCCGGACATGGCCGCCGGCCTCAACACCTGGGCCCGGGAGTTCGCGGCGAACACGCCCGGCTGCGTCCCGAGCGGGACCTTCTACCCCGAGCCCGGCGTAGCGCAGTACGTGAAGGAAGCTCTGGAGCTGGGCACGCGGATCTTCAAGGTGCACGTCCAAGTGGGCGACTACGATCCGCGCGACGACGAACTCGACGCGGTCTGGGGGCAACTAGCCGAGGCCGGCGTACCGGTGGTCGTGCACTGCGGATCAGGACCGATCCCCGGTCGCCACACCGGCCCCGGCCCGATGGGCGAGGTCCTCCGCAAGCACCCGCGCCTCACCGCGGTCATTGCCCACCTCGGTATGCCCGAGTACGCCGAGCACCTCGAACTCGCCGAGACCTACCCCAACGTCCACCTGGACACCACGATGGCCTGCACCCCCTTCACCGAGGCCCTCGCGCCGTTCCCCCGCGACCTGCTCCCCCGGTACGCCGCACTCCAGGACCGCATCGTCCTCGGCTCCGACTTCCCCAACATCCCGTACCAGTACGCCGTCCAACTCGAAGCCCTCGAGCGCCTCGACCTCGGCGACGCCTGGCTCAAAGCAGTCTGCTGGCACAACGGGGCCCGCCTCCTCGGCGTCTAGTCCAGGTCCGTGGACACTCCGTTGCCGCGCCTATTCCATCGTTGTAAAGTCAGGGCCGCCCGCATCCCTTCTGCTCTTGGGAGCCTTCTCGATGCCCAGCCCTCAGCCCCGCCCCGAGCATCCCCGGCCGCAATTCACCCGCCCTGACTGGCTCAACCTCAACGGTGAGTGGCAGTTCGAGCTCGACCGGTCCGACTCCGGGCTGGAGCGCGGCGTCCGCGACCGCGACCTGCTGCAGCGGATCACCGTGCCGTTCGCTCCGGAGAGCCAACTGTCCGGGATCGAGAACGTCGACTTCCTCGAGGCCGTCTGGTACCGGACAACGGTGACGATCCCTGCCGACTGGGCGGGCAACGACGCCGTGCTGCACTTCCAGGCCGTCGACCACGACGCCACCGTCTGGGTCAACGGCGTCGAGGTGGTCCGGCATCGCGGCGGCTTCACCCCGTTCAGCGCCTCGCTCAACGGCGTCGCCGCACCGGGCGAGGAAGCGACGATCGTGGTCCGCGCGCGAGACAGCCGGTACGGCGTACAGGCGCGTGGCAAGCAGTCACAGCCGTACTTCAACGCCGACTGCCACTACACCCGCACCACCGGGATCTGGCAGACCGTCTGGCTGGAGGCTGTCCCGTCGGTCCACCTGAACCGGCCGCGGATCACCCCGGACGTCGCCGGCTCCTGCTTCCACCTCACCGTGCCGGTCTCGGCCAACAAGCCGGGCTGGAAGGTCCGCGCCGTACTGTCCGACGACGCCGGCGAGGTCAGCTCGGCCGAGGTCCGCGCCGATCTCGACCTCGCGCCGCGACTCGTCCTCGCCGTACCGGCCGATCGCGTCCGGCTCTGGGACACCGGCGATCCTCACCTGTACGGCGTCACGCTGCAGCTGATCGATGCCGACGGCAACATCGTGGACACGGCCGACAGCTATGCCGGCCTGCGTTCCGTGTCGATCAACGGCCAAGCGGTGCTGATCAACGGCAAGCACGTCTTCCAGCGGCTCGTGCTCGACCAGGGCTACTGGCCCGAGAGCCTGATGACAGCGCCGTCCGAGGAGGCCCTGGTCGCGGACATCGAGCTGAGCCTGGCCGCCGGGTTCAACGGTGCGCGCCTGCACCAGAAGGTGTTCGAGGAGCGGTTCCTGTACCACGCGGATCGTCTCGGCTACCTGGTCTGGGGTGAATTCGGCGACTGGGGCGCATCCGTTGCCGACGGCACCCGTGACAACAACCAGCAGCCGACCGCTTCGTTCGTGACGCAGTGGCTGGAGGCCGTCGACCGCGACTACAACCACCCATCGATCATCGGCTGGTGCCCGCTCAACGAGACACATCAACTGCTGCACGACCGGATCACTCAACTCGACGACGTGACGCGGGCGATGTTCCTGGCGACGAAGGCGGCCGACACGACTCGGCCGGTACTGGACGCTTCGGGCTACTCCCATCGCGTGCCGGAGACGGACATCTGGGACTCGCACAACTACGAGCAGGACCCGGTCGAGTTCGGCAAGCAGATGACCGGCCTCGCCGACGGTACGCCGTACGGGAACACCGGCGGGTCCGACGACCGGCCGATCTCGCAGGACTACAACGGGCAGCCGTACTTCTGCAGCGAGTTCGGCGGGATCTGGTGGAACCCCGAGGCGTCGCAGGCTTCCGGCAACGACAACCGCGAGTCGTGGGGTTATGGCCAGCGGGTGAAGGACGAGGCGGAGTTCTACGACCGTTTCGCCGGGCTGGTCGACGTGCTGCTCGACGATCCGCTGATGTTCGGCTACTGCTACACGCAACTCACCGACGTGTTCCAGGAAGAGAACGGGATCTACCGGTTCGACCGCAGTACGAAGCTCGACGTGGCGCGGATCCGCGCCGTCCAGACCCGTGCGGCGGCGTACGAGAAGTAGCTCAGAGGGTGCCGGTCGCCAGTTGCAGCCCGAGACTGCTGAGGGCGACCGACACCCACAAGAGTGCCCCTAGTGCCAGCGGTCGCCAACCGGCTTTGCGCAGCTCGCTCGGGCGCATCGACAGGCCGATGGCGACCAAGGCCGAGGTGATCAGGAACGTTCCCACCAGAGACAGAGTCTCCTGCCATGCCTCCGGCACAACACCCGCACTCCGCAATCCAGCAGCCACAACGAACCCCACCAAGAAGAGCGGAACCATCCGCCGCCACGGCATATTGGGGGCGGAAGCAGCGCGCTCTGGGGTAGCGCTGGCCGCGTGAGCTCGCGCCTCTCGGCGGGACTTGAGGATGACTAGGCCGAGGACGATGGGGATGAGCATGAGGGAGCGGGTCAGTTTGACGACCAAGGCCTGGTCGCCGGCTTGCTGGCTGTAGGTGTAGCCGGCGGCAACAACTGATGAGGTGTCGTTGATCGCAGTACCGGCCCACAGGCCGAAGGCTTCGGCGTCGAGGCCGAGCAGGTGGCCGAGGGGCGGGAAGGCGAGTACCGCAACGACATTGAAGGTGAAGATGGTCGCCAGCGCATAAGCAACCGATGAACGCTTCGCGCCGATCGCAGCAGTTGCGGCCGCGATCGCCGACGCGCCACAGATCGCAGTACCGACGCCGATGAGCGTCTGAGTGTCGCCTCGCACACCAAGCAGCCGCCCGAACAACCAGGCCCCTCCGAGCGCGACCACCAGCGTCCCGAGCATCACGGGCAACGAGTCACCACCAACCCGAAGCACTTGCTGCAGAGACAACCCAGTCCCCAGTACGACGATCGACAGCTGCAGCAACGTCTTCGAGGCAAAGTCGTACCCCGGGCGCGACCAACCGCCGCGCAGTGCCGGGACGAGTACGCCGGCCAGAACGCCGAGCACGATCCCGAACACCGGGCCGCCGATCACCGGCACCAACCGCCCGAGCGGCACCGCGGCGGCGGCCAGCGCGAGCACCACGAGCAGACCCGGAACACGCTCGATGAAGTGGGGAGCCACAGGTCGCGTCGCGGTACCGGCGGGTGACCTAACCTCGACGTGCACCACTGCCCGGCCCCTCCCGACTGAAATGTGCGTACATTTAAGTTAAGAGATGACCGGACATTTAGCAAGACGGTATCGACGAGAGAGGTCCGGATGAGCGAGCGCAAGCTGGATCGCAGCGGCGGGCAGCCGCTGTGGAAACAGCTGCAGCAGGAGCTGGTACGCCGGTTGCGGGCCGGCGAGTTCGACGACCTGTTCCCCGGCGAGCTCGCGTTGGTCGACGAGTACCAGGTGAGCCGGCACACCGTTCGCCAGGCGCTCGGCAAGCTCCGGGCCGACGGACTGATCGTCGCCGAACGCGGTCGCCAGCCGCGGGTCGCGACGACCCCAGAGATCCGGCAGCCGATGGGGGCGCTCTACAGCCTCTTCTCCTCAGTAGAGGCGTCCGGTCTCCCCCAGCACAGCGTCGTACGGGCTCTGGATGTCCGGGCGGACGGCGTGATCGCCACCAGGCTGGACCTGGAGGCTTCGATCCCGCTGGTGTACCTGGAGCGAGTCCGCTTCGCAGGTGACGAGCCGCTGGCGCTGGACCGCGTCTGGCTGCCTGCGTCGCTGGCACAAGGGCTACTGGACGCCGACTTCAGTCACACCAGCCTCTACAACGAGCTGGCCGAGCGCACTGGGCTCCGGCTCGACCACGGCCGCGAAGACATCCGTGCGGTCAACCCGACTCCGGCCGAGCGGGCACTACTGCACTGCCCGGCCGATGCCGCCGCCTTCTCGATCAACCGGCTGGGGAACGCCCAAGGCCGCAAGATCGAGTGGCGGCACACCGTAGTACGGGGTGATCGGTTTGCCTTGGCTGCGGAGTTCTCTGCTCATGACGGCTACCGCCTGACCCCTGCGACGGCCGGTGGCGCCTTTACAGCGTGACCGACTCCAGGTGGTCGATCTTGATGAAGGCTGAGCCCGCTGCCTCGACAGAGGCCCGCAGTTTGTTCAGACCGCCCCAGTCGACCGCTGGCTTGTCCAGCGGCTCGTCGAAGTCGTCCCAGTGGGTGGCGATCACGGTCTTCACCGGCTTGATCGTCTGAAGCAGGCGGTCGGTGACGCCCGGCTCACCACCGGGTGCAGCGAGCACCACGTCGACCTGCAGGTCCCGCAAGGAGACCGGGTCGTAGCCCGCAGTACTGAGGCTGAGGATGCGCAGGCCGCCGATAGTGATGACGTAGGCGAGCGTGCCGCCCTCGACCAGGTCCGCGATCGTCCGCGGCCTGGCCGGCACAGCCCCCGGCCGCGTGCCCGGGAAGGCGAACTGGTGCCGCTCGCCACCACACGAGTGCAGCGAGCGGAAGACCTCGACAGTGAACCCCTTGAACGGCAGGTACTCGCCACCACTCACCTGGGACAGCTGCTCACCCGGTGCGCGCATGGCGCGCAGCAGGTTGAGGTGCGACTCGTTCCCCAGCACAGTGGCGCCGGTCTTGCGGGCGATGTAGGGCACGTCGGGGATGTGGTCGTAGTGCCCGTGGTGCACGAGTACCGCGTCCGCATGGCTCACGTACCGATCGATCACCTCCGGCTTGCTCACCACACGCGTCGCCGGATCGGCACCTGCCGGCTTGAAGGTCCCGGTCTTGAACCTGGTCAGCCACGGATCAGTTAGTACGACGTACTGGCCGCACCTGATCTCCCAGCGGTGGTTGCCCCACCAGGTGAACTTCACCGGCTCGCGCGAAGCCGTGTCCGCGGCACTCGCCGAACTGCGCCAGCCAACCACGCCCGTGGCGCCCACTGCGGCAGCCGTGGCACCGGCCAGTACTCCTCTTCGACTCAAAGTCACGCCGTCTCCTCACTCGTTACGGGCCGCCAGTCAAGGTGAGGACGGTTGTCCATGTCGAATAGGCTCTTGGTCATGAGTCGATCCTTTGGTGATATCGACGCAGGTCAGGCGGGTCATGCTGACTGAGCGATACCTGCAGATTTTCGTGGCGCTGGCCGACGAGCAGCACTTCGGGGACGCAGCGCGGGTCGTCGGGATCACCCAGCCGCCGCTCTCGCAAGGGCTTCGGCGGCTGGAGGCGATGGTCGGCGCCAAGCTGTTCGAGCGCGGTCTCGGGCGGGTTGAACTCACCCCGGCCGGCGTTGCCCTGCTCCCGTACGCCCGTCGCGCCCTGAGCGCCATCGAGGAGTTCCACCACGCCGCTGTCGCCCGCGACCCCGACGGCACGGAGATCCGCATCGGGTTGACTCCAGAGGTGCCTGCTTCGGTAGGCGCCGCAGTAGCCGCCGCCTGCGGCGAGGCTGTCCGCGGCAGCCGTGTCACCGCGGTCTCCGCGCCAACCAGCTCTCTGGTCAACCAGGTCTCTTCCGGCCGCCTAGCGATGGCGGTGGTACTCCACCCAGCCGTCCTCGACGGTCTCCAGGCAGGACCGGTCACCCTGCTCAGGAGCTGGGCCCTGGTGCCCACCTCTCTCTACCCGGACGACGGCGAGCCGCTCCCCCTCCGCAAGCTCGACGGCCTGCCGATCGCAGTACGGCCGCGGGCAGAGGCCCCTGCGGCCAGGGACCTTTTCCTCGACACTCTCGGCCTCCATCGGCCCAGCGGCGGCACAGTGGTCGTCACCGACGACAGGGCGGGCCTGGCCATGGCCGCTGCCGGCCAAGCGATCGTCGTCACTCCTGACGACTCCCTCCAAGCAGCTGGACTCGGCAGACATCGCCTGGTCGACGACCCTCTTCCAGTACGCCTCCGACTCGTCTGGCCTCAGTCCCGTACGCCGAACGCGCTCCCGCCCGAGGTCATGTCACAGCTGGCCCAAGCGCTGGTGTCGCCATGACTGCGCGCATCCGTGCGACCTTCGACGACGCCGGAGCCCGTGGCTGGCTCCACGCGGTCTCACTGGACCACCCGGACCAGACAGTCGACCTGGACCCGGACGTCGTCGTACCGATCGCGTCTGTCTACAAGCTTCCGCTGCTAGCGGCCTACTGCCACCTGGTCGACGCGCAGGAACTCGACCCCCGACAGCAGGTCACCCTGCTTCCAGAGGACCGCATCGCCGGCCCGACCGGCCTGTCGATCCTGCAGGACCCGGTGTCGATGTCGCTCCGCGATCTGGCCGTCATGATGATGACTGTCTCCGACAACGCCGCCGCGGACGCACTGCTCAACCAGGTCGGGGTGGACCGGCTTGCCCAGCTACTGCGGTCGTTCGACCTGCAGCACACGTTCGTACGCCGTGGGGCGGCGGGCAACCTCAGCGAGCTGAGACGGCGTACCGGTGCGAGTGATGTGGACGCGGCGTTCGCAGTACTGGCTGACAACGACCAGACCGACCCAGCGGATGCCTACGACGCTGCTGGGATGTCTGCGAGCTCTGCCAGAGACATGACCACGTTGCTGGCCGGCCTGTGGTCCGGACGGCTGCTCTCGGCAGAGCAGACGGCATTCGTCCAGAGAGTCATGCAGCAGCAGGTCTTCTCGCAACGCCTCGCTTCCGGCTTCCCGTACGACGGAGTGCGGGTCGCGGGGAAGACTGGGACCTTCGGGGCATTGCGGCACGAGGTCGGGGTGGTCGTGATGCCCGGCGGCGACGCGTACGCCGTTGCCGTCTTCACCCATGCTGCTCGTGGCGACTTCCGGTTGCCCCGCGTCGATGCGGCGATCGGCGAGGCGGCTCGCCTCGCCGTCGACCAGCTGCGGTGACTTAGACGACTGCGTAGGCCTCGACCTCGATCAGGATGCCGGGGCGGAACAGCGCGACGACCTGGACCGCAGTACTGGCCGGTGGGTTCGCCGTGTCGATGTGCGCGTCCCTCGCGACCCGGACCGCGGGCAGGTAGGCGACGTCGGTCACGTAGAAGTTGAGTTTCACCACGTTGGCGAAGGTCGCGCCGGCCGCGGCCAGGCAGCGGTCGAGATTGGCGAAGACCTGCTGCGCCTGGGCGGCAGGATCACCCTCGCCCACAAGGTTGCCATCGGCATCGAACGCGACCTGCCCGGCGATCGCGACCCAGCGGCCCGGCCCAGTCACGACATGGCTGTACCCGTTGCCCGGAGCAACGCCTTCGGGGTTCAGGTGGGTGAGCTGACTCAAGACTTCCTCCTCGTGGTGGTGCCCCCATCCTGACCGGTGCGCCGACCATCGCACCAGCGCATACTTCGCACGGCGGCCATGCGCGGCGGGTATATCTTGCCGACATGGAACTGACCCCGCTCAGAGCCTTCCGGGAGGTCTGCCGGCTGGGCTCGATCAGCGCCGCCGCGGAGTACCTCGGCTACACCCAGTCGGCCGTGTCACGGCAGCTCGCCGGACTGGAGACGCAGCTCGGGCGGCCGCTCCTGCGCCGGCATGCGCGAGGTGTCGAACCGACCGCGGCCGGTGAGGTTCTGCTCACTCACGCGATCGGCATTCTCGCCCAGGTCGATCGGGCGATCGCCGATGTCGAGTCGGCCGAGAGCTGGCCGGGTCCGCTCCGCGTGGGCGCGGTACCGACGGCCAGTGCGAGGCTGTTGCCCTCTGCGCTGACAGTTTTCAATCTCGAGCGGCCCGATGCTCGGGTGACCTTCGCCGAGGACGTCACCCCGCGCCTGATCCCTCAGTTGACCGACGGCACGATCGATCTCGCGGTGATCACCGACTATCCGCCCGGCCTGCCGGCCGCCGACGGGCTCGAGGTGTTGCACCTGCTCGACGACCCGCTCCAGGTCGCGCTGCCGGCCGACCACCGACTGGCCGGCAACCCGGTGATCGAGCTTGCCGAGCTCGCGAAGGACAGCTGGGTCGAGGACTACGCGGGTGCGGCCGCAGTACTGACCAGCTTGTGCGCCAAGGCCGGGTTCGCGCCTCGGATCGACATGGTGTGCGGATCATGGCTCGGCAAGCAGGCGTTCGTCGCCGCCGGGTACGGCGTCACGCTGGTGCCCGGACTCGTCGTCCCGGCCTTGCGCGGCGACCTCGTGGTACGGGAGCTGGCCGATCCACCGATGCGGACCGTGTACGTCGCGACCCGTTCCGGAGACGAACCCTGTGGCGCCGTCACCGGCTTCATCGAGGCTCTGCGCCGGGTCGCTTGACTTCAAGTTCACTAGAACTGCTGGGATTTTCCCATGACCTGGCAGACCGAATCCCTTGACCTCGACGCCTACCTGCGACGGATCGATCATCCACGCACCGGCGCCTCCGTCGAAACCTTGCACAGCCTGCATGCCGCGCACGTCCGGGCGATCCCGTTCGAGAACGTGGACGTGATCCTGGGCACCCATCCGGGACTCGCGTTCGACGCCATCCAGACGAAGCTCGTCGGCAGGCAGCGAGGCGGGTACTGCTACGAGCACGCGCTGTTGTTCGCTGCCGTCCTCGAGGAACTCGGCTTCGAGGTGGAGCGCCGGGTGGCCCGGGTCCAGCCGCACAAGTCGGGGCCGCGTACGCACATGCTGCTGCTCGTCCGCGTCGACGGGCAGGAGTTCCTGGCTGACGTCGGCTTCGGTGCGGGCATGCTGAACCCGATGCCACTGAAAGACGGCGCGGTGGTCGATCAGGCCGGCTGGGAACACAAGCTGACCGTCGAAGGCGACACGTGGACGCTCTCGAAGCGCACACCCGAGGGCTGGGTCCCGATGCATGCCTCCGACAACGAGCCGCAGCGGCTGATCGACTACGAGGTCTACCACCACTACGTTTCGACCCACCCGAACTCGCCGTTCAGCAGCAAGCTCGTGGTGATGCGGCTGGACCAGGGCATCAGCCGCCGCCTCGTCGGCAACCAACTCACCGTCGAGTACGCCGACGGGCGCACGACCGAGCGCACAGTTGCGATCGACGAGCTGGAGACGGTCCTGAAGGACCTCGACGTCGTCCTCAGCCCGGAGGAAGCAGACCGGCTGCGACTGGTGGTTGGGCAGCAGCAGTAGGCGTCTCGGTCCGGAAGCTCTCACCGAGCTGCGCCCCGAGACCGAAGTAGTGCCGGAAGTTGTAGATCAACGGCGACCACTTCCGCGGATCGACGTACGAGGTCCCCGGTACGACGATCCGCGAGTCGGCGTGGACTCCGAGTACCCGTGCCTCAACGACAAAGAAGTTGCCCGCAGCATCCAATCGGGTGTCGACGGCAACGGCCTCTAACTGCAACGGACACTCGGCCACCCGTGGCGGTGCGACCAGTTCCGACGCCACCGGCGTCAGCCCGGCCGCCTCGAACTTGGCCGGCTCGTAGCGGAACCTCTCGCGTTTGTGGTCCGGAACGGGGTCGCGTCCGGTCAGCCCGGCGATGCGTTCCACCTCCGGCCACAGTTCGGGCGAGGGAAAGTTGATCACCAACTCCGGCCGCCTTTGCAGGTTGTACGCGGTCTGGCCGGCTGCGCCGAAACCGAGGACCACGACGTCGCCGAGGGCCCAGGCCGATGACATCGGGGCGAGGTTGGAGGTGCCGTCGTCGTTCACCGTACTGACCAGCTCGACCGGCGTACCGAAGTACAGGATGGACGGCTCGATGGTGAGATGCGTCATGGCGCCGACGCTAGGAGCGGGTCGGTTAGGTGGGCGCCGAAGTGTGGGCGAGGCAGGATGGAGGGGTGAACACGTCGACGGAAGGGCAGGAGCTGGCTGCCTGGGCGAAGTTGCTGGCTGACTCGACCAGGGCCACGGTCTGCCTCGCGCTGCTCGACCGGCGCGCCTGGACCGCGACCGAACTCGCCAAGCTGGCCGGGGTTTCGCGCCCCACCATCAGCGAGCACCTCAACCTCTTGGTCGACGGCGGACTGCTCAGCGAAGTAAGGCAAGGACGCCACCGGTACGTCGAACTCGCCGGGCCGGAGACCGCCGAGTTGCTGGAGGGCCTTGCGGCGTTGACTCCTCGCCCGACCCAGGTCGCGACCAGCCTGTCGGCCGCGTCCAAACGCGACGCTTTCGCCCGTGCACGCACGTGCTACGACCATTTCGCCGGGCGGCTCGGTGTCGCGCTGGCCGATTCGATGACCGAGCGCGGGCTGCTCGACTGGTCGGAGGGAGTCACGCTCACCACCGCGGGAAGCAAATGGCTTGCTGAGTTGGGAGTTGTCGTCGAGCCGCGTCGCGGGCGGCCCGCAGTACGGTCCTGTCTTGATGTGACAGAACGGCGTCCGCACCTCGCCGGTGCCGTCGGAGCCGCTTTGTGTGCACATGCTGTGCGGCAGCGGTGGGTGACGCGGATTCCTGGCGGCCGGGCGCTCAAGGTGACCGGTTCGGTGGAATCCTTCGGCCTGCCTGGAGATGTGGTTAGTGAACTGCTCTCCAGATCGTGAGACGAGAACACGCCCCCGACGGGCAATTGTCGGTGAAACCGCCTAGCCTTCGGCCATGACTGAGTTCGAGCCCGACACCGAGCTGGTGTCCCGTCTCTCGTTACCCAGCCATGTGGTCGTCCTCGCGGACGGCCAGTGGCGGCGCGGCTGGCTGATCGGCCGCGAGCACGAGGACACGGGATGGATCGGCGTGGTGCAGTACGAGGCCGACGACGGTATCGAGCGGACGGAACGCCTGCCGGCGGACCGGATCGCGCTGCCGGAGCCGGACCGGCCGACTGAGCGAGCGTCGTAGGACGTCGTAGTACCCAGAGGAGGAGCAGGACGTACGAAGGCCCCCGGGAGCATCCGGGGGCCTTTCGTTGTAACGACGTCGGGGCGCCTCGAGCGACAGGCGAGAACCCCGCCCCAGGCCCTTCGGGCGGTTGACCTGGGACGGGATCCTCAGTGGCGTTACACACGGTGTATCGCTCGTCACCCGGTCGGCGTTACAGGTTTTCCGGAAGATTCCTGGTGGCGATCAGCCGGCGGGCCACGTCACGCAACTTGACGTTGTGGTCCTGGGAGTAGCGGCGCAGAACGGAGAAGGCCTGCGGGCCGGTCAGGCTGAATCGCTCCATCAGGATTCCCTGCGCCTGACCGATCTGTTTGCGCGCCTCGATCGCCTGCCACAGGGTCGATTCGCTGCGCGCGTTCGTGACCGCCACGGCGGCGTGGTCGGCGTACAGCTGAGCGACGGTCTCGTCCGTCCGGGTGAACCGGCCCGGCGTTTCGGAGTACAGGGTGAGCGCACCGACAGTGGTGGCGGGCGTCCGGAGGCGGACGCTGAGGATGCCGCGCAGGCCGATCGCCGCGACCCGGGCGGCCCAGGCCGGCCAGCGCGGGTCCTTGGTGGCGTCCTGGCTCAGGACGCTGAGCTGGTCGTTGACCGTGGCATGCGTCGGGCCTTCGCCCACCTCGAGTTGGGACCGCTCGGCCTCTTCGACCAGCTCGCCGGTGGCCGCGACCGGTTCGAGACGGCCGCCGCGTTGCATCAGCACCACACTCGCGTGGCGGGCGCCGATGGCGGTGCTCACGTAATCCAGGAACCGCTCGGCGGTCTGCACGACGTCGGGCTGTTGGTGCAGATCCTGCGCCATCCAAGCCAGCTCCTGGGCCAGCTCGTCCTTCACTCGTGGGCCGCCGAGGGGGGCACGGGAGTTGTCACCGGAAAGCATCCTCGGGGTCGGTACACGTCATCACGGCGCATGCTGCGCCAGCGGCTGACTTCCCAACCGGGAGGAACTTTACCGCGCCGCCGCCCGGCTTCCCGGCTGGGACGGCTGATACGACCGGCGAGTTTCGCGGATCGCCGCCACGCACAAACCTGGCCCGGCCAGTCCTGCTCAGGCGTGGGTGGGGACGCCGGTGGTGGTGCCGAGCAGGTTGGTGAGTGGCGGCGCTCCGGGCGGTTCGGCGTACCGGCTGTGGACAGGGGACGGCCCCGGCGCACGTGGCTGAACGCCGGGACCTGAAGTGACCGGCCTCTCGAGCGACCGCTCACTCCTTAGCACTCAGGTGCCCTTTCGCACCGTGGTCAATCAGTGACGCTGGCCGACGGCAACCGTTCAGAAGCTGACGGCAAGCAAGACCCGGCCGGACTCGGCGCCGCGGATGTCCAGCCCCTTGATCTGGTGGCGGCGCAACTTGGTCGTCGTGGCCGGTTTCACCGTCGTACCGGGCGCCGCCGTCCAGCTCGCCAGCAGCGTCGCCTTGCCCGTGTCGTCGGTGACATAGAGTTCGTAGCCGCGGGCCCGCTCACTCGGTGTCGCCAGCTTCTCGTACCGGCAACTGATCTCGATGGTCGTCCCCCACGGCTCGTCCACCAGCCGGGCGTCGGCCGTCAACTTGGTCGCCACCGTCTGCGCGAGCACCACCGTGTCGTGGGGGGCCTTGTTGTGGGTGAGCGTCCCCTGGATGACGATCCCGGACACCGCTGCGGTGGCGGCGACGCTCGCCACCACCGCAGCCAGCCGGTAGCTCTTGCGCCGCCGGTCGCGTTGCACACTGCGCACCAGCCCCGGCAACACGTTCGGCGGAGCAGCAGTGATCGTCGCCAGCGCCCGGTCCTCCGGCAACATCGCCAGAGTCCCGGGTACGCCGGCCAACGACGCCACCTCCGCCGAACAGTCCGGGCAGGTGCGCAGGTGCTCCTCATAGGCGCGCCGGTCCCGCGGTGACAGGACCCCGAGCAGGTACGCGGCGTCCCACTCCCGGTACGGGTCACTCATTCCTTCGTCACCCCCCTCTCCTGCAGCGCCAGCTTCAGCGCCCGCATCCCGTAGTGCAGCCGGGACTTGACCGTGCCGGCCGGGATGTCCAGCTCCTCGGCGATATCGGTCACCGTGCGGCGGCCGTAGTACGCGCGCACGATCACCTGTCGATGGTCATCCGACAACTGAGCCAGCGAATCCGACACCAACCACGCATCCAGTACTGCGTTCGCGTGGTCGGCGCTGGGTCTTTCCGGCAGGTCGTCACTGGCCACCTCGCGCGTGACCCGGGCACTGCGCCGGTCGTCGATGACCAGATTGCGCGCCACCGTGAACAACCAGGCCCGGGCGCCCGCCTCGTCCTCGGTCAGGATCTGCGGCAGTCGCCACGCCCGCAACAAGGTCTCCTGAACGACATCCTCGGCGAACCGGTCGTCGCCGGTCAGCCGGACGACGAACCGCCACAACGAGGGCGCGTGCACATCGTGCAACTCCCGCAGCAGCGCCGCACGATCGTCGGCCATCGGCGCTCCTGTCCAGTCGTCAGGCTGCTCAGCGTCCGGCTTCCCCGAGGTCACTCAGTCGCAGCTGCCAGCTGCCGCGCCTCCTGCTGCTTGGACTCCCGCAACTGCTCCAGAGCCCAGGTGCCGGAGCCGAGGAACGCGATCAGCAGGAACGCGAAACAGAACAACGCCGCCTTCTCCCCACCGTTCTGCACCGGCAGCAGCGCGTCGGCCTGGTGCACAGTGAAATAGGCGTAGGCCATCGATCCCGAGCACAGCAGAGCGGCGTACCGGGTCCCGAACCCGACCATCACCAGCGCCCCACCGACGAACTGGATCGCCGCCGCCCACCACCCCGGCCAGAGCAGCGCCTCCACCTGCTTGCTCCCCAGCACCCCGAACAACGCCGCAGCCCCATGGGTCGCGAACAAGAACCCCACAACAATCCGGAATACGGCCAGTACCTGACCCTGCCAGCGCTCCAACACACTCATCACTTACTCCTCAGGTGAACGGACGGGTTCACGCACCGGCCTTCGAGGCGCCGCTACGGGGTAGTCCCCGAAGCCGGCGTACCTCGTGGAGCCGATGCCCTCACCGAGAGAACGACCCACCACCCCATCCGGTTCAACCGATTGCGACCTCTTCATCACCCTCCGAAACCACCAGACGCGCTGGTCTACCCCAACCCATTCGCGATCCGCCCCCCGAACCTGACAGACTGTCCCCAGCACACCCAGGGCCTCTAGCTCAATTGGCAGAGCAGCGGACTTTTAATCCGCGGGTTGTCGGTTCGAGTCCGACGGGGCCTACAGTGTGAAAGTGGCCTCTGACCTGCGGAAACAGGTCAGAGGCCACTTTGCTTGGTGGCTCCAGCTGCCACGGAATTTGGCCCCGTGACATCGTTCGTGACACAAGTCGCGCCTAAACTGCCCTCATGACGCGGTCCAAGGGCCAGAAGAAGCGGCAGCCCGGGAGTCTCGACACGCTGCCCAGCGGCGCCATCCGGGTGCGCGTCTACGCGGGCATAGACCCTGTGACGAAACGCCCCAATGTCTTGACCGAGACGATTCCGCCCGGCCCTAACGCCGAGAAGCTCGCAGAGCAAGTGAAGGTCAACTTCCTGAATCAGGTGTACGAGAAGCGCAACCCGCGCACCAAGGCAACGGTCAACCAGTTGCTCGACAAGTACCTCGCCGAAGCCGAGCTTGAGTTCAATACCCGCGACATCTATGTCGGCTACGCCAAGAAGCACATCCGCCCACTCCTCGGCGAGACGAAGGTCGGCGCACTCGACGCCGGCGTGATGGATTCCCTGTACGCCGAACTCCGACGATGCCGCGACCACTGCAAGAAGACCAAGGGCCAGATGGACCACCGGACGACCCGTGAGCACGAATGCGACCACCGGTGCGGACCGCATGAGTGCCGCCCGCTGTCCGCTTCCACGATCCGGCAAATCCACTTCATCCTTCAGGGTGCCCTCCGGGCGGCGGGCCGATGGAAATGGGTCACGGTCAACCCGATTGCCGACGCAGTACCGCCTGCGGCACCGAAAGGCAATCCGCGCCCACCGTCGGCCGCGCAAGCTGCACGCATCATCAACGAGGCATTCAAGGATCCCGACTGGGGTGCGCTCGTCTGGCTCACGATGGTCACAGGCCACCGACGCGGGGAACTCTGCGCCATCCGATGGTCCCACCTCGACCTCGATAACGGTGTTCTTCACCTGGAGAAGGCCATCGGCCAGCGAGGCGCGAAGAAGTGGGAGAAGGACACCAAAGCCCACCAGGACCGGCGGATCACGCTTGACCCCGAGACTGTCGAGATCCTCCGCGAGCACTTGACCCGATTCCAGACCCGCGCAGCTGCTCTGGGACTTGAACTGCGCGACGACGCCTACGTCTTCTCGCTCGCCCCAGACGGCTCAAAACATCTGATCCCGGACTCCGTCGGGCAGCGCTATCGCAAGCTGGCCGAACGTCTGGAGATCAAGACCACCATCCACAAACTTCGCCACTACTCAGCCACAGAGCTGATCGCCGGAGGCGTGGACATTCGCACGGTCGCCGGCCGCCTCGGCCACGGCGGCGGCGGAACCACAACGCTCCGCGCTTACACCGCTTGGTCCTCGGAAGCAGACCAGCGAGCCGCCGGCACCCTCGCAACTCGAATGCCCGCCCGGCCGACGATGGCCGCTCCAGCGATCGAATTCCCCAACCACGATCCGAAGAGCCCCTACGAGCACCTGGCCATCGCCCTCCGCGACCAAATCCTCGACGGCACGTTCCAACCCGGCCTGCCCTTGCCTCCGGTCAAGCAGATCGGCGCAGACCACAACGCATCCGCCGGCACAGCCCAACGCGCCGTCAAGCTCCTCGCCGACTGGGGCCTCGTCGAGCTCAACTCGGGCCGCCGGACCATCGTCAAGTACGCGGCTGCGGCTCCCATCATCCCCACAGCCGCCGAGGCGCCTGCTGCAACTGCGCCTGCGGCCAAGCCCCTCGACCTCGAGGTCCGCCATCTCGGCACTCCCATTGCCAGCTTCCGGGCTGAAGCGGACCCTTCGGACAACGCTGACCTCCGCGCCCTCCTCGTGGGCGCGATCCGTCGAAGTGGGGGCGACGTGACCGAGATCGCCGACTACGAACTCGTCGTGCACCTCGCGGGATCGACATCTCCCATGACGACCTTTGTCGCGACCAAATAGCTCAGTCCCGCCGTCCCAAATCTCGCCGCGCCGACGCACGGCAGTGGCCCGAACAGCACCGCCGCGTATGCTCGATCACCCAGAGGCGCGGGGGACGCCATAGTGCAACCACGAGCGGCCCGGGGGGCTGTTGAATGAAAGACTCCGACGCGGAGATGTGGGACTACCCCGAACATACAGAGGCGAAGCACGCTATCTTCGCGAACTACCTCGACGCATGGTTCCCCATCCTGGCGACGGGGCACGGGCGCGTACTGGTACTGGACGGGTTCGCCGGCCGCGGGGTCTACAACGACGGCTCGCCCGGTTCACCGATCATCGCGCTGAGCCGGCTGCTTGGCCACTCAGCCTGGCCAAGGATGGCCCACCGCGAGTTCGTGTTCCTCTTTATCGAGCACGACGCTGACAATGCGAAGAGCCTGACTGAGGCCATCGACGCCTTCAAGGCTGACTGGTCGGCCGCGCACAGTCAGGCTTGGCCCGCCAACGTTAAGGTGCACGTGCGGAAGGGCACCTTCGAGGATCACGCCCGGGAACTATGCGCGGCCCTGGAAGAACAAAAGAAGCGACTCGCGCCGACGTTCGCGTTCATCGACCCGTTCGGCTGGACCGGTCTGCCGATGAGCCTGGTCGCCGAACTGCTCAACCACCCCAGCTGCGAGGTCTTCATCAACTTCATGGTGGGCTTCGTCAACCGATTCATTACCCACCCACACCAGGGCGACAACATGAACGAGTTGTTCGGCCTGGACGTGGACGAGGTACTAGCCGCTTTCGACGGCAGCGACCGAGTGCAGCACCTCCGCGACGTCTACATCAGTCAGCTCGTCGAGGTCGCAGGCTTCCCGTACGTCCGCTGGTTCGCCATGAGAAATCACACCGGCAACGTTGGCTACTACCTGCTTCACGGCACGCGGGAGCCGCTCGGCGTCGAGAAGATGAAAGACGCCATGTGGAAGACCGCACCGTCAGGCGACTACGCGTTCTCGGACCGCCTAGCGGGCGAAAACGTCCTGTTCACCGATGAGCCGGATCTCCGGCCACTCCGTGACGCCCTCTTGGCCAAGTACGCCGGTGCCGGGCCTGTCATGGTCAACCCCTCGATTCAGGAGTGGGTCATCCTGCACACGCCGTACCGCAAGCCGCACCTCACACAGGTGCTGCGCGACCTGGAGAAGGAAGGAGCAATCCAGGTGACTCGCCCGAAAGGGCCGAGGCAGCAATTCGCTGCCGGGGTGACCGTGGTCGTAAGCAAGCCTTAGGCCTGGGCCTGCATTGGCATCTCATCCCAGATTCGGCCATCGAGTTCCCGGCCGCGGGCCTTCGGTGTGCGGCCACCCCACTGCTTGAAGAAGAACGGTACTGCCACGGCCAGACATTGGTCGCGAATGTCCTCAACCCACGCGGGGTCCATCGGCCGTGCGCGAGGACCGGACTCGCCCCCAGCGATGACCCAGTCGATCCCGGCCAGGTCCAGGTTTGGCAGCGCCGTCAACAGCGGCTCACAGGACAGAAACTTGGTTCGCGCAGGGATACGGCGCAGGTGGTCGACACGGCCGACCACATCGTCCGACTCGACCGATACGCCCACCCAGAGGTTGTCCGGCCAATCAATCCGGTCGGCGAGGCGCTCCATCCGGTGCGCTCTCTTGGTAAGAACCTGATAGGTGTGCTGCGGCGTATCGCGGATGACGTCCATGATGTCGCGAATGAACCCGATAGGCACTCGGGCATGGAACAGGTCGCTCATCGAGTTGACGAAAACGAGCTTGGAACCGCGCCAGCGGTAAGGTTGCGCGAGGGCGCTCCGATGCACCGTCACACCAAAACCTGGGCCAGAGGTTCGCGGGTCGCCGTCGTTCTGGTACTTCTCGGCGCCCATCGCCTTGAGTCGCTTGGCAAGAGCGAGCGCATAACAGTTATCACAACCGGCCGCGACACGATCACATCCCGTGACCGGATTCCATGTGGTCTCGGTCCATTCGATTCCGGTGGCTGCCATTGCACTCCCTACCAAGGATCGAACATGTGTTCGATATCATGCCTGATGTCAACTCTACTTGGAAGGGCTGGCCGAAACCGGCATTGCTCTGATCGACGCGTCTCTGTCCGTTCTCCCGCAGATGATCGGCTTCAAACTGACCAAGCGACTCACGGCACCGGCCGGCGAATCTTCCGGACGCCCATCCACCATCGCTTCGAGCACATCGGCTGGGGACGAGGTCACCGTAGTGATCCGCTTCTGGATCGTCGCCGACATCTCGTCGCCACCGGCCTCGGCATCTTCTACGCCTCCTGGCTGACCTGAGCCCACTCACGCCAAGACCCGCCACGAAGGCCGGAATGAAGAAACCCCGGGCTGAGGAACAAGCCTCTGACCTGAGGGTTCTGGTGGAGCCGCCTATCGGAATCGAACCGATGACCTTCTCATTACGAGTGCAGCGACCGGCGTCCATCGCGTCACCTGATCGACCGCCGCCCGCGTGGGTTCGTTCGGCCCAGGCCACAGACGTCTACCGCCGTATGCGCTCGTGTTAGCAGCGGGTTATCGGCTGCCCCCGAAGCTCGCAGGGGGTTCACTGGGTCCGCCAGGCATGGAAGGATGCCCAGAAATGTCTGAGGCGGGAAGTACCGTGAAAGTAGACATGACGATGGGAAGAGGGGACCCACACATGAACGTCACCGATCGAGACCTGTCCAGCTCTGAGCGCGCAATGCTCGATCACGCGATGGCAGTCATCGAGAGGCTGCCTCGCGAGGCGCTCCTTAGGGTCGTCCGCCACCTGCTGCGATCAGGTCTGTACTTCCGCCGCACTAAAGACGTCGAGGCGCTGCTGGCTGCTGTTCGGAGCGTGTTCGTGGTCGCCCGTCAAGGCGACGATGAGCGCTACCAGAAGCACCTGCACGAAATAAAGTCTGAGCACGATTTCACGGGTCCGGTCGATCCTGAGGACGCACTCGCGGCGCTTCGACGGTAGGACACAAGCATGGCGCGCCTTAGCGCGGGGTCGCTAGACCGCATCATGAACTGGCTCAGCGAGTCACCCGACGCGGTGGACGGTGATAACCAGTTCTTCATCGAACTGGTTGAGCGCATCGCGTCAGAAACGTGGCGCAGTGGCCGTTGGTACATGAGTTTCGACCCAATCAACGAGCTGTGGGATTGCCAGCCGCGCGATGGCTTACATGTTCTGATGATGGAGGAGCCGATCAGCGATCATGAGTGGGTGGTCCGCATCAGGAGCATCTACTTCGATCCGGACCAGCTTCCCACATGGGACGGCGAGTACTACCCGTTCTAGGAGGGCTAACCTCCCGCGCCGAAGGCGCGCCCTTGATCCATAAGAGGTCAATCCGGCAAGAGCAACGGAGAGCCGGGTGCCCTCCAACGTACATGCGCGACACTCGTCGCAATGTGATCTGCGACAGTGCGAAAACACCGGCTCGGTTCACTGATGGACCGAGCCGGACCGGCGCTACGACAAGTCAACCCACGGCATAAACGCAGACTCGACCGTTTCCCCCGTTCCCAGCCGGACTCGTGCCCGGACACCGGTGACGGTCAGTCCGTTCGACTCTGCCATCTTCACCTGCGCCTCGATCGTCTCGATCTTGGTCAGCCACCGGACCGCGTCGCCGTCCAGGAGCCGGTAAGGCAGCTGCGGGTTGGAGGCGCCAAAGTCGTTGCGGCCCATCAGGCCGAACGTCGTGTGGTCAGCTTCGTCGCCGATCACTTCCAGCAGCTCGACACCTTCCACGCTGGCCGGAACAGTACCGGTGTTCCGGATGTTCACCAGCAGGAGCCGGGGCTGCACGACCATGTTCGGGTTCAACTCCAGGACCGACCGCAGCACATCCATGTTCCCCAGCGACACCAGCTCTACCGGGCTCATGAGGAGCCCGGTAGTCAAATCGACCTCGACCTCACGTCTAAGGCCAACCCTCGCCACGACCTGCTCAATGACCTCGTCCAGAATCTCGTCGGTCAGGCCGCTAGAGGCGAGCGCCTCGATCCCGTCCGCCGGTTCGTTGGCCCGCTTCCACTCCTCGAGCATCCCCGGCGGGAAGTCTTCGGGCCGAATCCGATCGACGAGCTTGTGGTGGGGACTGCACAACAGGATCAGGTTCGGGAACGCCGCCCGTTCCTCGTCGGTCATCGACGGGTCGTACCTGGCCGATCCGGGCTTCGCACCCCGGATGTGTGCGATGTCGACAGCGACCACTGGCTCACCCTCGACTGCCTCGATGATCCGACGCGGGCAGTCTGGGAAATAGCACGTGCCGCGCGCGAGCCGGTACAGCGCCTTCTCGACACCTGAGCCGTACGACCGCGGGCCAGGTGGCATACCGGTCACCTCACCTTCAGCATGGCACCCGCGACCTCTGTGGTGGGCCGCGGCCACAACGGTATCGGCGACCCCGGACGCGCCGCCGCGGGGCCCGCCAGCACCCGGCGTCCCCGGGATCTCGTCAGGCTTCTAGTCTGTCGCGATCAGTTGGCAGACATGTGCCGCGAATCAGCTGGCGGATCACACGATGGCGAGCGGGGCGGACGTGACGAAACCCGATCGGCAGCGGTCTCCACCAGCCGCTCCGGCTGCGACGCGCCATCCAGGAACGAGAACGTCGAATGGACGTGCAACTCCGCATAAGGAACAGCGGCCGCGCGGAGCCGGGCCGCCCGATCGATCGACGACTCGCCCTCGGCCGGCACGACGTAGGGGCCGCGATGCTGGCTCCACGCTGGCGAATCGCCACCATCTTTACTGAACTTAGCTTCGTTGAAGAGTCGTTCGCGGTTTGAAGCTCCACCAGACAGCCTCTGCTCTAGCTCTGACCAGGGAATCGGCGGGTTGCTGTACCCCACGCGCCACCTCCGATCACCACGTCAGGTCCTCGCGTGCAACTCTCAACACATACTAGAACATGTGTTCGAAGTCGAGCTTCCGTCGATGCATGCTTGGACGTTATGTCGCAGGACATCGGTGACGGATCTACATCAGGACATCGGTGACACTTTCCGGGGGATCTTGGTGGTGACACTTCGGTGAGTTGTCGGGGTCGGTGGTGTCCTGGCTCGGTCGACTGCGCGGGTGTCGAAGATTGCCGCTGGGCGATTCGTGCATCATGCAATCGGTGCTTCAGGGATGAGGCCACCTCTACCAGCAGTCCGTCATGAGTCCGCAGAAAATAGGCTCCGGGTCGCGGTGGTGGCGGCAGTGCAATTCGTGTGGCGTCTCGGGGCGGCCGCGGTCGACCAGAAAGGTGGGTCGTTGTCGCCCTTGTATGTGGTGAAATAGCCGGGTGGATCGTCCGGTCGCTGATTCCTGGGAACAGATCGTCGAGTGGCTGCGGCTGCATGTGCCAGCCGCAGCTGAGAACCTTCAGCCGCGGGCGCCGTGGGGTCAGATCTCGAGCTTGCGCGCCGGGATGGCGCGGCGGCTGCCCGGCGATCTGGTGGCGTGGCTGAACGTCTGCAACGGCTTCACGCAGCGTGGTGCGTTTGGCTATATATTGCCGGTCTTCCACATTCCCCTACCGGTAGAGGAAATGATGAGGCGCCGTGATCGGGTGCGAGCGGTCCACTCTGCGCGGCCACGCGAAGGTGAGGGCGATCCGGCGGGCACAGCCTCGACGGCTTGGCTTGATGCTTTTCTGCCAATCTCCGATTCTGGTAACGACGTCGAGCTCTTTGTGGATCTTCGAGACGGGGATCTCTTTGGGTCTGTGGGTCAGTTCGATGCCGAGGGCGGAGGCTTCAGCTATCCGCAGTGGGCTAGTACGGCCGGGATGCTCGCCGATGTCGCCGACGCCTTGACGCTCGGCCAGCCGGCGATGGTGGACTACGCGCGAAGGCAGTCGACTGAGTGGTCGCGTGCTGCGCCGTGGGAGCCGTACGTTGATGACGGTCGACTCCGGTGGCGTCCAGTCGTAGGTCCTTAGGTGCAGTCGCTCCGAGCTTGCCAGGAGTCGAGTCGGGATCTGCGGGCCAACGATGCGGGCCGCCATCACCCAGCAAGAACTCAAGCGACTCACCAGCCTCCCCGCTATCCGCGCGGCTTTGCTCCGGGGCGGAACAGCCACCGGGGAGCAAAGTCACGCGGTCAGGTCAACAGGGGTCGTTGACGGGTTTCCAGGCGCTGCTCGCAGCCCAGGTCAGCCCGTAGGCGTCGCTTATCCAGACACGCCACTCGAGGTCGGGGCCAGAGTTGTTGATGGTCATGCTGGCCTTACCTTCGGAGTCGGTGGTGGCGTAGTCGGCATAGATGATTGAGCTGTGGTCCGGCGGCCTGGCCTGGAGCCCGGCGGTGGCTCCGGGATACTTGACGTAGCCATCCCACCTTGCTGCGTAGCGAGTGGCGAACACGTTGAACGTGGTCTTGCAGCCCTCGACAAAACTCCATGAAACGAGCTGGCCGGTCGCCTTGAGGCGGATGTCGGTTTTCGGTGTGTTTTGTGGCACCGTGGCCTCGGTCTGACCTGCCTTGGCGAGCGCTGGGTCTGGCCCGGTAGTCGCACCCGCGGGTAGCCAGGTGCGCAAACCGAGGGCCGTGTCGTCAAAGACGTTCCACTGAACGTCGGGCTTGTTCCATCGGGAGAGATACTGGTGGGCCACCGTGCCGTCTTCTCGCCTCGCATCCCACTGAGCAAAGACGACTCCTGCGGCAGCGCAGTCGGCGCCCACTGTGACTGCCGGTGTTATGGCAGGAGTACTGATGGATATCGTTGCCGGCACGTTGAGTGTGCACGAGGCTGCTGCGGCTTCTTGCCGTGTGGCGTGAACGGCGTCGCCCTGCAGGCCGAGGACGCCCGCGCCGGTGACAACGGCAGCAGTAAGGGGTATCGCGAGTTTCGAAAACGGGCGTGAAATTGGTGCGCGCATAGTGACGCGTCTCCTTTGACGAGAGTTAGATGCGGTCAGGGCGTCACTACGACTCGGAAATAGTCACCATCGAGGTAGCGGTCGTCCGTATACCACTGGCCCCTTTGGCTGCCTTCTAGCGAATTGTGCGTGTCGGTGATCAGGGCTACCGAATAATCGTTCAATCCCGTGGCAGCGCCTTGTTTTGTGGACCGAAATGGGTACTCATCGCAGGATTTCCCCGGTGGACGGGGCTGTTGCAGTTGCGTGTCACAGGTGTGTGTGGCGACATCGCCGTTGGCGTCCCGCTTCACAGGATCCACTTCTCGCTGTACCTCGTGCGGTATCGACTTCTGATCGCCCGCCGCGGGGAGTGGTGTTGTGGAGTTTGGATCGGTCTGGGCCCAGTAGATGTGCTGCGCAACTTCGCCGATAACAGGGTCGCTCTTGCTGAGGCTGTACGCCGCCGAGACGCCCGGGTAGATGCAGGCATTCGTGGTGAAGCCTCCGCGATTTGGTGCTGTTGCGCCATCGCATCGGATCAGCGGCTTGATGGAACCGATGGTGGCGATCTGGCCTGGTGCGAGCGTGCTCGTGTCCTCCACGTTGATCCCGGCGAGAAACGTCGTGATGCGATCGGGGTTGGTGGCTGACGCTGTCGGCAAGTTGACCGTTGTGGTCATCGAAACCGCTCCAGTGCTGAGTGCAGCGATCGTTCCGGTTTGCGCGTTGGGGAGGCTGCAGGAACCGCCGGACATGCCGTCACACCACGGCCGGAACGTTAGGCTTGTGTTTTGTGGCGTCATCTTTATTGGGTTCCTGATGTTGTCGACGTACAGGTTGAACTTGATGCTGCTGTCGGTGCTCGAGCCCCACCCAATGATGGTCAGCCTGAAATCGATCGACGCGTTCTTGACTGGTACGCCGGTGAGCAGGTGGGGCGTGGTTGTGTAAGCCTGCATGTCAATCCAGCCACACCACTGCCAGTGGTTTTGGATCTTCCCGACGTAGTTGGACGCGAAATCCATCCTGCCTTCGGGCTTCGTTCTGCACTGCTCCGGCGTCAAGTACGTGAACCTGTCCGGCACCGCGGCCGGCGCCATGGCAGGCTTCGACTTGGGGCGCGATCCCGGACGGAAGTCCGCGCCGTTGACGGTATAGGTCTGTCCGGTGCTGGACGCATATGTATGCAGCGCTTTCTGGATCTCCGCTCCGGTGGCTCCACGGGGTAGCGGCTTGAAAGGTGGCACCGGTTTTGGCGCCGCGATTGCGGAGGTCGGCGGTGCAGATTGAGACACGGTGCTGCTGGGTGGGCCAGTGTTGCCAGCGAGGGCGGTGCCGACTGAACCGCTGGTAAGCACCAGGGTGGCGGCGATGATCCTACGAAATTTCACCGGTACGTCTCCTGACAGAGGGCGGGCTTGTCTGCCGGTCTATCGCGGTAAGAAGCCACCCTGTTACTGACAGTCTTGTGAACATCTCACAACCAGACGGATGTCCAGACCCGGTCGTCGCGAGTAACCCGCCTCTTCGGGACCCGGCGTACGCTCGCATGGACGGTGTCCACAACAGGGGGCACATCCATGTTGCCGGTATTGGGCTGAGTGGCAGGTTGGTCAGTCCGGCGGTTCTGGGCTGTCGCGCAGGATCGGAAGGCCCAGGTTGGCGATGGTCCCGCGAAGGGTGTTCCGCTGGGTGTTGAGGGTGGTGAGTTTGGCTTGCGCGGCGCGCAGGCTGACTTGGAGCCCTTCGACCTCACCGAGCCAGCCGTTCACTTTGGCTTCGGCGATCCGTTCGGACAGGTTGTGGATGATTTCCATGAGTCGGGGTTTTTGCTGCGGATCGACTCGGAGCATGGGGCATCGGATGCAGGCGTGTTCGTGGTGGCATGGAGTGCCGTAGGGGCGGCTGCAGCTGCCCAGCTCGACCTTGCGAAGTTCGAAGTGTTGCTGGAACGACTGCCATTCCTGCTCGGTGGGTTCGCGGTATTCGGCCGGCGGCCTCGAGGCGCGGCGACGGTCGAGGAAGGTCCGGTAGGTGCGGACCAGTTCGTCGTCGAAGACGGCCAGGTAGGCCTGTGTCGTGGCCAAGTTGCGGTGTCCGAGTAGTCGTGCGGCGATGTGGACGGGCAGGCCACCGGTAACTGCTTCGGTGGCGAACATGCGCCGAAAGTCGTGAGGAGTGAACCGCAACTCGTCTCCCGCGTGGTCCTGCAGGCCGGCACGTCGCAGGGTGTCGTTGAGGAACTTCTGAACCGACGCCTGGCTGATGACTTGCGGGCGCCACCCGTTCTTGCGCTGGAACAGGTGCGGCAGGGGCGGGCCGCTAGCGCGCTCGTGGGTGTCGTAGCGACCGACCAAGGGGATCGCGCCTCCGTTGCGTGTGCGCAGCCGGGTGATGATGCTGGCCAGGACGCTGGCGAGTTCTGGGCTGACCAGCAGGACCCGTTCCTCGTCGGTCTT
>NZ_JBFAAA010000012.1:0-249422 GCF_040639475.1 Kribbella sp. NPDC023855
GACAAGAGCAACAGACAAGAGCAACAGACAAGAGCAACAGACAAGAGCAACAGACAAGAGCAACAGACAAGAGCAACAGACAAGAGCAACAGACAGTCCCCCGCTTGCTGCGGGTTGCGGTGGGCAGCGGGGGTGCGGGTGGGTTCGGGGTACGGCAGCGGTGAGATTGCATGCAGCTCGCGGGCGTCTGCGGCTCGGCTATGGCGCTGGCTGGGCGACTGCATCATGTTGGCTGACACACGTGCAGCAACGGCTCCTTGCCCCGGACAGGGTTGCGCAGGACCGGTTGTTGGGCCCCGACGCAGCGCGGTTGTGAACGGCACATGCGAAACCCAGAGACGACGGGCGCGGAGCTGACGGCGCGATAGGTCGATGGCGGACCCGCTCAAGCCGACGGCCAAATGGCCGGTCTCAAGCCCGCCCAGGAGTGGTTGCTCTCGGCGCCGGTCTGCACCACCGTGGCGGACGTGTCGGCGTTGCTATGTGGCGGGCAGCCTCTCCTGGGGTGCGATGCGGCTGCTACCCGTCGCGCTGCTGGGAACGCGGCGGTGTTGCCACGTAGCGGTACGGATGCGGCGGTGATTCGCTCTGCGCAGCAGTTGCTACCTGGCTCTCGGGGAGCTCCGGTCCATGTCGGTGTCTTGTTCGGCAAGCCGCAGTGTCGGTTAGCGGAAGGCGGCGATTACCTCGGCTGCGGTTTCTAGTGGGGTGAGGTTGTCGTTGAGGTTGGGGAGGCTGATTATGAGTTCGGTGGTGCCGGCTTCTGCTAGGGCTCGGAAGCGGCCTATGTGGTCGGGGATGGTGGCGGCGTTGACGTGTTTGGCGTAGGTGGCTGGGTTTTGGTTGCGGGGGCGGAGGTTGGCGACGAGTTCGTTGACGTGGTGGTGGTTTTTGCCGATGAGTGTGGTTGACAGGTGTGTCAGGCGGGGTGGCTGGCGATCGGGTGGGGTGTGGGCCGTCAGGTAGGCGGCGTACTCGCGGACCTTGCTGACATCGCCGAAGACGTTTGCGGCGTCGGCGTACCGCGCGGCGAGCCGTAGCGTTCGCTTGCCGCTGCCACCCAGCAGGATCGGCAGAGGATCCTGGAGAGGCCTTGGGTAGCAGGCGGTTTCCGGTACGTCGAGGACCTTGCCACGCCACGGTTTGTTGCCTGGTCCCCACATCACGGGCAGCAACTGCAACGCATCCTCCAGCAGCGCGTACCGATCGCTGACCGACGGGAACTCCCACCCGTACGCCTTGTGTTCCTGCTCGAACCACGCTAGCCCCAACCCGCAGACCGCACGCCCACCACTCAGCACGTCGAGCGTCGCGGCGATCTTGCCGAGGTGAGCGACGTTGCGATAGGTGATGCCGGTCACGAGCGTCCCCACCTTCACCCGCTCGGTGCACGCCGCCAGATAAGCCAGCGTCGTCCAACTCTCCAGGAAGTCTTCCCACGCCCGACCAACTTGCGGAATCTGCCGGAAGTGGTCCATCACATAGATCGCATCGAACCCAGCCGCCTCGGCCGCGCGCCCGACCTCCTTCACCCACTGCCCCGTCGTGGCCCGCCCACCCTTGTGCGTATAGCTGCTCAACTGCAGCCCAAACCGCAACCCGATCGGCTCCTCCGACTGCCGCCGAGCCGCCTCCCCAGCCCCGACAAACGCCTCCGGTACTACGCGAATCCCACCAGGCGCGAGTACTGCGTCGAACCCTTCGTCCGGCAGCACCTTCTTGACCGCCGCCCACGTCTTGAGCTGACTCGCGAGCGCGTCGGCCGGAATCGCCTTGCTGCGCTCGCGATTGCGCCGACGGCACTCAGCAGCCGGAGTATCGAACGCCACAGCCACACAAGGCATCCCCGCATCGCGCGCCAGCCCCAACCACCGGAGCCGTCGCTCCCGATCCAGCCCCAACGTGTCGATCACCGTCGTCAGCCGGCGCCCGATCCGCTGCCGGACCACCTCCTCCAGCAACGCGAACGCGTCCGCGCTGGCCGCGAGATCGTCTTCGCCCGCTCCCACCAACGCGCGCAGGCGATCACTCGACACCACCAACTCGGCCGCGAACCTTTCGGCTGCCCAGGTCGACTTGCCGGCCGCGCCCGGCCCGACCAGCACGACCACGCACGGCGATGGGAGGTTCCGCTCGTCCATGTCTCAGTGTGAGCCCGCGCGGGCCGGATCGGGAGAGTTTCCAACCGGATCGGGAGTTGCGGCGTCTCATTGTGTGACGCCCCCGGTGAGGGGCACCCACGGGGAACATCTGAGCTACAAGGAGTGTCATGTCCGGCAAGCTGGGCGCCTTCATCAACACCGGCATCGGGATCTCGGCGGCTTTCGTCGTCGCCGGTGTGGTCGCTTTCGGCCTGGCGCAGGCGGGCCACGCCTCCGCCACCGCGCCGAACAGCGTGGCAACCCCAGCACCGACAGCGACAGCGGCGACGACGGCGACCCCGGCAACAGCAACCCCGCCAAGCACCAAGGCGACTGGCAGCCCGACCGCGGTGACCGCCGGCAAGAAGGTGGTGTTCCTCACCTTCGACGACGGCCCCGACCCGGTCTGGACGCCGCAGATCCTGCGGGTGCTGGCGAAGTACGACGCCCACGCAACGTTCTTCCAGCTGGGCAGCATGCAGAAAGCGCATCCCGCGCTCCGCGACGAGGTCCTTGCCGCAGGCAACTCAATCGGCAACCACTCGATCTCGCACGCGCAGCTGACCAAGCTCTCGGCCGCCAAGCGCCACCACGAGATCTTCGACGGCCCGCGGTCCAAGTGCTTCCGGCCCCCGTACGGCGCGGCGAACGACCGGGTCCGCGCCGACATCAAGGCCGCCGGGATGACCCCGGTCCTGTGGGACATCGACACCCTCGACTGGCAGCGCCCCGGCCAGAAGGCGATCGTGAACAGCATCCTGAGCCAGGCCCGTAACGGCAGCGTGGTGCTGATGCACGATGCCGGCGGCAACCGCAGCCAGACCGTCGCCGCTCTCGACCGGGCGCTCGCCACCTTGGTGGCTCAGGGCTACACGTTCCCCGCGATGGACTGCTGATTCCCAGCCATGGCCTGCTGAGCGATTCCAATTCGATGGACACCGGCCTCTAACCTCGAAGGATGCGACTTTTTGTGGCGGTGGTGCCGCCGGTGGAGATCGTCGAGCATCTGGCGGAGTTCGTGGAGCCTCGCCGGGAGTATCCCGATGAGGACGTCCGCTGGGCGGCTGACGAGAACTGGCACATCACCTTGGCGTTCCTGGGCGACGTACCGGAGTACAAGACGGATGATCTGGCCGACGGGCTGGAGCGGGTGGCCGGGCGGCAGAAGCCGTTCGACCTGCAGTTGGGTGGCGCCGGGGCCTTCCCGGGGGTGGCGGACGCGCGGGTGCTGTGGACCGGCGTACGGGACGAGTCGGAGGCGCTGCCGCACCTGGCGATGACCGCGCGGTCGGCGGCGAACAAGGCGGGTGTGACCGTGGACGGGCGCAAGTTCACCCCGCACGTGACGCTGGCGCGGCTGCGCCGGCCGATGGACGTGGTCCGCTGGGTCCGGATTTTCGACACCTACCAGGGGCCGATCTGGACAGCGGACAGTATTCAACTGATCTCCTCACGGCTGGGTGAGGGGCCGAGCCAGGGTGCGGCGTACGACACAGTGGGCGAATGGGGATTCTTAGGCTAGCCTTCGGAAGGTTAGCCGTACCTAATTCCTGGAGCTCCCCGCCATGCTCGCCAACTACCTGATCGGTCTTCGCGAAGGACTCGAGGCATCGTTGGTGGTCAGTATTCTCGCCACCTTCCTGGTCAGGTCGGGGCATCGGGACCGGCTCAAACTGGTCTGGATCGGTGTGGGCGCCGCGGTCGGGGTCGCGGTGGCGGGCTGGGCGCTGCTCCAGTTCATCACCGCGCTGACCGCGCGCTCGTTCACCACCCAGGAGACGATCGGCGGCGTGATGTCGATCACCGCGGTCGGTTTCGTCACCTGGATGATCTTCTGGATGCGCAAGGCGTCCCGCAGCATCGCCCGCGAGCTGCGCGAGCGGATGGGCCAGGCGCTCGAGATCGGCAGCCGCGCGGTCGTCCTGCTGGCCTTCCTGGCGGTCTTCCGCGAGGGCATCGAGACCGCCTTCATCGTCTACGCCTCGGCCGCGACCGCGACCACCGCGACCCCGTTCGTCGGCGTACTGCTCGGTCTGGGCACCGCCGTCGTGCTCGGCTACGCGATCTACCGCGGCGCGGTGAAGGTCAACCTGGCCGTCTTCTTCAAGTGGACCGGCGCCCTGCTGATCCTGGTCGCGGCCGGGATCTTCGCGTACGGCTTCCACGACCTGCAGGAGGCGAACATCCTGCCCGGCCTGCACACGCTCGCCTTCGACATCACCCACGTGATCGCGCCGGACAGCTGGTACGGCGTACTGCTGAAGGGCATCTTCAACTTCAACCCGACCCCGACGGTGATCGAGTCGATCGCCTGGCTGGCCTATCTCGTCCCGGTGCTGGTGCTCTACTTCCGCCCGGTCAAGTCCTCGGCGCCGCCCGCGGTGCCCACCACTGCCCGCACCGAAGCGGCATGAACCAATGAACCGCCCGACCCGTCCCAGGAGACACCACATGAGCACGATCACGGTCCGCCGGGCCACCGCCCTCGGCGCAGTACTGCTGCTGGCCGGTCTGACCGGTTGTGCGGACGACAAGCCGGCCGCTTCCGACGACGGCACCGGCCCGGTCGCGGTCAAGGCGACCGACTCCGAGTGCTCGCTGAGCCGCAAGGACGTCAAGTCCGGGACCAGCACCTTCTCCGTCTCCAACGGCGGCAGCAAGGTCACCGAGTTCTACGTGTACGCCGAGGGCGACCGGGTGATGGGTGAGGTCGAGAACATCGGCCCCGGCCTCAAGCGCGACCTGATCGTGGAGCTGCCGACCGGCAAGTACCAGGCGGTCTGCAAGCCGGGCATGATCGGCGACGGCATCCGTGGCGACCTGACCGTGACCGGTGAAGCCGCGGCGCAGGTCGACGAGGACGCCGCGCTGAAGCAGGCGACCGAGAGCTACCAGCGCTACGTGAACTCGCAGGCGACCGCGCTCGAGCAGAAGACGACCGAGTTCGTCACCGCGGTGAAGGGCGGCGACGTCGCCAAGGCCAAGGAGCTCTTCCCGATCTCGCGGACCTACTGGGAGCGGATCGAGCCGGTCGCGGAGTCGTTCGGCGACCTGGACCCGAAGATCGATGCCCGGGTCAACGATGTCGAGCCGGGCACCGAGTGGACCGGGTACCACCGGATCGAGCAGGCTCTGTGGGAGAAGAACACCACCAAGGGCATGGAGAAGTACGCCGACCAGCTGCTGGTCGACGTGAAGACCGTGGTCGCCAAGGCCAAGGTCGTGAAGCTCAACCCGCTGCAGCTGGCCAACGGCGCCAAGGAGCTGCTCGACGAGGTTGCCACTGGCAAGATCACCGGCGAGGAGGACCGCTACTCGCACACCGACCTGTGGGACTTCCAGGCCAACGTGCAGGGATCGCAGGCCGCGATCCAGGCGCTCCGGCCGGCCCTGCAGAAGCGGGACGCCGCCCTGGTCGCCACGCTGGACACGAACTTCAAGACCGTCTACGCGTCGCTGGACAAGTTCCGCGTCGGTGACGGCTTCAAGCCGTACCTGCCGACCGCTGCCGAGCGCAAGGAGCTCGGCCGGGTCGTGGACGGGCTGGCCGAGCCGGTCAGCAAGGTCGCCGGAGTGATCGCGAAGAAATGACCGACCGACAGGGAATCTCACGTCGCGGCCTGCTCGGCGCAGCGGGCGCGGCCGTCGCCACCGGCGTCGCCGGGTACGCCGCGCATGCGGCCCTGACTGGTGAGGAGTCGCATGCCGCCGACACCACCGGCCCGGTCGAGTTCCACGGCGCTCACCAGGCCGGGATCGTGACCCCGGCCCAGGACCGGCTGCACTTCGCCACCTTCGACGTGACGACGGACAAGCGCGACGCGGTGATCGCCTTGCTGAAGGAGTGGACCGCGGCCGCCGCACTGATGACGGCCGGCCGCGACATCGGCCAGTACGGCGCGGTGAACGGCCCGGGCGAGGCCCCACCGGAGGACACCGGCGAGGCGGTCGGGCTGCCCCCGGCGCGGCTGACCCTGACCATCGGGTTCGGTCCGAGCTTCTTTGTCGATGCCAAGGGCAACGAACGGTTCGGCCTGAAGGGCAAGCGGCCGGCCGCGCTGGTCGACCTGCCGCACTTCATCGGCGACAACCTGGACCCGAACCGCAGCGGCGGCGACATCGCAGTACAGGCGTGCTCGGACGATCCGCAGGTCGCCGTGCACGCGATCCGCAACCTGGCCCGGATCGGTTTCGGGACCACTGTCGTGCGCTACTCGCAGCTCGGCTTCGGCCGGACGTCGTCGACGTCCCGGGCGCAGACCACACCGCGCAACCTGTTCGGCTTCAAGGACGGCACCAACAACCTGAAGCTGGAGGACACCGCGAAACTCGAGCAGCAGCTGTGGGTGCAGCCCGAGGACGGTCCGGACTGGATGGTCGGCGGTTCGTACCTGGTCTCCCGCCGGATCCGGATGACCATCGAGACCTGGGACCGGACCTCGCTGAGTGAGCAGGAGGCGATCGTCGGCCGCGGCAAGGGCACCGGCGCCCCGCTGGGCAAGGCGGACGAGTTCGACCCGATCGACTTCGAGGCGAAGAACGCTGACGGTGAGCTGAAGGTCGCCAAGGAAGCCCACATCCGGCTGGCCCACCCGCAGTTCAACAACGGCGCCGAGTTGCTCCGCCGCGGCTACAACTTCGTCGACGGTTCGGACGGTCTCGGCCGGCTGGACGCGGGCCTGTTCTTCCTGGCCTACCAGCGGGATCCGCGCAAGCAGTTCATCCCGATCCAGAACCAGTTGGCCCGTTCCGACGTGATGAACGAGTACATCCGGCACGTCGGTTCCGGGATCTTCGCCTGCCCGGCCGGCGTCAAGCCGGGCTCGTACTGGGGCGAGAAACTGTTCAGTTAGGTCACCGTTCAGTTAGAGCACGATCTAAGTGACCATTTTGGCCGGCCCGGTGCGTCCTAGAATCGCGCCCGTGGCCAGCTACCCGCAGTACCAGCAGTACCCGCCGCCACCTCCACCGCCGCCACCGCCGAAGGGCAGCAACAAGGCTCTCCTGATCGTGTTCAGCGTGGTGGTCGTCCTGGTCGTGATCGGCTCCGGGATCTTCATCGTCAGCCGCTTCACCGGCGGCTCGGACGACAGCGCGGGCGGCTCCACCACGGCGCCCTCGAGCCACGCCACGGACGACGCCTCGAACCAGCCGACCGGAGCGCCCACCAGCGGGAGCAAGCCGAGCGTAGGTGCACCGACCTCGAAGCCGAGCAAGCCTGCTGCCACCCCGTCGGTGCCGGCGGACTGCAACGGCTGCTTCCCCGGTCTCACGGTGAACGGGATGGTCAAGCAACTCGGCAAGCGGGGCTTCGTCTGCAAAGAGGACCGGATCACCGGGATCCAGTGCGAGAAGGGCAACCTGGAGGTCGGCCTCGATCGCAACTACCGGCACAAGAACTACATCGACAACGTCGACGTGACCGGACGAGCCAGTGCCAAAGGGGATTACCCGCGCGGCGGCCGGGACGCTTACACGCGACTGAACGCCGGTCTGCCGGGGGTGCTGCCGCTGTTCATCGCCGACGCGGCTGTCCGGCAGCAGATCGTCACCTTCACCGCCAAGAACTCAGGCCACGCGGACCAGGGCGCCAGTACTGCGAGGGACGGCAAGATCGGTGGCTTCAGGCTCTCCTGCCACGGTGTGAGCGGAGTCGTCATCCGCGGCAACGGCAGAAGCGCCGCAAGCTACTCCACCTCGGTGCACATCTACGGCCCATCGACGTACTGATCGGCGCAGGCTGCCCCGAGCGGAGACTGCCGGGTGACAGCCTCCGCTCCCTGTGTTGTTACTTGACAGCTCCCGCGGTGACGCCGGCGACGAAGTGCCGCTGGGCGAGCAGGAAGCCGATCACGACCGGGATGCTGACCACCAGGGCGGCAGCCATGATCTGGTTCCAGTAGATGTTGGTCTGCGTGGAGTACTGGCGCAGCCCCACCGACAACGTCCGGTTGGCCTCGGTGGTCATCACCGACGCGAAGAGCACCTCACCCCAGGCGGTCATGAACGAGTAGATCGCCACCGCGATCACACCCGGCCGGGCCGCCGGCAGGACGACTCGGGCCAGCGCGCCCATCGGTCCGCACCCGTCGACGAGTGCCGCCTCGTCCAGCTCGCGCGGGATGCTGTCGAAGTACCCGGCGAGCATCCAGATCGAGAACGGCAGGCTGAAGGTGAGGTAGGTGATGATGAGGCCGAGCCGGGTACCGACCAGCTGCAGGCCGGTGGAGTTGTTGATGTTCACGAAGATCAGGAACAACGGCAGCAGGAACAGGACGCCGGGGAACATCTGCGTCGACAGCACCGTCGTGGTGAACACACTGCGGCCGCGGAACCGGAACCGGGAGACCGCGAACGCCGCCAGGATCGCGATCGCGACCGAGCAGACCGTCGCCACCACCGACACGATCGTGCTGTTGACGAAGTACCGGGCCAGCGGCACCGTCTTCCACATGTCGACGAACGGGTCGAGGGTGATGGTGGACGGCCACCAGGTGAACGCGCCCTGGACGTCGCTCAGCGGTTTCAGCGACGAGGTCGCCATCACGTAGAGCGGGACCAGGACGAACAGGCCGAGGACCGTCAGCACGACGGCCCGGTAGATCTTGAACCCCTTGGTGTCACGCACGACGAGACCTCCGGCCGGTGACGATCAGGTAGGCGCCGGTGACGATCATCAGGAAGATCAGCAGCAGCACGGACATCGCCGCGCCGGAGCCGAAGTTCCAGGTCAGGAACGACGCGTTGTAGATGTGGAAGGTGATCAGGTCACCCGCGGGCGGCTGCGAGTTTCCGAACAGGACGTACGGCGTGTTGAAGTCGCTGAACGTCCACAGGAACAGCACCAGCACGAGCACCAGGTTGACCGGCCGCAGCGACGGCAGGGTGATGTGGCGCCACTGCCGGACCAGCCCGGCACCGTCGACCGAGGCGGCCTCGTAGATGTCGTTCGGAATGCTCTGCAGACCGGCCATCAGGGTCAGGAAGGCGAACGTCCACAGTTTCCAGACCGCGACCGTGATCAGCGAGACCAGCGCGTTGCTGCCGATCAGCCAGAACGGCCGGTCCGAGGTGAGGCCGAGGTTGTCGACCAGGACGTGGTTCACCGCGCCGGTGTCGCGCTGGAGCATGAAGTTCCAGGTCAGGATGCCGGCGTACGCGGGCAGTGCGTACGGCACCAGGAACAGCGTCCGTACTGCGCTGCGCCCGCGGAACGCCGGCTGCAGTGCGACGGCGGCGGCCATCCCGAGACACCAGGAGATGGCCAGCGTGATCAGCGAGAACGCCACCGTCACGCCGAAGGACTTGAGCAGGCCCTCACCGACCGCGTGGTCGAAGTCGACGGCGACCCGGTAGTTGTTGAAGCCGGCCCAGGGGGCGGCGGACCAGTTCGCGATGAAGAACTTGGTCAGCTTCACGAAGCTCATCCAGATGCCGACCAGCATCGGGATGATGTGGATCAGCAGTTCCAGCAGTACCGCGGGAGCCAGCAGCAGATAGGGAAGTTTGCGGCTCAGCCCCGGGCGGCGATCCAGCCCGCGCTTCTTCCGCGCCGCCGGTTCGGCCGCCGCGGGGGCCTGTTGTGTGGCGACGGACATCCGGTCGCCTCCTGTCTTGGATCGGGGGTCGACGGCTACGAGGGTGGCCCGGACGGCGTACGCCGGGCCACCGTTCGCACCTCAGCTACCGGCCGCTCAGCTACCGGCCGCGACTTGATCCTCGGCGGTCTTGAGCACCGACTTCACCTCGTCGGCGGTGACCGTGCCACCGGTCGCGATCTTGGCGAACAGGCCGTTCATCGCCTTGCCGACCGTGCTCTCGAACTGGTCCTCGGCCGGTACCAGCGGCAGCGGCTTGGACTTGGTGTTGTAGATGTCCTGGAAGGTCGCCGCCTCGGCCGCGTCGGTGGTGAAGACCGGCTTGGCGTCCTTCAGCACGGGCAGCGAGGAGAACGGCTTGCCCAGCGTGGTCTGGGTCGCCGGGTCCGTCATGTACTTGACGAACTTGAGCGCCGCGTCCTTGTTCTTGGTGTTCTTGAAGATCGACAGGTTGATCCCGGCCACGTGGCTGGCCACCTGCTTGCCACCGGACGGAGCCGGGAACGGGACGACGCCGTACTCGCCGGCTTTCATGCCGTTGGCAACGATCGAGGAGTCGGCGTTGTTCTGGTTGATCACCATCGCGACCTTCTTCGTCGCGAAGTCGTTCACCGACTTGGTGCCGTTGTCGTACTGCGCGTTCGACGGGTTGGCCACCTTGTCCTTCTGCATCAGGTCGAGGTACCGCAGGACGCCCTGGACGTTGCCGTCACTGGTGAAGGTCGGCTTGCCCTGGGCATCGAACCAGTCCGCGCCGTTCTGCGCGCCGTTGATGAAGGCGAAGTGCACGTTCTCGGTGTAGCTGCCGGCCGCCAGCGCCATGCCCCACTGCTTCTTCGCGGGGTTGGTCAGCTTCTGCGCGGCGGTGACCATCTCTTCCCAGGTCGTCGGCGGCTGCAGGCCGGCGGCGGCGAACATCGCCTTGTTGTAGTACAGGCCGTAGGCCAGGCCGTAGAGCGGTACCGAGGTCGGGTCGGTGCCTTCCTTGCCGCCGGTCGCCAGAGCCGTCGGCACGAACTTGTCCTTGCCCCCGATCGCGCTCATCGCGTCGCCGTCGAACGGCAGGAACGCCTCGGTGGCCTGCAGTGACGCGGCCCAGGTGTTGCCGATGTTGACCACGTCCGGCGACTGGCCCGAGGTGATCGCGGTCTGGATCCGGGTCTGCAGGTCGTTCCAGCCGATCACCTCGAGGTTGACCTTGATCCCGGTGTCCTTGGTGAACTTCTCCAGCACCGGGGTCAGGACCTGCTTGTCGTTGTCCAGGCTGGTCCCCTGGTTGCTGGCCCAGTAGGTCAGCGTCTGGTCTCCACCACTGCCGCCGGAAGAGTCGCCCGAGTCGCTGCCACCACAGGCGGCCAGGCTGATTCCCAGGGCGGTCACCGCTGCTGCGGCTACAAACGAACGCAGTCTCACGTCGGACTCCCTCGTCCCATCGAGCCTCCGGCAGGGAAGCGGAGGCGGGTCCGCCCCATAGTGGCCGAACCGGTTAAGCTTGGGAACCCGAACCGGTTCAGTCGCACCCGCTTCGTTACGTCACCGTGACCGTGCCCTCCGTGTGCTGCAGGTTATCGGCGCACTGTCTCCGGTCCCATGCACAATCACACAAGGTTGGGTAACGACCTGATGGGGCAGGGTGGTGCGTCAGCCGGTACGGCGGGGCGCCGCGGCGGAGGAGTCGCGGGCGCGCAGTACTCCGGCGGGGGTCTCCCAGTGCAGTCCGGACTCGCCGGCCGCGATCCGGAACAGCAGGTCGGCCGCCATCCGGCCGCGCTCCATCGTCTGCTGGTCGACCGCCGTGATCCCCGGCAACGCCAGCTCACACAATGGCGAGTCGTCCCACGCGAGAATCGACAACTCCTCCGGTACTCCGGTGCCGAGCTCCACCGCAACCCGCAACGCGGCGACGGCCATCAGGTCGTTGCCCAGGACAAGAGCCGTCGGCGGGTTCTTCTTCGCCAGCAGCTTGCGCGTCATCGCGGCACCGTCCTCGTACCGGTAGCTGCCTTCGAAGTGGGTCACCCGGATGCCGCGCTGCTTGGCCTGCTCCTGCAGCAACTGCACACGCAGTTGCTCGTGGACGAAGTGGAACGGCCCGCTGACATGGGCGATATCCGTGTGCCCGAGTTCCGCGAGGTGGTCGAGCAGCAACGTGACGGTGCGCTCCGGCGACGTGATCAGCCGCCCGACACCGTCGTCCGGCGCATTGGAACTGACCACCACGCAAGGAACCCCGAGCTCCTTGAGCAACGGGATCCGCGGGTCGTCGTTGTGCTCGTCGAACAGGATGAACCCGTCCACCCGCCCTTGCCGGCTCCAACGGCGCAGTACGTCGAGATCCTGGCCCTGCTCGCCGGTCAGCCGCAGCAGCAGCGAGGAGTCGACCTCGTTGAGGTACTGCTCGATGCCGACCAGGGTGCGCATGTAGAACGCCTCGGTCGAGATCAGCGCGGGGTCGCGGGCGATCACGATGCCGATCGTCCGGGTCCGGCTCGCGGACAGCGCGACGGCGGCGGAGTTCGGGTGGAAGCCGAGTTCCGCGGCGAGGCTGAGGACCCGCTGCCGGGTCTCCTCGCTGACCCCGGACCGGCCGTTCAGCGCGTACGAGACCGACGCCTTGGAGATGTCCAGCCGGCGAGCCAGGTCGCTGATCGTGACCCGACGTCGCCCGCCACTGCTCGTGGCATCTTCGCCGGCGATCTCGTCGCTCCCTCCCTGCATGGGCCGAACGTTAGCAGCGCGATTCGCCAACAGCCTGCCGTCCGCAACCTGGGGCCAGTCGTAGACACTCTCGCTTGACGTTCTGGCCAGGCTCCTCCTTGGTGAGCGTCTTCTTGACTGCGTCGGGTGGCCGGATATCTGGGCTCTGCGTGCCTGTGGACATCTTGGATAGCGTTATCCCATGACCTCTCCCGGTTCGCGCCCTGCTGTCAGCCGCCTCGATTTCCTGCCCTGGGAGTACGCCGGTGGCGCGTCGGACGCCGAGCGCGAACGCCAGGCCGACCGCCAGCGCGAGCTGACCGGCGAGACGGACCTCGCGGCGGACGCCTTCGTCGCCGAGACCGCCGCGGTGTTCTGCAACGTCCTGCGGATGGGGGAGCGGTCATACATCGGGGCACACGCCTACGTCACCGGCGAGGTGACCGTCGGCGCAGACTCGACCATCAACCCGTTCACGGTCGTCCGCGGCAAAGTAACCCTGGGCGACGGCGTCCGCATCGGCGCCCACGCCTCGCTACTCGCCTTCAACCACGGCACCGCCCCGGACCAGCCAATCTTCCGCCAGCCCCACACCGCACGCGGCATCACCGTCGGCGACGACGTCTGGATAGGCTCCAACGCCCTCATCCTCGACGGCGTCACCATCGGCCCTCACAGCATCATCGGCGCCGGCGCAGTAGTAACCAAAACCGTAGCCCCCTGGTCGGTCGTAGCCGGCAACCCAGCCAAAAAACTCCGAGACCGCCGCCAACCGTCCGGTCCTGCATTGGTACTTGCAACGGATTTGCAGCGGTTGGCTGGGGAGTTTGCTGGGCGTGCTCGACAGCAGGTGGATGAAGTGGTGGGGCGGTGTTGGGACGGGGAGCGGTTTGTGGATCAGCCAGGGGGTGAGCCTTCGATCCGCCCGTGGTGTGACGCGATCGAACTCTCCGACCTGCTGCTCCGACGTACTCCGGCAGGGCATTCAGTAGACGACCTGGTACGCCGCCTGCGAGCTCGCCAAGATCCATCAACCGGCCTCGTCGCGCCAGGCGATCTCGCCGACGCCGGCCTCGACAATCCCTCTGACGCCAATGACCTATCCGTCCTGGAAGGCCCCGCGAGCTACCACATCCTGTGCGTCGGCTACGCCCTGCAACTACTCGGAAGTTGCTTCGAGCATCCAATCCGCGTCGACGTGGCAACCAATCAGCTAGATAGCTTGCCCTGGGCAAGAAACGCCTGGAGTGCCGGCGCAGCGATCGATGCCCTCGGCACCGCAATAGCCCGAAACCTCAACGACCACGGCGATTCCGCCCAACTCTTCACCCTCATGGGCTGGCTGACCGCAAGAGCCAACCCAGAGACCGGCATGTGGGGCACCCCGCATCCAGACGACGGCTGGCTCCAGGTCGTCAACGGCTTCTACCGCCTCACGCGCGGCACCTACGCGCAGTACGGACTGCCTCTGCCTTATCCAGAGGCAGCCGTCCGAACCCTGCTGGCCCACTCCCAGGACCAGCGCGTTTTCAGCGGCGACGGCTTCAACGCCTGTAACGTGCTCGACGTCATCCACCCGCTCTGGCTGGCCGGCAAGCAGACCGATTTCGGTCGCGCCGAGGGCCGCCAATGGGCCGAGCGGATGCTCACCGCCATCCTTGGCCGCTGGGTGGACGGTGCCGGTTTCGCGTTCGCCCCCGACGGCAACGGCGACCGCGCGCTGCCCGGTCTGCAGGGCACCGAGATGTGGCTGGCAATCATCTGGCTACTGTCCGACTACTTGGGCTTCTCCGACGTACTCGGCTACCGCCCGCGCGGAGTACACCGCCCGGAACCCCTCCTCGCAGTACCGAAGCTGGGCTGATCTGGAGCCAGCCGGTCGGGCTGCTGGTCGGGCACTGGTGGCTGGTCGATTAACCTGGGCCGGTGGACCCCCGGACCCGACGGCTCGTCACCTCTGTCGTACTAGCGGCACTGGTCGCAATCGTGGTGATCGCGGCCCTGGTGCGATGACCGGACCGGACCAGCGGTCGCCGTACTTGTTGCGGGCCGGTCTGGTCCGCAACGTCCGGACCGGGGAGCACCTGACCACCTTCGTGGTGTCGGGCGTTGCGACCGTCCTGATCACCCGGCTGATTCTCGGGCTGAGCGGCTACCCGCAGATCGGCGGGAAGGGCCTACACATCGCCCACGTCCTGCCGGGCGGCCTACTGATGCTGCTGTCGATCTACCTACTGCTGTCGTACGTCGGCCCGGTGGTGCGGCCGGCGGCCGCGCTGGTGGGCGGTGTCGGCTTCGGGTTGTTCATCGACGAGGTCGGCAAGTTCGTCACCTCCGACAACAACTACTTCTACCAGCCGACCGCGGCAATCGTGTACGTCGTGTTCGTGCTGATCGTGCTCGGCTCCCGGTTCGTCAACAACCGGCGGCCCTTCGATGAGCGGGAGCAGTTGGCCAACGTGGTCGACCACGCTGTCGAGGGCGTCGCCGGCGGGCTCTCCCGGCGCCGGCGAGCGCAGGCCGCCAAGCAGCTTCGTGCCGTCGGACCGGATGTCGCTGGGCGGCTGGAGACACGAGGCCTGCTGGCTGCTTGCCCGTCGGACGAGGTAGAGCTGGCTGCGCCGATCGACGCCGCTTGGCGAGCGCTGCAGCGCGGATTCGACCGGCTGGCGACGCATCCACTCGCGCCACGCATTGCGGTCGCAGTACTGGGAGTGCAGGCGCTGAGTGCGCCCGTCATCGCCGCTGGCATCCGCTTCGACAACGACCGACTACTGACAGACCTCCCGGTACTAGGCGTAGCCGGCGGAAGCCTCCTGTCAGCGACTTTCACCGTACGCGGCTGGTTGCGCCTGCGCGCCCGCGACCGCGCCCGGGCAGTCCGCTTGTTCGAACTCGCAGTACTGGTGTCGCTCCTGGTGACCCAGGTCTTCCAATTCGCCGGCACCCAATTCGCCGCAGTAGGCGGAATGACCCTGGACCTGATCCTGCTGGGTCTCCTAGGCGCCGAGAGCGACCGCCTACAACGAGCCGCAACCCCACCCCCCACCAAACCAAAACTCTGGGCCCTCCCACCCGACCCAGCCAGCCCCCCATTCCCCCCAGACCCAGCCGACCCCGCCTAACCTCCTCCCAGCCGCGCCGCGCCGCCCTTCGGTCCGCCCGGCCCGGCCCTACCCGCTTCCCACCGCGCCGCCCTTCGCCCCGCCCGCCGCCCCGGCCCCCCTCCCAGCCCCTTGCCGCCCTCCTGCCTTACCGCCTCCAGCCCTGCCGCCCCGTGCCTCGCCTGGCTCCGGCCGGTTGTCCACAGGTCTGAACTTTTTCCTCGCCGGCGGCCCGGATCGCGGCATCTTCTCTGGTGAGAAAGAAAAGCTGGGCACGGACGCGGCTGCAGTGGCCGGGCGGCCCGTCGAGGAGAAGGAGATTGACCATGGTGCGGGTGATGCTCGAGGACGCGGACTACTGCGACGTTCCGTCCGACCTGATGACGTTCGACGACGGCGTCATCGTGTTCTGGCGCGACGGCGAGGAGGTGGGCCGGCACCGGCAGATGCGCATCCGCGCGCTGGAACTGCCGGCCGCCCGCTCGTTCGGCCGCCGGATCGAGGAAGCGCGCAAGACCTATCCGAACGCCTTCCGGCTCTGGACGAAGGAGCAGGAGGACCAACTGACCGAGATGTTCAACAACGGCGCGACCAAGGACGAGCTGGTGGCCGCCCTCGGCCGTCAACCAGGCGGTATCGAGACCCGCCTCAGAGCCCTCAATCTCCTCAGCGAGGAGGAGAAGCTCACCTGAGTCGGGGGTGCTGAGCGCTGCATCGATTGGCCGCGCGCGACCGGCTGGCGTCAGCAAGCCGCACGCCGGGCGGGTACGCGTGATGTCCAGGGCAACTGCCCACCCTGCGGGTCGGGACGAGACCGTTTTGTGATCTCGTAGCGGGGTCGGCGACAATGGCGCGATGCAGGCTGACCAGCAAGCGGACGAGCGGGCGCGCAACGCGGACACCAACCCGCACGCCGACGCGCGCTCCGACGTGCGCAGGGTCGCGGGTGACGCAGACCCTGAGGTTGGCCCCGCCGCGCGTGGCGACGCGGGCGACGCAAGCTCCGACGTGCGCAGCGACGCGGGGGATGCGAGCCCCAACGCTGGCTCCGACGAGAACCTCGCCGTGAGCGAGGGGAGCTCCGACGCTGGCTCCGACGTGCCTGGGGACGGGGGCCTCGACGCTGGCTCCGACGCGGGTGTGGGTGCTGTTGCGGGGGCTGGTGTGGGTGAGGAGTCTGAGGCTCGGGATGCGGTGCGGGCTGCTTTGTTGGAGCCGGGTGGGCTGGTTCGGGCGATCGGGTCTGGGCGGCGGCGGGGGGCGGAGGCGCCGAATTACCAGCGGGTCGAGGTGCGGTATGTCGACCTGAAGGGCGTTCGGCATCTGCAGGTCACCGAGTTCGACGAGCGGCAGGCGCACACCCGCAACGCCGGTCCTGCCGCGGCCGACGCGGTGGTGGACGAGTTGCTCGCGGCGCCGTACGGGAGCTGGCATGTGGAGACGACCGCCGAGACGCTGCGACTGCGGTACACCAAGAAGGGCAAGTCGCTGCTGCATCGGCAGGCGGAGCAGCACGAGCAGGAGACCTCGCACGACCGGACCAAGCAGCGGACACTCGATCCGGCCGCGCCGTTCCTGATCGAGCTGGGCATCAGTGACCATCGCGGCCGGGTGAAGCCGTCGCGCCAGTCGAAGTACAAGCAGATCGACGAGTTCTGCAAGTTGCTGCTGCCGGCGGTGGAGGACGCGCTGGCAGCCGGCCGGATCGAGACCGGGCGGCCGCTTCACGTGGTCGATCTCGGCTGCGGGAACGCCTATCTCACGCTCGCGGCGTACCACCTGCTGACCGCGACCGGGCACGACGTCCGGATGACCGGCATCGACCGTACTCCGGCCGCGCGCGAGCGGAACACCCAACGAGTCACGGCGCTCGGGTGGCAGGACCACCTCCGGTTCGTCGACGCGACCATCGCGGAGGCGGAGCTCGACACCCGGCCGGACGTCGTCTTGGCGCTGCACGCCTGCGACACGGCGACCGACGACGCGCTGGCGCGGGCGGTCGGCTGGGAGGCTCCGCTGATCCTGGCGGCGCCGTGCTGTCACCATGACATCCAAAAACAGCTCAAGAGCGTCGAACCACCGGCGCCTTACGCGCTTCTCACCAGATATGGCATCGTTCGGGAGCGGTTCGCCGACGTCCTGACCGATTCCCTGCGGGCGGCGGTACTACGACAGGTCGGTTACCGGGTAGAGGTGGTGCAGTTCGTGGACAGTCAGCACACGCCGCGCAATCTGCTGCTCCGGGCTGCCCGGACCGGGGCGACGGCCGGCCCCGAGGTGCGGGCGGAGTACGAGGCGTTGACCGGGGAGTGGCAGGTCCAGCCGCGGCTCGCGACGCTGCTCCTTGCCCCCGACCGCAAGGCGGTGCTTTGAGCTTGCTGCGCAACGCCCTCACCCTGGCCGCGGTGACCCTGCTGAGCCTGGGCGGAGCCGCGATCCCGGCCGGTCCGGCCGCGGCCGCGGATCCGACTCCTGGCGCACCGAAGAAGCTGTTCTCGATCAACGACAGCCGGGTGGACGAGTCCTCCGGGCTCGCCAAGAGCGCGAAGTACGACAGCATCTGGTGGACCGTGAACGACTCCGGGGACACCGCCCGGGTGTTCGGGGTCGATGCCAAGGGCAAGGTGCGGGTCGAGCTCAAGTTCAAGGCGCCGGTGCGCGACGTGGAAGCGGTCGGGGTCGACCGCGACGGCATGATCTACATCGCCGACATCGGGGACAACACCCGCACCCGCAAGACCATCGAGGTGTACACGATCCCCGAGCCGGCCCAGCTCGAGGACGAGGAGAACGTCAAGTTCCACCGGTACGACTTCGAGTATCCCGACGGCGCCCACGACGCCGAGACACTGCTGATCGAGCCGGAGACGAAGCGGCTGTACTTCGTCACCAAGGTCAAGACGAAACCGGGAGCGATCTACGCGGCGCCCGAGACGTCGTCGCGGGAGGGCACGAACGAGCTGACCAAGCTCGGCGACGCCCCGGCTTCGCCGTACGGGGTGACCGACGGCACCTTCATGCCGGACGGCAAGACCGTCGTACTGCGGACCTACATCGACGTCGCCACCGTGGCGTGGGGAGAAACCCCGACGCTGGTCGCCCGCGCGGGCACGCCTGTCGCGCAGGGAGAGTCGGTCGCGGTGGGACCGGCCGGGACGGACATCCTGGTCGGCAGTGAGGGCGACAACTCGCCGGTCTACCAGATGCTCCCGCCGGGGAAGAAGTCCGCCGCGAAACCGCCCGCCTCCTCCGCCCCCACGGGGAAGCCGAAGCCGGCCGCGAGCGCCAACTCGGAACCCAAGCAGAACCACAGCCTCCGCTGGATCATCATCGGCGCCGGACTGCTGGCCCTCATCATCACCTTCGTCACCTTCCCACCCGGCCGCCGCGAACGCCTAGACCGCATGGCCGAAAACGCCCGCCTAACAGGCCAACCCCCACCCAACCCCCACGGCCGCCGCCGCTCCAACGCCTAACCCCCACAGCCAACCCAACCACAGCGCCCAGCACTACCCGACAGACCACGGCGACCTACAGTTAACAGCCGTGTCTGGCTTCCGACACGGGCAGTTGGCGAGTGCGCAGTGCTCGGTCCTCGAGCACAGCTGGTTCCATCCGCCGCGCAGGTGGAAGGTCAGGTGCGCACACATCCAAGCGGATGGAAGCTGCCCCGAGGGGCAGCACCGGTCAGGTGCAGGCGGGGGGTGAGGGACAAGGCGCGGAACATGAGAGCAGCCGTCAACCCCGCGGGGGTGACGGCTGCTCTTAGGTACTGCTAGTTCAGCGGAGCTTTTCTACGGTGTAGTCGATTGCCTGGGTGAGCTTTTCGACGTCGTCTGGGTCGACGGCCGGGAACATTGCTACCCGGAGTTGGTTGCGGCCGAGCTTGCGGTACGGCTCTGTGTCGACGATGCCGTTGGCGCGGAGTACCTTCGCGACCGCTGCAGCGTCGATCGAGTCGTCGAGGTCGATGGTGCCGATGACGAGGGACCGGGCGTCGGCGTCTTCGACGTACGGGGTTGCGTAGTCGGACTTCTCGGCCCAGGTGTACAGCCGGTTGCTGGAGTCGGTGGTGCGGGCGACGCTCCACTCCAGGCCGCCCTGGCTGTTGATCCAGTCGGTCTGCTCGGCCATCAGGAACAGCGTCGCCAGCGACGGCGTGTTGTAGGTCTGGTTCTTGCTGGAGTTGTCGATCGCGGTCGCCAGGTCCAGGAACGCCGGGATCCAGCGGCCGGAGGCGGTGATCTCCTCGACCCGGGCCAGCGCGGCCGGGGACATCAGCGCGATCCACAGGCCGCCGTCGGAGGCGAAGCACTTCTGCGGCGCGAAGTAGTACACGTCGACCTCGTTGATGTCGACCGGCAGCCCGCCGGCGCCCGAGGTGGCGTCGATGGCGACCAGCGCGCCCTCGTCGGCGCCCTCGACCCGCTTGACCGGCGCCATCACACCGGTGGAGGTCTCGTTGTGCGGCCAGGCGTACAGGTCCACGCCGGCCTCGGCGACCGGCGCCGGGCGGGTGCCCGGGTCGGCCTTGATGACGCTCGGCTCACCCAGGTGCGGCGCCAGCTGAGCGGCCTTGGCGAACTTCGAGGAGAACTCGCCGAAGCTCAGGTGCTGGCTCTTCTCCCGGATCAGCCCGAACGTCGCGATGTCCCAGAACGCGGTCGAGCCGCCGTTGCCGAGCACGACCTGGTAGCCGTCGGGCAGCTGGAAGAGGTCGGAGACACCCTGCTGGACGCGGGCCACCAGGTTCTTCACCGGGGCCTGGCGGTGCGAGGTGCCGAGCAGCTTCGCACCCTCGGTCGCCAGGGCCGCGACGGCCTCGGGGCGCACCTTGGACGGACCGGCACCGAACCGTCCGTCGGCGGGCTTGAGCTCTGCGGGGATGATGATGTCGCTGGTCACCAGCGTTTCCCTTCGTCGTCTGCTGAACATCTCGCCGACGACGCTGTCAGCACTCACCAGTCTTCCACATCCCGCCAGGACGTCCATCTGCGGTGTCCGCCTGGTGTGGCGGGAGGGTTGCCTGGGGTGCTCGTCGCGGTGATGAGGCGGAGGTCCGCCGCGGTGGCTGGGGTGGGCGTCCGCCTTGTTCTGATTTGGGGGTGCGCGCGGTTGTGGTGGGGGTGTCTCGCGGGACAGGCGAGGTGGGTGTCCGCGTGGTGTGGTTCTCGCGGTGGTGTGGAAGGGCTGGTCGGGTGGTCGGGTGGTCGGGTGGCCGGGTGGTGGAGGGCGGGGGCGGTGCGAGGCGGGGTGGTGCGGGGCGGTGGGCGGCGGCGGGTTTATTCGTGTTTGCGGGTGAGGGTTTCTTGGCCGGTTAGGACGGCTACTGGGCCGTTCTCGCTGGGTACCCATTCGCCGCAGGCGCCGCCGCCCTGGGATACGTCGAGGTTTAGGGGAGTGCCGTCCATTTGGAGGGCTGGGTGGTAGTACTCGGCGACCTGTTTGGCCTCGCCCTGGATGTAGTGGCCGATCAGGGCGCGGCGGAAGCGGTCTGTGCTGACGTTGGGGGCGCTGCCGTGGACCAGTGCGCCGTGGAAGAACAGGACGTCTCCAGGCGCCATCTCCACCGGTACTGCGGCGTCCGGTTCAGGCAGTGGGACGGTGATGTCTGTGAAGCTCACCTTGGTGTCGGCCTTCTCGGTGCACAGGATCGGCCATCGGTGGCTGCCCGGCACGACTTCGAGGCACCCGTTCTCCACGTCGACCTCGTCAAGCGCCATCCAGGCCGCCACGCACGTCCCCGGCTCGGCCTTGAGATAGAAGTTGTCCTGATGCAACGCTTGCCCGCGTGAGCCCGGCGGCTTGAAGTAGATCATCGTCTGCACCGCGTACGGCGACCTGCCCAGCAGCCCGGTCATCACCTCGTCCAGCCGGCTGTCGATCAGCCACTGCAGCGACAACTCGTCCCACCGGTGCATCTGCGCCATCCGCGGATACCGCCGCAACGGATCCCGGCTATCAGCCTGTACTCCGACCACGTCGTTCTCGTAGGACCCCCGGCGGCGCAAGCCCATGTAGTGATCCCGCAGCCGCTCCACCTCGTCGACGGCGAACAACCCACGGACCAGCGTGTACCCCGCGCTGTCGAACTCCTGCTTGAACGAACCGCTCACCGGTGCCTCCCGCGACTATGCTGACAATCAGATCCTTCCTTCCAGAGCCCGCATCAGCGACGGTCGATCGACGCAAGGACTTGACCTTTTGACGCATCACCCAAGCCCAGCCGCCGCAGCCGCAGCCGCAGCCGCAACCCCGGCCCCGGCCCTCGCCGGTCCGGTCGAGCTCGAGCTGTTCAGCCCGCCGACGTTCTGGCGGTGCGAGCCGAGCTGGTCCTGGGTGTCGCGACCGCTCGAGGACCACCTGTTGTGGTGCGTACTCGACGGCATCGGCCGGCTGGAGCTCAACGGCAACACCCGTGAGCTCGGTCCCGGCGTCTGCGCCGTGTTCGCCCCCGGTGACGCACCGACGGCCAGCCACGATCCGCGGCGGCGGCTGCTGGTCTTCGGGATGCACTTCGCCGCCAGCCCGGCGGGCGTAGTACCGGGGGAGCGGTGGGCTGAGGTTGCTGACCGGGTGCTGCTGGGAGCGCTGGCTCGCAGCAGCGATACGGCGTACCGGCGGGGTGATCCGTTGGGGCGCAGGCAGGCTGAGCTGTGTCTGGAGCAGTTGCTCGGGCTGATCTGGGACGCGGCGTACAGCCCGCAGCCGAGTGCGACCGACACTGCGGTCCAGGAGGTCGCCCAGGCGATCCGGCAGGACCCCAGCCGCAACTGGAGCGTCGCGGAGATGGCTGCCCAGGCAGCGCTTTCCAGAGCGCAGTTCACCCGCCGGTTCGACGCACAGCACGGCACTTCACCGGCGCAGTACGTGATCCAGGCGAGGGTGGAGCGAGCGCACCAACTCCTGACAGAGACCGGCCTGACAGTCACCCAGGTCGCCGCCGCCCTCGGCTACACCGACATCGCCTACTTCAGCCGGCAGTACAAGCAGCGGACCGGTCACTCGCCTAGCGAGGACGGCGCCATTGGTCGAGCACCTCGTCGACCTGTGTCCTGATCCGCTCGCGCGCCTCGGCACGCGGCACACCGGCCATCAGTAGCTCGTCGTACGGCGTATCGAGGTGGCGGATGGACGCCACCACCGCGAGCGTGACGGCGTTCTCCTCCAGAGCCCGGCCGGCGGCTGACCGGCCGACGCGTCCACTGCTGCGGGTGCCGGCATGTTCGGCGATCGCCTCAGCCCGGTTCGCGTCGCAGCCGGGGAACAGCCGGAGGATCTCCTGGGCCATCCGCTTCTGGAAGTCGACATCCTCGACCGCTCGCTTCTCCCGCGCGCGCTCCCGCTGCCGCGCGCGGACGTCCTCGTCGGCGAGGCACTGCTCCTCAGCGAGTTCCAGCGCGGGCTGCTCGACCAGCACTCCCTGCCGCTCGTACCGCTTGCGAGCCTTGCTCCAGCGGATCACGACAGCTGACAACGTGCTCGCTTTGCGCGCACGCCGCGTCAAGGCGGTGTTGCCCGAGGGTAGGAAGACCAGATGGTCCAGATCGACGCACGCGAGGCAGTGCGGCGAATCGTCCTCAGCCGCATCAGCCCCGCGTCGGTCGTCCCGCAGGCACTGCAGGTGAACGCCTTGACCGGCGACACCACCAGCAGGTCGTCGGCCTTGGGTGGATCCTGCGGGCTCACCCAGGAGACCTCAGGCCCACTTCTGGCTCCAGCCTTCTACTGAGGTGGCGGGGCGGGTTGGGGGGCCGGAGTAGATGGCGGAGGGGCGGATCAGGCGGCCGGTGCGCTTCTGCTCAAGGACGTGGGCGCTCCAGCCGGCCGTGCGGGCGCAGGTGAACATCGAGGTGAACATGGGCGGCGGGACCTCTGCGAAGTCCAGCACGATGGCGGCCCAGAACTCGACGTTGGTCTCCAGTACCCGGTCGGGCCGGCGCTCGCGCAGCTCGGCCAGCGCGGCCTGCTCCAGGGCCTGGGCGACCTCGTAGCGGGGCGCGTCCAGCTCCTGCGCCGTACGCCGAAGTACGCGGGCGCGCGGGTCCTCGGCGCGGTAGACGCGGTGGCCGAAGCCCATGAGGCGCTCACCGGCGTCCAGCAGGCCCTTCACGTACGAGCGGGCGTCGCCGCTCTTCTCCACGCCTTCGATCATCGTCAGTACGCGGGCCGGCGCGCCACCGTGCAGCGGGCCGGACATCGCGCCGACCGCACCGGACAGGGCCGCGGCGACATCGGCGCCGGTGGAGGCGATCACCCGGGCGGTGAAGGTGGAGGCGTTCATGCCGTGCTCGGCGGCGGAGGTCCAGTACGCGTCGACCGCCTTGACGTGCTTGGGGTCGGGCTCGCCGCGCCAGCGGATCATGAACCGCTCGGTGATCGTGGTCGCCTTGTCCACCTCGCGTTGCGGCACCATCGGTTGCCCGATGCCACGAGCCGCCTGGGCGACGTACGACAGCGCCATCACGGCCGCGCGGGACAGGTCGTCGCGGGCCTGGACGTCGTCGATGTCGTACAGCGGCCGCAGACCCCAGGCGGGCGCGAGCATCGCCAGCGCGGACTGCACGTCGACCCGGACATCACCAGTGTGTACGGGGAGCGGGAACGGTTCGGCGGGCGGCAGACCAGGCGTGAAGGCACCGTCGACGAGCAGGCCCCAGACGTTCTCGAACGGCACCCGGCCGACCAGATCCTCGATGTCCACCCCGCGGTACCGCAGCGCCGACCCTTCCTTGTCCGGCTCGGCGATCTGGGTGTCGAACGCGACGACACCTTCCAGCCCATGCTGAACCTCGGCCTTCGGCACTACTGGATCTGACATCCCCGGCGACTCCCTTGTCCTCGTTAGGCGCTCAGGCAGCATAGTTCTCCGGCCAGCCTTGCGGACAGATCTGTGACCGGGTCGGCGTCTAGGGTCACTCCATGACGCGCTCTCCGAACCAACTGCCCGGCCTGCTCGGCGGAGTGGTCACCGGTGTGGTGGTGGCCTGGCTCAGCATGATGGCTCTGTCGTATGCCAGCGGTCACATGATGCTGCGGCTGATCCGGTACCAGAACGACGGGAGCAGCCTGATGTGGGCGGTGCTGATCGTCGTGATCGCGGCGGTCGTCGGCCTGCTGATGTCGATCCGGCCGATCGCCGCGGGGGTGATGATCGGGGCCGGTCTGTTGTGGACGGTCGTCTCGCTGGCGCTCCACGTGTTGCCGATCAGGCTGGCCATCGATCTCAGCAAGCTCTTCGAGGTCCCCGGGCAGCCGAGATTCCGCAGTTCGATCGCCTGGGACGGCTCGATGCTGTTCGTCGGAGTGCTCCTCATCGCGCTTGGCGCCAGCAGGCTCCTCCATGACGCGCGCAAGACCGCGCTCCGCGTCCAGGACACCTTCCCGACCGGCCAGCCCGGCCAGTACCCGCAGCACAGCACCTTCCCGCAGCAAGGCGCTCATCCGCAGCCGGGCACCTTCCCGCAGCCGGGCAACCCGCAGCAGGGTCCTCAGTCGCCACACGGCTCCCACACGCAGGACGGTCCGTACCAGCAGCACTAGGCTCGGGTCGTGGACCTTGGAGAGATGCGGCAGACGTACGGCCTGGGTGAGCTGCTCGAACACCAGGTGGACGCCGACCCGGTGAAGCAGTTCGCGCTGTGGCTCGCCCAGGCGGCCGACGCCGGCCTACACGAGCCGAACGCGGTGGTGCTCGCGACAGCCGACCGCGATGGGAAGCCGTCCGCGCGGACCGTCCTGCTGAAGGGTCTCGACGAGCGCGGTTTCGTCTTCTACACCAACCAGCAGTCACGCAAGGCCGACGACCTCGCGGTCAACCCGGCTTGCGCCCTCGTCTTCCCCTGGCACGCGATGGAACGGCAGGTGCGCGTCGAAGGCACCGCGAGCAAGCTGCCGCAGGACGAGGTGGACGCGTACTTCGCCAGCCGGCCGCGCGGCTCCCAGCTCGGTGCCTGGGCCTCCCAGCAGAGCCAGCCGGTGGAGTCTCGCGAGGAGCTGGATCTGCAGTACGCGTCGTACGAGCGGCAGTGGCCGGAGGGGACCGAGATCGCCACCCCCTACTTCTGGGGCGGCTACCGGATCGAACCGGCCGTGTTCGAGTTCTGGCAAGGCCGCGTCGGCCGGTTGCACGATCGCCTGCAGTACCTCAAGGCCGGCGACTCCTGGCGCCTGCAGCGCTTGCAGCCTTAGCCGACTCGAGTTAGCTCGCGTGGTGGCGTTGGCTCACCTGATTCAGCCGGTCCCGTCTCGCGAAAGCCGTGCCGCTGCCACCACCGGGCCAGCGGTTCAGGAGCCCACCAGTTGGCGCGGCCGAGCAACCGCATCGTGGCCGGCACCAGCAGCGCGCGGACCACGGTCGCGTCGATCGCGATCGCGATCACCAGGCCGATCCCGATCATCTTCACGAACACGATGCCCGAGGTGGCGAACGCGCCCACCACGATGATCAGCAGCAACGCCGCACTGGTGATGATGCCGCCGGTGCGTTGCAGGCCGAGGGCAACCGCCTGGCTGTTGTCGCCGGTCCGGTCGTACTCCTCCCGGATCCGGCTGAGCAGGAACACCTCGTAGTCCATCGACAACCCGAACAGTACGGCGAACAGCAGGACCGGGTTGGTCGCGTCGAGGAAGCCGGCCGGGGTGAAGTCGAGCAGGCCGGACAGGTTGCCGTCCTGGAAGATCCACACCATCGCGCCGAACGAGGCGGACAGCGACAACACGTTCATGAGCAAGGCCTTGGCCGGCAGCACAACGGAGCCGAAGGCAACGAACAGCAGCACGAAGGTCACGAGCACGATGAACCCGGCCATCCACGGCGCGCGCTCGCGCAGTACCTCCAGCAGGTCGACAAGTGCCGCGGTATCTCCGCCGGCTTCGATCGAGACTCCGGCCGGAGGATCGACCGCACGGACACCCTCCACCACGTCGCGAGCAGGCAACTCTTGCGAGGTGTAGTGCGTGTGCACGACCACGGATGCGATGCCGTCCTTGAAGCCGGCCAACTGCACACCCGTGACGTCCTTCACCTGCTGTAGCTCAGCGATATAAGGCGCCAGCACCGTCGCCGGATCACCCGACGACACCCGAGCAGCAACCAGTACGTCGGAACCGCCCGCGCCGGCGAAGTCGCTCTGCAACACCTCGGTGACCGTCCGGCTGTCGGCGCCGGCGGGAAGGGCGCGATGGTCGACCCCGCCCAACTGCGCTTGCAGGAAAGGAATCCCGAGGATGAGCAACAACGGCACCAGGACAACGACGTACCGGATCGGACGGCGCATCACGCTGTGCGCGAGTCGGTACCAGGCGCCATGCTCGCTAGAACCCACGTGGCGTTTCAAGAACGGAATCCGCAGGTTGTTCACCCGATGGCCGAGCACGGCCAGCAGCGCGGGCAACGCGGTCAGCGCCGCGATCATCGCCACCAGCACCGCGGCAGCGCCGCCGTACGCCATCGAGCGCAGGAACATCACCGGGAACAGCACGAGACTCGAGATCGCCACGCCGACCGTGACACCGGAGAACGCGACGGTCCGGCCGGCCGTGCTCATCGTCACCGCCAGGGCGGTCTCGACATCGTTGCCGAGCGCAAGCTGTTCGCGGAACCGGGTGACGATGAACAACGCGTAGTCGATCGCGAGTCCGAGGCCGATCATCGTGACGATGTTGATCGAGAAGACCGAGACGTCGGTGAAGGTGGCCAGTGCGCGCAGGACCACGAAGGCACCGAGGATCGCCAATCCGCCCACGAACAGCGGCAAGCTGGCCGCGACCAGACCACCGAAGACCACCACCAGCAGGATCAGCACGATCGGCAGCGAGATCGACTCGGCCTGCACGATGTCGTGCTCGGTCTGCGTGTTCACCTCGTCGAAGACGGCGACCTCACCGCCGACCTTCACGTCCAGCCCGGCGGGCGCCTGCCGGACCTGCGAGGCGATCTTGTGGAAGGTCTCCAGCCGCTCCTCGGGATCGGCCCCGGCCAGCGTCAGTACGGCGTACGTCGAGTGCTGGTCCTTCGACACGAACGCGGGTGACTTGGTGCTCCAGAAGGTCGCCTTGCGCACCACCTCGCTGGTGGGAAGTTCCGCGAGATGGTCGTCGACGGTCTGCCGAAAGGCCGGGTCGGACGCGGTTCGCGAGTCGCTGCGGTAGAGCACGATCACGTCAGTACCGGTCCGGCCGACGGCCTGCTCGATCGTCCGGACCGCGCGGTACGCCTCGGTGTCGGGCGCCTCGAATCCACCGTTCGCCAGCGAGCCGAAGACCCCGGTGCCCCAGGCGAGGGCGGCGGCCACGAAGACCCCGGTCAGTGCCAGCACCAGGCGGCGGCGCCGGTAGGTGAACCTGCCGAGTGTCTCGAACACGAAGCCCTCCCGCGGGCGTACATTGAACAGTGATCGCGGCGGTGAACACCGTTAACAGTTAACGGTGTAAACACTACGCAGCACTAGGGTCTGCTTGTCAAGATCGGTGGAAGAAGGGCTTTCGGTGGACCTGAAGACGGGCGAGACCCGGCGGGACCGGCAGCGGGCCGCGACCGTTGCCGAGATCAAGGCCGCCGCTCGCAAACTGCTTGTCGAGGGCGGGGTGCCGGCCGTCGGCCTGCGCGCGGTCGCCCGCGAGCTCGGCCTCAGCGCACCCGCGCTCTACCGGTACTTCGACAGCCACGAGGCGCTGATCTCCGCCCTGATCGCCGACCTGTACGACGAACTGACCGACGCGCTGATCGCCCTGCGCGACAGCGACCCGGGGGCCGACCTCGGTGGCCAGCTGTTCCTGATCGCCGGCGGACTGCGGGACTGGGCGCTGGCCCATCCGGCCGAGTTCGGGCTGCTCTTCGGTGCGCCGGTGCCGAACCCGCTGGCCGAGCACCACGAGCTGACGCCGGGACACCAAGCGGCGATGCGGTTCGGCGCGGTCTTCAAGGACCTGGTCGCGAAGGTGTATCGCCAGCAGCCGTTCGCCCATCCCCCCGAGGAGGCGCTCGGGCCGGAGCTGCTCGCCCAGCTGACCCAGAAGGCGGAGTACTTCGACGGAATGCCGGCCGGGGCCATCTACTTGTCGCTGACCTACTGGACGCGGCTCTACGGGCTGATCTGCATGGAGGTCTTCGGTCAGCTGCACTGGGCGCTGGAGGATGCCGGCGCCTACTTCCAGGCGCAACTGTTCGAGATCGGCGAGGCCCTCGGCCTCGACTGCCCGCTCCCCGAGTAAGGCAAGGCGGTTGGGCAAAAAAAGAGACCCGCGGGCACTTCCTGGGACACGACCGGGTGGTCGAGCTCAGGGTCAGGCGGACTTTCCTGACTACCCGCGGATCCGGTGGCCGGCGTCGTACTGACTAGCCACATGCCCACTTGTCAAACAGTGGTTGGCGGTTAGCCCGCCGCCACCTCACGAGTCCGATTGCAATTCATGCGTTGGACCACCTCCCTTCGCGTGTACTCAGAACCTACGTCGCGAGCGACGTGCGTTCAACCAGTTTTCGCCGACAGATGAACGCCGTCTCGTGGTCCCATGGAGCCATGGTCATCAGGCTCGGACTGCCCGCTCTCATCGTGCTGGTCGGAACCGTCTGGTTCGCCTGGTCGTCGTACCGCCGGGCCGTCTCCGCGGAGCAGGCCGTGACCGAACTGAACGGCGAGACCAAGGCGCTGATCCAGGAGGTCCGGCGGCTCGAGAAGGCGGTCGCGGCTGCCGAGCAGGGGCTGCGTACGCTCTCCTCGCATCCGTCGGTGCCGCGCGACGTCGCGCTCACCGCCGACCTGACCCTCGCCGACATCCGGCGACTGACCGACAACAAGGAGCTCGACCGCTGATGGCAAAGCTGGGGAACGCAACGGCGATCAAGGGCGGGGGTGGCGGCAAGGCGAAGGTGATCGGCATCCTGATCGCGATCGTCGTCGCGCTGATCATCTTGTTCAACATCTTCAACTTCGCCAGCACCGAGGCGAACAAGATCGGCCTGCACTACGGCGGCGGCGTGGTCGAGGACAAGAAGTTCAAGTCGATCATCCCGCCCGGCGCCACCAACAAGCTGATCGGGCCCGGCGACACGATCTACTCCTACCCGATCGACCAGCGCTCCTACATCATCGGCGGCGCCGGCGCTGACACCGAGAACGCCGACGAGGTGACGGTGGTCAGCAAGGACAACGTCCGGCTCGGCGTCCGGGTCCAGGTGTACTTCACGCTGAACCGCAAGCCCGAGGTGATCCAGCAGTTCCACGAGCGGATCGGTCTGAAGACCGAGGCCTACGAGGACGAGGGCTGGAACGCCATGCTGCAGTCCTACTTCCGGCCGCAGATCGACCGTGCGCTGGCCGCGGTCGGCACCAGCTACGCCTGGGCCGAGCTCTACAACAACGAGAAGAAGAAGGCGGAGTTCCAGACCGCCGCGTCCGCGGCGTTCACCCGGCTGCTGCCGGCCGCCGTCGGCGGCGACTACTTCTGCGGCCCGGCCTACACCGGCAACAACGCCTGTGGCGAGCTGTCCTTCACGATCCAGAAGCCGACCCCGCTGGACAAGGGCATCATCGACGGCCTCGAGGCCAAGCAGCGCGCCGAACTCGCGCGGCAGGCCCAGGAGCAGAAGAACCAGCAGGTCAACGTCGAGCTGCAGTCGGTCAAGCAGCAGGTCGCGATGCTCGGTGCGAACGGCTACCTGCTGAAATCCGCGATCGAGTCGGGCAAGATCCAGTTCATGGTCATCCCGCAGAACGGCAACGTCAGCATCCCGGTACCGACCCCGGCCCAGACTCCCCGCTGACCGGTGTCCACGCTGCCGTCCCACCTGGAGCTGGTCCAGGGCATCGTGCTGCCGAAACCCGTCGGCGCCGACCCCGTCCTGGATTTCCTCAACACCCGCTCGGACTTCGCCGGTCGGGGTCCGGCGGCGAGTGAGTGGCTCACGTCGTACGAGGCCTTCGTGATCTGGAACGGGTACGTCGGCCTGCTCTCCGACGCGAGCGTGTTCCGGCTGATCGAGCAGGCCTCGGGCAAACCGACGGACGCGACGCGGCGGCTGGACGCGGTCCGGGAGTTCCGGGCCGACCTGTACGACGTACTGACGGACGAGGCGGCAGCCGGATCGTTCGACGCGGTGTCGCGCGCGGTGGATCGTGCCACCGCGCGCCGGCACTTGAGCCCCGTACCGGCCGACGGGCTCGGGGTGCGGGCGGCGTGGGAGCTGCCGGAAGACCTCGGGATGCCGCTCGACCAGCTGGCGTTGCTCGCGTCGGAACTGCTCACCGGCCCCGCGAGGGATCACGTCCGCCTCTGCCCGGGCGACAACTGTGGATGGCTCTTCCTCGACCCCCGCGGACGTCGCCGGTGGTGCTCGATGGGCACCTGCGGCAACCGGGCCAAGGTGCGTGCGCACGCTGCTCGCACTCGGTAGCTGCTCGCACCCGGATTTGCAAGAACCTGCAAATATGGTTCCCTGACTCAACGAAGAAGGCGTTTCATCAGTCTTGAAGAGTATGAGGAACTCGGTGGGGGCTACGCGGCGTACGGTACTGATCGGGGCGATCGCGGCGGCGGTGGGTACGTCGCTCGGTTGCGAGCTCGAGGGCTCCGACGATCCGGATCTGACCCAACCACCCTTCCAGCCGCTGTCCGAGCGGCCGCCCCAGTCGTCGGCCAAGTCGTCGACGGAGCCGTCGACCCAGCCGGCCGCCCAGCCGTCGAGCGGGAAGTACGGCTCGGGGGAGCTGGCGCCGTGGCAGACCAAGCGCCGGGTGATCTCGGACCCGAGCGAGATCCGGCGGGTGGTGCGCACCAACGGGGTGGTGATGTTCGGGGACAGTCTGGCCATCCAGGACACTCCCGCCCTGATCCGGCAGCTGACGGCCACGACCGGTGACGCCCTCGCCACGCACAACTGGGCGGGACACCCCAGCGGACCGGCCACGGACGCGCTCGAGATCTGGGCGCGGACCTACGGCCTGCCCCACCGGATCCTGATGGCGGTGGGAACCAACGACATTTTCGACCCGCCGGCGGTGGCCGGCAACGTCGAACGGGTGATGAGCATCGTCGGCCGGCGCCGGACCGTCGTCTGGGTGACGGTGGCGGTCGAGCGGCGCAGAACGGTCGAACCGGATCGGGCCAACAGCGCCTGGGTCAACCGGCAGTTGCGTGCGGCCGAGAGCAAGCACCCGAACCTGAAGCTGGCCCGCTGGGCGGAGTTCCTCGCGGCCGACCCCAGCCGGCCCCGGCGCTACCTGCGCGACGGCGCGCACACGACGCCGGCGGGCCAGAAGATCCGCAACGGGCTGATCGTCCAGGCCCTGGCCGCTGCCAAGAACGACTAGCCGGCACCCGACCAGCCGCCCGCCAAGAACGACTAGCCGGCGTTGAAGGTGGCCGGGTCGACCAGGAACCAGGTCTGGCGGGCCCTCGCCAGCACGCGGCCGTCGGAGTCGTACAAGGTGCTGGCGGTGTGAGTCTTGCGCCCGTCCTCGGCGAGGATCCGGCCCATCACGACACAGGGTTCGCCCGGGTGCGGACGAGCATCCACGCAGGCCGACATCTGGCCGAGCACCGACGGGCGCCCCTCCAGATCGATCGCCCACCCGCTCGGACAGTCGAGCGCCGCCCAGAGAAACACGGAGTCGACGAGCCCGTCAGAGCCGACCAGATCATCGGCCGGGTGCCACGTGCAGGCCGTCCGTCCATCGCCCACCGGCCCGGGCTTCAACTGCAACCCCTCGGCGTTCTCCGGCCCGCAGACGAAGCACCCCGGGAACGGATGACTGACCAGCCCCCGGTACTTCGCTTCCGCCGCCAGCGCCTCATCCGGAGCGACCGGGTCGATGGTCGCGTCGGACAAGGTCTCCGCGTCGACCGTGTGACCGACGGCCACCTCGGAAGCTCCGTCGGTCAGCGTCGCGTGGGCCGGCTCGACCGAGAGCTCCAGGTCGGTCTCCATCGGCGGAGGCACCAGCAGCCGCACGCGCGGAGCCGTGTCCGCGGCGGCCACCGCGGCCAGCGCAGTACCGACCAGGCCTGCGACGTAGCCCCCGTTGCCTGATTGGGCCGGCCCCCTGAAGCGCGGTGCGATCCGCAACGTGGTCATGCCGTTAGACCCTAACGCCCGGCCTCCAGGCGCAGGAGAGCGGGGATTCCCGTGATTTCTGAGCTTCTTTCCAGATTTACTGCCCTGACCACTCTCATTCAAACGACCGTTTGAACTATGCTGACTGCAGGCTACGGCGCGTGAGCAGGTGGGGTGCCTGAGCGAGCAGTGGCCGGGGGGAAGGAGAACTCTGTGGAGACACCCGTGGAATCAACCCGGGAGAGGCTGCTCAACATCGCCGAGCAGCGGTTCGGCGAGGGCGGTTACGAGGGGACCTCGCTGCGGGCGATCACGGTCGCGGCGGCGGCCAACATCGCGGCGGTGAACTACCACTTCGGCTCGAAGGAAGCCCTGCTCCGGGCGGCGGTGGCCCGCGCGATGGCGCCGGTGAACACCGAGCGGCGGCGCCGGCTGGACCAGTTGGAGGAGAAGGGGGATCCGGCCGTCGAGGAACTGATCCGTGCCTTCATCGAGCCGGGCCTGGATCTGGTCCTGCGCCGCGGTGAGCGCGGGCCGGTGGTGGCCAGGTTCATCGGCCGGGTCGCCTTCGATCCGAGTCAGCGGATCCGCGAGCTGTACGCGGCCGAGTCCGATCCCGTCGAAGCGCGGTACCTGGCCGCACTGCAGGCGGCGTTGCCGGAGGCGGCACCGGAAGCAGTGGCGTTCGGCTTCGTGAACATGCTGGGTCTCCTGGCCTTGCACCAGTCGCAGGCGCTGAGCAGAGCACCGGGCGGGGAGCCCGTCGGCCTGGGCAACGGTCAGGGCAACGGTCTGGGCAACGAGGAGGAACCGGGCCGGCTGGCGGAGAACCTGATCGCCTTCCTGGTCGCCGCTTTCGACCGGGGACTGCGCAGCTGACGGGCCCCGGTGGGCTGGTCGGGGTTGTCCAGAAATTGCTCGCGGATGTTCGAACCGGTAGGTAACGCTGCATAATGGCGCTCCGTGGACCCCAGTGAAGTCGTGGTTGCCGTCGATCTCGGTGGAACCCGGATGAAGTGCGGCCTGGTCGCCGCCGACGGTGCCGTGCTGCACCGGGAGACCAGGCCGACACCGCGTGCCGTCGACGACCCACGAGGTGGGGGCCGCAAGGTTCTCGACGCCCTGCTGGAGACCGTGGTCGAGCTCGAGCAGAAGGCCGCCGCCGACGGTCACCGGGTGCGCGCGGTCGGCGTCGTCGTACCGGGCATCATCAACGCCGAGGACGGCACGGTCGTCGCGGAGAACCTGGCCTGGGCCGGTACGCCGGTGCTGGCCGCGCTGCAGGAGGCGGTCGGACCTGACCAGCAGATCCTGCTCGCCCACGATGTGCGCGGTGGCGGCTACGCAGAGCTACGCCAAGGCGCACTCACCGGTACTACGAACTCCCTGTTCCTCCCGCTCGGCACGGGGATCGCGGCCGCGATGGTGGTCGACGGGTCCCTCGTCAGCGGTGATGGCTACGCCGGCGAACTGGGTCACACGCGCTTCGTCCACGGCGAGACGGCCGAGCAGTGCGCGTGCGGCCAGTGGGGATGCCTGGAGACAGTGGCTTCCGCGGCTGCACTGGCCCGCCGGTACCACCTGCGGACGGGCCGGGTCGTCGACGGCGCCCGCGAGGTCCTGGAGTTGCTCGCGCAAGGCGATGCCGATGCCGCGGTGGTGTGGAGCGAGGCGCTGGCCGCGCTGGTCGACGCACTCGTCATGTACACGACGCTGGTCGCGCCGACGCGAATCGCCATCGGCGGTGGACTGGTCGGGGCCGGTGAGACGTTGCTCGCACCGCTGCGCGAAGGTGTTCACGCGCGGCTGACCTTCCAGCGCGAGCCGGAGATCGTGGCCGCCGTACTGGGTGAAGAGGCCGGCTGTCTCGGCGCCGCGCTGATGGCGTGGGACCGGGTGGCGGCCGACGAGAGCGGAGAAGAGACGCAATGACGACGTATCGGGTGGCGCGGCTCGTCACCCCGGACGATGTGCTCGAGAACGCCTGGCTGCAGGTCTCCGACGGCGACATCCTGTCCTTCGGGCGGCGCTCGGACGGGATGCCCGCGGATGGGCAGCGGCCGGAGGATCTCGGCGACGTGACCGTCGTGCCCGGGTTCGTCGACATCCACACGCACGGCGGTGGCGGGGCGACGTACTCGACCACCGATCCCGAGGAGGCGCGCAAGGTCGCGGCCTTCCACGCCAAGCACGGCACCACGACGACGATGGCCAGTCTGGTCACCGGGCCGCTCGACGAGCTGGTCTCCCAGACCGCCTGCCTGGCGGACCTCGTCACCGACGGAGTGATCGCGGGCGTCCACCTGGAAGGGCCGTTCCTGTCGGCCGCGCGGTGCGGGGCCCACGAACCGTCGCTGCTGCGCGATCCCGTCGAGGGCGATGTGGCCAAGGTGCTCAGCGACGCCGTGAAGATGGTGACGATCGCACCGGAGCTGCCGAGCGGGCTGGACGCGATCCGCCAGGTCGTCGACGCCGGGGTCGTCGCGGCGCTGGGGCACACGGACGCGACGTACGAGCAGATGATCGCGGGGGCCGACGCGGGGGCGACGGTGGCGACCCACTTGTTCAACGGGATGCGGCCGTTCCATCACCGCGATCCCGGTCCGGTCGGTGCCGCGCTGAACGATCCGCGGTTGCTGCTCGAAGTGATCAACGACGGGATGCACCTCGACCCGCAGGTGGTCCGGGTCGCGCTGGCCGCCGCCGGGGTGAACCGAATCGCGCTGATCACGGACGCGATGGTTGCCACCGGAATGCCCAACGGGCGGTACATGCTGGGCAGTCTCGAAGTGGACGTGAAGGACGGGCTGGCGACGCTTGCCGAGGGCACTCACTCGATTGCCGGCAGCACCTTGACGATGGACGTTGCCTACCGCAACGCGGTCAAGGCCGGGGTGTCACTGGTCGACGCGTCGCGGATGGCCTCGACGACCCCGGCCGAGGCGTTCGGCTGGTACACCGTCGGCGGAATCGAGACCGGCAAGCGGGCCGACCTGGTCGTGCTGGACGAGGACTACCAGGTCCAGAAGGTGATGCGGGCCGGTTCGTGGCTGGACTGATCGGGACCGTCACCCTCAACCTCGCGCTCGACGTCACCTACGACGTTCCCGAGCTGGTTGTCGGCGGGAGCCACCGGGTCGGCTCGCCGCGGCAACGCGCCGGCGGGAAGGGCGTCAACGTGGCCCGGGTTGCGGCGACACTCGGGCATCAGGTGCTCGCGCTGGGTTTCGTCGGCGGGCTGACCGGCGAGATTGTCGCCGAGGAACTGTTCGACGCCGGCCTGACCGCGCTGCTCACCCCGATCCGCGGCGAGACCCGGCGAACCGTTGCCATCGTCAACGGTGTCGACGGCGACGCGACCATCTTCAACGAAGCGGGACCGGCGGTGTCGGAGGACGAGTGGCGCGCCTTCCATGACCGGATGCCATGGGCGAAGCTGGACGTGCTCGCCTGCTCGGGGAGCTTGCCGCCCGGTCTGCCGGCTGACGCCTATGCGGAGCTGGCTGTGCGCGCCCGGCACCACGACGTACTGTCGGTGATCGATGTCGGCGGCAGCGCGCTGGTCGCGGCCGCGAAGGCCGGTGCCGTGGTCCGCTCGAACGCCGCCGAGCTCCGCGAGGCGCTGGGGGAGTTGAGCGTGGAAGAAGGCGCTCGGCAGCTGGTGTCGTCCGGCGCGACCGCCGCGGTGATCACCGACGGCGCCCGCGGAATGGTTGCCGCCAGCAATCAAGGTGTCTGGCGCGCGCGCCCCGTCGAGCAGGTCTCGGGCAACCCGACCGGCGCAGGCGACGCCTGTACTGCGGTCGTCGCGGCCGCCATCGCTCGAGGCCCCGAACCCGGCTGGCCCTCGGTGCTGAAGTCGGCCGTAGCGGCGTCAGCTGCCGCAGTACTGACCCCCGTTGCCGGGGACATCGACCTCGAGGCGTACCGGCGGTGGCAACCGCTGGTCGCCGTCCAAAGCCTTTAGAACAAGGGAGTTCGTCATGCCGCTCGTTTCCGGGGCAGAGGTCGTGCTGGGTGCCGCCAAGGACGGTCGCGGGGTCGGCGCGTTCAACGTGATCCAGCTGGAGCACGCCACCGCGCTGATCGCCGGTGCCGAGCAGCTCGGCGCGCCCGTCATCCTGCAGATCAGCGAGAACGCGGTCAAGTACCACGGCGCGCTCAAGCCGATCGCCGTCGCGACCCTGGCCGCCGCGGCCGCCGCGCGGGTGCCGGTCGTCGTGCACCTCGACCACGCGATGGACCGTGACCTGGTCACCGAGGCGGTCGGGCTCGGCTTCGCCTCGGTGATGTACGACGCGTCGAAGCTCGACTACGCCGACAACGTCGCGGCCACCAGCGAGGTGACGAAGTTCTGCCACGACCACGGCGTTTTCGTCGAGGCCGAGATCGGTGAGGTCGGCGGCAAGGACGGCGTCCACGCCCCGGGTGCGCGGACCCGGCCGGACGAGGCGCTGGCGTTCGCCGAGGCGACCGGCGTGGACGCGCTCGCCGTCGCGGTCGGTTCGTCGCATGCGATGACCGAGCGGACCGCCGAGCTCGACTTCGAGCTGATCGGCGCGTTGCGGGCCGCAGTACCGGTTCCGTTGGTGCTGCACGGTTCGTCTGGTGTCGCGGATGCGGACCTGACTCGCGCGGTCGAGGCGGGGATGACGAAGGTCAACATCGCGACCCACCTCAACAACGTCTTCACCGCGACGGTGCGCCAGGTCCTGGCCGACCAGCCCACCCTCGTCGATACTCGCAAGTACCTCGGCCCGGCCCGCACCGCGGTCGCCACCGAGGTCGCCCGCCTGCTGACTCTCCTCAAGGCGGTCTGAAGCGCGTGGTCGAGCTGGCGCGGCGGCTGGGGGTCAGGGACGCGGCAGTCATCGGGCTCGGGTCGATGGTCGGCGCCGGCGTCTTCGCGGTCTGGGCTCCGGCTGCTCGGGCGGCCGGCTCACTGCTGCTCGTTTCGCTGGTGATCGCGGCGTTTGTTGCCTACTGCAACGCCGCCGCGTCGGCCCAGTTGGCTGCGGTCTACCCGGTTTCGGGCGGCACCTATGCCTATGGCCGGGAGCGGCTCGGCCCGTGGTGGGGCTACACGGCCGGCTGCGCCTTCGTGCTCGGCAAGACCGCGTCGTGTGCCGCGATGGCACTCACGTTCGCGACGTACGCAGTACCGGATCATGAGTGGGCGCGGCGGCTGATCGCCTTGGCCGCGGTGGTCGCGCTCGCGGCGGTGAACTATCGCGGCATCACCAGGACCGCGGCGCTGACCCGGACCCTGGTCGCCTGCACGCTCACAGTCCTCACCATCGTCGTGATTTTGCTGCTCACGACGTCGACCGACCACGTCACCGACTGGACCGCCGGCACCAGCCCGTACGGCGTACTGCAGGCCGCCGGTCTGCTGTTCTTCGCCTTCGCCGGTTATGCCCGGATCGCCACCATGGGGGAGGAGGTCCGCGAACCGGCCCGCACCATCCCGCGCGCCATCCTAATCGCTCTCTTCGGTGCCGTCGGCATCTATCTCGTCATCGGCGTCAGCCTTTTGTTTGCCCTCGGCCCGGATCGGATCGCCTCGTCGCCGGCGCCGTTGGCCGCCGCGGTGGAAGCGGCCGGCGCGGCCTGGGCCCAGCCGATCGTCAGAGTCGGCGCCGCACTGGCCAGCCTCGGCGCGCTGCTGGCACTGATCACCGGCATCGGCCGGACTTCGCTGGCGATGGCCCGCAACCGGGATCTCCCGGTCTGGCTTGCCGCCGTCCATCCGCGGTTCCAGGTGCCACACCACGCGGAGATCGCGCTCGCGGCCGTGGTCGGCATCCTGGTGCTGACCACCGACCTGCGTGGCGTCATCGGCTTCTCGTCGTTCGGAGTCCTGCTGTACTACGCGATCGCCAACGCGTCGGCGTACACGCAACCGGCCGGGGATCGGCGGTGGCCGCGAGTCCTCAACATCCTCGGGGTAGCGGGATGTGTCGTCCTCGCGGTCACCTTGCCGCTGACCTCGGCCGTCATCTGCGCCGTCCTGCTGGCGCTGGCTTTGCTCGCCAGATGGGTGCGGCTCAGGAGAGATCGCGCCTGATCCGCCAGAAGCAGAAGCCGGTCAGGCCCGCCGCGAGCAGCAGGAACAGGCCGGTCTCGCGCCACTGCAGGCCCCAGAACCGGTTGGCCGGGATGTACTTGATCTGTTGCCGATAGCCCTCGTCGGCGAGCTGCTGGAAGCACGCGTCGAAGGATTTGCGGGCCGGGTCGGCGGTGGCGTTCGGCGGTTGCGGTCCACACTTCGCCAGCCACTGCGGCAGCTTCTTCTGGACGACGCCGGCCGAGTTCACCGTGTGCTCGGAGATCTTCCAGAAGCCTTCCTGGCCCTCGAGCTTCGCCTCCAGCTGCACCACTTCCGCGTCGTCCTCCGGACCGGTCAACATGAATCCGCGCATGTTCTCGGCCGTGACGACGACCTTGGCCTCGGCCGGTGTCATCAGGTGCGGCCGGAGCAGCAGCGGTGACAGCACCTGGACCGCGATCACGGCCGTGAGAGTGACGGCGATCGCGACCACACTGCGGCGTACGACGAGACCGACCGCGACGCCCAGGGCGAACGCGAACGCCACGTAGCCGATCGGTACCACGCCGCGGGCTCCGAAGACCGGAGGCAGGAGCCGCGGCACGTTGAAGATGCCGGACGACTGACCGGTGTTGATCGCGTCGTCGATCGGGTCGGACCACCAGGTCACCGCCAAGCTGAGCAGACCGGTGACGGCCATCGCGCCCAGGCCGGTGACGGCCAGTTTGGTGACCAGCCAGCGGGTCCGGGTGATGCTCTGGTTCCAGACCAGCCGATGGGTGCCGGCTTCCAGTTCGCGGGCGATCAGCGGTGCGCCCCAGAACGCGCCGATCACCGGCGGAGCGGCGTACACGAGAACCTGGCCGACGACGTACAGGTAGGAGTTGATCCGCTCCAGGCCGATGCGCTTGAGGAACTCGGTCGAGTAGCGCTGGTAGTCGTCGGCCAGGCCGGGGCCGGTCACCACCAGGAAGACGGCGAGGAGCGCGACGGCGCCGATGACCACCAACGCCTGCAGGCGGAACTGCCGCCAGGTGAGCCAGATCATCGCTGTACCTCCAGCAGAGGGCGGTTGTTCTTCGGCGCCGAGGTGGAGCGGCCCATGTAGGCGAGCACGATGTCCTCGAGGGTGAGCTGGGAGATTGTCCAGGCCGGGTCGAGGATCGGGTCGCTGGTGCGGACCAGGTACGTCGACTGGCGATCCGTGTGGCTGACGCTGACGATGTGCTGGTTTCCCGGCATGGACTTCTCGTCGCGGCGCGGGCCGACCAGGCGGTAGTGCGTGGCGAGCAAGGTGTCGATGTCGCCGCTGACCTGGACGCGTGAGTCGACCAGGACGACCAGGTAGTCGCAGGAGCGCTCGACGTCGGAGACCAGGTGCGAGGAGAGGATGACGCTCAGCTCGTGCTCGGTGACGGCCTCCATCAGGTCCTGCAGGAACTCGCGCCGGGCCAGCGGATCGAGCGCGGCGACGGGTTCGTCCAGGATCAGCAGCTCGGGCCGTTTGGCGACGCCGAGCGTCAGCGCGAGCTGGGCGCGCTGGCCGCCGGACAGCTTGCCCGCCCGCTGCTTCAGGTCCAGGCCGAGGCTCTGGATCCGTGCCAGGGCGAGCGATTCGTCCCAGCCCGGGTTGAGCCGCGCGCCGAGCCGGAGGTGGTCGGCGACGCTCAGCCGCGCGTACGTCGGGGTGTCCTGCGCGACGAACCCGATCTTGGCGAGCTGTGGACCGCCGGCCGGTGCGTCGAGCACCTCGATGGTGCCGGCGGTCGGGGTCAGCATGCCGACGGCGAGGTTCAGCAGGGTGCTCTTGCCTGCGCCGTTCGGTCCGACCAGACCGACCACGCGGCCGGCCGGGACGTCCAGCGTGCAGTCGGTCAGCGCCCAGCGGCGGCCGTATTTCTTGCCCAGGCCTTGGGCACTGAGTGCGGTGGTCACGCTATCCCCTTCTGAGCGGCGGACCGAAAGGTCGTCTGGAACAACGCCTCGATGCTGTCGTCGTCGAGCCCGGCCTTGCGCGCCTTGGTCAGCCAGCGCTGCAGGTCGGTACGCAACGGCCCGTGCGCGGCGAGGCTGTGGTCGGTCAGCGTCTTGGTGACGAAGGTCCCGCGCCCTGGCCGCGCCGCGACCAACCCTTCGTGCTCCAGCTCGCGGTACGCCTTCAGCACCGTGTTCGGATTGATCGCCAGCTGCCCGACCACGTCCTTCACCGTCGGAAGCTGGTCCCCCTCCCGCAACAACCCCAGCCGCAGGGCGTTCTTCACCTGCTGAACGATCTGCTGGTACGGCGAGACCCCCGACCGCCCGTCCAGATGGAACTCGATCATCCTCAACCCCATTCATCTAGTTAACTAGCACAATACCCCGATGAGGGAGGAGGTCAAGTGGCTGCGCTCAGCGCAGGGCGGCGTAGCGGCGGAGAGACTCCTGGCGAGCTTCGGCGTGATCGACGATCGGGGACGGGTAGTCGACGGCGTTCGAGGACTTCCAGGGTTCGTGCGCTGTCTTGCCGGGGAGGTCCGCGAGCTCGGGCACCCAGCGGCGTACGTAGTCGCCCTGCGGGTCGAACTTCAGTCCCTGGGTGGTCGGGTTGAAGATCCGGAAGTACGGCGAAGCGTCCGCCCCGCAGCCCGCGACCCACTGCCAGTTCAGTGAGTTCGACGCCAGATCCCCGTCAAGCAGGTTCCGCATGAACCAGCGCGCGCCGTGCTTCCAGTGCACATGCAGGTCCTTCACCAGGAACGACGCCACCACCATCCGCACCCGGTTGTGCATGAACCCGGTCCCGGCCAGTTGCCGCATCCCGGCGTCCACGATCGGGTACCCCGTCATCCCGCGGCACCACGCCTCGAAGACATCTCCCGGTTCGTCGTACTCCATCCGTTCGAACTCCGCCCGCACCGGTTTCCACGCGGCCTGCGGATGCCGCGCGAGCAGTTCCGCGCAGAACTCCCGCCACGCCAGCTCCCGCCGGTACCCCTCCGCTCCTGCACTCCGCTCCCGTGCGAGATCGGCGAGCATCGTCCGCGGATGGATCTCCCCGTATTTCAACGGCGCCGACATCCGCGAGGTGGCATCGAGATCCGGCCGGTCCCGCACCTGCCCGTACTCCGCGACTTCGTCGAGGTACCGCTCCCATCGCTCCCGAGCCGCCGCCTCGCCGGCAACCACCTCGACCGCCTTGAGCGATTCGCCACTCGGGAGGTCGACCCAATCGACCCGGTTCGGCGCATCCACCGGTTGCCGCCAGCCATGGTCGAGCCACGCACGGAAGTACGGCGTGAACACCTGGTACGCCGAGCCCTGCTGTGTCAGCACCCGCCCCGGCGCAACGGCGTACGGCGAACCCGTCGCAACCAACGGACACCCAAGCGCCTTCTCGACAGCCGCATCGCGTCGCTGCCCATACGGCCCGAAGTCCGCCGACACGTGCACACTCGCCGCCCCGACTTCGGCCGCCACCGCCGGAACGACCTCCACCGGATCCCCACGCCGTACGACGAGCCGCCCACCGATCGACTCGGACAGACTCCGCAAAGAAGCGGTCAAATGATCCCGCCGAGGCGCACCTGCCTGATCCCACAACAACGGATCGAGGACGAAGAGCGCGACCACCCGCCCGTCACCCGCCGCGACCGCGTCCAGCAAGGCCGGGTTGTCCGCCAGCCGCAGATCCCGCCGAAACCACATCACCGCAGTAGCCATCACCCAATCCTGTCCGACGCACAACTTTCGGAGACACTTCACAGGAATCGAACACACGATTGGGTAAGGCTTGCCTGAGTAGGTGAGAATGGATGTCGTGAGCGAGCTGATCGATACCACCGAGATGTACCTGCGGACCGTCTACGAACTGGAAGAAGAGGGCATCCTGCCGCTGCGCGCCCGGATCGCGGAACGGTTGCACCAATCCGGCCCGACGGTCAGTCAGACGGTGGCCCGGATGGAGCGCGACGGCCTCGTCACGGTCGAGGGCGACCGTCATCTCGAGCTCACCGAGGTCGGCCGGATGCAGGCCACCCGGGTGATGCGCAAGCACCGCCTGGCCGAGCGCCTGCTGGTCGACGTGATCGGGCTGGAGTGGGAGGACGTGCACGCGGAGGCCTGCCGCTGGGAGCACGTGATGAGCGACGCGGTCGAGCTGCGCCTGCTGAAGATCCTCGACAACCCGACCGAGTCGCCGTACGGCAACCCGATCCCGGGCCTGGAGGAGCTGCAGAAGGACGGTCAGGCGACCGCGATCGGCGAGTTCCGGATGGGCGTGGAGCCGCTGGTCAAGGTGCTCGACCAGGCCACCGGTGACTCCGTGCGGGTGCTGGTCCGGCGGATCGCCGAGCCGGTGCAGACCGACGACGACGCCATGTCGGTACTGCGCCGCGCGGGCGCGCTGCCCGGCCGCGAGGTCGACTCGACGCTCGATGCGGAGGGCGTGCTGGTCGGCAGCCGCGAGGCCGGCGGTGTGATCAGCGACGAAACCGCGGGCCACATCTTCGTCAGCGTGGTTTAAGACTCTACTAAGAAGTGGGACCGACAGCTCTCGATGATGTACTGAGAGTGGTCAGGCAGTAACGTCTGTCCGCGATGCCTGAGAACGAGATCGACTGGCCGGAGTACCTGCGGGAGTTCCACACCGCGGCGCCGGGCAGCACTGAAGCCCTGTTGTCACGAGCCGTGGCCGGGGACCACACGCCCTATCGCTGGCTGGTCCGTGCGGTCTCCGGCGAGGCGCGGCGCGTCCTCGACCTTGCCTGCGGCAACGGCCCGGTCGCGCGCGAGCTGTACGGGCGGTGGGTGGTCGGCGCCGACAACAACGCCGCACAGCTGGCCGGCGCGCCCGGTCCTAAGGTCCAGGCGGACGCGCGGCACCTGCCGTTCGCCAACGAGGCTTTCGACGTGGTCACCTGTTCGATGGGGCTGGCGGTCCTGCAGCCGCTGCCCGAAGTACTGGCCGAGGCTGCTCGCGTACTGCGACGCGGCGGCGTGCTGGCCGCGACGGTCCCGGCGGTCCGGCCGTTGCGCCGCAGCGACCTTCGCACGCTCACCAGTCTCACCACCCGGCTGCGGTCGACGCCGCAGTTCCCTGGCGGTGGCGAGATCAAGGATCTGAAGGATCAGTTGCGGGCGGCCGGGTTCGACGTGATGGAGTCGCAGCGCGAGCGGTACGCGTACACCGTGCGAACCCTCGACGACGCCCGCCGCCTGGTCGGTGCGCTCTACCTGCCCGGTACTTCGGACAAACGCCGCGAAGTCGCCGCCGTCTGGCTGGCCGAACGCGGCGCGAAGGAGCCTCTCCAGGTCGCCATCCCGATCCGCCGCATTACGGCCATGCGCACCAAGGTCGCTCTCCACTAGGTACCGTTCATGCTGTGCCTGCTCTGATCTGGTCCGTCCGTGCGCTTGATCATGCGCTGGACGGTGAGCGGATCTACCGGGAGCTGCTCGCGGACGAGCCGGCCGCCTTCTGGCTCGACGGCAGCCTGACCGACCGGCACGTCCGCCGCGTCTCGGTCCTCGGTACGTCGAGCGGTGCCGACGCGGAGGTCGTCGTACGGGATGTCGCCGACGGTGACGTCTTCGTGGAGCTGCAGCAGCTGTTGAGCGCGCGGTCAGCCCAGCTGGACGCAGTACCGGCTGAGCTGCGGGATGTCTTCAGCGGCGGTTATGTCGGGTACTTCGGCTACGAGCTCAAGGCGCTCACCGGGGGAGCGGCCGCGCACGAAGCGCCGACTCCGGATGCGTTGTGGATCTGGGCCAACCGTTTTGTCGTCGTCGATCACGAGGAGGATCGCTCCCTTCTCGTCGCGGTGCATGCTCCTGGCGATTCTGGGGCGCGCGAGTGGCTGGACCGTGCGGAGTCGGTTGCCGCGAGCTGGTCCATGGGCTGGCTGGGCGCGCCTCCGATCGCCGAGCTCGAGCTTGAAGCGCACCTCGAGCAGGATCGCGCCACCTACCTGGCCGGGATCGACGCCTGCATGGCCGCGCTCGAAGCCGGCGAGACCTACGAGGTCTGCCTGACGAACCGGGTCCGGCTGCCCGCTGTCGACGACCCGTTCGGGTTCTACCTCTGGCAACGACAGAGCAACCCCGCGCCGTACTCCGCCTTCCTCCGGTACGGCGAACTGGCGGTGGCGAGCTCGTCGCCCGAGCGGTTCCTGACCGTGGACGGCGACGGCTGGGCCGAGTGCCGGCCGATCAAGGGGACCGCGCCGCGTTCCGCCGACCCGGCTCAGGACCAGCTGGTCGCCAAGGCGCTCGCGGAGGACGAGAAGACGCGGGCCGAGAACCTGATGATCGTCGACTTGATCCGCAACGACCTCGGCCGGGTCAGCGCACCGGGGACTGTGCAGGTGCCGCAGTTGATGGCTGTCGAGAGCTACGAGACTGTGCATCAGCTGGTGACGACGGTTCGCGGGCGGCTGCGGTCCGGGGTGGACGCGATCGACGCAGTACGGGCGTGTTTCCCGCCGGGGTCGATGACGGGGGCACCGAAGATCCGCACGATGGAGCTGCTCGACGAGTTGGAGTGGTCGGCGCGTGGGGTGTACTCGGGGGCGCTCGGCTATCTGACCGTGGACGGCCGGGCCGATCTGAGTGTGGTGATCCGGACCGCGGTGATGACGGCGGGGGAGACCGTGGTGGGGGCGGGCGGGGCGATCGTGCTCGACTCGGACCCGGTCGCGGAGTACGACGAAATGGTGCTCAAGGCAACAGCAACGATCCAGGGGCGGACGGTATGACTTCCTTGCAGGTGGCGGATTCCTTCTTGGTTGCCGACGGCAAGGTGCGTGGTCTCGCCTTGCACCGGGAGCGGTTCACAGCGTCGTGCGCGGCGCTGGGGGTCGAGGCCGGCGGCTTCTTCGACGACCAGGTCAAGCGGCTGCCCGGGTTCGGCCGGTGGTTCCCGCGGTTCGAGCTGACCACCGACGGCGAACTGGCCGTCCAGCTCCGCCCGGCACCACCCCAGGGCGGCCGGATCCGCGTCGCGGTCCGGCCCGATCCCCGCCGTACTCCGCGCGTGAAGGGCCCGGATCTCGAAGTACTCGGGGAGTTGCGGGCCGAAGCGGCCGCAACCGACCGCGCCGACGAGGTCCTCCTGGTCGCGCCGGATGGCATCGCCCTCGAAGGCGCCTACTCAGCCCTGCTCTGGTGGGAAGACGGCGTCCTGTGTGTCCCGCCGGCCACCCTCCCGATCCTCCCGTCCGTCACCGCCACCCTCCTCCGCCGCCTGGCCACCGACCGAGGCACCGAGATCGCCGAACGCACCCGAACCGCCGCCGACCTCGCCGACGCCGACGAAGTCTGGCTGGTCAACGCCCTCCACGGCATCCGCCCCATCCACGCCTGGCACACCAACCCGATAGACCCGCTCCCCCTCTCGACATCCTCCGAGTGGCAACAATCCCTAACCACCCTGGCCACACCGCTCTAGAGCTGAACGACGGTCTTCGCCGCCAGATCGACGACGTGGGCATCGGGAAACCGTAGAGCTGCCCAGAACGCACCCGGGTCATCCAGGCCGATGGTTGCCGTGAGCCACAACGTCATCGCCATGCCGTGCGAGGCGATCACCACCGGCCGACCGTCGGCTGCCGCGACGTGCTCGGCGACCCCAGCCGCGAAACGCCGGACGACGTCCTCCCTGGCCTCCCAGTCGGTGTGGTCCACCCCGCCGACATACGCCCGGCGCTGCGTCCGGAAGTCGTCGTCGTAGGCCTCGACCCGCGAGATCTCGTCGAACCGCCGATCCTCGATCACCCTCCCGGCCGGCGCAACCGTCCCAATCGCCTTCGGCTCCGAACTCGCAACCAGCCGCGCGCCGACCGGCAGCCGCCGGCAGAGCGCGCGTGCGGCGACCTCCCCCTCCGGCGCCAACACCCAGTCCCGAGCGGCCACATCAGGCCCGTGAACCGGCATCCCATGCCGTACCAAGATCAGCACCCGTGGAGCGCTAGTCGTCTAGTTCAGTAAACAGGGTCAACTGAATGCCGCCTGGGGTTTCCAGGCGGGCGTTGAGGGAGTTCCAGGGGGTGCGGGTGGGGTCGGCGATGATGGTGGCGCCGGCCTCGGAGAGTTTCGCGGTGGTGGCTGTGGAGTCGTCTACCTCGAGGGCTACGCGGAATTTGCCGGCTACTCGGCGGCCTACCTCGACCTTGTCGATGAAGTCGGCCTGGTTGGGGTCGGCGATTTCCAGGGTGGCGCGGCCGGCTTCGAGGATCGTTACTCGGCCGTCCTCGGACTCGTAGGCCTCCCGTTCGCTCAGTCCGAGCACGTCGCGGTAGAACGCGACGGCCTCCTCGTAGTCGTCGACGGTCACGACCAGGCGCAGTTCTCGCACGTTGTCAGTCACGGTTGTACGGTACCGACCCCGGGTGCTACGGTTCGTTAGTCAAGTAATGAACCTACGAACCGAAGAACCAGGAGGGGGCACAGTGTTCGACGATCGCAGCCCGATCTATCTGCAGATCGCGGAGCAGATCAAGAACGACATCGTCACGGGTGCCCTCGCCGAGGACGAGCAGGTCATGTCGACGAACCAGTACGCGGCGTTCTACCGGATCAATCCCGCCACCGCGGCCAAGGGGTTCGCCCAGCTGGTCGACGAGGGCGTGCTCTACAAGAAGCGGGGGATCGGCATGTTCGTCAGCCCGGATGCGCGCAAGCTGCTGCGGACCGGCCGGCGCGACTCGTTCTTCACCGAGGTGGTCGATCCGATGATCCGTGAGGCCAAGGCGATCGGCGTACCGCTGAGCGAAATCGTCGAGTACGTCCAGAAGGAGGGGGAGCAGTGAGCGGCCTGGGAGTGAGGACCGAGAGCCTGACCGTCACGTTCGGCGGTGTACCGGCGCTGGACGGGCTGGACCTGCGGCTCGCGCCCGACAAGATCCACGGGTTGCTGGGCCGCAACGGCTCCGGCAAGAGCACGCTGGCCGCCACTCTGGCCGGCTTCCGGCAGCCCGACAGTGGCCGAGTCCTGATCGAGGGCGATGAGCTGGGCGGCGGGTTGCCGCCGTACGAGGATGCCGTCGTCACCAGCCGGATCTGCCTGATCCGCGAGTCGGGTGACCTGGTCGACTCCGCGCTGGTCAAGCACGTGCTCGCTCTAGCCGGCGCCCTGCGTCCGTACTGGAACGAGGACTTGGCCGGCGAGCTCCTGGACAAGTTCGAAGTACCGACCGGGAAGAAGGTCCAGAAACTCTCCCGGGGCAAGAAGTCCGCGCTCGGTGTCGTGCTGGGACTGGCCAGTCGCGCGCCGCTGACGATCTTCGACGAGACCTACCTGGGCATGGACGTGCCATCGCGGAACCTCTTCTACGACGCCCTGCTCGCCGACTACACCGAAGTACCGCGCACGATCGTCCTGTCCACCCACTTGGTCAACGAGGTCAGCGCGCTGCTCGAAGAGGTCGTCATCCTCGACAACGGCAAGCTGGTCACCCAGTCGCCGGTCGATTCGCTGCGCGGTCGCGGCGCCTCGATCGTCGGCCCTGCAGCCGCGGTCGACGAGCTCACCGCCGGCATGGTCGTCCTGGCCGAGCAGCGCCTCGGCGGCACCAAGTCCACCACTGTGCTTGGCGACCTGGACGACGGCCTGCACGCCAAGGCGCACTCGGCCGGACTCGAGATCGGCCCGGTCGGCCTGCAAGAACTCTTCGTCCATCTGACCGGCACGACGCGTGTGAAGGAGGGCTCGCGATGACCGCCACCACCCAAACAGCAGCCGGTACTACGGCCCGCGCGGCGACCCTGCCCGGGGCAGTCACCGCGACTGGGCGGCTGCGCAACGTGTTGCAGGCCATGATGGTCGGGCTGCGCCCGATGATCGTCGGGTACTGGTGTGTGATGCTGCTGGCGTTCTCGCTCGGCGGCCTGGTCATCAAGCTGTTCACCGGAGACCTGAACAGCAGCATGTGGGACTACGGGACGCAGTCCCCGAAGTACTTCTCCGCAGCCGTCGGCATCACCCTGACGCCCGCGCTGTTCACCTTGCTGGTCGCGCACGGCGTGACCCGCCGGATGTTCGCCGTGGCGGGCAGCATCCTTCTGCTCGGCGCGGCGGCCAGTACTTCGCTGCTCTGGGTGCTGGCCTACCAGGTCGAGCGCGGCATCTATGACTGGGCCGGGCTTCAGCAGGCGCTGGCCAATCCGCACCTGTTCACCAAGACGTCGCAGGCCGGCCTGATCTTCGTCGAGTTCTTCCTGCTGATCCTGTCGCACGAAGCAGCCGGCTGGCTGATCGGCAGTGCCTTCTACCGCTTCGGTTTCTGGAAGGGCGTCGCCTTCCTTCCGCTCGGTCTGCTGCCGGCCGCTGCCGCCGAGTTCCTCCTGGTCGCCCAGTGGATGGCTGACGCTTTGGCCAACACGGGCTACCACCGACCCCCTCTGGCTGTCGGCATCCCAGGAGTCCTTGCAGTCAACGCCATCGCGCTGTACTGCGCCTACCTGCTGATCCGCCCGATGGCACTCAAGCCCGCCAAGGGCTGACCCGCTTCACCTTCTCCAGCACCCATAGCTCCGCTTCACCCAAGCCCGCAGTACCGAGGGAGGCTTTGCCATGCCCGCAGAACCGTCTGAAGGCGACTTGGTCGTCGTCACTCACCTTCGCAAGACCTATGGCACTACCGTCGCTGTCGACGATGTTTCGCTGACCGTCACCGACGGCGAGATCTTCGGCATCCTCGGTCCGAACGGGGCCGGCAAGACCACCACGGTCGAGTCGATCGCCGGGCTCCGTACGCCGGACGGCGGAACCGTCCGGGTGGCCGGCCTCGATCCGCGCAAGCGACGGGCCGAGCTGACGTCGCTGGTCGGCGTCCAGTTGCAGGCCAGCGAGTTGCCGGAGCGGATCAAGGCCCGCGAGGCGCTCCAGCTGTACGCGTCGTTCTATCCCAACCCGGCAGACCCGGACGAGCTGCTCGAACGACTCGGACTGACCGGCGTACGCGACACCGCGTTCGGCAACCTGTCCGGTGGGCAGAAGCAGCGGCTGTCGATCGCGTTGGCGCTGATCGGCAACCCGAAGATCGCCATCCTCGACGAGCTGACCACCGGCCTCGACCCGCAGGCCCGGCGCGACACCTGGGACCTGGTCAAGCAGATCCGCGACTCGGGCGTGACGATCATCCTGGTCACGCACTTCATGGCCGAAGCCGAGTACCTGTGCGACCGGATCGCCATCATCGACGCCGGCCGGGTCGTTGCCCTGGACACCCCAGCCGGGCTGGTCGATGCGGCGCGCGGCGGGGAGCGGATCAGCTTCCGGGTCCAGGGCGAGCTGGACGAAGCAGTCCTGAAAGCCTTGCCCGCTGTCGATTCCGTCAGCTACGAGACCGGCCGATTCGTTGTCACGGGCAACGACAACCTCCTGGTCGAGGTGGTCACCGAACTGGCCGCCCGCGGTCTCCCGCCGCGCGACCTGCACACCGAGCAAACCACCCTGGACGACGCGTTCCTCGCCCTGGCGGGCCGGGACTTCGAAGGAGCGGACCGATGAGCCAGACCCTCGCACTGACCCGGATCGAGACCAAGCTGTTCCTGCGCGAGTGGACCGGGCTGTTCTTCATCTTCGCCCTGCCGGCCGGGCTGCTGACCGTCTTCTCGCTGATCAACGACGGCAACGACGGCGGTGACAACGGCGTACCGGTGAGTTTCCTGCCCACCATGGCGATCGGGATCGGCATCAGCCTGCTCGGGATGGCCGCCCTGCCGGCGGTCCTGGCCGGCTATCGTGAGAAGGGCGTGCTCCGGCGGATGTCGACGACGCCGGTCCGTCCGGTGAAGCTGCTGGTGGCGCAACTGCTGCTGCACCTGGCTGCTGCCGCCGCGGTGATCGTTCTGATCCTCGGCCTGGGGGCGTCGGCCTTCGGCGCCGAACTGCCCGCCTCGCCGTTGCCGTTCACCCTGTCCGCGCTGCTCTTCACAGTGGCGATGCTGTCGATCGGCGTTCTGATCGCCGGACTCGTCTCGACCGCCAAGGCCGCCAACATCGTCGGCAACCTGCTGATCTTCCCCAGCATGCTCTTCGCGGGTGTCTGGACGCCGGGCGACCTGATGCCCGAGTCGATCCGGTGGCTCCGCGACATCACCCCGATGGGCGCCGGCATGACCGGCATGCAGGATGCCTGGTCCGGTCAGTGGCCCGGCCTGGAGAACGTCACCGCACTGCTCGCCGTCACGGTAGCCTGCGTCGCACTGGCAGCCCGATTCTTCCGCTGGGAGTGACGATTCGACCAGCAGGGCAGACAATTCCACCACGTGCAAGGGCGGCAACGCTTCTCCTGCTGGTACTCCGAGTTCGTCCCCACGTCACCCAAGCGTCGAGCTGGACCGGAATGGTGCCGTCTCATCCAGATCCTTCTCAGGAGGGCATGTGACCTGAACCAGTCGCCGGCCGCCCTCGGGCCTGGCCGTACGGCTGCAACTACTACAACCTCTGCCTCTACGAAGGCGGGGACTTCACCGGACTCAAGGGTTCGCTTTACGACTGCCGTGAGTACCACGTCCCGTACTACTTCGAGTCCTACGTCAACAATCAGACCCGGGGCACGGTCGGCGCCTTCCGCAACTCCGGCCACGTCACATCGCCTTCACCCGGGCCACTCCATCAAGCGCTCGTTACGACTACGGAACCACCACGTTCTAGGTGCAGCCGTGCTGATCGTTTCACTGCGGTAGGTCACCGGATGGGCGAGGTTATGCACAGGGGGTGTGTATAACCTCGCCCATTTCTGTGGACGGTTGAGTGCTCGCTGTGGACGACACGCGGCGGTTCCCGCCTTAACGGAATCTCTGTGGAGTAAAGGGTTGTGCGGCCCTCGCCAGGGGAGTAGAACTGTCGGCACGCTGCTCTTTCCGGAGCGGTGGGTCGAGCGGAAACCGAGGACCCTAGCGGTGGGGATCCCCACCGAGGTAGACCGGTGACGGGGTTTGCCGGCCCCACGGATTCGTTCGGGAAGCTGGAGACGTCACCTTCCTTCAGCTCTTGTGGGCCCCTCCGACTCATACTCGGAGGGGCTCACTTCTTTCCGCCCATAACGGAACCGGCCGGCGCACCATTTAGTGCACCGGCCGGTCTCGTGGTGGCGCTCTCAGCGAAGAGTGATCCGCAGCATCGCGTGCGGCCCACGAGCCGCCACCCGCACCTCGGTGCCCCGCGCCGTCGTCACCAACTGGTACTGCGTCGCGCGACCGTCGAGCGCTACCGCACCCACCTTCGCGCCCGCGGGCAGCACCGCGCCAACCGTCATGGTTGCCCGCAGCCCCTTGCTGCGCACGTCGGTCCGAAGCTCCTTACCCACAATGGATGCGGCGACATCGATAGAGCCACGACCGAGCCGGATGTTGCTCCCGGCTACCTTCTGCTGGCCCGCCGGAAGCTGCGGGACGACGGTCACCTTCCCGTGCCCGAGATCCGGGTCGACCCCCAGTTGCTGGTGCACGACCGGCCACAGTACGCCGTACGTGCCCCAGGCCTGCAGCGCCATCGAGCGGTCGGTGAAGGCCCGGTCGATGTTCGCGGGGGAGTCCGGTGACGGCGCGATCTCCGGCATCGCGCCCGGCGTCTCCCAGACCTTCGGGTCCAGCTGGATCCGGGCGTTGCCGGTGGTGTAGACCTGCTGCTGGTTCTTGCCGAGCCGTCCGAAGTTGCCCTCGGCAACCGCCATGATCGAGGTGTTGAGCGAGAAGATGGCCCGCTCGCTCTTCACAGCCGAGACGACCGTGTCGCACGACGCGCCCGGATTGCCGGCCGGATCCGAGGTCGGTCCGGTACCGGTGTGGAACAGGCCGAACTCGCCTGTGTAACAAGGCTTCTCGCGCTGGTCGAGGGCGATCTTGGCATGCTCGGTCGAGGCCAGGGGAGTGGTCGGCTTGCCCGGGCGGACCAGCTCGGCCTCCATCGGGGTGACGCCGGTCCAGTGCCGCTGGAAGATCGGCGTGTTGTCGTTCGCGGGGTTCGCCGGGTCGTCGATCGAGTCGGCGTACCCGAAGGCCTTCTCGACCCACCACTGCGCCTCGAACCGCTTTTCCACGTCGTTCGCCTTGGCAGTCGCCCACTGCTGGATCGGCCGGTCGTGGCGCGATGCCGCCAGGTCGGCGAGGTCGCGCAGGCCGCGGGCGAGGTACACGGTGCTGTCGAGCTTCTCCGAGCCCATGCCGCTGCGCTCGACGTTCGCGAGTCCCTCGAGCCAGCCGTCGTTGTCCTTGTCGAGTTCGCGGTAGACGTACTTGAGGTTGCGCACGCTGAAGTCGTACATCTCGTCGCGGAACCGGTTGTCACCCGTCCACCGCCACAGCAGCGCGACGGCGCTGGGGAACTTCACCGTCTCGTCGGTGTTGCCGGCGCTGGTGTTGGAGCCGAAGTACACGTCGCCGGTCGGCATCACCTCGTGGGCGACCTTGCCACTGCGGTTGTTGAGCAGGTCGCTCACGTCGCGCAGGGCCCGCAGGTGTTGCTTCACCGTGTCGAACTGGCCGGCCGCGACCGCGGCGTACGAGGTGTACTCGCCGTCGGTTGCGAACAGCCACGGGTAGTCGGGGAAGCCGGCGCCGAACCACCGCGCGACGTCGACGGTGCCGACCGGTGCGGGGTACGACTTGCCTTCGTTGACGTCGCGGATCCGCAGGTTGCGCGCTTCCTGGACGGAGTCTGCGAGGTTCTGCTTGCTCCACTCGACACTCTGCTGCAGTAGCCGGTCACCAGGCAGGTCTACCGCGGTCATCGCGCCGATCGCGGCACGGCTCTTCTTCTTTGCCAGCAGCAACTTCTCCGGGTTGCTGATGGCCCGCTTGTACTCGCGCTGCGCGGCCGCCTTGCCGTCGTCCGATCCGGCGACGGCGAACCACACGGTCGTCGTACGGCCGGGCTTGAGGTCGACGGTGTAGGTGAGGCGTCCGCCGGTGCCCTTGCCGAAGACGCTGTCGTCGCAGTGCTCGGGCGCCGGACCGTCGGCTGGGCAGATGACGGCTGGGTCCTGAGGGCCTCGGTGGTTCGGGCCGAGTGCGTGACTCACCGGGCGGAGGGACGAGCCGACGATCGCGTTGTAGTCGTGCGTTGGCGAGTTGGGCACGGGCGGGGTGCCCTGGTCGCGGAATCGCAGGGTGCCGTCGGCGTACGAGCCGCTGTCTGGAAGGTTCGTCTGACCGGCGTTGGGGGTGGTGCCGCCCCACGGGTAGGCCGGCATGAGCTCGGAGTGCGCGTCGACGTCGAGCTTCACGGTCTTGCCCTGGTTGGACTTGAGCGTCAGACCGACGAGCGTCGCACGGATGCCGTCGGGCACGAAGTCGGTGCGCTCGACACTGACGCTGCTCGGATAGCTGATCCGCTGGTAGCCGTGACCACTCGTGTACTTCGCAGCCGCGACGTCCTTCCCGAGCCACGCACCGTCCACCCCGAACCAGATCCCGTCGAGCAACTTCAGCGGAGGAGTCCAGATCCCACCCATCTCACCCCGCGTATGCCACCCGGTAGCCGGATACAACCCGTCCTCGGCCCCCATCGCATAAGCCCGATCCCCCACCACCAACGACCGCCGATCCTCCAACCGCGAGGACTCCGACAACTCAGCGGCCTGTACTCCGGCGTGGGATTCAGCGGCCTGTACTCCGGATGCCGGCTCTCCAGCAGAAGCGATGGAAGGAATGCCGCTGATCGCAAGGACAGTAGCCGCGGCGATCAACCCACCCGCACCGGCGTACCGTCTTCTGACTTGTCTTCTGGTTCGTCCGACAGGGCGGAGTGTCATGACGTTCTCCTTCGTGTCAGCCAGGTGCTGAGCTGCCCCTGACTACTAGCTCCGGTTGCAGGAGTCGTTCGGTGGCGCCGGCCGGGGCCGGGGTGGTGAGGATGTCGATCAGCTCGGTCGCGATCTGGTCCATCGGCTGCCGGATGCTGGTCAGCGCCGGCGAGACCACCGAAGCAAGCGGTGAGTCGTCGAACCCGGTGACAGCGACCTCGACACCGGCGGTGAGTCCACGCCGGGTGAGTTCGCGCAACGCGCCCAGAGCAAGGATGTCGCTGATGGCAACGATCGCGTCGATCCCGCGATCCGCGTCGAGCAGTTCCGCAGTACCGCGAGCACCTTCGTCGATGGTGTCTTCCTGGCAGTGGAAGGCGAGTTCGCGACCGGCGGGAAGGCCGAGTTCGCGGCAGCTGGTCTGCCAGCCGGTCAGTCGGTCCTCCGCGAGTCCGGAGGTCTTCGGCCAGCTGAGGAAGCCGATCCGGCGCCGCCCGGTCTTGTGCAGGTGGCGGACCGCGGTGGCGCAACCGCCGGCGCCGTCGACGTCGACCCACGGGCCGGGCTGGGTGGACTGCTTCCAGACCCGGCCGAACGAGACGAACGGGATCTGCTGCTCCTTCAGCCAGCCGTGCCGCGGATCATGCGTCTCGGTCTGCGACAGCACGAACCCGTCCACGAGCCGGCGTGCGTGCAGGTCCTCGTACACCGGCATGCCCTCGACTCCGACCGGGGCGGTGAACAGCAGGATGTGCCGCCCACTGCTCTCGGCCGAGGCGCAGAGCGCGTGCAGGAACTGGTCCATCACCAGATGCGCCTGACCGTTCGGCCAGCTGGGGACGCAGTACCCGATCAGCTCGACGGCGCTGGTCCGCAGACTGCGCGCGATACGATTGGGCCGGTAGTTGAGCAACTCGATCGACCGCGTCACCCGTCGCAGGGTGTCCGGCCGGAGTCGATGGGGTGCGTTCAGCGCGTTGGAGACGGTCTGCACCGAAACCTCCGCATGAGCCGCAACCTGCTTCAGCGTAGCCACGACAGACCCCCTCCGCTGCACCGAGGACGAGCGTTTTAACGTTCAAACGCTTTCGCAGTCTCACCCCCAACTGCTTTCCCTGTCAACGGTTGGAGCTCAGAAGCTCAGGTCAGGCTCGGCGGGCCCGCTCGGAGGATGGCTTCGGCTTCGCTGCGAGGCCCCGGGGCGATCCACCGCCCCCACCAGGTCGCCCCCGCCGCGGCGAACTCCGCGGCATCCCCGCCACTCACCTTGATGTCGAAACAGCCCGGACGGGCGGCAGACCCCACGGCCGGCACCCCCGGTACGACGAACGCCGCCCGCTCCGCGAGCAGCAGGCGGACATCGTCCGGAGTGAGCTTCTCCGGTGCGGCCGGGGTGCCCTTGTAGGCACAGGATCCGTCCCAGCGAAGGATTCTGCGGCGGACCGCGGGCACGAGCAGGTTGCCGCCCACCCAGATCGGGATGCGGGGTTGCTGGAGAGGTTTCGCGCTCAGCTGCGCACCGTCGAGCCGGTAGTGCTTGCCCTGGAAATGCACCGGTTGCCCGGACCAGAGGCGGGAGATGACCTCCAACGACTCGTCCAGTTGTTCGGCCAGCACCTTGGCGGAGGTGGGCTGGTCCCAGAGATCGTTGGGGTCGCCGATCCCGACGCCCAGGACGAAACGGCCGGCTGACAAGTGATCCAGAGCGACAGCCTCGGCGGCGAGCTTCCACGGATGACGGCGGGGCACCGGCGTGACCGTCGTACCGAGGGTGATTCGAGCGGTTGCGGTGGCCATCGCGGCCAGGCAGATCCAGGGGTCGTAGGTCGGCTGGGACGCGTCGCCCTGGTAGGTCAGGTAGTCCTCCAGGAAGACGGCGTCCCAGCCACAGTCCTCGGCCATCCGGGCGAGTTCGCTCAGGCCGCGGGGATCGCGACCTGGGCCAACCGCTCCGAAGGTGACAGAGAAACGCATGCCGCCAAGCTAGTCAGGCGGACCGACAGTTTTGTCAGGCGGAGTGGCCGCCGTCGATGGTCAGTTCGGTGCCAGTGACGAACGAGGCGGCAGGGCCGGCCAGATAGACGACGGCTGCGGCGACCTCGTCGGGCTTGCCGAACCGGTCGAGAGCCAGGTGCGCGCGCTGCGCCTCGGCGTACGGGCCGTCGGCCGGGTTCATCGCGGTGTCGGTCGGGCCGGGCTGTACGACGTTCGAGGTGATGCCGCGGGGACCGAGATCCCTCGCGAGGCCCTTGTTCATCCCGACCACCGCCGACTTGCTCATCGCGTACAGGCTCATCCCCGGCCCGGTGTTGCGCTCCGCGATGCAGCTGCCGATGTGGATCATCCGGCCACCGTCGGCCAGTACGCGGGACGCCGCCTGCGCCGCGACGTACGGGCCGCGGACGTTGATCGCGAGGACCCGGTCGAGCTCCTCGAGCGCGACGTCATCGACCATCCCCACCGACCCGACCCCCGCGTTGTTGACGAACAGGTCGAGCCCACCCAGTACGTCGTGCGCGCGGGTAACCGCCGCGGCAACCGCAGTCGCATCAGCCGCGTCGGCCTCGATCGCGTACCCGCGCCGTCCGGCCGCCTCGATCTGCTTGACCACCGCGGCCGCGTCGTCCGGCGAACTGTTGTAGGTGATCGCCACATCGGCGCCCCGCTCGGCCAGCGCGACGGCCACCGCCGCACCGATCCCACGGCTTCCGCCGGTCACCAGCGCCAGCTTGCCAGTCAGTTCAGTCATTTGCTCAGTACCACTTTCTCGTTGTCCTGTGGGGTCTTCACTGACTCCAGTTGACCCGCCCGGGAGCCGCCGGGCTCGCGGAAATGCGCCACGGGGTCCTGAGGTCGTATTTCCGCTACTGGCCGGGCAAGGCTGCGACGGGCTGAGCACCTCGATGGCGTAAAACCGCTAGAAAGTGTCGGTGGCGGCAGGGATGCTGGGGGACGTGTACGAATGCGTCGAGCGGTGCGTGCGAGCGGTCCAGTCGAAGGACGCGCGGTTCGACGGCTGGTTCTTCACCGCCGTCCTGACCACCAAGATCTACTGCCGGCCGAGCTGCCCGGTGGTGCCGCCCAAAGTCGAGAACATGCGGTTCTACCCGAGTGCCGCGGCTGCCCAGCAGGCCGGGTTCCGCGCCTGCAAGCGATGCCGGCCGGATGCCAGCCCGGGGTCGCCCGAGTGGAACGACCGGGCCGACCTGGTCGGGCGCGCGATGCGGTTGATCGGCGAAGGCGTGGTCGACCGCGACGGCGTACCGGGTCTGGCCGCCCAGCTCGGCTACAGCGTCCGCCAGGTGCAGCGGCAGTTGCAGGCCGAGCTCGGTGCCGGGCCACTCGCGCTCGCTCGGGCGCAGCGGGCCCAGACCGCGCGGCTGCTGATCGAGACCAGTTCGCTGCTGCTGGCCGATGTCGCTTTCGCGGCGGGCTTCTCGAGTGTGCGGACGTTCAACGAGACGGTGCAGGAGGTCTTCGCGCTGTCGCCGAGCGAGCTGCGCGCCAGGGCCAAGCGCCCGAACGCGAGCGTCACTCCCGGCACGATCTCGCTGCGGCTCCCGTTCCGCCAGCCGCTGACGCCGGACAACCTGTTCGGGCACCTGATCGCGACCGGAGTGCCGGGCGTCGAGGAGTGGCGTGGCGATGCCTATCGCCGGACGTTGCGGCTGCCGCACGGGCACGGCGTGGTCGCGCTGCGGCCGATGCCGGATCACATCGCCTGTCAGTTGTCGCTCACCGACCAGCGCGACCTGGCGATCGCGATCAGCCGCTGCCGCCGGATGCTCGACCTCGACGCGGATCCGGTCGCAGTCGACGAGCTGCTCCGCGCCGATCCCGTGCTGGCGCCGCTGATCGAGAAGGCGCCGGGCCGACGGGTGCCGCACACGGTCGACGGCGAGGAGTTCGCAGTACGGGCTGTGCTCGGGCAGCAGGTGTCGACGGCTGCGGCGCGGACTCATGCGAGCCGGCTCGTGCAGTCGCACGGCGATCCCATCGACGACCCGGGTGGCGGCCTGACGCACTTGTTCCCGCGGATGGAGTCGCTGGCGGAGCTCGACCCCGAGACGCTCGCCTTTCCGAAGTCCCGGCGTACGACGCTGACCACGCTGATCGCCACGCTGGCCGCGGGAGAGATCGACCTCGGCGCCGGCAGCGACTGGGACAAGGCCCGTGAGCAGCTCGCGGCGTTGCCCGGCATCGGACCGTGGACGGTCGAGTCGATCGCGATGCGCGCGCTCGGTGACCCGGACGCCTTCGTGGCCAGCGATCTGGGCATCAAGTACGCCGCCCGCGAGCTAGGGTTGCCGGAGGCACCCAAAGCGCTGACGGAGCACGCGCGGGCCTGGCGGCCGTGGCGCGCGTACGCCGTGCAGTACCTGTGGGCCACCGGCGACCATGCCATCAACAAGATTCCCGCCGTCGAGATCGCGGAGTGAGATGACCCTGAACCAGCGCCCCGAGTTGACCACCGACCGCCTGCTGCTGCGGCAGTGGAAGGACAGCGACTACGAACCGTTCGCGGCGATGAACGCCGACCCGGTCGTGATGGAGCACTTTCCGGCGCTGAGCACCCGGGCCGAGAGCGATGCCCTGATCGAGCGGACCGAGGCGTTGTTCGCCGAGCGGGGCTTCGGGTTGTGGGCGGTCGAGGTCAAGGAGACCGGGCAGTTCATCGGTTTCACCGGTCTGGCGGTGCCGCGCTTCGAGGCGCACTTCCTGCCGGCCGTCGAGATCGGCTGGCGGCTGGCGAAGGATGCCTGGGGCAACGGTTACGCGACCGAGGCGGCCCGCGCGTCGCTGGCGTACGCGTTCGGGCCGGCCGGGCTGGAGGAGCTGGTCTCGTTCACGGCCACCACGAACACGCCGTCCCAGCGAGTGATGGAGCGGATCGGGATGACGCACGCCGAGGACTTCGACCACCCGCGGCTGCCCGCGGGCCATCGGCTGGAGCGGCACGTGCTCTACCGGATCACCCGCGCGCAGTGGGAGTCGTCGCAGTGACCTACACGGTGATCGACAGCCCGATCGGGCCGCTCACCGTGGTGGCGGCCGGCACCGGCGAACTGGCCGGCCTCTACATGGAGAAGCAACGGCATCTTCCGCCGCTGGAGACCTTCGGGTTGCGCGACGACTCGATCCTGCCGGAGGTCGAGCAGCAGCTGAAGGAGTACTTCGCGGGGGAGCGCACCACCTTCGACGTACCGCTCAAGCTGACCGGCACGCCTTTCCAGCAGCGCGTGTGGGAGGCGTTGCAGGACATCCCGTACGGCGAAGTCACGACGTACGGGCAACTCGCTGCCTCACTCGGTCTGGTGCCGGGCGCTTCGCGAGCGGTCGGGCTGGCCAACGGCAAGAACCCGGTCAGCATCATCGTGCCGTGCCACCGGGTGATCGGGTCGACGGGCAGCCTGACCGGGTACGGCGGCGGGTTGGACCGCAAGCAGCGCCTGCTCGACCACGAACGGGCCGACGTACTTTTCTGAACAAAGTGCTCATTGGGTGAGCATTTATCGGGTGCATGCTGTTGTCATGGGCACACAGGTCAAGGCCAAGCAGGTAGTCACCGACGCCGAGGCGTTCGAGCCGGCGACAATCGAGGAGTGGCGCGACTGGTTGCGGCAGAACGGGCGGACCGAGCGGTCGGTGTGGGTCATCGTTCGTCGCGATGGCGGTGGCATCAACCTGGCTGAGGCGGTCGAGCACGCGCTCTGCTTCGGGTGGATCGACAGTAAGACGCTGCGACGCGACGACACCAGCACCTACCAGACCTTCACACCGCGCAATCCGCGCAGTACCTGGAGCCAGGTCAACCGCGACCGCGTCGAGAAACTGCTCGCCGCTGGTCTGATGGAGGCGCCCGGTCAGGAGTTGATCGACCTCGCCCGGCGTACCGGCACCTGGGACTGCCTGGCTGAGGCACAGAACGGCGTGATTCCCGCCGACCTGCAGGCAGAGCTCGACCGGTCCGAGGAGGCCGCCGAGAACTTCGCCGCCTTCCCGCCGTCCTCCAAGCGCCGCATCCTCGAATGGATAGCCCTAGCCAAACGCCCCGAAACCCGCCGCACCCGCATCACTCAGACCGTCGAGCTCGCCGCGATCAACCAACGCGCGAACCACGGCTGACAGCTATTTCAGCCAACCCGATGAGCGGTTCCTCCTGGTGTGGCGTGTGAGGTGGGTTGCAATCAGATGCAGTGCAACTCGTTGCATAGGTATGGTCAGCCACATGGCTCTTGAGCACGCGATTCTCGTCTCGCTGACCGAGCGCGCCGGGTCCGGTTACGAGCTGGCCCGCCGCTTCGACCGGTCGATCGGGTACTTCTGGCCGGCGACCCATCAGCAGATCTACCGGGTCCTGCGCCGGATGGACGAGGCCGGCTGGGTGACCCATCAGGAGATCGCGCAGGACGGCCGCCCGGACAAGAAGGTCTACGAGGTTTCCGACGCCGGCCGCGAGGAGCTCACCCGCTGGCTGGCCGAGCCCGTCGAGCCGGCGATCCTGCGCGACGGGCTGGGGGTGAAGTTGCGTGGGGCGTCCCTTGGCGACACGTCCGCAGTACTGCGGGAAGTCGAGCGGCATCGGGCTCACCATGCGACTCGGCTGGAGGTCTATCGCGGCATCCAGCGACGCGACTTCCCGAAGCCGGACAAGCTCAACGGCCGTGAACTGCACCAATACCTCGTACTGCGCGGAGGCATCCGGGCGGAGGAGTCCTTCGTGGCCTGGTGCGACGAAGTCATTCAGGCGATGCGATCGGAGCGCACCTCATGAGCGAGCGTAGCGAGCGAACAAATGACACAGCCGAGCTCTCGCTCGTGCCGGAGCCGAGCGCCAGCGAGGCGAAGGCATGAGCGAGTACCCGCACCTGCTGGCCCCGCTGGATCTCGGCCACGTCGCCCTGAAGAACCGGGTGATCATGGGCTCGATGCACACCGGTCTCGAGGACCGCGCCAAGGACCTGCCCAAGCTCGCCGCGTACTTCGCCGAGCGGGCTCGCGGCGGCGTCGGCCTGATCGTCACCGGCGGCTACGCCCCGAACCGGACCGGCTGGCTGACGCCTTTCGGCTCGAAGCTGACCTCGCGCCGGGAAGCCCGCGGGCACCGGCTGGTCACCGATGCTGTGCATGCCGAGGGCGGGTTGATCGCTCTGCAGATCCTGCACGCGGGGCGCTACGCCTACCACCCGTTCAGCGTCTCGGCGTCGGCTCTGAAGGCGCCGATCAACCCGTTCAAACCGCGAGCGCTGTCGGACCGCGGCGTCTGGCGACAGATCGCGGCGTACGTCGACTGCGCCGCGCTGGCTCGCGAGGGCGGGTACGACGGGGTCGAGATCATGGGGTCCGAGGGGTACTTCATCAACCAGTTCCTTGCCGAGCGCACCAACAAGCGCACGGATCGCTGGGGTGGCAGCGCGGAGAACCGGCGCCGGCTAGCCGTCGAGATCGTCCGGGGCATCAGGCAACGAGTCGGCCCGGACTTCCTGATCATCTACCGGCTCTCGATGGCCGACCTGGTCGAAGGTGGGCAGGACTGGGACGAGGTCGTTGCGCTGGGCAAGGAGATCGAGGCGGCCGGGGCGTCGATCATCAACACCGGGATCGGCTGGCACGAGGCGCGGGTGCCGACCATCGTCACGTCGGTGCCGCGCGCGGCGTTCACCTCGATCACGGCGTCGTTCCGGCCGCACGTGAAGATCCCGGTGGTGACCTCGAACCGGATCAACCTGCCGCAGGTCGGCGAAGAGGTGCTGGCGCGCGGCGACGCGGATCTGATCAGCATGGCCCGGCCGTTCCTGGCCGACCCGGAGTGGGTGCTCAAGGCAACGAGTAACCGGGCGGACGAGATCAACGTCTGCATCGCCTGCAACCAGGCCTGCCTGGATCATGTCTTCGCCAAGCGCAAGGCGAGCTGCATGGTGAACCCCCGAGCCGCTCGCGAAACCGAACTGGTGCTCCTGCCGACTCGTCGTACCCGCCGGATCGCCGTGGTCGGCGCCGGCCCCGCGGGACTGTCCGCGGCGGTGACCGCGGCCGAACGTGGGCACGAGGTCGAGTTGTTCGAAGCCGACAACGAGATCGGCGGCCAGTTCGGCATCGCCCGGCGGATCCCGGGCAAGGAAGAGTTCGCCGAGACCATCCGGTACTACGAACGCCGACTCGAGTTGACCGGCGTGAAGGTACATCTCGGTCACCGGGCCGTCGCCGCGGACCTGGCAGGCTTCGACGAGGTGATCCTCGCCACCGGGGTCGTCCCGCGCATCCCGTCGATTCCCGGCATCGACCACGAGAAGGTCCTGTCGTACGTCGACGTCGTCCGCCATGGCCGGCCGGTCGGGAAGTCGGTCGCAGTGATTGGTGCCGGCGGCATCGGTGTGGACGTGAGTGAGTTCCTCACCACCCTGGACTCCCCGACCCTGGATCTCGCCGCCTGGAAGGCCGAATGGGGTGTCACCGACCCGCGCTCAGCCCCCGGCGCCCTCACCGAGCCACACCCCGAACCGTCGCCCCGCCAGGTCTTCCTGCTCCAGCGCAAGCCCGGCAAGATCGGCACCGGCCTCGGCAAGACCACCGGCTGGGTCCACCGCGCGGCCCTGAAAAACAAGCGGGTGGAGCAACTCACCGGCGTCAACTACGAACGCATCGACGACGCAGGCCTCCACCTCACCTTCGGCCCCGACCACAAGAACCCCCGAGTCCTCCCGGTAGACACCATCGTCATCTGCGCCGGCCAAGAATCCGTCCGCGACCTAGCCGCTTCTCTAACCACCGCCCACCTGATCGGCGGCGCCGCCCTAGCCACCGAACTAGACGCCAAACGAGCCATCGCCCAAGGCACCGAACTAGCCGCCACCCTCTGACGGGCGCCGAAATGCAGCCGGAACTGTAGTCGGGTGGTTGCTGGTTGTGAGGCTGACATTGGTAGTTAAGGTGAGGCTATCCTTCGGGCCATGCGGGAGTCTGTGGGGCTGGCTGGGGTTGGGCTTTGTCTCGGGTATCACGGGAAGCAGGTGGTGGACGGGGCCTCGTTGGCGATCGCGCCTGCTGCTGTCACCGCGCTCGTGGGCCCGAACGGCAGTGGCAAGTCGACGCTGCTGCGTGCCCTGGCCCGGTTGCACAAGCCCGACGCGGGGGACATCGAGTTCCCCGGCGGTGACTCGGCTCTTGCCTTGTCGTCCAAGGAGTTCGCCCGCCGCGTGACCTTGCTCTCACAGTCGCGGCCGACCCCGAACGGGGTCAGTGTGCGCGACGTCGTCGGGTACGGCAGGCATCCGTACCGCGGGCGCTGGCGGCACGACGATCCCGACGGCAACCGGGCGATCAGCCACGCGATGGGCGTCACCGGTGTCGCCGCGATGGCCGAGCGGGCCGTGGACGAACTGTCCGGTGGTGAGCTCCAGCGCGTCTGGCTGGCCACCTGTCTGGCGCAGGACACCGGCGTCCTGCTGCTCGACGAGCCGACCACCTTTCTCGACCTGCGCTACCAGATCGAGATCCTCGACCTGATGCGCGACCTGGCCGACGACCACGGCGTTGCCGTCGGCGTCGTGCTGCACGACCTGAACCAGGCCGCCGCCGTCGCGGACCGGATCGCGCTGCTCGACAAGGGCACGATCCGCGCCACCGGTACGCCGGCCGAAGTACTGCGGGCGGACGCGTTGTCCGAGACCTACGGGATCCGCATCGAGGTCAGCACCGACCCGTCGACCGGGCTGGTCAGCACCCAACCGGTCGGCAGGCATCTGCACCGACCCCTCCTCAAAACCCACTGAACAAACCGACTGAGGTCCTGATGAAACGAGTCACCGCCCTGGCCGCTGCCGTTCTGGTACTGGCTCTCACCGCCTGCGGTACCAGCGAGAACGTCACCCCGCAGGCGAACAGCAGTGCGACCGCCCAGCCGGTGTCCGTCACCGACGCGCGGAACAAGAAGATCGACCTCAAGGCGCCGGCCGTCAAGGTGGTCGGCCTGGAGTGGGGCGTGGTCGAGAGCCTGATCACCCTCGGCGTGATGCCGGTCGGCGTCGCCGACACCAAGGGGTACAAGGCCTGGGTGAGCGCCGAGAAGCTCGACGACTCGGTCAAGGACGTCGGTACCCGCGGTGAGTCCAGCGTCGACGCCATCGTCGCGCTGAACCCCGACCTGATCATCACCACGACCGACGAGTCGCCGAGCGCGATCGCGCAGATGGAGAAGGCGGCGCCGGTCCTGGTCGTCCGCGGCGCCGACGCGAAGAACCCGATCCCGCAGATGAAGGCGATCGTCGAGCTGATCGGCCAGGCCGTCGGCAAGACCGACCAGGCCAGGACGGTGCTCGCCGACTTCGACAAGAAGCTTGCCGAGGGCAAGCAGAAGATCGCCGCCGCGGGCAAGGCCGGTACGCCGTACACGATGTCCGACGGGTACAAGCAAGGCAGTACGATCTCGATCCGGATGTACACGTCGGGTTCGCTGCTCGGTGCGGTTGCCAACGAGCTGGGCATGAAGAACGCCTGGACCGGTGCCGGGGACAAGGACTACGGCCTGGCCTCGACCGACATCGAGGGCCTGACCAAGCTCAAGGACGGCGAGTTCCTCTACATCGCCAACGACACCGACGGCGGCGACGTGTTCGGCGCGGACCTGGCCAAGAACGCGATCTGGAAGAACCTGCCGTTCGTGAAGAGCGGTAACGTGCACCGGCTGGCGGACGGTATCTGGATGTTCGGCGGGCCGAAGTCGACCGAGCAGTTCATCGACGCGACGGTGCAGGCAGTCACCTCTTGACCCAGCTGACCGCGCCGCGGCAGGACGTCACCACCGCGCCGCTGGAACCGGTACGCCGGGTGCGGGTGGTGGGCGTGTTCGCCGTGGCACTCGTCGCGCTGGTGCTGCTGGCGGCGATCCACCTGACGCAGGGCACGTCCTCGGTGAACGCCGGGGACCTGCTCAGGCTGGCCATCGGCCAGGGCACCGACAACTCCGCGAACGTGCTCGTCGCGTCGCGGCTGCCCCGGCTGCTGGCCGGAGTACTGGTCGGGTTGGCGCTGGGAGTTGCGGGCGCCGGGCTCCAGTCCCTCGCCCGCAACCCGCTCGCCTCGCCGGACACGCTCGGCGTGAACGCGGGCGCCTACCTGGCGGTTGTGGTATTCGCCGCTTTCGGAATCTCACTGCCGACGCTCCCGTCCGGCGGGGTTGCCTTCCTCGGCGGCTTGGCGGCCGCAGTACTGGTGCTGGGGCTGTCGGCGGGTGGTACTGCCGGCCCGACGCGGTTGATCCTGGCCGGGTCGGCCGTCGCGATGGCGCTGGCCGGGCTGACCACGCTGCTGCTCTTGCTGTACCGCGAACAGACGATCGGCACGTTCGCGTGGGGGAGCGGCACGCTGGTGCAGACCGACCTCGACGCGGTCAAGCAGATGGCGCCGGTCGTTGCCCTTGGCATCTTTTGCGCGATGATGCTGGCGGCAAAGCTGGACATCCTTGCCCTGGGCGACGACACGGCCGCCGTGCTCGGCGTCCGGGTTCGTCGGACCCGTGTGCTGATCACCCTGGTGACGGTGCTGCTCTCGGCCGCGGCGGTCACTGTCGCAGGTCCGGTGGGATTCGTCGGCCTGGTCGCGCCGGTGCTGGTCCGGTTGGTCGCCCCGCTCGTCCCCGGGCTGATGCGCCACCGGGTGCTGCTCCCGCTCTCAGGGCTGGCGGGCATCTTGGTGGTGCTCGCGTCAGACGTCGTACTGCGGGCGATCCTCGGCGGTCAGGCCGGGGTGGAGATCCCGACCGGCATCATGACCATGCTCGTCGGCGCGATTGTGCTGGTGTGGCTGGCTCGCCGATTCCGCGACTCCGGTCCCAGCCGGCAACAGGCCGGTGGTGGCGGCAGCGGGCTGCGGACCTTGCGGACGTTCTGGATCGTCACCGGCACGCTGACCATCCTTCTCGTTGGCGCGCTCGTGTTTGCGATGCTCGCGGGCGACGCGTTCCTGCGGACGGGCGACATCGTCAACTGGATCAACGGCCGGTCCGGCCGCGCGATCACCTACGTGCTCGACCAGCGCTTCCCCCGCGTTCTGTCGGCCGTCCTGTGTGGGGCGGCGCTCGCGATCGCCGGTGCCACCGTGCAGGCCGTCTGCCGCAACCCGCTGGCCGAGCCTGGCATCCTCGGCAGCACCGGTGGTGCCGGAGTCGGCGCCGTCATCGTCCTGCTGGCCGTCCCGACGGCCGGGATCTGGCTGCTGTCCGGCGTCGCCGCGGCGTCGGCACTGGCCACCTTCGCGCTGGTCTATCTGGTCTCCTGGAGGGGTGGGCTCAGTTCGGACCGGTTGGTGCTGATCGGGGTCGGCGTCTCGTCGGCGACGACCGCGATCATCACCTTCGTCATCATCTACGCCGACCCGTGGAACATCGCCCTGGCGATGACGTGGCTGTCCGGCAGCACCTACGGACGGACGTTGCCGCAGGTGATCCCGGTCGCGGCCGCGTTGCTGGTCCTCACGCCGGTGATCGTGTGGGCTCGCCGTGAGCTGGACCTGCTCTCGCTGGACGACGACATCCCGCGCATCCTCGGCGTACGGCTGGAGCGGACCCGGCTGATCGCTCTGGGCGGCGCCGCGCTCATGACGGCTGCCGCTGTCTCGGCGATCGGGGTCGTGGGTTTCGTCGGCCTTGTTGCTCCGCATGCTGCGCGGGCTCTGGTGGGTGCACGGCATGCGCGGTTGCTGCCGGTCGCGGCGCTGCTGGGCGCAGTACTGGTGAGTGTCGCGGACAGCCTCGGGCGGACGCTGCTGGCGCCGGCGCAGATCCCGGCGGGGCTGCTGACGGCTTTGATCGGCGCTCCGTACTTCGTCTATCTGCTCTGGCGGACGCGCGCCGTAAAACTCTGAACGGTCGGGGAAAAGACGGGCTCCGGGCGGGGCTTCACGCGTTGTTCATTCAGTGAACATCGCTGCGTGCGTTCCGGGGTGGTTGCTGATTGTGCTCAGCCCGCTACTTTGCTGTTCATCGAAGCCTGGTCCCCCTACCGCCCCGAGGTGGAATCATGAGCGTGCTGAAAAGACCTTCCCGCCGTACTGCGATCGCGGCGCTGATCACCGGCGGATTGCTGGCCGGCGGTCTGACCACCGTCGCCACCGTCTCGTACGGCGACGCGCGGCCGGCCGCCGCGGCGCTGCAGCCACAGCCGGACACGATCGTTCCTGGTGAGCAGCTCCAGCTCGCCGAAGCCGGTGCCAAGACGGTGGCGGTCAACGCCGCCGCGGCGAAGGCTGGGTCTCAGCAGATCTGCGCCGACGCGGACTCGCGATGGGTTCGGCTCCGTTTCAAGGAACTGAGTTTGACGGGTAAGGACACAGTGACTGTCACCGGGTCGCGTGGCGGGAGTTCGACGCTCAAGGCAACCAACTGGTGGGGGAAAGCCTTCTACACCAGGGCTTTGCAGGGCAACTGCGTGACGGTGACGCCGAGCTTCGCGTCGTCTGCCAGCAGCTATCGGGTCGACGCCTACCAGGCTGGCACCTTGGCAACAGTCGTGGTCGCGGCCGCTGGTGACATCTGCGGCTCGGCCTGCAACCAGACGCGGCCGGTGGTGGAGAACATGAACCCGACCGCGGTGATCACCGCCGGCGACAACGCTTATGACAGTGGCACGTTGTCGGAGTTCAACACGAAGTACCACCCGCAGTGGGGCGTCTTCAAGAGCAAGACCTTCCCGACGCCGGGCAACCACGAGTACTACACGTCTGGCGCCAACGGGTACTTCGACTACTTCAACGGTGTCGGTCAGAACACGGGCCGGGCCGGTGATCGCAGCAAGGGCTACTACAGCTTCGATGTCGGCGACTGGCACTTCGTCGCGCTGAACTCGAACATCGCGAAGACCAGCACCAGCACGCAGGTCCAGTGGTTGCGCGCTGATCTCGCGGCGAGCACCAAGCCCTGTACTGCGGCGTACTGGCATCACTCCCGCTTTGCCGCCGGCAACTACAGCGACAACACGTCGGTACAGCCCTTCTTCCAGGCGCTCTACGACTACAAGGCCGACCTGGTGATCAGTGGGCATGACCACAACTACATCCGCTTCGCCCCGTCGAAGCCGGACGGCACCCGCGACACTGTCAACGGAGTACGCCAACTGCTGATCGGCACCGGCGGCAAGGGCTTGTACGGCTCCGGCGGCACCACGCGCGCGACGATCGAGGCGAAGAACTACAGCACCTTCGGCGTAGGCAAACTAACCCTCACAGCCACCGGCTACACAGCCGACTTCGTCCCAGTAGCCGGCCGAACCTTCACGGACACGGTCCAAGGCACCTGCCACCCGAAATGATGTACCTCTCCAACATGCGAGCGGCAGACACCGCCCGCACAGCTGAACCCTCCGCGCCCGCCGCCCGTACAACCGGGCGGCGGGTGTCCGGAACGGTTGTTGCGTTGGGGCTCGTGAGTCTGGCGACGGATGCGTCGGCTGAGATGGTTACGGCGATTCTTCCGCTCTATTTGATGTACGCGCTTGGGCTTGGGTTTTTGCAGTTGGGGGCGTTGGATGCGCTTTACACCGGCGCGACAGCGGTGCTTCGGCTGGGTGGTGGGCATGTGGCTGATCGGTTGGGGCGGCCCAAGGCGGTTGCGGTCGCCGGGTACGGCCTGTCCGCGGTGACCAAGCTCGGACTGCCGGCGGTCGGCGGCTCTCTGTCCGGGCTGAGCTCGGTGATCGCCGTCGACCGCGCGGGCAAAGGCATCCGCACCGCACCTCGTGACGCCCTCATCTCGTTGTCCACACCAGTCGAGGACCTCGGCCGCGCATTCGGCGTCCACCGTGCGCTCGACACCGCCGGCGCCTTGCTCGGTCCGTTGCTCGGTTTCGCGATCATCGCTGCGATCCCGGGCGGCTACGACGTCGTCTTCAGTACGAGTTTCTGCCTGGCAGCAATCGGCGTACTGATCCTCGTCTTCTTCGTCACCCAACCGCGAACCCCAGTGAGCCGCGCAGCAACCAGCATCCGAGCCGCCTTGGCCGCAGCCACCGCACCACAACTCCGCAGACTGATCGTCGCAGCCGGACTCCTCGGCCTGGTCACCGTCGGCGACATGTTCCTGTACTTCTCAGTCCAACGCACAGCCGGCCTCCCACCCGCAGTCCTCCCGCTCCTGCCACTCGGTACTGCGCTGACCTTCATGCTCGCCGCCATCCCGCTCGGCCGACTCGCCGACCGCATCGGCCGCTGGAAGCTCTTCCTCCTCGGCCACGGCTTGCTGCTAGCCGCATACCTCCTCATCGCCGCCAACGCACAAGGTCGGGTGACAGCGGCTGTCATCCTGCTACTCCACGGACTCTTCTACGCAGCAAGCGACGGTGTGCTGATGGCGTACGCCGGACCGTTGATCCCGGCAACCGTGCGCGCGACCGGAATGGCAGTAGTCCAAACGGCGCAGGCCGTCGCGCGAGCTGTCGGCGCCCTGGCCTTCGGCGCGATGGCCGCACTGGTCCAACCGGACGCGACCTTTGCACTCTTCGCCGTCGCCCTCGCGCTGGCGATCGCCGCGGCCGCATGGCTCTGCCGTCAGGAGCCGGTCCGATGAGCCGCAGCAGGATCGTTGCCGGCATCACCTTGATCGCCGTCGTGGTTGCCGCAGGCATCGGCTACCTCGGCTGGCGGGTCGCGGCCACCCGACCAGCCGCCGCGCAAACCGGGATCCAACTCGACCGATCCGGCACGATCCTGTACGTCGAACCAGGCACCGACCGAGTCCGGCAAGTCGATGACACCACAATCGTCGGCACCGGACCCACCTGCCAACGGGCCTATGCGAGCGGCGGCACCATGGCCTGCCTGCGCGCGACCGCAGTACCGATGGCGTCCGAGGTCGACCTCATCGATGGCTCCGGGAAGAAGACCGTCCAGGTCTGGGGGAATCCGAGTCGCGTGCGGGTGTCACCATCTGGTCGGCTCGCCGCCTGGACGGTGTTCCGTTCGGGAGACAGCTACCTCGCGGCCGGCGGCTTCTCCACGACGGCGGGGATCTACGACTTGCGGAGTGACACGCAGTACGGGTCGCTCGAGGACTTCACGGCGTACGTCGACGGGAAGCCGTATCGGGCGGCGGACGTGAACTACTGGGGTGTGACGTTCGCCGCTGACGACGTGACGTTCTACGCGACGATGGCGTCGAAGCGGAAGACCTGGCTGATGCGCGGCGATCTGCGGAACCGGACCCTGACGGCGCTGCGGGAGAACGTCGAGTGTCCGTCGCTCTCGCCGGACGGTGGGCGGATCGCGTACAAGTTCCGCTCGGGCCAGCAGTGGCGGCTGCACGTGCTGACGTTGGCGACCGGCGCCGACACCGCCTTGGCCGAGACAGCGCACATCGACGACCAGCCTGCCTGGCTCAATGACAACACGGTTGCCTATGGCAAGCAGGCGCAGGTGTTCGCAGTACCGGCTGATGGGCGCGGGCAACCACGCAAGCTGCTCGCTGGTTCGTCACCGGCGGCCTGGTAGCGCGATGGGGCAACATCACGGTCCGGTCGGGCAGATAGGGCGACGGACTCGCCTGCTGGTGCTCGGGTTGTTGCTGCCGCTACTCGGGTTGACCGTCGTGCTGCTCGTCGTACTGCGGCCGAGTGGCGACCTCGAGGTCGATGCGTTGCAGAGCGCGAAAGCCAAAGGAGTGGTGACGGCGGTCGTGCCGTGCCCGCTCGCGCCGGACGAGTGCGACCGCGCGACCGTCAAGCTGACGGGAGGCGACGGCGCCGGGACGGTCGTGACTGCTCGCGCGGTGAGGCATCCGCTCGTACCGCGGGTAGAGACCGGGCAGCGCATCCTGCTCGGGGTGGTCGAGGCAGCCGACCCGGCAGACCGCTACCTGTACGTCGATCAGGATCGCAGCCGGCCGTTGCTGTGGCTGGCCGGGCTGTTCGCAGCAGCCGTCATTGCGCTGTCCCGCTGGCGCGGGCTTGCGGCGCTGGGGGCGTTGGCGGTGACGGCGGTGGTGCTGACGCAGTTCGTACTGCCTGCCATCTTGTCGGGCTCGGATCCCTTGCTGGTGGCGGTTGTCGGCGGTACGGCGATCATGGTGCTCGCGTTGTACCTGACGCATGGGATCAGCGTGCATACGTCGGTGGCGTTGCTGGGGACGATGGGCGCGCTGATGCTGACCGCGGTGCTGGGGGAGGTGTTCCTGCGGCTGACCCGGATCAGCGGGCTCAGCGCGGACGGCGCGTCCGAGGTGGCGTCGTACGTGCCTGGTGTGGACGTGAAGGGGTTGCTGATCGCCGGACTGGTGATCGGAGCGCTCGGCGTACTGGATGACGTGGCCATCACGCAGACGGCCGTGGTGTGGGAGCTGTCCGCGGCCAAGCCGACTGCCACTCGGCGGGAGCTCTTCGGAGCGGGACTGCGGGTAGGGCGGGCGCATGTGGCGGCTGTGGTCAACACGCTGGTGCTTGCGTACGCCGGGGCTGCGCTGCCGATGCTGATGTTGTTCAGCATCAGTGGGGTGCCGGAGAGCTATGTGCTGTCGACCGAGCGGGTTGCTGTCGAGGTGGTGCGTGCTCTGGTTGGCGGGTTGGGGATTGTGGCCGCAGTACCGATCACTACTGCGCTGGCCGCGGCTGTGGTGCGGTCAGGTCCAGTCCCAGGCGAGGGTGTGGATGCCGGGCGCCGGGTCGAGGACGGCGAAGGCGGCGGTGTGGCTGGCGCCGACGGAGAGCTCGGTGACGGGGCCGCTGTCGCTGACCGTGGAGCGGTAGCTGCGGCAGACGCGGGCCGGTAGTACCGACGGGGCGAACGAGACCTGCAGGGAGAAGTCGCGTAACGACTGCTGGACCCGCTGGTTGTGCCACGTGTCCGGCAGGCTGGTGTGGACGGTGTAGTGCAGTACTGCGAGTTCGCCTGCGCTGAGCGGACGGTCGAGGAGCAGTTCGAAGGTGGTGAAGCCGGTCGGCTCGTCATGGCGTTGCCGGCCGACGCGGCAACCGCGGGTGCCGGTGATCTTGAGCGGCTCGGTCGTACTGGAGTCGCTGCGGAAGGCGACGATCTTGCGGTCCACACCGTCGACGTCGGCACGGGCGACCAGGTGGTGGCCGATCGAGTCGAGTCGCCGGTCGGCGTCGACGCTCAGGTGAAGATGGAGCCCGAGCTGAGCGAACTGGTGGAACACGTCGAGACTGCTCCCCATCCGCTGCAGCGCCCGGGCCAGCCCGTCGGGACGCGCCCACGCCTGGTCCGGTCTCAGCGCGCCCGGCTTCTGGACGAGCCAGCGCCCGCGCGGCCGCGGCGGACCGAGCAACGCGGCCAACGCGCCGCTGTCGAGTCCGAGGATCTCCTCGATCGCGCTCAGCGCCCGCAGGGACTCCGGACGCTCAGGCTGATTGCGCCCATGCTGCCAATAACTCAACGCCGTCTTGCTGACCGGCGTCCCGCGCTCGCGCAGCTTGAACTGCAACCGATCCAGACTCAACCCACTGGCCCGCACCGCCAACCGCAACGCCACACAGAACGGCCCCCGAACCAGCGCCTCCTCCAGCCGCACACTGTCAGCCGCGGCGTCACCGCTCGCTCCGTGTGTGGTGGTGGGCGGCATGGCGGTGACGTGTCAGCTGGCAGCTTGTTTGGCGGCGGCTTTTTGTTCTTGCTTGAACTGACGGACCTTGAGGAGTGAGTCGGCGTCGACGACGTCGGCCACCGAGCGGTAGCCGTCCAGGGCGTAGTCGCCGGCCACGGCCTCCCAGCCGGGCGGGCGGACGCCGAGCTGTTTGGCCAGCAGGGCGACGAAGATCTTCGCCTTCTGCTTGCCGAAACCGGGCAGCTCCTGGACCCGCTTGAACAACTCCTGCCCGGTGGTCGCCTCGGTCCACAGTCGCGTCACGTCACCGTCGTACTTCGACTCGACCAGCGCGGCCAGCTCCTGCAGCCGGGCCGACATCGAGCCGGGGAACCGGTGAATGGCCGGCGGTTGGCTGCAGAGTTCCTTGAACGCCTCCGGCTCGGCCGCGGCGATGGCGGCCGGGTCGAGGTTGCCGAACCGGCTCAGCACCTTCCAGCCACCCCGGAACGCGTGCTCCATGCCGTACTGCTGGTCCAGCATCATGCCGACCACGACGGCGAACGGATACTCGTCGAGGACCTGGTCGGCGGCCGGTTCGTTAGCGATCTGGAAGCCCATGCCGCCGATTCTCGCACCACCAGGGCCGAGGGTTAACCCGTGTGGCTGCGGCGATCCACGCCGAAAGCCGGGCGGGCGGGTGAATCGCGGCCTATGCTCAGCGAGGGCAGGACGACGGGGAGGAGCGCGGATGGACATCCGGGATCTGGATCGGCGGGCCGGCACGGTACTCGGCGAGGTGGTCACGCAGGTGCGCCCTGAGCACCTGTGGTTCCCCACCCCCTGCCCCGACTGGACGGTGCACGGCCTGCTGCGGCACATCGTCAGCGAGAACGAAGGCTTCGCCGCGGCGGCGATCGACGGTTCGGCCCCGGTCCAGGTCTGGACCGGCGGGCGGCTCGGCGACAACCCCGCGGGCGCCTACCGCCGCTCGAACGTCCGCGTCGCCGAGGCGTTCGCCGATGGCGGCGCGCTGGACCGGCCGATGGAGGTCCGCGAGTTCGGCACCTTCCCGCGCCGGGTCGCGCTGACCTTCCGGCAGTTGGACTGCGTGGTGCACGCGTGGGACCTGGCGCGCGCCATCGACGCGCCGTACGACCCACCGCAGGACATGGTGGAGATGGCGCTCACGCTGGCCCGCCGGATCCCCGACACCGACTCCACCCGCGGCCCCGGCGCCGCCTTCGAACGCAGCGTCAAAACCCCTGGCAATGCCTCCGACCTGGCCACCCTGCTCGGCCTGCTCGGCCGCAACCCCGACTGGGTCTCGCCCCTCGACTGAGTCAATTGACTCTGCAGTAATTTACCGTAGAGTCAATTCCTCGATCCGGTTTCGAGGGGGTAGGTCTGTGACGAGATCGTGGTGGGGCTGGGGGAACGTCGAGGACGCGGTGGTCGGCGCCGAGCGAGCCGCGCTGACCGAACGCGTGGCGGCGCTGCTCCCCGACGCGGACCTGACGGTGCACGAGCCGCCCTCGACGGCCTCGCTGGAGGTCCCAGCGTCCCGGATTCAGGCGCCTGCTCCGCTGGCCGCGCTGGCGTCGCAGGACATCGCCGATCGGGTTGCGCACGGACGCGGGCAGGCCTTCCGGGACGTGGTCCGCAACCTGCTCGGCCGCGTCAGCGACGTACCGGATCTCGTACTACGGCCGGAAACCGAGCAGGACGTGTTCGCCATCATCGACTGGTGCGGTTCGGCTGGAATCGCGCTCATCCCGTACGGCGGGGGCACCTCGGTGGTGGGCGGCGTGGAGCCACGGAACTCCGCCGGCTACGCGGGTGCGGTCTCGCTGGACCTGGGACGGTTGGACCAGGTCATCGAGATCGACCGGACCAGCCGGGCGGCTCGCATCCAGGCGGGAATTCTCGGCCCGGCGCTGGAGGCAGGGCTGCGGCCCGCCGGTCTGACCTTGCGCCACTTCCCGCAGTCGTTCGAGTTCTCGACGCTCGGCGGCTGGCTGGCCACCCGGGCCGGCGGGCACTATGCAACGGTCTACACCCACATTGACGACTTGGTCGAGTCGATGCGGGTGGCGACCCCGGTCGGAGTCAGTGAGTCGCTCCGGCTGCCGGGCTCCGGGGCCGGTCCGTCGCCGGACCGGATGTTCCTGGGGTCGGAGGGCATCCTCGGGGTGATCACCGAAGCCTGGATGCGGGTTCAGGACCGGCCGCGCTGGCGGGCCGGCGCATCCGTGGTGTTCGACGACTACGGCAAGGCGGTCGCGGCCACCCGCACGATCGCGCAATCGGGCTTGTTCCCGACGAACTGCCGGTTGCTGGATCCGGTCGAGGCCTTCCTGAACGCCGGGACTCAAAGCGCCGGCGGCGTACTGGTGCTGGGGTTCGAGTCCGCCGATCATCCGGTCGAAGAGTCGATGCGCCGGGCCGAGACCATCTGCCGCGACCATGGCGGACAAGCTCCCGACGGGATCAGCGTCACTGACGCGGCCGACGAGGCTGCCCGGCCGGGCGCGGCCGAAACCTGGCGCTCGTCATTCCTGCGGATGCCCTATCAACGCGACGCGCTCGCCGCGCAGTCGATGATCGTGGAAACCTTCGAAACCGCCTGTACCTGGGACCGTTTCGACGACCTGCGCGCTGCCGTCCTCAACGCGGCGATGGCAGCGTTCGCCGCCACCGGGACGGTCGGGGTGGTCAGCTGCCGCTTCTCGCACGTCTACCCCGACGGGCCGGCGCCGTACTTCGGCGTGTATGCCGCCGGACGGTGGGGGCAGACCGTCGAGCAGTGGGACGAGATCAAGCTCGCCGTCTCCGAAGCGCTGGCTGCCAACGGCGCCACGATCACGCATCACCATGCCGTCGGCCGTGATCACCGCCCCTGGTACGACCGCCAGCGTCCCGACCCGTTCGCGGTCGCCCTCCGCGCGGCGAAGTCGGCCCTCGACCCCGCCGGCATCCTCAACCCGGGCGTCCTGATCGACCCGATCCGATGAGCCGGCCGGGCACCAAAGGTGTCCCGCGCGAGCAACGCGAACAGCAGATCCTCGAGATCGCCACCGCCGAGTTCGGCAGCCGCGGGTACGCCTACACCTCGCTGACCGACATCGCTACCGCCGCCGGAGTCTCCAAGCCGCTCATCTACACGTACTTCGGCTCCCGCGACGGCTTGCATGCAGCTTGCGTCCAGCAGGCGGGCAGGAGTCTCGTCGACGCGGTCGCGTCCGCCCAGACCGTACCGGGTCCAGGCAAGGCGCTCGCGACCCTGACCGCGATCTTCCACGCTCTCGACGGGCACACCCAGAACTGGAAGCTCATCTACGACAGCACCCTGCCTCGCCCGAGCGAGGCTTACGCGGTCGCCCGTGGATACCAGGACGCCCTCAACACCATGGGCGCGGAAGGCGTCGCCGAGGTTCTTGCCGGGGGCAACGATGTCGAGGATCGGTCGCTGCTGCTCGCGCTCTGGTTCAGCATCGTGTCCACCACCATCAGCTGGTGGAGCGAGCACCCCACCCAAACGCCCCAGCAGATGACCGATCGGTGCCGGCGACTGTTCGCTGCCGTCACCTCGGGTTAGACGCCGGTGGTGTGGAAGCGGGCTCGGTAGCTGCCGGGGGTGATGTCGAGCAGGCGGGCAAAGGCCCGGCGGAGGGTTTCGGGAGAGCCGAGACCGACCTGGCGGGCGATCACGTCCAGCGGAGCTGTGGTTGCCTCCAGCAACTGCTGGGCGGCTTCCACCCGGACTTTCTCGACGAAACGCGCCGGCGTGGTGCCGACCTCGTCGTGAAACAGCCTGGTCAGGTGCCGGGCGCTGACTCCGGCAGCGGTGGAGAGACTTTCCAGGCTGTGGTCACCGGCCGGCTCGGCGGTGATGCGGTCCAGGAGCTTGCGGATCAGTTCGTTGCGCGCCTGACCGGCGCTCAGCCGGACGCTGAACTGCGACTGCCCACCCGGCCGTTGCAGGAACACCACCAGCTGCTTGGCCACCAGCCGCGCCGTCGCCGCGCCCAGATCCCGCTCCACCAGGGCGAGCGCGAGGTCGATCCCCGAGGTCACCCCGGCCGACGTGATCACCGGCCCGTCCTGGACGAAGATCGCGTCGCTGTCCACCTCGACCAGCGGGAACCGCCGGGCCAGCTGGTCCGCGAGTTCCCAGTGCGTCGTGGCCCGCCGGCCGTCGAGCAACCCGGCTGCCGCCAAGGCGAAGGCACCCGCGCAGACTGACGCAGTACGGGCTGACTGGCCGGCCAGGCGGCGGATCTGGTCGAGCAGCCCGCCATCACTGATGGTGTGCAGCCAGTTGGGTCCACCCGGTACTACGAGGGTGGCGCCGCGCGCGTCGGCTGCCGACAGGCTGAGATCGACGCCGAGCCTGGTCCCGGTGTTCGCCACGACATCCTGCCCGTCCGGCGAGGCCAGGCGGGATCGGTAGTCACCGCCCTGCTCGTTGGCGACCGCGAAGACCTCCAGCGGTCCGGTCACGTCGAGCAGCCGGACTCCGTCGTAGACGACCACCAGCACATCAGGCACGTCACGAGTATGCGGTGCTGATTCCTTCCCCACCCCACCTCCCCGGTCGTCCGGATCGGAGGGATCCCTGTCCGGAACCAGCCGACCGTCGTACCGGCTCGCCCGTGAGGCTGGAGATCGACCTACTAGGAGGACAGATGTCCAGCATCGCAGGCATTGCCATCCCGGACAGCAAGCTCGCCACCGAGGCAACCGAGCTCGTCCGGGATCTCACCGACGACCTGATCTACGACCACTCCCGCCGGGTGTTCCTGTTCGGCTCGCTGAACGGGAAGGAGCTGAAGTACGACCCGGAGCTGCTGTACGTCGGCGCCATGTTCCACGACCTCGGGCTGACCAGCCGCTACCGCGACTCGATGCAGCGGTTCGAGATCGACGGCGCCGACGCGGCCGCCGACTTCCTGCGCGGTCACGGCATCGGTGACGGCGAGACGCGGTTGGTGTGGACGGCGATCGCGCTGCACACCACGCCGGAGATCCCGCGGCACCTGGCGCCCGAGATCGCGTTGGTGACGGCGGGGGTCGAGGCGGACGTACTCGGTCTCGGCCTCGACACCATCTCCGCGGCAGCCCGGGCCGAGGTGGTCGCGGCGCATCCGCGGCCGGACTTCAAGAACCGCATCCTGGCAGCGTTCACCGAAGGCCTCGAGCACCGCCCGGCGAGCACCTTCGGCACGGTGAAGGCCGACGTGCTCGACCGTTTCGTCCCGGGCTTCGAGCGGACCAACTTCGTCGACGTCATCCTCGATTCGTCGTGGCCGGACTCTTGAGGGTGATGGCGTCGGGCTGGGTGGCGGCGAGTTTGGCGAGTAGGGGGCGGAACGGGCGGGACATCATCAGCCGGGTCGAGGCGTCGCGCAGCCGGATCCCCAGGGCGGTCATCGGCATCGCCATCTTGACCCCACCAGGCGGCAACTCCATCCGCTGCTCGACGTACGGCTGCAGCTCTCGCTGGTACGCCGGGAACGCGCGCGCGTGGTCGCCGTCGTACGCCGCGAGTTCGCCTGCCAGCACGTAGGCGCCGACCAGCGACAGCGCAGTACCGTGGCCGGCCAGTGGTGAGCCGCAGTACCCGGCGTCGCCCAGCAGGACGATCCGGCCGCGCGACCACTCCGGTACGACGACGCGGCTGGTGGTGTCGAAGTAGAAGTCGTCCGCGTCGTGCAGCGCGTCGAGCAGGTACGGGGCGTGCCAGCCGACGCCGGCGAACGTCTTGGTGAGCAGGTCCTTCTGCTCGGCCTGCTTGAGCCGGGGGAGCAGCGGAGACCTGAAGCTGAGCAGGGCTTTCGCGTACTGCGGGTCGTGGTCCGGCCGCAGCCCGACCCAGCGGCCGCCCGGCGCCGAGTGGATCTTCATCCAGCCGTCGAGCGGCTCGGGAGTCTTGACGGTGAAGAACGAGCCGTAGCCGCCGAGGTGTTCGACGTACTGCGCCTCCGGGCCGAACGCCAGCGACCGGACGCGCGAGTGCACGCCGTCGGCGCCGACCACCAGGTCGAAGCGACGCTCGGCGCCGCTGCGGAACGTGACCTGTACGCCGGTGTCGTCCTGGTCGAGCTGGGTGATCGAGTCACCGTAGAGGTACTCGACGCCGGTCGAGGTGGCATCGAGCAGGATCTTCGAGAGGTCGCCACGGAGGATCTCGATCTCGGCGACCGGGCCGGCCCCGTCGAGGAAGTCGGCCGGCATCGCGGCGGTCCGGCGGCCGTCGGCGCGGACGTAGGCAAGGCCGCGTTCGTGCATCCGGCGATCGAGGACGGCGGGCATCAGGACCATCCGCTCGACCACCTCACGGGCGATCCCGCGGACGTCGACGGTCTGGCCGCCCGGTCGCGGGGCTTCGGCGAGCTCGACGACGGTCGGCTCGAACCCGGCCCGCCGCAACCAGAAGGCGAGCGCGGGACCCGCGATACCGGCGCCGGAGATGAGGATCTTCATGGTGATTCCTTCCGCTGGGGGTAGTGCACATACGGTGTATACGTGACAGAGTCACAGATCTACGGGTGCGCCGTCGGGGTGCACTAGTTCGGAGGAACCCATGCCCGCGCCGTACCAGGAGATCGCCGCCGAGATCCGCCGCCTGATCGCCACCGGAAAACTCCAGCCAGGCGACCGCATCCCCTCCACCCGCGCACTAGTGCGCACCCACGGAATAGCCATGGCCACAGCCACCAAGGTCCTAGCCACCCTCCACCAAGAAGGCCTAACCCAACCCGTCCCCGGCGTAGGCACCGTGGTCGCCCCAGCCGGCCACCCAGGTGGAACAGCCGGCATTGGCCGCAGCGGAGCGGCCGGCGCACCCGGGCAGTCCGGCAACCGAGCTGGCAGCGGCGGACCAGTCGGCACCCACGCCTTCCCTCCCGGCTCCGCGCTCCACACCGGCGGCGCAGCCGGCTCCGCCGGGCGAGTGGGCGGGGGCGTCGCCAGCGGAGGGCCGGGTGCCCATGCCTTCCCGCCAGGCTCTGCGCTCCACACTCGCGGCGCCGGCGGCGCGGCCGGCCCAGCCGGCCCAGCCGGGCGAGCGGGCGAGGGAGTTGCCGGCGGTGGGCCCGGCGGAGCCCGCGTCTTCCCCCCTGGTTCTGCGCTCCACACTCGCGGCGCAGGCTCCGCGTTCCGCGCTCGGGGTGCGGGTAGCGCACCCGGCTCTGACGGGGTGGCAGGTGGAGTGGGGTTGAGTCGGGAGGGGGTGGTGGGGGCTGCTGTGGGGATTGCTGATCGGGAAGGGTTGGCGGGGTTGTCGATGCGGCGGGTGGCGGGGGAGTTGGGGGTTTCGACTATGGCGCTCTACCGGTATGTGGGGGGTAAAGAGGCGCTGGTGCTGCAGATGGTGGATGCGGCGATCGGGGAGTTTCCGTTGCCGGCTCAGCGGCCGGCGAGTTGGCGGGCCGGGATCGAGACGGCCGCGCGGCAGCAGTGGGCGGCGTACCGGGCTCATCTGTGGCTCGCGAGCGCGGTCACCCTCGGACGCCCGCAGATGCTGCCCAACCTCCTGCCGCACACCGACGCCGTACTGCGTGCCGTCGCGGGCTTCGGCGTCGACCCGGCGACCTCCATGTATGCCGCGATCACCGTGTTCGGCTACGTCCGCGGCGTCGCGCTCAACCTCGAACCGGAGGCGCAGGCCGAGCAGGACACCGGGATGACGGCGGACGAGTGGGCGAAGGGCCAGGCGGACCGGCTGGCGGCGATGGTGGCCGAGCAGGATCTGGCCGGGTTCCGCGCTCTGCTCGGCCCCGAGGAGTTCGACTTCGACTACGAGCTGGACCAGTTGTTCGAGTTCGGGCTGGGAATCGTGCTCGACGGGCTGGCCGTGAAGCTGCAAAGGATGCGGACGCCGCTACGCTGAGTATCGGCAGCACGACGCGAGGAGGTGCGATGGGCCCGGAACCGGTGTTCGCGCCGGACGTGCCGGTGGAGGTCCGCCGGTTGTTCGAGCGCAAGCCCGAGCTCTTCGTGCCCGCGAGCCGGCCGAAGCCGAAACGGCAGACCTCCTGGTCGACCGAGCCGGCCGCGACCTTCGGCTCGTTGCTGGTCTGGCTCGCGGTCTGTGTCGGCGGCTGGATCCTCGCGCTGATCATCTTCGCGATGACCCTGCCGACGGCCGTCGCCGCCTGGTCCGCGCTCGTGCTCGCAGTGGTCGCCGTCGTCACCACCGGCGCGGTCGCTGTCGGCTCCGCGGTCGAGAACCGCAGTCAGAAGGCCGTCCGGCTGCAGCACGGTAAGTACTTGCTGGCCGAGGATTTCGACGAGGAGTCCGCCCGGTTGCTGGCCCGCGCCCAGCGCGCCGTGAAATCGGTGCTAGAGGCAACAGTCACCCAACGCGGCCTGCTCGACGACGTGAAGAACGAGCTCGTCCTCCCGGAGCAGCTCTGGGACATCGGCCAGATCCTGCACGAGCAGTCCGTACTCCGCGCCCGCCAGCGCGAAGTGGCGAGCGGGATGGCGACAGCCGAGCTGGAAGCCGTGCTCGGCCCGCAACGCCGCGCACTCAGCCGCTCGGTCGACGCCATCAAACGCAAGATCGAGCTACTCGAGCGGTACGCCGACCGCGTCCGCTCCGCCGATGCGGCCCTGCGAGCCGAAGCCGCCCTCGAAGACGGCGACCGCTACATCGAACTCCTCGCCCGAACCGAACCAGTCGGCGACACCTCCGTAGTACAAGGCTTCGCCGACGAAGCAGCCATCCTCAAAAACACCCTCTCCCAAACCATCGCCGCAGCCCGAGCCGCCGGCCAAACCCTCGCCCTCCCGGAGTAAGGCGCGAGGCGATTAGGCTGCGGGGATGACTGGGACCGTGGTTGTTGCTGGAGGCACCGGGGCGTTGGGGGCGGCGGTGACTGCGGAGTTTTTGGGGGCGGGGTGGCGGGTCGTCGTGCCCGGGCGGTCGGAGGAGTCGCTGGGCGCGCTTCCGAAGGCTGAAGGGCTGCAGACGGTGGTCGCGGATCTGGCTGATCCGGCGGGTGCTGCGGAGGTTGCGCGGGTGGCTGGTGCGGATGAGGGTGCGCCGGTGCGGGCGTTGGTGAATCTGGTGGGCGGGTTCGCTTCCGGCGGGCGGGTGCATGAGACGCCGATCGAGGAGTTCGAGGCGCAGTTCGCGCTCAACCTTCGGCCGACGTACCTGGTGACGCAGGCCGTCCTGCCGCTGCTGGTCGCCGCGGGTGGTGGATCGATCACCTGTACGTCGAGTGGCGCGGCGCTGAAGCCGTTCTCGGGAGCGGCCGGCTACGTCACCTCGAAGGCGGGCGTGCTCGCGTTGGTCGACGCGCTGGCGGTCGAGTACAAGAAGGACAACGTGCGGGTGAACGCCATCCTGCCGGGCGTCATCGACACCCCGGCGAACCGGCGTGAGATGCCGTCGGCGGACACCTCGAAGTGGACGCCGCCGGCCCAGATCGCCACCGTACTGCGTCTGCTCGCCGAGACTCCCGGCGTGACGGGCGCTCATCTGCCGGTCTGACTTGCGCTGTATTCGAATGTGTGTGCGATGCTTGATCCATGGGGAGCAACAGGCGCTATCCGCGCGAGCCGCCGCCTGACAACCGCCGCCGGCACTGCTGGGTGCTCGGTACTGCGTACGAGCGCGGGCCCTGGCCGGGGCTGATCCTCGAGTGGCGCCGGAACAACGCCGACGACTGGATGGCGCGGGTCGTGTACGTGCCGAATCCGAAGGAGGCGAAGTCGGTCGAGGCGTGGTTCGCGGCCGGCCTGCTGCGGCCGCTGGACCCGACGCGGGTGCCGCAGGGGCAGGTGGACTTCCGCTGAAGGTAAACCGTTTGAGCGTCCGCGGCGTCTGAAGAAGTGTGCGGCTTGGGTACCGGTCGCAGGAACCTTCGGGCGACAGGGGAGTCCATGGGGCGTCGTTCCCGCGCAAAGCGCACCCAAGAACCCCGCACGCCCGCCACCGCTGGGACGAACCCTCCTGTCGGGTCCGGGGATCAGGAGCAGGCCGTCGACGGCCGCGATGGTGAGAGCGGTGGCGCTGGGGGCAATGCCGACGAGGCGGCTCGGGCTGCTCGGGCTGCTCGGAACGACGTTGGGGGTGACGCCCGCGAGGCGGCTCGGGCTGCTCGGAACGACGTTGAGGGTGACGCCCGGGGGGCGGTTGGCTCGGGTCGGGCCGGTGACCTTGTGGCCGGGCTTGCTGGCGCGGATGCTGGAGGGGCGAGTGGCGCTGACCTGAATCGCGCCGTTGGCGCTAGGGCAGGTGCCGGTGGCGGCCGTGATAGCGGGAGCCAAGGCGGCGCGGGCGGAGGCGCTGGGGGTGGTGGGGACCGGGGCGGAGGCGGCGAAGGCGCTGGGGGTGGTGGGGACCGGGGCGGAGGCGGCGAAGGCGCTGGGGGTGGTGGGAACCGGGGCGGTGGGGGCGGCGTCGGTACTGGTGACGGTGGGAGCCTGGGGGACGGGGGAGTTGTGGGGGACGGGGTTGGGTGGGATCGAGGGGCGGCTGAGCGGTTGGCTCGGCGGGCTCGGTCGGTGCCACGGGCGTTGGGGTTGACGCTGCTAGGTGCGTTGGTGCCCGGCCTTGGGTTGATTCTTGGTGGGCGTAAGCGGCTGGGTGTGTTCGTGCTGACGGTCTCGGCCGGACTGGTCGGGCTTGGGGTGTACGTCGGGCTCACCCGGCGGGACGAGGTGCTCGCGGCTGCCGTCGTACCGAGTCGGTTGCTGGCCACCAGTCTGGTGATCGGCGTCATCGCGCTGTCCTGGATCGCCGTGATCGTCGGCTCGCACCGTTTGTTGCGTCCGGCAACTGTCGCGCCTGGCGGACGGGCGGTCGGCGCGGTGTTCGTGGGCATCCTGTGTTTCGCCGTCACCGCACCCGCGGCGGTCGCCGTGCAGAGCGTGCTGGCGCAGCGCGACCTGGTCCAGGACGTGTTCGTCTCGCAGGAGGAGAGCAAGAGCGCGACCCGGCCGAAGACGGTCAACGTGAAGGACCCGTGGGAGAACCGGCCGCGGCTCAACCTGCTGCTGCTCGGCGGGGACGACGCCGAGGACCGGGTCGGCGTCCGCACCGACACCGTGATCGTCGCCAGTATCGACACCGCGACCGGCGACACCGCGCTGATCTCGATGCCGCGGCAGCTCACCTTCATGCCGTTCCCGAAGGACTCGCCGCTGCACAAGTTCTACCCGAACGGGTTCGGCAAGGAAGGGCTCAGCCTGGAAGGCCGGCTGGAGTGGATGCTGACCGCGATGTACCAGAACATCCCGGACGCGCATCCCGGCATCCTCGGCCCGTCCGACAACGAGGGCGCCGACGTGCTGAAGCAGTCGGTGGGCGAGGCGGTCGGGCTCAAGCTCGACTACTACCTCCAGGTCAACCTGCAGGGCTTCGACCAGATCGTCGACGCGCTCGGCGGGATCACGGTCAACGTCAACGAGCGGGTCGCGATGGGCGGCGTCAGCAGCGCGGGCATCCCGCCCAGCCAGTGGATCGAGCCCGGCCCGAAACAGCATCTGGACGGCCGTCGCGCGCTCTGGTTCGCCCGCGGCCGGTACGGCGCCGACGACGACCAGCGGCAGATCCGGCAGCGGTGCACGATCAAGGCGATCGTCGATGCCGCCGACCCGCGGACGCTGGCGACGAAGTACCAGGCGGTCGCGAAGGCGGGCAAGAACCTGCTGCGGACGGACATCCCGCAGGAGCTGTTGCCGGCGTTGATCCAGCTGGCGAGGAAGGTGAAGGCGGGCACGGTGTCGAACGTGTCCCTGGACGTCTCGAAGCTGCGCCTCAAGTACCTCCACCCCGACTACGAGGGCCTGCGCAAGACCGTCGCCGCGGCACTCGCCCCGAAGAACGAGCAGCCGGCCACTACCCCGACGGAGACCCCGAGCGCGACCCCGTCGGAGACACCGAGCACGAAGTCGCCGAAGACCCTCGCCCGACCCGGCACCGGCAAGGCCACGCCGCCCGCTCCCACCGAAGACCTCGCCGACGCCTGCGCCTACAACCCCAACGGCGACCAGCCCAACTGATCAACCCGCCCGATCAGCCAGCAGAGTCATCCCCAGCCGGTGCGGGGACCGGGCGGCCGAAGAGCGCGGTGGCCACTGCAGCGAGATGCGGGGCCAGGTCATCAAGGCCGGCCTTGGTGAGCTCCGGAGTGCCGACCGCTGTGCGCAGAATGCCAATGCCCAGCAGCCAAGCGCCGAACAGCTCGGTCCGCAGCGCCGCGTCATCGTTGCCCTCGGCAAGCTCCTCGAGTGCGCCGAGATACCCGTCGCAGACCTGCTGACGAACCCGGTCGCGCATGTCCTCGTGACCGGCCGACCGCAGCATCGCGATCAGTGGATGCTCCCCGGCGTACTCCGCCCAGTCCTCGAACACGAGTTGCTGCAGCAACTTCCCTGGCAACTCCTCGACCGGCCCCGACGGCAGGACGAGGGGCTCCGACGAACCCGCCATCGCCTCGGCGAACAGGTTCGACTTCGACCCGAAGTACCGGAACACCAGGGCCGCGTCGACCCCGACGTCGCTGGCGACGTCGCGCACGCTGGCGCCGTCGTACCCGTCGCGGGCGAACCGCAGCCGCGCGCACTCCAGCAACCGCGCCCGGGTCGCCTCCCGGTCCCGCTTGTGCGCCACCGTCGCCTCCAAGTCATCGATCGTTGACATGGTACTCCGCGGCTGCCTACAGTGAAGCCAAGTCATCGGTCGATGACTTATCTCTCCAGGCAAGGGGAAGCACCGATGAAAGACGTCTTCATCGCCGGTGGAACGACCGGCATGGGCCGCGCGATCGCCCTGCACTACCTGCGCCAAGGCGCCCGCGTGACAGTCGCCGGCAGTACTGCGGCGCGCGGCGAGCGCTTACTCGCCGACGCTGCGGCGCTGCCCGCCGGCGCTCGGGAGCGAGCCGCGTTCATCCAGGCAGACCTGTTGTCGATCGCGGAGAACCACCGGGTGATCAAGGAGATCGAGGCCCGCCACGACTCACTCGACGCGCTGGTGCTGACCGCGATGCTGCCGTTCCCGAAACGGCACCAGACGCCCGACGGGTACGAGGGCACCTTCACGCTCTACTACCTCAGCCGCTTCATCCTCAGCTACGGCCTGACGCCACTGCTCGAGCGGGGCGAGCGACCGATCATTGCGAGCATCGGCGCGACCGGGCTCAAGGGATCGGTTTACTGGGACGACCTCAACAGCGCCCGCAAGTACAGCATGATCCGCGCCACCGTCCGGGCCGGCCGCGCGAACGACCTGCTCGGCGTGCACTACGTGAACAACCATCCCGAGGGCCGGACCAAGTTCCTGCTCCAGCGGCCGCCGTACACGAAGAGCGGCAACAACCACCTCCCGCAGCCGTACCGAGCGGCCGCCCAGACGCTGGCGGCGCTCTTCGCCAAGGCGCCCGAGCAGAGCGTGCGCTCCACGATCGCCGTACTGGACAATCAGCCGGCCGAGCGCCTGATCCTGCGGGCCATCGACCGCCCCGTCGACCCGGCGCTCCCGATGTTCGACCCCGAGGATGCCCGCCGCCTGTACGACGCGACCTCCCAGGTGCTCGCCGAGAGCTGAAACCTATTCCTCGCGGGGTGTCGATCTGGTGCTGACCCGGTCGACGTGAGATCACAAGGGTCGACACCATTGACGAGGGAGTTGCAGCGATGCGTTACATGATCATCAACAAGGCCGACGCCGACACCGAGGCCGGGCGGATGGTGAGCCAGGAGGTTGCCGAGAACGTCGGCAAGGTCATCGACGACCTGTCGAAGGCGGGGGTGCTGCTGTTCGCCGAAGGGGTGCACCGCAGTTCGCTGGGCGCCCGGGTGAAGGTGGCCAGTGGCAAGCGCACGGTCACCGACGGGCCGTTCGCCGAGACCAAGGAGCTGGTCGGCGGCGTCATCGTCGTCGACGTCCGCTCCAAGGACGAGGCGATCGAGTGGGCCGCCCGGCTGGCCGAGGCGCTCGACGACGAGGTCGAGGTCCGCCGGGTCGTCGAAGAGGCCGACTTCGCCCCCGACGCCGGCATCTTCCAGAACTGAGCGGTTTCCGGATGGCCGCGGTCATCGAGAGGTGACTGCGGCAACCGGAACCGGGGTTGTGGTTGGGGCGGGGGTGTTGTTCTATCGGTCGGGTGACGGTTACCGAGACTCATGGGGCGATCGACGCGGTCTGGCGGATCGAGTCGGCCCGGATCATCGCCGGGGTGGCGCGGATCGTGCGCGACGTCGGCCTGGCCGAGGAGCTCGCGCAGGACGCGCTGGTGGCGGCGCTGGAGCAGTGGCCGGAGTCCGGCGTACCGAACAATCCGGGTGCCTGGCTGATGGCGATCGCCAAGCGGCGCGCGATCGACCTGATCCGGCGCAAGGAGACGTACCAGCGCAAACTCGCCGAGCTTGGTCACGACCTGGAGATCGACGGCGAGAGCGTCGAAGACGACGTCGAGGCGATCCTCGAGGACACCATCGAGGACGACCTGCTGCGCCTGGTGTTCACCGCGTGCCACCCGGTGCTCACCACCGACGCGCGCGTCTCGCTCACCCTGCGGCTGCTCGGCGGCCTGAAGACCGACGAGATCGCCCGTGCCTTCCTGGCCCCCGAGGCGACCATCGCGCAGCGGATCGTCCGGGCCAAACGCAACCTGGCCAAGGCCGACGTGCAGTTCGAAGTACCGACCGGTGACGACCTGGTCGCGCGGCTCTCCTCGGTGCTCGAAGTCATCTACCTGATCTACAACGAGGGCTACTCGGCGACCGCCGGTGACGACTGGATGCGTCCGGCCCTCTGCAACGAGGCGATGCGGCTCGGCCGGCTTCTCGCCGAACTGATGCCGACCGAGCCCGAAGTCCACGGCCTGCTCGCGCTGATGGAGATCCAGGCGTCGCGCGCGAACGCCCGGATCGGCCCGAACGGTGAGCCCGTCCTCCTGCTCGACCAGGACCGCCGCCGCTGGGACCGCCTGCTGATCCGCCGCGGCCTGGAAAGCATCGACCGCGCCTGGGCCCTCGAAGGCAACCCCGGGCCGTACCTGCTCCAGGCTGCCATCGCGGCCTGCCACGCGAGAGCCGCCGAAGCCGAGGACACCGACTGGGCGCGCATCGCCGGCCTGTACGCCGTACTGGCGCAGGTCGTCCCGTCGCCGGTGGTCGAGCTCAACCGGGCGGTCGCGATCTCGATGGCGTTCGGCCCCGAGCGTGGGCTCGTCGCGGTGGATGCGCTGGCCGACGAGCCATCGCTGAAGGACTACCACCTGTTGCCGAGCGTCCGGGGTGACCTGCTGTTCAAACTCAACCGGCTCGACGAGGCGCGCGCCGAGTTCGAGAAGGCGGCCGGGCTGACCCGCAACGAGCGCGAACGGACGCTGCTGCTCGACCGCGCGGCGGCCTGCTGAAAGTATTTTCGCGACCGTGTCGATTTCCGCCCTGGTCATCCGACGCAGCAGTGAGGCCAGATGACAGGCATCGGCCGCTGCGAAGGAGCACATCATGGAAAAGGTCATCTCCGCCGACGGCACCTCGATCGCGTACGACCGGCTCGGCGACGGGCCAGCGGTCGTCCTGGTCTGCGGCGGATCGGTCGACCGGATGTCGAACGCCCCGCTGGCCGCGTTGCTGGCGCAGAACTTCACGGTCTACAACTACGACCGGCGCGGCCGCGGCGACAGCGATGACGCCGAGGTCTACGCGGTCGAGCGCGAGTTCGAGGACCTGGACGCGATCCTCGCCGTCGCGGGCGGCTCGGCACACGTCTACGGTACGTCGTCCGGCGCCGCGCTCGCGTTGCTGGCGACCGCGGCCGGCCGGCCGGTGAACCGCCTGGCCCTGTGGGAGCCGCCGTACTTCCTCGAGGGTGCCGAGGGCCGGCCGGTCCCCGACACCGCGTCGATCTACCGCGCGTTCGTCGCGGAGGGCCGGCGCGACAAGGCCGCGGAGTACTTCATGGCGGAGGTGGTCGGGCTGCCCGCCGAGTTCGTCGCGCAGGCGAAGGCGTCGCCCTGGTGGCCGGCGCAGGAGGCGATCGCGCACACCCTCGCGTACGACGCGACGGTGATGGGCGACTACTCGATCCCGTTCGAGGCGGTGAAGGCGGTTCATCAGCCGACTTGCGTGCTGACCGGCAGCGTGGCGCAGCCGTGGATGACTGCCAGCAACAAGGCTCTGGTCGACTTGCTGGAGGACGGAAGTCACGTAGTACTGGCTGAGCAGCAGCACAATGTTGACCCCGCAGTACTGGCACCGGCTCTGAAGGAGTTCTGGTCATGAACACCGTGGACTCGAAAGATGGAACGCCGATCGCTTACGACCGGGCTGGTGAGGGTCCTGCGGTGGTGCTGGTCGATGGCGCGTTGTGCAGTCGCGCGCAGGGGCCGATGCCGGAGTTGGCGGCGCTGCTGGCTGCTGGGTTCACGGTTTACAACTACGACCGGCGCGGGCGCGGGGACAGCGGCGACGCAGCGGAGTACGAGGTGGACCGGGAGATCGAGGATCTGGCCGCGGTGATCGAGGCGGCTGGTGGGTCGGCGTACGTCTACGGGACGTCGTCTGGGGCGGCGCTGGCGTTGCGGGCCGCTGCGGCCGGGGTGGCGATTAGCAAGCTGGCGGTTTTCGAGGCGCCGTTTGTGGTCGATGGGAGTCGCAAACCGATCCCGCGCGAGTGGGTTGGCGAGTTGCGGGCGTTGGCGGATCGGCCTGGGGATGCGATCCGGTACTTCATGACCAAGGGGATCGGGCTGCCCGGTTTTGTTGTCTCGCTGATGAAGTTGATGCCGGCCTGGAAGGGGATGAAGGCGGTCGCGCACACGCTTTGGTACGACGCTGAGGTGGTTGGACCGAACGCTTTTGGTCAGCCGCTCGATCGGTCGCAGTGGGCCGGGATCGAGGTGCCGGTGCTCGTTTTGGGTGGTGGGAAGAGTCCGGCTTGGATGCGGACTTCGGTGCGGGCCGTCGCGGACGCAGTACCGGGTGCTTCGTATCGGGAGATTGCGGGGCAGAACCACATGCTCAAGGCCGCTGCGATCGCGCCGGTGCTGACCGAGTACTTCGGAGGGTGAGATGCGGTTCACGACGACGCTGCTCGGCACGACGACGACCGGGATCGAGGTGCCGGCGGAGGTGATTGAGGCGCTCGGGCGCGGGAAGAAGCCGCCGGTGGTGGTGACGGTGAACGGGTATCGGTATCGCAACACGGTGGCGGTGATGGGTGGGCGGTACATGATCTCGCTGAGCGCCCAACACCGCGAGGCGTCGGGGTTGGCGGCGGGGGATGAGATCGAGGTCGAGCTCGAGGTTGACGACCAGCCGCGGGAGGTTGACGTACCGGCGGACTTCGCGGCGGCGCTGGATGCGGAACCGAAGGCGCGGGCGTTCTTCGACGGGTTGTCGTACAGCCAGCGGAGTTGGTTCGTGCTGGGCATCGAAGAGGCGAAGAAGCCAGAAACCCGCGCCAACCGAATCACCAAAGCAGTAGCCCGCCTATCCTCAGGCCGAGGCCAACGCTGACCGGTCCTCCCGGGCTCGTGACGCTGGGCGTCACCTCGCCGTCAGAAGATGAGATGGCCGGTGCAGGTGCCAGCGGTGGCTGGTGCGGGCTCGTGACGCTAGGCGTCACCTCGCCTTCAGAACAAGAGATGCCCGGGGCAGGTGCCAGCGGCGGCTCGGGCTCGTGACGCTGCGCGTCACCTCGCGGTCTGACGATGCGATGCGGGCAAGGCGGATCACAAAGCGGCCGAGCCGAAGGAGCTACCGAGCCCGCGGTCTCTAGCTGAGTCCAGCGGCGGCTGGCGAACGGGCTCGTGACGCTGAGCGTCACCTCGCTGTCAGAAGATGAGATGGCCGGGGCAGGTGCCAGCGGCGGCTCGGGCTCGTGACGCTGCGCGTCACCTCGCGGTCTGACGATGCGATGCGGGCAAGGGGGGTCTGCAAGCGGGTGTGCGGGAGGAGCGGTCGGGGGCCGGCGGTTTCTAGCTGACTCCAGCGGCGGCTGGCGAGTGGACTCGCGACGCTGGGCGTCACATCGCCATTTGTAGATGCGATGGCGGGCCGGGCGGATCTTCAAGCGGCTGAGCAGCTGGCGTGCTGCCGCGGCCGGGTGCCGGCGGCGGCTCGGGCTCGTGACGCTGCGCGTCACCTCGCGGTCTGAAGGTGCGATGCGGGCAGGGCGGATCCACAAAGTGGCTGAGCGGCGGGAGCGGTCGGGCCGGCGGTTTCTAGCTGAGTCCTGCGGTGGCTGGTGCGGGCTCGTGATGCTGCGCGTCACTTCGCGCCTGGAGGCCCGAAGTGAGCGAGCCGGTGGCTACTGATTCTGCTGTCGGCGGTGTCGGGCTGGAGCGACCGCGCTGACCGCGCCACACCTACTACAAGCCTCCTGCACTTGCCCTGCAGCCATCTCCGGGTGCCCGCGGTCGCATCAACTGATTGCGAGGTGACGCTCCGCGTCACGAGCCCGGAACAAGCCGCACGCACTCGACAAACAGGTCCACCGGAGACCGAAGAACCCCGGCGGGTCGGCCGGGGATTCTTCGGGTCAGGGGTGGGTCAGGCGACGGTGATCAGGCCGCCGGCGTTTGCGCGGGCTGCGTCGAAGCGGGCCTGGGCGTCGGCCCAGTTGACGACGTTCCACCAGGCCTTGACGTAGTCCGGCTTGACGTTCTTGTACTGCAGGTAGAAGGCGTGCTCCCACATGTCCAGCATCACGATCGGGATCTGGCCGGCAGGCAGGTTGCCCTGCTGGTCGTAGAGCTGGTGGATCAGGAGCTGGCCCTGCAGTGCGTCCCAGCCGAGGATGGCCCAGCCGGAGCCCTGGATGGTGGTGGCGGCTGCGGTGAAGTGGGCCTGGAAGGCGTCGAACGAGCCGAACGACTCGTCCAGCGCGGCGGCCAGTTCGCCGTCGGGCTTGTCGCCGCCGTCCGGGGACAGGTTCTTCCAGAAGATGGAGTGGTTGACGTGGCCGCCGAGGTTGAAGGCGAGCGTCTTCTCCAGCCCGACGATCGAGCCGAAGTCGCCCTTCTCGCGGGCCGCGGCCAGCTTCTCCAGGGTGTCGTTCAGGCCGTTCACATAGGTCTGGTGGTGCTTGGAGTGGTGCAGCTCCATGATCTCGCCGGCGATGTGCGGCGCCAGCGCGCCGTAGTCGTAGCCGAGGTCCGGAAGCGTGTACGACGTAGTCAACTCTGCTCCTTCGTCAGGGCCCCGAAGGGCCGTGTTCTGCGAGATCCGGACGATGTGGCGCCTGTGCCCATTCCGGCGCAGGTCAACCAACCCTCCGAGGTCTACCTTCAAACTTCAACCAGTGTTGAGGTCAAGAGGACACGCAGTGCCGCCTCGACCCGATCTGGCCAGTCCCGGCCGGGGAGGCCGCTGAGCCACCCCGACCGCTCCTAGTCTGCCCCGTCCGCTCACTGGTCAGTAGGCCGCCTCGCAACGAAGGGCGGACGTGCGCCACTCACAAACCGGCCTGGCGGTCCGATCAGTGAGCGGTGCCACGCCTGGCAGCCGTCACCCGAGGGAGGTTTGTGAGTGGCGCAGGTCCGGGCGATCGGCCAGTACTGCGCGCAGTACCGGCTCGAAACCCTCGGCATCCTCGGCGAAGCCGGTGTGACCGCCGGGGAAGCGGGTCGGGGTGACGCCCAGTTCGGTGGCCAGCGCGGTCGAGGTGCGCTCGCAGAGTTGGCCGGCCGAGTCCTCGCCGATGCCGACCACGATGTGGACGGGACCGTCTCGCAAGGCGGCGATGTCGGGCTGCCAGCTGACGCTCCCACCCAGTTCGTGCGCGAACCAGAACCGCTCGTCCGCGACCGACTGCGGGTCGCGCTCGCCGCCGAACATGCCCTCGAGCGCGCCCTCGGGCAGGAAAATGTTCGCCTGCGCGAAGAACTTGCCCCAGGCGCCGATCGGGTCGCCGGCCAGATACGTCGCGCGCAGGTCCTCCGACAGCCGGAACTGCTCGGTCCGGTCGTCGAGCAGGTCCAGCAGCGGCGGTTCGTGGGCGATGACGGTGCTGACCATCTCCGGGTGGTGCTGCGCGAGCGCGAGCACGCTGACCGCTCCGCCGCTCGAACCGAACGCGATGGCAGGTCCGGCGCCGACCTCGGCGATCATGGCGGCCAGGTCGGCGGCCCGCTGCTGCGGGGTCGAGTTCTGGTCGGGGTTGTCGAGCGGGCTGCGGTTGATCCCGCGCGGGTCGGTGGTCAGCACGGTGTAGTCGCCGGCCAGCAGGTCGGCCAGGGGTGCGAACGAACGGGCGTCCATGGGTGCTCCGGCCAGGACGACGAGTGGGCCGGAGCCGCGTACTTCGTAGTACAGGCGGGCGTCGTCGACGTCGAGGGTCAGGGCGGTCACGGTGTGGTTCATCGAGTGCTCCTTATTGGTGCTTGGTTGGCTTCGGTGGTGGATAGGTAGTGCTTCAGCCATCTGCCGGTGAGACTCCCGCCGGCGGCCGGAATCATCGATCCGGCCACCTTTGGTTTGTCAGTTGACGGTGATCGGCGTGCCGCCGGTCAGCTTGAGTACGGCGGGTGCTGCCGCGGCTACGAGGACCGCGAGCGCCGCCGGGATCAGGAGAGCGGTCGGCAGACCGGCGTGGCTGGCGACGGAGCCGATGAGAGCGGGACCGACCAGGCCGCCGCCGTAGCTGATGGTGGTGACGGTCGAGAGTCGCCGGGCGGATGCACCGGAGGTGCCGAGCGTGCTGACGACGACCGGCCAGACGACGGCCATGCCGGCGCCGGCGAGTACCCAGCCGACCATCGCCGTACCGACGGGGGAGGTCTCGATGACGCCCGAGAGCAGGACCAGCCCGTACCCCGCGGTGGCGGTTGCGCCGGCAATCCTGATGGTGAGAGCAGGCCCGAGCCGGGCACGAACCGGGTCGCCGGCAAACCGTACGACGGTCATCGCGACGAAGAACGCGGTGTACACAAGCGAACCGATCGCGGGATCCGCCCCGAGCACCCGAGTCGCATGCAACCCGGCCCAATCAGTAGCCGCCCCCTCAGTCAAAAACCCAGCCGCCCCCACCACCCCCAACCCCACCACCACCCACCCCCGCCGAACCTCACCAGTGACTTCCTCTGCCACCGCCTTTGTTGCTGGAGCTGCGGCTGCAAAGGGCGAGAGTTTGTGGGTGAGGGTGAGGGTGGTGGGGAGTAGGAGGGTGGTGGCGGTTAGTAGGAGGGGTTGGACTGGGGTGTTGAGGTGGAGGGCTGTGGTTACGGCTGCTCCTCCTAGGACGGCGCCTAGGGTCCAGGTGCCGTGCATTGAGCCCATCACCGGGCGGCCGGTGGTTCGTTCGACGTTCACCGCTTGCAGGCTGAGGGCGACGTTGAGGGCGCCCGACAGCATCCCGAACACGACGGCCGTGACCATCAGTACGCCGGCCGACGGTGCGAAGGCGGTCAGCCCGAGCGCCACCACCGCACCCGGCATCGCCCAGCGCAGCAGGCGCCTGCCGGTCCATCGGTCGGCGGCCCGTCCGGCGAGTGGCATCGCCACCAGTGCGCCGATGGCCAACGCCATCAGTAGCCCGCCGATCCGGCCGGGCCCGAGGTCGAGCCGTGCGTCGGTCGCCGGCAAGGTCGCGCCCCACAAAGCGTTCAGTACGCCGGTCGCCCAGTAACAGCTCGCTGTCCAGCCTCTTGCTCCCATGGCTCGACCATGCGGGAGGCCGGGAGGTGAACTCCAACACCTGTTCGACCACTATTGACACACCTGGTGTGTTAATAAGGAGCCGTGCCCGACGACCTGGAGATCCGCCTGCTCCGGTACTTCGTCGTCGTGGCCGAGGAACTCCACTTCAGCCGCGCCGCCCAGCGCCTCTTCATCGCGCAACAAGCCCTCAGCCGCGACATCCGCCGCCTGGAGGACCGTCTCGGCGCCCGGCTGCTCGATCGAACCACCCGCCGCGTCGAGCTGACGCCGTCCGGTCAGAAGCTGCTCGTCCGGGCGCGCGAGTTGATCAGCCTGCACGACCTCACCGTGCACGAGTTGCGCGGCTTCGCCCCGTCGATGACCGTCGACGTCGTCGGCCCGGGGCTGACGCCCACGCTCGTGCTCGCGGCTGCCCGGCGGATCGCGCCGGAGCTGGAGTTCTTCGTCCGCTTCCACACCGGGACCGAGGCCGCCGTACCGCTGCTGCTGGCAGACCGGCTCGACGTGACCTTCGGCCGGCATCCCGGACCGGCCGAAGGTCTGCGTCAGCGTGTCGTGCGGTACGAATCCCTGGCCGTCCTGCTCCCCGAAGGCCACCCGCTCAGCGAGCTGGCCGAGATCCCGCTGCAGGCCCTGCGAAGGACCGGACTGTGCTACCGGGCTGGGAACCACGCGACCCCGGCCTGGGATCACGCGATCCTGCAGGTACTCGCGCCGTGGGGCGTCGATCGGACGCTCGCGCATCCGCATGTCGAGGGCGGCGCCGACGAGCTCGCGCAGCACATCCGCGACCGGAGCTCCCCGATCCTGACGATGAGCACCCAGCCGCCGGTCCCGGGTGCGGTACTGCGACCCGTCGTGGACCCCGTCGTCCTCTACCCGTGGTCGATGATCTGGCGAGCCGACCTCACCCACCCCGCTCTCGACGCGCTCAACACAGCGGTCGACGAGCTGGCGGGCGACGACTGGCTCGCCATCCCGCCCGGCGCGTGGCTCCCAGAACCAGAGGCGTCCGCTAACTCCTCATGACCTTCAACCGCCAGAGCGAGGTCACCTCCTTCGCCCTGGCCCAGTGCAGCGGATCGCTGCGGTTGTTGGCTTTTCGATGCCTCGGTACTGCGGACGCGCGCCCGGCGACCCGCAGGTTTGCCTGCGCGAACTGGGCCAGGAGGTCGGAGCGGCTGCGCAAGCCGAGGTGTTCGGCGAGGTCGGACAGGATCAGCCAGCCCTCGCCGTTCGGGGTGAGGTGATCGGCGAGGCCGTTGATCCAGCCCTGCAGCATCCGACCGTCCTCGTCGTAGACGGCCTGGTCGAGCAGAGAGATCGGGCGCGCCGGGATCCAGGGAGGGTTGCAGACGACGAGATCCGCGCGGCCGGGCGGGAACAGATCGTCATGCACGAGGTCGACTCGATCGGCCAGGTCGAGCCGGTCGAGGTTGTCGCGGGCGCAGGTGATCGCACGGCTGCTGGTGTCGGTGGCGATCACCTTGGCGCCCTGGGTGGCGAGCAGTGCGGCGAGCACGCCTGTGCCGGTTCCGATGTCGAAGGCAACTGTTGCCTCAGGCAAGGGCTGACTTGCCACCAGCTCGACGTACTCGGGTCTGGTGGGTGGGAAAACTCCGTAGTGGGGATGGATTCGTGCTTTCAGGGCAGGGATGGCGATGCCGGTGCGGCGGAGTTGGTGCGCACCGATCACACCGAGCAGCTCTCGGAGGGGGAGGAGCCGCGGGCCTGTGCTCGGCCCGTACGCCTCCTCGCACGGTTGAGCGATGTCGGGTGCGCGGCGAAGCGGTACGACGTACTGGTCCTCCAGTGGGATCAGCAGGGAGTTGAGTCGACGCGCTTGGTTGGCCTGGTGGTTGCGGTAGTGCTGGAATGTCCTTGCAGTGAACGGTTTTCTCCGTCGTTTGAGGGCGGCAAGCAACTGTTTGGCGTTCTGGAAGTCACCTTGCCAGATCAGTTGGTTGCCCTGGTCAATGAAGCGCGAGGCCTGGGATGCGGACAGTCGATCGTCCACGGTGATGAAGTTCATGCGTCGTTCCTGCACGTCGAGACCTGATGCGGGCAGCGTGGCTCGACCGGTGGCCAGTGAGGTCGGCGCCGGTGAGCAGGAACGGAGAATTAGAGAACGACGGCTGCGTGTATCGGTGTCGTCATGTGGCCAGCGTAGCTGTCGTCCGGCTTTGTTCGCTGGGAGTTCCGAAGGGGGCGAGCATCAGGTCTGTTATGCCGGTGGAGTTGAGTTGCTTGATCACTGTGGCGACCTGCTCCTCCGAACCGGCGATCAAGAGGTCGGCCGGGGAGTCGACCCCTTCGCGTTCGAGCATCGCCCGGTACTCCGGGACCTGGCCGGCCATCGCGAACTGTGCACCGAATCGCGCTCTCACCTCGGCCGCGTCGTCGGTGACGCAAACCGCTAGGCCAGCCACCACGCGAGGTGCCGGCCGTCCAGAAGCGGTGGCCGCGGCGGTGACCGACGGCACGATGTGCTCGGTCAGCGTCCTCGGCCCGGTCATCCAGGTCACCACCCCATCTGCCAACTCACCAGCCACCCGAAGCATCCCCGGACCCAACGCCGCCAGCAGCACCTGCGGTGCCTGCTGCTGAGATGGCAATTGGATGCTGCCTCTCGCGGTGAGGGTTTGGCCGGTGAAGTCGACTGAGTCGCCCTCCAGGAGGGGGCGTAGTGCTTGGAGGTATTCGCGCATTCGGAGGAGGGGGCGGTCTGTGGGGAGGCCGTACATGGCGCCGACCATGGCTGCGATGCCGGTGCCGATTCCGAGGGTCAGGCGGTTGCCGGTGGCTGCCTGCACGGTCAGCGCCTGGCCGGCCAGCATCAGCGGATGGCGCTGGGCGACGGGCACTACCGCAGTACCGAGCTCGATTCCGCCAACCTCGCGCCCCGCGATGGCCAGCGCCGTCAGTGCGTCGACCCCCAGCGCCTGCGAGATCCATGCCGTCGCGAACCCGTCCGCGGCCTCCCGCACCTGCGCGACGACCTCCTCGAGTGATGCCGCGCCGCTTAGGTCGCCGACCGCCAGACCGACCTTCATCCAAGACCTCCGCAGTTAAGTGGGGTGGCACCCCGGTTAAGCATCCGTACAATATGGGGGACCACCCCACTTAGCAACCTGGAGCCTGGATGCGAGCCGATGCCCGGCGGAACTTCGAGCGGCTGGTCCAGGTTGCCGCCGAGGTGGTCTCCGAGCAGGGGGCGGACGCCTCGATGGAGGAGATCGCGCGGCGTGCGGGCGTCGGCTCGGCCACGCTGCACCGGCACTTCGGCGGCCGCGCTGCCATGCTCGAGGCGGTGTTCGACAGCAGCATCGACACCGTCTGTGCCAAGTCCGACGAACTTCTCGGCCACAGCGATCCCGGCGAAGCGCTCCGGACCTGGCTGTACGCCGTGGTCGACCACGCCACCAGGAACCGCGGGCTCGGCGCCGCCCTGGCGATGAGCGCCGAGCGAGGTTCCGAGGTTCACGCCCGGATCACCCAGGCCGGGCAGCAGCTCCTCGACCGGGCCCAGCGCCACCAGGCGGCCGATCCGGAGACGACCGTCGAGGACCTGCTCGGTCTCGTCAACGCCATCTCACTGACCACGGAACGTGACACCGCGCGGGCCCACCGGTTGGTCGCGCTGGCAATCCGTGGTGTGACTCCGGTGGCGGTCTCATAGACTGCGGCCCTCGTCCCCGAATTCTGACCGAACCCGAGGTTGTTGTCGTGCTCACCATGCAGGACGCGCTGCTCGCGCTGACGAAGTACTGGACCGATCGCGGCTGCATGGTGGTGCAGCCGTTCAACACCGAGGTGGGAGCCGGCACGCTGAACCCGGCCACCATCCTGCGGGTGCTCGGTCCCGAGCCGTGGCGCGTCGCGTACGTCGAGCCCTCGGTGCGCCCCGACGATGCCCGCTACGGCGAGAACCCGAACCGGCTGCAGACGCACACCCAGTTCCAGGTGGTGCTCAAGCCGGACCCGGGCAACCCGCAGGAGCTGTTCCTGTCCAGCCTCCAGGCCCTCGGCATCGACATCGACGCGCACGACGTCCGGTTCGTCGAGGACAATTGGGCCAACCCGGCGACCGGCTCGTGGGGACTGGGCTGGGAGGTCTGGCTGGACGGCCTGGAGATCACCCAGTTCACCTACTTCCAGCAGGCCGGCGGGATGACGCTCGACCCGGTGTCGGTGGAGATCACCTACGGCATCGAGCGGATCATGATGGCGCTGCAGGGCGTCTCGCACTTCAAGGACATCGCCTACGCGCCGGGCATCTCGTACGGCGAGGCGTTCGGCCAGGCGGAGTACGAGATGAGCCGGTACTACCTCGACGACGCCGACGTCGAGAGCCAGAAGCGGCTCTTCGAGGAGTACGCCGGCGAGGCCCGCCGGATGCTCGACGCGCGACTGCCGGTCCCCGCGCACGTCTACGTCCTGCGCTGCTCGCACACCTTCAACGTGCTCGACGCCCGCGGCGCGGTCAGTACGACGGAACGCGCGAAGGCGTTCGGCCGGATGCGCACCTTGGCCCGCGAAGTCGCCCAGCTGTGGGCCGAGCGGCGGACCGAGCTGGAGCACCCGCTCGGGGTCGCCGAGCTGCCCGTCGCGGCGCCGGCGCCGACCGAGTTCCCGGCGATGAGCGGCACCCGGCAGCTGCTGTTCGAGATCGGTACCGAGGAGATGCCGCCGTCGGAGGTCACCAAGACGGCCGCGGCGGTCAAGGCCGCGCTGACCGAGAAGCTGGCGGCGACGCGGCTCGGCCATGGCGAGGTCACGACGTACGCGACACCGCGCCGGGTGGTCGCGTTCGTGGCGGCGGTCCAGGCGAGTGAGCCGGATGCCGAGAAGGTCTCCCGCGGCCCGCGCAAGTCCGCGGCTTTCGATGCCGAGGGCAACATCACGAAGGCGGCCGCCGGGTTCGCCCGCGGCCAGAAGGTCGACCCGAGTGAGCTGCACGACCTCGAGGTGGACGGTGTCGAGTACGTCGCGGTGACCAAGCCCGACCCGGGTCGCGGTGCCGCCGAGGTGCTGAGCGGCGTACTGGCCGAGATCGTCACCGGGCTGCGCTCGGACAAGAACATGCGCTGGAACGACTCCAAGCTGTCCTTCACCCGGCCGGTTCGCTGGCTGGTCGCGCTGCTCGGCGACCAGGTCGTACCGGTCTCTGTGTCGACGCTCGCGGCCGGCCGCACGACGCGCGTGCACCGGACGGCCGCGCAGCCGATCGTCGAGATCGCGGCCGCCGAGGGGTACCTCGACCTGCTCCGGATCCACGGCATCGAGGCCGACCCGGCCAAGCGGCGCGCGACCATCATCGAGGCCGCCCAGCAGCTCGCCGGCGAGGTCGGTGGCAGCATCGACGTCGACGGCGAGTCCGCGCTGATCGACCAGATCGTCAACCTGGTCGAGGAGCCGACCGCGATCCTCGGCAACTTCTCCGCCGACTACCTGGACCTGCCGGCCGAGATCCTCACCACGGTGATGCGCAAGCACCAGCGCTACCTGCCGGTCCGCGCGGCCGACGGCAAGCTGCTCCCGCATTTTGTTGCCGTCGCCAACGGTGCGGTCGACGAGGCCACCGTGCGCAACGGCAACGAGGGCGTACTGCGGGCCCGCTACGAGGACGCCGCGTTCTTCTGGCGCGCCGACCTGCAGAGCACGCCGGAAGCGATGAAGGAAGGTCTGGACAAGCTCGCCTTCGAGGAGCGGCTGGGCTCGATGGCGCAGCGGGCCCGGCGCATCGCCGCGGTGGCGAAGTCGCTGGCGGCGACGGTCGAGCTTCAGGGCGACGACCTGACCGCGCTGAACCGGGCGGCGGAGCTGGCCAAGTTCGACCTCGGCTCGCAGATGGTGGTCGAGCTGACCAGCCTGGCGGGCACGATGGCGCGTGAGTACGCGCGGCGCAGTGGCGAGACCGAAGCCGTTGCCCAGGCGCTTTTCGACATGGAGTTGCCGCGGTCGGCGGGTGACCCCCTGCCGTCGACCACGCCGGGTGCGCTGCTGGCATTGGCCGACCGGTTCGACCTGCTGGCCGGGTTGTTCGCGATCGGCGCCAAGCCGACCGGTAGCTCCGACCCGTTCGCGTTGCGGCGTGCGGCCGCTGGTGTGGTCGCGATTCTGCGCGAGCACCCGGAACTGCGGGCGATCACGTTGTCGACCGGGCTTGCCGCGGCGGCCGAGCAGATCGGTGCCCAGGGCATCGAGGTGTCCGAGGCGTCACTGGCCGAGGTTGCCGAGTTCACCATCCGGCGCTACGAGCAGCAGTTGATCGATCGCGGTGACGACCACTTGCAGGTCGCGGCCGTGCTGCCGTTGGCCGAGGCGCCCGCGACCGCCGACGAGACGCTGGCCGAGTTGCAGCGTCAGGTGGCGAGTGAAGGGTTCGCGGAATTGGTCGCAGTACTGCAGCGGGCCCGCCGGATCGTGCCGGCCGACGTCGTCGCGGAGTACGACCCGAGCAAGCTGACCGAGCCGGCCGAGCTGGTGCTGCACGAAGCGGTGCAGAAGGTCGGTACTGCGCCGACGGCGCTCGGCGAGTTCGTCACCGCGACCGAGGTGCTGGTGGAGCCGATCACCAACTTCTTCGAGGAGATCCTGGTGATGGCCGAAGACCCCGAGGTCCGCGCCGCCCGCCTCGGCCTGCTCGCCACCATCCGCGACCTGGCCGCCCCCGTCCTCGACTGGCAGGCTCTCGGCACCAGCCTGACAAAAGAAAACTGATCCGGCGTCCGCCCGCCGCACCCCGGCGGGCGGACGCCGGAGTACGAAACGCTGAGGGGCGTGGATGCAGCACTGTGAGACGACCGCGCTGGGGGTTCTGCTGCGGCATGAGGGGATCGAGCTGTCTGAGCCGATGGTGTTCGGGCTTGGGAGTGGGTTGTCCTTTATCTACTGGGACAGCAAGGCGATGGGGTTTCCGTTTCTCGGCGGGCGGGTCAAGCCGTTCGAGTTGACGAAGAATCTGGCCGGCGTACTGGGGCTCGAGTTGCAGGTCGAGGAGACATCCTCCGCGCGCAAGGCCTGGCAGAACGTGGTGACACCGCTGGACGCAGGGAGGCCGGTCGGGCTTCAGCTCGACAGCTATCACCTCGACTACTTCAGCACCAAGGTGCACTTCGGCGGGCACGTCGTCGCCATGTACGGCTACGACGAAGAGAACGCCTACCTGGTGGACACCGAGCAGCAGGGCGGAAGGGTCTCGACGAGCCTTGCCAGCCTGGCCAAGGCAAGGGCCGAGCGCGGCCCGATGACCGCCAGGCACCGTTCCTTCACCATCACAGCACCCAGCAGCCTGCCGTCACTACCGGACCGGATCATCCCGGCGATCAAGACCTGCGCCCACGCCTTCCTCAACCCGCCCATCGCGAACCTGGGCCACCGCGGCATCGACAAGACCGCCAAGCAGGTGCCGAAGTGGCTGGACCGCACCGACAACCCGGCGGAGGACCTGCCGCGAGCCGCCCTCCTGATGGAGAAGGCCGGCACCGGCGGCGCCCTGTTCCGCAACCTCTACCGCGACTTCCTCGCCGAGTGCACCCAACACCTCGACGACACCCACCTGCGTACCGGCCACACCCTGTACGCCGAGGCGGCCACGCTCTGGACGGAGGTGGCCGCACTCGTCGCGAAAGCAGGCGAATCCGGCGACGCGCAGCACCTCATCCAGACCGCATCAATCCTCCACGACCTCGCACGCATCGAACGCGAGGCGATGCAGGCCCTCAGCGCGCTCTAGCGTTCGGAAGTCTCTCGATGGTGCAGGAGAACTAGTCCGTCGGCTTCGGCAACCACGTCGCCCGGGCGGATCCAGGCGGTGTGGTCCGGGTCGGTGGCCGGTGTCAGCGTCCACTCGGTCTGGTGGCGGGCTTTCAGCAGGTAGACGTCGGTCCGGGACGTCAGGTGGGGGGCGATGGTGTCTGTCGTACTGACCGTGGCGTCGTCGGGGATCAGAGCTGCCATGCGGTCCGCGGAGGCGGTGAACGCCCGGCGATGACCCGGCCCATCCGCTGCTGAGGACTGGACGAACAGGGCCAGACAGGTGGCCGCCAGTGCGCCGGTGATCGCTTGCCGGGTCCAGAGTCCCGCGCGGCCGGCCATGCGCGGCCGGAGTAGCGCCAAGGAGTGCACGAGGGCGCAGAAGAGCACGGGCATCAGTACTGCGTCGTAGTGGAAGGTCGGGATCCAGTACAAGTTGTAGGTGCTGCCGAGCCGCCATGCGAGCGTGGGCACGAGCAACAGGACCAGCGGTGACCGCAAGGCCAGGAAGAGCGTCGGCAGCAGCAACAGCAGGACCAGATGCAGCTTGCCCGGATCGAAGAGCTGTCCGGCCAGTGCGGGATCCGGCGGCTTGAGACCGCCCTCGCCCAGGTAGCGATAGTTGCCGTAGGCACTGAACGCCGGGATGACCACGAACACCGCCGTCAGCGAGGCGATCGTGCCACCCGCCGCAGTGAGCAGTCCGAGCCGCCGGGTCTGCGGGCGCAACGCGATCAGTACGCCCAGCGCGGCCAGGGTCAGGCCGAGATCCTCTTTGACGAGCACCAGTACCGAGGCGATGGCGACGGCTCGACCCGGCCTGCCGGACAACCACTCGACCAACGCGAAAGCCACCAGCGGCACGGCGAACGCGATCTCGTGGAAGTCGAACGTGATCGCGTTCAGCAGGCCCCAGGACAACCCGTAGCAGCTCCCGAGCACCAGCCCGGCTCGCGTCCCCAGGACGGCACAGGCCAGCCGGGTGATCGGAAAGGTCGATGCCGCGAGCAACAACGCCTGCGCGACCAGCAGCGTCTCGGCCTGCGGGAACAGCCGGTAGAAGGGTGCCAGCACGACCAGGATCGGATGGAAGTGGTCACCGAGCAGGATCAGTTGAGGATCGCGCAGTGTCGACACCGGCAGCCGTCCGTGCGCATAGCTGCGGACCGCTTGGTCGAAGATGCCGAGATCGAAACCGCCGGAGCGGTAGGCCCAGTGCCGCATCAGCGCGAACCAGGTGTAGAGGATCGCGAAACAGCCGGCCAGTGTTGCGGCAGGCAACGGCCTGGCCGGCCGGCCGGCGATCGGAGCGAGTGAACGCATGTGGTGGTCCCCCAGGAGGCGAAGCTGTCTGAGTCGGCAGCCTGCGGGAGCGGCACCCAAGGAATCCTGAAGGAGCCTGAAGACCCCTTCAGCCTGAAGCGTTCTTCAGGATGGTCCTGTGGCAGTGTCATCCTGAGCCGATGCGGATCTTGCTGGTGGAGGACGAGCGTCGGCTCGCGGCGGCGGTGAAGTGGGGCCTGGAGTCCCACGGCTTCGTCGTCGACGTCGCGTACACCGGTGTCGACGGGCTCTGGGCCGCCGAGGAGAACGACTACGCGGCGATCATCCTCGACGTGATGCTGCCCGGCCTGAACGGCTTCAAGGTCTGCGCCAGCCTCCGCCAGTCCGGCGACACCACACCGATCATGATGCTGACCGCCAAGGACGGCGAGTACGACGAGGCCGAGGGACTCGACACCGGAGCCGACGACTACCTGACCAAGCCGTTCTCGTACGTCGTACTGGTGGCTCGCCTGCGGGCCCTGCTGCGGCGTGGGTCGGCGCCACCGGCTCCGCTGGAGGTCGGTGACCTGGTGGTGGATCCGGCGTCGCGGACCTGCCGGCGCGGTGAGCAGCCGATCGAGCTGACCGCTCGCGAGTTCGCGATCCTCGAATGCCTGGCCAGGCGGCGGGACGTGGTGGTGACGAAACAGGAGATTCTCGAGCAGGTCTGGGACGCCAACTACGACGGTGAGGTGAACGTGGTGGAGGTCCACGTGAGCGCGCTGCGCCGCAAGATCGACCAGCCCTTCGACCGCCGCAGCCTGCAAACGGTCCGCGGCATGGGCTACCGCCTGACAGGCCGCGATGGCTAGCCGCTTCAGCCTGTCGACAGCCGCTCGCGTGACAGTCGTCGCGGGCCTGCTGAGCGCCGTACTGGCGGGCGGCTTCGCCTACTGGATCCGGCACGAGATCTACACCGAGCGCTACCGGCTGAGCGACACGGAGGCGAGGGAGACTGTGCTCGCCATGCTCCTCACCGTTCAGCAGGAACGCAGCCTCCGGTGGCCGGTACCCCGGGACACGCGGGGTACCTACCCTCTTTACCAGATCGTGGACAGCACTGGCTGGATCGCCAGTACGAGCGAGGTCCTGCGCGGGTACACGTACACCAAACCGCTCGTGCCCGCGCCGGCACGGGGACGGCAGCGGGCGAGCGAGTTCGAGACCAGGGTGGTTCTCGGCCGCTATGACGGCTCCAGGGACCTCTGCGGAAGCGACGCGGCAGCACTGCCGGAGACCGCATGCGAGCGGGATCGGCGGCTCGCCGGGCAGGACCTCAAGGTCAGGGCCATCGTCAGGCCGATGCGCGACATCTATCCGAGCAACACCATCGCCGCCGACCGGACCGTGGCGATCTCCGTGCTGGTGTCGCCGCTGGAGGCCGAGGATGCGGTCGCGTCGGTTGATCGGGTACTCCGGCCCGCGCTGCCCGCCGCGGTGCTGCTGATCATGCTCGGCGCGTACTTCGGGACGCGGCTCGCGTTGCGGCCGGTGGAACGGATTCGCGCGCGGGCCGCCGAGATCGGCGAGCGGAACCTGCACGAGCGGGTGCCGGTTCCGCCGACCCGTGATGTGGTGGCACGACTCGCTCTGACGCTCAACGAGACACTGGACCGGCTGGACAAGGCGGCCGACCGACAGCGCGGCTTCATCGCGGATGCGGCGCACGAACTGCGGAGTCCGATCGCGAGTCTGCGGGCGACTCTGGAGGTGGCGGGCGAACATCCCGATCGGGCCGACTGGACGGCGGTGAACGATGCGGCGGTCGAGGACACTCGCCGGCTGCAGGAGCTGGCCGACGATCTCCTGCTGGTCGCCCGGCTCGACGCGGGGGAGGAGGCGGCCCGCACGAGGGTCGATCTCGCCGAACTGGTCAGGCGGCACGTCGGCCGGCGGTTCGGTGATGACGGGCCGAGGCTGGCGGTGGAGGCGGTCGAATCTGCTGCCGTGCTGGGCGATGCGCGCCAGCTCGACCGACTGCTGCGCAACCTGGTCGACAACGCCGTACGGCACGCGAAGCTGGTCGTCACCGTGCGGGTCGAGGTGGAGGACGATCAGGTGTTGGTGCACGTGGACGACGACGGAGCGGGGATTCCGGTGCCGGCGCGCGAGCAAGTGTTCGAGCGGTTCATCCGGCTGGACGAAGCGAGAAGCCGGGACGCCGGAGGGGTCGGCCTGGGACTCGCGATCGCCCACGAGATCGCCGTACGGCACGGCGGCTCGCTGCGCATCGCAGACTCACCCGAGGGCGGAGCTCGCCTGACGCTGACCCTCAGAACAGCAGAGTTACAAGGGAAGGGTTAGGAGAGGCGCCAGGCGTTCCGCGATGAGGCGGTAGCCGTCGGCGTTGGGGTGGACGTCGTCGGCGTACAGGGTCTGGGCTTCCTCGGTGGTGAGGATGGTGCGGCCGTCGATCAGTTGCAGGTCGGGGTCGCGGCGGGTGCGGGCGCCGAGCTCGACGCAGGCGCGGATGTCGTCGAGGGTGAGGCCGAGGGCGTTCGGTTTGCCTTCGAGGTTCGGGGCGGTGAGTGGGGTGATGACGACGATCGGGGTGTGTGGGTGGCCCTCGCGGACGGTGGAGAGGAACGCTTCGACCTGGCCGGGGAGGGTGCGGCCGCCGAAGGTTTCGCCGCCGTAGATGTTGATGCCGAGGCAGAGCGAGATCAGGCGCGCGGGGGTGTCGCGGATGGTGCGGGCCGCGATCGGGTCGAGGTGGCATTCGCCGGCGAGGCCGAGCGCGACCAAGTCCCAACCGTGCTGTCTCGCGACCAGCGCCGGCCAGGTCTCGGAAGGGCCGTAGGAACCCGTGCACTGGGTGATCGAGCTCCCGTAGGTGATCCACCGGGGACCGACCGGCGGCATCGGCTCGGCCTCCCCGTCGAACACCACCTCCCGTACTCCGATCGCCCCACCATGCGGCAACCAGATCTGCAGCTCGATCGACTCAGCCGATCGGGTGGATGACGCGGTCGACAGCTCGACCGACTCACCCGATGGGGTGGGGGACGCGGTCGGCAGCTCGGCCGACTCCTCCGACGGGGTGGGGGACGCGGTCGGCAGCTGAACCGTGATCGTCTGCTCGCCGGGTTCGACCGGGCAGCGTTGGTGGAGTTCGCCGTTGACCAGGAAGTCGACGGGGGCGATCTCCTGGTAGATGTCCAGTGAGGCCCGGAGTTCCAGGGTCACCGACGTCGCCGACGTACGCCACGTTGCCCGTACGCCGGCCGGCGTGGCAGCGCGGGACCACAGGCGGTGTCCCGGTCGCTCGGGCCGGCCGAGCCAGTCGTGGACTTCGAACGGCTGCTCGCGAGGGTCCAGTCGCCAGAACGTCATCCAGCCGTCGGAGTCCACGGTTCGATGGCGGTAGCCGGTCCACAGCGGATGAGTTCCCACAGCGCACCAGGCTATAACGATCAGGGCGCCAGCAGCGGCCTCACCTCCGAGCCCAGGAAGTGTGCGAACGCGTCGAGATCTGGCTCGTCGCTGCAGGGCTGGACAGAAATGCCCGTCACCCCGGCGCTCGCCAGGTCGAGCATCCGGTCGGCGATGGCGCGAGCGTCGCCGGCCGCACCGACGTCCGGCCCGCCCGGCATGCCGTAGTTGCCCAGCTCCGCGTCGACGCGGGCGCGCGCATCCGGCCCGGTGGCGACGATGAGGCTCGCGTACACCTCATGCCCCGACCCGGCCTTCGCGAGCGTGGCCGCGGTCGACTCCTTCACCGTGGCCACATCTAGTCCGAGCGCAAGCACCGTGCCCGTGCCGAGCTCGCCCGCCGCGGTGAGGGAGCGAGGCCCGGCCGCGCCGATCAGCAGCGGTGGGGACTGCAACGGCGGGTACGCCAGCGTGACCTCCTCCAAGCGCACATACCGCCCGGACACGGTCACCTCCTCGCCGTCGAGCAATCGCCGCAGCGCCGTCGCATACTCCCGCAGCAACGTGAGCGGCGCCTCCGCGCGCACCCCAGCTTGCTCCATCCACAGCTGTACGCCGTGCCCGATACCGCCCACGAACCGGCCGGGGAAAAGCCGATCGATGGTCGCGAGCTCCATGGCTGCCTGCGCGACGGATCTCAGCGGCACCGGCAACAGCGCGATGCCGACGCGCACCCGCTCGGTCGCAGCCAAAGCAGCCACCGCGCCGGCCACAGCGCTCTCCTTGAAACAGTCCTCCGACACCCAGAAGTCGTCCAGGCCGGCAGTCTCCGCGGCAAGCGCGGCTGCTCTGATCGACTCCGGCGGCATCGACGGGGGAAACACGAGTCCAAGTCGCAAGTGATCAGTCATCGCTCCATGGTCGCCGACCCCACCGACACTTTTCGGCCTCACGGGAGGACGGTGCCCACGGGCCTGAGAGCGCTCGCCGGATAGCCTGGCAGGCATGACCCAAGAGCTCAGCGAGCACCTGGCACCCGCCGCCATCGCCGCCCGGTCGGAGCAGGTCGCCCTGCAGCTGCGGCCGCACCTGCCGCCCACGCCCCTGCAGCGGTTCGGAGCCCTCAGCGACGAGCTGGGCGCGGAGGTGCTGGTGAAGTGTGAGCATCTGCAGCGCACCGGCTCGTTCAAGGCGCGGGGGGCGATGGCGAAGATTCTGACGCTGACCGACGAGCAGCGCGAGCGCGGAGTGGTGACGGCGTCGACCGGCAACCACGCGCTCGGCGTCGGCAACGCGCTCGCCACGCTCGGCGGCCGCGGCATCGTCTACCTGCCGGAGAACGCGTCGCCCAGCAAGGTCGCCGCGCTGCGCCGGTTCGGGCTGGAGCTCCGTGCCGAGGGCAACGATTCCGGCGTGCTGGAACCGGTGGCGCGGGCGTATGCCGACGAGCACGGGCTGACCTACGTCTCGCCGTACAACGACCCGGACATCATCGCCGGGCAGGGCACCGTCGGGGTGGAGATCCTCGAGCAACTGGCCGGTGAGAAGCTCGACGCCGTGGTGATCGCGGTCGGCGGCGGTGGCCTGGTCAGTGGAGTCGCCGCGGTGCTCAAGCGGCACCTTCCGGACGTCAAGGTGTACGGCGCCTCGCCGGCCGTGGACGCGGCGATGGCGGCGTCGATCGAGGCGGGCGAGATCGTCCAGGTCGACGGGCAGGACACCTTGGCGGACGGCACCGCGGGCAGTGTCGAACCCGGCAGCATCACGTTCGAGCTGTGCCGCGAACTGGTCGACGAGTGGGTGCTGGTCAGCGAGGAAGCGATCAAGGACGCGCTGCGCATCGTCATCGACACCGAGCACCAACTGATCGAAGGCTCGGCCGCGATGGCGATCGCGGCGGCGCGACTCCGTAGTACAGAGCTGGCGGGGAAGCGGGTCGCGATCGTCTCCTGTGGTGGAAACATCTCCACGAGCACGCTCGTCAAGGCACTAGCCTGACGCCGTGCGAGAACTGGTTGTGCTGGGCACCAGTAGTCAGGTGGCGTCGCGGGAGCGGAACCAGAACGGCTACTTCCTGCGCTGGGACTCCGAAGGCTTCCTCTTCGATCCGGGTGAAGGCACCCAACGGCAGATGCTGTACGCCGGTGTCCCGGCAACCGCGATCACCCGGCTCTGCGTCACGCACTTCCACGGCGACCACTGCCTCGGCGTACCGGGGGTGATCCAGCGGCTGTCCCTCGACAAGGTGCAGCATCCGGTGCACGCGCACTATCCGGCGTCGGGCCAGGAGTACTTCACCAGACTCCGGTACGCCGCTTCGTTCTTCGAGCGGGCCGAGCTGCGGGAGGAGCCCGTCGAGGAGGACGGGCTGCTCTCGGTCGGGTCGTTCGGTCAGCTCTGGGCCCGCCGGCTGGAGCACCCGATCGAGTCGTTCGGCTACCAGCTCGTCGAGCCGGACGGCCGGCGGATGCTCCCCGACCTGCTGGCCCGGTACGGCGTGAGCGGGCCGTCCATCGGTCGGCTGCAACAGGCCGGGTCACTGGTCGTCGACGGGCGCACGGTCACCATCGAGCAGGTGAGCGAGCCGCGACCGGGACAACGGTTCGCGTTCGTGATGGACACCCGGTTGTGCGACGGCGTCTTCCGGCTCGCGGACCAGGCCGATCTGCTGGTGATCGAGTCGACCTTCCTGTCCTCGGAAGCGCAGCTGGCCAGGAACTTCGGCCACCTGACCGCACGGCAGGCGGCCCGCGTCGCCCAGGAGTGCGGAGTGCGCAAGCTCGTGCTCACCCACTTCTCCCAGCGCTACAGCGACCCGGCGCTCTTCCACCAGGAAGCCGCTGCCGAGTTCGACGGCGAGATCGTGGTCGCCGCCGACCTGGCCCGGGTGGCGGTGCCGGCTCGCCGCTGAGTGGGCTACCCCCGGCTGGGTACGGGGAACACCGCGTGCCCGATGATGGTTACAACTTTTATTACCCGCGTATGCAAGGAGATTCTGATGCTGTACGGAGCGGAACACGTGAAGCGCTACGAGGAGACCGACGGCGCGGAGGGTTACGACTGGGGTGACCGCGGCGGCAAGATCCTGATCCTGAGCACGGTCGGCCGCAAGTCCGGCGAGGAGCGCAAGCACGCGCTGATCTACCGCGAGGTCGACGGCGGCTACGCGGTGGTGTCCTCGGACGGCGGCGCGGCCCGGCATCCGAACTGGCATCTCAACCTGGAGGCCGACCCGCACGTCAAGGTGCAGATCAAGGCCGACAGGTTCGCCGCCAAGGCGCGCGTCGCCTCGCCGGAGGAGCGGGCGAAGATCTGGCCGCTGATGGTCGAGGTCTGGCCGGACTACGACGAGTACACCAAGAAGACCGACCGGGAGATCCCGATCGTCATCCTCGAGCGGCAGTAACAGCAGTGCCGAGGGCACCCGTACTGCGTGCCCTCGGCAACTGTTTCTCAGGACTGGCGCAGGTCGCGGAAGAACTCGCGGACGTCGGCCATCAGCAGTTCCGGCTCCTCGAGTGCCGCGAAGTGGCCACCGCGGTCCACGTCGGTCCAGCGCGTGATGGTGTTCTGCCCCTCGGAGTACTTGCGGATGCAGACGTCGTGCGCGAACGCGATCACGCCGGTCGGGACGCCCGAGTTCTCCGGCTGCACGCCCCACTCGGTCATCGCGTAGCCGACGTACGCCGCCGAGCCGGCCGTTCCGGTCAGCCAGTAGAGCATCACGTTGGTGAGCAGCCGGTCCCGGTCGATGATCTGGTCGGGCAGGGTCGGCCGCGGGTGGGTCCACTCGCGGAACTTGTCCATGATCCAGGCCAGCTGTCCGACCGGTGAGTCGACCAGCCCGTACGCGATCGTCTGCGGCCGGGTCGACTGGATCGCGATGTAGCCGAACTCCTCCCGCATGAACGCCTGGATCCGCGCGACGCGGTCCTGCTCCAGCGGAGTCAGCTCGGCGATCTCCTCGTCCGACATCTGCATCGGGGGCAGGTTCGGTCCGCCGTTCACGTGCACCCCGACGACATGGTCCGGCGCAGACCGGGCCACCTCCGGCGAGACGGCTCCACCGATGTCGCCGCCCTGTACGCCGTACCGGTCGTAGCCCAGTTGCTCCATGAGCTTGGCCCAGGTCTTGCCGATCCGCGCTCTGGTCCAGCCGGGCTCGCTGACCGAGCCGGAGAAGGCGAAGCCGGGCAGCGAGGGGATGACCAGGTGGAACGCGTCGGCCGCGTCGCCGCCGTGCGCGACCGGGTCGGTCAGTGGGCCGATCAGGTCCAGGAACTCGACCACCGACCCCGGCCAGCCGTGTGTCAGGATCAGCGGCAGCGCGTCCGGCTCGGCCGACTTCACGTGCAGGAAGTGGATCTGCTGCCCGTCGATCTCGGTGAGGAACTGCGGGTAGGCGTTGAGCTGCTTCTCCGCCGCGCGCCAGTCGTACTCCGTGCGCCAGTACTCGACAAGCTCGCTCAGCCAGCCGACCGGTACGCCGGTGTCCCAGTCGTCACCGGGCAGCGGAGCAGGCAGCCGAGCCTGGTCGAGCCGGGTCTTGAGGTCGTCGAGCTTGCTCTGCGGGATGTCGATGCTGAAAGGCTTCATGTCTCCGACTCTGTCACCCACCTAGGTCAGCTTCAGTCCTAACCAGGTGACAGACTTCCGAACATGCTGGAAACCTCCGCACGGCTCCTCAAACTGCTGTCCCTGCTCCAGTCGCCGCGTGACTGGAGCGGTACCGCGCTGGCCGAGCAGTTGGGTGTCGGCGTCCGGACCGTCCGTCGCGATGTCGAGAAGCTGCGCAACCTCGGCTACCCGGTCGACGCCGTACCGGGGGTGGCCGGCTATCGGCTCGGTGCCGGAGCCGCGTTGCCGCCGCTGCTGCTCGATGACGATGAGGCTGTCGCCGTCGCGATCGGACTCCGCGCGGCCGCGACCGGAAGTGTGGCGGGCATCGAGGAGTCGTCGGTTCGCGCGTTGACGAAGCTCGAGAAGGTCTTGCCTTCCCGGCTGCGGCACCGGGTCCGGCTGCTGCAGTCGGTGGCCGTGACGCCGACCTTCGGCGCCGCGGTGTCACCCGATGTCGTGATGGCGGTCGCGACGGCCTGCCGGGACCACCAGCGGCTCCGCTTCGACTACCGCAGTCACGACGGCACCTCCACGGTCCGTACGACGGAACCGCATCGCCTCGTCCACACCGGCCGGAGGTGGTACCTGGTCGCCTGGGACCTGGATCGCGACGACTGGCGAACCTTCCGTCTCGATCGTCTGGAACCGCGGATCCCGACCGGCCCGCGATTCACTCCGCGAGAGGCGCCCGACCTGGCTTCCACCACTCGCGGTGTCGCCTGGGGTGGCTATCGCCATCAGGCCCGCTTCGTCCTGCAGGCGCCGGCGGCCGTGATCGCCGACCGCATCGCTCCTACCATCGGCTCGGTCGAGGCCATCGACGACACGAGTTGCCTGTTCACGACCGGCGCCAACAACCTCGACGAACTGCTCCTCCACGTCGGCCTGCTCGGCATCGGCTTCCGCATCGAGTCGCCCCAGGAACTCATCGACCACATCCCGGTCCTCATGGCTCGCCTCAGCGCCGCGACAACTCCCGCCGAGCCAACAGGTTCGCCAACTGAGTGACGAGTTCGTCGGCCTCGGTGGTCAGTGCGGCCAGATAGCCGTCCGGCCGGATCAACGCGAGGGTGCCTTGGGCAACTCCCCAGGTCTGCCGAAGGTTGTCGGAGGCAACGATCGTTGTGACCTGGTCCCCGAACTGCTCCAGGCCGGCCGGCACCTCGCGATCGAACGCCACGACGGTGAACTCCGGCCCGGCGTCGACGCCTCGGGGTGCGCTGTCGCCGGCCCGGAGCGCAGTACGGCGGAAGCGGGGTTTGACGCTCGGGAGGGTCAGTGGGCTTTCGTAGTACGACGGGTGGTCGGTCCGGCCGCGTTCGTTGAGCCGGACCAGGAACGGCTTGATCAGGAATCGCAGCAGCGGCCGGAGAACGCGGGGCGGTGCGGTGGCGGCGGCGAAGCGACGATCGCTCTCATCGAGAATTGCGCGGCCGACGGGCAGTCGCTCGGTTTCGTAGGTGTCCAGCAACTCCTCACTTGCCTTGCCCTGCAGGACGTACGCGAGTTTCCAGCCGAGGTTGTAGGCGTCCTGGATGCCGGTGTTCATCCCGAAGGCGCCGAACGGGCTGTGGATGTGCGCCGCGTCGCCGGCGATGAAGACCCGCCCGACGCGGTACCGGTCGACGATCCGCAGGCTGTACCGCCAGACGGACAGCCAGCGCAGGTTGCTGAGCTCGAGAGTGCTCAGCCCGGTCCGCTCGCGGGCAAAGCGCTGCAGCAGTTCCAGCGACGGCTCCTCGTCCGCGCCGATCGAAGCGATCACCTGCCAAGGCTGTCCGGGAGCGTAGGGCCGCAGCACGATCATGGCGCCGTCGCCGGCCCAGATGTGCACGGCGTCTTCATCCTCCAGCCCCGACACGTCGACGTCCGCGAGCAACGCCCGCGCGTCGGTGGTGCTGCCCTCGAATGCCAGCCCCAATTGCTTACGCACCGTACTGCGCCCGCCGTCACACCCCACCAGGTACGACGCGGTCGCCTGCGACCCGTCGGAGAGTTGCACCGTCACGCTGTCGCCTTCGTCCACGAAGCTGGTCAGCGCCACCCCGAACTCCACCGTCACGCCGGACTGCGCGAGCCGGCCGCGCAGGATCTCCTCGGTCTTCCATTCGGGCAGTGAGACGTAGTTCGGATACGGCCGCTCCGGCGTCGGCGCCCGGCTCTTGATCCGGAAGTCCGCGAGCAGAGCGCCACCCATGTGCACCTTGGTGCGCCCCGTGTAGTGGTCGGCCGCCAGGAAGTCGCCGGCCACGCCGAGATCGTCGAAGATCTCCAGCGTCCGCGGCTTCACTCCGAAGCCCCGCGAACCTTCCTGCGGCCCCGCCGACTTGTCGATGATCCGCACGGCCAGGCCGCGCCGGCTCAGATCGATCGCCAGCGTCAGTCCGGTCGGCCCAGCTCCCACGATCAGCACATCGAGCATCGTCGTTCCCTTCCTCGGTGAGGGCTCCAACGGTCGCAAGGGGAGCGGTTTGTGTCAAGATGTACATGTCAATCCGTACATGTGTCGTGGTACGGTCGGGCCATGTCGCTGCGTCATGGGCTGCTCGGTCTGCTGGATCAGAAACCGGCTACTGGCTACGAGCTGACGAAGTCGTTCGAGCAGATCGGTCAGTGGGCCTGGCACGCGTCGCACAGCCACATCTATCCGGAGTTGCGCCGGATGACCGAGGCCGGGCTGGTCGAGGTCGTCGAGGAGCAGTCCCGCGGCCGCAAAACGTACGCGGTCACCCAGGCCGGGCGGGCCGAACTGCGGCGCTGGATGCTGGACCCGGCCGAGGAGACCGTCCGGAGTGCTGCCGCGCTGCGGATGTTCCTGATCGGCTCGCTCGAGCCGGACGACGCGCGGGCGTTCCTGCGGGCCTACATCGACAACACGGACGACAACCTCGCCCGGCTGCGCGCGCAGCTGGACGAGGCAGGGGAGGAGTGGCGCGCGGACCCGCTGGCTGTCGGCCGCCTCGCTGCCGAGCGGGCCCTGTACGTGCTGCCGGCCGTCCGCGAGTGGGCCGTCTGGGCCCTCGAACAGCTCGATGGATCCGAGCGGGTCGAGGGCGAAGGCACTAGCCGGCGGGCTTGATGTTCTGGTTGAGGTGGAAGACGTTGGTCTGGTCCCAGATGGTCTTCAGAGTGGTGAGGCGGGCCAGCTTGGCGGGTGGGAAGGCGCGGCTGACGCTCTCGCCGTTCAGGGTGTTGAGGTAGCCGCCGCCGGCGTACTGGTCGAGGGTCGCCGCGTACGCGCGGACGGTGGCGATCCGGTCCTCGTCGTCGGCCGGGTCCTCCCAGCGGGTGGCGGTGACGAACTCGAACAGCGTGTCCCGGTGGCTGAACGCGGAGTCCTCGTCCGGTACGTCGGAGATCGCGCCGCCGTAGGCCTGCAGACTCGCGCCGATGCCGGGGTTGCGCAGCAGCGCGCGGATCGCGTCGTCGGGAAGTGCCTTGAAGTAGTGGCCCTTCCAGTACCGGCGGTAGCGGTGGCCCTGGATGTTGTCGTCCTGGCTCTGCAGGGTCAGATAAGGCATCTCCTCGAAGCTTTCGCTTGTCGCGTTGCCGAGTCCCCGGAACGCGTCGATGAGGGCGTCCGGGTCGCCGGGCTGGCCGACCCAGACGAAACCCAAGGTGACCTGGTCGGCGTCGATGTGCGCTGTGAAGGTCGCCTGGCGGGGAGCCGAGGCGTTGAGGTCGCGCCAGGCCCGGAGTACGGGGAAGGCCTCGGCGGTCGGGTAGGTGAAGTTGGCGACGATCGCCCGGGTGCCGATCTGGTGCAGGCGGAACTCGAATTCGGTGACGATGCCGAAGTTGCCGCCGCCACCGCGCAGGCCCCAGAACAGCTGCGGATTCTCGGTCGCCGAGGCGGTGACCACGTCGCCGTCGGCGGTGACCAGTTCGTACGAGATGACGTTGTCGCAGGCCAGGCCGAACTGCCGCGCCAGCCAACCCATGCCGCCGCCGAGGGTGAGCCCGCCGACGCCGGTGTGCGAGACGTTGCCGGCGGTCGTGGCGAGACCGTACTTCTGTGCTTCCCGGTCGAGCTCGCCCAGGAGGGCGCCGCCTTGGACGTGGGCGACCTTGGCTTGGGGATCGACCTCGACCGCGCCCATCGGGGTCAGGTCGATCATCAGGCCGCCTTCGGGAACGGCGAGACCGGCGATGCTGTGCCCGCCGCACCGGACCGCGATCTCGAGCTCGTTGGCCCGGGCGTACCGGACGGCGGCAGCGACCTCCGCCGTACTGCGGCAGCGGGCGATCGCGGCCGGGTAGCGATCGACCATCGCGTTCCACACCGTGCGCGCCTCGTCGTAGCCGGAGTCGCCGGGGTGCAGCAGGGTCAGGGTGTCGGTGGCGGTCATCGGGCTGCTCCTCTTCTCAACGTCTGGTGCTCACCACCCTGACAGCAGACCGGTACGCCGATAAGGTCCAGTTGTATGAGCCGATCCAGGACCAATTCCGGTACCGGCGAGCTGCTGGTCGAGCTTCGCCGGGACAGTGGCGTGCCGCTGCACCAGCAACTCGAGAGTGGGATCCGGGAGCGGATCCGGCAGGGCCTGCTGCGCGCCGATACGGTGCTGCCGGCCACCCGTGCGCTGGCGAGCGACCTCGGGCTGTCCCGGGGAGTAGTGGTCGAGGCGTATCAGCAGTTGGTTGCCGAGGGCTACCTTGTCAGCCGGACCGGTGGCTATACGCAGGTCGCGCCGGCGGCGGCCCGGATTCCTCAACCCGACAAGGCGAAACCGTCACCCAGTGGCCCGCCGCGGATCGACTTCCGGTACAGCCGTCCTGACGTCAGCCAGTTCCCCCGAGCGGCTTGGTTGCGGTCGATCCGGAAGGTGCTCAACGAGACGCCGCACGAGGCGCTGGCCTATCTGGACGGCCGAGGCTCTGTGGCGCTGCGCGAGGCGTTGTCCGACTACCTGAACCGGGTGCGCGGGACATCGGCGGTGGCTGAGAACGTGCTGATCTGCAACGGGTTCGCGCAGGGCTCGCGACTGCTGTTGCAGGTGCTCGCCGCGGCCGGCTACCGGAGGCTCGCGGTCGAGGATCCGTCCGACAACGAGCTCCGCGCCGTCGCCGCTGCCGCCGGGCTGGAGTCGGTCGGAGTACCGGTGCTGGCGACCGGACTGGACATGGAGGCGCTTGAGTGGTCGGGGGCGGACGTCGTACTGGTGACGGCTGCGCACCAGTTCCCGACCGGGGCGGTGACGTCGGCGGCGACGCGGACGGCGCTGGTCGAGTGGGCGAACCGGCGGGGTGGCCTGGTCATCGAGGACGACTACGACGCGGAGTACCGGTACGACCGGGAGCCGATCGGGGCGATGCAGGGGCTGGCGCCGGATCGGGTCGCCTATGCGGGGACGGCGAGCAAGACGCTCGCGCCGGGGCTGCGGCTGGGTTGGCTGATCCTGCCGGACTGGCTGGTCGAACCGATGGCTGAGGCGAAGTTCGTCGACGATCGCGGGTCGTCGGTGCTGGACCAGCTGACCTTCGCGGACTTCGTGGCGCGTGGGGAGTTCGACCGGCATCTGCGACGGATGCGGCCGCGGTACCGGGTGTTGCGGGACACGCTGGTCGGGCGGCTGGCCGAGAAAGTGCCGGATCTGCAGCCGATTGGGGTGTCGGCGGGCCTGCACGTGATGACCTGGTTGCCACCGGATCTGAGCGAGGCGGAGGTGACGCGGGCGGCGCTCGAACGGGGACTGGGGGTTTATGGGCTGGCGCCCTACTGGGTCGACGGTGGTCGGGAAGGGCTGGTCTTCGGCTACGGCGGGCTGACCGAGAAGGCGGTTGTCGAGGGCATCGACCTGCTGGCCGAGGCGGTGGCCGCGGTACGGCGGTAGGTGGGCTAGGTCACTCCGTTTTCTCAGGTGATTCATCGGTTGGGCCGATGGTCCTCTCAGACTGCCGAGGTCTACTCGATCTCAGGCAGGAAGGGCTGAGGAGGCAAAGGACATGGATCCGCAGCAGTACTCGCAGTACGGGGCACCGCAGTACGGGCAGTACTACGGGGCGCCCGGTTACGGGCCGCAGTGGGGACCTCAGCCGCCGCCGCGGCGGCGCAGTCGGGTGCCGATGGTGATCGGGGCGTTGGGACTGGCGGCCGTGGTGGCCACCGGTTCTGTTGCCTGGGGCATCGATCAGCACCTGGACCGGAACACCGCGACGATGACGCAGGTGATGAATCCGTCGGCGGTGGCGGCGAAGGTCTCGCCCGGGCTGGTGGATGTGAACACCGTGCTCGGGTTCGAGGGCGCTCGGGCGGCCGGGACCGGGATCGTGCTCACCTCCGACGGTGAGATCCTCACCAACCACCACGTGATCGAGGGCGCAACCGAGATCTCGGTGACCGACATCGGCAACGGGAAGACCTATTCGGCGAGCGTGGTCGGGTACGACGCGAAGCACGACATCGCAGTACTGAAGCTGAAGGACGCCTCCGGGCTGGAGACGGCGAAGATCGGCGACTCGTCCAAGGTGGCGCTCGGGGATCAGGTTGTCGGCATCGGCAATGCGGGTGGCGTCGGCGGTACGCCGAGCTACGCGCCGGGCAAGGTCACGGCGCTCAACCAGGCGATCACCGCGACCGACGAGTCCGGCGCCGATCCCGAGCAGCTGACCGGGCTGATCCAGACCGACGCGAACATCCAGGCCGGGGACTCCGGCGGGCCGCTCGCCAACGCATCCGGCGAGGTCGTCGGCGTCGACACCGCCGCCGGCAACAGCAACCCCGGCAACGGCCCTTCCGGGCAGACCGCCTACCAACCGAACATCAACCACAGCAGCGCGCCCAGCACCGCGATCGCCGCCCTCACCGCCTTCGGAGATGGCAACGGCTCGCCCGACAACCCAGGTTTCGGCAACGGGTTCGGTGGCGGAAACGGCTTCGGTGACCAGGGCAACGGCCAAGGCGCCGACGGGCAGGGGCAGGGCGCCGACGGGCAAGGGCAGGGTGACGGGCAGGGCCAGGAGCCGACCGGGTACGCCGTACCGATCAATCAGGCGATGGAGATCGTCGACCAGATCGAGTCCGGTAACGCATCGGCGGACGTGCACCTCGGCAGCTCGGCGATGCTCGGCATCTCGGTGCTCGCGAACGCCAACGGCACCGCCGGAGCGGTCGTCAACGACGTGATCGCGAACGGCAGGGCCGACCAGGCCGGCCTCGAACCAGGCGACGTGATCACCGCCTTCGCAGGCAAGCCCGTCACCACCCCCGACGCCCTCTCGGCCCTGCTCGACCAGCACCACCCCGGCGACAAGGTCTCGGTCACCTGGATCGACCAGACCGGCCACCGCCACTCCAAAACCATCGAACTAACCACCGGCCCGGTCCGCTGACCCCCCTCCCACCCAGCGGACCGCCCGACGGGCCCGGCGCACTCCACCCCCTCGGAGAGCCCGGGCCCTTCGGTGCAGCGGAGGGCCGTCTCACTGGGTAGTTGGCGGTCTCAGTACTCGGGCGGGGGTTTCGGCATCGGGTGTCTCGATCAGTAAGATGGCGGTCCAGGTCGAGAGGCGCTGCGACGGGGCCCGGAGGGCACCGCCACGCTCGGTCTGGGTTCGACCGAGTAAGGGCGCCTCCGGAAACTCTTCTGGAGGTGGCCGAAAGGTGACGGATCGTCGGACCGAGTTGCGGACCCTGCTGGACCAGCGGATCGCGATCCTGGACGGTGCCTGGGGCACCATGCTCCAGGACGCGAAGCTGACGCCGGAGGACTATCGCGGCGACCGCTTCACCGACCACACTCACGACGTCGCAGGCGACCCGGACCTGCTCAACCTGATGCGTCCGGACCTGATCCTGGACGTGCACCGGCAGTATCTCGAGGCCGGCGCGGACATCACCACCACGAACACCTTCACCGCGACCAGCATCGGCCAGGCCGACTACGGGCTGCAGTCGCTGGTGCGCGAGATGAACCTGGAAGGCGTCCGGCTGGCCCGCCAGGCGGCCGAGGAGGCCGGTGGCAAGTTCGTGGCCGGCTCGGTCGGCCCGCTGAACGTCACCCTGTCGCTGTCGCCGCGGGTGGAGGACCCGGCGTACCGGGCGGTGTCCTTCGAGCAGGTGCGGGACGCGTACGCCGAGCAGATCTCCGCGCTCGCCGAGGGTGGCGTCGACCTGCTGCTGATCGAGACCATCTTCGACACGCTGAATGCCAAGGCCGCGATCGCCGCCGCCCGCGAGGTGGCGCCCGAGGTGCCGCTGTGGATCTCGCTGTTCGTCGACATCTCCGCGCGGACGCTGTCCGGGCAGACGGTCGAGGCGTTCTGGAACTCGATCGAGCATGCCAACCCGCTGGTGGTCGGGGCGAACTGCTCGCTCGGTGCCGCCGACCTGCGTCCGCACGTCGCCGACCTCGCCCGCTTCGCCGACACCTACGTCGCGACCCACCCGAACGCGGGCCTGCCGAACGCCTTCGGCGGGTACGACGAGACGCCGGACGAGACCGCCGGGATGCTCGGCGAGTTCGCGGAGTCCGGGCTGGTCAACATCGTCGGCGGCTGCTGCGGTACGACGCCGGCGCACATCGCCCAGATCGCCAAGGCGGTCCAGGGTCTCCCGCCGCGGCAGGTCGTCGCGCCGTCCGGGCAGACCCGGTTCAGCGGGCTGGAGCCGTTCACGATCGGCCCCGACACCGGCTTCGTGATGATCGGCGAGCGGACCAACGTGACCGGCTCGGCCCGGTTCCGCCGGCTGATCGAGTCCGGTGACCACCAGGCCGCGCTGGACGTCGCGCTGGAGCAGGTCCGCGGCGGCGCGAACCTGCTGGACGTGAACATGGACGCCGACCTGCTCGACAGCGAGGAGGCGATGACCACCTTCCTCAACCTGGTCGCCACCGAGCCCGAGGTGGCCCGGATCCCGATCATGATCGACAGCTCCCGCTGGTCGGTGCTCGAGGCCGGTCTCAAGTGCGTGCAGGGCAAGGGCGTGGTCAACTCGATCAGCCTGAAGGAGGGCGAGGAGCAGTTCCTCGAACAGGCCCGGCGGATCCGCGACTACGGCGCGGGCGTGGTCGTGATGGCCTTCGACGAGCAGGGTCAGGCCGACACGGTCGAGCGCAAGGTGGAGATCTGCGGCCGCGCCTACGACCTGCTCACCCAGAAGATCGGGTTCCCGGCCGAGGACATCATCTTCGACCCGAACGTGCTCGCCGTCGCCACCGGCATGTCCGAGCACAACGGCTACGCCAAGAACTTCATCGAGGCGCTGCCGCTGATCAAGGAACGCTGTCCCGGCGTCCACCTCAGCGGCGGCATCTCCAACCTGTCGTTCTCGTTCCGCGGTAACGACATCGTCCGCGAGGCGATGCACTCGGCCTTCCTGTACCACGCTGGCAAGGTCGGGCTGGACATGGGAATCGTGAACGCCGGCCAGCTCGCGGTCTACCAGGACATCCCGGCGGACCTGCTGGAACTGGTCGAGGACGTCATCTTCGACCGGCGTGACGACGCGACCGACCGCCTGGTCAGCTTCGCCGAGAACGTGAAGGGCAAGGGCACCCGGCGCGAGGTCGACCTGTCCTGGCGCGAGGGCACCGTTGAGGAGCGGCTGTCGCACGCGCTCGTGCACGGCATCGTGGACTTCATCGAGGAGGACACCGAAGAGGCCCGGCTGACCCGCAAGCGGCCGCTCGAGGTGATCGAGGGCCCGCTGATGGACGGGATGAAGATCGTCGGCGACCTGTTCGGTGCGGGCAAGATGTTCCTGCCGCAGGTGGTGAAGAGCGCGCGGGTGATGAAGCGCTCGGTGGCCTACCTGGAACCGTTCATGGAGGCCGAGAAGGAGCTGGCCCGGCAAGAGGGCCGCGCGGAGGCGATCCGCGGTCAGGGCAAGGTCGTGCTGGCCACGGTCAAGGGCGACGTGCACGACATCGGCAAGAACATCGTCGGCGTCGTGCTCGGCTGCAACAACTACGAGGTGATCGACCTCGGCGTGATGGTGCCGGCCGCCAAGATCCTGGACACCGCGATCGCCGAGGGTGCCGACGTCGTCGGCCTGTCCGGGCTGATCACGCCGTCGCTGGACGAGATGGTTGCCGTCGCCGCCGAAATGAACCGGCGCGGGCTCAAACTTCCTTTGCTGGTTGGCGGCGCGACCACGTCGAAGCAGCACACGGCTGTCCGGATCGCACCGGCGTACGACAACACGACGGTGCACGTGCTGGACGCTTCGCGGGTGGTCGGCGTGGTCTCCGACCTGCTCGACAACGACCGCGCCGAAGAGCTTGCCGTGAGCAACCGTGCGGCTCAGGAGGTACTGCGGGAGCAGCATGCCAACAAGCAGCGCAAACCGCTGCTGACCATCGAGGCGGCGCGGGCGAACCGGGAGCGGGTCGACTACGGCGAAATCCCGGTGCCGGAGTTCACCGGGTTGCGGCGGGTGTCGCCCGACCTGGAGACGCTGCGCGCGATGATCGACTGGCAGTTCCTGTTCCTGGCCTGGGAGCTGAAGGGCAAGTACCCGGCGATCCTGGAGCAGCCGGTCGCGCGGGAGCTGTTCGACGACGCGAACGCGATGCTCGACCAGATCGTCGCCGACAAGTCGTTCACCGCCGAGGGCGCCTACGCGTACTGGCGGGCGCACAGCGAGGGTGACGACATCCTGCTGGACGACCTGGGAGTGTCGTTCCCGATGCTGCGGCAGCAGACCGAGAAGCCCGCAGGTCGCGAGAACCGTTGCCTGGCCGACTACATCGCCCCGTCCGGTGACCACCTGGGTGGGTTCGCCGTGGCGATCCACGGTGCGGAGGAACTGGCCGCGCAGTACGAGGCGCAGAACGACGACTACAAGGCGATCATGGTGAAGGCGCTGGCCGACCGGCTCGCCGAGGCGTTCGCCGAGTGGATCCACCTGGAGGCGCGCAAGGGTTGGTTCGAGCCGGACGCGGAGCCGCTGCTGGAAGACCTGCACGCGGAACGGTTCCGCGGCATCCGGCCGGCGCTCGGCTACCCGGCGAGCCCGGACCACAGCGAGAAGAAGCTGCTCTTCGACCTGCTCGAGGCGGACAAGCTCGGCCTCGGCCTGACCGACTCGTACGCGATGACGCCGGCCGCGGCGGTCAGCGGCCTGATCTTCGCCAGCCCGGCAGCGAAGTACTTCAGCGTCGGCCGGGTCGGCAAGGACCAGATCACCGACTATGCCGAACGCCGCGGGTTGCCGCTCGAGGAGATCGAGCGCTGGCTGCGCCCGAACCTCGCCTACGAGCCCGACTAGTTTCACTGCGTTGCAAGAAGCTGCAATTTGGCAGGGGCGGCTGGTTGCCGCCGGGAACCTCTGGGATGGTTCGAGCATCTGGCCTGCGAGCCCGTTCCTGAGGAGAAGCTTTGAAGCCTGTCCGCCTGTCTGTGTTGCTAGCAGCTGTTGCCGGCCTGCTCGGTGCCCTGCTCGTCGGTACTCCGGCCAGCGCCGCCGGTACCTCGTTTCACGCTTGGATCAGCTGCGATGCGGGGACGAACAAGATCACCACCGGCGTCACCGGCCAGTACGGCGTGCCCGCCAACACGGCGGTGAAGGTGGAGTTCAAGGTCGAGTCGGGGTACTACGCGACGGCGACCGCGTCGGCCAAGATTCCGGCGACGGGTAGCGTCATCACGGTCGCCGGCAAGTCGAGCGCGACCGGCGATCTGACGGTCAACGGGTACACCCGCGACTTCCCGATCAGCGGCTACCTCTTCTACACCGAGAAGGTGACCGCCACGGTGAAGGACACAGCTGGTGGCATCCTGACCAGCCGGAGCGCCAGCTGCAACTACGACCGTCACACCACCGTCACGCTGACCTGCGACCACGACACCCAAACCATCACCGCCCGGCTCGACGGCGCGCAGTACGGCGAGGCGCAGCCGATGGGGCTGGACATCAAGTGGGACCGCAGTACCACCTCACAGGCCTCGGCAACCGACCCCGTCTTCACCATGCAGCGCTTCACGTGGGCCACGCACATCGTGACTCCCGTCAATGGCACCATCACCGACGTCGGCTTCTCCAGTCCTGCCACCGACCGCTACTACCAGTCGCAGACGGTCTGGGCGACGGTCAGCTCGCCGTACACAGGTCGAACCCTCGGCAGCGGCACCGCCACCTGCGTCTACTCCGACCACCGCAACGACTGACCCACTCGACCTGGCCGGTACTGCGAACCGGCCAGGTCTACAGTGACGGGATGACTGTCACCCTGCGCGCCGCCACCGCGGGCGATGCCGATGCGATCGCCTCGATCTGGTACTCCGGCTGGCCCGACGGCCATCTGGGCAACGTGCCGGACGAGCTGGTCGCGATCCGGACCAAGGAGACGTTCTGGGAGCGGGTGCCGGCCAAGATCCCGGACACCACCGTCGCGGTGGTCGGTGAGCAGATTGCCGGCTTCGTGATGGTGGTGGCCGACGAGGCCGAGCAGGTCTACGTCGCCAGGGAGCATCGCGGGACGGGAGTCGCGGCGGCGCTGCTGGCCGAGGCCGAGCGGCTGGTGAAGGCGAACGGGTACGACGAGGCCTGGCTGGCGGTTGCTAACGGCAACGATCGGGCCCGGCGCTTCTACGAACGCAGCGGCTGGACGCACGCGGAAGCATTCGACTACCCGGCCCCGACGGACACCGGCTCCATCCCCGTCCCTTGCCACCGCTACGTCAAGAAGGTCTGAGCACCGCGGACGGCGGCGCTGCCCCGAAGTCAGCCAGGAACGGCCGGCGGGAGCGACGAGTCAGTTGGCCGGCTGCGTGGGTCTGGCGGCTTCGGTTGTTTCGTCGCACTCGGTGCCGGCGAGGATGGTGTCGAGGAGGCCGGGGTAGCGGGCCTCCAGGTCTTCACGGCGCAGGGTGAGCAGGTTCTCCCGGCCGGACTGGCGCTGCCAGATCACGCCGCTCTCGCGGAGCACCCGCCAGTGGTGCGTCATCGTCGACTTCGACGAGAGCCCCAGCTCGGTCAGCACCGTCGTGCAGTTGTGATCGCCGCCGCTGTTCAGGATCCGGATCACCGCCAGCCGGACCGGGCTGCCGAGCGCTGACAGCACGCCGTCGATCCGGATCTGGTCGCGGTCGGGATGGCGGTAGCTCATGGTCCAACTGTACCTAAACAGTCCAACCTTTGAACCCGGCTTGCCTTCGCCGGTTCGTATGTACGAGAGTATTCGTACTATCGAACTCACGGAAGGGCGCAAGCCTGTGACAACCACCGCCATCCCGCCCGCCGCGCCACCGGCCACCCGACGGCTCGGCTGGGTGCTGACGCTGCTCGCCTTGGCCCAGTTGATCTTCTCGCTGGACCTCAACATCGTTTTCGTCGCACTCCCCGAGATCGGCCGCGACCTCGGCTTCCCCGGCCAGACCCAGCAGCTGGTGGTCAGCGCGTACGTCGTACTGGCCGGTGGTTTCCTGCTCTTCGGCGGTCGGGCGGCCGATCTGCTGGGGAGGCGCCGGATGTTCGTGCTGGCGCTCACGATCTATGCGCTTTCGTCGCTGGCCGGTGGTCTGGCGAACAGCGCCGAGGTGATCATCGCGGCGCGGGTAGTGCAGGGCATTGGCGGCGCGCTGCTGCTGCCGTCGACGCTTGCCCTGGTCAGCACGCTGTTCGAGGAAGGGCCGCGGCGGAACCGGGCACTTGCGGTCTGGGGTGGTGCCGGTGCCAGCGGCCTCACGCTCGGGGCGCTGCTCGGAGGTCTGCTCACCGAGCACTTCGGCTGGCCGGCCGTCTTCTTCGTGAACGTGCCGCTGGCCGGGATCGTGGCGCTGGCGGCGCTGGCCGTCATCCCGCGCGATCCGGCTCGCACGGTCGGCCGCCGGTTCGATCTTCCGGGCGCCTTCAGCGTCACGGCCGGTGCGACGCTGCTCGTCTTCGGCCTGGTGGAGGGTCCCGAGCTCGGCTGGGGTGATCCGGTGATCGTGACCGCGCTGGCGTTGTCGGTGGTCGCGTTGGCGATCTTCGCGCTGGTGGAGTCGCGGAGCCTGGATCCGCTGATGCCGTTCCGGTTGTTCCGCAACCGCAGTCTCACCGTCGGGATGACCATCACGTTCCTCTTCATGGGGACGTTCGGGGTGCTGCCCTACTTCCTGACCGTCCTGCTGCAGACGGTGCACGGCTTCAGCGCGCTGCAGACCGGCCTGGGCTTCCTGGTTCCGTCTCTGGCGATCGCCGCCGGGACCCAGCTCGGCGAACGGCTGACCACCCGGATCGGCACGCGTCTCACCTTGCTGATCGGCTTCGCGGGCGGAGCCGTCGGTACCGTCGTCCTCGCCTTCGGCTTCGACGACCAGGCCGGGTACGGCGTACTGGTGCCGGGCTTGGTCGTGATGGGGGTCGGGCAGGGCATCGTCTGGACCGCGATGTGGATCGCCTCGTCCACCGGGATCGCGGCCGCCGAGCAGGGAGTCGCCAACGGGATCGCCTCCACCACGCTGAACCTCGGCAACGCGATCGGGCTGGCCGTTTTCACGGTCATCGCCGGCAGTGCGACCGAGGGGAAGACCGGTGATGCACTGCGCGGCGCGATCGCGGACGGCGGGTTCCTGGTCGTGCTGCTCTGCGCGGCCGTGATGTCGCTGGGTCTGCTGATCACGCTGGCGCTGCGACCACTCGCCGCGAAGGACCTGCAAAACCTGCCTTGAGCGGGCAACTGGCCTTAGTCTGCGGGAATGAGCGAATGGTCGCAGGGGGAGATCTACGAGTCGTACGTCGGACGCTGGAGCCGGCTGGTCGCGGCGGAGTTCGTGCGGGAGCTCGACCAGCCGGCCGGTCTGAGGTGGCTCGATGTGGGGTGCGGAACGGGCGCGTTGACCAGCACCGTGCTCGCCTCGGCCGCGCCGGCCGAAGTGGTCGGGGTCGATCCGTCGGAGGGGTTCGTCGGGTACGCGCGGCGTACGGTGACTGACGAGCGGGCGCGGTTCGAGGTGCGGTCGGCAGCGCAACTGGCCGACCTCGGGGAGAGCTTCGACGTGGTGGTTTCGGGGTTGGTGCTCAACTTCATCCCGGAACGGGTGGAGGCGCTGCGCACGATGCGGTCGATCAGCAAGACCGTCGCCGTCTACGTCTGGGACTATGCCGAGGGCATGCAGTTGATGAAGTACTTCTGGGACGCGGCCGGCGATGTCCGCCCGCAGGATCGGGACCTGGACGAGGGCCGGACCTTCCCGTTCAACAATCCCGCCGGGCTGGAGGGGATGTTCGCCGAGGCAGGCTTCACCGACATCGTCACCGGCGCGATCGTCGTACCGACCGTGTTCGAGTCGTTCGACGCGTACTGGAAGCCGTTTCTCGGCGGCCAAGGCGTCGCACCGGCGTACCTGCGCGGTCTCGACGACGAGAGCCAGGAGGCGATCCGCGCGCTGCTCGAGTCGCGGCTGCCGGCCAAGCCGGACGGATCCATCGAACTCACGGCCCGCGCCTGGTCAGCCCGCGCTACGAGCTGATCGCCAATCCCTTTGCAGCAAGCCGAACAGCAGTTCGTCGGTCCACTCGTTCTTGAACCAGCTGTACTCCGGCCGGAACCCCTCCTGCCGGAAGCCGAGGCGTTGCAGCAACCGCGCTGACGTGACGTTGCGGGCATCGCACTCGGCCGAGACGCGGTGCAGTTCGCGCTCGGTGAAGAGCTGCTCGAGCAACGCACCGACTGCCTCGCTCGCATAACCCTTGCCCTGGTACGCCGGTGCGAGGGTGAAGCCGAGATCGGCCTGCATCAGGTTGTCGGCGGTGTTCAGCCCGATGTCGCCGATCAGCTGCCCGTCGAGGTCGATCGCGTACTGGAACCAGCCCGGCGCCAACGGATCGCCGGTCGCGAAGCTCGCCACCGTCGTCCGGGCGTCGTCGAGGCTGAACGGCGCATCCCACGACTGGTAGCGGGCGACCTCCGGAATCGACCGGTAGGCGGCGAAGGCTTCCGCGTCCCCGGGCCGGAAGTGGCGCAGCGACAGTCGTGCGGTGGTGATCATCCACCCAGTATCGCGATGTCAAGAACGGCGGTTCGGCTGCGTCCTTGGGGTGAGGGCCGCGACGCGCGGCCGGGACGGAGGAGTGATGAGGTACTTGCTGGTCCTGCAGGTCAACGCCGAGGCGCTGGAGCGACTGACTGCCGAGCAACGCGAGGCGATGCAGGCCGGGCACCGGGAGCTTCAGCGGATCGCCACCGAGGCGGGGGAGTTGATCGGCACCGAAACACTGGCCGACCCGTCGACGAGCACGATCGTCCGCACCCAGAACGGCCGGCCGAAGGTGTCGGCCGGCCCGTCGCGGACGGCGGACGAGTTCATGAGCGGCTACTACCTCGTCGACGTGGACAACCTGGACCGCGCGCTCGAACTCGCCAATGTCCTCCCCGCCACCCGGATCGACGGCCTCGCCGTGGAGATCCGCCCGGTCATGTCCACCACCACAACCGATCTTTGAGAGTCATGCAACGCGGAACCAGAGGTTGGTGGCGAGAGGTACCTCTGTTGCGCTGATGCGCTCGAGTGCAACCGTGTGGCCGCCGGGGTGGTCGAAGAGGCGGACGCCGTCGCCGAGCATGACCGGTGCGATGCAGGTCAGGACCTCGTCGAGTTCGCCCGCCTCCAGACACTGCCTGGCGATGTCGGCGCCGAGCACGTTCACGTACTTGTCGCCCGCGGCCTGCTTCGCCTGTGTCAACGCGGTGGCGAAGTCGTCGACGAAGTACAGGTCCGCGGGCGCGCTGTCCGGCACGCGGTGAGTGACGACGTACTGCGGTCCGCTCCACCCGCCGCCGAACGCCTCACCTTCGCCGGGACCGCCCTTGTTCGGGTCGTCACCGTCGAAGGTCCGGCGCCCGACCAGCAGCGAGCCGATCCGCCCGACCAGCTCGTCGATCTCCGGGTTGGGTCCGAGGTACGGGGTCATCCACTGCATGTCCCCGCCCGGGCCCGCGATATAGCCGTCCAGCGACATCGTCACCGAGTAGAGCACCTTCGCCATGATTCCCTCCAGCAGGTCGTCGGCCCATCATGACGATCCTGCCGGAGGTGATTCATCGCGACCAGGTCACCAGTTCCAGGCGAGGCCGCGCTTGCACTGGTCGACGGGAGGCTTCGGCTTCGAGATGTCGAAGTTGACGACCTGCTTGCCTTCGGGATCGGTGTAACAGGAATTCAGCTCGGTCTGCATTTCGGGGTCGGTCTGGGGGCTGGTGTAGAGCAGCTTGCCGTCGGCATCGTACGCCCGCGCGACGTAGGTCATGGGGTCGTTGACGGAGACGTTGTTCCTCTTCACCGACGCCGCAGCAGCGTAGAAGAAGCCGTTCCGCAGAACTGCCTCGGTCGTGCCCCCATTGTGAACGGCGACGGTGATCCGGGTCACCTCTCGCGTGTAGGTCCCGTCAGTGACCCCCATCAGCGCGTTCCTCAGGGTTTTCTGGCGAGGGCTGAAGTTGGTGGTGGCGAACTGGCCCTTGTGGTCGAAGCCGCAGGTCACGCTCCAGTCCGAGTAGCGGAGCGTGACCCAGCTGGTCACCGGGAGAGTGGCGGGAGGGGTCACCCATCGAAAGCCGTCGACCACAGTGAAGGGCCCCTTTGCGCTCCGCGGAGGCAGGGTTGGGCGGCCCGTGAGCTCTGGCAACGTCTTGCCTGGGTGGGAAATGGTGAGGTCACACTTTGTGGCAAAGGCGGCCTGGGCCTTTTCGCTCAGCGGCTCGACGGCAGGCTTGGCGACGCCGCTGTCCGCCCCGGAGACCGGCGGCTGAGCGTCGTCGCCCCGCAGAGCCGGTACGCCGACCGCGAGGCCGGCGGTCAGGACGAGAACTGCCGCGGCCGCGGCCAGCGGCACCAACCGGCGGCGGGGTGTGCCCTCATGCGCCTCGTGCGCGACGATCGCGATCAGTTCCTCGCGCTGCCGCTCGCGGGTGGCCGGGCGGAGGTCGTGCTCGGGGGGCGGGGTCAGCGAGTTGTTCATGACTGGTTCTCCACGGCTGGGAAGGGCGCGAGGTCGCGCAGGTGCTTACGGGCCCGGGAAAGCCGGGACTTGACGGTGCCGAGCGGGACGTCCAGGGCGACGGCGGCCGCCTGCTGGTCGAGCCCGGCCCACACGCAGAGCTCGACGATCTCCTGCTCGTGCTTGGGTAGTTTGTGGAGGGCGGCTCTGGCCCGGCGGATCTGCTGGTTGTCATCGATCCGGCCGGCCACCTCGTCCGCGTGATCCCGCTCGTGGTCCGCGAGCAGATGGGCGGCGGCGAGGGCGCGGCGGTAGCGGGACTTCGAGCGCCACTCGTTGCGGGCGGTGTAGTCCGCCGTACGGATCAGCCAGGGCAGCGCTGATTCCCGGTCCAGCTCGATCTCGGCCCGCCGGCGCCAGGCGTGCAGGAACACCGCCGAGGTGAGATCCTCGGCGTCGCTCCAGGACGCGGTCCGGCGGTACAGGAAGTTGTAGATCGCCCGGGCATGCCGGTCGTAGAGCTGGCCGAAGGCCTCCGCGTCACCCTCGGCGGCGCGAAACCACAAAGAGCGATCGCTGCCGGCTGTCATAGTCCGCCCATCTTGTCCCGCCTGCAGGCCGATCATCGTCTCCGCCCGGTCATTTCCTGACGCATCAGGTTCCTCTCGTTGGTCAGTTCACCTGTCCGGTCTGTCTCTTTGTGTCGGCCCGCGCAGGAGGGTTCCCGGTCGGGGCCGGAAACCTTGGGATCAGGGCAGGTTGGGGCAGATCGCCGTTCGAGGGTCCGACGTCGTGTACGGAGCGCAGTGCTGCGATAGCCTCCGGTAATTGCGATTTTCGGATTCCAGGCGGTGGAGATGGACCAGGGGGCTGGCGATCGGCGCGAAAGAGCGCCGGACGTCGATATGCAGCGGCCGAGCGACGCACGCGTCTACGACCTCTTCCTGGGGGGCAAGGACAACTTCGAGGTCGACCGGCAGCTCGCCCAGCAGGTGCTGAAGGTCGCGCCGGAGATGCCCGCGCTGCTGCAGGCGAACCGGCGCTGGCTGGCCGAGGTGGTCGAGCGGGTGCTCCGCGAAGCGGCCGTGGTCCAGTTCCTGGACCTGGGGTCCGGCCTGCCGACCCCGGACAACACGCACGAGATCGCGGCGCGGGTGAACCCGCAGGCCACCGTCGTCTACCTCGACAAGGATCCGACCGTGATCCGGCACGGCCAGGCGCTGCTCGCCGACGATCGGCACAGCTTTTTCGCTGCCGGCGACCTGACCGACCCGGCCGCGGTGCTCGCCGACCCGATCGTCACCGGCGCGCTCGATCTGGACCGGCCGGTCGCGGTGATCCAGTGCCTGGTGCTGCACCACGTGCGCGAGACCAAGCGCGCGCGAGAGATCGTGACCGGCTACCTCGACGCGCTGCCGTCCGGCTCGTACCTCGCACTGACCCACCCGTGCAACCCGCGCGACGGCAGCCGCGGCGCGGAGTTCGCGACCGGGGTGGAGGAGAAACTCCGACTCGCCTTCAGGGGCGTCACCTTCCGTACGCCGGACGAGATCGCCTCACTCTTCGACGGCCTGGAACTCCAGGACCCGGGCCTGGTCAGCCTCACCGACTGGTGGCCCGCCCCCGCCACCGCCCCCACCGGAGCCGCCCACCTGATCCTCGCCGCCCTAGCCCGCAAACCCTGACCCGACGCGCCTCACCCGGACCCCCTCACCCGGACCCCCTCACCCGGACCCCCTCACCCCGCGCTCTTCGCCGGCGCTCCTCGCCCGGCATCTTCCTGAAAGCCGGTGGCGGATTGACGTAGGTCCGCCGATGATGGGTGGCATGTCTGCTGAGAAGGCTGCTGCCGCTTTCTGATCCGCCGCTGATCAACCCAGCGTTCGCGTGATCGACGACCCTGCCCCGCGCCGGGTCCCTCCAGCGTGCAGTCTTTCCTTCTCAGGGAGCCCCATGTCCTCGCGACATCTCGAGATCGCCTGTGACGAGTCCGGATTCACCGGTTCCAACATGCTCGATCCCGAGCTCGAAATCATCACCCATGCCGGTCTCAACCTCGACCAGGAGACGGCGACGGAGTACGTCGACCTGATCCGCACCCGGTTTCGCCGCTACTCGGCCAGGGAGTACAAAGCCAGCCAACTGCTGCGACATCGCATCGCCGTCGAGTGGCTGCTCGGCACTCTCTCCGGCCGAGCGACCGTGCATCTCACCGACAAGACCTACTTCACCGTGACCAGACTGGTCGACCTGCTCATCGGCGACCCGTCGTACGCCGCCGGTACGAGCCTCTCGCTCGACCTGCGCCCGGTCGCCCGCACCCTGCACCGGGCCGGACCGGTCGTCTTCGGTACGGCGAGATGGCGCGCCTTCCTGGCCACTTTCGTCACGATGATGCGCCACAAGCGCTACCGCGGGATCGACGGGCCATGGGTCGCTCGCTTCCTGCAGACGCTCGACGGTCTGCGGTCGGAGCGACTCGATCCGTTGCTCCAGCCGCTGCGCGATGCCCGGCCGCAGCTGTTCCACGTGCTCAATGAGCTCCGCGACGACCGCTCCCCGGTCCCGCCGCCGCTCGAACCGCTGATCCCGGCGCTGTTCGAAACCGCGCGACTGTGGAGCGCAGATGGGTCGTCGGTCCGGATCCTCCATGACGAGCAAAGTGCGCTCACGCCGTACCGGGTCGCGCAGGTCGGCGCCCTGCTCCGGACGGTCTCGCCGAACCCGGAACCCCTGCTGGGCTTGACGATGCTGGACTCCCGCACGGATCCCCGCATCCAGTTGGCCGACTTCCTGGCCGGCGTCGCGCGCCACCTCGCCACCGCGGAACTCCGCAACCAGGCAGACCCCTACCTGACCTCGCTGCTCCGTCCCTATCTCGCCCCCACCTCGCTCTGGTGCCACCAATCAAGCTGGCACCGGCTGACCACGAGCCGTTGACGAACCGCGCTGAGCACTGCAATCTTTGGTACCGTCTCGCAAAAAGCTTGCAAAATGATGCAACTTTGAGATCCGCCCCCTCCGCCCTGAGGACATCCATGAAACGAATGCTCGGCGGCCTTCTCGCGGCCGTCCTGATCGTCATCGGCCTCGTGCCGGCCGCCGCCTCCGCTGCCGCGACGGCGGTCCTGACCAAAACACTGACCGCCAACAGCTCTCTGGGCGACTACCCGGTCGGCAACGCCGGTGACGGTAACCAGAACTCGTACTGGGAGAGCACCAACAACGCCTTCCCGCAGTGGATCCGCGCCGACCTCGGCAGCTCGAAGGCAGTCGACCGAGTCGTGCTGAAACTGCCGGCCACGTGGGGCGCACGAACCCAGACGCTGGCCGTCCAAACGAGCAGCGACGGTACGACGTACTCGGACCTGGTCGCGAGCGCCGGCTACAACTTCACCCCGGCGAGCAACAACACCGTCACCATCACCTTCCCGGCGGTGACCACTCGCTACGTCCGGCTCAACATCACCGGCAACACCGGCTGGGCAGCCGGCCAACTGTCCGAGTTCGAGCTGCACGGACCCGACACCGGCGGAGACACCCAGGCACCGACGGCGCCGGGCAACCTCACGCTGACCGAGCCGGCCTCGGGCCAGATCCGGCTTGCCTGGAACGCTTCGACCGACAACGTCGGCGTCACCGGCTACACCGTCTACCGCAACAACGCCGCGGTCACCACGGTCGCCGGCAACGTGCTGACCTTCACCGAATCGCAGCCCGCCTCGGCGACGGTCGAGTACTACGTCCGCGCTCGTGATGCCGCCGGCAACGAGTCCGGTGACAGCAACCGGGTCCGTCGCGCCGGTCAGGCGAACGGCTCCAATCTCGCGAACGGCAAGCCGATCGAGGCGTCCTCCACGATCCACAACTTCGTCGCGACCAACGCCAACGACAACAACACCGGCACCTACTGGGAGTCCAACGGCTTCCCGGCCACACTGACCGTCAAGCTTGGCTCCAACGCCGACCTCAGCTCGGTCGTCGTCAAGCTCAACCCCGACCAGATCTGGGGTCCGCGCACACAGAGCATCGAAGTACTCGGCCGGGACCAGGGCGGCACCGCCTTCACGGTCCTGAAGGCGCGTGCCAACTACGACTTCAACCCGGCGTCGGGCAACAGCATCGAGATCCCGGTCAGTGGCCGCGTCGCCGACGTACGGCTGCAGGTGTTCAGCAACACCGGCGCACCTGGTGGTCAGGTTGCCGAGTTGCAGGTGATCGGTACGCCGGCGCCGAACCCGGACCTGGTCGTCACTGCTGCCTCCTGGGCACCCGCCTCACCCAGTGAAAGCACGCCGATCACGCTCTCCGCGACCGTCCAGAACACCGGCTCGGCAGCGGCCGGCGCGACCAGCCTCAACTTCAACCTCGGCGGAACCGTCGTCGGCACCGTTCCGGTGGGCGCGCTCGCCGCCGGCGCCTCGGCCACGGTTTCGTTCAGCGCCGGCACCCGCGCCGAAGGCACCTACAGCGTGTCCGCGGTGGTCGACCCGACCAACACGATCGTCGAGCAGAACGACACCAACAACACCTTCACCGCGGCCACGCAACTGGTGATTGCGCAGGCTCCCGGACCCGACCTGCAGGTCACCGGCATCACCTCCAACCCGCCGAACCCGGCCGTCGGAGCCCCGGTCACCTTCACCGTCGCCGTCCACAACCGCGGCACGTCCACAGCAGCAGCCAGTACTACGCGGCTGACGGTCGGCAGCACCACTCTCACCGGCGCCACCGGAGCGATCGCCGCCGGTGCCACCGCCAACGTCGCCATCAGCGGTAGCTGGACCGCCACCAATGGTGGAGCGACTCTCACGGCGACGGCAGATTCGACGAACGCCGTCGCCGAGACGAACGAAACCAACAACTCGCTGGCGCGCTCGATCGTGGTCGGCCGGGGCGCGGCGGTCCCGTGGGTCTCCTACGAAGCGGAGGCCGCGAACTACCAGGGCACGTTGCTGGTCACCGACCAGCTGCGCACCTTCGGCCACACCAACTTCGCCACCGAGTCGTCGGGCCGGTCCTCGGTCCGGCTGACCAGCCAGGGGCAGTTCGTCGAGTTCACCTCGACCAACCAGTCCAACTCGATCGTCGTCCGCAACTCGATCCCCGACTCGCCCAACGGCCAGGGTCAGGAAGCGACGATCAGCCTCTACATCAACGGGACCTTCTCGCGGAAGCTCACCCTGTCGTCGCGCCACAGCTGGCTCTACGGCAACAGCGACGGACCCGAGGCACTGACGAACACGCCAGGTGGCGACGCGCGCCGGCTGTTCGACGAGTCGCACGCACTGCTGGCGCAGTCCTACCCGCCGGGCACGAAGTTCAAGTTGCAGCGCGACGCGGGGGACACCGCGGCGTTCTACATCATCGACACGATCGACCTCGAGCAAGTGGCAGCACCGTCGACCCAGCCTGCGGGCTGCACCAGCATCACGCAGTACGGGGCGGTGGCCGGTGACGGGATCGATGACGCGGACGCGATCCAGCGTGCGGTCACCGACGACCAGAACGGCGTGATCTCCTGCGTCTGGATCCCGGCCGGGCAGTGGCGGCAGGAGAAGAAGATCCTCACCGACGACCCGCTCAACCGGGGTCAGTTCAACCAGGTCGGGATCAGCAACGTCACGATCCGCGGCGCGGGCATGTGGCACTCGCAGCTCTACTCGACCATCGAGCCGCAGAACGCCGGCGGGATCAACCACCCGCACGAAGGCAACTTCGGATTCGACATCGACAAGTTCACGCAGATCTCGGACATCGCGATCTTCGGCTCCGGCCGGATCCGTGGCGGTGACGGCAACGCCGAGGGTGGCGTCGCGCTGAACGGCCGGTTCGGGACCGGGACGAAGATCAGCAACGTCTGGATCGAGCACGCCAACGTCGGTGCCTGGGTCGGCCGGGACTACGACAACATCCCCGAGCTGTGGGGTCCGGCGGACGGTCTCGAGTTCAGCGGGATGCGGGTGCGGAACACCTATGCCGACGGCATCAACTTCAGCAACGGCTCGCGCAACTCCAAGGTGTTCAACTCGTCCTTCCGGACCACCGGTGACGACGCGCTGGCTGTCTGGGCGAACAAGTACGTGAAGGACCAGTCGGTCGACATCGGCCACGACAACGCGTTCACCAACAACACCGTCCAGCTGCCCTGGCGCGCGAACGGCATCGCGATCTACGGCGGTTACGGCAACAAAATCGAGAACAACCTGATCTACGACACGATGAACTACCCCGGCATCATGCTCGCCACCGATCACGACCCGTTGCCGTTCTCCGGCACGACCCTGATCGCGAACAACGGCCTGTACCGCTGCGGGGGAGCGTTCTGGAACGAGGACCAGGAGTTCGGCGCGATCACCTTGTTCCCGTCCAACCTGCCGATCCCCGGCGTCACCATCCGCGACACCGAGATCGTCGACTCCACCTACGACGGCATCCAGTTCAAGACGGGCGGCGGCGAGATGCCGAACGTCGCCATCACGAACGTCCGGATCGACAAGTCCAACAACGGCTCCGGCATCCTCGCGATGGGCGGCGCCCGCGGCAACGCAGTACTGACAGGAGTCACCGTCACCAACTCCCGCGACGGCGACATCACCAAGGAACCAGGCTCAACCTTCACCTTCACCGGCCAGTAAAGAGCAACAAGGCCTCCTGTCCCGTCCCGGGGGCAGGAGGCCTTGTGCTGTTCCGCCGATGGTCTCGGGCAGGATGACGAAGACCATCGGCGAAAGGGTGTGGGATGTCGGTTTGTGTGGTGACGGGTGGGGGCGGGCCGCGGATCGGGAACGGGATCTGCCGGGCGCTGGTGGGCAAGGGCTGGGACGTGGTGGTTGCCGACCTCGACCTGGCGGCCGCCGAGGGCGTGGTCGAGGAGTTGCGGGCGGCGGGCGGGAACGCAGTACCGGTGGCACTTGATGTCACCGATGTTGAGTCGGTACGGGCGTGTGTGGCGGCGGCTGTGGCTGAGTTCGGGCGGATCGATGCCTGGGTCAACAGTGCTGGAGTCGGGCTGCGGAAGGGTGGGGCCGAGGCGACGCCTGAGGAGTTCGATCGGTTGCATGCGATCAACTACCGCGGGCCCTGGACGTGCATCCGCGAAGTGCTGCCGGTCATGCTCGAGAACGGCGGCGGGAGCATCGTCAACATCGGCTCGGTGCACGCGGCCGGCGCTGCGGCGAGCTTCACCCTCTACGCCGCGACGAAGGCGGCTCTCACTGCGCTGACTCGGGGGATCGCGCAGGACTACGGACGGCGCGGCATTCGCTGCAACATCGTTCAGCCCGGTGCGGTCGAGAGTCGGGGCAACGCTCATCTGCTGGACGAGTTCGTCGCGACCCGGCAGATGCTGCCGACGGCCGTCGAGTCGATCGACATCGGCAACGCGGTCGCGTTCCTGCTCTCCACGGAGGCACGCGCCATCACCGGCGTCGAACTCTTCGTCGACGCCGGTACGACGGCCATGCTGTTCGAGCAAGACCCCAGTGGTCAGCGGGTGTAGGTGCGGGCGACGTCGATCCCCAGGACGGTCGGTGCGCCGGCCGGTTCGGGCCCGAGGGTCTTGGCCAGCGCCGGGCCGAGGCGTTCGGCCATGAAGCGGTCGGCGTGCGCCTTCGACTCCCAGAGGGTGACGACGCGCAGGCCGTCGTCGGAGGATCCGACGTAGCGGGCTTCCAGGCCTTCCGGCTCGGTCCCGAGGTTCTCGATCACCTGGTCGAACTGCTCGATCGAGTTGAACGGCGGGGTGGCGACTGCGATCCATTGCATGACTGACTCCTCTGCTCGGGTGGCCGGTTCGGCCACACGAGTCACGCTACGAATCCGCGAGCTAGCGCGAATCCGCCGAATCACTCATCGGGGTACTCATTCCGCCACGCGCCGCCCAGGTCGCGATCTGGCTGCGGGTGGCGAAGCCGAGTTTGGTCAGGATGTGCTGGACGTGGTTCTGCGCGGTGCGCTCGGAGATGACCAGCTCGGCCGCGATCTGCCGGTTGGTGAGACCGTCGGCGACCAGAGTGGCGACTTCGGCTTCGCGGGTGCTGAGCACAGGCTTGTGACTGCCCGGCGGTTTGTCCTGGAAGGCTGTCATGCCCAGTGAGTCGGCCAGCCGGGCGGCGTCCTGGGCAGTGGCGTCGGCCCGGGCTCGATCGCCCGGCCGGTTGCGGTCTCGGAGCGCCTGTGCGAGGTGGTAGTGCGCCTCGGCCACGAACCCCGGTGCGCCCGCGCGAGTGGCTTGGTGGGCTGCGGTGGTCAGGTCCTCGATCGCGTCGTCCAGCCGGCCCAGTGCCGCGGCGCCACGGCCCAACGCCAGTTCGACGGGGCCGAGGTAGGCGACTCCGTTGCCCACGGCATGTTCACCCCGGAAGGGTTCCAGCCGCTTGAGGAGCACCGCCAGATCGTCGTACCGGCCGATGCCCGCGCAGGCGAGCGCGGCGTACACATAGCCGGGCATGACGAAGAAGGCGGGCAGCGACCACGTCTCGAGCGGACCTGCCTGCCGGTACGACGCTGCCGCCTCCTCGGTGCGGCCGGTGCAACTCTGCAGGTAGGCGCGGGAGAGGTGGGCCATCGTAGCGAAACGCGGCGGTGGGTCGAACGATTGGCCGATCGTGGCATCGGGGGTGCCGACGTGCCCGGCCATGGCGATGAGCAGGGCGAAGTAGGCGCCTGTCGCCGGGGCCGGCTCGACGACTCGCATCCGCTCGAAACCGCGCCGGGCGATCACCGCGGCCTCGGCGTACCGGCCGCGGGCCTGCGCGATGCAGGCGGCGACGCGATCGTGGTGCCAGGCGCTGACCGGACCGCCGACGCGGTCGACGGCGACCTTGAGCGCGGGGAGTTCCTCGGCCGCGGCCGCGAGTCTTCCGCTTTCGATCAAAGCATCTAGTCGCCAGAGCTCGCCCCACATCGCGGCGCGGGGATTGTCGGTGCGCTGGGCGAGTTCGAGCATCTCTGTTGCCAGCAGCAATCGTTCGGCGCGGCCTGATGGTCCCGGACAGGCTTCCTGTCGGGCATGCAGGGCGTCGGCCAGCGCGCGGTCGTCGTTTGTGCGACGGGCCAGTTCCAGTGCTTCCAGGCTGAGGCTGTCGAGTCGTTCCTGCTCGCCGTCGTAGAAGGCTAGATGACTCCGCTGAGCGAGCAGCCTGGCCCTGGTTGCGTCGTGCACGTCGGCGGCGAGGGCTTCTTCGCACAGTCGTTTGGCGGTGGTATTGATGCCAGGGTCGGGGACCGCTTCGAGGACGAGCGCGGCCTCGGCCTTTTGTTCTGGGTTGTGTGCGGCCTTCGCGGCTTCGGTCGCCGCCTTCACGCAGGTCTGTAGGTCGCCGGCCAGATAAGCCGCGCGACCGAGGGCTACTTGCCTGGAGCAACGTTCCTCGGCCGGTGTCGGCGCGATCTCCAGCGCGGCCTGGTAGAGCCGCACACCTTCCTCGTAGGCCAGTCGCCGTACCGCGTCCTCGGCGGCGAGCACCAGCCAGTGTTGTGCCGTCGCGCCTTCCCCGTACGGCGCCAGCTCGGCCCGGTGCCGGGCGATGTCGGCGAGGTGCTCGGCCAGGTTTCCGGCGTACTGCCGCTCCAGTACTTCGGCGACGCTCCGGTGCAGCGCGGCTCGATCGGTGGTGCTCAGCGATGCCTCGACCGCGTCGCGGGTGAGGGCATGGACGAAGCGCAGGTTCTGGTCGAGGAAGCCGAAGGTGATGGCCTCGTCGACCAGTGGCAGGCAGCGCTCCACCGGGAGGTCGAGGACCGCGGCGACGGTGGCGAGCTGAAACTCCCGGCCGACGATCGCGGCTGCCTGCACCAGCCGGCGGCAGTCGCCGGTGACGCGATCGAGTCTGCTGCCGACGATGTCGAGCACGGTCCGTGGCGGCCGGTCCGGATGCCACGAGCCGTCGGCGATCGCGCGCGCGACCTCGGTCACGAACAACGGGTTCCCGCCGGTGATCGCATAGACGTGGTCGACCTGGTCTGGTGTTGCTGTGGGCAACTGTTCGCGGACTGCATCGAGGTCGAGCCCGTGCAGGTCGAGGCGCTCGGCGGGGAGCTCGGCCAGGAGTTTCGGGCGCTCGTCGTGGCGGCAGGTGGCGACGACGAGGACCGGGAGGTTGGCGACTTGGCCGGCCAGATACCGCAGTACCAGCAGGGAGGGCTCGTCGGCGCGGTGGATGTCGTCCAGCAGGATCACCAGTCCTTGGGGACCGGCGGCCTCCTCGACCGCCTCGGTGATCGCCTCGAACAGCCCAAACCGGTCGCCGGCCACGCCTGTCAGCACGTGATCGGCCTTCAGCCCCTTCAGCACCTGTCTCCAAGGCCAGTACGCCGGTGCGCCTTCGTCCTCTACACACCGCCCCCACACCACCGTGGCACCGGTCGCCAAGGCGCTCCCGGCGAACTCCTGCGCCAGCCGCGTCTTGCCGATGCCTGCCTCACCACCGCAGATCACCACCCGGCCGTGGCCGGCCCGTGCTTGCTCCAGCCAGCCCCGCAAGGCCTCTAGTTCCCGCCCCCGCCCAACGATCCCCATCCGCTTAGCATCGCGCCTCACCCGTACTTCGGGAAGGCCGGTGCGCCGTAGCCGCGGGCGTGTCGGTCAGACTTGGCTGGTGAAACGGTTCCTGCGGCGGGCTCTCCTGGTGATCGTCGGGTTCTTGCTGGTCGTCACGATGGGGTCGTTGGCATACAACGCCTTCACGGCTGGCACCGCTCCGGCGCCGGACGGGTTGAAGTTCGTCCAGGCAGGTGACGTCAAGACTCGGTACGAGGCGTGGGGCTCCACCGGTACGCCGGTAGTGCTGGTGCACGGCTCGGCGGAGTCGGTCGACACGTGGTCGCTGCTGGCGCCTCTGCTGGCCAAGGGGCATCGTGTCTACGCCTATGACATCACCGGGTATGGGTACAGCGAGCGCAAGGCGCCGTACACGGTGGAACACCTTGCTGCCCAGTTGCTGGGGTTCATGGACGCCATGCAGCTCGGTGGTCCCGGGCAACCACGGCCGATGCTCGTCGGGCATTCGCTGGGTGCAGGCATCGCGGCTGAAGCGACGCTGGAGGCTCCTGAGCGGATCGGTGGGCTGATGTTCCTCGACGGTGACGGGCTGCCGCTACCCGAGGGACGCTCGATCGCGCAGGACCTGATCGTTCCGCCGTACCGGACCACGTTGTACCGGATGGTGCTCGGCTCGGACTGGCTGCTTCGGCGGATCTACAAGGACGCGTGCGGAGCGGGCTGCCCGGCGATGGAGGTCGACCAGTGGGTTCGGCCGTTCCGTCAGCCGGGCGCGGAGAAGGCGGTGTGGGAGATGACGTCTGACGGGATCCCCGCAGTACAGGCTGATCGGCTGGCGTTGCTGCGCGGCGTACCGGTGCCTCGGTCGGTGGTGTTCGGGGAGTTCGACACCCAGGGTGGGAACGCGGCTGAGACGGCGACTCGGGTTGGGGCGCCGGCGGCCACGATCATTGCCGGGGCCAACCATCTGACGCCGATCTCCCACCCGGGGGAGGTCGCGGCGGCCATCGAGACGTTTGCTGAGCGGCAAGCCTCGTAGCGGCTCAGGCTCAGGCTCCGGCGAGTTCCAGGTTGGCGGCGGTGGCGGTCAGGACGATCGACTGGCCCTCGACGGCGATCTGCCGGAGCGAGGCTTTGAACGGCAGCCGCGGTACGACGATGCCGCGGGCCAGCACGGAGCGGACGGACTCCCGCAGTGGCGCCGGAATGTTGTCGAGGGCATCTTTGTCGACGACGAGCCCGATCCGGCCGTCGCGCGCCACCGGCTGAACCGCGGCGGAGGCCTTCAGACCCCGCACCGTCGCCTGCGCCACCAGCTTGCCGTTGGTGATCTGCAGCTTGAGAGCGTCGAGGCCGCTGGTCCTTGCGGTGAGCCGGGTCAGCGCCGCGGGGGACAGGCGGAGCTTCAGATCGGCCTGGTCCACCGTGACGGTCCCGCTCGTGTTCCCGGTCAGCATCTCCCGCGGTACGTGGATGTTGTGCATCTCGACCGTCAGGTCCTCGGCGGCGATCTTCTCGACGGTCGGCTCGCGCATGCTGAGCGTGACCTTGTCGAACTTGCTCCTGGCCACCTGCGGCAGGAAGCCGAACCCGCCGATCTCCACCGACGTGTTGGCCGCGCGGACGTCGTACTGCGCAGCCTCGTCGGCCGCGGCCGTCGCCAGCCGGTCCTCGGCGAGCGACTCGCCGACCCGGTCAGCGGCGACGCCCAGGCCCGCCAGCACCAGCAGGATGACGAGCAGCGTCCGGAACGCGCGACGCGGTTTCGTGGAGCTCATGCTGGCGAAGCCTAGCGAGGCGCTCCTAACCCCGGCTGGGGCCCTGCCCGTGACCTGGGGCCCAGTGCCCGTGGCCAGGAGCCCACTGCCCGCGACTCTGGTGCCAGTGCTTGTGGCGACGGGCTCCACTGAACAAGGCAACCCAGAACAGCATCCACAGGATCCAGGGAGCAGTCAGTACTACGGCCGACACGACCAGCCCGACCGTCAGGACCGGCAGCAACATCATGAGTGGAGGCGGCGGGCCGACACGGGTCCGTGCATGCCTCGGCCCTTGCTGGGTCAGCTCCGGGAGATCCGCGAACAGGAGCTCGACCTCATCGGCGTACCGGGCCCTGGTCGCTCGGTCGCTGCGTTCCTCGAACTCCTCCTGCGTCAGCCGTCCGGCCACGAAGTGCTCGCTCAGCGAAGAGACGGCCTGGTCGCGCTCGGCATCACCGATGCGTAGTGAACCGCCCATGACAGGGAGAGGCTCGCTCATGACTGGTCCCGCTCATCGTCGGCGAGGATGGAGTACAGCGTGCGCCGCAAGGTGATCACGGCTTCCCGCGCCTTCGCCTGCTGCTCCGGCGTGCCGGTCGCCATGATCTGCCACATCGCTGTCGCCACCTGCCCGAGGACCGGCTTCAGTCCGTTCTCGTCATCGTCTGCCGGGGCCGACATCGCTTCCCAAGGAGCCGAGACTTCGTCGGCGTGCTCGGCGACATAGGCCCGGCCCTCGTCGGTCAGGGTGAACGTCCGTCGCCCGGTCGCGGCGTCTGCCGTCACCAGCCCTTCGTCCTCGAGCTGTTGCAGGGTCGGATAGATCGACCCCGGGCTGGGCTTCCAAGCGCCACCACTGCGCTCAGCCACCTCCTGAATGATCTGGTAACCATTCATCGGCTGCTCCGCCAGTACTGCGAGGATCGCCGCCCGTACGTCGCCCCGACGGGCCTTCGGACCCCGGAACCCCCGCGGCCCACCGGCCCACGGTGGCGGCCCGCCGAACCCGGGGCCGCCGAACATTCCCCAGCCCCCGAACGCATGCTGCCCGCCGAACGGGTGCTGCCCCTTCGCTGTCCGCCGGCCGGTCATCGCCGCCAGCAGCTCTTCCTTGATCTCCTCGAACCCCGCGCAGGCACGCCCGAACCCGTGCCAGCCGCCGACGTACGCCGATCCCGTCATCACAACCACTCCTCACCGAGCCATCACGATACTCCGACGATATATCGGGAAGTGGCTTCACCCAAGGGCCCTGAGCGGGCGAGCGATGGTACGGAAACTTGGCCGGGGTTGTTACGGTGGGTGATTCCCCTCCTAGCCGTGAACGACTGAAGGGTCGCGATGAGCATCTTCGACAAATTCAAGGACAAGGCGTCCGAACTCCTGGAAGGCGCCACCGGCAAGGTCTCCGAGGCCACCGGGATAGACCTGAGCGGCGCCACCGACAAGATCAGCGAGGCGACCGGCGTGGACGTCGGCGGCGTCGCCGACCAGGCCACGCAGTACACCGAGGGCGTCACCGACCAGGCAACCCAGTACACCGAAGGCCTCGGCGACCAGGCAACCCAGTACACCGAGGGCCTCGGTGAAACCGCTCAGAACGCAGGCGAAACCGCCCAGGGCCACGCCGACGCCGCGGGCGACCACCTCGCCGGCACCACCGGCATCGACGTCCCCACCGAAGACCTCGGCAACCAGGCCACCGACAAGCTCGGCGACATCACCGGCCGCTGACCCATCCCTGCCGATCAGCTCCCGCAACTGCTGTCAGGCGGGAGCGATCGGCAGTCCGGTCAGGTGCCTGGGCGGTTGAGCAGGTAGTCCTCGGCGCGCATCGACGCGGCCGGCTTGACGTCTTCGGGGAGGATTTCGCGCAGGTCCCGTTCGGTCAGGCTGTCCGGGTCGCGCAGGGCCAGACGCGTTGCCTGGTTGGAGATCGCCTCTTCGAGCACGTTGCGGATGAAGCGGCCGTTGCCGAAGTTATGGCCTCGGGGAGCGGCCGGGATGATCCGGCGGACCTTCTCCAGCACCTGGGGCGTGTGGATCATGCCCTTCTGCTGGGCCTGCAGCGCGAAGATGTCGACGAGCTGGTCGGTGTCGTACTCGTTGAAGGACAGCAGCTTCGGGAACCGCGACGCCAGGCCGGGGTTCGACTCCAGGAACCGCTGCATCTCGCGGTGGTATCCGGCCACGATTACCACGACATCGTCGCGGTGGTCCTCCATCATTTTCAGCAACGTGGCAACGGCTTCGAGACCGTAGTCGCCCGGCTGGTTCTCCGGTACCAGGGTGTACGCCTCGTCGACGAACAGCACCCCGCCGAGTGCCTCCCGGAACTTGGCCGCCGTCAGCGGAGCCGTAGTACCGACGCCGGATCCGACCAGGTCGGACCGGTCGACCTCGACCACGTGGCCCTTCTCGAGTACGCCGAGCTGCAGGTAGATCCGCGCGAGCAACCGGGCGATCGTGGTCTTCGCAGTACCGGGCTTGCCGACGAACACCATGTGCCGCGCGCGATCCTGCGTCGGCAGGCCGAGCTCCTTGCGGCGCTGGTTGGTCTTGATCTCGGCGACCATCCGGCGGACCGCTTCCTTGATCGACTCCAGTCCGATCAGGGACTCCAGCTCGGCCAGGGCGTCGTCGACCGGCGTCACAGGCTCAGGCAGCTCCGGCTCATCCGGTACAGGCTCGGGTGTGGTCTCGACTGCAGGCTCGGGCGTCGGCTGGGTTTCCGCGGCGGGGTGGAGCTCGGGCAGCGTGATGACCGTAGGTTCGACGGTTTCTGTCGTTTCTGCCGGTGCGAGGCGCTCACGGTTGAGGAGCTGGAAGAAGGCACCCAGATCGGGCACCTCCGGCTCCGGCCAGGGCCCCTTCTCCAGCACACCGGCCAGATGGACCGACACGCGAGTCGCCGCAGCCGCCCAAGCCCGCGCCAGCACCTGCTGATCCTGACCGATCGCCCGCGCCAGCCACTCGGTGTTGCGCTTCAGCCAGACCTGCGTGTCAAAGGCACCTCGCAGATCCGCGAGCGCATGCTCGACGTCCCACCCAGCCACGCCAAGGATCTGCCCTACAGCTGCCGGCTGGCCGCTAAGCCCAGTGGCCCGAATCAACCGCGCCAGCAGCCTCGCGAAGTCCAGCCCGTCATCATCCGCGAGCACCGCCGACAGCTTGGCGTGCGCGTCCCGGAGGGATTCAAGTGAGTAATGCAACGCTGCCGTGGCGCCGCCAAGCTCCGGCAGTACTGCGCGCTCGGCATCGCTGAGCACAGCGGTGCGCCAGAACTGAAGGATCGTGTCGTAGTCGGCCGCGGTGTGCATCCGGACGGCCTCGCGGTCACCCAGCACCCGGTCGAACGCAGCGGTCAGCGCCTGCGCGCGAACCGCCATCGGCTCAGCACCGACAAACATGCTGACCACATCACGCGACAACTGCAGCGCCTGCAAACGCCCTGCTTCGTTGAAGCCCCGGGCCCCGCTCACCGCCAGCAGTGGCCAGTCAATCGGCCCGACCCGAACCACATGCCCGGCACCCGCGAACCGAACCGACGGCCGATAGAAATCCCGAGTCAGTACTGCGGAGATGTCGGCGTACGGACCCTGCAGCACCGGAATCCACCCGGTGAGCAGCGGCGCGACCTGATGCACCAGCCACACCGCGGCCGGCGTACCGTCGGCGAAGTCCGGAAAGGCTCCCGGTCGCAGCCCGTCCGGGTCGTCGGCCCACTCCCGCAGCCGCCCCCGAACCCCTTCCAGCCACCCGTCCGGCACTTCCCACGGCTGGTCAGCGCCAAGAACATCGAGCACGCGAGGCCTCCGGATCTCCTGAACCACAGACTTCCTCTCCGCCCTCGGACACCTACCTGGAAGCCTCACTTTAATCCGCGACCAGGCGACTCCCAGCCACCAGTACCGCCCCACGGCTATGCTTTGCCGACTTTCTCGAGGCGTTCTGGGGTGGGGTAGATGAGTTTCGCCAAGATTTCGGCAGCGTTGGTGCTGGTGGCCGGGCTGATCGGGGTGTCCGTGTTGCCGGCGCAGGCTGCCGAGCCGCGGCCGGAGGACTTCACGTTCGGCGTCGCGGCGATCGAACCGGGTCGCGGCCAGGTCGAGCTGAGCTGGAAGTACGACGCGCAGTCGGCGTACCAGGTCGAGGAGGTGGTCGGCGAGACTCTGGTGCCGAAGCCTGGTGCGACCTTTACCGGTTGGGGTTCGCGCAACGAGACCCCGGGTACGCACACCTATCGCGTGACCAGGACGGTCAACGGCGAATCGGCGTGGTCGCAGGCGACGGTCGTCGTACCGACGCGCAACCTGATCGGGACGCAGTACGTGACCGGCTGGCTGGTGTCGGCCTCTTCGGTTGCCCAGAGCAACGCCAACGGCGCGACCATCAAACCGGACCTCGGCCGCGAACCGGCCGTCTCGCCGAACCGCCGGACCCTGGCCGTGGCGGTTCGCGATTCGGCCGGTACGTCGCTGTGGCTGTCCGACCCGGAAGGCAAACCGATTCGGGCCCTCACCCAAGGTCTGTGGGATTCCGAGCCGGCGTACTCGCCCGACGGCAAGTCCGTCGCGTTCGTACGGCGTACGACGCACGACGGTGTTCCGAGCGTCTATCTGGTCGACGCGACTACTCCCGATGCGACCCCGGCACCGGTGACGGGGGCGGGCAACACGTCGTCCCCCGCTTGGACGCCGGACGGCAAGTCGTTGGTGCTCGAGCCGGGAGACGGCACGGCCGATCCCGCCACGGAACCGCTGAAGGTGGTTCGGGTCGCGACCGGCGCGACCACCAGCCTCGCCGGCACCGAGGGCGGGCACGACCCTGCGGTCTCGCGGACCGGCCAGGTGGCGTTCCATCGCATGAACGCCGCCCACGACGCGGAGGTCGTGGTGACTAACCTGCAAGGTGTCACCCCGGTCCGCTGGTCGCCTCAGCCGCTGGCCGGTTGGAACTGGTTCGCACCCGCCTGGGATCCGCAGGGCAAGACACTCGCCTGGCTGACCAACCGAGAGGGAGCATCAGGCGGCAGCGCACCGGAGTACGTCACAGGTCCCGGCCAGCAACCGGTGCGCCTGTCGCCGGCCAACGGGCTCAGCAACCTTGGTTTGTCGGACCCGGTCTGGTTCGACTCCGTGAACCAGGCGCCGACGGTCGTGCTCGCAGCACCGTCGATCACAGCAACGGCTTCGACCACGGCGACCATCGCTGTCGCTGATGCCGACGACGCTGTCGGCGGCCTCACCGTCAGCTGCCGGATCGATGCCGGACCGGCGACGGCCTGTGCGCCCGGAGCTTGGCAGGTGCCGGCCCAGAAGCCGGGCACCCACACGCTGGCGGTCACGGTGACCGACCCCAGCGGCCGCAGCACGACGACGAGCAAGACCTGGCTGGTCGACCAGACCGCCCCGGTCGCCGCCCTGCGCGGACCAGCGGTGCCGTTCACGCTCGCGAGCACTATCCCGGTGTCCTGGACTGCCACCGACTCCGGTGCAGGTATCGCCAGCTACCAGGTCCGCTGGACGCGGGCTGCGTTCAACGGTCGCTACGCCGCCTGGCAGTACCCGGCCACCTGGCAGAAGGTCACCGGCACGACCGTCACCTTCAGCGGCGCGGCCCCGGGCTACAACCACTGCTTCCAGGTGCGTGGCGTCGACAAAGCCGGAAACATCGGCGCCTGGTCCGCTCTCAAGTGCGCGGCGGTACCGCTGGACGACCGGTCCCTGAGCATCTCGACCGGCTGGACCCGCGCCACGGGGAGTGCGTTCTACCGCGGCACGGCGACGGTCACCACCAAGACGGGCGCCTACGTGAGCGTGCCCGGCGCCATCCTGAGCCGCGCCGCTCTCGTCGCCACCAAGTGCGCGACGTGCGGAACGGTCCGGATCTACGTCAACAACGTCTCGGTCGGTGCCGTCAACCTGTACGCCGCCAGGACGCAGTACAAGGCAGTCATCGACCTGCCCGCCTTCACCTACCGAACCGGAACCGTGGTCGTGAAGGTCACCTCGACAGGCAAGGCAGTCCAGATCGACGGCCTGGGCGTCAGCCGCTAACCCAGCCGCGAAGCTCGGGGTCATGATGCTCATGTCCCCGAGCTTCTGGCGTTCCTGCGGAGCGGTGAATCAGTCCGGGCGGCCCTTCAGCCGGCGGCTGACCGCACGCTCAACCTCTCGGGTAGCCTCCCGCTCAGCGAGCGCATGCCGCTTGTCCCAAGTCTTCTTACCGCGCCCCAGCGCGATCTCCACCTTGGCCCGACCGTCCTTGAAATAAAGGGTCAACGGCACGATCGTCAGCCCGCTCTCGTTGACCTTCCGCTCGATCTTGTCGATCTGAGCCCGGTGCAACAGCAACTTCCGCTTCCGCCGCGACCCGTCGTTGAACCACCGCGCCTGCGAGTACTGCGGAATGTGCACCCCGTGCAACCAGATCTCCCGGTTCTCCACCATCGCGAACCCGCCCACCGGCGACGCCCGCCCAGCCCGAAGCGCCTTGACCTCCATCCCCTGCAACACAATCCCCGCCTCCCACGACTCCCCCAACTGGTAGTCATGAGCAGCCTTCTTGTTCCGCGCAACCACAGGGTCGATCTGGGGCTTCTTCACCCCTCGATTCTGCCCCCACACCTCGACCTACGACCAAACCGAGGCAAGGCCCACGCGTGCATGGGTAGGTTGCGGCAATGCGACGTGCGTCGCTCGTGGACCTGTCAGCACCCTGATCCCTGGCGGTCTGGCCAGCCCCAACCATCACCACCTTCGCCAAACTCCCCGCCCTACTCGGCCCCCGCCCTACTCGGCCCCCGGCCTAACGTCCTCAAGGCGAGGACTGCGGAGTACAGGACCTGTAGTCGTCACCCGTGTGTTCCCACGGCTGTTCCCACGCCGGGCCGCGTGTGTGCCGCAGGACGGTGGCCTCACGGCCGAATCGGAGAGCTAACAGTCGGTCCCGAAGTTTGGGCCCGATGGCATCGCTTCGCCTAGCCGAGGCCTCTACTAGCGACCGAAAGCACTTGCCACTCGCGCCAGTTGAAGGAGCTCCGCCCGCTCGGAATCTTCCGTTACGCCGTAGAGAGTGAGCAGGTCTTCGACGTCCCGCTCCCTAAAGGGAGTCCTGCCGAGCTCCATGCGGCTGATCTTCGACTCCGAAGCTCGGATCGTCCATCCGGCATCTCCGCGCGTGATACCCGCGTTCTCGCGGGCTCGACGCATGCGGTTGCCGAGTCGTTCGCGAAAGGCCGAATTCCCCGTCTCAAACGTCCAGCCGGTGATTCGAGGCTCAGCACCGACCCAATGAACACTCGGTGAGGGGATGCCTTTTGCAGACTCGGCATCGATGGCGGCAATGAAGCCAGCCTGGAACGATGCCTCGATAAGGCTGCCTAGATCATCTCGCAGCTTCCCAAGATCTGGCCGCTGCTCGCCGCTGGCAGGAGCCTCTTCACCGCTCGCCGGTCTTGGCGCAGAGCCGATGGCAGGGCGCCCGCCGTCCAGTTCAGCTTCGTCGACAGTAACTGCGCCGTCGACAAGCCCTCCTTCGTAGCTCGTAACCCGGATCGCGCCACCGATGGCGCTGTCGATCACGCGCTGGCCACTCTCACTGATCTCCGCGCCGAGCATCAGTGTCTCTTGTTTGGCGTCAAATTCGACCCGCGCACCACCTGCCTCGATCTTCCACAACCTGCGGACGAGGCCGGCTAGTTCACGCCGTAGAAACCAACCGGCGAGTGCGACGACAGCTGGCCACTTGATCGCGTCCAGGGTGGCGTTGATGTGATCCCAGATCTCTACCCCAGTCATCTACGCCTCCCGTTCCGCCTGTGCGAAGCGGTAGAGCACATGCCGTTCGGCGGTAACCAGGGTGGATGCGGGAATCATCGAACTCATCTGGGATGTTGCTGTCATGCCCAATCGTTGCATCACCTGCGGGAGAGGCGCTCGACTCCTCGTTGATCCGCGTGGCCCGATGACTGTCGTCGGCAGAGGCCGCCGAGTAGGTTGCGAGGCCAGGCTCAAGCAGACCGATGCGGGCCGAGGTGTCCGAGAAGAACTCGACCAGTGGGTTGTACGTAGTACGAGTTGGTGGGTGCCCCCGGCAGGATTCGAACCTGCGACGCACGGTTTAGGAAACCGACGCTCTATCCCCTGAGCTACGGGGGCGCACGATGTGACCGGGGTAAGCGTAGCGGACGTCAGCCGGTGATTGCGGTGACGCCTAGGTGGCCGGCTATGGAGGCGTAGCGTTCGGCGTACAGGGTGGTGCAGCGGGAGGCTGTGCAGCCGGCGCCGGCGAAGGTGATGCCTCGGATGGTGGCGGTGGTGGAGCCGGAACGGGTGTACAGGGGGCCGCCGGAGTCGCCGCCGATGATGACTACGGAGGTGCCGCGGGTGGCCCGGATGACGTACGTCGTGCAGCCGTCGGGATCGCAGTACTTCGCGCTGAGCGACTTCACGGTGATGCCGCACAGCGACGTACTGAAGGAGCCGGACTGGCAGACCGATGCGCCGATGGCTGGGTCGCCTGCGCTCTTCACCGTGCGGGTGTCCACTGTGTCGCCGGGGCCGTCGGTCCAGATCTTGGAGCCGTACGAACTGCCGGTCACCAGGGCCTGGTCGTAGTCGGGGTAGTTCGTCCGGACCGTCGTGGTGCCGTAGTAGTTGCTCCCGGAGCGCCAAGACGTGCCCTTGCCGCCGCAGTGGCCGGCCGTGACCGAGCCGCGCTGACCCGTGGAACGCTTGATGACCGAGAAGCCGGCCGTGCAGTTCTTGGTTGCTGATGAGATCCGCGCGCCGCCCCAGTGGCCGCCGTTCGCGGTGTCGCTCAACCGGCTGGTCCGCTGTGCTGACCCGGCGACGGCCCGTACGCCGTCCAACGACTGCAGGGCCTCGACCGCTGCGGCGGACGTGGTGGCCTTGTCGTACTCGACCACGATCTCCTCGGACGCCGGATCCAGGTCTACGGTGTACGTGCTCTTCGCGGCATCGGCCCACGAGCGGGCGCCGACCTGGTTCCAGGCGTCGGCGATGGAGCGGGCGGAGCGGCAGCTGCGCTCTAAACCCAGCATCTTCAGGCCAACGGCCGGCACGTTCTTGGAGACCGCGGCTTGGTACTTCTTCTCGTCAGCCACCGAGTCGTCGATGACAACCTTGTAACCGGTCTCGGCCGACCCCAGTACGCCGACGATGCCCTGGCTGAGCCCGTACGGCAGCCCCGACGTGGGACGCCCAGTCGCGTCAAGCGGCTCGATCGACCGTACTGCGGTCGTCACGCCCTCGCCGATCGCCTGGCCGAGCGGCCTCGGGTCGCTGGCGGAGACCGGTTGGGCCAGCCGGGCTGCGTTCGAGGAGGACGCCGTGGGGTTCGCGTGGTTGCATACGGCGGCTCTTGTGGTGGCTGTTGCAGTCCCCGGCGCGGCCGTCGACGGCAGGGCCGCCACCGAGGCTGTCACCAGTGACACGGAGCAAAGGGCGAGCAGCGGGACAGTAGCTGAGAGTCGCACTAAAGCTCCCCAATCGGTGGACGGCCTCCGCAATCGTCCGGTCAGGGACTGCACATAGTCAAGAGTCGATCACCGTACGCAAGCAAATTCGACTACCCTGCGCGAGCGTATCTCGCAACTTCACGCCCGTCGGCCGCGTAGAAAGCCAGGCTCGTGGTGTCGGCGGTGATCCGTTTGGCCGCCGCCAGTACGGCCGTGTGCGGCACGTTGTCGCAGCCGATCAGGCGCTGGCCGTTCGACTGGCTGGTGAACTCGCCGCGCTGCCCGATCGCATACGTACCGCTGAGGGCGTTGCAGCCGTCGGAGCCGACCCAGGTGCCGTCAGCCTTGAAGGTGATGATCGGGTCCTCGGGGCGCCCGGCCTTGAGGCTGGTGAAGCCGGCGAGCCGCTGTGGACGCCAGCTACCGGTTACTGTCTGGGCGTTCGCCGCAGGGGCCTGAGTGGGTGAGCCGGCAGTCGGTGGGTTGCTCGCGGCCGCGTCTGGGGTCGGCTGCGAGGAGTCGTGCAGGCTGAAGCCGACGACTGCGATGACCGCGACCGCGGCGGCCGCAGTACCGGAGATAAGCCAGGTACGCCGCTGCGCGTGGTGCGCGTCGCTGGTGGCTCGGCCGGCCAGGTCAGCGGCCGGCGGGACGGAAGCTGCGGCGCGTTCGAACGTGGCGCGCAGTTCTTCCTCTAGCTCTGTCTTGCTCACGACAACCTCTCATCAACACGGTGGGACTGCCTCGTCTTGCGGAGCGCGGCGAGGGCTCTGCTCGCGGTCGCGCGCACCGAGGACGGTTTGATGCCGAGCAGGTCGGCGATCGTGCGGTCGTCCAGGTCCTGGTAGTAGCGCAGTACCAGGACGACCCTTTCCCGCGCCGACAGCGTGGCGAGGGCTCGCCAGAGGTCGTCGGAGTTCACGATGTCGGTGGCCGGATCCGGCACCGTGCGATCGGTGCTGAGGTCGGCCGCCGGAGCCTCGGTGAAGGACCGGCGGCGGGTCATCGACAGGTAGGAGTTGATCAGGATCCGGCGTACGTAGTGGTGGGGGTCGTCGGCTTTCTGCACCTTGCGCCAGGACCGGAACGCTTGCATCAGCGCGATCTGGGCCAGGTCCTCGGCACGCTGGTAGTCGCCGGAGACGGTGAAACCGAGGCGCACCAGTTCCTGCCCGCGCGCGGACGCGTACTCCTCGAACTCCACTCGCAACTCCCCAGCTGGGCGTACAACACCTCACACCTATTAGACGCACTGTGCTACCCAGGGTGCTGCAAACATTCACACACAGTTCCATCTCACCCGCCCGTACGCCGGTACGTGGGCCGCGCTCGGCAAACCATCAGCAGGTGGCTGAGAACCACGCTGGCGGCGGTGAGGCGGGGTGGGTGCAAGTTCCCGAGGGGTCGACCAAGCGGGTGCAGCAGGAGGCAGCGGCTGGCTCGACGGGGTGACCTAGGTAAGGCGAGGCCGGGGTGGGCTGGGGCGAGGTGCGGCTAGCGGGAGCGCTTGTCGCGAGGCCGGACGGGCCGTGAATTGGCCAGGGTCAGCTCATGCGTGGACCGTGGTGCGCCGTGGAGGCGGCAGGCGCCAGCACCACTGGGTGCGGGAGACAGGCGGTGGGCGCGAGGGTGGGGGAGATGGAGCTGGGGCCCGGCTTGAGTGTGGGGCTGGAGCTCACCGCGTAGTTGTGGGCCTAGCCACCCGCCTTGCGGGGCCCTGGGGGCGTGTCGCAAGGCGGGTGGGGGGACCCTGGCTCGGACGGCTTCGGGGGGCGCGTCCGGGGCAGGGTCAGCGTAGGCCGAGCGCCTTGATCAGCTCGGGGGTGACTTGCCGCGGCGCGGGGAGCTCGCCGGGTTTGCCCTGTCCTTCGAACGAGGTCGCCACCAGTTGGCGGCAACCGAACGCTTCAGCAGTGAACGAGAGCACGCCGCGGTCGTTGTCGGTGAACCGCAGAACATAGGTCGGGCCCAGTTCCTTGGTGCACATGGCCGGCTTCTTCGCCACCGGCGGCGCGCTGTTCACCAGGGCGAACAGGTCAGTGGCCTGTTTGGCGGTGCGCTGGGTGGTGACGCTGGCGTAGTCCTGGCCGGTCGCGTCCGGCTCGAACTGGCAGATCGTCACGCTGACCGGCTGGAACAGGGACTTGGCGGTCCCCTTCCCCCAGACAGCCTTGTTGACGGCGGTACGGATCGCAGTGATGGTCTCTGGGCATTCCATGCTCGGTTTGCCGCTGGGTGTGGCGGTGGGGGTGGGCGTTGTGCCGGGGGTGGTCGGCGTCTGGCTGGGCTGGGCGCCGGCGCCGCTTGGGCTCTCGTCACCGCAGGCGGCGGTGAATCCGAGAACTGTCACGACGAGCGTCGCCCCGATGAGGCCCCGTGTCCTTGATGCACTCACGACTCGGTCCTTCCGGGTTGGGCAAGGAGACCATCATGGTCGAGGAGGATCTCACTGGTCGTGGCAGAACTGTCACGGCGGCGCGTCTATCTGGTCACGAGGCGGATCGAGTGCCAAAAGTGGCAGTTCTGTAATGCGTGCGACCTGTTCGGGCCGCGGCAATGGGATGATCTGGCGGCAACCGGAGTGACCTGAGGACCGGCGTACCCGACTGGGAGGACGGACGTGGGCAAGAGGAAGGACGCGGCGGAGCTCGCTCGCCGCGAACGCGAGGAATGGCAGCTGGGTCAGGACTGGGCCCGCTGGCTGATCGCGGGCAACACCCCGCAACCGCTCACGTTGTTCGGAATCGTCCTGGAACAAGGGGAGATCGCCTACCTGCAGTCCTCCGCGCACTACGCCCGCCTGTACGCCGGAAGTGGCGCGTACACCACCAGCGGCGGGCTGTTCATCGGCAAGCCGGGCATGGTGCTCGGCATGATGGCGGCGAACGCGGCGGTCAACGCGAGCCGGAAGGCGGCCGCCCGGCGGAACACCCAGGTGCTGTGGCGCGACCTGCAGGAAGTCCCGCTGATCGCGACCAACTACCGGCTGATGTGCCACCTGCCGGCCCGGGGCTGGTTGAGCTTCTACTACAACGCGGTCCAGGAGTTCTATCCCGATCCGGCCAACTGGACGGTGACGTTCGGCTTCCAGAACGCCGAACCGTTGCGCCTCGGCGGCCTGGCGCTACCGACACTGTCCGTGCTCACCGCGTGGTGTGTGCTCGGCGAGCGCTGGCAGCAGGAGCCCGGCATCGCACCACTCGTCCAGGCGGCAACAGCGCCGCAGGTGCAGCCGGGGGAGCAGCAGGCTCAACTGGAAGCGCAGCAGAAGAACCTGCCCCGGATCCCAGGCCAGGACTGATCCACAGCGGGGCTGAGCACCCGGATCGCGACTTCGCGCCGTCGCTCGGCCGGATCGCCCGAGTGGATGGCTGCTCCGACGAGCGGTCGACAACGCAGGAGCCGGCGCGGGACCCTCTCTTGCAGTCGGTAGCCTGGAGGCATGACGAGCCCGTACGAAGACGACGAGCCGCTGCTGCCGGACCAGACGCGGGACGACGACGCCCGCACCTGGGGCGAGAACGACACCAGCGACGACGACGAACGCATCCTCCGCGAGGTCCCTCCGCACCACTGAGCCCGCTGACCGCTGGGTGAGTTTGTGACCCGATGAGTACGGTCTTTCTGATTCACGGTGGGTTGTGGGACTCGATGGACGCGGAGCGCTTCTGGCGTACTCCGGGGGTCGTCGCCGGGCTGGAGGCGCGCGGGCTGACGGTGTTTGCGCCCGATCGTCCGCCTAAGGCTGATAGCTGGAGCGCGGAAGTCGCGGCGCTGAGCAAGTTGCTTCCTGGTGACCGAGTCGCCAAGGTCGGCACCTCCAATGGTTGTCCGGTGGCTGTGCGGCTGGCGCTTGCCTATCCGCAGTTGGTTGAGGGGGCTCGTGCTGGCTTGGCCTGCGACGGGCGGGGATCCGGTGGTGGATGAGCGCACGCGGGCGGGTCTGCTCGCCCAAGGTGCGTCGGCGGATGTAGTCGACGGGCTGTTGAGCGCGGAGACTTTGCGGGGAGTCAGGGACGACGAGCTTGCTCTACTGGATATTCCGGTGGCCGTCGTTCCGTCGGTGCCGGAGAATCCGTTCCACCAACGGGAAGACGGTCGATGCTCTGCTGGAGTTGATCCCCGGAAGCGTGGAACTGCCCGGGTGTCCGGAGCCCCCTAGCCCCCACTTCCCGCAGCACGCAGAGGACCTCGTCGCGACGCTGGCCGGCGTCGTCGAAGGAGCTGGCAACTGACGCTGCCGTTGTCCTTGGTGGTTGGCTCGGGTGCGGGCGCTGACCTGTGGTTGCGGGGTGGCGATGCGGTGGCGTCGCTGGTGAGTGAAGAGGAGTTCGGGTGGAGTTGCGGTCGTTTGCGAGTGAGTACACGGCGACTGTTGCCGGGTGGGCGAGGTCGGCGCAGGAAGTGGCGTTGCTGACCGGGCGGGAGGAGTACCCGTTTCCGGGTGACCTTCTGACAAGTTGGCGCACGGTCGCCGACGACATCCGGGCCTATCTGTACTTCGACGGCGAAACCCCGGTCGCGTACGGCGAACTCTGGCTCGACGACGAGGAGGACGAGGTCGAGCTCGCCCGGATCATCGTCGCGCCCGAGTTGCGCGGCAAGGGCATCGGCACCGAGTTCGTCCGTGCCCTGCTCGCACCGGCACTGTCTTCCGGTTACGCCGATGTCTTCCTGCGTGTCCGTCCCGACAACGAACCGGCCATCCGCACCTACCTGCGCGTCGGTTTCGTCCCCGTCGACGAAGCCCTCGCCGTCGAATGGAACGAACCCCAGCCGATCAACTACACCTGGCTCCGCTACCCAACAACTCCCTAGTCGCACCGGCAAAGCCTGGCTGCACCGGGAAAGCCTGGCTGCACCGGGAAAGCCCTTGGCGCGCCGAGAAACGCTGGTCGCGCCGGGAAGGCCTGGTCGTATCGGGAAGGGTCGTACCGGGAAGGTCTGGTCGTAACGGGAAGGCCTGGCCGTGCCCGAACAGGTGGGTTACTGCTGGCGGGTGCGGAGGGCGTCGCGGATCTCGATCAGGAGTTCCTGGTCCATGGTGAGCGGCTCGGGGTCTTCCTCGGGAGTGTCGGCCCGGGCGGCGCGGCGGTCCTGGATCTTCTTCATCGGGACGACGAGGACGAAGTACACGACCGCTGCGGTCAGGAAGAACACCACGAAGGCGTTGATGATCGCGGCGAGGTCGACCTTCGAGGCTTCGTTGCCCTTGACGATGTGGAACGCCAGCCCGTCCACGTTGCTGCCACCGAGGGAGGCGATCAGCGGGGAGACCAGGTTGTCGACCACGGTCTTCACCACGGTGGCGAAGGCCGTGCCGATAACCACCGCGATGGCCAGATCGAGGACGTTGCCTCGCATCAGAAACTTTTTGAAGCCCTCGAACATGGTGCGTTGCCTCCACGGATGTGGGCCCGGGCGGACCCTCGACTGATTGACCTCGCAAAAGTAGGACCCAGCCCGGTGGATGGCGAGCAAGCGCGCCGCGACGTCACCGATCGCTATCGGATGTGTCCGACAGGTGATCAGCTCGTGTCCGGAGTCAGCGCGAAACTGATCCGGGCGTTGGCGCTGGCCTGGGCGATCCTGGCGATGACCTCCCGACCGGCTGCGATGACGACCAAGGCGCCGGACGCTCCAGTGGTCGACGCGCGGGCAGCGGGTAGTGCGAGCACACGCACCCCGTCGGCAAGCGGAGTCGCGGCATCGCCGGGGGTGCTCGTAGCGGCGTACAGGTCTATTTGGTCGCCGACCTGGAGGAGGCTGGTGAGGTCGGCGTCGTCGATGCGCACGGGGTAGGCGAACTGGCCGGGTGGTAGTGCGGCAGGCGTGAGGAAGCGGGCGTCGGTGAGTGGCTCACCGGAGCGCACCGGTCCCGCCAGGACGCGACGCGTCAGATCGCTACCGGGACGGAGCGCGCCGGCGGGCACGACCCCGGTCGGTAGTCGCACGGTACGGAGGTCACGCGCGGCCGGAGGTGAGCCGCCAGACAGGTCGCGCGCCGCCGCCAGCACGGCCACGGTGGGCGGTGGTGGCGGGGATAGGGCGGTCAGGCCGCAGTACACGGCTGCCGCAGCGGACACCCCCGCGAGGAGACGGCGGTGCCGGCGAACGGCTTTCAGCAGATGACGAAGAATTGGTCGGCTCATGCCAGAGAAGGTACGAGCCTTCGAGCGCCGTTCCCCCGTTGTCCACAAGGGAATCCGGGAAAGTTCAGGCGGCGCTGGTCGTGCTGCTCGACGACGACCCCGAGGAGCCGGCCGAGGACGAACCCGACGACGAGCCGGCCGAGGACTTCGCGGAATCCGACTTCGCCGCGGTGGACGAGGACGACTCCGAGGAGGACGACGACTCGCTCTTGGCCGACACCGTGCTGCTGTTCGACGAGCGGCTGTCGGTGCGGTAGAAGCCCGAGCCCTTGAAGACCACGCCGACGGCGTTGAAGACCTTGCGCAAGGTGCCCTCGCACGCGGGGCAGACCGTCAGGGCGTCATCGGTGAAGCTCTGGCGGACCTCGAGCGAGTTACCACACTCGGTGCACTGGTACTGGTACGTCGGCACGTGATTCCCCTTCAGTCCGCTGGCACTCGTACTCCTCGACTGCTAATAATGCGCCACGGGCCCGAAGTATTCCAACTCCGGGCCCCGAGCCGGCCGGTCTAGGCCGCTTTCCGCCGGACCGAGAAGTTCCAGCAGCCGGCGATCACGTTGCGGACGTGGACCAGCGCGACGGCAGGGTCGTCGAAGAGCCGTTTGAGCTCTCCTTCGCTCTCACCAGGCTCGGCCAGCACCCCGTCCAGCATCTGCCCGGCAGCGTCGTACGGGCGCAGTACGGCCCGACGGTCGGTGAAGTCGGCGGGGAAGGACGAGCCGGTGAAGCCCGGGCACGCCTCGCGGTGGACGAAGACCGGCCCGGTCTCGGCGTACGGGCCGCCCAGCTCTGAGGGACGGTAGGAGATGAGGGCGATCTGCTCGCCGCCACGGGACAGCCTCAGGCAGCAGCGCAAGGGTGCGCCGGCTCCGGAGGTCATGGCGACCAGCGGGTTGCCGTGGTCGTCGTGGCCGTTGCAGCGGATCCGGTCCAGGTCGCCGGCCGGGACCGGGACGAACTCAAGCTCGGTGATCATGCCTGTGGAACGCGAACGGTGCCGATTATGTGAGTGGTTGTCCACAGTCCAGGGGAGCGGCATTTGGGGTGGGCGGCCGCATTCTCTAAGTTTGGTCCGTGCGTCGCCTGCTGCGAGTCATCATTGTGTCCGGAATCGCGATCGCCACCTTGCTTCTGGTGGTGGCCGGGACCGGCATCTTCGTCGTCCGCCATTCCTTCCCTAGCTACGACGGGACGGTCGAACTGACCGGTCTGGACGCGGACGTGGAGGTGGTCCGCGACGGCAATGGCATCCCGCAGATCTACGCCGACAAGCCGGGTGATCTGTTCGCTGCGCAGGGGTACGTGCACGCTCAGGACCGCTTCTTCGAGATGGACTTCCGCCGTCACGTCACCTCCGGCCGGCTGGCCGAGCTGTTCGGCAAGGACGCGCTGGAGACCGACAAGTTCGTCCGCACGCTGGGCTGGCGCCGGGTCGCGGAGAAGGAGCTCGGCCTGCTCACACCGGCCACCCGGCAGTACCTCGACGACTACGCCCGCGGCGTCAACGCCTACCTGGCCACGCACGCGGGCTCCGGCCTCAGCCTCGAGTACGCCGTACTGTCGCTGAAGAAGCTCAATGGGCCGGACTACCGTCCCGAGCCGTGGACAGCGGCCGACTCGCTTGCCTGGCTGAAGGCGATGGCGTGGGATCTCGGCGGCAACATGAACGACGAGATCGCCCGGACCAAGCTCGCGGCGAAGTATCCGGCCACCAATATCGAGAGCCTCTACCCGCCCTACCCGTATGACCGCAACGAGCCGATCGTCCCGACCGCCGCGATGACCAAGGGCGGCACGTTCACCACCGCCCCGGTCGACTCCGAGGCGCGGCGCGCGATGCTGACTACGGATCTGCTCAAGTCGCTCGACAGCGTCGACAAGGTGGCGAAGGGACTGCCGCAGCTGCTCGGCCGCGGCGACGGGATCGGCTCGAACTCCTGGGTCGTGTCCGGTGAACACACCACGACCGGCAAGCCGCTGCTGGCCAACGACCCGCACCTCGGCGCCACGATGCCGGGGATCTGGACCCAGGTCGGCCTGCACTGCAACAACGTCGGCACCCGCTGCCCGTACGACGTGTCCGGCTTCAGCTTCTCCGGCCTGCCCGGTGTGGTGATCGGCCACAACGGCGCGATCTCCTGGGGGTTCACCAACCTCGACCCGGACGTGATGGACCTCTACCTGGAGAAGTTCAGCGGCCCGGACGCCGTCGTCTTCGACAACAAGATCCGCCCGCTGGTCAAGCGCGAGGAGAAGTTCAAGGTCGCCGGCCAGGACGAGGAGGAGACGATCGTCGTCCGGGAGTCCCGGCACGGCCCGATCGTCTCCGACATCTCCGACGACGCGCGCGACGCCGGCAAGCTGGCGGGCGAACGGCTGAAGAACCCCGAGGCGTACGGCATCGCCCTGCAGTGGACCGCCCTGACCCCGGGCAAGACCGCCGACGCGCTGTTCGCGATCAACCGGGCGCAGGACTGGAAGGCCTTCCGGGCCGCCGCCGCCCAGTTCGAGGTGCCGTCGCAGAACCTCGTGTACGCCGACCGCGAGGGCCACATCGGTTATCAGGCGCCCGGCCAGGTGCCGATCCGCAACCGCGGTAATGGCGACTGGCCGGCCCCAGGCTGGGACTCGCGCTACCGCTGGACGGGCTACATCCCCTTCGAGGCGATGCCTACCGAGGCCGACCCGGACGACGGCATCATCGTGACGGCGAACCAGGCGGTTGTGCCGAAGACCTACCCGTTCCACCTGACCGACAACTGGGACTACGGCTACCGGTCACAGCAGATCCTCGAGCGGATCCGCGCCGCGGGCAAGCTGGACGCGAACGCGATGGCCTCGATCCAGCTCGACACCAAGAACCGCAACGCCGAGGCGATCGTCCCGTACCTGCTGCACGTCCAGATCAACGACGAGTTCGACCGGCAGGGCCAGGACACGCTGCGGAACTGGGACTTCACCCAGCCGGCCGACTCCGCGCCGGCGGCGTACTTCAACGTGGTCTGGCGCAACCTGCTCGAGCTCACCTTCCACGACCAGCTGCCGAAGGAGACCTGGCCGGACGGCGGGTCGCGCTGGTTCGAGGTGATGCGGAAGTTGGTCACGCAGCCGAACAGCACGTGGTGGGACAACCTCGGTACCACCCAGCGGGAAAGTCGCGACGACATCCTCCGCGAGGCGCTCGTCAACGCCCGCGCGGAGATCACCACCAAGATGGCCCGCGACCCCTCCGGCTGGCAGTGGGGCCGATTGCACAAGCTGACGCTGACCAACCAGACACTCGGCAAGTCGGGGATCGGCGTGGTGGACAAGCTGTTCAACCGCGGCCCGTACGAGCTGGGTGGCGGGTCCTCACTGGTCAACGCGACCGCGTGGGACGCGTCGGAGGGGTACGCGGTGACCGCGACGCCGTCGATGCGGATGGTGGTCGACCTGGCCGACTTCGACAAGTCGCGCTGGATCAACCTGACCGGTGTCTCCGGCCACGCGTTCATGTCGAACTACACCGACCAGACGAAACTGTGGGTGCGCGGCGAGACGCTGCCGTGGGCGTTCACCCGCGGCGCGGTCGAGGCGAACCGCAAACACACCCTCACCTTCACCAAACCCGAGAACTAGCCAAACCGTTCACCAGTTCGAGCCGGCCGGGCCGGGGGCGCAGCTGGTTAGAAGGCGGCTTCGAAGGCCGAGAAGAGTTCGGGCGGCCAGGTCCAGATGGCTCGTTGGGTCAGCAGCAGTACGACGGTCCGCTGGTCCGGCGCGGTCGACCACAGCGTGCCGAGCCCACCGGCCCAGCCGTAGCGCCCGCCACCGACCGACACCCCGAAACCCCAGCCGGCGTCGGGTCCGAGGAAGCCAACCGCCGCCGCTCGCTGCTCCGCGGTCAGCTGGTCCGTGGTCATCTGCCGCACAGACTCGGCCGAGAGAATTCCGTTGCCCCCAGCAAGCATCATCTGGGCGAACGCGTGGAAGTCGTCCACGGTCGAGATCAACCCGCCGGCCCCGTCAGGAAACGACGGCGGAGTCAGCCACTGGCTGGAACCAGCGCTGTCGAACTCCTCCTCGCCCACGTACACCGTAGTCAGCCGGCCAGAATCCCCAGCCGTAAACCCCGTGTCCGCCATCCCCAGCGGCTCGAAGATCCGCTCGCGCAACACTGACTCGAGCGACTGACCCGTCGCCCGCGCGATCAGTACTCCGAGCACCTGCGAGCCCGTCCCATACATCCACTGCTCACCCGGCTGGTACTGCAACGGCAGCGTCCCGAGCCGCCTCATCCACTCATCGGGTTCCAGCGGCGGCCGCGGCTTCGGCGGACCGAAGGTATGTAGTTCGAGTTCTTCTTCGCGGGCACGAATCGCCGGGTTGTCCGACTCGCCGAGCCCCATTCGGAACGTCAGCAGGTCCCGCACCGTGATCGCCCGCGAGGCCGGCACCGTGTCGTCGAGCGGTCCGTCGGGACGACGCAGTACGCGTGGCGACGCAAGCTCCGGAAGCAGATCGCCGACCGGACCATCGAGCGTCAGGTGCCCCGACTCCACCAGGCTCATCGTCGCCGCGGCGACGATCGGTTTCGAGAAGGACGCCACCCGGAACAAGCTGTCCCGCTGCATCGGTGCGCCACCGAAGGCGAGGCTGCCGACCACGTCCACCCGCGTCTCGCCGTCGCGGCTCACCAGGGCGACGGCACCCGCCAGCGCACCGCTCTCAACGGACGAGGTCAGCTGATCGAGCATCATCGAGACATCCTTGCAGGGCCGGAGGCTAAGGCAATGGGACCAGCCGGGTCGGGGTGAGGGCAGCGTGGACCGGCTGGTCGTGCGGGTCGGACGGGAGCGTGTCGACGATCTCGGAGTCATGGACGACGGCCCAGACCGGAGTACCGGGGGTGACTCGGGCGAGGGCCCGGTCGTACGAACCGCCGCCGCGCCCGAGTCGTACGCCGTGACGGTCGACCGCCAGCGCAGGGCAGATCACCAGTTCCGCAGTACCGATGGCGTCGGCTCCCAGGTCGACGGGTGGTTCCGAGAGGCCGAGTCGTCCGGGGACCAGGTCGGCTGCTCCTGGCGCGATACCCCAGCCGAGGTCGTTGTCGGCGTACAGGATCGGCAGGAGGACCTCATGGCCGGAGGCGAGCAGCCAGTCGATCAGCGGACCGGTCTGCGGCTCGGTGCCCATCGAGATGTACAGCGCGACTCGCCGAGCGGCCAGTACGTCGGCCTGCTCTCGGGCGACAGCCAGCAGCCCCGGACCGGACGGGACGGTCATCCGTTGCCGGGCGGCCAACAACTCCTGGCGGATCGCCGCCTTCGGGGAGAACACAGCGTGAGCCTAGTCCCCGGGGTTGAGCCTTCCGGCGAGGCGGGAGCCCCCGGAGCGTGCGTTTCCTGCGACGCGGAGTGACGTAGTTAACGTCGCCGCGTGACAGGGCGCACTAGGGTTGGGACATGAGTGAGGCAGGACTTCAGCAGGCACAGGAGAAGATGCGCGCGGCCGGTGCGGCCGAGGTGGCGATCAAGGTCTTCTCGCACTACTACCGATTGCTCGAGTCGGGTCAGCAGGGCACGATCCGGGAGGACGACCTCGAGCCGGTGGGTGAACTGCCCCACCTGGACAACCTCGACCCCGACCAGGAGTCGCGGCGGGCCGCCCTCGCCGAGACCGTGGTGATCAAGCTCAACGGCGGCCTCGGCACGTCGATGGGCGTGACCGGGCCGAAGTCGGCGCTGCCGGTCAAGAACGGGCTGAGCTTCCTCGACATCATCGCCCGGCAGATCCTGGCCACCCGCAAGGCGTACGACGTACCGCTGCCGCTGGTGCTGATGAACTCCTTCCGCACCAAGGAGCAGTCGCGGGCGATCCTCAGCCAGTACTCCGGCCTGCCGGTCGACGGTGTCCCGCTCGACTTCCAGCAGAACATGGAGCCCAAGCTCCTCGCCGACGACCTGACCCCGGCCGAGTGGCCCGACGACCCGGAGCTGGCCTGGTGCCCGCCCGGTCACGGTGACCTGTTCACCGCGCTGGTTGCCTCGGGCACCCTCGACGCGCTCCGGGAGAAGGGTTTCCGGCACGCGTTCGTGTCCAATGCCGACAACCTCGGCGCCACCCCGGACGGCCGGATCGCCGCCTGGATGGCCGAGCACGACGTCCCGTTCGGGATGGAGGTCTGCCGCCGGACCAGGTCGGACCGCAAGGGCGGCCACGTCGCCGTCCGGAAGTCCGACGGGCGGCTGATCCTGCGCGACAGCGCCCAGGTGCACGCCGACGACACGCAGTACTTCCAGGACATCACCCGGCACCGGACGTTCAACACGAACAACCTGTGGATCGACCTAGACCGGCTCGCCGAACTGATGGCCGGCCACGACGGCATCCTCGGGCTGCCGATCATCGTCAACCGCAAGACCGTCGACCCGGCCGACTCCTCCTCGCCGAAGGTGATCCAGCTGGAGACCGCGATGGGAACGGCGATCGAGACCTTCGAGGGCTCGCAGGCGGTGGTCGTCGACCGGAGCCGGTTCAAGCCGGTCAAGACGACCAACGACCTGCTGGTACTGCGCTCGGACGTGTACGAACTGGACGAGGCGGGCGACCTGACCACCGCGCACGAGGGCGACGAGCCGTACGTCGACCTGGATCCGGACTACTTCAAGATCCTGGCCGACTTCGAGGCCCGGTTCCCGGCCGGCCCGCCGTCACTGGTCCGGGCCGACCGGCTCGAGGTCCGCGGTGACGTTGCCTTCGGCAAGGACGTGGTGGTGCTCGGCGAGGTCGAGGTGACGGCACCGGCCGGGGAACGGCTGGAGATTCCCGACGGGACCGAGCTCCGTGGATGATGTCTGGATCCGGCCGATGGAGCCGTACGACACGGACGAGGCCGCAGCGGTTTGGTGGCGCTCCCGGCATGCTGAGGGTTCGCAGGTGCCACCGGCCGTCCACACTGAGGAACAGGTCCGCGGCTGGTTCGCCGAGGTGCTGCTACCGGACGGGCAGAGCTGGGTAGCGATGGACGACGGGCGGATCGTCGCCGTACTGACGCTGGACGGCGACGACCTCGACCAGCTGTACGTCGACCCGGACGTGGCAGGCCAGGGCATCGGCTCGACCCTGGTCGACCTCGCGAAGGACCTGCGACCCGGTGGACTCGCCTTGTGGACGTTCCAGAGCAACACCCGGGCACAGGAGTTCTACCGGCGGCACGGGTTCACGGAGGTACGGCGTACTGATGGTGCTGCCAATGAGGAGCATGAGCCGGACGTCAGGATGGTGTGGGGCGCGCATCCCGAAGCGGCATCGTGAGTTGCTCTGCTGCTTGGGTCCTGGCGTAGTAGACCTCGCGGCCGAGTCGGCGGCGTTCCACCAGGCCACTGCTGTGCAGGCGTCCTAGGTGATAGGACACGGTGGCTTTGGACAGGCCGAGACGCGCAGCAAGGCTGTGTCCCGGCTGCGGGACCTCCAACGCGGCTATGAGGCGATGGCGAGTGCCTAGGCCGTCCGCCAGCGGCTCCTCGGGAGCGTCGGCTGTTGCGTGAGGTCCGATGACGGCGGCGCGGCCTCGGCACGGGTAGCCGATCAACAGGTCGCCGCCGGAGATGATGATCGCCCGGCCGCGGTCGAGCAGTACCGAGGGCGCCAGCACTATGCGGCGGCCGGTGCGCGTCAGGTCGAGTTCTAGCGGAGAGTCGAGCTGTGCGCTCTGGCCGTCCCAGTCTTCGCCGTCGACGAGTTCGACGGCCGCAGAGGACATACCGGTCGTCTTCACGAGTTGCAGCCGGTGCATGACGTCGGTCTCGGTCACTGACCGGATTACTGGCCAGGTGGGCGCAAGGAGAACCTGCCACGCTTCAGCCAAAGCCTGCTGAACAGCATCCAGTAGCGGCGCGCTGTTGCCCGCCCAAGCCGTTTCGACCAGCGCTGTCGGCTCCTTCCGCCACTTGTCCGCTACAGCCGGTACTACGCCCAGGTTGCGGGCGAAGTGTTCGTTGACCGGCCCTAGTCGGTAGGTCAGGCGTAAGTGGGCGCGCAGGTCGTCAAGCGGCGTGGCGGCGATGGCAGCGAGCTCGGCCTCGGGGGCCGGGCGGTACTGGTCGGTGAGCGGGATGAGGAAGTCCGGGACGGAGTGGGTCGCGGGGTCGATCAGGTCGAGCAGCAGTGCACGGCTGGCAGGCGCGACCCTCGACCAGCGCTGGGGGAGCCACGTCGGCGGCTGGTGAGGGCGCTGTCGGATCCACAGGACGGCTTCGACGACGTGCATCATCGGCGACACGGTGAACCGCAGGGTGGACAACTGATGGTCGTTGAGGCCGAGCCGGATCACCTTAGTCATCATCGCTGGTCACGGGGGCGGTCGCGAGAGTTCGAAAGTCTCGAATGGATGGCGGCCGGGGCCGTGGCCGGGGTGAGCTGTGCCACCAGCGCCCGACCGGTTTGGAGTCCACCATGCGCCGTACGCACTCCCTGTTGATGGCGACCACTCTGGTCGCTTGCCTTTTGCTTGGCGGGAGCACGGCGCAAGCCGGCAGTAGAGCGCAGGCCGGCAGCGAGGTTGAGGTTGGCGGTGCTGGGTGGAGCGGGCTCAGCCAGTGTGTGCAGCCTGAGCTGGCCGCCTACCTGTGTGGGGAGCTGACGGTCCGGCTGGATCGCAGAGACCCGCGGAGCAAGACCCTGGACCTGCCGGTGCTTGTGGCCGGCAATCCGCAGGCCAAGCGCACCATGCTGATGCTGACGGGCGGCCCTGGACAGCCGGGCCCTGTTCTAGCGCCGCGGGTCCTGCAGGCCTTCGAGGGGATCCGCAACGACTACCGCATCGTGATGCTGGACCAGCGGGGTACCGGCGCCAACGCGCTGAACTGTCCCGAGCTCCAGGCCGAGCGTGGCGGCACGGACCTCCGGGTGCCGACCAAGGCCGCAGTACTGGCGTGTGCTGCCACGCTGGGCGCCGACCGTGAGCACTACGCGACGACAGACTCCGTTGCCGACTTCGAAGAGCTGCGGCGAGCACTCAAGGTCGAGCAGTGGGCCGTCAACGGTGTCTCCTACGGCACCTACACCGCCCAGCGGTACGCCGCCGCGCACCGGTCGCGGGTCACCCACCTCGTGCTCGACTCGACAGTGCCCGTCCATTCCTTCCAGGCCGACCTGGCAGAGACCTTCGGCGAGTACGCCCGAGTACTACGCGACGTGTGCGCCGCGCCCGGCCGCAACTGCCCTGGCGACCCTGCCGCTGACCTGGCGTCCGTAGTATGGCAGAACCCGGCCCTCGGGCCGAAGCTGCTCGAGGTCATCACGATGATGGCCTACGCCGACCCGGCCCGATTCCTGTTCGCTCCGGAGGCGCTACATGCCGCGGCCGGCGGCGACAGCACCCGGCTGGAACAGCTCTTCGCGCTGGTCGACAGCTTCAGCGAAGCACCGGCATCGCAGTACAGCCAGGGAATTCAGGCGTCGACGCTCTGTCTCGACCTGGACTTCCCTTGGGGTGGTGCGCAGTCGCCTGAGCACACTAGGGCCCGCAAGGCCGACCGGGCCGTCAGCAAGCTGACACCTTCGCAGCTGTGGCCGTTCAACGCCGAGACGGCCCGGAGGAACGGCGAGATGGTGATGTGCGAGTACTGGCCCAGGGTCAAGGACCGTGAGGTTCACGGGCTCTCACTGCGAGGCGTCAACGCTCTGCTGCTGCACGGCGAGCGCGACCTGGGTACGCCGCTGATCTGGGCGCAGGAGGCACACCGGGACATCCCGGGGTCGCGGCTGGTCGTAGTACCGGATGGTGGTCACTCGCTGCAGGTCAGTGGGGCCGGCACCGTCCGGCAGACCGTCACGGAGTTCCTGCTGGGGTGATCCACAGGGGATGCGTGGTCGGGCGCCGTGACACCCAGCGACTAGAGTCGAGTGCGTGAGACGGAGTGTTGACGAGCATCTGGAAGCAGTACTCGGCAGGGTGAGTCCGCTGCCGCCATTCGAGCAGCCGCTGATGGAGGCACTCGGACTGGTGCTCTGTGAGGATGTTGTCTCGCCAGTGAGCCTCCCTGGCTTCGACAACTCCGCCATGGACGGGTACGCCGTACAGGCGGGTGACCTGGCCGGTGCTTCGCCGGAGAACCCGATCACCCTGCCAGTGGTCGGCGAGATCGCTGCCGGACGCAGTGAGCCGATCGTGGTGACTCCGGGGACGTGTGTGCGGATCATGACGGGCGCACCGATGCCCCGCGGCGCCGACAGCGTCGTACCGGTCGAGTGGACCGATGGGGGAGCCGCCACCGTACGGATCGCCAGGGAGCCGGCATTAGGAGCCTCCGTACGCCGCGCCGGCGAGGACCTGCAGGCCGGTGACAAGGTGATGGACCGTGACACGGTGCTGAGCCCGCGGCAGATCGCAGTACTGGCAGCAGTGGGCAGGGCCCGGGTGTCTGTGCGCCCGCGACCGCGAGTAGTGGTGGTCTCTACTGGTGCAGAGCTCCGCGAGCCGGGTACGCGGCTGGGAGACGGGCAGATCTACGACTCCAACAGCTACACGCTGGCAGCGGCCGCCAGGCAGGCCGGTGCTGTCGTGTACCGCGTGGGCATCGTGGACGACGACCCCAAGAAGATCATGGACACGCTGTCGGACCAGCTGGTCCGAGCCGACCTGGTGATCACCTCCGGCGGCGTCAGCAAGGGCGTGTACGACGTGGTCAAGGAGGTGCTGACCAAGCTCGGCACCATCGACTTCCCCGAGGTCGCCATGCAGCCGGGCAAGCCGCAGGGCTTCGGGGTGATGGGTGACGACGAGGTGCCGATCTTCACGCTGCCGGGCAACCCGGTCTCGGCGTACGTGTCGTTCGAGGTGTTCGTGCGGCCCGCGCTGCGCAAGCTGATGGGGGCGATGCCGTACCGGCGGCCGACGGTCCAGGGCGTCGTACTGGACGGCTTCTCGTCACCGGCCGGGCGGCGGCAGTTCGTCCGGGCAGCGGCCACCTCCGGCGACGAGGGCTGGATGGCCAGTACAGTCGGCGGGCACGGCTCGCACCTGCTCGGCGGGTTGAGCCGGTCGAACGCGCTGATCGTGGTGCCCGAGGACGTCACCGCCGTCCGGGCCGGCGACCACGCGGAGCTCTGGCTGCTGGACGAGGAGACCGGATGACCGAACCTGCCGGGGGGCTCACCCACGTGGACTCCACCGGCGCGGCCCGGATGGTCGACGTCTCGGAGAAGTCGGCCGGTGCCCGCCGAGCTGTTGCCTCAGGCAAGGTTTTTGTGTCGGCCGAGGTGGTGGCCGCGCTGCGCGGCGAGGGCGTACCGAAGGGTGACGCGCTGGCCGTCGCGCGGATCGCCGGGATCATGGGAGCGAAGCGAACGCCCGACCTCGTGCCGCTGTGTCACCCGATCGCCATCACTGGGGCCAAGGTCGAGCTAGAGGTGGCGGACGACGCGGTACTGATCACTGCCACCGTCAAGACCACCGACCGGACCGGTGTGGAGATGGAGGCGCTGACCGCTGTTGCCGTGGCCGGACTCACGGTCATCGACATGGTGAAGGCACTCGACCCGGCGGCGGTGCTGTCCGACGTACGGGTGGAGCTGAAAGAGGGCGGCAAGACCGGGCACTGGGAGCGGCCGTGAAGGCTCTGGTCGTCAGCATCTCGAACCGGGCTGCTGCTGGTGTCTACGAGGACACCACCGGACCGCTGATCGCGGAACGGCTCGCTACCTGGGGCTTCACCGTCGACGGGCCGCAGGTCGTGCCCGATGGGGCTCCTGTCGGCGAGGCGCTGGCTGCAGCGGTCTCCGCGTGGTACGACGTCGTGGTGACGACTGGTGGCACGGGGATCTCACCTACCGACGAGACGCCGGAGCAGACGCGAGCTGTGCTGGACAAGGAGATCCCCGGCATCGCTGAAGCCATCAGGGCTTACGGGATAGCGCAGGGCGTGCCTACTGCCGCTCTGTCACGAGGACTGGCCGGAGTAGCCGGCAAGACCGTCATCGTGAACCTTCCTGGCTCGCGTGGCGGTGTCAAGGACGGTCTGGTGGTGCTGGAGCCACTACTGCAGCACGCTGTCGATCAGGTACGCGGGGGAGACCACCCCCGGACGGACCAGGACTGATGGCCGTCGTCCACTGGCCCGTCGAACTCCAGCACGGGCAGGTAGGGCTCAGGCCGCTCAAGGCGTCCGACGGTCCCGAGTGGAGCGCAGCGCGCCAGCGGAACATCAACTGGCTTCGCCCCTGGGACGCGACCCAGCCGCCCGGCGCAGAAGACGGCGCCCGCACCTTCCGCGCAATGGCCCGCGACTGGAACCGCCAGGCCCGCTACGGCCGCATGCTCCCCTTCGTCATCACGTACGGCGGTACTGCGGCCGGCCGGGCCAAGCGGCCACTGGTCGGCCAGTTGACGGTGTCCGGAATCACCTACGGCTCAGCGCGTTGGGCGAACCTCGGGTACTGGGTCGACGAGCAGTACGCGGGCCGCGGCATCGTGCCGACGGCCGTCGCGCTGGCCGCCGACCACTGCTGGTTCACCCTCGGGCTGCACCGCCTCGAAGTCGCGATCCGCCCCGAGAACAAGGCAAGTCTGCGGGTGGTGGAGAAGCTCGGCTTTCGCTACGAAGGAGACCGGCCGCGGTTCCTGCACATCGACGGCGACTGGCGCGACCATCGCATCTTCGCCCTCAACGCCGAGGAAGTCGGGCCGGGTCTGGTAGCACGTCTGCCCTGATCACGCTGCGTGCTTATTCACACCAGTCACACGAGTCTTCTTGCGACACACCGGCTCACGTACCGGACCTGACCCGTCCGGGGTCTTAGCGTCGTCGTCATGGGGACGACAGGGCTGATCTATGTGGCGATCGTCGCCGCGTGGGCTGCCTACCTTGTCCCGATGCTGCTGAAGCGCAACGACGAGGCGAGTCAGCGCCGCTCGGCGGAGAAGTACTCGTCGTCGGCTGCCCGCGTGCTGTCGCGGCAGACCGACGTCCAGGCGCGCTCGCGCTACGTCGTACGACCCCCAGGCTCGGAAGTGTCCGCCGGCCCGGGCGGTGCCGACGAAGTCGTGTCGGATCCGTCGCCGCCGACGCGATACGTCCCCAACCGAGCCCGCCGGGTGGCCGCCATGCGCCGCCGGCGGGTGCTGTCGATCCTGACCCTTTCGCTGTTGTCGGTCACCGCACTCGCGAGCTTCGAGATGCTGGCGTGGTGGACCCTCGCAGTACCGGCGACGCTGATCGTGGCCTTCGTCGTACTGACTCGCGTGCAGCTTCGCCGTCAGGCGCGTGAGCGTGCTGCGCTGGCAGCCGAGCGCAGGGCTCGCGCCGAGGCTCACCACGACCGCGGCCCGGCCACTGCGCCGGTGCAGTCGCCGGACCACGAGATGACGATCGAGGTGACGCTCCCGGTCATCGAGGAGCCCGTCATCCAGACGAAGCCCGAGCCGCGCACCGACGGCCTGTGGGACCCGGTGCCGGTGACTTTGCCGACGTACGTGATGAAGGAGAAGGCCCCCGACCGGACGGTCCGCACGATCAGCCTGTCCGGCCCTGAGGTCTTCTCATCAGCCCGTACTGCGGACCCCGAGCCGCAGGCGGCCCCCGTAGTACCGGAGCCGGCCCCGGCCCCGGTCGAAGAGCCCGAAATCCGCCGCGCCGTCGGCGACTGACGACTTGTCCGACACCGCCTTCCAACAGCCCCGAGATTCCGTCTCGGGGCTGTTCTCATGACCGCTCAGGGCTGTTCTCATGACCGCGGCGAACCGCCCTCACCTCTCCGCGACCTCCTCGCGAGGCCTCTCGTGGGCCGACGCGAGATCCGGTTTCAGAGAGCGACCGATCGCGTGTTAGAGTTTCGCGGTCGCCAGGAACACGGCGGCAACCTGGGGCTGTGGCGCAGTTGGTAGCGCGCTTCGTTCGCAACGAAGAGGCCAGGGGTTCGAATCCCCTCAGCTCCACCCAGAAAGACAAAGCCGGTCCTCCCGCACGGGAGACCGGCTTTTTGCTTGTACTGCGCAAGTGCACCCCCCACGCGGCCTGCGCCACTCGCTCCTACGTCGCTCCTAGCTCCGGCCGCTCCCACCCACCCGTGTCTAGAGCCGCTCCTGCGTCGCGCGAACTGCCGCTCCTGCGTCGCGGTGGGTGCCCGGGTGCGGGTTGTCTTCTGCTGGAGGTCAAACCGCTCGGGTGGGGTGCCGTCGGCGGCGCGACGCGCTCTGGCGCCGGAAGGTGCTGTTCAGAGTGTCGAGATGGGTGTGAGCTGACAGCGGGTTGGTGGAGGACGTCGCATCGGAGGAGCCGAGCCGTCCGGTAGCGCGCTGGAGGGTCGGGGGCAAACCGTCGTGATGTTATGGCAACTGCTTCGGCGTCTATGGGGTGTTAGTGGTTGAGGCCAGGGAGGTCGAGGCGGGCCTGTAGGCCGATGTGGTCTGAGAGGTGGGTTGGGCCGGTTGGCAGGGTTTGCTTGTTGGTGAAGAGCAAGCCGGTGTCGTCTACCCGGATCGACTCGGTGGTGAGGATGAAGTCGATGCAGTGGGGGGTGCTGCCTGGGGGGAGGTATTCGGGGTGGAAGGTGGGTGGGCATTTTCCGTTGAAGGTGTCGCGTAGGCCGGTGCGGTGGTGAAGGTCGGGGTGGAGGGTGCTTTCTCGGGAGATGTTGAAGTCTCCGCAGACGACGGTTGGGGACGGGTCGGCTGTTACTGCTTTGGCTACGGCGGTTAGTTGGGTGTGTTGTAGGGGGCGGAAGCGGTTGTGTTCTGACCAGTCGCCGTCGGTGTTGGCTGTGGGGTGGATGTTGAGTACGCGGACGCCGGTGTCGGCCAGGTAGACGGTGAGGATGCCGCTTTGGAGGGCGTTGAGTCGGGATCGGGTGGGGAGGCCTGAGCGGCGTGGCGGGCGTGGTAGGCGGGTGAACGTCGTACTGGTCAGTGGGAGGCGCGACAGGGTGACGAGACCGCCTGCGGGGCCGGGGAGCGACTTGCGGTAGGCGAGGTGGGGGAAGGAGGGCATGCCTTTTCGGAGGTGTGCCAGGTGGCGGTACGTGAAGACCTCTTGCAGGCAGATCAGGTCGATGTCGCTGGTGTTGAGTTCGGACGCGATCGCGGCGAAGCGGTCGGCGATGCGGTTGCCTCGCAGAGGGAGGCCGCGGGTGTTGAACGTGGCGACAGTCAGCGGGGTCATCGTGGGCCGAGCGTACTCATCGAGAAGCGGTGACAGGTGGCCAAGAGGGGCCGGGTAGTGGGATCGTTTCGGGCTCTTGCTGGTGGGTTGGTACGGACGCATGCTCGGGTTGACGAGTACTTCGCTGGCCGGAGCGGGGTGCGTGCATCACCTCCGACCCACCGTGGGAGGCGGGATGGACGAGTCACGGGCGCTTCGGCGTACTGGCTGGGCGGGGTTGGCTTCGGTCGTGCTGCTGGTCGCTGGGGTGGTGCTGGGCTACCTGGTTGGCGTCGACGATCCGGGCATGTCGGACGCGGCCATCATCGAGAGGCTCAACGACGATGCGCGGCAGGCCGGTGCCGGCGTCGGGTTGCCCGTGCTCGCTGCTGGGGTTGCGCTGCTGCTCTGGTTTGCCGCCGGTTTGCGGCGAGTGCTGGATCGGCTGTCTGGGGGTGACCCGCTCGCGCACGTGGTCGTGCCGGCTGCAGCGCTGTTCGGCGGGCTGATCATCACCGGTGTCTCCCTGGATGTGGCGAGCGCGTTCGCGGCGTGGTCGGACGAGTTCACCGCCGACCCGGACACCGTTCGTGCGTTCGGCATGGCGGGGCAGGTCGTCGCGCTCACCGGGCTGATCGGTTGCGGTGTGCTGGTTGCTGTCACGACACGGATCGCTCAGCAGGCGGGTGCTCTGCCGAGGTGGGTGATCTGGTGGTCCTATGCGGTCGCTGTGCTGTGCCTGACCGGCTTCTGGAGTGGGGGTATGGCGTCCGTGGCATTTGGGCTGTGGCTCATCGGCGCCGCCATCGGAGTACTGCGGGTGGCGCGGCGGCCACCGGCGACGCAGGCCGTGCCGGCGGCCGGCGACGGAGTCGGGTGAGCATCTTCGGTGGCCCATGGGGACAGGCGGGGCGGGAGCGGCCTGGAGCTGGGAGCGGCGGTAGGAGCGAGCAGCGGTAGGAGCGAGCGCAGGGGCACCGGGCGACGGAGTCGGGTGAGCATCTCCGGTGGCCGTCGGGGAGGGGGAGCGCCCGAAGCTGGGAGCGACGGTACGCGCGAGCGGCGGGCGCGCGAGCGGGAGAGGGCGAGCCGCGGGGCGCGAACGGCGGGGGCCGCAAGCGACGGGGCGCGAGCGACGAAGGGCCAGCGACGGAGGGCCAGCCACGGAGGGCCAGCGACGGAGGGCCAGCGACGGAGGTGGGGAGCGACGGATGAGCGCGAGCGACGGAGAACCGAGCTGCCGAGGCGCGGGGGTGGCGTGGGGGCGTCTCATTCCTGGGGTGAGGGTAGTTGAGCGAAAGATCATTCGGTGGGGGATGGGCGGGTGGTGCGGAGAGTGACAGTCTTTGGTACAGGGGGAATGGAAGGGACCGTAGTTCGGGCGGTTGGGAGAGCTTGTCCTGGTGGGGGCACTGGGGGTGGGCGATCCGGGCGCTTGGAACGGGTCTCGGGTGCTGTGGGCGTGGGTGGTGGTGGACGGTGTGGCTGAGGAGTTGCAGGGCTCCAGGTTGGGGATGCGTTGAAGGTTGGTTGAGCTCAACCAGGTGGTGAGCTCAAACGGCCGGTCGCCGGATGTGATGGGGGCAGAACATCCGGCGGTCGCGCATCTGACAGTCGCGCAAGGTCGTCACCTCCCGCGTTCACCACGGCCGCCGGCCGCCCGCGGCGCGATGAACCTCACTTCTCGCGTTCGCGGCGGACCGGTCGGGTGAGCCGCGGGACGACCTGACGAGCTTCTCCGCACCGGCTGGGCCACGAGAGCCCGGCAACAGCCGCTCCGAAAACGTCGCGGCCGCGAGTTGAGGCGATGGTGCGGGCGGCGCGGCGCGGCGCCGCGACGAGCACTGGTGAATCTGATCCCGCCTCTCGGTCCGCTCCGCCGGGCGATCGCCCGGCCGTCGAGCGCTGGGCCGAGCTGGGTCGTCATCGGCCATGACCGGCGGACCACCCTGTCGCCGGCTGGTGCGCTCCTTCACCGGCCCGTGCATCCAGGTGGCCAAGTTCCTGGCCGGGGTGGCGCGCAAGATCGCCTCCGACCAACTCAAGGGCGAGGACGACGCGGAGCTGACGGCGTTGATTCGTCCGTGTGTCGATTCGGGCTTGATATCGGGCGACCCGGGTGGGTGGCAGCGCTTAGCATCGTGACCGGGTGCAGCAGGTGCGCTGGGTTCTGTGATCGGGCAAAGCCTTGGCAACCGTCCGTGACGGCGGGCATAGTCCTCGCTAGCAAGGGCCAAACCTGGGTACCTCACGGACTCGAGAACAAGCACTGACTACGGACAGCACTGAACTAGGCACAGGGAGAATGCGGCCGGTGGATTCGGACAGGCCTGCACCGTTGCGGGTGGACGCCGAGACGGCGATCATCCTGCGTGAGGCGTACCACAAGATCGAGTCGCTGTACCGCGGCGACCACTACGGGCTGTACGACTACGTCCGTGCGGTGGCCGCCAAGTTCACCACCGTCGACAGCTTCTTCGTCGGCTTCCTGCACGGCTCGAACCGGGTGCGTTACCCGTACGGTTACGACGGCGGCCGGTACGACGATCCGGCGACCCACATCTTCGGACCGAACGGTCAGACGGCCTGGCTGCTCAAACAGCGGCAGACCTACCGCTTCGCCTACGACAACGGGGCGGCCCTGCACGCGGGGGTGCCGACCGGTGACGTCACCAAGGAGTCCGCGGACGCGGTCACGGTGCCCATTTTCCGGCCGACGCAGAACGGGCCGGATCAGCTGTTCGGCATGCTGTCGATGCACAGCTACACCCCGAACACCTATGACGACAACGCGGTGCGCGCGTTCGAGTGGCTCTGCGGCCTGGTCGAACGGGTGCTCACCCGCGAGGACGAGGACAAGGACGCGTTGCGCCGGCTACCGGCCGGTGACGACAGCCCGAACCTGCTCACCTCCGATCACGTGATGGAGTACATCGGTCACCGGGTTGCCACCCTTCGCGAGATCGCCACCGAGGCGATGAACGAACCCGATGTGGCCAACTCGCCGGTCCGGGAGCACCTGAAACGGCTGATCCGCTCGACGGAGGAGATGCAGTCCGAGCTGATGGAGATGATGCTCGCCACCGACGAAGGGCCCGAGCGCCGGTTCGCGAGCCTGACGAAGGCGCAGCAGGGCGTGGCCGTGCTCCTGGTCGACGGGCTGGAGAACGACCAGCTCGCCGCCGAGCTCGGCATCAGCCTCAACACCGTCAAGACTCACCTCAGCGCCATCCTCAAGAAGTACGGCATGGTCAACCGCGCCCAGATCGCCGATGACGTCCGCAAGTACCTGATCCGCTGACTCAGACTCCCAGTTGCTCGGACAGCCATGGCTCGACCACTGGCAGGATCTGGACGGCCTGCATTGCCTGCATGTGGTCGAGACCGTCCAGCAGGTGAACCGTCCAGCCGAGGTCTTCGAGCACTGACTTGTTGGCGGCCACCGGGGTGGCGATGCTGACCAGAGTGTTGCCCCAGCGTTCGCCGTACTGGATGTTGTCGGCGCCGCCGACGATGCAGAGGCGGGGGATGGTGAGCTGGTTCTGTACTGCGTGGTCGTCGAATCCCTGCAGGGCTTGGTAGAGCGTGAGGAACTGCTTCGTCTGGTCTTTGCTCAAGGCAACTTCTGTGCTGTCCCAGTCGCCGGGCTCGACTACTTTGTCGCTCACCGGCTTGCCCGCCTCGGCATGGGTCGCCTCGGTGACCGCGAGCATGGCGTCGTACGGGCCATCGAGGGGTGGATAGCCGCCCATCACCAAGGCCGTCAGGCGGTTGGTGCGGATGGCGAGCTGCAGTCCGGCCATGCCTAGCCAGCTGTAGCCGTAGTACGCGAATGTCTCGGCGCCGGCAGCGTCCGCGACGGCCAGGAAGTCCTCGACCAGCCTGGCGGGTGTGAGGGTGTCGGGCAGGGGGTTGGCCTGGATGTGGCCCTCGTAGTCGAAGGCGATCACCCGGAAGCGCTTGCTGAAGCCCTCGACGAGGGTGTGTCCGAGGGCGGGATCCGCGCCCCAGGCACGGAGTTGCTCGGTCTCCGGGCCCTCGACCGGAGCGACCGGATTGACCGGGAGCAAGAGATTCGGGCCAGCGCCGTGCACTTCGAAGTCCATCACAAGAAACTCCTTACGATGTATAGTGTTCCCAGGAACGATAACACTTTACGGCGTAAGGAGTAAAAGTGACCGAGCTGATCGGCCAGGGTGATGCGGCGCGCACGCTCGCCCTCCTGTGGGGCAAGGTCGCCACGCCGAAGCGCGGGCCCCGGCACTCGATCGGCTCCGACGAAGTCATCGCCGCGGCGGTCCGGGTCGCCGACCGGCAAGGGCTCCCGGCAGTCACGATGCGGGCCGTGGGCAACGAACTTGGCCGGACCGCGATGTCGCTCTATACCTATGTCCTCAGTCGCGAAGTCATGGTGGACCTGATGTACGACAGCGTCCATGCGGAGTTCGCCGGGCCGCGTAACGTCAAGGACTGGCGCAAGGCGATCGCGAACTGGTGCACGAGGTTGCGCGATCTCTACCTTGCGCATCCCTGGCTGCTCGAGGTCTCATCCGCGAGACCGGTGCTCGGTCCGAAGGAGCAGGAGGTGCTCGAGTCCCTGCTGCGGGTCCTGGCCAAGGCAGGCCTGCCGCTGGAGGACCGTCCGGCGGCGACCAGCGCGTTGTTCAGCGTCGTACGCGGCGCGGCCAAGCAAGCGAGCGAGGCCAGGGCGGCGGTGACGGAGGAGGACGCCGAGTGGTGGGCTGAGCGTGCGCAGGCGCTCGCCGTGGCAGCTCCCGACTTCGCCGAACGGTTCCCGGAGTCCACCGCGATGGCAACCCAGCAACGCAAAGGAGGTCCACAACCGTGGATCCGCGCGGCCGACCAGGCCTTCACCGGCGCCGTCGCGCTCATCGTCGACGGTCTTGCCCAACGAGTCGAAGCGGCGACGGAATGACGAGTCGAGACGGCCTGGCCCAACGAGTCGAAGCGGCGACGGAATGATCAGCCGTACATCCGCCGGTACTGCTCAACCGCACCCGGATGAAGGGAGATCGGAGCGCTGACGACCAATGACTGCAGATTGAGGAACTGTGCCCCAACCGCTGACGGCGGGATCAGGTTGCTGGCGCGGCGGACGAGCGTTTCGACGATCCGGCGCGCAGCCGCAGCCGGCAGATCCGGCCGGCAGAGCAGGAGGTTGGGGATGCCGACGACGCTCACCGGCGTCGTGCCGCGATACACGCCGGCCGGCACTCGCACGTCCTGGTAGACCGGACCGTAGGTACGCCGCAACGCGCCGAGCCAGCCGTCGAGTGGGATCAGTCGCAACGGAACGCTGCGGCTGAGCTTGTCGAGCGTGGAGGTCGGTACGCCGCCGGACCAGAACATCGCGGTGATCTTGCGCTCGGCCAGGGACTTGGTGGCCTGCTCCAGGAGCAGGTGGTCCACGGTGCAGGTGACGCCGGCCGTGGTCAGAAGCCGGTCTGCCGTCACGGCGGCGCCCGAGCCGGCAGCACCGGCGGAGATCCTGGTCCCTGCCAGCTCCCGGAGAGTCTTGTACGGGCTGTCCGCGCGGACCACACACTGCAAGTAGTTCTCGTAGACCCGACCCAGCGCGGTGATCTCGGGCCCGGGCGTCACGGTGTCGGCGAGGCTGAGAGCCAGGTCCGTCTCGCGGTTCAGGAGCAGCCGAAGGTTCTCCTTGCTGCCGGTGGTCGGCCGTACGACGATCTCCCTCGCGACACCGGCGAAGTCGAGCTGAGCCGCCAGCAACTGGGCGAACTCCAAATAGAAACCACCGGCCTCGCCGGCAGCGATGGTCAACCGGCCAACAGCAGCATCCCGCGGCCCACACCCAGCCAACAACGCCCCCACGCCGCCCGCCAGCACCGTACGCCGAGCCACGATCCGCCGCGGCTCCCCAAGCCCCGTCATGCGGTTGCCCCAAGCCTCGTCATGAGGTTGCCCACCCCGATCATGAGGTTGCCCCACCCCGGTCATGAGGTTGCCTCAGGCAACGTGATGACAGCGGTCAGTCCATGCGGTTCGGTCGGCACAAGCTCGAGCCGCCCACCCGCAGCCAAAGCGGTCTGTTCGGCGATGGCCAGCCCGAGACCCGTCCCCAGCGGCGTGACACCCCCACGCCAGAACCGCTGCGTGGCCAACTCCAACTGCTCCGCCGGCAACCCAGGCCCGTCATCCGCAACCCTGACCTCGATCGAGCCGTCCCCGAGACGAGCCGCCGCCAGTACTACGGTCGCTCCGCTCCCCGCGTACTTGATCGCGTTGTCCAGCAGCGCCCCGATGAGTTGCCGCAGATCGTGTTCCCCGGCAGCGGCGACCAGCCCGTCGGACACCCGTAGTACGAGGTCGATGCCGGCCGCCAGAGCAGCCGGGCGCCAGATCTCGAGTTCCTCCGTCAGCACTGCGCCGACCAGGCACTCCTCCGCTGCGAAGGCAGCGCGCCCGTCCGTGACCCGACTCTCCAGAGCGGCGAGCTTCAGCAGATCGCTCAGAACATCTTCCAGCCGTTCGAGATCATCCTGCAGATGCGCGAACGCCGGACTCGCCGGATCCCGCAGCTCCGGGGCCAGGCCGTCGATGCGCAGCCGGATCGAGGCGAGCGGATTCCGCAGCTGGTGCGACGAGTCGGCCACCATCTGCCGCTGCACATCGATCGAACGCTGGACGGTCGCACCCATCACCTCCACGGCCCGCGCGAGCCGACGCAGCTCAGGCGGACCACTCGCTTCCAGCGGCTGATTCCAGGTGGCCGACCGGCCAAGCTCGACCACCGCATCCTCCAGCTGCCGAACCGGGCGAATCACCCAACGGGCAGTCCGGGACGCCATGAACAGCAACAACAGCGCAGCCGCGATGGCTGCCGCACAGATGATCAGCCACAACCGGCGGACGTCACCGATCGCCCGTGAGCTGTCGACCGCGAGCACCACCGCCCCCTCCGGCTCATGCGGAGATCCGACCGGCGTGGCGATCAGCGTGCGAGCAGAGCTCCACGGACGCAGAGGATCGATAGTGAGCTGCGGCAGCTCCCGGGCGGCGAGATCGGCGACGGTACCGACGCCGGGTGAGGCCATCGAAAGATCGCCGGTGGACACCACGACCTTGCCCGAGGCATCGGTCACCAGGACAGCCTCGCCGTACAGCTCCTCGTGCCGGTCGGCCTCGATTCGCACGCTGCTGTAGTCGTTCTCGGCGGCCGACCGGTCGGCGAGCCCGGCGAAGCGGTCGAGCGCGGCGCTCCTGGTCAGCTGCAAGCGCTGGGTCTGCGCGTCGGAGACGGCCGCAAGGAACGGCAGCAGCAACGCGGCCAGCAGGACGAGCGAGACGATCGCGAGCACGCCCATCAAACGCGCTCTCATGGTTCGAGCCGGTAGCCGAAGCCGCGGATCGTGGTGATGACCGGTTTGCCGAGCTTCATCCGCAACTGGTGCAGGTGGACATCCAGCGCATTCGACTTGGTCAGGAACGCGTCGCCCCAGATCTCGTCCTGGATCACCTCCCGGCTGACCGCCGTACCGGCGCGGCGAGCCAGTACGGCGAGTACGTCGAACTCGGTCGGGGTCAGGTGGATCACCGAGCCGTCGACGGTGACCTGGCGCAGGCCGAAGTCGATCTGCAGACCACCCGCGCTGTAGCCGGTCCCGTCGAGTTCCGCGTGCCGGTACCGGCGTACGGACGCCTCCATCCGGGCCAGCAGTTCGGCCAGCCGGACCGGCTTGACCAGGTAGTCGTCGGCCCCGAGGCGCAGGGCGAGGACCACCGACCGTTCGTCGTCGCGGCAGGTCAGCACGATCACCACCACGTCGTCGACCCGGCGGAGCTTGCGCAGTACCTCCAGCCCGTCGATGTCCGGCAGGCCCAGGTCGAGCAGGATGACCTGGGCCTCGGCGTGCCGGAGCAGTACGTCGGCGCCGCGGTGGACCAGTGTGACGGCGTACCCGTTGGCGCTCAGGACGTCCCGCAGGGCGCGGCCGACCGGCTCGTCGTCCTCGGCGATGAGAGTACGCATTGCGTCATTGTGCCGCCGGAGTGCGGGGACGCCGCACTGGACGCGGCCCGTTCTGGTCGAGGGTCGACTTGCCGCGGGTCTCCGACATGACCAGGTAGACGATCAGGCTGATCGCCGCGCAGCCGCTGACGTAGTAGTAGAAGGCCGACTCGTGACCGGCGTCCTTGAGCCAGAGCGCGACGTACTCCGCGGTCCCGCCGAACACGGCCACCGTCACGCCGTACGGCATGCCGACGCCCAGTGCGCGGATGCTGGTCGGGAACAACTCGGCCTTCACGATGGCGTTGATCGAGGTGTAGCCAGTGACCACGATGAGCCCCGCCAGCATGAGCAGGAAGGCCTGTACCGGGGTCGCGTCCTCCAGCGCTGTCAGCAGCGGGACGGTGAGCAGCGTGATGCCGGCGCCGAAGAAGATCAGCAGCGGCCGGCGGCCGATCCGGTCGGAGAGCATGCCGCCCAGCGGTTGCAGCAGGACGAACACCAGCAAGGCCGCGAAGTTGATCCACGTCACCGTCGTCTTCTGCAGCCCGGTGGTGTTCACCATGAACTTCTGCAGGTACGTCGTGAACGTGTAGAACGCGACCGTGCCGCCCAGCGTGAGGCCGACGACGGTCAGTACGGCGCGCGGGTGCTTGGCCAGCTCGGCCAGCGACCCCTGCCGGAAGCGGCGCGACGCGGGCTGCGCCTCGAAGGCCGCCGACTCATCCATCGACCGGCGCAACCAGAAGACGATGACCGCGGCGACGGCACCGATCACGAACGGGATCCGCCAGCCCCACTCGGCCAGTGCGCTCTTGGAGAGCGTCTGCTGCAGCAGGATCTGTACTGCGAGCGCCACCAGCTGGCCGGCCGCCAGGGTGACGTACTGGAAGCTGGAGAAGAAGCCGCGCCGGCCCTGCGTCGCGACCTCCGACATGTACGTCGCGGAGGTGCCGTACTCGCCACCGACCGACAGGCCCTGCAGCAACCGTGCTGTCACCAGCAGCACGGGTGCCGCGATGCCGATGCTCGCGTGGCCCGGAGTACACGCGATCACCAGCGAGCCGGTGGCCATCAACGTGACCGACAGGGTCAACGCGGCTCGCCGGCCGTGGCGGTCGGCGTACCGGCCCAGCAGGAAGCTGCCGACCGGGCGCATCAGGAACCCGACCGCGAAGATGCCCGCGGTGTTGAGCAACTGGCTGGTCGTGCTGCCCTGCGGGAAGAAGACCGGCGCGAAGTACAGTGCGAACGCGGTGTAGACGTACCAGTCGTACCACTCGACCAGGTTGCCCATCGAGCCTTTGAAGATGTTGCTCACGACTCGTCGTGAACTGTCAGGTGCCGAGGTTCTCACGATGCCTCCAGGTGGGTTTGCCGCCTTTCTGCGTCACTGTCCGGGCTGCGGAAAGTGGCGGCAAGATCACCTGCGCCATCCTTAACTCGCCTTAAGAACCCGCTTCCGGGGAGTCGTCCGGGTCGCCGAGTTTGATGCCCAGGGCCGAGGCCATCGCGATCGTGACGGCCAGGGTGTCGATGGGGGAGGAGTTGGCGATGGTCGCGCCGGCCAGGCTGCCGATGCCGCGGGTGCCATCCCAGGTGCAGTCGACGAACACCGCGCCGGTGGCGGTCACCTGGGAGAACTCGACACCGGTCAGGTCGCAGCGGCGGAAGACCGTGCCGGTCAGGTCGGCCGAGACGAAGTCGGCGCTCTGCAGCCGGCAGTCGGTGAACTCGACCTTCACGAACTTCGCGAACCGGAACGAACTGAAGTCGAGGACCGAGTCGCGCACGGTCACGTGCTGCAGGTTGCTCCCCGAGCCGGCGAATCCGGTCAGCCGCGACGACGAGATCGCCAGCCGAGTGCCCGAGGCGTCGGCCCAGCGCGCGTTGGCCAGATCGCAGTGGTCGATCTCGAGGTCGACCAGGATCAGCTTGTCCAGGTCCGAGCCGCCGAGGTTGACCCTGGTCAGCCGGCAGCCGCTGAGCTCGAGGTGTTCGGCGAGCAGGCCGCCGAGATCCTGGTCGGTCAGCGCGAGATCGGTGAGCCGGTCCTCGTCTTCCACCTCGTCGGTGGTCAGGGTCTTCTCGTCGAGCTGCGTGCGCAGCCGAGGAGTGGCGATCCGGACGGTGGGTTTGCGAGGAGGCATGTCCGCCACCGTAGCGACCGCCTCCGTCAGTTTTCGGAGCCCGTACTGCGCTGGTAGTGCGCGGCCGCGCCGATCAGCGCGGAGTGCTCGGTGTCGGCGGTGGCGCTGACGGGGAACGGGAACACATCGGCCACCACGTCGAACGCGCCGGAGATCGAGCCGCCGAGCACCACCCGAGTCGCCCCGAACCGCTCGAGCCACGGCACGAGTGCGTCGGAGAGCACCTCGAACGCGCCAACCAAGGCGCCCTTGGCGTTGGCGTCTCCCGCCCGGGCAAGCTCCGCAATCTCCTTGACGCCGGTACTGCGAGGCGGTGGCGAGCCGAGCAGTTCGGCGTACCGGGTGAGGATGGCTCGGGCGGAGATCCAGTCTTCCAGGGGGCGGTCGTTGTAGGTGGTGCGGTAGAGCTCGCCGCCCGGTGGGACCGTGTCGCCGGTGCGGATGGCTCGGCCGCTCGCTAGGAAGGCTGAGCCTATTCCGGTGCCGATGGTGATGCCGGCGCAGCGGTCCAGGCCTCGGAGCTCGCCCGCTGACCACTCGCCGACCGTGAACGCCTCAGCGTCGTTCAGGAAGATGACCTGGTCGAGGCCGAGGCGCTCGCGCAGGCTTTGGCCGAGGTCGTGTCCGTAGAGCGAGGCGAACTTGTCCAGCTGGTACCACGCCACCCCGGCCGCGAAGTCGAACGGCCCGGGCAACGCCACCGCCAGACCCTTTGCCAACGGCAACTGCTGGGCGGCCGCGCACAGCTCGCCGATGATCGAGTCGGCATCGGCCTTCGAATCCAGCCCGGCCCGATGCACGCCCTCGACCACCCCGGTCGACGGCGACACCACCGCCGCGGTCACGTGACTCCCACCGATCTCCAGCACCGGCACACCAGAACTCATGCCGCCCATCATCCACGACGGCCCGCCAACGGGCTCGTGCCTTCGCGGTGTTGGTCTGAAACGTGGCGAGCCGCCGATCGGTTGCGGGGCCGGGCAGACTGGTCAGATGGCAGAACTCGTCGTCGACGGTGTGAAGGTCAGCTACCACGTTGCCGGCTCCGGGCCTGTCTGCCTGGTGCACTCCGGCGGTCCGGGCATCCACTACGACTACCTGCGGATGCCCGAACTCGAGCAGCAGCTGAGCATGGTCTACCTCGAGCCGGTCGGAACCGGCGCCTCCGACTTGCTGGCCGACGGCAACTACTCGATGGAGAGCTACGCGTACTACGCCGCACAGGTGGCTCAGCAGTTCGGCGAGGAGAAGGTGTTCTTCCTGGGCCACTCGCATGGCGGGTTCGTCGGGCTGCAGTTCGCGCTGGACTACCCGGACCTGGTGCGCGGGATCATCGTCTACGACGGGATGGCGTTCAACGGCAAGGAGCTCGGCCAGGAGGCCAAGCGCCAGCTCGACGCGTACGTCGCCCGCCGGCCCGTTGGTGACCCACTGGCCGCGCAGGTCCAGCAGGCCTGGAACGAGGACTCGGAGCTGCCCGACGACAAGGAGCGCCACCTCGACAACCTGCGCCGGCTGCTCCCGGTGTACTTCCGCGACTTCGAGGAGATCGAGCCGCGGCTCGCCGACTGGTTCACGCTGATGGACCTGACGATCGACCCGAACCGGCAGCCGTCCGCCTGGGACATTCGTGACCGGCTGGGCGAGATCGACGGACCGGTGCTGGTGATCGTCGGCGCCTACGACTTCATCTGCGGGGAGAAGTGGGCGCGTCAGTTGCACGACGGGATCGCCGGCTCCGAACTCGTCGTACTGGCCGGCAGCGGGCACTTCGGCCATCTGGAGGAGCCCGAGGAGTTCTTCGGTTCCGTACTGCGGTTCGCGGCGGCGCACTGAGCCGGGAACCAGCGGGACCTGCCCAAACGTAGAGTTGAGTGGAGGGCGGTTTTTTGGCCGCCACCGCGACTGACGAGGGTTACCGGGCTTGCGTGCCGAGACCAGTGCGACCTCCGCGATCACGGCGCTGAGCGTCGCGGTCGCGGCGCTCGGCCATGCGCTGGCAGGCGGATCCGTCTCGCTCACGGCGCTGCCACAGCTAGTCGTGCTGGCCGCCGTCGGCTGGTCTCTCGGAGAACACCTGAGCGGCCGCCGACACCTGACCCTCGGCTTCCTAGCCACCCTCCAACTCACAACCCACCTCACCCTCGACGCAAACCACCCAACTGCCCCGACGGCGACGGACCCCGCCGTGACGAGCCACGCCGCGGGGCTCGGCCCGACGGCCGACGCCGCGACGGCGACGCACCACGCCGCCGTGGGGCACGCCGTGCAAGCGGCAGACCACGCCACGCTGGGGCACGTCGTGCAAGCGGCAGACCACGCCGCGACGGCGGACCACACGACGCTGGCTCACGCCGCCACGGCGGACCACTCGGCGCTGGCTCACGCCGCGGCAGCGGACCACTCGGCGGTGGGGCATGGAGCGGTGGACGGCGTGGCGGGGATGGATGCGGCGTCGGCTTCGGTGTCGGGTGTGGGTGAGGCCGGCGTCGGGTCCATGGGTGGGATGCATGACGGGGTTTTTGGGGCGGTGGGGATGTCGGTGGCGCACTTGGTGGTGCTGCTGGCTGGTGTGCTTCTGGTGGGGAGCACTCATCGGTGGGTTCAGCGGGTGTTGGGGATTCTCGCGCGGCTGGCCCCTCAGCTCCCCGTACCCGCCGTCGCGATCCCCGGTGTGCGCGCAGCGCTGCTCGGCGTACCGGAGCAGCCGCGGCTGACTCAGCGGTGGCTGACCTCGGGTGTCTCGCGGCGCGGGCCTCCGCAGTACCGGGTTCTCGCAGCTCTGTACTGACCGTCCCGCCATCGCGTGGGACGGTTCGAAACCGTTGCCCGCGAAGGGTTTTTCTGTCATGCCCCAGAAGTTTGTACTCCGTGCTGCCGCGATCGCCGCGGCCAGTGCGCTCATCCTGGCCGGAGCCGCCGGTTCTGCCTCCGCCCATGTCACGGTGTCGTCGCCGGACGCCAAGCCGGGCGGTTACGCCAAGCTGGTGTTCCGGGTGCCGACCGAGTCGGACAATGCCAGCACCACCAAATTGGTCGTCTCGCTGCCGAAGGACCACCCGTTCGCCCATGTCGGCGCGCAGGTGAAGGACGGCTGGAAGGTGGTCAAGACGACCGAGAAACTCCCGCAGGCGGTGAAGGTCGGTGACGTCACGCTGTCCGAGGCGATCACCACCGTCACCTGGACGGCCGCGGCGGGCGGCGTACCGCCGAACGACTTCGACGAGTTCGCGTTGTCGGTCGGCAAGCTGCCCGAGGGCGTCGACTCGCTCAACTTCCCGGCGGTCCAGACCTACAGCGACGGCGAGGTGGTCAAGTGGGAGGAGCTCGCCAAGGACGGCGCGGACAAGCCCGAACACCCGGCGCCGACGCTGAAGCTGGTCACGGCCGTGACGCCGGTGGCGGCCAGCACCGAGGTGGATAATCCGGACACCCTCGCCCGCGTGCTGGGTGGAGCCGGGTTGCTGCTCGGACTAATCGGGCTGGGACTCGGTCTGCGGGCCGGGCGGACGCGGAAGGCGACGCCGTAATCGTGCGTCGAGCAGCCGCTGTGCTGGTGGCGTCGCTGCTCGTCCTGGTGGGTTCCACCGGGACGGCGGCGGCGCACGCCAAACTCGAGTCCATGACGCCGGCCGACGGTTCGACCCAGGCCGTGCCGCCGACGGAGGTCGTGCTGACCTTCAACGAGCCGGTCGGCAGTACCGGCGCCGTGGTGCAGGTCAAGTCGCCCAAAGGGACCAACGTGTCCACCGGCGAGCTCAAGGTGATCGACAAGACCGTCACCCAGCCGGTCGACGGGCTGGTCGACATCGGCAAGTACACCGTCGACGCCCGGATCGTGTCCGCCGACGGCCACCCGATCACCGTCACCGCCAGCTTCACGATCACCCACGCCGGCCATCCGGCCACGCCGGTCGCCGGAGGGCCGCCGACCAAGGACAGCGGGTCGAATGTGGTGGTGATCGTCGCGATGTCCCTGGTGATGCTGGTCGTCGTCGCCCTGGCCATCGTGATCGTCCGCCGCAGGCCCGCGCCGCCGCCGCAATGAGAAGGGTTCTAGGGCTTGGAGTTGTCGCCGCAGGAGTCGTAGTACTGGTAGCCGCTTTGGTGCTCGCGGGCGGCGCGCCGAAGCCGCTGCCCGCGGGCCTGATCGGCGCCGGTCAGGCGACGTCGTGGGCACTCCCCGTACTACGCCTGCTCGCCGACCTAGCAGCTGTCGCCACTGGCGGTGCAGTGCTGGCAGCCGCTTGGTTGCTTCCAGCAACAGACAGAAGTCTTTCCGGAGAAGGTCTTCGGGCCTGCCAGGATGCTGCTGTCACTGCGGGGCTGTGGGCCGTGGCGAGTATCGGATTGTTGCTGACCAACGCCTCGGTCATCCTCGGCGTACCGCTGTCGCAGTTGGCCGCGAGGGCTGGGGATGCCGGGTCACTCGACCAGGTCAGGGCGCTCGCGCTCACCGTCGTACTGACTGCTGTGCTTGCGGTGATCCTCTCGGGTGCTCGCACGGTTGCGACCGCGCGGGTCGCGCTCGTACTGATCGCCGCGGCGCTGACCGGCCCGCTCCTGACCGGGCACGGCGCGATCGAGCGGACAACCTTCTGGTCGGTGCTCGCAACCGCGTCGCTCGTCGTCCACGTCTTCTGTGCGACCGCGTGGATCGGCGGTCTCGGTTCGGTGATCCGCTACGGCCGTGAGCTGCCGGTGACGGTCGAGAAGTTCAGCCGCCTCGCCTTGGTCTGCGCGGTGACGATCGGGCTCACCGGCCTGCTCACCGCCGAGATCCACCTCGGCGGTCGCGACGACGGCTTCGGCCTCATCACCCAATGGGTGACCACCGGGTACGGCGCATTGGTCTTCGCCAAGGCAGTCGCCTTCGTTCTGCTCGTGTGGATCGGCCAGCGACACCGGCAGCTCACGCTCCCGGCACTGACAGCCAACGAACCGGCCGCCTTCTGGCGCCTCGCCGCCGTCGAGCTCCTCGTCATGGCCGGCACGGTCGGGCTCGCCGTCGCCCTGTCCCGTACGCCGTAGCTCAGTGACATGTCAACAGGCCACGTACGATGGGTGGATGAAGGAGACGCGGTGGCTCGATGCGCGGGAGGCGCATCTTTGGCAGGCGTACCGCGACGCCTACCGTGAGCTGACCACGACGCTCGAAGGCCGCCTGATCCGCAACTCCGGGCTGTCCGGTGCGGATTACGCGCTCCTGCATCCACTCTCCATCGCGGAGTCCGGCGTACTGCGCACCCGCGACCTCGGCCGCTCGATCGGGTGGGAGCGTAGCCGCCTGTCGCACCAGGTCAGCCGGATGGAGAAGCGCGGGCTGGTGGTTCGCGAGGAGTGCGAGTCCGACGCCCGCGGCTCGATGGTCCGGTTGACCGAGGCCGGCCGGGTCGCGATCGAAGCGGCCGCGCCGGACCACGTGGACGCGGTCAGGAGCCACTTCCTCGACCAGCTGACCCGCGAAGAGCAGGACCTGCTCGCCAAACTGCTCGACCGCGTCCTGGCCGACCTCCCCACCCGCGCCGCCGACACTCCCATCGCGGACTGCTGACCTTCCTTCGCACCGCCGCCGACCACCTTCCTCCCGTCGCAAGGGCGTGGAAAAGCTGGTGGTGACTGCCAGTACTCGGCGTCCGGACGCGGTGACACGCCGTTACGGGCGACGGGCGCGCGGGGTCTGACGGAACAATGAAGAGGTCCGTTCAGATGCGCCTGAATTTGACAACTATTTTCATTAACGGCAGGATTCTGACCCGACGACCACCCGTCGTCGGAGCCCCCGACCGTGAAGGAAAAACGGATGTCCGATGCTCTGAACAGACGGGGATTCCTCGGCCTGGCCGGCGGTCTGGGCCTGGCCGCGCTGACCGGTTGCGGGTCCGGCGGCAGCACTGGCGCCGCTGCCCAGCCGAAGGCGGGTGGCCGGCTGCGGGCCGTCTTCGCCGGTGGTGGCGCCAAGGAGGTTCTCGACCCGCACGTGCAGAGCCTGTTCGTCGACATCGCCCGGCACAAGGCGATGTACGAGAAGCTCGTCGAGCTCGGGCCGGACCTGAAACCGTTGCCACGCCTGGCCGAGAAGTGGGAGCCCGACGCGCAGGCCGCGACCTGGCGGTTCAGTTTGCGGGACGCGACCTTCCACGACGGCAAGAAGCTGACCAGCGAAGACGTGCTCTACAGCCTGGCCCGGATGGCCGACCCGGCCGCGCCGGAGCGGGTCGCGCAGTCGTCGCTGGCCGCGCTGGATCTGCGCCGCTGCAAGGCGATCGACCCACGCACCGTCGAGCTCGTGCTGACCGCCCCGAACGCCGAGTTCCCGGCGTTGCTGGCCGGGATCGGCACCCAGATCGTCCGCGACGGCTTCAAGGACCCGACCAAGCCGGTCGGTACCGGGGCGTTCAAGTTCGTCTCGTTCGAGGCCGGCCGCTCGATGGTCGCCACCCGGTACGACGACTACTGGGACGGCGCGGCGAAACTCGAGGAGCTGCACATCCTCTCGGCCGACGCCGAGGCGCGCGCGAATGCGTTGCAGGGTGGCCAGGCGGAGTACGCGAACGACATGACCGCGACCTTCGCCCGGACCGCCGAGGCGGGCAAGACGGTGAAGATCGTCGCGGCCAAAGGCAGTACGACCCAGGCGTTCGTGATGAAGGTGGACCAGGCGCCCTTCGACAACCCGGACGTCCGGATGGCCTTCAAGCTGCTCGCCGACCGGCAGCGGCTGGTGGACGTCGTGCTCGCCGGTCGCGGGGTAGTGGGCAACGACCTGTTCGGCAAGGGCTTCCAGTACTACCCGGCCGACCTGCCGCAGCGCGAGCGGAACGTCGACGAGGCGAAGGCCCTGCTGAAGAAGGCGGGCCTGCTGAACAAGGAGGTCGAGATCTTCACCTCCGACGCCTCGGCGGGTTTCGTCGAAGCGGCGACGCTGCTCGCCGAGCAGGCCGGTGAGGCGGGCGTGAAGCTCAAGGTCAGCACCGGCAGCGCCCAGACCTACGCGAAGGACCTGCTCACCAAGGGCGTGCTGGGCAGTCACCGCTCGGGCGCGATGCCGATCCCGCAGTACATCACCGACCGGTTGCTGTCGAAGTCGCCGTTCAACGTCACGCACTGGCGGCAGCCGGCCTTCGACGCCGCGTTCGCGGCCGCGCAGGTGCAGACCGACGAGGCGGCCCGGACGGCGAAGTACGGGGAACTGCAGAAGACGTTGCGGGACACCGGGGGCATTCTCGCCTGGGGGCATCCGGACTTCATGGTCGCGGTCGCGGCCAAGGTGCAAGGCGTCCAGGCGGCGCCGCCGAATACCTTGGAGTCGGCCCGGTTCGACAAGGTGTGGCTGGCCTGAATGCGGTCCTATGCTGCCCAGCGGGCCGCATTGGCCCTGGTCCAGCTGGCCGTTCTGTCGATCCTCGTCTTCGTCCTGACGGCGTTGCTGCCCGGCGACGCCGCGGACATGCGGTTCACCGAGACGCTGACACCTGATCAGGTCGCCCGGCTGCGCGAGCAGCTCGGCCTGGACCAGCCGGCCCTCGAGCGGTTCACGCACTGGTTCAGCAACGTGCTGACCGGCGACCTCGGGACGTCGCTGATCAGCGGTGGCCCGGTGCTCGACATCGTCAAGGCGTCGGCTGGGGCGACGCTTGTTCTCACCCTCGCGACGCTGGCCGTCGTCGTTCCGCTGGCGGTTGCCCTCGGCATCTTGATGGGCACGCGCGAGAATGGCCGGCTGGACCGGACCATCACCTCGATCACGCTGGCGCTGAGCGCGATCCCCGACTTCGTCATCGCGGTCGTGCTGGTCGCGCTCTTCTCGTTGAAGCTCGGCTGGTTGCCCGCCACATGGGTCGGTGGATCGCTGCTGGCAAGCCCAGTGCTGCTGGTTCTCCCGGTCGCTGTTCTCCTCGGCCGCACGGTCTGCCTGCTGTCCCGTCAGGTTCGGGCAGGAACGATCAATGCGCTGCACGCCGACTACGTCGTACAGGCTCGGCGGCTCGGGGTTCCTCGGCGGCGGTTGCTGCTCCGGCATGTGTTGCCGAACGCGGCGGTTCCCGGTGTACAGGAGTTGGCGAGGACCGGAGACACCTTGCTGGGTGGGGTTCTCGTGGTGGAGGCGATCTTCGCGATCCCCGGGTTCGCGACTGCGCTCGTCGACGGGGTGGAGACGCGGGACGTGCCGGTCGTCCAAGGGTTGACCTTGGTGCTCGCGGTCGCCGCGTTGCTGATCAACCTCGGCGCCGACCTCGTCTGCAACCGGCTGGTTCCGCGAACGGAGCTGCTCCGATGAGAGCCCTCAGAGCCCGTACGCCGCTCGCCGTGTCCACGTTGCTTGTCCTGATTCCCCTGCTGGTGGCGCTTCTCGGCCCGATGATTTCTGTGGACGTCAAACCCGGTCTGCCGTACGACAAGGCTGGTGTACTCGGCACCGACGGGCTCGGCCGAGACGTTTTCAGCCTGCTGCTCGAGGGTGGTCGCACGGCTCTCGGTATGGCGCTGGGCGCGGTCGTCACCGCCTACCTCATCGGCGGAGTGATCGGTCTGGTCGCCGCTTCCACTCGGCACCGGTGGGTCGACGAGGCGTTGATCCGGCCGCTCGACGTCCTGCTGCCGTTGCCCTCGCTGCTGGTGATCAGCGTGGTCGCGGTCGGTTGGCGCGCGTCGCCTCTTGCGATCACGCTGGCGGTTGCCATGGTCAACGTCCCGACTGTCGCCCGCCTGGTCCGGGCGGCTGCTTTGGACGCGGCCAGTGGGCCGGTGGTCGAGGCGCTACGGATGCAGCGGGAGAGCTGGGCCGGCATCCATCTCGGGTACGTCGGTCGCGCGGTCCTCGGGCCAGTGGCCGCCGACATCGGCACGCGGATCACGCTAGCCGTCTTCCTTGTTGCTTCAGTCAACTTCCTCGGTCTCGGTCTCAGCCCGACCGCGCCGGACTGGGCGGTCAGCGTCTCGCGGAACCGCGAGGGACTGCTGCTGCAGCCGTGGGCGGTGCTCGCGCCCGCGTTGCTGCTGGTGTCGTTCACGCTTGGGTTCAACCTGCTGGCCGACCGCCTGGTGCACCGGACCCGTCGGCTCGTCGAGGTCAAGCGATGAAGCCACTGGTGAAGGTCCGCGGGCTGGCAGCCGTGGCTGGTCAGAGCATCCTGGTCGACGGCGTGGACTTCGAGGTGTGGCCGGGGCAGGTAACCGCTCTGGTCGGCGCCTCGGGTTCCGGCAAGACCACGTCTGCACTGGCCCTGTTGGGTGAACACGGCAACGGTGTGACGCTGACGGGCTCGGTGGAGGTCGATGATCAAACGGTTGTCGACAGCAACGGTGTGACAGCCGCCGCCGCCAAGGTCCGCGGACGTGTAGTTGCCTACATGCCCCAACACCCGGGCAGCGCGCTCAACCCGGCTCGACGGATCGGTGCCGGCCTCAACGAACTGGCCAAGCTGCATCATCCGGGTGCCGACGTCGTACCGGAGGCACTGCGGGCAGCCCAGCTTGCAGACGACCGTGCCACGCTCCGGCGGTTCCCGCATCAGTTCTCCGGTGGCCAGCGGCAACGCATCGCCCTGGCGCAAGCCCTCACGTGCCGTCCGAAGGTGCTCGTCCTGGACGAGCCGAGCACCGGCCTGGACTCGATCACCCGACTCCAGTTGGTCGGCGAGCTGACTGACCTCGCCGATGCGGGCCTCGGCATCCTGCTGCTCAGCCACGATCTCGACCTCGTCAGGGCCCTGGCCCACCGCGTCGTGGTGCTGTCCGCCGGTCGGGTGGTCGGCGATGTCCTTCCCGCCACTGAAGCACGGACCGTCGGCGCGGCAACTCGTAGTACCGGAGAGCCGTTGCTACAGGCAATCAATGTGTCGGCATCATTGCGCACCCGGGGCCGTGACCCGATCCTGCAGGAGATCGATCTCGCGGTGCCGCCAGGTGGCTGTGTCGGCATCGTGGGTCGTTCGGGCAGCGGCAAGACAACCCTCGCGCGCTGCCTCGCCGGCCTGCACGAGCGCCACACCGGTCGCATCACTTTGGCCGGCGAAGACCTGCCCGTACTGCGAAAACGCTCCCTCGACCAGAACCGCCGCGTCCAGTACGTCTGGCAAGAAGTCCGAGGCTCCTTCGACGAACGCCGACTCGTCGACGAACAAGTAGCCCGTACTGCGATACGCCTACGCGGCCTGATCCCGACCGCTGCCCGAGACGAAGCCGTGGCAACCCTGGCAAGGCTCGGCGTCTCGGCGTTGATCGCCGCGAGACCGCCCAGCCAACTGTCCGGAGGCGAGCTCCAGCGAGCTGCTCTCGCGAGGGCTTTGCTCGCGCGACCCGACGTCCTGGTGTGCGACGAGATCACCACGGCGCTCGACGAGCACGGCACCGCGCTGGTGGTCGAACTCCTGAACGAGCTGAAGGCCCAGGGCACGGCCCTGGTGTGGATCAGCCACGATCTCGGATTGGTGTCCGCTGTCTCCGACCACGTGCTGGTGCTCGACGCCGGCCGGGTCGTCGAGCAGGGGCCACCGGCAACGGTGATGACCGAACCGAGCACCGAACTGACCCAGCGGCTGGTGAGGGCCGCTCTGGTCGGGCAAGAACCCCCGGAAGCGCCGCCCGTGCTGACCAGTAGTGCCGACACGAGGAGCGATCCGCACCGATGAAGCCTGCCCTGCTGCACGATCACCTGGCGGAGGCGATCAAGGACCCGGACCCGATCCGGGTCGGCGACGACCTGATCTGCCTGCGGTTCGAAACGATGAAGGTGTATTCCGCGCTCGGAGCGGTGCGCCATCTGCTGGAGACCGGCGCGGTCCAGCCGGGCGACACGTTGATCGACAGCTCGAGTGGGATCTACGCCCATGCGCTGGCGCTGGCCTGTCATCGGTACGGGATGAAGTGCCACATCGTCGGCTCCACCACGGTGGACCGGACCCTGCGGATCCAGCTGGAGATCCTCGGCGCCACCATCGAACAGGTGCCGTCCTCGAACAACCTGCAGCTCGACCAGAACCTCCGGGTCCGCCGGATCAGCGAGATCCTGCAGGACAACCCGACGTACCACTGGATGCGGCAGTATCACGACGACATCCACTACCTCGGGTACGGCGCGGTGGCCGAGCTCGTCGCCGAGGTGGTGCCGTCCGGGCCGCTGTGTCTGGTCGGGGGAGTCGGCACGGGCGCCTCGACCGGTGCGATCGCGCAGTACCTGCGGGACCGCGGGCGGGACGTGAACCTCGTGGGCGTCCAGCCGTTCGGCAGCATCACGTTCGGTGCCGGGCACACGCAGGACCCGGAGATGATCATCGCCGGGATCGGCAGCTCGATCGAGTTCCGCAACGTGCGGCACGAGCTGTACGACCGGCTGCACTGGGTGTCCTTCGACTACGCGATGTCGGCCGCCGTGGACCTGCTGCGAACCAGCGGCGTCTTCGCCGGCCTGTCCGCGGGCGCGGCGTACCTGTCCGCACTGTGGGAGCACACCTGTGACAGCGGCCGCACCCACGTCTTCCTCGCGGCCGACACCGGCACCCGGTACGTCGAGTCGGCTTTTTCCCGCCATGCCGAGGCGCGGCCGATGGCCAGCATGCAGCCGCGGGAGATCGATTCGCTGGACCAGCTCGCGGTGCCGTGGTCGGCGATGTCCTGGGACCGGCGCGAAACTGTGCTGGAGGCCGGCGCTACCCCACCGTCCCGCACGGGCCAGTCGCAGCGCCGGGAGTTCCCATCTGCGACTCCGTCGCATTAAAGTGATCTTCATGAGTACCGGCTACCTGCTCCTGCCGCAGTTGTTCACGGCAACGGAAGTCGGCCGCCTGCGCGACGCGGCCGAGCAGGTCCACGCCGAGGTGGTGTCGGCCGCGGAGGCGGGGGAGACCGACCTGACGGTCTGGCCGGACGGGCACCAACTCGAGGAGATCCGCGGTACGACGATCCACTGGGAGCCGGATGCTGTGGGTAAGGCGGTGCGGAGCCTCGCGCCGGTGGCCCACCTGCACCCGGCGCTGGCCGAGTTGTGGACAGAACCGCGGCTGACGACCCCGATGGAGTCGTTGATCGGGGCACCGGTCGGCCCATTCGTGTCGAAGCTCAACTTCAAGCGGGCCGGGGTCGGGTCGGAGTTCGCCTGGCATCAGGACTTCCCGTACTGGTACTGCTGCGCCGGCGATCCGGCGTACGACATCGCCACCGCGATCGTGATGCTGGACGACAACACCGTCGAGAACGGTGCCATGACGCTGATCCCCGGCAGTCACCTCGAAGGCCCAGTTCGGCGGGACCCGCTCGAGCCCACGGGGCTGTTGGTCGACCCACTGGCTGTCGACGTCCAGCGCGCGGTGACGGTGACGGCGCCGGCCGGGTCGGTGCTGATGTTTCCGGGCTTGATGGTGCACCGGTCCGCACCCAACCGAACTGCTACCGACCGCCGATCGTTGCTGTTCTGCTTCCAGCCTGCTGGACGTCCAGAGTTGTCCGCCCTCAACTATCACGCCGAAAGGCTGTGTTCGATTCCATGCCCACCCCACCGCCCCAGTCAGGCAGATCTGCCATGACCGCTTCCGTGGCCGCCCTCACCACCGCCGTCCTCAACGGGGAGCATGGGCCTGCGCCCTCAGAGCTCAGCGTCACCAGCGCCTTCTGGCTGCACCACACGACCCGGCTGCCCGGCGCTGACGTCACCTATCGCAACTACTACGTGCTGCTGCGGGTAGGCGAGGTCTTCGGCGCCTGCTCCTTCGAAGCGGGCGAGCTGGATCCGTCGTACTGCGCGGAAACCTCCGGGCTGCCGCTGTCCGAGTTGATTGCCGATGGCCCCTTACCGGTGCGGATCGCGGCCCTGGACGCCTACCTGGCCGCCGTCGAGCCACACCATCTCTCGGCCCAGGCCGAAGAGGTCGTCCTCCCAGCCGGTACTCCGGACGTCCGCGCCCGAGCCCGTGATGCGGCGGTCGCCGGACTGCTGGATGTCACCGAGGGGTCGAAGGTCGCCCTGATCGGCGTCGTGAACCCGTTGGTCGAGGCAATCACCGCATTGGGTGGCACCTGTCTGCCCTGCGACTTCAACCTCCGCGAAACCGCCTCCGGAATCCCGGTTTCCCGCGACATGACGCAAGTTGTCGACGCCGCCGATGCCGTGGTGGCGACCGGGATGACCTTGAGCAACGGCAGTTTCGACACCTTGCTAACTAGTTGCCTGCAGCAATCGAAGCCGCTGGCCATCTATGCTCAGACCGGAAGCGCCGTCGCCCGTGCCTTCCTCGGCTCCGGCGTCACCGCCCTGTCCGCGGAGCCCTTCCCCTTCTCCCAGTTCAGCGCTCGTCCGACCAGCCTCTATCGCTACCGCAAGAACGGATCCCACACGCCGTGACCACCACGACCGAAGTACGCAGTACAGGAGAAGTGCCGGGCGACTGGCGGATGGCCAAGCGGTTGTGGCCGTTCCTGCTCGCCTCGGCCGTCAGCCTGATTCCGTTCACCGTGTTCGGCATGTACCTGGTGCCGATCGCGGCGGCGGCCGACGGAAGTGTCGCCGAGATCGGCGGTCTGCGAGGACTCGGAGGCCTCGCAGCCCTCATCGTCGGCATCGCGCTCGCGCCACTCGTCGACCGGCTGGCCCGGGAACTGGTCGCCGCCGGCGGCCTTGCCCTGCTCGGCCTCTCGGCCGCACTAGGAGCCATCGGCAACGTTTTCGCGCTGGCTACCTTCTGCCTGCTGATCGGCGCCTCGACCTCGATCCTCGCCCCTTCGATCGGTGCTGCGGCCGCGGACCGCTTCACCTCACCCGCCGCCGCCGGCCGCGCCGCGACGCTCGTCTCGGCGACCACGTCGATGATGGCCATGCTGGCCGCGCCGGTCCTCGCAGTACCGGGCCTGTTCTGGGGCTGGCGGGGCAACCTTGTCGCCGCGGCGGTGATCTCTCTGGCGCTGTCCGCCGCGTTCTTCTGGCGGGGCTGGGGTCGCAAGGCGCCGCTGCGAACCGATGGAGCGAAGCGGATGAGCTACCTGGCGACGTACCGGGCCCTGGCCCACATCCCGGGTGCTCTGCCGCTGTTGGGTGTAGCGATGCTGAGAACGGCCGCCTTCATGGGCTATCTCGCTTACCTGGCGGCGTTCTACGACGAGAAGTTCGACCTGGCTCCCGGCTGGTTCGCGCTGGTGTGGTCGCTCAGCGGCGCATCGTTCTTCGTGGGCAACCTCTTCGCCGGCCGCTACCTGGCCGCGGACCGGCCGTGGCTCAGCTCCGAGAAGACCCTGCTGCTGGGCCTTCTGGTCGCCCTGCTCGCCGTCTCAGCCTTCTACTTCGCCCCGAGTCTTCCGCTCACGCTCCTGCTGACCTCACTGATGGGCGTCGCCCACGCCACCGTCGCCGCCTGCGTCACGACATTGCTGGTACGCCGCAGCGACGCGCTCCGCGGCTCCGCGCTCAGCGTCAACGCCGCCGGGATGAGCATGGGCACCTTCGTGGGCGCGGCGGTCGGCGGCGCGGGACTCGGCCTCGGCGGATTCCCCGGCCTGGCACTGGTTTTTGGCCTGATCACCTTCGCCGGCGTCCTGCTCGCACTCCGTGTCCGGCCGATAACTCAAACCTGATTGCAGATTTTGACATGAGATCGGGCGGAGTACCCGGCCGGGGCCTCTGACATACTCCGCGGGTCTGTCATTCTTGAGGCCCTGGGGGGTCCTGTGTCCTTCCGTCCTGTCCACCTTGCGTTCCTCGGCGTCCCAGCCGCCTTGATCGCAGCCACGCTGGTCACCGTCACCGGCTCGTCCAGCACCGCTGCGCAGCCCGGCCCGTACCACCCGAAGTTCACCTCGCACAGCAACGCGAAGCCGGAGTTCGAGCCGAACACGGTCCTGGTGAAGTTCAAGGCGAAGGCGAGCGCCACCGCCCGCAAGGCGACCTCGTCCCGGCTGAAAACCAAGTCCGAAGCCGCGGTCAGCAAGGACGTCGTCAAGCTCACCGGTGAGGGGTCCGCCCCGGAGTTGTTGAAGAAGGCGAAGGCCGACCCCGCCGTCGAGGTGGCGTCGCTGAACTACCGCCGCCGGATCAGCGCCGTCCCGAACGACGAGTACTACGGCACCGACCAGAAGTCGTACCTGACCACCTCCCGGGTGGCGCAGGCCTGGGATCTGTCCAGGACCACCGGCAGTCAGCTCGTCGCCGTCCTGGACACCGGCGTCGACGCCGGTCACCCCGACCTGGCCGGCCACCTGGTGGCCGGCTACAACGCGACCTCGCCGAACCGCGGCCCGATCGACGACAACGGCCACGGCACGATGACGCTCGGCATCATCGCCGCTGCTGCCAACAACGGGATCGGCGTCGCCGGTGTCGGCTGGAACGCCAAGGCGATGCCGGTCAAGGTGCTCGACTCCGAAGGCAGCGGCTACGACGTCGACATCGCCGAGGGCATCAGCTGGGCCGTCGACCACGGCGCCAAGGTCATCAACATGTCCCTCGGTGGCCCGGGCGAGAACGCGGTCCTGGCCGCCACCATCCAGAACGCGCTCGACCGGGGCGTCGTCGTGGTCGCCGCCGCGGGCAACGACGGCAACAACGTGCCGAGCTACCCGGCCGCCTACCCCGGCGTCATCGCGGTCGGCGCGACGAACGCGGCCGGCGTACTGACCGACTTCAGCAGCTACGGCGACCACGTCGACATCGCCGCGCCCGGTACCGACATCCTCACCACCGGCGCGCGCAACCTCACCGAGCCGGGCTACCTGCCGTACTGGTGGTGCACGGGCACGTCGTGCTCGGCCCCGATCGTGGCCGGTGTGGCCGCGCTCATGAAGAACAAGTGGCCGACCTTCACCCCCGCCCAGGTGGAGCAGCGCCTCAAGGTGCTCTCCCGCGACGCCGGTCCCCGCGGTACCGACCCGTACTACGGCGCCGGCAACCTGGACGCCTACGCCGCCCTCGGCGGCCACTTCGCCCCGGCCTTCCCGGGCGGCGCCGCCGACGGCAACGACCAGCCGTCCCGCGCTACCAAGGTGACCGTCGGCGTGCAGACGACCGGCCTGATCGACACCGAGGGCGACGTCGACTGGTACGCCGTCGACTCGGCCGCGGCCCGCAATCTCCGGGTGATCGTCACCGGTCCGCTCTACGATCCGTACGGCTCCACGACGAACATCGGCCCGGTGGTGGACGTCTACAGCGACGTCCTGAACTCCCGGGGTCACGACGAGAAGGTGTTCCCGACCGAGGTGGACGAGGACGGGTATCCGATCCCTGAGGAGCTCCGGGCGTGGGCCGAAGTCCAGGCGGAGGCCGGTACGACGTACATCGCGGTGCGGAACTCCAACGGATCGCGCGACCCGCGGCCGTACCGGATGACCGTCACCGAGGGCGGTAACGGTCTTTCCCCCATGGACAAGGCGTACCCGATTTTCGACGTGACGCCGGCGCATCTGTCCTCGACCGCGGCCTTCGACGTGAAGCCCACTGTGACGTTCCCGCAGTCGGTGTCCGCCGAGACCGTGACATCGCGAACCGTCAAACTCCTGAACGGCAGGACGGGCACGACCGTTGCCGCGACGGTCAGCTACGACCCCGAGCTCCACAAAGCGACCATCACGCCGGTCACGCCGCTGGTGGAGGCGACGCCGTACAAGATCGTGGTCGACGGGGTGGGATGGGCTGGTGGTTCGTCGATCGAGCCGATCACCACTGTCTTCAGCACCACCGACCTGGTGCCGCCGAAGCTCACCACCTTCGCTGCGAGCGGGGCCTACAAAGCCGCGACCGTATCCTGGACGATCCCGGCGCTGCCGGATCTCGACCAGGTGATCATCCGGCAGAACGTCGGGGGGAGGGCGCCGACGCTGACCACGGGGACGCTCGTGTACGCGGGCACCGGCACGTCGGTCAAGGTGACCGGCCTCGCGCTGGCGACGACGTACACGTACGCCGGGTGGGTCAAGGACCGCAGTGGCAAGGTCAGCCCGATCTCGGCGAAGGCGCTGAACGGGGTCAAGTCGGGTATCCGCACGAGCTCGACCCTGATCAACTACGGCGGCGCGATCACGCTCAAGGGCAGTGTGCTGCGGATCGACAACGTGGCGTTCGCGGGCCTGCCGGTGCACCTGTACGGCCGCCCCAAGAACGTCTCGACGCTCAAGCTGATCACCACTTTGAAGACCAGCTCAACCGGCTCGGTCAGCTACACCCTCAAGCCGGGAGTGTCGACCGTCTACACCATGGTCTTCCCAGGCAACGCCGACCTGATGGGAACGCGCACCGCCGACATCACCGTTAACGTCGCGCCGACCATCACGTCCGTCCTGTCCCCGACCGCGATCAGACTCGGCCAGGGAACCAGGCTCTCCGGCGTCGTCACCCCACGGCACTACGGCTCGCCGGTCTACCTGCAGCTCTACTCAGCCAAGACCTGGCGCACGATCGCCTCAACCAAACTGAGCACCACCGGCGCCTACGCCTTCGGCATCAAACCAGCCACCCGAGGCAGCTTCGCCTACCGAACCCTCTTCACCGCCGACCCCGACCACGCCCAAGCCATCAGCCCCCACCGAATCGTCACGGTCAGCTAGCACCGCAGCAGCAACTGAAGCGCCCCGGCCGCCTACTCGGCCGGGGCGCTCTGTGTGCGGCTTATCGGAGGCGGGCGGCTCGGGTGTTTAGGTAGCGTTGTTCGGGGAGGCTGGTGGTTTGGCGGGCTGCGGATAGGTAGGCGGTTAAGGCTTCTTGGTGGTTGCCGGCTAGTTCGTGGAGGTGGGCTCGGGCTACGTCGACCCGGTGGTGGTTGGTGAGGCGTGGGTCTTTGGCGAGGTCTTCGATCAAGGCCAGGCCGGCCTGAGGGCCTTGGACCATGGCGATCGCGACGGCGCGGTTGAGGCGGGCGATCGGAGTGTCGTCGAAGCGGACCAGCAAGTCGTACAGGGCAACGATCTGCGGCCAGTCGGTTGCTTCGGGGGTTTGCGCCTCGTCGTGGAGCGCCGCAATCGCAGCCTGGAGTTGATATGGGCCCAAGGGGAAGCGCGCCATCGCGTCGGTCACCAAGGTCGTGCCCTCGGCGACGGCGTCCGCGTCCCACAGTGAGCGGTCTTGCTCGTCCAGGCGGATCAGGTCGCCGGCTGGCGTAGTACGGGCTGCTCGGCGGGCGTGGGTCAGGAGCATGAGGGCCAGCAGGCCTGCTACTTCGCCGTTGTCGGGGAGAAGGCGGTATGCGAGGCGGGCCAGGCGGATGGCCTCCTCAGCCAGGTCTACGCGGTCTGTGCTGGTGTAGCCCTCGTTGAAGATGAGGTAGAGGACCTGAAGTACTGCGGCCAGTCGCTCCGGCAGCTCCGAAGGAGGCGGCGGTCGGAACGGGACGCCGGAGGTCCGGATGCTCTGCTTGGCGCGGGTGATCCGCTTGCGCATGGTCTCTTCGGGGACCAGCAGGGCACGGGCGATCTCGTCCGTGGTCAGACCGCCGACCGCGCGCAGGGTCAGCGCGATCTGCCCGGCCCGGTTCAGCGACGGATGGCAACACAGGAACAACAGAAGCAAGGTGTCATCGGCATCGCGCGGCCCGGCCGAATCGGCGCCGGGGGCAACCAAAGGGATCTCCAGCGCCTGGTTGTTCTCGCGGCGGCGCCGGGCCTCCTCGCTGCGGAGCTCATCGGTCAGCCGGCGCGACGCGACGGTGATCAGCCAGGCCCGCGGCTGCGCCGGTACGCCGTCGCGCGGCCACTGCTGCGACGCCGCCAGCAGCGCTTCCTGTACTGCGTCCTCGCACGCGTCGAAGTGACCGTAGCGGCGGACCAGCGCCCCGAGCACCTGGGGCGTGAGCTCACGCAACAGGTGCTCGAAGCCGGGCTCGGTCACCTCGGGGACCGGCGCACCGCCCATGGTCAGGACTCCGCCGAGCCGTCCATCAGCGGCCGCACCTCGACGATGTCGCCGACCGTGTCGACGATCCGCTGGGCGATCTCGTAGGCGCGGTCCGCGCTCACCACGTCGACGATGCCGTAGCTGGCCAGCACCTCCTTGACCTCGGCGTACGGGCCGTCGACGGCGACCGTGCCGGTCGGGGTCGCGCGGATGGTGCGGGTCAGCGACGGGTCGCCGAGGCCGGCGGTGGCGACGAACTCCCCGCTCTCGGTCAGCTCCTTGCCGAGCTGCTCGTAGAAGTCGCAGGCCTTCTGGAACTCCTCCGGATCCCAGCTGCCCTCGACCCAGGTCTGAGCGTTCGTGTAGGCCAGCATGATGAACTTCATCTCGTACTCCTCGCGACTGCGGCCCCCGGTCTGGGCGCCTCTCGTCCAGTAGTCGGAGGCCGGACCGTCACCGGGACATCCTGTCGCAGAAAAGTTCTCCGGCGGAAGGTGTCCCTGCGCCGTCCCCAGCTCCGACCCCGTGGTGGAAACCTCCCACGACCAAGGAGCAGGAACGATGAAGCGAGTTACCCAAGCCGTCGCCGCCGCCGCGTTGAGCACCGCACTGATCAGCAGCGCGGTCTCCGGTACTACGAACGCCGCGGCCGCCGTCGAGACGCCGAACCCGGGTCGCCATACCTACGAGGGCACCATCGACGGCGCGAAGTACAAGGTGGAGGTGCCGGAGCGGTGGAACGGGACGCTGCTGCTCTACAGCCACCCGTACTACCCCGACGGAATGCCCGAGTTCCCGCCCGGCTACGGCAACCGCGTCGACAGTGAGGCCTACTTCCTCGAGCAGGGGTATGCGCTGGCCGCCTCGGACTTCAAAGGCAGGACCGGGTTTGTGATGAAGGAGGCGGTGCACGACCAGATCGGCGTACTGGACTGGTTCGAGCGGCACGTCGGGAAGCCGCGCCGGACCGTGGCGACCGGATCGTCAGGTGGCGGGGCGATCTCGCTTCTGCTGGCCGAGAAGCACCCGAGCAGGATCGACGGCGTGGTCGCGATGTGCGCGCCGACCGACGTCCATGGCCAGTGGAACATGTCGCTGGACATCAACTTCGCGCTGAAGACCCTGCTCGCGCCGGGTGCCGACGACCTCGAGCTCGTCAACGCGAAGGACCCGCAGGGCAGTGACCTGCGGATGCAGAAGCTGCTCACCGAGCAGGTCGAGACGGCGCCGGGGCGGGCGCGGATCGCGTTGGCCAGCGCCTTCGGGAACGTGACCGGGTGGAACTCCGCGCACGACCCGAAGCCCGAGTCGGTCGAGGGGCAGATCCGGGCGCAGTACCAGCTTCACATGATGGGCGCGGCCAGCGTTTTCGGAGCGGTCGGGCAGGCTGATCTCGCCGCGCATGCGGGCGGCAACCCGTCGTACAACGTCGGTGTGGACTACGCGCGGCAGTTGGCCAAGTCGGATCAGCTTGCTCTGGTTCGCAAGGCGTACCGGGAGGCAGGGCTTGATCTCGGGAAGGACCTCGCGCGGCTCGCGAAGGCGCCGCGGATCAGCCCCGATCCGGCTGCCACGCAATGGATGCTGCGGTACGCCGTACCGCGTGGCACGACGCCATCGCCGGTCGTGACGCTGCACAACACCGTGGATTTGGCGGTCGCCGATCACGAGCGCTGGTACGCCGGACAGGTGCGCCGGCACGGTGACACCGGCAAGTTGCGACAACTCTTCGCCGCGCGGGCGACCCACTGTGCGTTCAGCATCGCCGAGGAGGCCGTTGCCCTGGAGACGCTGCTGACGCGGATCGACACTGGGCGCTGGCCTTCGACTGCGCCGGCTCACCTCAATGCGAAGGCCGCTGCGCTCGGTGAGTCGTGGAGCAAGGTCTACGACTTCGCCACCAACTCCGACGCTGTGCGGCCGCCGGCGTTCACGGCGTACCGGCCGAATCCGCTGCTTCGCCCGTCGCGTTGACGCCTGGGGACCATGCCGGGTCGGGGGATTCCCCGGTGTGGCCCTGAGGTGTGCGGCCGCGACCCTGGATCGGTGCGGAATTCGTTCCGGCTGACCGGGGCGGAGGGATATTGTTCGCGATTATGGAGAACTTGCCGGAGCCGTCCAACCCGCACGCGCATCTGCGGGCCTCCGACACCGATCGGGACCAGGTCGTCGAGGTACTGCGCGACGCGTTGATGACGGGCCGGTTGACGCAGGACGAGCACGCCGAGCGGCTGGAACAGACGTTGCAGGCTCGCACCCTGGGTGAGCTCGAGCCGATCACCCAGGACCTCGCCGTACCGGGTCAGCCGTTCCGGCCGGCCGTCGCCCCAGTGCCGTCGAACAGCCCGGTGCCGATCGAGGAGCCGGCCAACCCGGCCGACAGTTTCGACCGTGTGGTGGGCATCTTCGGCGGCGGTGAACGCCAGGGCCGCTGGCGGGTGCGGCGGCGGACGAACGCGCTGTGCATCTTCGGCGGCTACGACCTGGACATGACGGACGCCGTGTTCGAGGGCCGCGAGGTGACGATCTGGGCGTTCGCGATCTTCGGTGGCATCGACGTCACCGTCCCGGACGCCGTCGAGGTCCGCAACGAGGGCTTCGGCATCTTCGGCGGGTTCGGCGCCCGCGGCGGCAAGTCCCCCGACCCGAACGCCCCGGTCGTCATCCTCAAAGGCTTCGCCCTCTTCGGCGGCGTCGGCGGCCAACCCAGCTCCAAACGCCACAAAAAACGCTTCAAAAACCAAGGCGGCCACAACCACCTCGGCCACTGAACTGTCTGGCGCGGGGGCTCAGATCCAGGACTTGAACCACATGCGGTTGAGCCAGTCGGGGTGGGGGAGGACCTGGTCGGTCAGGATCGGCCAGATGTAGGCGAAGTTGAGGACGACCAGGACGACGAAGGCGCCGACGACCGCGCTGCCGACCAGCCGGCGGGGAGTCGACGCCTCGTTCGGCTGCCGGGCCGGGCCGAGGATCTTGCCGAGCACCAGGGCCAGCGCCATCACGGTGAACGGGATCATCGTGACGGCGTAGAAGAAGAAGATCGGCCGGTCGTCGAAGGCGAACCACGGCGCCCAGCAGGTCGCGAACGCAATGATCGGTACGCCGAACCGCCAGTCGCGCTGGGCGATCCAGTAGACCAGCGAGGCGAGCAGGGCGAGCGCGCCGGCCCACCACAGCAGCGGCGTACCGACGGCCGAGATGACCGAGAGGCAGTTCGTGGGGGGCTGGGCGGTGCAGCCGTTTGTGCCGGGCTTGATGTCGTTGACCGCGTCGAAACCGATCGGGCGGGCGATGATCGGCCAGCCGGCCGGGTGCGACGAGTACGGGTGGGTGGCCTTCTTGATGTAGTCGCCGGTGTGGAAGTCGAGCAGTTCCTGGTGGTAGTGGATCAGCGAGCGGAAGTCGTCCGGCACCACCTTCATCACGCCGTGCGCAGGGTTTTTCGAGGCGTAGTCGTGGCCGTAGGAGTTGTCGTGCAGCAGCCAGCCGGTCCAGGTCGCGGTGTAGGTGACGATCGCGACCAGCACGATGCTGAGGAACGCGGGCAGGCCGTCGACGAAGACGGACTTGAGCACCGGGCGCTTGGCGCCGAGCGCGCGGCGGGCGCCGACGTCCCAGGCGAAGACCAGGATGCCGAACGCGGCCATCACCCAGACCGCGGACCACTTGGTGCCCAGGGCCAGACCGAAGCAGACGCCGGCCGCGATCCGCCACGGCCGGACCAGCAGCCAGCGGCCGATCTTGCGGCTGCCGTCGCGGTGCTCGAGCGAGTCGGCGTGCCGGCGGCGGGTCCAGTCGCGGTCGGCGACCAGGCAGGAGACCGCGGCGACCAGCCAGAAGGCGAGGAAGACGTCGAGCAGCGCGACCCGGGACATCACGAAGTGCAGGCCGTCGACGGCGAGCAGCAGGCCGGCGATGCAGCCGATCAGGCTCGAGCGGGTCATCCGGCGGACAGTCCGAATGACCAAGAGAACGGTCAGCGTGCCGAACAGGGCCGGCATGAACCGCCAGCCGAAACTGTTCATCCCGAACAGGTGCTCGCCGGCCGCGATCATCCACTTGCCGACCTCGGGGTGCACGGTCAGGCTCGGGGTGTCCTTGAAGACGTCCAGGTTGCCGGACAGGATCGCCTTGTCGGCGGCACCTTCGGGCTTGTCGATGAACTGCCGGGCATAGCCGAACTTCAGCAGCGAGTACGCGTCCTTGGCGTAGTACGTCTCGTCGAAGACGAACTTGACCGGGTTGCCGAGGTTCCAGAACCGCAGGATCGCCGCGAACGCCGTGATCGCCAGCGTCGCGATCCAGCCGCCCTCGAACTCCTTCGGCATCGGCGGGTACAACCGCTCCTTCAGCGGCGGCAACCGTCGCCCGAGGACGTCCCGCCCGAGCGTCTCACGCACGTCAGCACCCACCCCGGCCACCTCGGCCGGCTTCGCGGTGTCGTCCTCGATCACGGCAGTCACGCTGGCCATCGTACGGAGCCAGAGGTACCAGCGCCTCCCGGGCTGCGATGATGACGCGTGTGACCGGGCGATTGGTGTTGGTGGGGACTCCTATTGGGGACTTTTCGGATGCTTCGGGGCGGTTGCGGAGGGTGTTGGGGGAAGTTGACGTGGTGGCCGCGGAGGACACTCGGCGGTTGAAGCGGTTGACGAGTGAGTTGGGGATTGTCGTCAGCGGGCGGGTGACCAGCTTTTTCGAGGGGAACGAGCGGCAGCGGACTGATGAGTTGGTGCAGGCTCTGCTCGAGGGGCAAACGGTTGCTGTGGTGACCGACGCGGGGATGCCGAGCGTGTCGGATCCGGGGTACCGGCTGGTGGCGGCTGCGATCGAGGCGGGGATCCAGGTGACCGCCGTACCGGGGCCGTCCGCCGTACTGACCGCGCTGGCGTTGAGTGGGTTGCCGGTGGACCGGTTCACGTTCGAGGGGTTCCTGCCGCGGAAGTCGGGGGAGCGGGCGAAGCGGTTCGCCGAGCTCGCGCGGGAACAGCGCACGATGATCTTCTTCGAGGCGCCGCACCGGCTGGCCGCCTCGCTCAAGGATCTCGCCGAGGCGCTCGGCAAGGATCGCCGTACGGCGGTCTGCCGCGAGCTCACCAAGACGTATGAAGAGGTCAAGCGCGGAACCGCCGCCGAGCTGGCCGAGTGGGCCGCCGACGGGGTCCGCGGCGAGATCACCATCGTGGTGGCCGGCGCCGACCCGTCCGCCCGCGAACTCGGCCCCGAGGAGCTGGCCGCGGAGGTCGCCGCCGACGAGGAGGCCGGCACCCCCCGCAAACAGGCCATCGCAGACGTCGCCAAGCGCTTCGGCGTACCAAAACGCACCGTCTACGACGCAGTGCTCGCCGCCCGCCCACCGAAGTAACACTGTCGGCGCCGCCTGGTAGATCAAAGGGGTGATCACCAGTGAGGAACTCGAAGCCTTCATCGTCCGCGCCAAGGCCGCGAGCTACGTCGGCGACGGCGACCTGCGGTTCACCGACGGCGATCTCGAGTATCGCGACAGCTACTTCGGCGGCGCCGACTTCCTCGGTCAGGAGGTCGTCCGGCTGGGCTCTACGCCGATCTGGGGGATGAACTACTACGGATTCCTCCTCGAGCCGGGAGTCCTCGACGCCGCGGGCGCCGGGCGGATCATCAAACGGGCTCTGTCCGCGCTGTACGCCGAGGGCCGGTTCCTCGGCGGGTTCTCCTACCGGCACGACGGCTGGGTGTACGTCGACGAGAGCCGGGGCAGCGTGGAGCGGTTCGACGGTGCGGAGCGGATCGAGACCGCGGACAGGAGGGCGGCGTACCGGTTGAGCTATCACGGGGGCCGGATCCTCGGCTGAGGGCCTGGTCAATCGGCCCTGCCCCGAGCACTACCCTTTAGGCATGTCCGAGAAGGCCTTTTACGTCACCACCCCGATCTACTACGTCACGGCGCCGCCGCACATCGGTAGTGCCTACACGACGGTGGCCGGGGACGTCCTGACCCGTTGGCACGCCCAGCGGGGCGAGCGCAAGTGGTACCTGACGGGTACCGACGAGCACGGCGAGAAGGTGATGCGCAGCGCTCAGGCGCAGGGCATGACGCCGCAGGAGTGGACGGACAAGCTGGTCGAGGAGTCCTGGAAGCCGGCCTGGGTGGACGTCGACATCGACTACGACGACTTCATCCGGACCACCGAGAAGCGGCACACCGAGCGGGTCCAGGAGTTCGTCCAGGCGCTGTACGACCAGGGTGACGTCTACAAGGGCGAGTACGAGGGCCTGTACTGCGTCGGTTGCGAGGAGTTCAAGCTTCCCGCCGACATCAGGACCGACGAGGACGGCACCCAGCGGTGCATGATCCACGGCACCGAGCTGGAAGCGGTCTCGGAGACCAACTACTTCTTCCGGCTGTCCGCGTACGCCGACCGGCTGATCGAGCTGTACGAGTCGCAGCCGGACTTCGTCGCGCCGGCCAGTGCCCGCAACGAGGTCATCTCGTTCGTGAAGCAGGGCCTGCAGGACCTGTCGATCACCCGCTCGACCTTCGACTGGGGCATCCCGGTCCCGTGGGACCAGGACCACGTCCTCTACGTCTGGGTCGACGCGCTGCTGAACTACGCCACGGCCGCGGGGTACGGCGCCGACCCGGAGCGGTTCGCCGATCTCTGGCCGGCGAACGTGCACCTGGTCGGCAAGGACATCCTCCGCTTCCACGCGGTGATCTGGCCGGCCATGCTGATCGCCGCCGGGGTCCCCGTCCCGAAGCAGGTCTTCGCGCACGGCTGGCTGCTGGTCGGCGGCGAGAAGATGAGCAAGTCGAAGCTGACCGCGATCGCGCCGAAGGAGATCACCGACCACTTCGGTTCGGACGCGTTCCGGTACTACTTCCTGCGCACGATCCAGTTCGGTTCCGACGGGTCCTTCTCCTGGGAGCACCTGAACGCGGTCTACACCTCCGAGCTCGCGAACGGCCTGGGCAACCTGGCCAGCCGGGTCGCGGCGATGGTGAACAAGTACTTCGACGGCGAACTGCCCGAGCCCGCCGACCACGGACCGGCCGAGCAGGCGCTGGCCGACCAGCTCGCCGAGGCCGCCACCAAGGCGGACGAGGCGATCAACACCCTCGCTTTCCACGACGCGCTGGCGGCGATCAACGACCTGGTCGGCGCGGTCAACGGCTACGTCTCCGAGCAGGAGCCGTGGAAGGTCGCGAAGGACGAGTCGCAGAAGGCCCGCCTCGCCACCATCCTCTACACCTCGGCCGAGGTACTGCGCGCCGTCGCGGTGCTGCACAACCCGACGATGCCGAAGACCGCCGCCAAGCTCTGGACCCTCCTCGGCGCCGAAGCCAAGCTCGGCCCACTCAAGGACCAGCGCATCCAGGAGGCCGGCACTTGGGGCCAAGTCCCCGCCGGTTCCGTCCTGGTCAAGGGCGAGTCGCTGTTCCCCCGCCTGGCAGACCCCGAGGCCTAGTCCGCAACCCGGGTGACCGTTGCAGGAAGCTGCAACGGTTACTGGTTGTGCCCGGCAAGTAACGGACGGCATGCTTGGGCCCGACAGAGCAAGCGGACGACGGTACTGGGGGTGCCATGAAACGCGTGGTCGGATGGGTCGTACTCGGGCTGTTGGCGAGTCTGGTGGGAGTGTTGCCCGCTACGCCGACGCCAACGGTTACCGACCTGCCGGGCGGTAAGGCGAACTGGGTCGTGTCGGTCGGTGGACTGAACACCGCCGCGGCCAACAACTATGCGAACTGGACCCGGCTCGGTTGGTACATCTTCGGTACCGACGGAACGGTCCGGACGAACTGGTGGAGCTGGAACCAGCGCGACGAGCCGATGCGCGTCGACAGTGGGGTGGTCGCCAGTTGTGGGGGTGATGTCCCCATCTGCCCAGTCCAAACGATGTCGAGCTTCCTGACGGCACCCAGCGGGGCCTTCGAGGGCACCTACCGCACCACGGCCGGCAAGCTGGATGTCACCTGGACCAAGACGGGTACCGGCCAGCCCCTGGCCACACCGCTGACGGAGCACTGGCTCCTCGATCCGATTCCGGGCGGCAAGGTCGCCCGGATCAGCAGCGACGGCTACCACAGCATCTACAAGGGCCCGGTGGACGTGCCGACCACGTTCTCCGACTACTCGGCGACGTTCGGGATCGGGTACGGCAGCAATGCGCCGCTGTCGGCCGGCAACAAGGCGAGCATCACCGACATCCGGACGGTGTACGGGCAGGACGAGCACCTGGGCACGTTCGTCACGGCCAGCGCCGGGGCGGTCCACCGCGAGCCTTCCGGCCTCGTCAAGACCGGGTTCGATCAGTGGCGCTCCTGCCCGAGCGGAAAGTGCGTGGGCATCCGGGAGCTCAACACGGGTTGCTACTGCGACAAGTACCCGACCCGCAGGGACCGGATCCGGTACCTGGCCGACGCGCCGCCGGCCCGGAACAACATCTACACCTACTGGTGTGAATGCCTGCGGCAGACCGGTGACTGCTACCGCGCGAACAACCACGTCCAGTCGTTGCTGCAGATCATCGACGACGACCGGAAGTTCCAGGGCTGGGTCGGCGTCGAGACCTCGACCCATGTCAAGAGCGACGGCAGCGCACCGGACCACGACCTCAAGGGCGCCTACTGGGCGGTCCTCAACATGGTCACTCCGGACCTGCGTGGCCCGCAGCCGACCCAGAACCCACCCGCTTCCTGAAAATTTCTCCGGCGGGCTGTCGAAAGCGGTCGGGCGGCTCCGATAACGGGGTGAAACACACCCTCGAGTGATCGGAGCGAACGATGACCAACCACGACATGCCCGCCGCGAGTGGGAGCACCACCGAGCAGTCCCCGGTCGAGGCGCTGCGCACGCTGGCGCCGCTGATCGGTAGCTGGACCGTCGAAGGTCCTGGCCACCACGGCACCGTCAGCTACGAGTGGTTCGAAGGCGGCGCGTTCATCGTCCAGCGGGTGGAGCTGGTCAGTGACGGTGAGACCAGTCGCGGAGTCGAGTACATCGGGCTGGACGCCGAGAGCGGTAAACTTCGGTCCCACTATTTCTCCAACACCGGCAAGATCCTCGAGTACACCTACCAGCTGGCCGGCCGTACGCTGACGATCTGGTTCGGCGACACCGACTCGCCCGCCAAGTTCGTCGGGGAGTTCGACGCCGGCCACTCGGTCAACACCGGGGCTTGGCAGTGGCCGGGCGGCGGCTACGAGTCGACCATGACGCGCGTGGGGTGATCGGCAGTGAAGTACATGATCATGACGTTCGGGGACGAGTCGGCCTGGGACACCCTCGGGCTCGGCGGCCGGGAGTCCACCTGGTCGCAGGAGCAGGTGGACGCCCACTTCCAGGCGATGGGCGAGTTCTACGCCGAGCTCGCGGCCAACGGTGAACTGGTCACCGGCTTCGGCCTGGCCGACCCGTCGCACACGATGACCATCGAGCTGGTCGACGGCCGCCCGGTCGCCTCGGACGGCCCGTACGCCGAGGCGAAGGAAGTGCTCGCCGGGTTCGGGATCATCGAGGTCGACTCCCATGACCGGGCGGTGGAACTGGCCGCGCGGTTCTCGGCCCTGGTCGAGACCCGGGTCGAGCTGCGACCGGTGATGGACCAGGGCGGCCAGGAGATGTGACCGTGCCGACCAACCCCACGGATGCCGCCAACCCCACGGATGCCGCCGGCCCCACGGATGCCGCCGGCCCCGCGGACAGTGCCGGGCCGGCGGACGGTGCCGGCCCCGCCGACGGTGGCGGGCCGGCGGGCGTCGGTGGCGTTCGGATCGAGGACCTGCTGCGCGAGTTGGCGCCGCGGGTCCTCGCCGCTGTCACCCGGCGGTTCGGCCGGTTCGATCTCGCCGAGGATGCCGTCCAGGAGGCTTTGCTGGCGGCAGTGACCGGCTGGCCCAAGGACGGCGTACCGCCGAATCCCGCTGCCTGGCTCACCACCGTCGCCGTCCGCAGGATGACCGACATGCTGCGCAGCGAGCAGGCGAGACGCCGGCGCGAACAACTGGACGCTACCCGAAGTCTTCCCGGCGATCTGCTGGGCGGCGAGCCGACGACAACCGCCGACCAGGACGACACCCTGGTGATCCTCTTCCTGTGTTGCCATCCCGAGATCCAGCCCGCCAGCCAGGTGCCGCTGACCCTGCGAGCCGTCGGCGGTCTGACGACGGCTGAGATCGCCCGGGCCCTGCTGCTCCCGGAAGCTACCGTCGGTCAGCGGATCAGCCGGGCAAAGCAGCGGATCAGCCAGTCCGGCGCGCGGTTCCGGATGCCGGCCGGCGAGGAGCGGCGGCAGCGCCTCGACGTGGTCATGCAGGTGCTCTACCTGATCTTCAACGAGGGCTACACCGCCTCCTCCGGTACGACGTTGCAGCGGGTGGAGCTGGCTGCCGAGGCGATCCGGTTGACCCGGATGCTGCACGAGAAGCTCCCGTCCGAGCCTGAGGTCGGTGGACTCCTCGCGCTCATGCTGCTCACCCACGCGCGCCGCCACGCCCGCACCGGTCCGACCGGCGAACTCATCCCGCTGGCCGAGCAGGACCGCGCCCGCTGGGACCGCGAGCTGACCGCGGAAGGCATCCACCTCCTCGAAGAGGTGCTACCGAAGCGCCGCCCCGGACCGTACCAACTACAGGCGGCCATCGCTGCCGTCCATGCCGAGGCGGAACGGTTCGAGGACACCGACTGGGCGCAGATCGTCGCCCTGTACGACGTCCTGGTCCGGATGTCCGCGGATCCGATGGTTCGCCTGAACTCGGCGGTCGCCGTCGCCATGCAGCACGGACCGGCGGCCGGGCTCGCACTTCTCGACGGCCTGGCGAAAGACCCGAAGCTGGCCGGTCACCACCGCCTGGCCGCCGTCCGCGCACACCTCCTGGAACAGTCCGGTGCCATCGAGCCCGCCCGCGAGGCGTACCTCGCCGCCGCGAAACTCACCACCAGCAGCCCCGAACAGCGCTACCTCCACGCCCGCGCCACCCGCCTCACCCCGCCAGCCGCCCACGAGGAGCCCGCTTCCTGAAGCCGCCGGGAGCCTAGCTGTAGGCAAACCGCGAGGGCGGTGTCGGTACGTCGTCCAGGCGCGGGTCGAACCGCTCCACGAAGTTGACGCCGGGTGGGACCTCGATGCTTGCCGTCGAGGTCCAGCCGCGGGTCAGGGTGGGGAAGTCCGGTACGTCGGGGTGGTAGTGCGGCTTGCCGGTCCCCAGTGCGTCGACTGCCATCGGGGCGCTGAGCGCCTGGTAGCGGAAGTCGGCGGACAGCCGGAGCTGGCGCGTCATGTTCGGCATTGCGCCATGCACAGTCAGGCTGCCGAACAACAACACATCACCCGGCCGGTACGACGTGGTCCGCCACTCGGGGTGGTTCTCGTCCGCCTCGGCTCGCATCATCCCGGGTCCGTCCGACGCCTTCACCGGCAGTACGCCGAGCCGCGGCGACCCGGCGAAGACCCGGAGCCCACCGATCTCGGGTGGTGCGTCGCTCAACGGCAACCAGGTCGTCAACGTGTCGATGTCACCCTGGATGAACCGGTAGTCCTGGTGGATCGGCGTCGGGTTCGCTCCCGGCGACGGCGGTGCGATCCGGCAGATGTGAGCCGGGTGCGCGAACGCTTCCTCGCCCAGCAGCCGTTCCGCCAGCCCCAGCAACTCGGGCCGGATCGCCAGCGCGTGAAAGGCCTCGGTGCTCTGGATCGCGGTGTAGGCGCCGAAGAACCCGGGCGACCCCTCCTCGACCGCCCGGCCCGAGGCGAGCAACTCCTCAGGTGACGACCCAGGAGCGAGCCAGTCGCTGTCGGCGAGGATCTGGGCGATCTGCTTCCGCACGTCGTCGATCACCGCCGCCGGCAGCAGGCCGCGAAAGAACAGGTACCCCTCGGCGGCGAGGCGTTCGCGGAGTACCAGCGGGTCGTCGGCGACGGGGGTGGAGTCGAGCAGCTCTTTCATCGTTTGTTCCCGATCTTGTCCATGGCGGCCGCGATGCTGGGCACGCCGGTCTTGTTCAGGTAGAGCTCGTTCGCGGTTTTGTTGATCTCGGCAACCTTCGCGGTCCAGCCGTTCGCGATCGGCATGTTCACCGTGCTGCCGGCCGCCGAGTCGAGGAACGGCTGCACGTCGATGTTCTTCTTCTTCCAGTACGCCGCGTAGCCGGCGCCCGCGTCGTTCAGGGCGGGGATGATGTAGCCCGCGTCGCCCATCAGCTTCTGCGCCTTCTCCGAGCCGAGGAAAGCGATCAGCTTGCCGGCCTGGTCGGGGTGCTTGGTCTTCGCGAACATCACCTCGGCCAGCCCGTTGATCACCACGGTCCGGCCAGCCGGACCAGCGGGGAGTGCGGCGACCCCGATCGGGAACTTCACCTCGGGCAGCGCGTACGGCAGCAACGCGTTGTTGGCCGGGAACATCGCGACCTCACCGCGGTAGAACATCTCGGTCGCCTGGCCGGTCGGCGGGTTGGTCCGGGTGCCGTCGGGTGAGACCTTCCACTTGAAGATCAGGTCCCGCGCCCACTGCAGTGCCTCGACCGACTTCGAGCCGGCGAAGTCGAAGGTGCCGTACGGCTTGTCCATCGCCTTGCCGCCGTTGGACGCGATCCAGTTCAGCCACTGCGTCTGGCTGTGGTTCCAGGAGCAGAAGCCCCACTGCTTCTCACCGACCGTCAGCTTGCGGGCGATCTCGAGGAAGTTGCCCGAGCCGTCCGGCGCCCAGGTGAGCTGGTCGGGCATGGTGATCCCGGCCTTGGCGACCAGCGTCTTGTTGTAGAGCAGGCCGACCACGCCGAGGTCCTTCGGCATCCCGAGCTGCTTGTCCTCGAACTTGTACGACTGGACCACGTTCGGGTGGTACGAGTCGAGCTTGATTCCGGCCTTGGCGATCAGGTCGTCGAGCGGCGCGAGTACCCCCTTGCCGGCCAGGTCGGGGAAGTTCTCGACGGTCAGCCAGAAGACGTCGGGCGCCTTGCCGCTGGCCAGTTCGGTGGTGAGCTTGGTCCAGTACTGGTCCCACGGCAGCACCTCCATCCGGACGGTGATGTCCGGGTTCTCGGCCGTGAAGGCTTCGAAGACCTTCTTGTAGCCGACCTCCTGCTGCTCGTCCCACAACCGGTAGACGAGCTCGGTCTTGCCGCCGCTGCCGGCTTTGTCGGTGGACGATCCGCAGGCAGTCAGGCCGCCGAGCAGACCAGCCGCGCCGAGCAACACGGTCCGTCGGGACAGGGGAGTGGACATGGTGCCTCCGAATTACTTGAGCCCGGTCACCGCGACCGAGCGGACGATGAAGCGCTGGAAGAAGATGAACAGCACCAGCAGGGGAGCCAGCGCGATCAGGCTGCCGGCCATCACGGCGTTGTAGTCGACGCCGATCTCGCTCTTGAACAACGCGATGCCGACCGAGAGCAGCCGCTTGTCCTCGCTGCTCGTGATGATGAGTGGCCACAGGAAGCTGTTCCAGTTGGCAACCACGGCCAGCGTGGTGACCGTGACCAGAATCGGCTTGGACAGCGGCAGCACGATCGACAGCAGCGTGCGGACCCGCCCGGCACCGTCGATCCGGGCCGCGTCTTCCAGGTCGGCCGGGATGGTTCGGAAGAACTGCCGCAGCAGGAAGATCGCGTACGGCGTCCCGAGCATCGTCGGCAGCATCAGTCCGGCCCAGGTGTCGACCAGCCCGAGCCGCTGCATCATCAGGTAGAGCGGGATCATCGTCACCACCGGCGGCACCATCAGAGTCGACAAATAGACCCAGAACAAGGTGTCCCGGCCCGGGAACGACAACCGCGCGAACGCATAAGCAGCCAGTACTGCGAACACCAGCTGTCCGACCGTGATCCCCACGGTGACCGCGACGGTGTTGACCAGATAGCCACCGAACCCGGACCCGAACAGCCGGTCGAAGGCTGCCGTGCTGGGCGGCCGGCCTGGCTCCCACGGCGCGGTGGCAAATAGTTGCCCAGGGCCCTTGAATGCGGTCAGCAGGGTCAGGTAGTAGGGGAAGATCGCGAAGACGCAGCCGGCCACCAGGACGCCGTACGGCAGGATCCGGAATCTCGACATCGACACCACCTCAGGAGAAGTCGTACGTCGTGCGACGCTCGAAGTAGACGAACTGGGAGATCGTGACGACCAGGATCACCACGAAGAGCAGGACCGAGATGGTCGAGGCGTAGCCGAAGTCGAACTTGCGGAACGCCTCGTCGTAGATCAGGTAGGTGGCCACCTCGGTGCTGTTGCCGGGGCCGCCCTCGGTCATCACGAAGATCGTGTCGAACGCCTGGAACGAGCCGATCACGTTGGTGATCAGCACGAACAGCATGGTCGGCCGCAGCAGCGGGAGCGTGACGGCGAAGAAGTGCGCGACCGGTGAGGCGCCGTCCAGCGACGATGCCTCGCGCAACGAGGCGGGGATGTTCTGCAGTCCGGCCAGGAAGAACAGCATGTTGTAGCCGGCGAACTGCCAGATGTGCACCGCCGCGACACTCGGCATCGCCAGCAGTGACGAGGACAGCCAGGCCGGTCCCTCGATGCCGAAGACCGCGAGGAACTGGTTCAGCGCGCCGCGGCCTGGGTCGAAGATCCACGTCCAGACCAGGCCCATTGCCACCGGGGTGGCCATCCACGGGATCACCAGCAACGCGCGGAAGTACTTCATTCCGCGAAGTTTCCGGTTGACCAGCAAGGACAGCAGCAGCGACAGGATCGTCGTTCCGGGGACGCAGATCAGGACGTAGTACAGGGTGACGAGGAAGGAGTGCCAGACGTCGGAGTCGCCGAGGAGCTCGCGGTAGTTGGCCAGGCCGATGAACTCGGGGGTGGAGAGCAACTTCCAGTCGAACAGGCTGAGCACGATGACGATCAGCACCGGTGCGAGCAGGAAGCCGAGGACACCGACCATGCTCGGAGCGAGCAGGGCATAACCGGCCAGGGTCTGCCGTTGCCGTTGGGACCCGCGGCTGCGGCGGGGTGCGGGTTTAAGCATCGGGATCCCTCAACGGATGGGGCCGGGGCGAGCTCGGGGTGAGCAGTTCCCGGGTGCGGTCGAGCCCCCACTGGTCGAGTTCGCCGATCGGGTCGCTCGACATCCGCAGCCCGGGTGCGGCCTCGATGTGCGCCGCCCACTGCTCGCGTTCCTGCACGTCCGGCCGCACGATCAGGCAGTCGGAGTCGTTGGCCCACCAGCGGCCGTGCAGGAACTCGCGCGCGATCGAGGTGGACCGGGCGCCGCGCTGACCGGGCTGGCTGATGTCACCTGATGGCGGGTCGACCAGTGGGTCGGTGTCAGGGGAGATCCGCATGCAGTCGACCAGCCCGAGGCTCGGCAGGATCGGGGCGCCGCAGCCGTGCAGGATGCGGTTCGGCCCGACCGCCTCTCGGAGCAGACGCAGGCCGTGCCGGTACGCCGCGATGCCGTCGAGCTGCTCGTGCCGCCGGCCTTCGATGGCTCCGGCGTACAGGAAGTCGAGTTTGAAGTGGTCGTAGCCCTGACGGCACAGCTCGGTGAAGACGTCCTGGAGATGTCGCGCGCCGCCGGGATGGGTGACGTCGAGGACAAGTTGCTCCTGCCCCCAATTGGTACCGGCGGTGACGCCGGGCACCAGCCACTCAGGATGCAGCCTGGCGGTCTCGCTCTTGCTGCCGACCAGGAACGGCGCCACCCAGATACCGGCTCGTCGACCGCCCGAGCGGATGTCAGCGGCCAGGCGGACCGTCGAGCCGAAGTCTTCGCGCGGAGTCAGCCAGTCGCCGATCTCCGCCTGGTAGCCCTCGTCGAGCAGGACCAGGTCGATGCTCAGATCGTGCTCGTCGAACTGCCGGACCTCGGTCATCACGTCCCGCTCGGTGACCTTGCCCCAGTACGCGTACCAACTGCACCAGGACGGTCCGAACACCCGTACTGCGTGGTCGAGCGACCCGCGACCCGTCGAGAACCCATCAGCCCAGTCGGCCAAGGCCTGATTCGCGTTCGCGTACTGACCGGAGTGGACCGTCACGTTGCCGTCAGCCGTAACCACAGCAATGTCTCCCCGCAACTCGCAGCGGATTGACGGAACCTCATCCGGCGACCTGGCGCCGATTACGGTCACCTCGTTGCCGGTAGCAACCGCCAGCAGGCCTTCGCCCTGGAAACCACTCTGGTCGACGCCCGGGCGGTAGGCCATGACGTGGTGGTTCGCGGCCGTGGGCCGTGGCGGCTGCGCGGCACGGGGGTACCAGCCGGAAGGACTCCAGGACTGCCAGCCGTGTTCGAAGACCAGGGTGGTGGCATCGGCGGGGAGCTCGGTGACGGGGACGAAACCCACGGGGATCCTCGATTCTGGGGATACAGGATCTTGCTGCTGTGTGGGTAATCTAGGGACCCGCGCGAAGGGTGCACTATGACAGAGCCTGCTGATTTCGAGCACGATCTTGCTACTCAGGTGCTGATCGAGCTCTACAGCGAGATCCCACCGCCGAGCAAGCTGGTGACCGGCCACTTCCACAGCGGTGGCGACTACCGGGTGGTCCGGCCGGACGGCGTCGGCAGCTGGTACCTGCTCTACACCGCCGGCGGCACGGGGCAGTTCCAGATCGCGGGGGACAGGCTCACCCTGCGGCACGGCGACCTCGTGCTGGTCAGCCCGGGGACCGAGCACGACTACGGCACGGTCGGCACCTACTGGGAGACCTGGTGGGCGCACTTCCAGCCGCGGCGGGAGTGGCACGCCTGGTGGTCGTTGCCGCAAGCAATGCCCGGTCTGTCCTACGTGCGGCTCACCAGGCCGTCCGAGACCGACCGGCTGGTGTCCGCGTTCGCCCGGCTGCATCGGGACGCGCAGCTGGCCGGCTTGTCACCGACGGGCGATACCGAGTTGCATCTGCTGGAGAAGAACCTCGCCGTCCAGTTGACGATGAACGGCATCGAAGAGGTGCTGCTGGTCGCGACGAGCAGCCTGCGCAAGGACACCCGTCAGCTCGACTCGCGGGTGCAGTTGGTGCTGGACGCGGTCACCTCCGACCCGTCCCGCCCCTACACGCTGACGAGCCTGGCCGGGCTGGCGCAGGTGTCCGTCTCGAGGCTCGCCCACCTGTTCAAGGAACAGGTGGGCGACTCGATCATGAACGTCGTCGTCGGGCTACGGCTCCAACGCGCCTCCGAGTTGCTCGGTGCAACCGACATGTCCGTCGCGCAGATCGCCCGCGCGGTGGGCTTCGAGTCCCCGCACTACTTCAGCCGCCAATTCGGCCAGCGCTTCGGCCTCTCGCCCACGAAGTACCGCCAGAAGGTCAGGAGCCCGGAGGCAATGCCCTGAGTCGGAAGTTCGACGGCACTGGAGGCGCCCAGGCGGGCACCTCGCTGCGTTGGAGAAGAAGCCACGATGAAACCCGCATCGAGGCTGCTTCTCCGCCTTGCGATGCACCCGCCTGGACACCTCCAGCACTCGCCGACCTTCCGACTCAGGGCATTACAGCAATATTGAGTTCCGTCGCCGCCGCGTAGTTGGCGCCGCCTTCGAGGCCGATCAGGCGGACGTAGCGGGCCGTCGTGCCGGCGGGGAAGCGGGCGATCTTGGCGTCGACCGTGCCGCCCCAGTTGCCGGTGGCAACTGATTGCCAGAGGTTGCCGTCGGCGCTCACCTGGACGTCGTACCTCAAGATCCGTCCGTTCGGCACCGCTGCGTCCTGGCGCGGCGTGTACACGAGTGCCTCGATCGATCGGGTCCGGCCGAGGTCCAGAGTGATGTACTGCGGCAGCGGCGCATGCGGACTCCAGTTGGAGTGCCACATCGTCGTGCAACTGCCGTCGAGCGCGGCGGCGGCACTGTAGGCGGGCGACCCCGGACTCGTCGCGGTGGCGGTCATCTCGCTTTGCGGCAACAGGTTCAGCGGGCCGAACGGACCGTCGACCGGCGGCGGCGTACCAGGGATCGCCGTCACCCTGCCGAGCGCCGGTGCTGTGATCGACTGACGGCTCCGCAGGTAGTTGAGGAAAACCTCCTGACCCATTCGCGGCGCCCGGATGAGATCCGTGTACTGCTGGAAGCCCGGATAGCCGTACTGCGCCCCGTGCAACGGCATTGCCGCACTGGTTGTCACCCGATACGTCTTGCCCAGCTCCAACCGCTTGCCGCGGATGAACACCTTCGCCGGGTCGACCCGATCACCCACCGGCTTGCCCAAGTCGTACGAGTAGCGGACCTGGTCGGAGACGGCGAGCGAGGACAACCGCCGGCACCCGTACGCCGGTGGGATCCATTGCTGCTCGAGGATCTGCTCGATGGTCGACCCCGTGAGCGACAGCGTGGTGATGGGTGAGATACCGACCACCGGCCACGCATCGCCGTACCGGACCGTCCCGGCCTTGAGCCCGGCCGCGATCACGTCGACGCCCAGATCGGCCGGTACGAGCGCGAGGTCGGCGCCACCGTGTGCGGCGTGCGCGGCCTCGGAGCGGTAGAGATCCGCGACCAGGTTGCCGGTGCGGCTCTCCGCGGTCTTGGAGAAGTCGAGGTCACGGTCGAGCTTGGCCAACGGCTGGGTCTGCCGGACGGCCCACTTGTCCATCCAGTACTTCACGATCTTCTGGACGCCGGCGTCGGGCGTGAGGTCCTTGGTCACCGCGTGGTTGGTGGCGGTGGTCGCCGAGCGGATCACCTCACCGGTCGCCGGGTCGAGTGACAGGTTGACCTCGCCGAGCAAACGTCCGTGGTTGGACGCTTCCAGGACGGGCCGCGGTACGCCGTCCGGGTCGGGGATCATGCAGTTGAAGGCGGTGTGCCAGTGGCCGCCGAGGATCACGTCGACGTCGGGGGAGATCGCCCGGGCGGCGTCGAAGATCGGCCCGGTCGGGTTCTTGCACTCGTTGAACAACCCGCCCTGCTGGCCGCCCTCGTGCATGCTGACCACGATCGCGTTCACGCCCTGCGCCTTGAGCTCGGCCGCGGCCAGGTTCGTCCCGTCGACGAGCCCCTGGAACTCCAGCCCGGACTGCGCGATGGACAGCGTCTCGTTCGGCGTACCGGGGAACGTCACGCCGATGAAGCCGATCCGCGCGGTCCCGGCCTGCGCGATCCAGTACGGCGGAAGGACCGGCTGTTTCGACCCGGCGTCCACCACGTTGGCCGCGTGATAGCCGTAGTCGGTGCCGTGGAACGGGCGCCCGGCCGAGTCCGTGAAGCAGCTGTCGAAACCGGGTTTGCCGTAGCACTCGCCCGACACCATCCGGCGCAGGAACGGCAGCTCCCGGTCGAACTCGTGGTTGCCCGCGACATCGAAGTCCATCCCGAACGCGTTCAGCACCTCGATCGTCGGCTCGTTGGCGAACCCCTGGGTGTAGTCGGGCCAGCCACTGAACTGGTCACCCGAGCCGACCAGGAAGCTGTTCGGCTGCCCGGTCCGGAGCTTGTCCAGATGCGCCTTCAGGTACGCCGCGCCGCCGACGGCGAGGCTGCCCGACGGGCCGGCGATGGTCAGGTTCTCGGTCTCGGACAGGTAGCCGTGCAGGTCGGTCAGGCTGAGTACTTGCACGGGGATGGGTGCGGCGGCCGCCTGAGTGGGTACTGCGAGAGTGGCGGCCAGCAGCGCGCTTGCCAGGGCAATGCCGGTGCTGAGTCTGAGCATGGCTGCAAGGTAGTGAGACGAGGGCTGCTGCCGGTATCGCCGAGGTTGCTGAGTTCCTGCACGATCCGGCTGCGGTGACGTCTTTCTACAAGACCTGCCCGGCGCCGTCGCCGTACGGTCGAAGAACTGAACACAGACAGGAGTTGGACATCATGGCCGACTACGTGGCCACCGCGGAGACCGAGATCGAGGCGTCGCCCGAGCAGGTCTGGGAGGTGCTGACCGATCCTGACGAGGTCAAGAAGTTCATGTTCGGGGCCGAGGTGCGGACCGACTGGCGGCAGGGCAGCCCGATCACCTGGCAGGGCGAGTACGAGGGCAAGAAGTACACCGACAAGGGCGAGATCCTCGCGGTGGAGACGGGTCGCCTGCTCAAGGTGACCCACTACAGCCCGCTGAGCGGTCAGCCCGACGAACCGGAGAACTACCACACGCTCACCTACGAGCTGACCGGTGACGGCGACCGGACGCACCTCAAGCTGAGCCAGGACAACAACGGCAGCCAGGAGGAGGCGGACCATTCCCGCGGTATGTGGGAGATGCTCGTCAAAGGCGTGAAAGAGGCGGCCGAGAGCCGTTAGCCCCCTGGCACCCGTCATCATTACCGGATGACGGGGACGAATCCGACAGTAATCACTCGGTCACTGCCCGGTATCGGGCTGCTCGGGTGGTGGCTGCTCGTGCCGGTCAGTGCGGTCCTGCTGCTGGTCCGGATCGGTGACTCGACCGGTGAGAGTGTCCGCTGGATCCTCACCTGGCTGATCGCCGTCCTGCTGCCCGGCACGCTGCTGTGGCGCGCCCTGGCGGGCGGCCGGTCAGTGACCCAAGACCTCGGATTCGGCGCAGTCCTCGGCCTCGCCTGGCAGCTGGCCGTCTGGGCAATCTGTACTGCGCTCGGCGTCCCGCTGCTGCAGTGGGCCTTCGTCGCCGGGTTGCTGGTGGTCTTCGCCGCCAGTAAGACCCTGCGGCCGCATCTCGGCTGGCGCGGCACCAGCCCGTCGCCACCTCGCTGGTGGCACATATTGCTCGTCGCCAGTCTTCTGCTGGCCATGGTTCGGACCGTGGTCGTCATCCTGCGACCTGTCCCGCTGCCGCCGATCGCCGCAACGCGACACCAGGACATCTGGTACCAGCTTGGTCTGGTCCAGCAGTTGCTGCGTGACGTGACGCCTGCCGATCCCTGGGTGCTCGGCGAGCCGCTGATCTACCACTGGTTCGCGACCGCCTCGATGGCGAGCGGCTCGGTCATGGCCGATGTCCGGCCGCCGCAGGTGCTCATTCACCAGTGGCCGCTCACGATGCTGCTCACGCTGGTCCTGGCCGGCTGGGCCGCTGGAGAGGCGCTCAGTCAGCGCGCCTGGGCCGCGCCGCTGGCGGGTGCGCTGGCCGGAGTACTGCCGGGCGCCATTCAGTTGGTCGACACTCCTACTGCCAACATGTCGGCGGCGCAGGTGGTGCAGGGCCCAACCGGCACCATGGCCGGGGTCGTGATGCTGGGGCTGGTCGGTCCGACCGTGCTGATCCTGCGACGGCAGGCGGGTCGCGGGGTGTGGACCGCGATGGTGCTGATGCTCGCGCTGGCGACCGGGACGAAGCCGACGCTGCTGCCGATCATGGTGGTCGGTTGCCTCTTCGCCGGTACGTGCGCTTGGGCCGTGGAGCGCCGGGCGCCGTGGCGGATGGCTGCGTTGGCGGGTGTCGCGGCAGCGTTCCTGCTGGCGTCGTCGTTCGCGCTGACCGGTAGCACGGGCGGTAGCCGGTTCCAGCTGCTCGCGGCGCTTCGGGTCCAGCCGTACTACCAGGCCGTCACGGGCGACAAGACCTACCCGGCCACCGGCAACTGGGTGCTCCCGTCGTTGGAGCACGGCGATGCCCGGATGATCGTGTTCGCCGTTGTGCTGGTGGTCTATTACCTCTTGGTCAACGCGGTCCGGCTGCTGACCTTGCTCGGGTTGAAGATGTCCCCGGTACGCCGCGATCCGGCGTACTGGTGGATCGGTGGCTGTGTGCTGGCCGGTACTGGCGTGACGCTGGTGTTCTCGCACACGGGCTATTCGGAGTACCACTTCCTGGGGGCGATTCTGGCGCTCGGGATGGTCGGAGTGGTTGCCGTCGGCGTCAACCTTCCTTGGCAGACGCAGCCCGGGCGGACGGGGGCTCGTGAGCTCGTTGTGGTGGCGGTGGCCGGGATGCTCACCGCGACGGCGACCTACCTGTTCTGGCCGACTGACACCGGGACCCACACGGTGGCGCGAGCCGCGGCCGGGTTGCTGGCGCCGTTCGGGGTGCTGGCCTTGGTTGGGGCGGCCGCGATCGTCGGGATCAACCGGACACGGCAGGCCGCATCGGCCGCAGTACAGGTGATTGTGCTGACCGTGGCTGCGAGTCTTCCGGTGCAGTTCATCGTGCTCGGGGACGCGGTGCGGGATGCGGCCAGGCCGTTGCCGCCGCCGAACATCGAGTGGCGGACGTACCTGACCAAGGAAGAGCAGAGCGCGATGCTCTGGCTGCGCAAGCATCTCGAGCCCAACGACGTGGCCGTCAGCAACGTGTTCTGCATGCCGGCGCCGTACCGGCCGGGGTGCCCCAACGACGCGTACTGGATGACCGGGCTGAGTGGTGTGCAGCTGTGGATCGGCGGCTGGGCGTATGCGCCGGCCAACCTGGCTGCCACCGATCACCGGCGCAGCTTCCTGCTCCAGCAGTCGCCCTGGCCCGATCGCGTGCTGGACAGCCGGATCGCTGTGGAGAAACCGTCCGAGCAACATCTGGCCAAACTGGCCGGCGACTTCGGCATCACCTTGATCATCGGCGACCTGCGAGCCGGCCCGGTCTCCCCGAAACTGGAACAGCTGGCCACCGAGATCTACCGCAACCAGGACATCCGCATCTACCGCCTCCGATAACTGGTACGGCGCTGTCGGGGGCAGTCAGTAGGCTGTTCTTCATGTCTACCGACGGTGTGGAGGTCGATCGTCCGACCCGGGAACGTGCTGCCATCGGGGAGGACGGCCGCTCGCGGGATCGCAGCCGGCCCGCGGTGCCGGACCAGTTGCCGATGAGCGTGGTCGACGCGCACTGCCACCTGGACATCGCCGACGGCGAGGACGGCAACTGGCTGGCCGCCGCCAAGGCGATCAAGCTGGCCGCGTCCGTCGGGGTGACCCGGATCGTCCAGGTCGGCTGCGACCTGCCCGGCGCGGTCTGGGCGGTCGAGGCCGCGGAGCAGTACCCGAACCTGATCGCCGGCGTCGCCCTGCACCCGAACGAGGCACCGAAGCTCGCCGAGGCCGGCGAGCTGGACAGCGCACTGGCCGAGATCGAGCGGCTCGCGTCCTCGTCCCCGAAGGTCCGGGTGATCGGCGAGACCGGCCTGGACTACTTCCGCACCGGAGAGGACGGCCGGGCGGCGCAGCACGCGTCGTTCGCGGCGCACATCGAGCTGGCCAAGCGGCTGGACAAGACGCTGATGATCCACGACCGGGACGCGCACGACGACATCCTGGCGATCCTGGACCGCGAAGGCGTGCCGGACCGGCTGGTGATGCACTGCTTCTCCGGCGACACCGAGTTCGCCCGCGAGTGCGTCAACCGTGGGGCGTTCCTGAGCTTCGCCGGGGTGATCACGTTCAAGAACGCCCAGTCGCTGCGGGACGCGCTGGCCGTGACACCGCTGGACCGGGTGCTGGTGGAGACGGACGCGCCGTACCTGACGCCGATGCCGCATCGCGGGCAGCCGAACGCGTCGTACCTGATCCCGCACACGGTCCGGAAGATGGCCGGCGTGCTGAACATCTCCGTCGCCGAGCTGTGCCAGGCGCTGTCGGACAACTCCGACCGGGCCTTCGGCGGGTCCTGGTAATGGAGTGCGGGTAATGGAGTTCAGTGAGGTCGTCCGGCGCCGGCGGATGGTGCGCAACTACGATCCCGACCGGCCGGTACCGGCCGAGATCCGGGAGCGGATCCTGGAGAACGGGCTGCACGCGCCGTCCGGCGGGTTCAGCCAGGGCTGGGCGTTCCTGACCCTCGAAGGGGACGACCGGGAGCGGTACTGGCGGATCGCGGCCGAAGATCCGGACGAGAAATATGTGGAGTGGATCACAGGGTTGCGGCGGGCTCCGCTGCTGATCTTCGCGTTCGCCCACAAGGACGCGTACCTCGACCGGTACACCGCGCCGGACAAGGGCTGGACCGACCGCGACGAGAAGCACTGGACGGCGCCGTACTGGTACATCGACACCGGGATGGCGGCCCTGCTGATGTTGCAGACGGTGGTCGACGAAGGCTTGGGTGCTTGCCTTTTCGGGCCGCCGGCGGAGAAGGTCGACCGGCTCAAGGAGGAGTTCGGCGTACCGGCCGGGTTCGATCCGGTCGGCGTCATCTCGGTCGGCTACCGGGCCCCCGACAAGCGGTCCCCGTCGCTGAAGCGCGGGCGTCGCAGTACTGCCGAAGTGGTGCATCGGGGGCACTGGGGTCGTCACGAAGGGTGAGCGGCCCGTTACACCTTTTTGCGACTCGCCGACCAGTGGATTGGCGCTTGCGCCACTTCTTCGTTACTGTCTCGTGATGTTGGCCGGGATCGGGGAAGGTTCCGGGTGGCACGCCCCTCGGCGGAGGACCGTGGTTTCCGGGCCCTGTACCCGGCATACGCGGCCTTACGCCTGTGCCGCCTCACCCCGTGCCCGGGTAGCTCTACCTGGGAGCGTTAGTGCGTAAGTCCATCATCGCGGCTGTGGGCGCCACGGCCGTGTTTGCCGTCGTGGGCGGCTCTGTGGCCTATGCGACCAAGAGCAAGACCGTGAGCCTCTCGATCGACGGCCAGGTGCAGAAGGTGCACACCTTCGGCTCCACCGTCGGGGACGCCCTCAAGGCGAAGAAGATCCAGGTCGGCGAGCGTGACCTGGTGGCCCCTGCGCTGAACGCCAAGCTGCAGGACGGGCAGGAGATCGCGGTGCAGTACGGCCGCCCGCTGACCGTCAACGCGGATGGCTCGAAGAAGACCTTCTGGACCACGGCGGACAGCCTCAGCGAGGCGATGACCGACCTCGGCCTGCGGTACGACGGTGCCGTCTTCTCCACCAGCCGGAGCGCGCCGATCGGGCGCGAGGGCCTGGAGCTGACCGTTCGCACCCCCAAGACCCTGCAGATCGTCCGGCTGGGCAAGGCCGTCGCGGTGAAGTCGATGGCAGCGACCGTGGGCGAGGCGCTGACCGGCGCCAAGATCCCGTTCGACTCCAACGACCGCATCGTCCCGGCCCCGGCCACCGCACTCAAGCCCGGCAGCATCACCAAGGTCGTCGTGATCAAGGTCGACACCCGCACGCTCACCGAGAAGCAGGCCATCGCCTTCGAGAAGAAGGAAACGAAGTCGGCGACGCTGCTCGAGGGCGAGACCAAGACCACCACCAAGGGCGTGGCCGGCTCCAAGACGGTCAAGTACCTGCTGACGTACCTGGACGGCAAGCTGGCGACCAAGAAGCTGGTCTCCAGCGACGTGGTCACCAAGCCCGTCGACGAGCTCGTCACGGTCGGCACCAAGCCGAAGCCGGAAGAGCCCAAGGAACCCGCCGCCGACAACGAGCCCCCGGCGACTGGCAACACGAGCGCCTGGGACCGGATCGCCGAGTGCGAGTCGGGCGGCAACTGGGCGGCCAACACCGGCAACGGGTACTACGGCGGCCTGCAGTTCGGTCACCAGACCTGGGCGGCCTACGGCGGCACGAAGTACGCCGAGAACGCACACCAGGCGTCCAAGGCGCAGCAGATCGCGATCGCCGAAAAGGTGCGCGCGGCCCGCGGCAGCTACGCTGACTGGCCCGTCTGCGGCAAGAGGGCCTGATCCTGAGGCATCTCTGCAAGACTGGCGCCTGTGACCAGCGCTGATTCATCCACTTCCGCCGGACCGAGACTTCTCGGTCCGGCGGAAGTGCGTTCACTGGCTGCCCGGCTCGGGGTACGCCCGACCAAGCAGCGCGGCCAGAACTTCGTCATCGACCCGAACACGGTCCGCCGCATCGTCCGCGCCGCCGAGCTGTCGGCGGACGGCGAGACGGTGCTGGAGGTAGGGCCGGGGCTCGGCTCCCTGACGCTGGCATTGCTTGCCGAGGGCCACCGGGTGACGGCGGTCGAGATCGACCCGGTGCTGGCCGGTGCGCTGCCCGCCACGATCGCGGAGTACGCGCCGAACCAGGCGGCTCGGCTGACCGTCGTCGAGGCCGACGCGATGACCGTCGTACCGGCCGACATCGGTGAGCCCGACGCCTGTGTGGCCAACCTGCCGTACAACGTCGCAGTACCGGTCCTGCTGCATCTGCTGGCCATCTCGCCGTCGCTGCGGCACGGGCTCGTCATGGTCCAGTCCGAGGTTGCCGACCGGCTCGCGGCGCCGCCTGGGTCGCGCACGTACGGCATCCCGTCCGCGAAGGCTGCCTGGTACGCCGACGTCCGCCGCGCCGGCCCGATCGGCCGCAACGTCTTCTGGCCGGCCCCGAACGTCGACTCCGGGTTGGTTGCCTTCACCCGGCGTGAGCCACCGGCGACGGCTGCGTCACGCCAAGAGGTGTTCGCCGTCATCGAGGCGGCCTTCTCGCAACGCCGCAAGACGGTGCGCTCGGCGCTCGCACGCTGGATGCCCGACCGCGAACGCCTCGACGCCATCCTCGCCACCGCCGGCATCGACCCGACCCTCCGAGGCGAGATGCTCGGCATCGAAGAGTTCGCCGCGATCGCAGGCGCGGGGCATTAGCCTGTGGCGGTGTCTGCTCATCAGGTGACGGTCCGGTCGCCGGCCAAGATCAATCTCGGTCTGGCCGTCGGTCCGCCGCGCCCCGACGGCTTCCATCCGCTCGCCACCGTCTACCAGGCCGTTGCCCTGTACGACGATGTCACGGCGACCCTGCGCGACGACTCGGAGGTCACCGTCGAGGTGCTCGGCGACTTCGCCGATGACGTCCCGGTCGACGAGTCGAACCTCGCCATCCGGGCCGCGCGGCTGCTGCAGGCGGAGTACGACGTGGACGAAGGCGTCGATCTCACCATCCGCAAGACGATCCCGGTCGCGGGCGGGATGGCCGGCGGCTCCACGGACGCGGCCGCGACGCTTGTCGCGTGCAACCGGCTGTGGGGGCTCGGGCTGGTGCAGTCCGAGCTGGAACACCTCGCGGCGGAGTTGGGCAGCGACGTACCGTTCTGCCTCGTCGGCCACACCGCGCTGGGTCGGGGGCGCGGCGAGCAGGTCACCGAGGTGATGTCGCGCGGCACCTTCCACTGGGTCTTCGCGATCGCCGACGGTGGACTCTCGACGCCGGCCGTCTACAAAGAACTCGACCGCCTCCGCCCCCTCCGCCGCGTCGAGCCACCAGAGGTCCGCCCCGAACTCCTCTCCGCCCTGCTCTCCGGCCAGCCGGCGGCTTTGGCAGTTGCCGTCAGCAACGACCTCCAGGCAGCAGCCTTGTCGTTACGCCCCGAGCTGGCAGCCACGCTCCAATTCGGCCTGGACCAAGGCGCCTTGGCCGCAATGATCTCCGGCTCCGGCCCCACCTGCCTCTTCCTCGCCGCCGACAGCCGCCGAGCGGTCGACCTGGCCGTAGAACTAGCCGAATCCGGCCTCTGCCGAATGGTCCGCCAAGCCGAAGGCCCAGTCCCCGGCGCCCGAATCCTCCCCGCCCCCATCAACCGCTAGTACTACGCCCCGCACCGGCCCAGGCGGGCGAGGTCTTCCTGGAGGGGTTTCAGGTTGGGGAGGCGTTTTTGGGTGGCGAGGGTTAGGGCTTCTTGGAGGCGGGTGATTGCGGTGGGGTGGTCGCCGGTTGCTGCTAGGGCTAGGGCCAGGTGGTGGAGGATCAGGACGTGGCGTTGGCCGTCGTCGTAGTGGGTGCTGATGGTCAGGGCCTCGCTGTGGTGGTCGATCGACGTCTTCGGGTCACCCGCGAGGCGGTAGGTGACGCCTAGTTCGTCGAGTGCTTCGGCCAGGCCCAGTTGGTCGTCCGCCGTCTTGAACTTCGCCACCGCCTGGTGCAGGTGGTCGAAGGAGGCCGTGAAGTCGCCGGCTTCCCGGTAGGCGATGCCGGAGCCGAGGAGAGCCGTGGCGAGGTGGTGCTGTGCGTCGTACCGGTTGCTGATGGCAATGGCTTCGTCGTACGCCGATCGCTGGGCGGCCGTCCTGCCCAGCTGTCCCTCGGAGTTGCCGATGTTGATGTACGCGATCGCCTCGTCCGGCAGGTTGCCGAGTGGCCGGTAGATCGTGAGAGCGCGGTGGCCGGCGTCGATCGCCTGCTGGTAGTCGCCGTTCAGGTGGAGGACGTGGCTCAGGTTCACCAGTGCCGTCGCGGCGCCGCGCAGATCGCCGAGGCCTTCGAAGAGCGCCAGGCCGCGGTGGAGTTCGGCGATGGACTCCTCGGGGCGACCCGCGCCGACCCGAGCGAGGTCGAGAAGAACCAGACCGAGATCGCTACGTAGGTGCCCCTCGGCGCACGGGTCTGCCGCCGCCACCTCGAGCGCCGCACGGAAGACCTGCAAGCAATCCAGCCAATGCCCGCGGGTGGCGTAGAAGGTGTGCAGCCCGATCGCGAGCCGGAGAATCGACACGGCCGGCACGCCAGGCGTCCGCACAGCCTGGGCCGTCACCGCGACCAGATGCGGCCGCTGCCCGTCCAGCCAGGACAGTGCCGCGCCCATGGTCTTGTACTCCGGTCCGCCGCCCGCGATCGGAGGCTGTGCCCGGTACCACGGCATCCGGCCGGCCTTCGGGAAGCCCAGTTCGATCGATTGCCAGCCCGCCGAGGCATACAGGTCGAGGATCCGGGTGAGCGCCGCAGCCCGTTCCTCCGCGCTGATGGTCGCCTGCGCGCGCTCCCTCGCGTACATCCGCAGGAGGTCGTGCAGCCGGTACCGCCGCGGCGCAAGCGACTCCAGCAGGTGGAGATCGCAGAGATCCTCGAGGGCATCGGTCGCCGCATGCTCGTCACAGTCCAGCAGCCGGGCCGCGACCTCGACAGTCAGATCAGGACCATCCGGTACTCCGAACAGCGCGAACGCGGCCGCGGCTCGTTGCTCACGGCCACTCTGGCCAGCGGTCAGGTCGTCGATCGACACGTCGAAGCTGGCCCGTACGCCGAGCTCCTGGTCTTGCAGATGGTCCAGTCGGCTCCGTTCGTCGCGTAGCAGACCGGCCAGGTGGGTCAGTGGCCAGCGAGGCCTGGCGGCCAGACGGCCGGCCGCGATCTTCAAGGCGAGTGGCAGGAGACCGCAGGATTCCAGGATCGATCGGGCGGCCTCGGGTTCCTGGTCGACCCGGTCGTCGCCGACGGTCGACTTGAGCAGGTCGAGGCCTTCCGCCGCGGACAGCAGACCGAGTCGCAGGATCTGCGCGGTCGGCATCCCGGACAGCTCCTGGCGGCTCGTGATCAGGACGGCTGATCGGCCGGTGCCGGGTAGCAAGTACTCGACCTGTGCTGCGTCGCGTGCGTTGTCCAGCAGGATCAGGGCGCGACGCGTGGCCAGCAGTGTCCTCAGGCGAGCCGCCGCCTCGTCCACCTGGACGGGGACGTCCGGGCCGGACAGGCCGAACGCGCGGAGCAGGTAGTTGAGCGCCTCGAGCGGTGAGACGGGGGAGTCAGCGCCGAAACCGCGAAGATCCAGGTACACCTGCCCGCCGAGGTACTCGTCGGTGACTTCATGAGCCGCCTTCACAGCCAGCGTCGTCTTGCCGACACCACCCATCCCGGTGATGCCGACGATGGCCACGCCGGACTCCCGGGTGAGCGCCGCCCGCAGTACGGCGAGATCGCCGCTACGCCCGGTGAACCCGGCATCGACCAAGGGAAGCTGCCGCGGCACGACCGCACTGGGGTCGCCCTGCGACTCAGCTGTACCGGCCGAGCCGGGCCCGGCACCTCCGGCTCCAGCCCCAGCGGGCGAGCCGGCCGAGCCGGGCAGCGCCGAGCCGGGTCCAGCCCCAGCGGGGCCAGCGGTGCGCAGGGGGGCGCGGGCTGCGGTACCGGGTGTGTTGCCGCGTTGGGCTGCGGGTCTGCCTTTTCGGCGGGCGGCCTGGGTCAGTGCTTGGTGGTCCTCAGGCCGGAGCCGCAGGGCGTGGGCGAGGGCGGTGACGGTTTCCGGGCGGGGGTATTTGCGGACGCCTCGTTCGAGGGCGCCGATGGCGGCGAGGCTCGTGCCGGAGCGGTCCGCCAGGTCCTGCTGGGTCAGCCCGGCCGCCTTGCGGTACCGGTGGAGCAGCGCTGCGAACGCTTCCATCCGCCCGTCCTCTCAGCCGAAAACTCGGTCGCCGGATCCTGACCGGAAGGCTATCGTCAGGCCGTCAGTGGTCCCAGCGCCGATTTCAAAAGGAGCCCCCGATGCGCCAGGTGTCGATCTACGCCATCACTCCTGATCGCTGCGACGCACCCGCGAGGACCTTTGAACACTCTGACGATGGGCATTCTGGCGCATGTCGACGCCGGTAAGACCAGCCTGACCGAACGCCTGCTGTACGCGGCGGGCGTGATCGACCACGTCGGCCGGGTGGACGACGGCAGTACCACCACCGACTCGATGGACCTGGAACGCCGGCGCGGCATCACGATCCGCTCGGCCGTGGTCTCGTTCGAGCTCGGTGACCTGACCGTCAACCTGATCGACACCCCGGGCCACTCCGACTTCATCGCCGAGGTCGAGCGCGCGCTGTCCGTGCTGGACGGCGCCGTGCTGGTGATCTCGGCGGTCGAGGGTGTCCAGGTGCAGACCCGGCTGCTGATGCGCACGCTGACGCGAGTGCGCATCCCGACCCTGCTGTTCGTCAACAAGATCGACCGGATGGGAGCCCGGTACGACGAACTGCTCGCCGACATCGGGCGACTCCTCACCCCCGCGGCAGTCCCGATGGGTTCAGTCGCCGACCTGGGCATCCGCGCGGCGCAGTACGAGCCATTTCCCCTTGTCCGCAAGGGTCTTGGCGAGATGCTTGCTGAGAGCAATGATCAGTTCCTGAGCGGCTATCTCGAGGACTCGCTCACCGCGGAGGACTATCGACGCGAGCTGGCCGACCAGGTCGGGCGCTCGCTCGTCCATCCCGTGTACTTCGGCTCGGCGATGACCGGCGAAGGCGTGCCCGAGCTCATCGAGGGGATCCGCGACTGGTTGCCCCGGGCAACCGGTATGCCGGAGGAGCCGTTGCGGGCGTCCGTGTTCAAGGTGGAACGCGGTCCGGCGGGGGAGAAGATCGCCTCGGCCCGGGTGTTCGCGGGCAGGCTTCAAGCCCGCCAATCGATCGACGGGCACCACGGCGGGACGCAGTACGAGGTCAAACCGACCTCGGTGCAGGTGTTTGAGCGAGGCGGTACGCGATCCGTCGACAGTGTGGAGGCGGGCCGGATCGTCGCGCTGCGCGGGCTCAAGCGGGTGCAGATCGGGGATCAGCTCGGCACGCCGGCCCGCCGGGACGAACGGCTTTTCGCGCCACCGACGCTGGAGACCGTCATTCAGGCAGGCGATCGGGTGAAGCTCTTCCAGGCGTTGCAGCAGCTGGCCGAGCAGGATCCGCTGATCCGGGTCCGCAAGGGCGCGCTCGGGGAGATCTCGGTCAACCTGTACGGCGAGGTGCAAAAGGAGGTGATCGCCTCGCTGCTGGAGGACGAGTACGGGCTGACCGTCAGCTTCAGCGAGACGACACCGATCCACATCGAGCGCCCGGTCGGCGTCGGTACGGCGGTGCGCGAGATGGGGGAGCCCGGCAACCTGTGGTGCGCGGGAGTCGGGTTTCGGGTCTCGGCCGCTCCGCTCGGTACCGGCATCGACTACCGGCTGGAGGTCGAGCTCGGCGGGCTCCCGCGGGCGTTCCACACTGCGATCGAGGAGACTACGCGGACCGCTCTCCAGCAAGGGCTGTACGGGTGGGAAGTGCAGGACTGCCGGGTGGACCTCACCCTGACGCAGTACTCCTCCGTCGGAACCGCTGCCGGGGACTTCCGGCGTCTCGTGCCGCTGGTACTGCTCGAGGCGCTCCAGGAGGCCGGAACTACGGTGTGCGAGCCGGTCAACAGCTTCGAGCTCGAGCTGCCGCCGGATGCCGTTTCGCAGGTGATCGCCAAGCTCTCGGAGGCGGGCGCGACCCTCGAGAGCACCCAAGTCGCTCCCGACCGGACGGCTCTCACCGGGCGCATCCCGGCCGGCCGCGTTCACGCCTTCGAAGCCCAACTCCCCGGCATCACCCACGGCGAAGGCATCCTCCTGACCACCTTCCACGGCTACCACCCGGTCAGTGGCCGTCCGGACCGTCACCCCTCAGCCATGCCCTAGGCTTGAGGGGATATGGCCGCCACTCCTGCACCCAACCTTGTCAATCTGGAAGCTGTCTCCAAAGGCTTCGGAACCCGCACCCTGCTCGACGGGGTGACCCTCGGCATCGGCCGGGGCGAGCGGATCGGGGTGGTCGGGCGGAACGGGGACGGGAAGTCCACGCTGCTGCGGTTGCTCGCCCGGGAGGAGACGCCCGACGCCGGCCGGATCACGCACAACCGCGACCTGCGACTCGGCTTCCTCGGTCAGGTCGACGACCTGGATCCCGGGCTGACCGTCGCGCACGCCGTACTGGGTGATGTCGAGACCTACACCTGGGCCGCCGATCCCCGCGCACGCTCGGTGATGGAACACCTGCTCGGTGGCGTCGACCACGAAGCCCTGGTCGGCACGCTGAGTGGTGGTGAGCGCCGGCGCGCGTCGCTGGCCCGGCTGCTGATGACCGAGGTCGACCTGCTGATCCTCGACGAGCCCACCAACCACCTCGACATCGAGGCCGTCGACTGGCTCGCGCAACACGTCGTCGACCGGGCCGGTGCGCTGATCGTGGTCACCCACGACCGGTGGTTCCTCGACGCGGTCTGCAACGAGACCTGGGAGGTCCAGGGCGGCAAGGTCAACTCGTACGAGGGCGGGTACGCCGCCTACGTGCTGGCCAAGGCCGAGCGGTCCCGCAACGAGGCCGTTGTCGAAGGCAAGCGGCAGAACCTGATGAAAAAGGAGCTCGCCTGGCTGCGCCGGGGAGCGCCAGCGCGGTCCACCAAGCCGAAGTTCCGGATCGAGGCCGCGAACGCCCTGATCGAGAACGAGCCGGCGCCGCGCGACAAGCTCGCCCTGGCCCAACTGGCCACCTCGCGACTCGGCAAGGACGTCTTCGACGCCGAGGACGTCTCGCTGCGCTTCGGTGACCGGTTGATGCTCGATCACGTCACCTTCCGGCTCGGCCCGGCCGACCGGATCGGCCTGCTCGGCCCGAACGGTGCTGGAAAGACGACCTTCCTCAAGGTGCTCACCGGCCTGCTCCCGCCGGACACCGGCCTGGTCAAGCAGGGCAAGACGGTCCGGGTCGCCAACCTGTCGCAGACGCTGGAGGATCTCGACGGTTCGGTGACCGTGCTGTCGCACATCACCGACATCCGCCGGACCGCGGCGCTGGCCGGCCGGGGCGGCGAGATGACGTCGTCACAGCTGCTCGAACGCTTCGGTTTCACCGGCGACAAGCTGACCACCCGGATCAGCGACCTGTCCGGTGGCGAGCGCCGCCGGCTGCAGCTGCTCCGGATCCTGCTCGACGAGCCGAACGTGCTGATCCTCGACGAGCCGACCAACGACCTGGACGTCGAGACGCTGACGGTCCTCGAGGACTTCCTCGACAACTGGCCGGGCGTCGTCGTGGTCGTCACGCACGACCGCTACTTCCTGGAGCGGGTCAGCGACATGGTCTACGCGATCATGGGCGACGGCTACATCCGCCACCTGCCGCGCGGCGTCGACCAGTACCTCGAAGAACTGGCCTCCGGTACTCCGGTACGCCGGGTCGCCACTTCCGCTCCGACCCCCTCGACCCTGGCCGAGCGGCAGCCCGAGCCCGAGGCCGAGCCCGTTGCGGACGCGGCGGCGGCGCGGGCGGCGAAGAAGGAGCTCAACCGGATCGAGCGGCAGCTCGCCAAACTGACCCAGTCGGAGGCGAAGCTGCACGACCAGTTGGCCGCGAACGCGAGCAACTACGAGCGGCTGGCCGAGCTGGACACCGAGCTGCGCAAGCTGGCCGAAGAACGCGGTGAGCTGGAAACCGCCTGGTTCGAAGCGGCCGAACGCGCGGAATAGCGCGTTGCCGGCGGTCGATAACGTTGTCAGGACATTTCCGGGTGCGGCGGGAATTGTATACATGATCAAATCCCGGGAGAACTGAGTCGCGGCACACCCTCCGATCCCCTGTAACTCGGAGGGTATGCCGCGTCTGCCGGGTGAGCGGGTCCCGTACCGGTCAGGTTGTCCGAGCCCCGAGCCCCGGACACCGCCAACCGGCTTCGGCGGACCACCTCTTGCCGCCGAAGTTCGCCGATCCATGAACGTTGTGTAGTTGCTCGACCACCGATGGTGAGGACACTAGTTGGGCCGGTCACTCAGTGTCGATAGTCGTGCGCTACAGCAATCTCACGATCTCGTTGCAACTAGCAACGATCGGCACCGGGATAAAGTGACGGGTGGTCTTTTCGGATTATTCCGGCACAATTCCGGCGAGTTACCGGCAGGTGTTGCGGAAATGTCGGTCAATGATTTTCCTGGTCGAACGGGCCGACCAGTTCGCGCAGTACCCGGGCGATCTTCGCCTGGTCGCGTTCGCTGATCGAGCCGAGCAGGGTGCGTTCGTGGGCGAGCAGGTCGGCCATCGCCGCGTCGACCGAGTCGCGGCCGGCGTCGGTGAGCTGGACGAGCACGCCGCGCCGGTCGGCCGGATCGGGAAGCCGCTCGACCAGCCCGCGCGCGGCCAGCCGGTCCACCCGGTTCGTCATCGTCCCCGACGTCACCAGGGTCTCCTTGAGCAGCCGGCCGGGGGAGAGCTGATACGGCTTGCCGGCCCGGCGCAACGCGGCCAGTACGTCGAACTCCCACGACTCCAGCCCGTGCGTCTCGAAGGCCTGCCGGCGAGCCCGGTCGAGATGCCGCGCCAGCCGGCTGACCCGCGACAACACCTCCATCGGCGCCACGTCAAGATCCGGCCGCTCCCGCCGCCAGGCCTCGACCAGCCGATCGACCTCGTCTCTCATACCCCCGACACTAAGCCATCAAGACTCTTGACATCAAGAGAACCGCAGGGCGTAAAGTATCTCGACATCAAGAGATCTCCCCCGAGAGGCCCCCACCATGCGCAAGTCACCGGTCTGGAACCCCCACCAATACAACAAGTACGCCGCAGAACGCGGCCGCCCCTTCATGGACCTGCTCGCCCAAGTCCACCTGGAGGACAGCACAGGAGGGAGTGATGGGTTGCTGGTGGTTGATCTCGGGTGTGGGCCTGGGAATTTGACTGCTTCTTTGGTGGAGCGGTGGCCGGGCGCTCGCGTGGTTGGGGTGGACAGTTCGCCGCAGATGATTGAGGCGGCTCAGGAGCTGGCTGGGGAGCGACTGAGCTTTGAGGTGGGGGATGTGCGGGAGTGGAGTGCCGCGCCGGAGTCGGTCGATGTGATTGTCACCAACGCAACGTTGCACTGGATTCCCGAGCAGCTCGAGTTGCTTCCGGGATTTGTGCGGGCGCTCAAGCCGGGTGGTTGGCTGGCAATTCAGATTCCTGGCAACGGGGACGCGCCATCCCACGCGATCCTTCGCGAACTGGCTCACACCGAGCCCTACGCGGAGTACGCCGCAGAGCAGGCGTTCCGGGCAGAGGTGCCGAGCCCGGCTGACTATGTCGCAGCGCTCACCGCCGAAGGTTGCACCGTCGACGCCTGGGAGACGACGTACAGCCATCTCCTGCAGGGTGACAACGCAGTGCTGGAGTGGGTCAAGGGCACGGGAGCGCGACCCGTTCTGCAGTCGTTGCCCGATGAGTTGCGGGCGCAATTCGAAGCGGAGTACGGGGCCCGCCTGAACGAGGCTTATCCGCAGCAGGAGTTCGGGACGCTGCTGCCGTTCCGCCGGATTTTCGCCGTCGCGCAGAAGGGAAACTGATGATGAGGCTCGACCACGTGCAGGTGTCCTGCCCGCCCGGCGGCGAGGAGGTCGCTCGCGCCTTCTACCGCGACGCGCTGGGGATGACCGAGCTGGAGAAGCCGCCGCTGCTCGCGGCGCGTGGCGGCTGCTGGTTCAAAGACGGTACTGCCGAGGTGCATGTCGGCGTCGAGGAGAACTTCACGCCGGCGCTGAAAGCCCACCCCGCTCTCGCGGTCGACGACCTCGACGCACTCGCCGAAACCCTGCAGGTCAAGGGATATCCGGTCAAGTGGGACAACGACACGATCCCGGGCCGCCGGCGGTTCCACACCGCCGACGGCCACGGGAATCGAGTCGAGATCGTCTGACCTACTCGGTGGCCAGCGCCCCTGCCGGCGCCACCTTGGCGGCGCGCCGAGCCGGCAGCACCGACGCGAGCAGACCGGCAACAGCAGCCACCAGCGCGATCGTCAGCAACAGACGACCCGGTACGGCGTACTGGACCGGACCGTCGACCTGGCTACCCATCAAGGCGGACGTCCCGGTCCACCCGTAGACCAGGCCGAGCGCGATCCCGAGGCCGGCCGCGACGAGTGCCATCAGCAACGACTCGACCGCGAGCATGCCGCGCAACTGACGCCTGGTCAGCCCCATTGCCCGAAGCAACGCGTTCTCCCGGGTGCGTTCGAGCACCGACAAGCTGAGTGTGTTCCCGACCCCGACCAGCGCGATCAGGACCGAGACTCCGAGCAGTCCGACCGCGACGAGCAGCAGTACGTCGAACACCTTGGTGTAAAAGCTCCGCTCGGCCAGTCCGCCGCCGATGGTCAGGCTCTTGACCGTTGGCAGCGACTGCTTGAGGGCGTCCATCACCTCGGGACCGTCGGCCTTCGGATCGGAGGCCAGCCAGTAGCCGGTCACTGCCGCGTTCGGCGCGAGCTTGGTCAGATCCGCTTGTGTGATGGTGATCGGATCCAGACCGTGCGCTCGGACAGCCTTCAGCTCGAGCTTGTGCTTACCCGACACGATGGTGACCGTCGAGCCGTCCTCGAGGTTGAGCATGCCCATCGTCTGGCGGTCGATCAGCGCAGTACCGGGCTGCAGTTGGCCGGCCAGCGCCGGGTTGTGGATCACCGAACCGGCAGTCGCTTGGTCGACACCGGTGATCTCCAGTGTCTCGCCGCCGGTCTTGACGGACGCCGACTTGACCGGCACCACCTGCGTGATGCCCTTGATGTCCTGCAGTTGCTTGGCCGCGGTGGCCGGCATCTTCTCGTCGTAGACCTTCATCGTCACGTCGACCGGGTATTCCTTGTCCATCGTGACGTCGAAGGTGTTGCGGACCGAGGCGATCCCGACGCAGGTCAGGCTGATCAGCGTCACGCCGATCAACAGCGCCGAGGTGGTCGCCGCGGTCCGCCGCGGGTTGCGGACGGCGTTGGCGACGGCGATCCGCGCAGGCACCCCTCCGGCGCGCGCGGGCAAGGCGCCGAGCAATCTGACCAGTGCGGGCACCAGCAGCGAACCGATCGCCAGTACTCCGAGGAAGGACATCACCCCGCCGGCGACTCCGACGATCACCTGGCTCGACGTGGCAGCCAGGACGAGGAGGGCTCCACCGCCGGCCAGCAACAGGAAGCCGAGGACGAGACGCAGTACGCCGGCCTTGGACTTGGCGATCGGCGCCGCCTCGGGCCGGAGGGCAGCCAGCGGAGCGACCCTGGTTGCCCGCCTCGCCGGTACGACGGCAGCCAGGATCGTGGCGACCGTACCGAGCAGGAGCGGGATGAACACCGACGCGAGGTCGAGATGGAGAGCGACCGGCGGCAGACCCCAGTCGAACGTGCGGGCCAGTGTCAGCGCGATCGCGGACAGCGCGACGCCGAAGACCACGCCGATGCCTGAGGCAACCGATCCGACGATGCTCGCCTCCGCGAGGACCGAGGAGAACACCTGCTTGCGGGAGGCGCCGACACAGCGCAGCAGTGCCATCTCGCGGGTCCGCTGGGCGATCACGATGGTGAACGTGTTGGCGATCACCAGGCAGGCGACGAACAGCGCGATCACGGCGAACATGCCGAACACGCCACCGAGGACGTCGATACCACTGGTGATGCCCTTGACCTCGCGGTCGATCCACGCCGTACCGGTGTAGACGTCCACGCCCTTGTTGACGACCCCGCTGATCGCGGCGGCCAGCGCTTCCTGGCTCACGCCGGGCGCGGCCGCGACCTTGAGCTTGTTGATGTAGCCGCCCGGCTCGAAGGTCTTCACCGTCTCGGCGGTAGCGACCGCGTTCGCGCCGCCGATCGACGTACCGTCGTCGATCAGGCCGACCACCTTCACCTGGTAGGACTTGCCCTCCCAGGTGCTGAGCTTGAGCTCCTGGCCGATCGCGACCTTGTACTTCTCCGCCAGCTTGGCCGGCAACGCGATCTCGTTCTTTGCTTCGGGCAACTTCCCGGAGGAGGTCTTCGGCCCGGCGATCTTCGAGGTGTCGTAGCGAGCGTCCACGCCCAGGCTGTCAGGGCGGACCTGGCCGGCCCACTGGACCTGCATGTACGCCGATAGTTCGGTGACGACGGAAGCGACCTGCGGCAGTTTCGCCACCTTGGCGGCCTCGGCGGGCGTGAGCGACTCGCGATTGGGGTTGGCGACCGCGTCGACGCCGGCGTTCTGCTTGCCGATGGTCTGGTCGATCCCGTTCGTGGCCGACGCGTGCGCGGTCATCGCCAGGGTGCCGAAGCCGACCCCGAGCACGATCGCCAGGCAGGCGGCGACCAGGCGGCCCAGATGGGCGCGCAGGGAGGAGAGGATGGAGCGTCGCACGGTCAGGCCCCCAGCTGCCGCAGGGCGTCCAGGACGGACTCCGGGGTGGGGTCGGCGAGCTCACCGGCAAGCTTGCCATCGGCAAGCATCACGACGCGGTCGGCGTACGACGCCGCGAGCGGGTCGTGGGTGACCATCACCACGGTCTGGCCGAACTCGCGAACGGAGCGGCGCAGGAAGCCGAGCACCTCGGCACCGGAGCGGGAGTCCAGGTTGCCGGTCGGCTCGTCGGCGAAGACCACCTCGGGCCGGCCGACCAGCGCGCGGGCCACCGCGACCCGCTGCTGCTGGCCGCCGGACAGCTCAGACGGGCGGTGCGTGAGCCGGTCCTGCAGGCCGAGTACGTCGATCAGCGTGCTCATCCACTGCTGGTCGGGCTTGCGGCCGCCGAGTTCCAGCGGGAGCAGGATGTTGTCCTTGGCGGACAGCATCGGCAACAGGTTGAAGGACTGGAAGACAAAGCCGATCCGGTCCCGCCGGATCCTCGTCAGCGCCGCGTCGGGCAGCTGGGTCAGCTCGGTTTCACCGAGCAGGACCTGCCCGGAGGTCGGGGTGTCGAGCCCGGCCAGGCAGTGCATCAGGGTCGACTTGCCCGAGCCGGACGGACCCATGATCGCGGTGAACCGCCCGACCCCGAAGTCGACGGAGACCCCGTCGAGTGCGGCGACCGCGGTGTCACCCTGGCCGTACACCTTGCGAAGTTCGTGCGCGCGGATGGCGGTCCGGTCAGCGGCGTCCTGCGGCAAACGGCCGAGCGGGAGCTCACCGGTCTGGATGGTCATCGTTCTCCTCGAAAGGGCCCGGGACGAGACGCTCTCGCCCACCTCCCAAGAAGCTACGGATCAACCACCGCAAAAGAGTCGGCCCACGGAATGGACCGTGCGTACGACCAGAGTCGTACTACTTCCTTGCCCACGCAGTGATCTCGTACGCGGCACCGCCGGGTTGCGGCGGATCGCCACTCAACTCCGTCGACGTCATCTTCGGCTGCTGGAGGACCTGGATGACCCTGCCGTCGCGCAGGTGGATCTCCAGAAAGATCCCCAGCGGGCGGTATTCGAACCGGGCGAAGTCCACCTCGCTCCGTGCGATCCGGCTGGTCCTGATCGGGTGGCCCAGCAACAGTTCGTCCTCGGTGATCTTGACGTCGTTGACCATCGCCATGACCAGCACGAAGAGGAGCAGAACGATTGCTGCCGCGATTGCCGGATCGACCACGATGGCGGCGACGATGGCCGCAACGATCAGCACCCCGATGCAGGTGACGATGAAGCGGCCAGGCCCCCAGTGACGTAGTACCGGTTCGTGCATCAGCGGGGTGGTTTGACGATGCCGGTTTCGTAGCCGAGGACTACCAGGGCGACTCGGTCGCGAAGGCCTGTCTTGGCGAGGATCCGGCCGATGTGGGTCTTGACCGTTGCCTCGGACAACGTGAAGAGGCGGGCGATCTCGGTGTTCGACAGGCCGCGGGCGACCTCGACCAGGACCTCGCGTTCGCGGGCAGTGAGGTCCGCGAGATCGGGACGCTCGGTCTCGCCGTCCGGGAGGGAGCCGGCGAAGTGCTCGAGCAGGCGACGCGTAGTACTGGGGGAGACGACCGCGTCACCGGAGTGGACCTGGCGGATCGCGGAGAGCAGGTCGGCCGGTGGGGTGTTCTTGAGCAGGAAGCCCGCCGCGCCGGCCTTGATCGCGGCGAAGGCGTACTCGTCCAGGTCGAACGTGGTCAGCACGATCACTCTGGGGGCCTCGGGCAACGACTGTAGTTGCCTGGTCGCCTCAACGCCGTCCAGCCGGGGCATCCGGACGTCCATCAGTACGACGTCGCAGGCGGTGACCCGGAGCTTCTCCAGCGCCTCGCCACCGTCACCGGCCTGGCCGACCACCCGCATGTCCGGCTGCGAGTCCACCAGCATGGTGAAGCCCGCCCGGACCAGTTCCTGGTCGTCCACCAGAAACACCCGGATCGTGTCATCGGTCGGTCGGGTGCCGTCGGTCGATGCGGTGTCGGTCACTGAACTCCTCCGTCGGGCAGGTTGTACGGCAGCTTGGCGATCACCTCGTAACCGCCGCCCGCCTTCGGTCCGGCGTTCACCGTACCGCCGGAGATCGACGCGCGTTGCCGCATCCCGACCAGACCGTGCCCCGGGTCGCTGCTCGGCGCGACGCCGGCACCGCGGCCGTCGTCGGTGACCACCACGGTCAGCATCTCGCGCCCGAAGTCGAGTTGGACGCAGGTGCGCGCTCCCGGCCCGGCGTGTTTCAGCGTGTTGGTCAAACCCTCCTGCACGATCCGGTACGCCGTCAGTCCCAGCAGCGCGGGCAGATCGCGGGGTGTGCCGGTCACCTCGTAGTCGACGGTGAGCCCGGCCTCCCGGACGTTCTCGATCAGCTCGGGCAGCGACGAGACACCGGGTTGCGGGCGCGGCTGGTCCGGATCGAGCTCGGGCTGGGCGTCCTGCTTGAGGATGCCGAGCATCTTGCGCATCTCGGTCAGCGACGCCCGACCGGTGTCACCGATGGTCGCCAGCGCCTTCTTGGCCTGCTCGGGCGAGGCGTCTGCGGCGTACAGGCCGCCGTCGGCCTGGACGATCATGATGGACAGGCCGTGCGCGACCACGTCGTGGATCTCGCGGGCGATCCGGGTCCGTTCGTTGGAGACGGCGAGCTTGGCCTCCCGGTCGCGATCGCGTTCCAGTTGCGCGGCACGCTCCTCCAGCTGGGCGACGTACAGCCCCTTGGTCCGACGGCGCTCGCCGAACGCCCAGACGCCGAACACCAGCGCGCCGAGCGCGACCATCATGGTCACCTGCTGGCGCCAGTCCGAGTTGCTGTAGTACCGCGCGGTCGCCATCAGGACGCCGAGTCCGCCGACGCCGAGGGCGATCCGGCTGTACTTCACCTCGCCGTACACGGCGATCGTGTAGAGCGCGATCAGCAGGCCGACGTTGCCCGGCATCAGTTGCGCGCCGGCGAGCCACTGCAGGACGGCGACCGCCGAGACGGCGAAGAAGACCGGCTCGGGATGGCTGCGGCGCCAGACCAGGGGCCCCAGCATGCCGAAAGCCAGTACGCCGGAGTAGCCCTCCTGGGCGAGCGAGAACAGTCCGAAGAACAGCGTGAGCCCGCCCGCAAGCAGCACGTCGAACGCCTTGCTGCTCGGGCTGACCTGCCGCCGGGGCGCCAGGATCCCGGCCATGGTCCCCGTCATAGCGGCCAGATTACGGCGTACCGGGCGTGATTTGGTCATGCCCCAGGTGGATGTCGGCGTCCTACCGGGGTCTCACGCGTACGTCGTACTGGCGTCTGGCTCGCCGTCGTGCGCCGGGCTCTTCGTGCGGGCTTCGTGCGGGCTCTTGTACGAGCTACTTGTGCGGGCGGGTCGAGAGGGTGGGCTTCGCCTCGAGGCCGGAGAGGCCGTTCCAGGCGAGGTTGACCAGGTGAGCGGCGACATCGGGTTTCTTCGGGCGGCGTACGTCGAGCCACCACTGGCCGGTCAACGCGACCATGCCGACCAGCATCTGGGCGTACATCGGGGCGAACTTCGGGTCCAGGCCGCGGCGCTTGAACTCCTCGGCCAGGATGTGTTCGACCCGGGTGCCGACATCGCTCAGAATCGAGATGAACGAACCGGTGGCCGAGCCGACCGGTGAGTCGCGGACCAGGATGCGGAAGCCGTCGGAGGAGTTCTCGATGTAGTCCAGCAGCGCCAGCGCGGCCTGCTCGACCAACTCGTGAGCACGGCCGGCGGTCAGACTGGCCGTCACCGTGTCGAGTAGTTTGCGGACCTCGCGGTCGACGACAACGGCGTACAGGCCCTCCTTGCCGCCGAAGTGCTCGTAGACGACCGGCTTGGAGACCTCGGCGCGGGCCGCGATCTCCTCCACGGACGTCGCCTCGTAGCCCTTCTCGGCGAACAGGCCGCGGGCTATCACGATGAGCTGCTCGCGCCGATCGGCGCTGGTCATCCGGACCCGGGTCGAGCGGCGCGGCTTGGGATCGGTCACTGCGGACACGCCCTAACGATCACGTCAGCATCATGCCGTAGATCGGGGGTCCGAGGTGGGAGATTTACGGCCCGCTCAGGCCGCCGCACGGTCTGCGGCGGTCACCCGCCGCGCTTCGAGACGCTCCTTGACCGGCCAGCGGACGTCACTGACCCAGCCCAGCTTCTCGAAGAACCAGATGCACCGCGCCGACGTGTCCAGCTGCCCGCGCAGTACGCCATGACGCGCGCAGGTCGGGTCGGAATGGTGCAGGTTGTGCCACGACTCACCCTGGCTGAGGATCGCCAGCCACCACACGTTGCCCGACTTGTCCCGGCTCTTGAACGGCCGCGCGCCGATCGTGTGGCAGATCGAGTTGATCGACCAGGTGACGTGGTGCAGCAGCGCGATCCGGACCAGGCTGGCCCAGAAGAACGCGGTCAGCGCGCCCTCGATCGACCACGACCAGAGGCCACCGATGACGGCCGGCGCGAACAGGCTGGCCAGCACCAGGAACGGGAACATCCGGGACACCTTGACGATGTCGCGATCCTTGAGCAGATCCGGCGCGTACTGCCGCTGCGGGGTCTGCTCGGTGTCGAACAGCCAGCCGATGTGCGCATGCAGGAAGCCCTTGGTCAGCGCGCCGAAACTGGTGCCGTACTTCCACGGGCTGTGCGGGTCGCCCTCACGGTCGGAGAACTTGTGGTGCTTGCGGTGGTCCGCCACCCAGCGCACCACCGGACCTTCGATCGCGAGTGAGCCGGCGATGGCCAGCGCGTACTTGAGCGGCCGGTTCGGCTTGAAGGACTTGTGGGTGAAATACCGGTGAAAACCGATCGAGATCCCGTGCCCGGAGACCGTGTAGAACACGGCCGCGATCACGATGTCCCGCCAGCCGAGGAACCCGCCCCAGGCGATCGGTACCGCAGCCAGCACGGCGAGGAAGGGGATCCCGATGAACAGCGCCAGGGCGATCTGCTCCCAGATCCCCTTCTGCTCACCACCACGCGTCCCGTGATCGGTGTCGAACTCGCCAGCCTGCCGGGCGCCGGTGGGCGCCTCCGGTGCCGCAACTGGAGTCATGATTTCCCCTTGGTGGAGGACGGCTTACCTACGCAAACGTAACCTACGGGCCCGTAGGTAAGGAACCCCTCGCGTGTCGCCTTGCCCACCCATGGCAGACTGTTCCGGCGTCCACGCGATCCCCCGTGGGGTAATCGGCAGCCCGCGAGACTTTGAATCTCGAAGATCTGGATCGAAACCAGGCGGGGGAGCAACAAACCCCCAGGTCACTTCAGACCTGGGGGTTCATCTTTTTGCACCCACCCGTGCTCGTCTCGCGTGCTGGAGCGTCGCGCCCACCCGGACCTGTCGCCGGGCGTGGCGCTTGGGTGTCTGACTCGCGTCGCGTGGGTCGGGCCGGCCACTTGCACCCACCCGTGCTCGTGTCGCGGGTTGGAGCGTCGTGCCCACCCGGACCTGGTGGCCGGGCGGCGGCGGTTTGGTGTCTGACTCCCGTCGCCCGCGCCGGCGACCAGGCGCCCGATGGTCCGAGCCCAGCGGACCGGCGAGCATCGGCTACGGGACCAAGCGGCAGCTCGACGACCTCACCGCAGCCGGATCGCGCTACGTGTGGGATGAACGGCAGACGGGAAGACATGATGGGCGAGCTATGCGCAAGCAGTAGTGGACGCCGCCCGCCTCCACGACATCCGGGCGACCCTTGCCCGCACTGGCCCGTCTCGAACGGGCAGCTCCCCTCCACAACGGGTACAGAAGCCGGGCTTGGCTACTTCTGTACCGAGGCAGCGGCCTAGGCCAGCGGTTCCACTACCTCCGCTGACTGCAACATCTTGAAGACCCGTGGCAGTGCCGTCAACAGCGTTCTTCCGACTACTGCACTGCGCTTGTTGCTAACAAACGGTGCGTCTGCGGGGGGATGGCCGCCCCGACCGGCATCTGTGGGTTGAACAGGAGGCTATTTGGTTTGGGGGCGGGGTTTGAAGCGGCGTACTTCGTGGGGCCAGCCGCAGGCCTCGGCGATTTTGCCGGCCCAGTGCTTGGCGGTTTCGTCGTCGGGGACGTCCACCAGGGCGAATCCGCCGAGGAACTCCTTGGTTTCGACGTACGGGCCGTCGGTGATCAGAATCTCGCCGCTGGTGGGGTCGGCGGCGTAGATCGGGCCGTCTTCTTCCTCAAGCCCTCCGGCGAAGACGTAGACGCCGGCTTCCTTCATCTCGTTCACGACGGCCATGGCGAGAGGGCCGCGGCCGGCGAACCATTCCTCGCTGTGGTCACCCACCCACTGCTGGTTGAAGTAGATGAGGTACTCGGGCATGTCTGCTCCTTCGGCTCGGGCGGACCCGCTGTCCGCCTCCACCTACGCTACGAACAGGGTCGGGCGGATACGACAGAACCGCCGCAAGAAGTTCGCCCTGGGCTGGGAGTGCGGGAGAGTATGGGGGTTATGTCGACTGAATACGGACTCCCTGTCGCCCAGGTGCTCGGCGACGGCTTCCGCGTGCCACCGCTGCTTCCGGGCTGGACCGCCCTGGAAGGCGTCGTACTGGTCAAGTGTCTGGACGACGAGGGCCATCCGAGCTGGGCGTTTCGCGAGACCGAGGGAATGAACGTCGAAGAGGTGATCGGCATCCTGACCGTGCAGCTCGACATGCTCCGCGAGCGCGCCGTCGACTCCTTCCGCTCCGAAGACGACTGATCAGGTGCCTGACCTCAAACTTGAACTCCTGGGGAAGCTCCAGAGCAGCCGAGCAGTCATGCTCGCCAAGCTGGACGGCTTACCGGAGTACGACCGACGCCGTCCGCTGACCCCGAGCGGCACGAATCTCCTCGGTCTGGTCAAACACCTGGCCGGCCTCGAGTACGGCTACCTCGGCGCCTCGTTCGGCCGCCCACCAGTTGAGCGGCCGAGTTGGTTCCGCGACGACCCGTACGACGAGATCGACATGTGGGCCACTCCAGACGAGTCGACCGACTACATCACCGGTGTCTACCGCGCGATCTGCGCCAACTCCGACACCACCGTCGCCAACCTGCCCCTGTACGCCGCCGGCCACGTCCCGCACTGGCCCGAGGGCCAGCAGACAACCACGTTGGGCGTACTCCTGATCAGAATGCTCACCGAAACAGCCCAACACGCCGGCCACGCCGACATAATCCGCGAACTCATCGCCACCCCCGCCTGACCAGCGGCGGGCGGCAACCGAGCCCCGATAGTTCGATCCACAAGCGGCCCAGGATGACCTATGTTGCCCTACGCAACATCATGCCCTCATCCACAGAACTGAACTCCCTGTGCACAACTTGTCCGGTTCCGGCCAATCGAGATTCCCCTTAAAAACAAGGCGATCTGAGCCCAGAAACTGTCGGAGGTGGTCTCTAGAGTTTACTGCATGGAGACCACGCAGCTACTCCCGCCATCGAGGCTCACCGACAGCGCCCTGCTGTCCACCCTCGACGCCGTAGACGCTGCCCTCTCCACCCTGAACACCTACCACCTCCAGCTCCTCGCCGACCTCGACCAACGCGGCCTCGCCACCGAACACGGCGCCCACGACACCATCGAATTCCTCTCGCTGCGCCACAACCGCAACCGCCGCGAAATCCGCCGAGACCTCAAAACCACCAAGGCACTTTCCAAGTACTCCGCCGTCACAGCAGCCCTCCCCGACCCGGCAGCACCCACCGACAGCGACAGCGGCGCTGTGCCTGGCGCGGCGAGGTTGAGCCCAGCCCAAGCCGAAGCCATCGTCACCACCTTGGAGAAGGCGCCGGCTTCAGTGCCGGACGAGCTGCTGCGGGTGGCCGAGGAACAGATGATCGAAGTCGCCCGCTCCTCACCCCCGACGATCTTCGGGGTTTCGGTCGAGAGGTCTTGGCCCGGTTGGACACCGACGGCCCCGAACCCGCTGAGAACGACGCCCACGCCCGGGAGACCCTCACGCTGCGCCGGGCCGACGGCGGTGTGAAGTTCACCGGCTACCTGGCCGGCGAAAACGCCGAGCAGTTCCGCACCCAAATCAACCGCCTGTCCAAACCCCACCGCACCCTCGACGGCGAACTGGACCCCCGCCCACACGACAAACGCCAAGCCGACGCCTTGACCTTGATCCTGAACCTGGCCGCCGCCAACACACCCCGCACCGACAACGACGCCGGCCCGACGGGCGGCCCAGGCGTCCCGCACATCACCATCACCATCGACTTCGACGACCTCCGCACCGCAACAACCCACGCCGTCGGAGAACTCGTCTACGGCGACAACCTGTCCGCCTCCGCCGTCCGCCGCCTAGCCTGCGACGCCGCCATCCTCCCCATCGTCCTCGGCTCAGACTCCCAACCCCTGGACGTCGGCACCGAACAACGCTTCGTCACCCGCCCCATCCGCCGCGCCCTGACCAAACGCGACAAAGGCTGCGTCATCTGCAAAGCACCGCCGTGGCAGTGCCACGCCCACCACCTCATCCACTGGATCGACGGCGGCCCCACCTCAATCACCAACCTCGTCCTGCTCTGCGCCGTCCACCACCGCGCAGTACACGGCGGTCGCTGGACCATCACGATCACCAACGGCGTCGTCCACGTAACCCGCCCAACCTGGACCAGTCCCGCCCCTGCCGGCGCCACCGATCTGGCCCAGCTGACCGACCTGAACAGGTACTCCACCCCGCCCACACCCGCACACGTCAGCAGCACAGCGCACCAGGCATGCCCCAGCCACCTCCCCAAGCCCTCACCCGGCCAGGTCAACGTCAACCCGCACCACGAACACCCCGACCGCGTATCCACCACCAGCCTCACCCGCCAGCCCGATCCACAGACCAGCCTGGAGTCCCGCCCGCGGACCAGCCCGGAGTCCCGCCCGCAGCCAGGCACCAGCGCCTTACCCTGGCTGACCCCCGAAGCCGTCGCACTCCTCGACCCCTGGGGCGACCGCGGCACGCCTTCCGCCGGCCCGTAGTATCACCGCGCCCGTCGGCGGTCCTCAAGCCGCAGCCTGAACCCCGTCAGCCAAGGGCCGCGGAGCGCAAGCGCACGCCATCGCACCGCCCGTTGCCCGCATTCCACGGCAGCGGAGCGCAATCGAACCGACTCTCGACGCCCACCTCCGCCGTGAGACGACATTGGGGGACCACGCCGCAGCGACACTGCCAGCACCCAGATGTATGCGGGGCTCGGGCTTGCGCTGGCTGATTCCCGATGCCGTCTCACTCCTCGACCCGAGGGGCGACAGCGGCACTCCCTCCGCCAGCCCGTAGTACCGCCGCGCCCGTCAGCGGTCCTCAAACCGCAGCCCGAGCCCCACCGGCCACGGGGGTCGTGGGGCGCAAGCACATCATCGCACGCCCGTTTGCCCGCAGCCCGCATTCCGCGGCCAGCAGAGCGCAGTCCGAGCCGGAATCGCGAGATCCAGCTCCGCCGCGGGACACCGCGAGAACACGCCGCCGGACAGCACTGCGGGCGCTCTGCGGGACAACGCGTCTGGACCTTCCGCTGGGCAACGTCGGGACAACGCTGCGCACGCTCCGACGGACAGCACTGCGGGCGCTCTGCGGGACAACGCGTCTGGACCTCCCGCTGGGCAACGTCGGGACAACGCTGCGCACGCTCCGACGGACAGCACTGC
>NZ_JBFAAA010000012.1:249519-260831 GCF_040639475.1 Kribbella sp. NPDC023855
TGCGGGCGCTCTGCGGGACAACGCGTCTGGACCTCCCGCTGGGCAACGTCGGGACAACGCTGCGCACGCTCCGACGGACAGCACTGCGGGCGCTCTGCGAGACAACACCTCGGGGACCCCTCCGCTAGACAACGACGGGACAACGCTGCGGACGCTCCGACGGACATCACTGCGGGACCCCTCCGCGGGGGCAACCTCGGGACGCCTCCGCTGGACAACGCCGGGACAACAGGGTGGCAACCCAGGATGCAGGCAGGGCTTGGTGGATTGTGGTGGCTGACTCGCGGCGTCGTTGCGTTTGTGGATCGCGGGAGGGACAGCGGCACCCCGTCGGCTGGCCCTTGGTACCGCCGAGACTCGGCGGTCCCAGGTCTCATCCTTCGCCACGGGCCAGCGGTCGCCGTCGTTCTGTCTATGGTTTTGGGATGGATTTGAATGAGTATCAGCGAGCAGCGCTTCGTACGGCTGCGCCTAAGGAGAAGTTGAACGAGTTGTTCCATCTGCTGCTTGGGCTGGTTGGGGAAACAGGCGAGATCGCCGAGAAGGCCAAGAAGATCGTGCGGGACAAGGACAGCGACTTCTCGCAGTGGGACATCGAGGATCTCACCAAGGAACTCGGGGACACGCTCTGGTACGTCGCGGTTATCGCGGACTACTTCGGTATCTCCCTCGACGATGTCGCTCAGCTCAACATCGCAAAACTCGCGGACCGGCAGAACCGGGCAATGCTCGGCGGTAGCGGGGACAATCGCTAGGCCGGACGGCCGGTTTCGTGATGTCGGGCGACTGTCGCGAGGCGGCGCGGGTGCGGGCGGGCGCTTACTCGACCGGTGCTGGGTCAGTTGGACCCGCTGATGCCTGCACCGTCACATCTGACAGACGGGATCGCCGGGAGAGCGCGTGGGGGGCGAAGGGTCGGGTGGTGGGAGTGACGTTGCGGGACGCGTTATGTGGAGGAGTGTGTTGTGGGCCGAGGGCTCACACGAGCGCCGTGTTCCGAGTCGGATAGTCAAGCGCCCGCACGGCCACCAGGTCGGCGGCCTTCGGGCGCTTCCACTGTTGGCGGCGGGCAGGACCTCCTCTCCGGGTGGCCGCAATGCCTCACTCCGATGTGAGGACGGGTGGGCGGAGCTTGGGGGGTTGTAGTCTGCTGGGCGGAGTTAGGGAGGTGGGGTTGTGGTGGGAGTTGGTGGGGTGGGGCGGTTCGAGGTTGTGGTGGAGGGGGAGCGGTTTGAGGTTGTGCGGTCGGAGACGACCGGGCAGTACGACTTCAGTTGGTTGTCTGGGCCTAACCCTGGCTACGGGTTCAGTTCGGTGAGTTCGGATGGGGTGGAGCGGACTCGGGCTGAGCTTGAGGAGTCGATTCGGGGGTTTTTGGGTCAGGTTGATCCGGCTACCGGGTACATCGAGTAGGTGGGTGTGCGGCGGGTTTGGGAGGCCTTGACGCCTGGGGTTGCGGCGTTGGTGGTTGCGGCTGGGTTGTGGCTGGCGATTACGCCGGCGGAGAGCACGGTTCGGCTGACGAGTGACGCCACGAGCGGGGTGCTGCTGCGCAGTGTGCGTCCCAGCGCGACCGGTGAGGTGGATCCGCAGCTGGCCAACGCCGTGGACGCGAGCCTGGCTCGTCGCGGCGTCGCTATCAGGACCGGCAATCTCGCGCTCTTCCTGCAGGATGTTGCGCCCGCGCTGCGACCCAAGCAGGCGCAGTTGTTCCGCAATCTTCAGGCCATCGGCGTGAGCGTGACCTACCGCCGCGCCGAGCCCTGGGACAAGTACGGCACACAAACGACAACCTTCCGTGTCAGCATGCGATACCTCCTGCGCGGCAGCCGCCTCGGTCAGGCGGCCACAGACGTCGGCTACACCTATTCCTTCCGCAAAGGCCGCCTGCTGCTCGTCTCCGATCGCGACCTCGACCGGGCCATCGGTTCCAACCGTCAGCCCTGGGACTTCGGTCCGCTCGCGGTGGTCCGCAGGGTCAATGTCGTCGTCATCGCGAACCAAGGCCAGCTCCAACGAGCCGTGCGTCTCGCCGACGAGACGGTTGCGGCGGGCCGGCAGATCCGCAAGATCTGGCCCGGTCAACTACAGACAGTCCCGTACGTCGTGGCGCTGCGCGAGCCGCAGGTCTTGACCGAGCTCCCGCCGACGATCCCCGGCGACGAACCGGCTGAGGTGCGAGCGATGCCGAGCCCGGCGAGCGATTCGATCCAGCCGGCCGGTGGGTGGCTGGTACTCCGGCAACCCACGCTGAGCGCGGCCCAGATGAGTCACGCGCTCATGCATCTCCTGCCGGTCAGACTCGGCGACGGAGCGCCCCGCTGGCTGGCCGAGGGCATGGCCCAGTACGCCGGGAACCTGCAGTTGCCAGCTGCCCAGCGAGCGAGGATGCGGACCGCCATCAGCCAGCAAGAACTCAGGCGACTCACCAGGCTCCCCGCTGACGACGAGTTCACCGGAGGTGCCGGCGACGGGATCGCCGGAGGAGGTGGCGCCGGTATCGGCGGAGGAGGTGGCGCCGGGGTTGCTGGCGGAGGGGCCGGCAGCGGGGTCCCCGGAGGAGGCCACAACGGTATCGCCGGAGGTGGCGACGGGGTCGCCCGAGGTGCCGGCGACGGGGTCGCCCGAGGTGCCGGCGTCGGGGTCGCCCGAGGTGCCGCAGATGGGGTCACCGCGGCAGCCGCTGAGGGGGTCAGTTGGCTTGCGGTGGAGCGATTGATCGGGCAAGTGGGAGTGAAACGGGTCACGGAGTACTACCGTCAAGTGGCTCGTCGGGGCTACAACGACGCTGCCAGGGAGCGGCTGATGCAGGAATACACCGGGTTCACGCCAGCGCGGCTGGTGGAGGCCGTGCGTGGGACGGCGCGCTGAGCCAGTAGGCTTGCTTAGGCACCGTTCCGAGTGTCCGTGACAGTCGTTCCAGCCGAACTCGCCGGGAACTCGAGGAGAAAACCGCGTGACCTCCCACCGTCCTGCCTCTGTCATCATCATGGCCGCCGGGCAGGGGACCCGGATGAAATCCGCCACCCCCAAGGTGCTGCACGAGATCGGCGGGCGCAGTCTCGTCGGGCACGCTGTGGTCACCGCCCGAGCGCTGGCGCCGGAGCACCTGGTCGTCGTGGTCGGTACCGGCCGTGAGCTGGTCGAGGCCCACTTGGCCGAGATCGACCCCGAGGCCCGCACCGCCGTCCAGGAGCAGCAGCTGGGTACCGGCGACGCGGTCCGGTCGGGCCTGAGCGCAGTACCGGCTGATTTCGACGGCGCCGTGATCGTCACCTCAGGTGACGTTCCGCTGCTCGCGGCCGAGACGCTCAAGGAGCTCGTCGCCGAGCACGAGCGCAGCGGCAACGCGATCACCGTGCTGACCGCGCGGGTGCCGGACCCGACCGGCTACGGCCGGATCATCCCGGGTGAGGACGGCAGCGTCGCCGGCATCGTGGAGCACAAGGACGCGACGCCCGAGCAGCGCCAGATCGATGAGATCAACGCCGGGATCTACGCCTTCGACGCGGCCACCCTGCGCGACGGGCTGACCCGGATCACCACCGACAACGCCCAAGGCGAGCTGTACCTGACCGACGTGCTGGCGATCGCCCGCGGCGACGGCAAGCGGGTCGGCGCGTACGTCACCGAGGACGCGATGCAGACCGAGGGCGTGAACGACCGGGTCCAGCTGGCCACCCTGCGCGCCGAGCTCAACCGGCGCACGCTCGACGGCCTGATGCGGGCCGGCGTCACCGTGGTCGACCCGAACACCACCTGGGTCGACTCCACGGTCACCCTCGACCGCGACGTCACCCTGCTGCCGAACACCCAGCTGCACGGCACCACCAAGGTCGCCTCCGGCGCCACGATCGGCCCGGACACCACGCTGACCGACGTCGAGGTCGGCGAGGGCGCCTCGATCATCCGTTGCCACGGCTCGGGCGCGGTGATCGGCGCCCAGGCGACGGTCGGCCCGTTCGCCTACCTGCGGCCCGGTACGACGCTGGGCGTCAAGGGCAAGATCGGCACCTTCGTGGAGACCAAGAACGCCGCGATCGCCGACGGCGCCAAGGTCCCGCACCTCACCTACGCCGGGGACGCGACGATCGGCGAGGGCGCGAACATCGGCGCCGGCACGATCTTCGCCAACTACGACGGTGTCAACAAGTTCCACTCCACCATCGGCAAGTACTCGTTCGTCGGCAGCAACTCGGTGCTGGTCGCGCCGGCGGACATTGCCGACGGCGCCTACATCGCGGCGGGCAGCGCGATCGACACCCCGGTCGGTCCGGGCGAGATCGCGGTCGCCCGGGGCCGCCAGCGCAACATCAAGGGCTGGGTCGCGCGCAAGCGGGCCGGGACGAAGACGGCGAAGGCCGCCGAGCAGGCACTGGCCGACTCAGATGCTGCGCGGAACGCCTCGCCGGGTGACACTGGCGAGGAACCACAACGGGAGGCGCGGCCATGAGCGGTATGAAGCGGACCACCGAGAAGAACCTGATGGTGTTCTCCGGACGGGCCCACCCGGCCCTCGCGGAGCAGGTGGCCGAGGACCTGGGCTCCGGTCTGGTGCCGACCTCGGCCTACGACTTCGCCAACGGCGAGATCTACGTCCGGTTCGAGGAGTCGGTCCGGGGCAGCGACGCGTTCGTGATCCAGAGCCACACCTCGCCGATCAACGAGTGGATCATGGAGCAGCTGATCATGGTCGACGCGCTGAAGCGGGCGTCGGCCAAGCGGATCACGGTCGTGCTGCCGTTCTACGGCTACGCCCGGCAGGACAAGAAGCACCGCGGCCGGGAGCCGATCTCGGCCCGGCTGATGGCCGACCTGTTCAAGACCGCCGGCGCGAACCGGCTGATCTGCGTCGACCTGCACACCTCGCAGATCCAGGGCTTCTTCGACGGCCCGGTGGACCACCTGATGGCGCTGCCGATCCTGACCGACTACGTGCGCGACAAGTACGGCGACCAGCAGTTGGCCGTCGTCTCCCCGGACGCCGGCCGGATCAAGGTCGCCGAGCAGTGGTCGGCCCGGCTCGACAACGCGCCGCTGGCCTTCATCCACAAGACCCGCGACATCCACCGGCCGAACGAGACGGTCGCCAACCGGGTCGTCGGTGAGGTCAAGGACCGGGTCTGCATCCTGGTCGACGACATGATCGACACCGGCGGCACGATCACCAAGGCGGCCGACGCGCTGATGGCCGAGGGCGCCGCGGGGGTGGTGATCGCGGCGACGCACGCGATCCTGTCCGGCCCGGCGGTCGACCGGCTGAAGAACTGCCAGGCCAGCGAGGTGATCGTCACCAACACGCTGCCGATCGCCGAGGAGAGCGAGTTCGACAAGCTGACCGTGCTGACCATCGCGCCGCTGATCAGCCAGGCGATCCGCGAGGTCTTCGAGGACGGCTCGGTGACCAAGCTCTTCGACGGCCGCGCCTGACCAACCCGCCGGCCGGCCGCACTGACGGCCGGCCAGCCGGCGCCACCCGCTAGCCGGCCCGCTGGCCGAGCCTGCGCCACGCGTAGTACGCCGTACCGAGGCTGGCCGCGGTCATCGGTACCGCGGTGAGCAGCCCGGCGATCCCGTTGCCCGGTACGACGAACGTCGCCACGATCGTCAGCCAGAGCACCGGGATCCACCGCGGGACGGCGCCCGAACGCCACAGCCCGACCGCCTGGACAATGGTGCCCACGGCAACCAGTAGCGCGCCGGGAACCATCACCCCGAAGACGTGCGCCGAGTCGTCGTTGACCCGCTCGATGACCGACGGATCGACCCCGGGAGCCGTGGCGAAGTAGTAGGCGGCCGCCCAGCCGGCCCCGCCGACGGCGTACAGGGCAGTGCCGATCCACAAGATGACCGCACCGGCCGTTGCCCAGGCAGCGCCTCGGGCGCGGACGAGCAGGACGGTGAGCAGAGCCTGGGCCGGCACGTTGATGACCAGGTTCGCCGACAGCGCGACGAGCAGTCCCCACCACAACGCGCGCTGTGGCGCGATGTCGGCGTACGAGTAGGTCTCGCCGCCGCCGGACGGTTCGGGCCACAGCAGCCCACCAACGAGCGCAACCAAGGCGGTGACCGCCAGAGCGAGCGCGACGAAGCCGACTCGGTGCCGGGTGGCCGGACCGGTGCGGACCAAGGTTTCAGTGGACATGGTTCCTCCCTGAGCGAGCTGGTCTGGTCTCCTCAGGAAACCGCCGCCGGCCCGGCCGGCACATCGGAGCGGGCGCGGAAATGGATCTCCGTGCTGACTCGGAGCCGCAGCGGAGGTTTCGGACTTACCCTGACGTCATGCGGTGGCCGCGATGGGCGACGCTCGGCACCTTCCTGCTCGTTCTGGCGATGCTGGCGGGCAGCGGCTGGTTGCTGCTGACCTACCCGGTCGGCCAGAACACCGTGCGGAACTTCGTTGCCCTGGGCAGCGTCGGTACTGCGATCGCCATGCTCGCCCTGATCATCAGCCGAAAAGCCTCCGGGAACCTGGTCGGCCCGCTCCTGGCCTGGATCGGCGCAATCGTGGTGTTCCTCGGCGGCCGGGCCCTGTACTACGCAGTCGCCGCTGCCGAGGAAGGCCTTCCGCTCGACAGCCGCGTGGTGGCCTTCCTCAACGAGAGCGGCTGGTGGCTGCTCATCGCTGTCGCCCTGGTCCTGCTGCACTTCCCGGATGGCCAGTTGCCCAGCAAGCGCTGGCAGCCGGTCCGCATCCTCATGCTGGTGCTCGGATTCACCCAGCAAGCGCTCGGCGCCTTCGCCACGCTGCCGCTCGCGGTACGTGTCCTCAGCGAGATCGCCTTCGGGCTGATGATCCTGCTCATCCTGGCGGCAGGCAGCTCGCTCGTGGTCCGGTTCCGGCGCTCGACCGGCCGGGAATGGGCCCAACTGAAATGGCTGGCGCTGGCCGGCCTGGCCGCCGTGGTCTACCCGTTCGTCTGCCTGACCGAGATCCTGGTCACCGGCGAGACCGGTCAGGTATCGACAGTCTTCGGGATCGTCACGCTGATAGCGCTTCCCGCTTCGGTAGCCGTCGCCATGCTTCGCCACGACCTGTACGACGTGGACCGGGTGATCGCGGACACTGTCACCTACGCGATCGTCATGGTGGTTCTCCTGGGCACGTACGCCGTGACCGCGTTGACGCTCGGACTGTTCCTGGGCAAGGGATCCGCGACGGCAGCCGCGGCCGCCACTGCCGTGTGTGCCGTGGCGCTGGCCCCACTCCGGGCACGCCTGCAGCGAGTGGTCGACCGGGGGCTCTATCCGCCTCGCCGGGCCGCCTTGCTGGCGATCGAGGACCTCCAGCGGCGTATCCACACCGAGCAGGCCCAGCCGGAAGAGTTGGAGAAGTCCCTGCGGACGGCATTACGCGATCCCGCGCTCCGCGTCGGCCTGCTGGTGCCGGGCGCCGCGGGTTTCGTCGATGCGGAGGGCAGGCCGGTCGGGACGAGCAACGGTGTCCCGGTGATGCTCGGGGGAGTACAGATCGGATTGCTGGTGGGGGAGAGCGGACCCGCAGTACTGAAGGCGGTTGCGACCAGCGCGGCGAGTCTGGTGGAGGTGAGCAGGTTGCGGGCCGAGCTGGCGGGCGCACTGCGCGAGGTCGAGGCCAGTCGTACCCGGCTCGTCCAGGCCGGTGATCAGGAACGGCGGCGGCTGGAACGCGATCTGCACGACGGTGCTCAGCAACGGCTCGTCTCGCTCGGGATGGCGATGCGGCTGGCGCAGCGGCACCTCGACGACGGCACGGTCGATGTGAACGGGCTCCTCGACCAGGGCGTGGCCGAGCTGGCCACGGCGATCGCCGAACTGCGGCAGATCGCCCACGGCCTGCGGCCGACCAGCCTCGACGACGGGTTGCACGCCGCGCTCACGGCGATCACCCAGACCCTGCCGATCCCGGTTCGGCTGCACATCGGGCCGGGCGACCTGCCGGACGAGTTGGCGACCACGGCGTACTTCGTCGCGGCGGAGGCAGTCACCAATGCGGCGAAGTACTCGCAAGCCACCTCGATCGCGGTCCGGGTGGCCCAGTCCGCCGGCGACGTGCGGATCCAGGTCGAGGACGACGGGTGCGGTGGCGCGACGCCGCGACCTGGCTCCGGCCTGAGCGGCCTGGCGGACCGGGTCGCGGCGGTCGGTGGTTCGTTGTCGATGACCAGCCCGGCCGGCCGTGGTACCACGATCGAGGCGGTGCTGCCGTGCGGATCGTGATCGGCGAGGATTCGGCGTTGTTTCGCGAAGGCCTGGCGCGGTTGCTGGACGACGCGGGGCACGAGGTGGTCGGCCGGGCGGGTGACGCGGACAGCCTGCTGACCGTGGTGGCCGAGACCGAGCCCGATCTGGCCGTCATCGACATCCGGATGCCGCCTGACCACACCGACGACGGTGCCCGGGCGGCGCGGAAACTCAGGAGCAGCTACCCGCGGATGGGGATCGTCCTGCTGTCCCAGCACGTGGAGACGCGGCACTCGGTCGAGCTGGTCAGTTCCGGCGGGTTCGGGTATCTGCTGAAGGACCGGGTGCTGGATGTGGACGACTTCCTGGACGCGCTGACCAGGGTGGCCGCGGGCGGTTCGGCGCTGGACCCCGAGGTGGTCGGCCGGCTGCTCGGGCGCCCGGACCGGCTGGCCGCGTTGACGCCCCGGGAGAAGGAAGTGCTGGGGTTGATGGCCGAGGGGTGCACGAACGTCGGTATCGGCCGCCGGCTGTGGCTCAACGAGCGCACCGTCGAAACGCACGTCGGCAGCATCATGGCGAAGCTCGGCCTGGTCTCGAACGCCGAGGATCACCGGCGGGTGCTTGCGGTCCTGGCCTATCTTGGTCAGAACTGACCTCCGAAGGAGCTGTTCCGATGCGCATCGCCGTCTTCCACCCTGGCGCCATGGGCTCGCGGCTCGCAGCGCAACTCGTTGCCGCCGGCCACGAAGTTCGCTGGGACCCGGAAGGCCGGAGTGCAGCCTCCGTCGAGCGGGCCGAGGCGGCAGGACTGATCGGTACTCCGTTCGCTGACGCGGTCCGCGCGGCCGATGCCGTGCTCTGCTCCTGTGCACCCCAAGGCGCGGTCGACCTGGCAACCCGAGTCGGAGAAGCCGGGTTCACCGGGATCTACATCGAGGCGAACCCGCTGTCGCCGAGTTCGTTGCTCAAGGCCCAGGAAGCGTTGCCGGACGCAACCTTCGTCGACGCCGGAGTGGTCGGCCCGCCGCCGGTCGGTGGGCCGAGTCCGACGCATGTGATGTTGTCCGGGTCAGCCGCTCAACAGGTCGCCGACCTGTGGGCAGGGACGGCGGCGACGCCGATGGTCGTGGGGGACCAGGTCGGTGCCGCCAGCGCGGCCAAGTCGGCCTATGCCCTTTACAACAAAGGCAAGGCGGCGCTCGCTGTACTGGCTTTCGAGTTGGCAGCAAAGCATGGTGTGACCGAGGCGCTGACGGCTCAGCAGGTTCGCCCAGATGGCGGATCGCTCAAGGATCCCGGATTGCCGGAGAGCTTGCGGAGTGTGGCCTGGCGTTGGGGTCCCGAGTTCGACGAACTCGGCGAGACCCTCGACGCCGCAGGCCTCGAAGGCGACGCGGCTCGCGCTCTACGCCAAGTCTGGACCAGGCTCAGTCAATAGGCTTGCCGTAGTCGGCCAGGACGAACGGGGGCAGCCGGTCGACGACGCCGGTCAGGCAGTCGAGGTCCTCCAGGGCCTGCAGAATCGTCCAGTAGCCTCTGCCGGGCGAAATCAGCAGGTGGTTCTCGATCCGCCAGGTGATGTCGGGGTACGTCAGCATCCACTCCATCATCTGCGGGTGCAGCACGGCCGACGAGAAGCGGTCGTCGGGTCCCTGGACCCAGAAGTTCTTGTTGAAGGCGTTGCTCTCCAGCTCCAGGTCCGGAACGCCGAGCGTTCGCAGGATCGGCTGGTCCTTGTCCACCACCAGACGAGGCAGGGCGACCGGCAGCTCGACGACGACCATGTGCACCTTGTTGATCCTGGTCGCCTTGCCCGACCTGGTCAGGTAGGTGTAGTCGAACAGCCGGAACGAGTGGCCGTTGTGCTTGCCGGTGAAGGTCACATGGGCCTCGCCGTGGTGGCCGAAGATGTCCACCGCGACGGCCGCCAACTCGAGATCCGGGTCGCCGAAGTCCCAGCCCAGCTCGACCGCAGCCGCGGCACGGGCCGCCAGCCGACGCCTGGCGCGCGTGACGAAGTACCGGTAGAGCGCGAAGCAGCCGGCGGCCGGGACCAGGATGGACGCGATGGTGAGGAGAAGTTCGATCATCAGTACGCCGCCTGTCCGTAGTCCGCCGGGCTGTCCCCGGCGTCGGGACCTTAGCGGAGACGGCGGGCCACGGAGGGGTCAACATCGCCGTCGTGCAACAAAGCGGCCAGCGCCTCGGCACCGTCGACCAGGCGCGGGCCCGGGCGCGCGAAGCAACCGTTCGCATCCACAGCCCAGACCGGTACTGCGCTCGGCAGCGAGCCCTGGTCGAGCAGGTCCTGCGTGAGCCGTCTGGCCTCGTCGAGGTCGAAGCCGCAGGGCGCCGACACGATCACATCGGGCCGAGCCGCTTCGATGGCCGGCCAGGTGGTCCGCACCGAGCGGAGCCCGGCCGTGCCGAGCACCGGGTAACCGCCGGCGTACTCGACCATCTCCGGGATCCAGTGGCCGGGTGCGAACGGCGGGTCGGTCCACTCGAGCACCATCACCCGGATGCTGCCCTGGATCCGGACCTTCGCCAGCCGTTTGCGCAGGTCTTCGGCGAACCGGCCGGCCGGACGCCCGATCGCGTCACCGATCAGCTCGATCGAGTCGAACACACCCTCGAGGTCGTACGGGTCGGTGCTCACCACCTGCGCCTCGCAGCCGAGGTAGCTCAACGCCTCCTCGACGTTGTCCACGTCGAGCGCGCAGACGGCGCACAGATCTTGCGTGATGACGAGATCGGGGGACAGGTCGCGCAGCGCATCCCGGTCCAGCTTGTAGAGGTCCTCACCCGCCGCCACCCGTTCCCGGACGGCCGCGTCGATCTCGGCCGGCGTCAGGCCCTCGGGGAGGGTGGTGGTCGAGACGATCCGCCGCTCCCGGGCCTCGCGGGGGTAGTCGCACTCGAAAGTCACGCCCACCACGTCGTCCCCGGCCCCGAGCGCGAAGCAGATCTCGGTGGCCGAGGGCAGCAGAGAGACGATCCTCATCTCTCGACTTTACGACGTGATGGTTGCCATCCGCCGGTCGTGGGGGGGGGGGGGGGCGCCCACCCCCCCCGGGGGGGGGGGGGGGGGGTTGGGGGGGGGGGGGGGGGGGGGTTGGTGTGTGGGGTGGGGGGCGGGGGCCGCC
>NZ_JBFAAA010000013.1:0-222875 GCF_040639475.1 Kribbella sp. NPDC023855
GTGGGTGGGGGGGAGGCGCGCCCGCACCGGGGTGGGCGCGGCGCCGGGGTGGCGCACCTGGGTGGTCGCTGTGCCCGGCGGCGGGGAAGGCGGGCGGGGTGGCGCGCCCGGAGGGGTGTGGGTGGGGTTAGGGGGTGGGTGGGGTTGAGTCGGGGGAGGTGTCCATGACGGGGCGGACTTCTACGTTGGCGGAGGGGCAGAGTTTGGCCAACGTGAGGGCCTGGTCTAGGTCTTTGCAGTCGAGGAGGTAGTAGCCGCCTAGGGCTTCCTTGGTTTCGATGAAGGGGCCGTCGGTGACGATCGGGTCGCCGTTGCCCTGCTTCACCGTGCTTGCCGTGGTCGACCGCTCCAGGGCCGCGCCGCCGAGGATCTGGGCGCCGGCTGCCTCGACCGCCTCCGCGAAGGCGCCGTGCAGCTTCATCGCTTCCTGCCAGGCCTCGGGGGTGACGTTGTCGTAGAACTCTTCGCTGTCGTACAGCAGGAACATGTACTGCGCCATGACTGGCTCCCTCGTCTCGGGGGTTTCCTTGGACATCTTGCTGACGAACGACTCCCGGCGGAATCGACAACACACCCAGGATGATTTCTTCGCCTACCGTTGACCATGTACTCAACAGGACCCCAGGAGGAACCCGTGGTGCACCTGGACGTGCTGATCGTCGGCGCCGGCCTGTCCGGAATCGGCGCCGCCTACCGCCTCCAGACCCAGGCGCCGAGCCACTCGTACGCGATCCTCGAGGCCCGTGACGATCTCGGCGGCACCTGGGACCTCTTCCGCTACCCGGGCGTCCGCTCGGACAGCGACATGTTCACGCTCGGCTTCCCCTTCCACCCGTGGAAGGCGGCGAAGGCGATCGCGGACGGCCCGTCGATCCTGGAGTACCTGCACGAGACGGCACAGACGTACGGGATCGACAAGCACATCCGGTTCGGGCAGCGGGTGCTCCGGGCGTCGTGGTCGTCCGAGGACGCGCTGTGGACAGTAGAGACAAGCGGCGACTCGTACACCTGCTCGTTCCTCTACGTCTGCAGCGGCTACTACGACTACGACAGCGGGTACGTCGTCGACTTCCCCGGCATCAACGACTTCCAAGGGCAGGTCGTGCACCCGCAGCACTGGCCCCAGGACCTCGACTACACCGGCAAGCGCGTCGTAGTCATCGGCAGCGGTGCAACCGCCGTCACGCTGGTACCGGCGATGGCACCCGCCGCTGCCCACGTCACCATGCTGCAGCGCTCCCCCAGCTACGTCGCCTCCCGCCCCGCCTCCGACGCCTTCTCGGACAAGCTCCGGGCAGTCCTGCCGGAGAGACTGGCTCACCACGTGATCCGCGGCAAGAACGTGGCATTCAGCAGTGCCGTGTACGCCGCCTTCCGTCGCTGGCCGGCGCACGCGGCCTGGCTACTCAACAGCCGGGTCGCCAAGCTCCTCCCCGAGTCTGTCCCCATCGACCCGCACTTCACGCCGCAGTACAAGCCGTGGGACCAGCGCCTGTGTCTGGTGCCTGACGCAGACCTCTTCCAGGCGTTGCGGGACGGTAGTGCCTCAGTGGTGACGGGTGAGATCGACACCTTCACCAGCGACGGCATCCGGCTGCGCACCGGTGAGGAGCTGCCCGCGGACCTCGTGGTGACTGCCACCGGCCTGCAGATGGTCGCCCTGGGCAAGATCGACCTCACCGTCGACGGCCGCCACGTGCACCCGCACGAGACCTTTGTCTACAAAGGCATGATGCTGAGCGGCGTACCCAACCTCGCCTGGTGCATCGGCTACACCAACAACTCCTGGACCCTCCGCTCCGACCTGACCTCGCAGTACGTCTGCCGGCTCCTCAAACACCTGGACGCGACCGGCACCACCATCTGCGTACCGGAGATCGACCCAGCCGAGTACGACGCTCCGCCGCGTCCTGTGGTCGACCTGTCCTCCGGCTACATCCGCCGCGCGGCAGGCCGCCTCCCCCGGCAGGGCTCGAACGGCCCCTGGCGTCTCCGCCAGAACTACCCCCGAGACATCGTGGCCCTCCGCTACGGCCGAGTCGCCGACGGCACCATGCAGTTCAGATCCGCCGAAGCGCGTCTAGCTGGCTGAGAGCTACTCGCAGATCCTGATCCCGGCCAGCAGCCAGCATCCGCTGGTAGGCGGGATCGCTGGCGGCGGCCGCGGTCATCACGGCGAGCTGCAAGGTCAGCCGTTCGCCGATGAGGCCGAGCATGTCGTCGGTGGTGCCCTCCCAGCCGTACTCGCGCAGGAACAGCTCAAGCCGGGGCAACCGCGAGCCAAGGTCGGTGAAGCCTTCAGCCGCTACGACGTGGGCGGCATGCAGCGGAGTCCAGGAGAAGGCGACCCACGCGACATCCAACTCCGGGCGCACAGGCCCGGCCATGTCCCAGTCGACGAAACCGACCAGGCCGGTGTCGTTCCACACGGCGTTGTACGGCGCAGCGTCGTTGTGGGCCACGATCATGCCCGGCTGCCACACCTCGCCCTCGCGCCAGCACGCGCCTTCAGGCGGAACGAAGTCCGCGACAGCCGCGTGGTAGCTCCGCAGCCACCGTGCGACGTCCACCAAAGCCGACGAACTGTGCGTCCACACCGGCCACGGGCGCTCGTTCCCCACTGTCTCCCCGGCCAGGAAGCTGACCATCTCCCGCCCGTCGGCGTCCACTCCCAACGCACGGGGAGCACCCGCGAATCCGGCCGCCTCCAGATGAGCCAGCAGCGCATGGACCGCCGGGGTCCACGCCCCCGCAGTACGCCGTACTACGCGGTCGACCAGTGAGGCACCGCCGTCGAATCCACCCTCCAGCCGCTCATCCATGCCCCCAGCCTGCCAGCCGAACCAGTTCACGTCTGACCGAAACCGGTCGACGAGACCCCCTGGCGGCTTCACGATGGGGCGATGGAGAGTCCTGAGGTTCGGTACGACCGATTGCAGAATCGCATGTTGAAGCTGTACCGCGAAGGCCGGCAGCGGGAGGTACTTGAGCTGCTGGAGGAGGTAGACGCCGACCTCGCGCCCTGGAGTGCTGAGCTCGCGCACTTCGAGGCGTGCATGCATGGGTCGCTAGGTGATGCGGATGCGGCGTTGAAGGTCCTGCAGCGAGCCAGCGCGGCCGGCGCCTGGTGGCACGAGTCGCTGCTGGTGGAGGACGACGACCTCGCCGTACTGCGAGATCGTCCCGAGCTCGCGGAGTTGGTGAAGGTCTCGCGCGAGCGCACAGCGAACGGCGTCGCTTCCTGGACGGTGCAGTTGCCGGACGGCGATGCGGCGGTGGCCGGTGTCGTCGTCGCTCTGCACGGCGCGGGGCAGCATGCGGCCAGGGCCGCGCAGGACTGGGCGTCCGTCGTTGGGCTCGGGTATGCGCTGGTGGCGATCGACTCGTCGCAGCTGATCTCGACGAAGTTCCGTACCTGGTTCGATCGCGACCTCACGGTCCGGGACATCGCCGCTGCGCTGGCCGACCTGCCGGAAGAACTCCGTGGGCTGCCGGTGATCGCGGCCGGCTTCTCCAACGGCGGACGCGCCGCCCTCGAGTGGGCACTCACCGCCGGCCCGGTGCCGGTCGACGGTGTCATCCTCCTCGGCCCGTCCCTCCGAGAACTCCCGGCGACAGCCGCCAACCCATTGTCCCCGGCAACAATCTTCGTCGGTACCGAGGACAACGCGCTGGCCGGCGTCGACCGAGCCGCCGACCAGCTGACCAGCTTGGGCTTCGACATAGTCCGCATCCCCGGCCTCAACCACACCGCTCCCCCGGACCTGGCCGACCGCCTGGCCCAGCTGCTCGGCTAGCCCTCGGTGGGGACGGGAGCGGGCGGAGGCGGGCCGACGTAGCGGGCGGCGGGGCGGATGATCTTGGGGTCGGTGGACTGTTCGAGGATGTTGGCGGTCCAGCCGATGACCCGGCTGGTGGCGAAGGTCGGGGTGAACATGGCTCGGGGCAGGTCGCACAGGGACATCACCACGCCGGCGTAGAACTCGACGTTGGCGTAGAGGTTGCGGCCCGGCTTGAGCTCGGCCAGTACGTCGACGATGCGCTGCTCGACCGTCGTGGCGAAGTCGACCAGGTCGCCGCCGAGTTCCCGGGCGATGTCGCGCAGCATCACCGACCGCGGATCCTCCGTGCGGTACACCGCGTGGCCGAAACCCATGATCCGGTCACCGGCCGAGACCTTGGCGCGGACCCAGGCGTCGATGCGGTCCGGCGTACCGATCTCGTCGAGGCTGGCGAGCGCGCGGTCGGGGGCGCCGCCGTGCAGCGGGCCGGAGAAGGCGCCGATGGCTCCGGCGACGGCCGACACCACGTCGGCGCCGGTCGAGGCGATCACCCGGGCGGTGAAGGTGGACGCGTTGAAGCCGTGGTCGATCGTCGAGATCAGGTAGTGCTCGATCGCGCGCTCCTTGGCCGGCTCCGGCTCCTCACCCGTCACCAGGTAGAGCCAGTTGGCGGCAGTCGACAGGTCAGCCCGCGGCTCGAGCGGCTCGCGTCCTTCGCGCAGGCGGTGGAGCGCCGCCAGGATCGTCGGCGTGACCGCGCAGACGAGCATCGCGTCCGCCTTACGGCGTACCGGGTCCGCATCCCACAGGGGTGGGAGCTCGCGGGCTGCGGCGAGCAGGGACAGCGCAGTACGGAGGCCTGCGAGTGGGTTGAAGGATGAGCCCGCAGCGGCGATCGCAGGTAGAGCAGCCTGTACTTCGGGCGGCAGCACGCGCAGCGGAGCGAGTTCGGCGCTGAAGGTCGCGCGTTCGGCTGCGGTCGGTAGATGTCCTTCGTAGAGCAGGAACCAGACGTCCTCGACCGTCTTCGACCGGGACAGGTCAATCGCGGAGTACTGCCGGTAGTGGTAGAACCCCTCGTCACCACGGACGTCGCCGAGCCGGGTCTCGGTCACGACGACGTTGCGCAGCCCAGGGGGAACATCGATCGGTCCTTCGACTGTGATGGTCATGGGATTCAGAGTTGATCCGCAATCAAGTATTGTCAATGTTGATCCAGTCAACATAGCCAGTTCCGGGAGCGCAGGATGGCGCAGCAGGGTGACGAGAATTACCTGACCACGGCCGAGGTCGCCCGCCGGCTCAACGTGAAGCCGGCGACGATCTACGCCTACGTCAGTCGCGGCCAACTCACCAGCGTCCGCGCCCGGGGCAGCCGAGGCAGCCTGTTCGCCGCCGCCGAGGTCGAGCGACTCGCGAGCCGCAGCGTCGAGCATCCCGGCGTGGTCGAGCGGATCGAGACGGAGCTCTCGCTGCTGCAGGGCGACGAGTTGTACTACCGCGGTCACCCGGTCCGGGAGCTCGCCACCACGCAGACCTTCGAGTCGGTCGCCGAACTCCTGTGGACCGGCGACCTCGCACCGAGCGAGCCCTTCGCGGCACCACCCGAGCTCGTGCAGCTGGCCCGGTCGGCGATGGCGGTCGCGCCGCCCGGAGCACGGATGGTCGACCTGTTGCGGATCGCGGTCGCGGTCCTGGGCGCCGCGGACCCGCTCAGGTTCGACCTCACCCCGGCCTCGATCACCGCCGCCTCCCGGCAATTACTCGCAGCCCTGGCCGAAGCCTTGCCCGGGGCAACCAACGACGGAGGTATCGGCGGGGCACCCGCCGACGGCGGCATCCGCGACGCACCCGTCGGCGGCGGCTTCGCGACCAAACTCTGGCCGAAGCTGTCAGCACGTCCCGCCCAAGCCCGCACTCTCGAGGCCGCGCTCATCCTGCTGGCCGATCACGGGCTGGCGGCATCGACCATCGCCGCACGCGTCGCCGCCAGCGCCCGAGCCAACCTGTACTCCGTGGTGTCGGCGGGCCTCGGCGCCCTCGACGGGCACTACCACGGCGCCGCGACGACACTGGCATACCAATTCCTGGATCGCGCTCTGGACGACCCGGTCAAGGCACTGTCCGACGAACTCCGATCAGGCCAGTCGCTCCCCGGTTTCGGCCATCGCATCTACCAGCACAGCGATCCCCGGGCGGAAGTGCTGTTCGGATTGCTGGAAGGCGAGCCGGTGATGGATCGGGTCCACGACATCACCGCGAAGGTGAACAGCTTTCCGAACAGCGATCTCGCGCTGGCCGCGATGATGCACGCCTACGACTTGCACCCCGATGCGGGCGAGGCACTGTTCGCGCTCGCCCGCATCGTCGGCTGGACCGGCCACGCGCTGGAGGAGTACGCCGAACCAGGACTCAGGTTCCGCGCCCTCGGCAACTACACCGGCCCCGCGGTCACCTGACCTTCAGTCGGAGCAAGGTGGCGGCACCCGGCGCAAGACTCACCGGTACGCCGCTGCCGCGCGCCCCGCCGTACGACTTCGAGATCGGCTGGAAGACGTCCACCCCGTAGACCTTCGCCGGATCGACCACAACGGTCGCTCGTGCCGCAGCACTGTGCGAACGGTTCGCGACCAACAGCCAGCGATCCTTGATCGCTGCGTCGCGACTGCGGAAGGTGCCGACGACAACAGGTTGACCGTTGATCGCCGTGACGAGATCGGTCGGCGCGAAACCCACCGTCCCGTTGGGCAACGGGTTCTCGTTGGCGTGCACGACGGATTCCGAGATCAGCGGCTTCAGCTCACGCCCGACCTGGTGCAGCCAGGTGGTGTTGATCTTCTGTGACGCGTAGTACCGGCTCGTCCGCTGGCCGTCGACAGTGATCAATGCCGGACCGAACCCTTCTCCGCGAGCGGCCTCCGGCGTCCAGTAGGTGAAGTACTGGATGCCCTTGGCGCCATACGCGAGGCTGACGTTGACCTGCCAGAGCAGCTCGGCCGCAGTCGGCTCGCGATGATTGTCATAGGCAAGCGTCTGGATGAAAACCCACGCCGGTACGTCGCCGCGCAGCGCCGCGTCGCGCACGATCGCCCAGTTGTGGAAGTAGTTCGGGTCCTCGCGCCCCTCGGAGAGCAACGGGTAGCGGTCGAACGAGACGAGCGACGGCTTCACGATGTCGACGAAGTCGCGGTAGTACGCCGGATCGTTGGACGGGAACAGGTTGACGTACGGCAACAACTGGGGTGCCAGCTCGCGGGAGACGGCCAGCGCCTTGGCCAACGTGCCGAACCAGCCGGCCCCCGGCTCGTCGTAGAAGTTGAAGCCGGCCAGCGACGAGTAGGGGCCATAGGCGTTGCGGGCGCGGGTGTAGAACTCGCGCGCCTCGGCCGGCGTGATGCTGAGGAAGTCGGCGGGGTTGTCCGAGATGGAGAACCAGCGGGACATGTTGCGGATCTGGATGTCGTCGGAGATCAGCATCTTCAACCCGGCATCGCGGGCGAGCCTGAGCTGGTGCTGGAAGATGTTGCCGTCGCCCGCGTAGTTCCCGGAGATGACGAAGTCGAAGCCGGCCTCGGCGATCTCGGCGAACCGCGCCGGAGTGCTCGCGTAGGGATGCGGCGGCCAGAACAGCCCGACCGGGAACTCCGGCCCACCCGTCAACGACAGGCTGTCGGGCGACGGAATCGCAGTACTGGAAGGCACCGCGGAGGCTGAGGCCGAGGCTGGAGTGACGCCTGTTGCCAGAGCGGCCGCGGTGGCGCCGGCGCCGAGCAGCAGTGAACGACGGCTGGGTCCGAGGATCTGGTGGGGGCTTTGCATTTGTACTCCTCTGTGGCGGATGAGGATTGCTTAGCTAGCCAGGGGTGCGTCTGGTGCGGTGGCTGGAGACGGCCTCTGCGGTCGCGTCGAAGGCCTGTTCCGAGAGGGTGTAGTCGCGCTGGGCGACGCCGATGTAGAGGGCGTCGAGGACGAGCATCTGGGCGTGCCGGCCGGAGAGTCCGCCGGTGCGGAAGGTGACGTCGCGGGCGGCGGTGAGCAGGACGACGTCGGCAGCACGGGCCAGCGGCGACCGCGGATAGTTGGTGATGGCAATGGTTCGGGCGCCTTGCCGGCCGGCCCGCTGGAGGGGTTCCAGTACTTCGATCGTCTCGCCGCTGTGTGAGATGCCGACGGCAACATCTCCCACGCCGAGCAGTGCCGCACTGGTGAGCGCGTTGTGGACATCGCTCCAGCAGTTGGCGCCTCGCCCGATCCGGTGCAGCCGCAGGCGGAGATCCTCCGCGACGCAGGCGGACCCGCTGACGGCGTACAGGTCGATCCGGCGGGCGTCGGAGATCGCACGAACTGCTTCGCCGAGCGCCGCGACGTCGAGTTCCGCGACGGTGTCCTCGAGTGCTCTCGCGTCGGCTCTGAGCAACGTGCGCAGTACCTCGCTGAGGCTGTCGTCCGGCCCGACCTCGGCGCCGGCTCCCCGCTCCCAGCTCGTACTGGTCCGGCCGCTCTCGGCCGCCAGGGTCAGCCGCAGTTCGGCGTACCCGCTGAGGCCGAGAGCCAGGCAGAACCGGGTCACGCTCGGCAGCGACGTACCGCACCGGGCGGCCAGCTCACCGATCGTGGACGACGCCACGGCCGCGGGATCGCGCAGTACCTCGTGCGCGACCCGGACCTGCGCCGGACTCAGGTCCGGCAGCAGGCCGTGGATCCGCGCTTCAAGGCTTGGCGGCGGCGACTCGAGAACACTTACGTGAATGATTCTCAGAACGTCCAACGCACAATGTCAATAGTTCACACGCGCTGAAGGTCGAACTGATCCGATTGCCCACCACCGAGCAGTACGTCGATCCGCCCGCTGAGCACGTAGGCACCGTGCGGCGACAACGCGACCGTGGTCGGCCCTGCGATCGGCAACGGCTTCGCGCTGACCACCTGAGCAGAGCGGTAGTCATCGCTGCTCCGGAGCACGCTCACCCTGTCGGCGCCCGGAGCACCCAGAGCGTTGGTCACGACGACCAGCCGCCGATCACGCGTCAGAGCAAGTCCGTCGCCACCGACCAGCGGCTGCGCCAGCTTCACCTGACTGATCTGCCCTCGCAGCGTGATGCGGAACAGCCGGCCCGAGTCGTACTGCACAGCGAGCAGATACCCCGCCGGATCCCAGACGATCCCGTTCATCCCGATCGACGTGCCCTGCAGCCTCGGATCGCGGACCAGCACCGAAGCCTTGCCGGTCGGGGTGATCCGGTAGATCGCGTCCGCCGCGGGATCGGTCACGTAGGCGTTGCCGGCCCGGTCGATCGCCAGGTCATTGGCACCGTGCTTGCCACCGGCCGGATTCAGGTGCGGGGTGTTGAGATCGACCCGGTGCTGCAGCCGGCCGGTCCTGAGGTTGTAGATGGCAACGCCGGACTGCCGGTACGTCGTCGCCGGCGTCGAGCCCTCGCCGTTGCCGATATCCGCGTAGGTGACGAGGAATCTGTTGCGCACGGCATCGACATGCAACCCGAAGGTCGAAACCCCGGGCGCCTGCTGGACCAGCACCCGCACCCGGCCGGCCTTGTCCACCACGTTGATCCGGCCGGTCGCCATCGAACCAACGAGAAACGCCTGCCGGGTCGGATCCCAGGTCACACCCTCCGGATACCGATCCGCTGTCACTCCACTCACCGTCGCCGGCCACCGGCCACCGGCCTCACTCACCGGAGCCGGCCGACGGTCGCCCGCCTCATTCACCGGCGAAGCGACAGCCGGTACTACGAACGCGCTCGCCAGCACGACCACCGTCGTCGCGATGCGTCGGAACATCATGGTCCTCCCTCGATTGGATACGAGCATGGACATTAATCAGACCTCTGATGCTTGTCAATGCACATAGCCATCCACCGGTTCGTACCATGGGGTCATGCGGATGTCATTCGACGAGCGGCTCGGTAGTCACCTCAAACGGGTCGAGCTCGACCTGACCACCGCGAAGGCGGCCGCCGTGAAACCGGCCGGGCTGACCGTTCCGCAGTACGCCGCGCTGTTCGTGCTGGACGAACAGCCGGGGATCTCAGCGGCCGAGCTGGCGCGCCGCTGTCTGGTCACTCCGCAGACGATGACCACGATCCTGCGCAACCTGGAGTCGGCCGAACTGGTCGAGCGGACTCCTCACCCATTGCACCGCCATGTCATCGAGACCCGCCCGACGCCGGCCGGGCGCAAGGCGCTCGAAGAGGCCGACAAGCGGGCCACAGAGGTCGAACGCCGGCTGGCAGCGGCTTTCACGACCGAAGAGCTCGACACCCTCCGCGCCCTACTCGCCCGCTGCTCAGAATCCCTGACCACCGACCCCATCCTCAAGAGCTGATGGGGCCGGGGCCGGGCGGTTAGAACAGGGCAGCCATCAGGCGACGACGAGCCTTCACCACGCGCTCGTCGTCGGTGCCCACTACCTCGAAAAGCTCCAGCAGGTGGAGACGGACCTTGTCACGTTCGTCGCCGGCGGTGAGCTGGATCGTCTTGATCAGGCGCGCGAACGCGTCGTCGACGTGACCGCCCATCAGGTCCACGTCGGCGACCAGCATCTGCGCCTCGATGTCCTCGGGGTTGTCCGCGGCCCGCGTGCGCACCTCGGCCGGGACGTCGCGCGTCCGCTTCACCAGCTGCACCCGGGACAGCCCGGCCTTGGCCTCCGCGTCGTTCGGCGTCTCCCGCAGCAGCGCCTCGTACGCCGTGATCGCACCGTCCAGGTCGCCCGCGGCCACCGCGTTTTCGGCGGCCTCGTACCGCGGGTCCGGCTCCGGCTCGGCAGCGGCCGGGGCATCGCCGACCGGGCCGACCGGGTCGGTGCGGCCGGTGATGCCGTTCGCCACCGCGACCGTCAGCAACTGGTCGACGTACTGGCGGGCCTCGGCGTCGGAGACAGCACCCTGGAAGAGCGGGACGACCTGACCACGCAGTACGGCGATCACCAGCGGGATCGTCTGGACGCCGACCGCCTGAGCCAGCTGCGGGTTCGCGTCGATGTCGATCCGGGTCAGCAGGAACTTGCCGGCGTACTCGCTGGAGAGCTGGATCAGGACCGGGCTGAGCGCCGTCGACGCCTCCGAGCGCGGCGACCAGAACTCGACCACCACGGGGACCTGCAGGGAGCGCTCGATCACGTCCGCCTGGAAGGTCTGCTCGGTCACGTTCAGCACGTAAGCGCCGCCCGCCGAGGCGCCCGGGCCACCCGGCGCGGCACCAGCGCCACCGGGACCGCCCGGTGCGCTGCCGGGCCGCGCTGGCGGCTTGCGCAGGGACGACAGGTCGATCGCTCCGGGTCGGCTGAAGTTCGGCTGGCTCACCACTGTCCTCGCATTCCGTGCTCACTGCGTACGTTCATGGGTCCATCCTCCCCGACGCGCCCGTACGGTGTGGCGCGCGGGTGGCCAGGAGCAGCCGGGCAAGCCCGCTGCGGGTGCCGGCGACCGCGATCCGGGTGCCTGGCTCGACGGTCTTGTCGAAGGCCGGCGACCAGTCCCAGGGCCCGCTGCCTTCCAGCCTGGCCAGGACCCGCAGGCCGTTCGCCTCGTCCAGCTCGCCCAGCCGTTTGCCGACGGCAACCGAGTTCGGCTCGACGGTGACCTCGGTCAGCAGCAGGACGCGGCGACCGGCCGGGACAGTCGTCTGGCTGCGCCGGTTCGCGGCCGCGGCGGCGATGGCCGGTGCGACCAGCATCGACACCGACCGGCTGTGCCCGAGGCCGAGCTGCCGCTCGACCCGTTGCGCCAGGTCGTGGTCGAACATCCGCATGGTGATCCGGGCGTCCGGATTCAGCTCGTGCACGACCATCGCGGTCTCGAGGTTCGTGATGTCGCCGTTGGTGATCGCGAGCATCGACTTGCAGCGCTGGACGCCGGCCGAGCGCAGCGTCTCCTCGTTGCTGCTGTCCCCGATGATCACCGGGATCCGCAGCCGGTGCGCGGTCTGTACGCCGGGAGCGTCCTCGTCGTGCTCCACCCCGACCACGGCGACACCGCGTTCACTCAGGATCTCGAGCACTCGCGCACCGACCGTGCCGAGACCGCAAACGATGACGTGGTTGCGGGGCCGGCCACGCACTCCGCCGATCACCCGGGACAGCCGTGCGCCGATCAGGGAGTCGACGATCACGGCCGTGAGCAGGGCCATCAGCACGATGCCGGTCAGCTGGACGACGACCGCCGCGATCTTGGCTCCGGGCGAGGCGTTGGAGAAGGTGTCGTCCTCGATCCCGGCCGACGTGACCGCGCCTGCCGCCAGGTAGAGCGCGCGGATCCAGTCGATGTTGGCGATCCAGTGCGTCAGCGCAGTGCCGACGACCACCAGGCCGGCCATCACTGCGACGATGGTCCGGACCCGCCGGTCGATGACGTCCCGGGTGGCCATCAGCCAGCCCGCCCGGCGGACGTCCCTGGTCCGCCAGACCGGCCGTACTCCGGTGCCGAGCACGATGTCGCCCGTCGGGTCGTGGCTCTCCGTGGGCAGCAGTTCGGGGGTCGCCGACGAGGTGGTGTCGGCCAGCACGGTCAGGTGCGGTTCGCGGATCAGGTCGGCGGGGCCGGCCACCATCCGCCGGCCGCCGAGGTCGACCCAGGTCAGCTCGTCATCCTCCAGCGCGTCGGCCACGAAGGCCGGAGCGGCCAGCGACGGGCCTGAGATGACCACGCAGTCGCCGAGCAGTTCGTGCAGCTGACCGCCGAGTCGCGGGTTGACCATCTGGATGATGATCCGCAGGTTGGGATCCATGTCCCGCGCGGTCAGCGCGGTGTGCACGTTGCGGACGTCGTCGGCGTCGAGCAGGACCAGGGCCCGCGCGCTCACGGCCGAGTCGGCGGCGGCATCGATTCCAGCGCGGCGTAGTACGGCCTCGCTGAGCACCCGGACACCGATCACCTGGGCGCCGAGCTCACCGATGCGCTCGAAGTGCCGGGAGTCGGGATTGACGATCGCGGTGACGTGTTCGCCGGAGCTCACCAGCTCGGTGACCACCCGGAGCATCGGCCGGTCGGAACCGCAGACGACAACACCGCGACCGTCGCCGGACGGCGTGGACCCGCCACCTTCCGGGCCCTTACCGCCGTTGCCGCCCCCGCCCCAGCGGCGGGGCGACTTGCCACCGCCGCCGCCCGGGCCGGCCGCTCCGTCTGTCTCCGCCTGCTCCTCAGAAGCGGGCGGGCTCTCGGTATTCGCCCCATTCGACCCGAAGAACGTGACAGATCTCCCCCATCGTGGCCTCCGCACGCGCCGCCTCCAGCATGGGCTCGATCAAGTTGCCGGTCCCTCTGGATGCCTCGACCAGCGCCGCTAGCGTACGACGCACCAGGTCCTCGTCGCGCCCGGACTTGCGAGCCGCGAGCACGCGGCACTGCTCGATCTCGACTTCGTGGCTGACCCGGAGGATCTTCAACTGGCCCGCGACGGTGTCGGTCTGGGTGTTGACGCCGACGATCTTCTTCTCGCCCTTCTCCAGCTTCTGCTGGTACTCGAAGGCCGCGTCGGCGATCTCGGCCATGAACCAGCCGTCCTCGATCCCGCGCAGGATGCCACCGGTCATCGTGCCGTCCGGGCTCATCTCCTTGATCCGGGCAAAGATCTCCTCCGCCTCGGCTTCGAGCTTGTCGGTCAGCGCCTCGACGTACCAGGAACCACCGAGCGGGTCCGCGACGTTGGTGACGCCGATCTCCTCCATCAGCACCGACTGGGTCCGCAGCGCGATCTCGGCCGACTCCTCGGTCGGCAGGGCCAGCGTCTCGTCCAGCGCGTTGGTGTGCAGCGAGTTGGTGCCGCCGAGGATCGCGGCCAGCGCCTCGACCGCAGTACGGACGACGTTGAGATGCGGCTGCTGGGCGGTCAGCGAAACGCCCGCGGTCTGGGTGTGGAACCGCAGCCACTGCGCCTTGTCGGTCTTCGCGCCGTACACGTCACGCAGCCAACGGGCCCAGATCCGCCGGCCGGCCCGGAACTTGGCGATCTCCTCGAAGAAGTCCAGGTGGCTGTCGAAGAAGAACGACAGGCCGGGCGCGAAGGTGTCGATGTCGAGACCACGGCTGAGCCCGAGTTCGACGTACCCGAAACCGTCCGCCAGCGTGTAGGCCAGCTCCTGTGCGGCCGTCGAGCCTGCCTCGCGGATGTGGTAGCCGGAGACCGACAACGGCTTGTACGCCGGGATGTTGGCCGCGCAGTACTCCATCAGGTCGCCGATCAGGCGCAGGTGCGGCTCCGGCGGGAAGAGCCACTCCTTCTGCGCGATGTACTCCTTGAAGATGTCGGTCTGCAGGGTGCCGTTGAGCTTGCTGATGTCGGCGCCCTGCCGCTCGGCCGCGACCAGGTACATCACGAAGGCCGGTACGGCGGGTCCGGAGATCGTCATCGAGGTGGTGACGTCCTGCAGCGGGATGTCCTTGAACAGCCGGTCCATGTCGATCGCACTGTCGATCGCGACCCCGCAGTGACCGACCTCGCCGAGCGACTTGGGGTCGTCGGAGTCGCGGCCCATCAACGTCGGCATGTCGAAGGCGACCGACAGACCGCCACCGCCGGAGTTGAGGATCATCTTGTACCGCTCGTTGGTGTCCTCGGCGTTGCCGAACCCGGCGAACTGGCGGATCGTCCAGGTGCGGCCGCGGTACCCGGTGGCGTACAGACCGCGGGTGAACGGGAACTCGCCCGGCCAGCCGATCCGCTCCATCCGGGGGTCGTCGTAGCCTTCCGGCGGGCCGTAGACGGGCTCTACCTCGGTGCCCGACAGGGTGGTGAAATCGGCCTCACGGCGGCGCGACGCGTCGTACCGCTGCTGCCACCGACGCTGCCCTTCAGCGATCCGCTCGGCATCCATCACGTCCTCCTCGGGTTGGTCACTCCCCCAAAGTACTTGGACGTCCTACTAAATTCCACTTCGCGCGTGCCCGAAGCTGGTGATTTCGGGGTCAGGTGAAATCGCCGGCGGTCCGGCGGAGGGGAAGCAGGACCGACCAGAGCATCTCGAGCTGGTCGTCGGTGAGGCCGCGCAGGGCGAAATCGGCGGCGACGAGGTCGGCAGTAGCCCGCTCCACCAGGTCGCGACCTTCCGGGGTGATCTCGCACAGAATCGCGCGCCCGTCGTCGGGGTGCGGCGTACGGGTGACCAGCCCGGCCGTCTCGAGCCGGCGGACGATCGAGGTGACCGAGGTCGGATGGACCTGCAGGCGTTCGCCCATCTTGCCGAGCGGCAGCGAACCGCGCCGGGAGAACGTCAGCAGGACCAGCGCCTCGAACCGGGCGAAGGTCAGGCCGTGCTTCTTGAGGATCTCGTCGAGCTCGCCGATCACGATCTGCTGGGCGCGCATCAAGGACGTGACCGCGCGCATCTGCTCGACGGCACCCCACCGGCGCCCCCACTGCCGCGAAGCCTCGTCGATCGGGTCGAACGGCAACGGTTTCTTCCTCGCCATGCCGCAACGTTAACGGTTCGGTGCCGCCTGCCCCCGGAAACTGTCGGCGGTTGGTGGCATCCTCTGTGCATGTCCCTGCCGCCCGAACGTGCTGACTTCTATCTCGCCTGCCTCCAAGCCGACTCCGCCCGCCTCGCCGAGGTCGGCCGGCTCGGCCTGTCCGACCCCGTCCCGAGCTGCCCCGGCTGGACGGTGGACGACGTACTGCGTCATGTCGCGACCGTCTACCTGCACAAGATCGAGGTACTCCGTCTGGGAGCCCGGCCGGAGCCCTGGCCCCCGAACCTCGACGACCGCGAAACGCTCGAGCTGTACGACGAGACCCGCGCCGCGATCCCCGAAGCCCTGGTGCAGGCCGGCACCGAGAAGCCGACGTGGACCTTCTCGCCCACGGACGAGACCTCGGCCTTCTGGTACCGCCGGATGGCCCTGGAGACCGTCGTCCACCGCGTCGACGCCGAGCTCGCGCACGACGTGGTCACGCCGGTGGACCGCGAACTGGCCCTGGACGGGATCGACGAGATCCTGACGGTGATGCTGGGCGGCCCATGGTGGGAGGAGGGCGACACCAAGCACCCGGTCGACGCCACCATCCGGATCACCGCCGAAGGCCGCTCCTGGACCGTCCGCCTCGACGCGACCAGCGTGACCGTCACCCCCGGCGCCGACGGTGACGTCGACGCCGAGGTCTTCGGCGACCCCGACGAGCTCTTCCTGTGGCTGTGGGGCCGCCACGACCTGAACATGGAGCAGTCGGCCGGCGACGACACCGCAGTACAGGAGTTCCGCGCCCGCCTCGCCGAGGCCACGCTCTAAGGGCCGGCTGCTACTTCTCCGGGTCCTGGATCAGTCCGAGGACGTTGCCGTCGAGATCGGTGAAGGTGGCTACCAAGCGACCTTCACCGACGTCGCGCGGCGAGTCCTTCACGCTGGCGCCCGCTTCCTTCACCTCGGCCAGCTTCGCCTCGATGTCCGCCACGTGCCAGTACGCCGTCACCGAGTCCGGGCTCTGCGGCCCCTTCGGCACCAGCCCGATGTGCTGCCCTGCCGCGTCGAAGCCGACGTAGTACGCCGACTCGACCTGCGGCTTGATCCCGAGCAGAGCGGCGTACACCGCCGTCGCCTTCTCCACGTCCTCGACCGGATGCAACACGGTCTGGATTCCCAGGGTCTCAGTCATCATTCACTCCTGCGGTGAGGGCCCGAAGGCCTGCTGTCTTCGTGCTCCTCACGCTATTTCGGCCGTACCCCGCGATGCTTCTTGATTCCTGACCGCTTGGGCGGCGGGGCGGGCCGTAGTACGAGCTAGTCCTGGTCCGGGTCGTCGGTCCAGTTGGCTCGTTCCGAGTTGAAGATCGACTTGCTGGACGTGCCGACGGCTCGGGAGGTCGCGTGGTGGCTCGGCGCCGGGGTGGTCGCGTTGGTGACCTCGACCGCCGGGTTCATGCCGACTGGACCGGTACCGTCGTCATCGGAATCGTCGTCGTCGCCCTGGACGACATCGACACTCGCGGAAGCCCGCAGGCCGGTGCGCTGAATGACGCGCTGGATGGTCAGGTCACGGTCGTCGGGCCGGCTGACGTACTTGATCTCGCGGAAACCCTGGTCCTGCGCGGCGGACTCGAAGACGAAGTGGCCGTAGCCGAACATCCGCCCGACGATCGGCTTCTGCAGCGTGATGTCGAGGATTCGCGCGATCGGGGTGGTCGCGACGGTCTGCGAGAAGACCCCGCGGATCCGCATCACCCGCATGTTGGTGACCACGAACCGGTCGCGATGCTCGGTGAGAAACTGCCAGAACGCATGCCCGAGCAGAACCAGCACGATCACCAGCAGCACCCCGGCACCGGTGATCGACAGCCAGAGCATCGTCACCAGCAAGGCTGCAGCCAGCACGACCTCGAGCATCGGCACGACGAACACCACCCAGTGGTGCCGCACCTCGTCGATGACGACCTCGCCCTCGTCCGAGATCAGATGGCGCCTGACCTTGGGATCGAAGATCCTGAAGAGGCCTATTCCGGCCATCCGCTCACTCCCCTGTTCACCCCGCTGTCGGCCCCACGGCCCTCACTACAGCCAAGTGTCCCGCACGAAAGCTCGGTACGGGACACCTGACTGAAGGCTCAGTTGAACAGCGCGGACAGGAAGACGATCACGCTCGAGAACGCATCGCCGACGGCCGCGAACGCACCTCCCACGGCATCCGCGGCACCTCTGGGCTGTGTGAACAGATAGAACGCCGCAAAGGCGATGACCAGCCAGATCAGCAGCTTCTTCGGCATGTCACCACTCCTCGTTCGCAACCAATTCGGTCGACTGTGTTGTATCACGGATAGTCACCAACTGTCACTGACTGAACACAGCCCACCGCACAATGCTCACCAGCTTCAAGATCCATTCTGTAACGGATCAGGGGGCACGGCAGCAACCGGCGCGCCGCCGTGAGACGAGCGTAGTTGAACCGGCCCGATCGGCGCCTCCTTGCCCGCTTCCGGATGTGACAGAGAGTCGCCAAGTGTGTCAGTGAAGCTGGGTCCCCACGCCGGCGCCACGTTCGCTCCTTCGTCGCTCACACGGCGCTGAGCTCCCACCCACCCGGGGGCGCGGGCTCCTGCGTCGCCCGCTTGGTGAAACCGATCGGGGTGCTCCGGCGCTGAGTGTTCCCCACGCTGGCGCCTGCGCTCGCTCCTGCGTCGCTCACTGCGGCGCTGGCTCCCACCCACCCCGGGCGCGGGCTCCTCCGTCGCCCGCTTGGTGAAAGCAGCCGGTTGGCGCGGGGACTGTTTCGAGCGGTGACTGTGGAGGCGGCGAGCGGGCTCCTGTCTCGCCCCTGACCCGCTGACTCGCTGATCCGACAGGGCGGCTAGCGGGATTCAGGGGCCAGCCGACACCTAAGAGGCCCACCGGCGTTCCGCTGCGGGTAACCGGCGCCGGCACACAACGGACGATCAGGTCCGCCGTGCTGAGACGGGCTTGGGTGTGCCGACCGACAGGAGGTAGTCCGCGGCCGGGCATCAGCGCACGCTCAGCGGGGATGCCGATGGCCGGAAAATGGCCACTACCTCCTGTCGGTCGGCACAAAAAGCGGGCCTTCCACGGGCTGAAGGCCGACTCGACGGACAACGAGCAGCACGTGTCCCCGCGGGTACAACCTCACCGCGGCAGCAGACCCAGGCGGCGCCACCCCCGTGGTCGCATCGCGCGACGTAGGAGCGCTCACCCCACGGGCGGGCGGGAGCGGTCGAAGCAGCACGCGACGTAGGAGCGGGCAAGCGAGGCCGCGCGGGAGCAACTCAACACCTGCAGCCACCCCAAGCGGCAGCCACCACCGTGGTCGCATCGCGCGACGTAGGAGCGCTCACCACGGGCGGGCGGGAGCGGTCGAAGCAGCACGCGACGCAGGAGCGGGCATGCGAGGCCGCGTGGGAACAGCTAAAGCGCGTCGATCAGTTCGTCTGCCGCGGAGTACGGGTCGGTGTTGCCGTCGGCTACCTTCGCGGCCAGGACGTCGAGTCTTGCGTCGCCATGCAGGTGGGCGAAGCGGGAGCGCAAGGCCGTCATGGCGATTGCTTCGATCTCGTCTCGTGCGCGGCTGCGGCGGCGTTCCGTCAATACGCCATTAGCGCTCATCCAGGCCAGCCGGTCCTCGATGGCGGCGACCACCTCGTCGACGCCTTCGTTGCGGGAGGCAACTGTTTTGAGGATGGGTGGGGTCCAGGCGTCGGGCGCCCGTTCGGCTAGTGCGAGCATGGCGCGCAGGTCGCGGGTGACGTTCTGGACGCCGTCGCGATCTGCCTTGTTGACAACGTAAATGTCGCCGACTTCGAGGATGCCCGCCTTCGCGGCCTGGATGCCGTCACCCATCCCCGGCGCGAGCAGCACCATGGTCGTGTCGGCCATCCCGGCGATCTCGACCTCGGATTGCCCGACCCCCACGGTCTCCACAAGCACCACGTCAAACCCAGCCGCGTCGAGCACCCGCAACGCCTGCGGAGTCGTCCAAGCCAGTCCTCCAAGATGACCGCGCGAGGCCATCGAGCGGATGAAGACGCCGGCATCAGTCGCGTGGTCCTGCATCCGCACGCGGTCGCCCAGCAACGCCCCACCGGAGAACGGCGACGAAGGGTCGACCGCCAGTACGCCGACCCGCTTCCCGGTTGCCCGGTACGCCGATACAAGCGCAGAGGTGGACGTCGATTTGCCCACCCCGGGCGAACCGGTGATGCCGATGATGTGCGCCCGACCCGCATGCGGCGCGAGCGCGGCCATCACTTCGCGCAGCAGCGGCGACTCGTCCTCGACGAGGGAGATGAGCCGAGCGACTGCCCGCGAGTCGCCTTCGCGGGCTCTCTCGACCAGCTCGGCGACCGGGGCAGTCCGTCGTGGCATCGGCTCTCTGTCAGCTCGGGGTACGGGTGAAGCTCGGCGTACGGATGAAAGGGAAGGGTGTCAGCTCTTCTGCGGGACGCGGACGATCAGGGCGTCACCCTGGCCGCCACCACCACAAAGGGCAGCTGCTCCGGTACCGCCGCCGCGGCGCTGGAGCTCCAGAGCCAAGTGAAGCACCAACCGGGCGCCCGACATGCCGATCGGGTGACCGAGGGCGATCGCGCCGCCGTTGACGTTGACCTTGTCCAGGTCGACGTTCAGCTCGCGGGCGCTGGCGATCCCGACGGCCGCGAAGGCCTCGTTGATCTCGATCAGGTCCAGCGTGCCGGGCTCGATGCCTTCCTTCGAGCAGGCCTTCACGATCGCGTTGGCCGGCTGGCTCTGCAGCGACGAGTCGGGGCCGGCGACCGAGCCGTGCGAGCCGATCTCGGCCAGCCAGGTCAGCCCGAGCTCCTCGGCCTTCGCCTTGCTCATCACGACGACGGCGCAGCCACCGTCGGAGATCTGCGAGGCGGACCCGGCCGTGATCGTGCCGTCCTTGCCGAACGCCGGACGCAACCGGGAAAGCGACTCCAGCGAGGTGTCGCCGCGAATGCCTTCGTCGGCGTCGATCACCAGCGGGTCACCCTTGCGCTGCGGGACCTCGACCGGGACGACCTCGTCGGCGAAGACACCGTTCTTCCAGCCTTCCGCGGCCAGCTGGTGCGACCGCACGCTGAACTGGTCCTGCTCCTCGCGGGTCAGCTTCAGGCCCTCGTTGTTCACCTGGTCGGTGAGCGGGCCCATGCCCTGGTCGGTGAAGGCGTCCCACAGTCCGTCGTAGGACATCGAGTCGACCATCGTCACATCGCCGTACTTGAAGCCCTCGCGGGACTTCGGCAGCAGGTGCGGCGCGTTCGTCATCGACTCCATCCCGCCGGCCACCACGATGTCGTACTCGCCGGCGCGGATCAGCTGGTCGGCCATCGCGATCGCGTTCAGGCCGGACAGGCAGACCTTGTTGATGGTGATCGCGGGCACCGTCATCGGGATTCCGCCCTTGACCGCGGCCTGGCGGGCGGCGATCTGGCCGGCCCCGGCCTGCAGCACCTGGCCCATGATCACGTACTCGACCTGCTCCGGAGCGACGCCGGCCTTGGCCAGCGCGCCCTTGATCGCGAAGCCGCCGAGCTCGGCGCCGGTGAAGCCCTTCAGGCCACCCAGCAACCGACCGATCGGGGTCCGCGCACCGGCGACTATGACAGATGTGTTCTGCGGGCTGCGAGTGGTGTCAGACATGGTTCTCACGATACCTGCGAGCGCACTGGTACGGGGTTGTCGATCCGGTCACACTCGGTTGGATTCGGCGTACCGGCAGGCCAATCTGAAGCCATGGACGCCACCGGAACCCAGACGCTGTTCGAGGCCATCGACCATGTCGGCATCGCCGTCGCGGACTTCGACGAGGCGGTCCGGTTCTATGCCGAGACGTTCGGCATGACGGTCGCGCACGAAGAGGTCAACGAGGAGCAAGGGGTCCGCGAGGCGATGCTCTCGGTCGGCGACAGCGGCTCCTCGATCCAGCTGCTCGCCCCGCTGTCCGAGGACTCGCCGATCGCGCGTTTCCTGAGCCAGCGCGGCCCCGGCATCCAGCAGCTCGCGTACCGGGTCCGCGACATCGACGCCGTCTGCGCCACCCTGCGCGAACGCGGCGCCGTCCTCCTGTACGACGAACCGCGCCGGGGTACTGCGGGTTCGCGGGTCAACTTCCTGCACCCGCGCTCCTCCGGCGGAGTACTGATCGAACTGGTCGAACCGGCCTCCTGACCGCCACCCCCGACGACCGCCCCCCGGAGCCGAAACCGGCGTTTTGACCGCCGTCCGTGACCGGCGGCGACCCCGCTGTGACCGAAACGACCGTTCAGCGCCCCGGCTCGGCGGCTCGGCGACGAACCGCGCCGTGACCAGGCCTGATGACCGTTTCGGGTCTAGTCTGGGCTCGTGCTGATCGACAGCGCCCCTGACGCGGTGAACGGTGGTCCCGCCGGTTTTCAGCACGATGCCTTCATTTACACCGATGAGGACGAGTTCGTGCGCCGGGCGGCTCCGTTCCTGCGCGACGGCCTGCTCGCCGGCGACGCCGTCCTGGTCGCCGTACCGCCGGCCCGGATCGCCTTGCTGCACAGCGAACTCGGTGACCTGGCCGAGCAGATCACCTTCATCGACATGACCGTCGCCGGCCGCAACCCGGCCAGGATCATCCCGCTGTGGGCCGAGCTGCTGCGCGAGCACCCCGGCCGCTCGATCCGCGGTCTCGGCGAACCTGCCTATCCGGGCAGGACCGAAGCGGAGTACGCGGAAGCCGGGCTGCACGAGGCCTTGCTCAACGTGGCTTTCGAGCATTCCGGCCCGTTCCGCCTACGCTGCCCGTACTCCGCGTCCGTGGTCGGCCCTGAGCTCGATCCGGCGGACATCCACCCGATCGGCGGGGACAACGGCCGCGACTGGGGCCGGGTCGTGTCGGGGAGGTTCGGCGACCCGCTGCCCGCAGTACCGGAGTGGGCGGAGCAGCGGAAGTTCGGGCCGGCCGAGCTGACCGCAGTACGACGCTGGGCGGCGGAGTGGGCCGGGTCGCACGGTCTGTCGCGGCATGCCGTGGACGATCTGACCCTGTCGATGCACGAGATCTGCACGAACAGCATCCGGTTCGGGGGCGGTCAGGGTGCGTTGTCGCTGTGGACACAGGACCGCACGCTCATCCTCGACATCGCCGACGACGGGCGGATCAACGACCCGCTGATCGGCCGGGTCATGCCGCCGACCGACGGACGCGGCGGGCGCGGCGTCTGGCTGGCGAACCAGCTCTGCGACCTGGTCCAGATCAGGTCGGGCGAGGCCGGCACTCAGGTCCGGTTGCACCATCGGCTTGGTTGACATCGAAGGCATTTCGCCGGATAAGACCACCAAACACAGTGGACTGCAAAAGTGACGGTCGTCTCAACGGCTGCGACGTCCATCACAGAACCCTTCAAATCCAGGCATACTCGTCGGTAGATTCCGCTTTCACCACGGCTCCATCCCACTCGGAGGTACGACGTGAAGCAGATCCTCGACGCGATCCTTGCCGGCGACACGCCTGCCGAGGAGTTCGGCCGGCTCGAAGTACCGGAGCACTACCGCGGTATCACCGTGCACGCGGACGAGACCGGGATGTTCGAGGGCCTGGAGGCCAAGGAGAAGGACCCGCGCAAGAGCCTTCACCTGGACGACGTACCGACCCCCGAGCTCGGCCCGGGTGAGGCGCTGGTCGCGGTGATGGCGAGCGCGATCAACTACAACACCGTCTGGACCTCGATCTTCGAGCCGGTCTCGACGTTCAGCTTCCTCAAGCGGTACGGGAAGTTGTCGCCGCTGACCGCGCGCCACGATCTGCCGTACCACGTGGTCGGTTCGGACCTGTCCGGCGTCGTACTGCGCACCGGCCCCGGCGTGAACGCGTGGAAGCCGGGCGACGAGGTGGTCGCTCACTGCCTGTCGGTCGAGCTCGAGTCGCCGGACGGGCACAACGACACGATGCTCGACTCCGAACAGCGGATCTGGGGTTTCGAGACCAACTTCGGCGGGCTGGCCGAACTCGCGCTGGTGAAGTCGAACCAGCTGATGCCTAAACCGGCTCACCTCACCTGGGAAGAGGCCGCGTCGCCGGGGCTGGTGAACAGTACGGCGTACCGGCAGCTCGTGTCGGCGAACGGCGCGAACATGAAGCAGGGCGACGTCGTCCTGATCTGGGGCGCGTCGGGTGGACTCGGTTCGTACGCGACCCAGTTCGCGCTCAACGGCGGGGCGATCCCGGTGTGTGTGGTCTCGTCGCCGGAGAAGGCCGAGATCTGCCGGGCGATGGGCGCGGAGCTGATCATCGACCGGTCGGCCGAGGGCTACAAGTTCTGGGCCGACGAGCACACCCAGGACCAGAAGGAGTGGAAGCGGCTCGGCGCGAAGATCCGCGAGCTGACCGGTGGCGACGATCCGGACATCGTCTTCGAGCACCCGGGGCGGGAGACGTTCGGCGCGTCGGTCTACGTGGCGCGCAAGGGCGGCAAGATCGTCACCTGCGCGTCGACGTCGGGTTTCCTGCACGAGTACGACAACCGTTACCTGTGGATGAACCTGAAGAGCATCATCGGCTCGCACTTCGCCAACTACCGCGAGGCGTGGGAAGCGAACCGGCTGATTGCCAAGGGCATGGTCCACCCGACCCTGAGCCGGGTGTACCCGCTCGAGGAGACGGCGCAGGCGGCGTACGACGTCCACCGCAACCTCCACCAGGGCAAGGTCGGCGTCCTCACCCTCGCCCCCACCGAGGGCCTCGGCGTCAAGAACGCCGAACTCCGCGAGAAGCACCTCCCCCAGATCAACCGCTTCCGCAACCGCTGAACCAGCTGAGGTTTTCCACGCCCCCAGCAGGTGGTTGTTGCTGGGGGTGCCTGGGTTGTGACCCGGTTGGTGTGGTGTCGGGGGGTTCTGACAGGCTTTAGGGTGAGGGATTCAACCGAGCCGCCAGAAGGGACTCTTTGGGATGGCTGACGAGTCGAGCCTGCCGTTTTTCGATCGTACTGCGACCGCCGCGGGTGGCTTCCCCGTGGGACGTCGCGGCTACGACAAACAGGCGGTGGACGACTACGTCCGCGCGCTGGAGATGCAGCTCGCCGACGCTCGCGCGCGGCTGGAGGAGTCGCAGGCCAATTCCGCTCCGCTGCAGCGTCAGCTCGAAGAGGCCAAGCGTCAGCTCGAGGCCAGCGCCAACCCGTCGTACGCCGGGCTCGGTGACCGGGCCGCGCAGATTCTGCGGCTGGCCCAGGACCAGGCGTCCGAGGCTCTCGAGGAGGCTCGTCGTGAGGCCGACGAGCTCCGCACCGCTGCCGCCAAGGAAGCTGCCGCGATGCGGGCTGCCGGCGAGCGCGAGGCCGAGGACATCCGCACGGTCGCGCTGAACGAGTCCGACAGCATGCGCCGTACCGCCGAAGGTGACGCGGCCGAGATCCGCCGCACCGCCGACACCGAGGCCGCCGAGGTGCTCGCGGCTGCCCGGCGCAAGGCGGAGACCCTGCAGCTGACCGCCGAGTCCGAGGCCAGCACGATGAAGAACGGCGCGCTGCACGAGGCGGAGAAGATCCGCACCGCGATCCAGCGCGAGTCCGCCGCCCTGCGCGCCCGGCTGGCCGACGAACGCGAGCAGCAGGCCAAGGAGCTCGCCGACAAGCACTCCAAGATCGCCGCCGACACGGAGAACCTGACCACCCAGATGCGCGAGGCCGCCGAGGCTTCGGAGCGCCGGGTCGCCGAGGCCACCGAGCAGGCCCGCAAGATCCGGGCCGAGGCGGAGGAGTCCGCCGAGCGCACGCTGACCCGCGCCCGCCGCGAGGCCGAGCAGCTGCTCACCACCGCGCGGACCCGGTCCGAGGCCGAGCTGGCCAACGCCGCCGACGAGGCGGAGCGGTCGCGCACGATCATCGCCCGGGAGACCGAGCGGCTGGCCAAGCGCCGCGACGGCATTCTGGCCCAGATCGCCGGCCTGAACGACATCGCCAGCAACATCGCGCGCCAGGCCGCCGAGCTCGACTCCGAGACGGCCACGCCGTACGGCAACCCGTTCGCGGCGCCGGCAACCAGCGCAACGACCAGCCGGTCCACCGGCAGCACCAGCGAAGCGAGCAGCCCGTTCGCCGCTCCCTCGTACGACGAGCCGACGGCCAAGTACTCCGCCGGCGCCGACGCCCCCACGGCGACCTACTCCACCGGGGCCGACGCACCTACCGCGACCTACTCGACCGGGGCCGATGCGCCCACCGCGACCTACTCCGCCACCGGCGGGGTGGAGCCGGAGGAGGCCGAGCTGGCGCGCGGCGAGAACCCGTTCGCCGGGAGCAGCCCGTTCGTCGGCAGCACGGCCGGTGCGGCGCGCGCGGACGAGACGCGGATCGACACCGACCTGCGGGTGGACGCCGACGAGCCGAAGACCGCCGAGCCGCCGCGGGACGAGACCCGGATCGACGAGTTCCGGCTCTCCGACCTGGCTGCCCCCAAGGCCGACACCGACAAGGCCGGCACAGACAAGGCAGACCCGGCCAAGGCAGACGTGACGGCAGCAGGCAAGGCTGGGGCGGCCACGGCCGGCGTCAAGGCTGATGAGAAGAAGGCAGCCGGCGACGGCAAGGGCTCGAAGGACCAGCAGTGACGCCTGGTGGCGACAAAGATGAAACGGCGAAGACGCAGGTAGCGGAGATCGAGGAAGCGGCGCGCGAGGCGAAGGCCGCCGCGGCCGAGGCCGAAGCGGCCGCCGACGACGCGGAGAAGTCCGCGGAACACTCGGAGGCCTCGGCGGACCAGTCGGAGGAAGCCGCCGACCAGTCCGAGGACGCGGCCGAGGTGGCGGCGGAAGCAGCCAAGAACTCCGAACTGGCCGCCGCGCAGGCCAAGGCGGCGAGCCAGGACGACGATCAGAACCCCGGTGAGATGCTGATCGATGATCGGCACCCGTCCGAGGGGATGGGCGCGCCCGGCCCGCCGTTGCGCCGGTCGAACCCGTTCGTGTTCGGCTTCTTCGCGGCCCTCGGCGTGCTGGTCGCCTGGGGCCTGTGGAACGCGCTCGGCCAGGCCAAGTCGGTACTGATCCTGCTGGTCGTGTCGATGTTCATCGCGGTCGGCCTGAACCCGCTGGTCGAGTGGTTCATGCGCCGCGGGCTGAAGCGTGGCCTCGCGGTCGGCGTGGTGTTCCTGCTGATGATCCTCGCGGTCACCGGCGTCGGCCTGGCGATCGTCCCGGTGGTCACCGACCAGATCGACGGGCTGATCAAGAACGCACCGCAGTGGCTCGACCTGCTGACCAAGTCCAAGACGCTGAACGAACTCAACGAGCGCTACGAGTTCATCAAGAAGGCGCAGGACTACATCCAGGACCCGGCCCTTGCGCAGAAGGCGTTCGGCGGCATCCTCGGCGTCGGCAAGGTGGTCGCGAACGCGCTGTTCTCGGCGTTCACGATCCTGATCCTCACCCTGTACTTCCTCGCCTCACTGCCGACGGTGAAGCGCGCGGCGTACAGCCTGGTGCCGGCCAGCCGGCGCAACCGGGTCTCGATCCTCGGCGACGAGGTGCTCGGCCGGGTCGGCGGTTACGTCAGCGGCCAGTTCCTGGTGGCGGCGTGTGCCGGGTTCTTCATGTTCATCTTCCTGGAGATCGTCGGCCTCGGCGAGTACGCCGTCGCGCTGGCGATCGTGGTGATGTTCACCGCGTTCATCCCGATGGTCGGCGGCCTGATCGGTGTCGTCCTGGTCGCGCTGATCGGCTTCACCGACGGGCTCTGGACCGGACTGGCCTGCCTGATCTACGGGGTCGTCTACCAGCAGATCGAGAACTACTTCGTCGCGCCGCGGATCATGCGCCGCGCGGTCGACATCCCCGGTGCGGTCACGGTGATCGCGGCCCTGCTCGGTGGCGCGCTGCTCGGCGTCGTCGGCGCCCTGCTGGCCATCCCGACCGCGGCGGCGATCCTGCTGATCATCCGCGAAGTCTGGGTCCGCAAGGCCGACGCTTCGTAGTACCGGAGCAGTTCTGAAGCGCAGCAGCGTGACGCCCGAAGAGTCTTCGGGCGTCACTGCGTTTCAGGGGCGACGATCGGAAGCAGCGAGGCGGGCGGCCGACCTCAGCGAGTCCAGCACGTACGTCGGTACGCGCAGACCCTGCCGTTGGGCCCAGAGCAGTTCGAGCTCGACCCGGCCGATCTGCTGGGCGTACCGGGTGATGCCGGCATCGCCGTTCGTCGTGATGCCCAGGTGGTGCATCACGTCGCCGAACTCGGCCCACTGCTTCTTGGTGTAGGCGCCGACCGGCTCGAACGTGTGCCGCCGCAACGTCCTGACCAGCCACTTCTGCCAGTGCGCCAGCTCGGTCCACAAGCCCTGCGCGGCGATCTTGTAGTAGGCGAAGTGCCCCGGCTCCTGGCGCCGGATCGGCGCGATGATGCTCGACGCGATCGCCCGCTCACCGAGATCCAGCAAGCCCTGATGCAGCCTGTTGTACGCCAGGATGGCCGACTGCTCGGTGGCCACGCCGGTCAGGTAGTACATCATCCGGCTCACGTCCTGTACTGCGTGCCAGCGGCCGAGCGCACCGAGCACCCGGAAGCTGAACGACACATGGGTGAGGTCAGGCGTTGCCGGTGGCAGGCCGGCCAGCGACTGCAGCCGATCGAGCAGCAGCCCGTGGTGCGTCTCCTGCGGCAGCCAGACGTCGGCGTAGAAGTGCCGGTCGATCGGCGGCGGATCCGGGAGCAGCAAGTTGAGCTCGAGAACGTTCCGCTCGACCTCCAGCTCCACCCGCGACATGTAGGTCAGCACCGGACCGAACTGCTTGGCCAGCACCTGCGGCTGCGCCATCGAGTAGTCGGCACTGTCCACCGGGATGGGCGGATGCTCCTCGGCCAGCCGGTCGACGTGCTCGACCAGCCGCCGTTCGACCGAGAACGGCCGGCGGATCCCACGCCTGAACCGCCGCCACGGCGGCGTACCGGTGGCGGTCATGACCAAGCCGCCCGGCTCGCCCCGATCCGGTTACCGCACCCTCGCATGATGACGATTTCCCCCCGCCCCAGGCCGCTGATCAGCTTCGGTCGGTCTGACCATGAGTAAGTCTCACCTTACTTGGCCGCAGCGCCGTACCCCAGGAAGTTTTCTCCCCAGCCCGATCGTGGATTCCCCCACCACGAGTGTAGAGCTAGCCCCCTTGCACTAGGGACCGGCGAGCTTCGTCACCTCGGGTCCGCGACGGTCGGCGAAAGCGCAGGCGCGGGGATAGCCGGCCAGGCAGCCCCGCATCGTCATCAGCGCGGTGTAGTAGTCGATGTAGCGGAAGCCGTAGGTCTCCCCGCGAGCGAAGGCCTGGTGCCGGATCGCGCTCACCCAGCGGTAGAACGCGTCGTCCGGGATCGGCACGTAGCTGGACGGCTCGAAGCCCTCCATGTCCTCCCAGTTCTCCGCGTGCAGGAACGTCCGGACCGAATGCCTGGGCAACTCGTGCTCCATCGGCAGCGCGGCGAGGAAGCGGGCCCGCCCGACCAGCTTCGCGGCGTACTCGTGGTCGCGGTGGATGCTGTGCTTCCAGTGCGTGATGACCGTGTCCGGCTGCTTGTCCCGGATGATCGACGCCAGCTCCAGCGCCACCTCGTCGGTGTCCGGCAGGAAGCCGTCGCTGTGCTCGAGCGCGATGAAGTCGGCCCCGATCGCCGTGGCGAACGCCTCCCCCTCGGCCAGCTTCTGCACCTTGTACTCCGCCGGCGACAGCCGCGGGTGGCCGCGTTCGCCGGCGGTGAGCGCGACCATCGTCACGTTCGCACCCTCCAGCACGAACTTGGCCAGCGTCGGACCCGCGGTGAGGTCCATGTCGCCGATATGTGCGCCGAAGGCAACTACCGATCTGTTCATCTACCAGGCTCCTTGCGCCGGGTCCAGCTGGGCCCGGCGGATGGCGAACTTGCGGGTGATCGTGAATCCGGTCTTGAGGTAGAGCTGCCCGGCCGCGGACTGCTCGCCCGTCCACAGGAACCAGGCACTGTGCGCGCCAAGACCGGTCATCCGTTGCAGGGTCAGGTGCAGCAGCACCTTGCCGAGACCTGTGCCGCGGCTGGCCGGCAGTACGCCGAACGGGCCGAAGCGCTCCAGCACACCTTCGTACGTACCGTGCATCGCCCAGCCGAGCACGCTCTTGTCGGGCGCGAACGCGACGACGATCCGATCCAGCGGCAACCCAGCCACCACCGCCTCCCGAATCGCCCGGGCCCAGTCGGGGTTGAAGGTGGCCGCGACGGAGATGACCTCGGTGAGTTCGTCGCCGGTCGGAGTACCGAACCGGAAGCCTTCCTGTTCCAGCGCGCTCATGCGACCGCGGACCTCAGCCGGAAACTCGTAGCCCACCAGACTGCGATCCATCGCAACCGCCTCGTACTGCGTCTGAAAGCCAAGCCCCTCCATCAGCGCGAGGGCCGCCGGGTAGCGCTGAACATCGAGGCCGGGCAGAAAGTAGTTGGGCGTGTAGGAGGAGAAATACACCTCGGCACACCCCTGAGCCGCGAGCCAATTCATTGCCTTGGACACCAATTCGCGACCAAGCCCGCGGCCTTGTTGCTCGGGATGCACGAAGAAGAAGAGAATCCAGCCGGTGCCGGGCTCAAGGTCGCTGCCGGAAGCGGCAACCAAGCGGCGTACCGCATAGGCCGCACCGACAAGCTGACCGTCGGATCCGGCAATCTGCAGACCAGCAGGATCGAAGTTCCGGTCGAGCAGAACGAGATCGCGGAAACGCTCGTACCCGATCGGGTCCCCCGGCGCCGCCGCCACCCAAGCCTCAACCAGCCGCGGGCCGTCCCCGATGGCGAACGTGCGGATCACCGGGTGCCTCCTCCCACAGGATCTGGGTAGGAAATTTACCGATCCAGCCGCCAGAAGGTCAACCGATTACAGGCTGGCGCTTGCCGACGGAGGGTCCGACTCCTCGCTCACGTCGCCGAGCCGGAGGCCTTCACCCCGGACGGTGAGCAGGAACCGCGGATGGGCCGGGTCTTCCTCGAGTAACTGACGCAGGCGGCGGACGTGGGCGTCCAGCCGGTCTCCCGAGCGATCGAAACTGTCGCCGAACACCCGGGCCGCGATCTGCTGCCGGGTGACCACCTCGCCCTCGGCGGCGACCAGCAGGGTCATCAGCCGGAGCTGCAAAGGCGACAGTTGCAGCGGTTTGCCCAGCCAGGAGGCACGGAAGAGCCGGGGATGGATCTCCAGCGGGCCCCACACCATCGAACGCCTCCGGCCCGCCTTCAGCATCAGGTCACGCACGGTCAACGCGATCTGGATGTCCGACTGGCCGTTCAGAGACCAGCGGCGCAACAGCGGACGCCCGGTGTCTTCCAGGCTGAGCTCCGCAGCCCCCGACTGAAGGCGGAGGATGCCCTCGACGTCACAGTCGGCCAGCCGCTCGGCGTGCTCCGGCGTCACCGCGAGTAGTGGCAGCAGATCGACGAAGCCCAGCGTCTCGACCAGGCCGAGCGCGGCCTCCGGTTTGTCGTGCAGGACGATGATCCGGATTCGGTTGTGGTCCCGCCAGGACTGCTCCCCTTGAGTTCGGCGCACCGCGTTCCCCCCAGCGCCAGGTCGACGAAATCCTTTGCTCTGGGCACACGTTATGTCTCAACTGGATCACAAACCACCCCGTGGCGTGTTGGTGACAGCACGGACAGCGTCGTCCGGCCGCCGGGAGTCGTCGGCAATTTGTCGGATTCCGTCGCCGTCGGGTCGCCCAGTGCCGGACTGGACCGCTTCCCCGGCGACGCCAACCCGGACAGCGTGGGCCGCGACCTGGTCAGCGGGAAAGGGGTGGGGCATGTCCGCCGTGCGATGGTTCCGGATGTCAGTGGGAATGGTGCTGGGGGCGCTGTTGCTCAGCACAGTGGGCAGCGCGGGCTTGCCTGTCCTGACCGCCCCGCCGAGGGCGTACGCCGCGGTCGCGGTCAGCCTGGAGGCGCCGGCCACCCGGCACAGCGACGGCGCGGAGCTGGCCTGGAGCCGCTACGTCGCCGACGCCACCGCACCGTTCACCGGATACCAGGTGCATCGCTCGTCGACGGCAGGTTTCACCCCGTCGGCGGCGACCCTGCTGACCACGATCGGTGACGTCGGCACGACCCGGTACCGAGACACAACAGCCAAGCCCGCGACAGCCTTCTCGTACAGGATCGTGGTCGGCTCCCTCGTGTCGGGCGAACAGCGGGTGACCTTGCCCGTCGCGGGAAGGACCGACAAGACCTTGTCCGGCGAGGCTTCCTACGTCGCGCAGGACACCACCACTCCGGCCGCCTGCTACAACGACTACAACTACGGCAGCGCGGGCTGGCTGCGGACCGGACCTGCCACCAACGGCGTGGTCCACCGGCCGGTACTGCGGTTCGACCTACGCGACATCCCGCCGACTGCGACCGTCAGCAGCGCGGCGCTGGTCCTCAACTACGCCGCCACCACCTCCACCGTCGGGCAGGTGAACGTCCATCGCGTCAAGCAACCCTGGATCGAGGGCACCGGCACGGGGCAGTGCAACGGCACCGGCGTGACCTGGAACGAGACCCAGAGCGGGGTGAAGTGGGCCGCCGGCGGCAGCGCCTTCGACGCGGCGATCAGCGCGTCCGTAGCGGCCAAGTCGCGCTCGGCAGCCGGCGTCGACAACTTCGCGGTCACGTCGCTGGTCCAGAAGTGGGTCTCCGGTACGCCGAACCACGGGCTGATGCTGAAGACCGCCGCCGAGACGCTCCCCACGGTCCAGGCGTACTTCGACTACCGCAGCGACGACCACTCGGTGGCGGCCGAACGCCCCAAGCTGCAACTGAGCTACACCGACGGCACGACCGCGCGGGCTCCCCGCGCAGTGGTCTCCGAGCCGGCAGCCGGCCAGCTGGTCGCTGGTACCGCGGCCGTCCTCAGCGCCGCGGCCGGAGACGACCGCCGGGTCGACAAGGTCGAGTTCCTCGTCGACGGCGCCGTCGTCGCGACCGACACGGCCGCCCCCTGGACGGTCACCTGGAACTCGACCACCGCCGCCGCCGGCAACCACAGCGTCACGGTCCGGGCGACCGACGATGCCGGCAACGTGACCACCTCCGCCGGCAGCAGCATCCTGGTCGACAACTCGGCAGCGCCGTCGGCGGCCACGATCACCTCACCGGGGACCGGAGGTACCGTCAGCGGCACGGTGACAGTGGGCGCTTCGGCCACCGATGACGTCGGCGTGACGAAGGTCGAGTTCCTGTCGGACGACCAGGTCTTCTTCACCGACACCGTGGCGCCCTGGTCGGCCAGCTGGAACACCCTGGACGTGCTGACCCCGGCGTACGACGGTCCGCACTCGCTCAAGGTGCGCGCGTACGACGCGGGCGGACGGGTGCGGGAGTCGACCGTGGTCGGTGTCACTGTGGCGAACACGGCCGGCACGGCGTACCAGGCGTCGTACGACCTGAACGTCCTGGGCAACGGCGACGACGCCTTCGCCATCCCGCCGACGCTGCTGTCCAACGAGCTGGCCATGACGTCGGTGGATCCGGGCACCGGAACGACCGGCACGAAGGACCTCGCGAGTGCTCCGGTGGACAGCACGCTGGAGTACCAGGAGGGCACCTCACAAACCTCCAAGTCCGGTCCGTCCGTGATCGACGAGGTTCCACCGCCGCCGGACATGGTGTCGGCCAACGCGTTCCAGGCCGACGTCACCGTCACCAACAACAGCGCGCTGACGTGGCGGAACACGGGCGGCACGGATCTGGCTCTGTGGTACCGCTGGTACACCAACGACGGTGTGGTCCTGTTCGAGGGGCCGGGCACCGACTACTTCCCGCAGACCGTGCAACCCGGGCAGAGCAAGCGCATCCCGGTGACGGTGGAGCCGCCGGCGATGCCGCTCGGCACCGACCTCAGCCAGGTCCGGCTGCGGTTCGACATCTACGACCGCAACGCCACCACGCTGAACAAGTGGTACGCCGGACGCGGCAACAAGCCGGTCGACAACCCGGTGATCGTCGAGAAGCGGCTCGAGGGTGCGCTCGGGCTGGAGAAGTACTGGCAGTACGAGGGTGAGCCGGCCGGTGCGGGCCTGAACGTGATGACAAACGTTGCTAACGGCAACATGTTGTGGCGGTGGTCGCCGTTCTACGCGCCCGGCCGGGGCCTGGCCACCATGCTGGACCTGACCTACAACTCCCTCGAGGACCACTCCGAGTCGCCGGCCGGCAACAACGTCTCGTTGGCGATCTCCGGCCTGACCCGCTGGGGCTACGGCCTGGACATCCACCCGAACAAGGCCGACGAGTTGACCGGCAAGTCGCGCAAGTACGTCGTACTGACCGATGGTGACGGCACCACGCACCAGTTCACGGGTACGACGAACGCCGACGGCACGACCACCTGGACCGAGCCCGCGGGCGTCAACCTGTATCTGCGGTCCACCACCGACCCGGTCAAGCACTGGGCCCTGACCCGGCCGGACAACGTCACCTTCTGGTTCGACACCGACGGATACCCCACCTACGTGACGGATCGCAACGGCAACGAGTTGCGCTTCGAGCTGCAGGACACCCCACCGGGCGAAGACCCCGGTGGCCCGAAGCGCCGGATCGTCAAGGTGCACGACGCGGGCGGCCGGTTCTTCGAGATCGACTACTACAGCAAGGACGAGGCCAAGAAGGCGCACGTCCGGGGCAAGATCCAGCGGATCTACGACCACTCGCGGTCCGTACTGGACTTCGAGTACTACCACGACGGCAACCTGCTGCGGATCGTGCAGCGCGGCGGCACCCAGGCCAACGGGGCGCCGCTGGCCGACCGGTCGGTGGTGTTCACCTACACCGTGCCGAACGGAACCGGCCCGGCGATCCCCGACCCGGCCGCCCGGGTGAACCCGGATCCGCACACCCCCAGCCAGTCCACCCGGCTGTTCAGCATCCGCGACCCGCGGGGCGCGGAGACCACGTTCGCGTACTACGGCCCGTCCGAGGGCGCCCACCTGCGCTGGAAGCTGAAGAGCCGGACGAACCGCTCGGCGAAGACCACGACCTTCGGCTACAACCTGACCAGCCGGATCACCACGGTGAACGCGCCGCTGGCCCGGGACACCGACTACGCCTACGACACGCTGGGCCGGCCGACCAGGATCACCAACCCGAACGAGGAATCCACCGCGATCAGCTGGACGACCGATCACAAGGTCGCCCAGGTGACCGAACCGACCGGCGCGTACGAGGCCTTCACCTACGACCACAACGGCTACCTGCGGACCAAGCGCGACCAGGTCGGCGCGGTCAGCACGCTCGAGTACGAGTACCGCAAGCTCGACACCCGCGATGCGGCCGGTCACTGGGGTCTGCTGACCAAGCATGTCCCGCCGAAGGGCAGCACACACCAGACGACCTGGACCAACGACACAGCCGGCAACCCGGTCGTGATGCGTGACCCAGCGGGCTTCGAGACCCGCTACACCTGGAACCTGGCCGGATCGTCCGCGCCCGGCACAGTGGCCCGGGTCGACCGGCCCCGCGGCGGACCGATCAGCTACGCCTACGACCCGTCCGGCCAGCCGTCGCGGATCGACGAGGCGGGCCTGCGGGTCACCACACTCGGGTACGACGTCGACGGGCAACTGCGGTGGGTCCAGGACCCGAACCACCAGACCGCGAGCGGTACCGACGACCGGGCGTACCGGACGTACTTCGACTACGACGCCTTTCACCGGATGGGCCGGCAGAGCGCGCCGAAGTCCACCGCCCTGGACCGCGGCCGGCTGATCTGGTCGTCGGCCACCTTCGACCCGAACGACAACATCACCCGCCAGGTCGAACCGCACTTCGGCGGCTTCGTCGACGACGACGAGAACGCCGGCGTACGGACCGGCTCGTACGACGCGATGGACCGGCTGCTCGTCCAGGCGAACCCGGACAAGAGCGTGGACCCACTGGGCGAGCGCACGGAGTACCAGTACGACGACGCGGGCCGGCTGGTCGAGCAGACCAAGCCGAAGGGAGTGCTGACCGCCGAGGCGACCGACCCGCTCGACCACAGCACGCAGTACACGTATGACGTTCTGGACCGGGTAATCAAGCAGGCCGAGACCGGCAAGACCGCGGACGCGCCACGGGTGACCTGGCTGTGCTACGACCTCGCGGGCGACCTGCGCTCGGTCACCTCACCGCGGGCCAACCTGACCAGCCTGACCTGCCCGGCAACCGCCGCGCAGGCGTTCACCACCCGTTACACCTACGACGCCGCCCACCGGCCCGTCTCCCAGACCGACCCGCTCGGGCATGCGAACCGCACGACGTACGACACGCACGGGAACGTCACCGTCCGCGAGGCCGATATCGAGAGCGGCCGGGTGAACAAGACCGTCACCAGCTACGACGTCCGGGACCTGCCCGTCCGGGCCGACCAGAACCTGGACGCTGCCAACGGCAAGACGATCACCTCGCTGATCTTCTACGACGCCAACCGGAACAAGACCAAGACCGTACCGCCGCGAGCCTTCGACGCGGCCGGACGGCCCTCGACGTACACGGAGTCCACCTTCACCGAGTACGTCACCGTCAACGACTACGACCCGGTCGACCGGCTGGTGCGGACCACCCAGCCGTACAGCAACGCGGAGCCGGAGAAGCAGTACGTGCACCGTGCCTACGACGCGAACGGCAACCTGGCCTGGACCTCCTTCCCGGTCACCACCGCCGATTCCGCCGCGGTCGGCGACACGGCGAAGACCAAGATGACGTACTTCGACCCGGGCTGGATCCGCTCGACCAAGAAGCCGACCGACCCGCTCGAGATCTTCGACTACTTCGCCCAGGGCTGGCAGCAACTCAAGACGCCGGAGAAGAAGAGCCAGCCGGGTACCCCCGACCTCGAGCGGGAGATGCGCTGGGACTACTTCCTCGACGGCACGCTGAAGACCCGGACGGACCGGGACGGCAACGACAGCACCTACAGCTACGACGCCGGCAACAACATCCTGCGGGGCTTCGACGCCTCCGGCGTGACGGATGCCAACGACAGCCCGATGGAGACCGTGGCGACCTGGACCGGGTTCGACCAGCCGGAGAAGGTCAAGCACCGCAAGGAGAACGCGACCACCTGGAAGTTCAGCCAGTACGGCTACGACCTGAACGGCAACGTCGCCGAGCGGCTGGAGAACGGCGAAGAGTCCGCCTCCACCGGTGCTCAGACCAAGGCCCCGCGCCGGCACGTGCTGAGCTACGACGGCGCCGACTGGCTCACCGACCAGCGCGACCTGGGCACCGACGACACCTGCAAGGACGACCAGCGCATCGTCAACGACTACTGGGCTACCGGCTGGGAGAAGCAGCGCGACATCTTCAAGGCCAAGACCGGCTGCACCGCGGACGTGTCCACCTGGAAGCAGCGGCAGCGCAGTACCTGGAAGCACTTCGACAACGGCAAGCTGGCCGACCTGAAGACGCTGGCCTTCAAGGACGACGGTTCCAGCCGAGTGACCGAGTCGCACGACGTCGGGTACTTCGAGGGGACCCGGTACGAGAACGGCAACCGCACCACCGACCGGTTCATCCTGGAACGGGCCGAGGGCAAGACCGGCGTCACCACCTGTGTCGGTACCACCCCCTGCCTGCAGGACTGGGACTACGACCCGCGCGGCAAGGTGGTCAAGCACCAGAAGAAGGAAGGCAACGTCGCGCGGTACACCCTCGACCAGCCGGCCATGCTGATCACCGACAACACCATCCGCGGCGGCAACGTGACGACCGAGTCCGACGACGGCGACACGATCAGCAAGTTCTACGAGTCCAACCAGATCAAGAAGCTGCAGGCGGCCGGTAGCACCCAGACAGCCGACTACCGCTACGACGACTACGGCAACATGGACTGCGTCACCCTCGGCGCGCAGGCGAGCTGCCCGAACGGCGGCGCGTCGATGATCACCGACTACAGCTACGACCCGCTGAACCGGCTGAGCAGCCAGCGGCAGTACGCCGGGGGCTCGGTGAGCGACTCCGCGGAGTACACCTACGACGCGCTGGACCGGCTCACCAAGGAGAAGGAGAACCACACCGGCGACGCGGCCAACTCCCGCACCACCGACTTCGCCTTCGAGGGCCTGACCAACAACGTCACCGAGGAGAAGCAGACCGGCGGCACGAACCCGAAGACGAAGACCTTCTCCTACGACGCCTTCGGGCACCGGGTCTCGATGACCGACACGGTGAACGGCTCCACCCAGACCGACACGTTCACCTACTCCCACGACGTGCACGGCTCGGTCAGCCAGCTGATCGGTGACGCCGGGCAGGTCAAGGCGTCGTACGGGTACGACGCCTACGGCGGGCAGGACTCGACCGACGACGACGCGCAAGGGCTGACCACGGGTGACCTGAACGACAAGGCGCCACTCAACCCGTACCGGTACACGGGCAAACGGCTCGACTCCGGCTCGGCGACGGCCACCAAGGCAGCCACCAGTCTCGACATGGGCGCCCGCCGGTACGGCGTCGACACCGGCCGCTTCCTGCAGGCCGACATGTTCGCCAACGCCCTGGGCGATCTGAAGCTCACCCTCGATCCGTTGAGCGGCAACCGTTACGGCCTCGCCGCGGGCAACCCGGTCAGCTTCGTCGAGGTCGACGGCCACATGCTGCTGGCCGACGGCGGCGGAGGCGGGTCGACCACGCCGACGCCGACGCCACCGCCCACCATCTCGCAGGGCACCGGCGATGTACCGCAGGAGAAGGAACGCCCGGAGTACCCGGCCGGGGAATGGGAGAAGTACACCAACCTGTCCGACTACGTGCTCGGGCCGGCGATGGCCGGGCCGGCCGAGGTCGGCGGCTGGGGCAGCTGGGCTGGGAAGCACATGAAACACCAGTGGTCGTGGGTCCGGTCCCTGGCCGGTAAGTTCAACAGCTCACTCAGCCACAACGACATGATGCGCGACCTGGGCCGGTGGGCGCGGTCACCGAAGGCGACCTGGGCCGGTCGGGGGCTGGGCGTGGTCGGAGCGGGACTGAGCTTCGGCAAGCATCTCGCCGAAGGTGACCGGGCGGTGTCCGCCGGGGTGAAGACCGGTATCGAGGTCGGCGGCGCGATGGCCGGCGCGAAGGCCGGGGCCCTGGCGGGAGCAGCCATCGGTTCGTTCATTCCCGGTGCGGGTACCGCGGCCGGGGCGTTCATCGGCGGGGTGGTCGGAGCCGGGATCGGCGCGTTCGGCGCCAGCAAGTTGCTCGATACGGGCTTCGGTGATGCCGTCGAATCGGTGTCCGACACCGTGCAGGATGTCGGCGGCGACCTGCTCGAAGGCGCGGGTGATGCGATCGGCGGCTTGTTCGACTGAGACCGATCACCGAAGGTAGTGGACAGCGGATCATCGGACCGGGAGGCTGGGGATGGACAAGGGCACCGTCGACACCGGATTGCTTGTCGCGATCGTCCTGCTCGGCCTCCTGGTCCTGGGATCCCTCGTTCTGATGCCGAAGGTGTGGCGGTCGGAGGCCGACATCCAGAAGGAGGAGGCGACGGCGAAGTGGTGGCCGTTCAGCGAGGCCTTCCGGGCCGGCTTCCTGCGCTCGATCCCCGCCGCGGTGGGGGCCCTGCTGATGCTCGAGCTCGGACTGATCGCGGGCTTCTTCGAGCAGTACCTCACCGGTGACGGGAGCCGGTTGGCCAACCGGCTCACCGTGTACCTCGGGACGGCGTTCGTGCTGATGCTGCTCGTCGACCTCAGCGTGACGCTGTTCAACCGGCCCAAGTTCATCGTGCCGCCGGATGCGCGCGACGAGCGCGGCGCGGTCCCCCTGTGGTGGTCGAGCCGCAAGTACAAGAAGACGAAGCGCCGGCGGGCGGACTGAGTGGTGCCGCGGGTCAGGTGAGGAACGGGGTGACGGCGGCGAGGAAGTCGTCTAGGCGTTCGGCGTGGACCCAGTGGCCGGCTTCGGGGATTTCGGCGTACTGGACGTGGGGGAAGTAGCGCTTGATGGTGTCGCGGTGGTCTGCCTGGACGTAGTCGGACTTGCCGCCGTACACGAACAGCGTCGGGCCGTCGTACGTGCCGTTCTCGTCTTCGGGCCAGCCGGAGATTGCGGGCAGGGCTGCCTCGATGACGGGGAGGTTCGGGCGCCAGCGGGCGCCTTGGTCGTCGAGGATGAGGTTCTGCAGGAGGAAGGCACGGGTGCCGGGCGTCGGGACCGCTTCGGCCAGCTGGGCATCGACTTCGGCGCGGCGCTGGATGCTCGACAGGTCGGCCGCGCGCATCGCCCGGGCGTACTCGACGAAGGCCGGCGGGTAGGCGACCGGCGCGGCGTCCACCACGACGAGCCGGTCGACCACCTCGGGGTGCCGCAGCGCGGTCAGCATCGCGGTTTTGCCGCCCATCGAGTGTCCGACCAACCCGACCGGGCCGACGCCGAGACTGTTGATCGTCTCGACCACGTCGTCGGCCATCTCGGGATAGCTCATCGTGCCGGTGTGCGGCGACGAGCCGTGGTTGCGCAGGTCGAAGGCGTACACCCGATGCGCCGACGCCAGCCGGCGCGCGGCGGTCATCCAGTTCCGCCCCGACCCGAACAACCCGTGCATGACGACGACCGGCGAGCCACTCTCGCCGTACGACGTAACCGGAAGCTTCATCAAGACCTTTCGCGACTCAACGGCGGCGTTGCCAGCAGGTGGTGTGCCAGTGGCGGCGCTCGTCCAGCGACTGTCCCCCACCGATCGCCGCCAGCAGACTCGGCGTCTCCGGCCAGACGACCACGTGCGGCATCGCGGGCAGGATCGTCTGGTCACACCCGGGACAGCGGTACGACTTCCCCGCCGCCGACCCACTCACCTGCCGGACCATCCACGACCCGTCGGACCGCGACTCCCGCGCCTGATGCCCACCCAGCAACGGCCGGTCACTGACCGGCCGCGTGTGCTTGGAAGGCTTCTTCTTACGGGACACCATGGCAGTGCCAAGCCTATCGGCCCGAGCCCAAGACCCTTGCCGAGGTCAACCGGCTGTGGCTCAGGCGGGCTTGTGCTGGTCGCGGGTCTGGTCGCGGAGTTCGCTGCCGACCTCGTGCATGTGGCCGAGGCCCATCCGGTACGACTCGATCACGCCGGTGTTGAGGTACGGCATCCCGATCCGCTCGCAGTACTTCTCGACGATCGGCTGGGCGAAGCGCAGGTTGGCGCGCGGCATGCTCGGGAACAGGTGGTGCTCGATCTGGTAGTTCAGGCCGCCCATCATCCAGTCGGTGACGAGTCCGCCCTTCACGTTGCGCGAGGTCAGCACCTGCTTCTCCAGGTGACCCCAGTTGGTGTCGGCGTCCGGCATCTCCATGCCCTTGTGGTTCGGGGCGAAGACGCTGCCCAGGTGCAGGCCGAACAGTGCGTGGTGCAGTGCCGCGAAGGCGATCGCCTTGCCGGGCGACATGACCAGGAACAGCGCACCGAAGTACAGGATCAGGTGGGCGGCCATCAGGCCGAGCTCGATGCGGGCCTCGCGCTTGGCGCGGCGGCCGACCAGGAACAGCACGCTCGACACCTTCAGGTTCAGGCCTTCGAGGGTGAGCAGCGGGAAGAAGATCTTCGCCTGGTGCCGGGTCAGCCAGCCGTACAGACCGGTGCGGCCCTCGGCCTGCTCCAGCGTCCAGACCAGCACGCCCTCACCGACGTCGGGGTCCTTGTCGGTGTGGTTGGGGTTGGCGTGGTGCCGGTTGTGCTTGTCGTTCCACCAGCCGTAGCTCATCCCGCAGACGAAGTTGCCGTGCAGCATGCCCAGCACGTCGTGCAGCTTGCGCGAGCTGCCGACCTGCTGATGACCGGCGTCGTGACCGAAGAACGCCGCCCGGGTGGTGAAGATCGCGAGCGGGATGGTGAGCAGCAACTGCAACCAGGAGTTACCGAGCAGGACGACGCCGGCCCAGGTCGCCGCCAGCAGTGCCACGTTCAAGGTGATCGCAATCACATAGGACGCGGTACGGCGCTCCAGCAGCCCTGCGTCCTTGATCTCGCGAAGCAACGGCGCGAAGTCGCTGCCCTTCGTGGCTGTGCGTTCGCGGGTAGGGGCAAGGGCAATGGGCTGCGCCATCGGTGTCCTCATCTCAGAGCGGTGGGAGGCCTAGGCGTTCAGCCGCGGGCCAGCGTAGTGCATCCAGCCTGGTCGCTGAAGCGATCCAAAACATGAGTGCTACTACCCGAGTTGTGCGGGGTGCAGGTGCCCACTGGACAGTGGGCCTAACACCACTGAGCCCGGCCTGACTCTCCGTCATGATGGGTAGTGCCGGACCGATCTGGTCCACACCACATGTCCCGGGAGACACAGCAATGACGATCACGCAGCAGGCACCGAAGGCGCCGATGCGATTCCCCCGCCTGGCGCAGCCCTTCATCGCGCTCGGCCTGGCAGTGATGGCCGAGATCGGCATCGCCTTCTTCGTTCTCAACGTCGTCGCGGTCCCGCTGATCGCGGTCTGGGTCGGCATCCCGCTGCTGCTCGTGTTCGTCCCGTGCGTCCGCTGGTACGCCAACTGCCACCGCGTCCTGTACGCCGGGCTGATCGGCACCACGATCCCCAAGCCGTACAAGAAGCCGCCGATGCCCGGCATCCTGATGTGGCTGCGAACCACGCTGACCGACCCGGCGACCTGGCGCGACATCGCCTGGCTGCTGGTGAACGCGGTGGTCGGCTTCACCCTGACGCTGCTGTCGGCCGTCCTGTTCCTCGCCTCGATCTTCTACCTGATCTACCCGTTCCTGGTCTGGGTCACCCCGGACGGCGTCTTCACCGAGCCGTTCGGCGGCATCTTCACGGTGAACGTGGCGACCAGTTTCGTGATGATCCCCTTCGGCCTGTTCGCCTTCCTGATCTGGCTCGGCGCGGGTGAGCGGCTGCTGAAGGCCGCGGCGTACGTCGGCAAGTCGCTGCTCGGCCCGACCGAGAGCGCCCAACTGGCGATCCGGGTCCGTGAGTTGGCCGACTCCCGCGCTGAGACCGTCGACACCCAGGCGGCCGAGCTGCGCCGGATCGAGCGCGACCTGCACGACGGCGCGCAGGCCCGGCTGGCGGCGCTCAGCATGAACCTCGGGATGGCCGAGGAGATGGTCGCCCGCGACCCGGCCCAAGCGGCTGCGCTGCTCACCGAGGCCCGCGAGTCGGCCAGTACGGCGCTGTCCGAGCTGCGGGACCTGGTCCGCGGGATCCACCCGCCGGTGCTGGCCGACCGTGGTCTGGAAGGCGCGGTCAAGGCGCTCGCGCTGAGCCTGCCGTTCAAGGTGGACGTCACCATCGATCTGCCCGGCCGGCCGCCGGCGCCGGTCGAGTCCGCGGCGTACTTCGCGGTGGCCGAGGCGCTGGCGAACGCCCTCAAGCACGCGGCGGCGACCACGGCCTGGGTGCAGCTGACCCACGAGAACGAGCGGCTGCACATCCTCGTCGGTGACGACGGGGTCGGAGGCGCGACGGTGCGGCCCGGTGGCGGTCTGTACGGTATCGAAAGGCGGCTGGCCGCCTTCGACGGTACGTTGACCGTGGCCAGCCCGACCGGCGGGCCGACCACCGTGATCATGGAGTTGCCTTGCGAGTCGTCATCGCTGAAGATCACGCCCTCCTCCGGGACGGCCTGATCCGGCTGCTGGAAGCCCACGACTTCGAAGTCGTGGAAGCCGTCGACAACGGCCCCCGGCTGGTACCGGCGCTCGTCGAGCACCGGCCGGACGTGGCCGTCGTCGACGTCCGGCTGCCCCCGACCTTCACCGACGAGGGTCTGAAAGCCGCCATCGAGGCCCGCCGGCAAGTGCCCGGGCTGCCGGTGCTGGTGCTGTCGCAGTACGTCGAGCAGCTGTATGCCCGCGAGCTGCTCACCGGGGGCGGTGGCGCGGTCGGCTACCTGCTCAAGGACCGGGTCTCGAACGTGGCCGACTTCCTCGACTCGGTCCGCCGGGTCGCGGCCGGCGGTACGGCGATGGACCCGGACGTGATCGGCCAGTTGCTGGCCCGCAACACGCGGGACGAACCGATCGGACGGCTCACCCCGCGCGAGTCCGAAGTACTGGGCCTGATGGCGGAGGGACGCTCGAACGCGGCCATCGCCAGTGCGCTGTTCGTCACCGAGAAGGCCGTGTCGAAGCACACCAACAACATCTTCGCCAAGCTCGACCTGCCCCCTTCGGAGGACGACAACCGGCGTGTAATGGCAGTGCTGACGTATTTGTCGTCCCGGTGATGTCGAGAACCTGCGATCGGCTCCGTCTCCGGTGTACACAGCACAGCGATAGGAGAACTGAGATGACCAAGTTCCTGATCACGGTGGACTACAGCCCGGGCGTCATCGACACGCCGATGACCGAGTGGGCGCCTGAAGACGTCAAAGCGCACATGGCCTACTACACGCAGTTGAACGATGAACTGCGGGCCAGCGGCGAACTGGTCGAGCACCTCGCGCTGTCCTGGCCGGACGAGGCCAAGACGGTGGTCTCCGACGGCAAGGCCGCACCGGTCGTCACCGACGGCCCGTTCGTGGAGTCCAAGGAGATGCTGGCCGGCTTCCAGATGGTCGACGTCGACTCCCTGGAGCGCGCCCTCGAGATCGCCGCCCTGGTCTCCCAGGTCCCCGGCCCCGGCGGCGTCCCCCTCCAGCAGCCGATCGGCGTCCGCCGCGTCATGGACGACGCCGACTTCGAGGAACTCAACCCCCTCGGCTGACTCTGTTGCCACGAGCGGGAGTTCACTCCGGAGGAGATCCAGGCCCGGGTGGTGGAGTACCTCGCCTCCCGCTAGCCTGCGGCAGGCGATGGTTGAGGGCGGCCGTCAGAGGCGGATCCGGCGGAGGAACTCCTGGGTTCGGGGTTCTCTTGGGTGTTCCAGGACCTGCGACGGGGGGCCGACCTCGAGGGGGCGGCCGTGGTGGAGGAAGCAGACCTTGTCTGCCACCGAGCGGGCGAAGCTCATCTCGTGGGTGCAGATGAGCATGGTCATGCCCTCGGCCTTGAGCTCGGTCAGGAGATCCAGCACCTCGCCGACCAGCTCGGGGTCGAGGGCTGAGGTGACCTCGTCGAGGAGCATCAGCTTCGGGGAGTTGACCAGGGCCCGGGCGATGGCGGCTCGTTGTTGCTGCCCGCCCGATAGCTCGTCAGGTTTGGCCGACGCCTTCGCTGCCAGGCCGACGCGGTCCAGCATCTCCAACGCCCGGGTTCGCGCAACGTCCCGGCGTACGCCGTGGACGCGGATCGGGGCCAGCGTGACGTTGTCCAGCACCGAGAGGTGCGGGAACAGGTTGTAGGCCTGGAAGACGATGCCGATCCCCGATCGCACCCGGTCGGTGTCGACGCGGGGGTCGGTGATGTCGGCACCGGCCAGTTGGATCACGCCGTCGTCGACGGTCTCCAGCAGGTTCACGCAGCGCAGCAAGGTCGACTTGCCGGAGCCGGAGGCGCCGATGAGGACGACGCACTCCCCCTCTTCGACCTCCAGGCTGAAGTCGTCGAGCACGACGTTGGTCCCGAAGGACTTCCGCACACCGCGGATGGACAACAGGCTCACACCACACCTCCCCCGGCGCCGTACCAGCCCTGCCGCCGCGCGACCCAGTCGGTCAGCCTGGTCAGTGGGATCGTCAGCGCAACGAACAGCAGCCCGGCGACGACGTACGGCGTGAAGTTGAAGTCCTCGGCCGTCTCCAGTTGCGCCGCGCGGATCGCGTCGATGACACCCAGGACGGCGATCAAGCCCGAGTCCTTCTGCAGTGAGACGAAGTCGTTCAGCAGCGGCGGCAACACCCGGCGAACCGCCTGCGGCAGTACGACGAAGCGCAGCGTCTGCCGGTGCGACAGTCCGAGCGAGCGCGCCGCGGCGCGTTGCGACGGGTGGATCGACTCGATACCCGCGCGGAAGACCTCAGCGACGTACGACGAGTAGGTGAGCACCAGCGCGGCCCCACCCCAGATCACCGCCTGGTTGGGCAGACCGCGCAACTGCAACGCCGGTACGCCGAAGCCGAGCAGGAAGATCACCAGCAGCAACGGCAACCCGCGAAAGATGTCGGTGTAGGCGGCGGCGAACATCCGCAGCGGGAAGAAGATCGGCCCGCGCAGCGTGCGCATGATCGCCAGCGTCAGACCGAGAATCACGATCAGCACGGCGCAGACCAGCATCACCCGGACGTTCAGCCACATCCCCTGGGCGACGACCGGCAAGGCCTCCAGACCGCGATCGAAGTCGAAGAACGTCGCCCGCACCCGAGGCCACCCCGGCGTCGACCCGACCCCCAGCACCACCAGCCCAACCAGCACGACGGTGCTGATCCCGGCGATCGCGCCGGAACGGACGGTACGCCGCCGCCGGTAAGCCAGCCGCTCGAGCTGGAGCGCGGACGGTCGCCAGCCGGTCGAGTCGGCCGGAGCCTGCGTCCGTTCGTTGCTGCCCGGCTTCTCCGAGCCGTTCACGAGAGTTCGGGTGCGCCTTCTGCCGTGAGCCACTGCTTCTGCAGGTTGGCGAGGGTGCCGTCAGCGCGGAGCGCGTCGACCGCCTGCGACACACACGGCGTCAGCTTCGAGCCCTTCTCCAGCACGAAACCGAACTGCTCCGGCTTGTCCGTCGCCGGCAACTGGCCGACGATCTTGCCCTTGTCGAGCTGCGCCGCGGTCATGTAGAAGCCGGTCGGCAAGTCGACGACGATCCCGTCGATCTGCTTGTTCTTCAACGCCTGCACGGCCAGGTCGTTCGTGTCGAACACGGCCGGCTGCTGCTTCGGCTTGATCACGTCCCGCAGCGACGTGTAGCTCGTCGTCCCGACCTGCGCGCCGAGCTTCGCGTCCGCCAGCTGAGCCATCGTCGTCGCCCCGGCGATCTTGCTGCCCTCGGTGGTGACGACGGTCTGCCGGACGTCGTAGTACCCGGTGGAGAAGTCGACCGCCTTGCGGCGGTCCTCGGAGATCGAGATCTGGTTGACGTCCAGGTCGAACTTCTTCGGGCCGGGTGCGAACGCGGCGTTGAACTGCACGGTCTGCCACTTCACCTCGGCCGGCTCGAACCCGAGCTTCTTGGCCACCGCGTAGGTGACGGCCGACTCGTACCCCTTGCCGTTGGACGGGTCGTCGCCCGAGAACCACGGCTGGTACGCCGGTTTGTCGGTGCCGACCGAGAACGTCCCAGCGGTCTTCAGGGCGAGTTTGTCCTTGCTACAGGCATCGGCCGACGCGGGCGGCGCCGCAGTACCGGCGGTGTCATCTTCTGGCGCACAGGCGGCAAGCCCGACAACGGCGAGAGCGGCCACGACGGCCAGGGCAGCACGAGCAGTCATGGCAGCAGCGTAGAGGCCAACTGCTGCCGGTACTGCGTGGGGCTGTGGCCGGTGTGGGCGCGGAAGCGGGTGGAGAAGTAGAGGGGGTTGGTGAAGCCGACTTCGGTGGCGATCGAGGTGACGGGGCGGGCGGTGAGTTCGAGGAGACGCGCGGCTGCGTCGAGGCGGCGGCGTTCGACGAACTGCTGGGGTGTGACGCCGAGCTGGCTGCGGAAGAGGTGCGCGAAGCGGGAGACCGAGAGGTTGCTGGTCCGGGCAAGCGCGGCGATGGAGAGGTCGGCGCGGAGGTTGCGGTCGACGTACTCGATGGTGCGGAGCAGGCGATCGTCGATCCGGGCCGCTTTGGGGTTCTGCGTGTCGCACCACAGCAGTGCCGCTTCGAGGGCGTTGAGGCTGAGCAGCTCGCCCTGGGGCAGGACGCTGTCCTGCTGCCGGACCGTCTCGGACAGGGCGTGGGTGATCCGTTCCGCCGCGCTCGGGCTGGGCCTGAGCTGGAGGATGCCGGGGGCAACGGACGGCCAGTCGAGCAGCGGCAGCCAGTCGGGGCGCGGGTGGAAGTGGGCAAAGAGGAAATGCCAGCGGTCACCGGCCGTCCCGTAGTCCTGCAGGGTGCCGGGGCGGATCAACGTGGTGACGCCCGGACCGGCGTGGATACCGCCACCGAGACTGCCGTGGCCGTCAAGGGTGTGGAGCAGCAGCCAGTCCGTCGTACCGCGGCGTCGGTAGGTGGCGTAGCTCGGGCCCTCGTCGAACTCGCCCGCCAGCAGTCGCCGGACCGTCGGGGTGAAGGAGTCCGGTCTAGCAGGATCTCGAAGGTTCACAGCTCGATAGGTTATCCCGCCGCCGGCTGCTTCCGGCGATCCTGGAGACATGACCAGCACAGTTGCAGAGGTTTACCAGCGGGACGGGATCGTGCAGGTCCCGGGACTGCTCACTCCGGCCGAGGTCCAGAAGATCAAGGCTGCTTACATGGCTCAGGTCGCGGTCGACCACTCGCTGGCGATCGACGACAAGGTCCCGGCGGAGGACCCACTGGCCAAGTACCCGCGGTTCGTCCACCCGCACCGGCGGACCGAGGTCGAGGCCGGCCGGCTGGCCCTCGAATGGATGCTCGACAGCCGGATCCTCAATGTCGTGGAAACCCTGATCGGGCCAGCGCTGGCGGCCCAGTCGATGTTCTACTTCAAGCCGCCGGGCGCGCGCGGCCAGGCGATGCACCAGGACAACACGTTCCTGCGGGCGCACCCGGAGACCTGCCTGGCCGCCTGGATCGCGATCGACGACGTGGACGCGGAGAACGGCGGACTCGCGGTGGTCCCCGGTTCGCACCAGGTCGAACTCGTCTGCCCCGAGCAGGCCGACCTGACCGAGTCGTTCACCAACGCCGAAGTACCGATTCCCGACGGCATGAGCAAGGTGCAGACGCGGATGAAGGCCGGCGACGTGCTCTTCTTCCACGGCAGCGTCGTGCACGGCTCCCGGCCGAACACCAGCACCGACCGGTTCCGCCGCTCGCTGATCTTCCACTACATCCCCGAGGACAGCACGGAGATCGCCGCCTTCTACAACCCGCTGATCCGCCCGGATCGCCGGACCACCGTCATCACCGAAGCCATCGGCGGCGGCCCCTGCGGCGACTACGCCAACGCAGAGCCCTAAGCCCTCGTCGCAGCCCCGAGCCCGACAGCTCCACCGGTTAGCACCAGTACTGCGACCAGCAGGCTCCACACCGGATACAAGGGCTCGAAGGCGATGCCCCGAGCCTGACTCTCGGCTGCGGCCGCTGCGAGGGCGGCCGCCAGCGCGAGTGCGACCAGACCGAAGCTCATCGCCAGCACCCGTCCGACGATCAACCCCGTCGAAACCTTCCGCTCGGGCATCGCGAACCGCAACCGCGAGCCGGCCGCCTGCGGATGCGTGCCCCACTCGTCGACCACGTGACGAGGCAACAACGCACCAAACCCTTGTACTGCGGTCACCCCGCGAACCAGCGACTCAGGAGTCAACCCCTGCTCGTCATAGGCGACGAGCGCGTCACCGGTGACCACCAGACCGAGCGGCCGCGCGTCGAGCAGCAGCTGCATCGCGCGGGGCTGCAACATCGCCATCAGATAGCGCGAGTTCTCCCCCAGTACGTCGAACGACCGGTTGAACTCCGCACTCTCCAGGTCAAGGTCCGACCGGGTCAGGGCGCGCCCTGGAACCACCTGCAGCCAAGGAAGCGCCTTGGGCAACCTGGCCCCGACGAACACGGCCAGCCGGCGACGGCACAGCAGCCCGTGCCATTCGAGCCACCGCACCTCGAAGGCCGCGCCGTCCGGCGTACGGATCACGTTGCGGACGACCCAGCGGCGGCCGACCGGCAACGGCAGCGCAGTACCGGGGAGAACGAGGTCGGGCGGGAGTTCCCGGTACGCCGTCCAGCCGCGCGCCTGGGCCACGTCGGCCAGCGCGCGAGTTGTTGCCCAAGGCCACGAGTAGGCCACGAGCGCGATGGCCAGGACAAGCAGCACCAGGACCGGCGAGATCGCGATCGCGAGGAAGGCGGCGCGGGATCCTGCGTCGAACAGGCCTGCCACGATGCGACCGGCCGCGAGGGCGATCACGGCAACGGCAATCCACCGGCCGACGCGCGCCGAACCCACGGACATTCCGGTGAGCAGAGCTACCACCGGCAGCCCGAGGATCGCGAAGGCGACCATGCTCGACGTCCACCCCGGCCAGTCGGCGCCGACCAGGTCGGGCATCAGCAACAGGGCGAAGGCCGTGCAGACCAGGATCAGTAGGTACGCGACTCCGAGCATCTGCTCGCCGAACGACTTCCTCCGCATGCCGCGGAGTCTGCCAGTTCAGACGGCGAACAGACGGATGACCTCGGCCACCCAGTGCCGTGGCGAGAACGCCCAAGCCGCGGCCTCGGTCTCGTCGGCGTGGACGAGGAGCCGGTGCCAGGACACCAGGCGGTGTACGACGTGCAGCGGGAGGGCGGCCTGCAGTTCGGCGCGGAGCACGTCGAGGGGTGCGAGGTCGGTCCACTGCCCGAGATAGGCGTCGGTGATCTCGGTGAGGCGTGGATCGTCCGCGGCCCAGCTGTCCGGGTCGTCGGGGTCGACAAGGGTGTCGCGGACGCAGGACAGCGTCACGAACGGGTGACCCCAGAGCGCGTCGCCGAAGTCGAAGAACCGGAACGGCGCCGCCGGATCGGCCGCGAACACGTTGTGGGCATGCAGATCGTTCTGGTCGAGCGACAACGGAATCGCCCCGGACAACCGCGATCCCCAGGAAGCAAGATTGTCAGCCGCCCGGTGCAGCTCACCGACTTTGTCGCCCATCGCCAGGGGGTGGTCGGTCTCCAGGTTTTCGAACCAGTCGGCGATGCCGTGGACTGTGCCGGCGAGTTGGTCCGGGCCGAGCGCGGTCAAGCCGCTCGCCAGCAAAGCCTTCTCGGCGGGAATCGCGTCGCGCTGCAGACCGGCGTACTCGATCACCAGGCGGCGCCACAGCGCCAGAGGCTCGACCTGAGTTGGTTGATCGCCGAGGGTCACGCCCTGGTCCGCGGTGAGCAGCCAGCCGCGCGTGGCCTCGATGGCGAGCGGAGCGATCACGTGCTGCGGGAGCTCGCGCGCCATCGCCTGCACCAAGGCGGCCTCGAAGGACTGGCCGGGGTTGTTCTCCTTGAACCAGTACAGGCCATGGTCGGTCGGGTAGCACCAGACGGCCGCCCAGAAGCGGATCTTGTACGGAATCGGGTCTCCGGTGACGGCGATCCCGCTCGCAGCCAACTGCGACCGCACCCACGCGTCGGCCGGCCCGAACCACTCGGCGCCGGTCCAGCGGCGTACCCAGTGGCCCTCGGCATCCTTCATCAGCGACCGCGGCTTCGGCGGCGTACGGTCTTCCATCCCTGGAGGGTAGATGCGGACCAGCGCGGTCCGCACTCGATTAAGCCCGGGAGTAGTCGCGGAAACCGCGGCCGGTCTTGCGGCCGAGGTACCCGGCGGTGACCAGGTGCTCGAGCAGCGGGGCCGGCGCGAACCCGGGCTCACGGAACTCCAGGTACAGGGTCCGCTGGATCGCCAGCGAGACGTCCAGGCCGACCACGTCGAGCAGCTCGAACGGGCCCATCGGGAGCCGGCAGCCCAGCTTCATCGCCGCGTCGATGTCGTCGACCCCGGCGTAGTGCGCCTCGAGCATCCGGACCGCGTCGTTCAGGTACGGGAAGAGCAGCGCGTTGACGATGAAGCCGGCCCGGTCACCGCACCGCACCGGGTGCTTGCCTGCGGCAACGGCCAGCGCGGCGACGGTGTCGGCCACCTCGGGTGCGGTGCTGACAGTGCTGACCACCTCGACCAGCTTCATCACCGGCGCGGGGTTGAAGAAGTGCAGGCCGACCACGTCGGCGGGCCGCTTGGTCGCCATCGCCAGGTCGATCACCGGCAGGCTGGACGTCGTGGTGGCCAGGATCGTGCCCGGCTTGCAGATCTCGTCGAACGTCTCGAACAGCGCCTGCTTGACGCTGAGCTCCTCCACCACCGCCTCGATCACCAGGTCCACGGCGCTCAGGTCGTCGAGTTTCGCCGTACCGGTGATCCGGCGGAGGGCCTCGTCACGCTCCTCGGAGGAGAGCTTGCCGCGCTGGACGCCCTTCTCCAGCGAGCGCTCCAGGCCGGCCCGGACGCGGTCGACCTTCTCCGTGCCGCGGGCGACGTACAGGACGTCGTACCCGGCCTTCGCGCAGACCTCGATGATGCCGACGGCCATCGTGCCCGAGCCGACCACGCCGATCTGCTTGAGCGGCCGGATCGGCGCCGCGGCCGCGTCCGCGGACGGCGTCAGGTCGTCCTCGACGACAACCGGCGAGTCGGGCGCCTCGTAGGTGTAGAAGCCGCGGCCGGTCTTGCGGCCGAGCAACCCGGCGGTGACCATCTGCTTGAGGATCGGGGCCGGCGCGTGCAGCCGGTTGCGGCCCTGCTTGTACATCGTGTCGAGGATCTCGTACGCCGTGTCGAGGCCGATCAGGTCGAGCAGGGCCAGCGGGCCCATCGGGTAGCCGCAGCCCAGCCGCATCGCCGCGTCGACGTCCTCGCGGGTGGCGTAGCGCGACTCGACCATCGAGACGGCGTGGTTCAGGTAGCCGAACAGCAGCGCGTTGGCGATGAAGCCCGCGCGGTCGGCCGCGACCACCGGCACCTTGTCGAGCCGGCGAGCGAGCTCGAGCACGTCCTCGACCACATCGGGCTCGGTGACGACGGTCTTGATGACCTCGACGAACTCCTGCACGGGCGCCGGGTTGAAGAAGTGCATGCCGACGACCCGGCGCGGACGCTGGGTGGCCACCGAGATCTCGGTGACCGACAGGCTGGAGGTGTTGGTGGCGAGGATGGCGTCCTCGCGGACCACCTTGTCCAGCGCGGAGAAGATCTCGCGCTTCAGCTCGAGCCGCTCGATCACGGCCTCGATCACCAGGTCACAGTCGGCCAGTGCCTCGATCCCGGTCGCGAAGGTGACCCGGTCGAACAGCGCCTGCTGGTCCTCGACCGACAGCTTGCCGCGCTTCACCGCCCGGTCGGTCGAGTGCTGGATGTGCCCGCGGCCACGCTCGACCGCCGCCTCGTCACGCTCCACGCCGACGACGCTCAGCCCGTGCCGGGCGAACACCTCCGCGATACCGGCCCCCATCGTGCCGAGCCCGACCACTCCGACTGTCTTCAGTTCACGCGCCATGGCTCGAAGTGTGCCAGTCACCACACTGGTCCGCACATGAGCTGTGTCACCAGAGAGAACAACCTCACAAATAACCAGTTGATGTCAGGTACCACCGATGGCTTTCATCAGGTGTCTGGAGGAGGTAGGGATGGGTGAGTTCGAGGGGTTGATGGCGGAAGCTCTGCGGGGGGCCGGGCGGTTTGGGCATCGGGAGCATTTGCGGCTTACGTGGCTGGCGGTTCGGCGGTATGGGGTTGGGGGCGCGGTCGGGGTCGTGAGTGACGGGATCCAGCAGACGGCTCGGTACGCCGGTGCGCCGCAGAAGTATCACGCGACGGTGAGCAGGGCCTGGGTGGAGCTGGTCGGGTATCACGTGGCGGAGGAGCCGCTCGAGGGGTTCGACGCGTTCCTCGACCGCAATCCCGCGTTGTTCGACAAGCGTCTCCTGATGCGCTTCTACCAATCCTCGACGCTGGCCAGCCCCACGGCCAAGGCCGGCTGGGTCGAGCCCGATCTCACACCCTTCCCCTGGCAGCAGGAGAACTAGACCTCGTCGACCACCAGCGGGCGCCTGGCCCAGTCGCCGAGGAGGCGGGCGGTGTCGGGTGTGGCGGCTAGGGCGGCGGCGATCGCGGGTGGCCTGACATCCAGTACTGCGAGTTGCTGCGGGTCCAGCCAAACTGGCCGATAGCTGCCCGCCTTCGAGGACGCCGGACTGGCCATCTCCTCGCCTGCGCCCGTGCCGAACTCCCCGCCCAGCGGCTCGGCCCGGTAGTAGTACTGCGTGCTGCCGCGGAAATTGACCACCGCGACCAGATCCTCGACCCGCACGATCAGTCCGAGTTCCTCGTGCGACTCGCGGACGGCGGCCTCCGGCGGGGTTTCGCCGTCTTCGAGTTGGCCGCCCGGGAGGACGTAGTACGTGATGCCGTCCCGCACCCGCTCGATCGCCGCGACGCCGAGGGTGGTGGGCAGGACGATGCCTGCGCGGATCACGTTCGGTGGGCCAGGACGTAGTACCAGCCGCTGCTGGTGGATTGCCCGTGTTGCCAGGCGAGGACGGTCCAGCCGCAGTGCTTGAGGAGGTCGCGGAGCGGCTGCTCCTGCCAGCTGGTGAAGTGGCGTGGGAGGTCGAGGTGCCGGGTCGACCACTCGTCGCCCTCACCTTCACTGGTGGTGAACGCGAGCAGCCGGGCCGACTCGTGGGCCTTCAGGAGCACGGTGGCCAGCTGGTCCGGGGTGAAGTGGAGGAACACGGCGTCGGCGAAGACCAGGTCGTAGGGTCCGCCGAAGTCGTCGGTCAACGCGTTGAGCCGGTCGGCCGGATAGCCGTCCTTGCGCATCATCTCGACGAAGGCCGAGGCAGCATCGGTACGGCGTACGCGATGACCGCGTCGCTCCAGCTCGGCCGCGTCCTGGCCGGTGCCGCTGCCGAGCTCCAGCACGTCGCCACCGGACCGCAGATGGGCGTCGATCAGGTCGAACAACTCGATCAGGTACGCGTTCGGCGTCTGCGGGATCGAGTCCCGGAACCGCTCGGCCGCCTCCTCGTAGGTCGCCAGCGTCACCTCGTTAGGACTCGGCAACACCGTCCACCCATCCCCCTCATGCTCAATCACCGCCGGCACCTCGATCCCCAGCTCCAGCCCCGGCGCGATCACCACCACAGTCTCCCCACGATGCTCATCCGCAACCCCCCGAACAACCTCCTCGGCCTCGATCGGCTCCGGCAGCAGCGTCAATCTGACGCCGAGGTCCTCGGCCAGCTGGGCGGCTGGCTGCTCGGCCTCGGGCGTTGCGTAGACGGCGGCGACGCGTTCACCGGCCAGTCTGTCCCGCGAGCCGGGTGGCAGCAGGATCAGGCGGGCCGGGCACATCAGGTTCACGGCCGGACGAACTCCAGCGCCTGCTCGGCGTACCCCGCCCAGGTCTCGGAGTGCTCCAGCGGCACGACCACCCACTCCTTCATCGGCCGGCCCATCCCCGGATCGAACGGCGCGGCACCGCTCAGTTTCAGCGCCTGCTCCCGCGGTTCCGGCGGCAGCTTGAACGTCATCGCGTCCCCGAACAGCCCGGCCAGCATCTTCTTCTCGATCTTCAGGCACGGCATGCCGAACATGCTGCCCTCGACCACCCCGGCCCCGGCCAGCCCCTTCGCGACCGCGTCGTACTCCAGCCGCGTCTGCAAACTGATCTTCGGCTTCATACCGACCAGCCTCCCACCACCCCACGGCCTGCCGCCATGCAGGATGCGTGCCGGGTGGACTACGGTGCTGTGTCGTGCGCTTGGTGATAGCTCGTTGTTCAGTGGATTATTCCGGTCGGTTGACGGCTCATCTTCCGATGGCGCCGCGGTTGCTGATGGTGAAGGCGGACGGGTCCGTGCTGATCCACGCCGACGGCGGGTCGTACAAGCCGCTGAACTGGATGTCCCCTCCGTGCAAGCTGACCGAGGAAGAGGGCGTCTGGAGCGTCACCAACAAGGCCGGTGAGGAGTTGCGGATCACCTTCGAGGAGGTGCTCAGCGACTCGTCGTACGAGTTGGGGCTGGATCCCGGGCTGATCAAGGACGGGGTCGAGGCGCACCTGCAGGAGCTGCTGGCCGAGCACGTGCACACGTTCGGTGACGGGTTCACGCTGGTACGCCGGGAGTACCCGACCGCGATCGGCCCCGTCGACCTGCTCTGCCGCGATGCCGACGGCCGGCACGTCGCCGTGGAGATCAAGCGTCGCGGCGAGATCGACGGCGTTGAGCAGCTCACCCGGTACGTCGAACTGCTCAACCGTGACCCGCTACTGGCCCCGGTCCGGGGCATCTTCGCCGCTCAGCTGATCAAGCCGCAGGCGCAGTTCCTCGCCACCGACCGCGGCCTGGAGTGCGTCACAGTGGACTATGACGCACTCCGAGGCATGGAGTCGGACGTACTGCGCTTGTTCTGACTAGCAGGGCACCACCGCGTCGACGATGAAGCCTTGGGCGACCACTCCGCTGTCGGAAGTCAACCGGACGGAGCCTGTCGGTGTGGTGATGCAGGGTGAGGTCGCACCCCGGCGATGGAGGCCGGTGTAGGTGGCCAGCGTGTTCCCGTTGCCGTCCAGCACGTACACGTAGTCGTAGTCCTTCTCCGTGTCGAGCATGCTGAAGTGGAACGCGAAGCCGGCCGTGCCGTTGTTGTACGTCCACGTGCAGTTGGCGTTGTTGCCGTACGGATGCGGCGACTCGAACGGGATGGTCGCGTTCGGGTTACTCACACACGGCGGGGGCGGCGGCGTGCCCGGCGTACAGCCGGAGTGGATGCCCACCGCGTCCCAGGCGGCCGTAGTACCCGCCGCGTTGGCAGTTCCTGCAGCGATGGCCACCGTGGCGTTCCGGGCGTCGCACATGTTCGCGTACTCCGGCAGGCTGGTGAAGCCGGCGTAGAAGACCTGTGCCGCCCGCGCCAGTCCGAGCGCCGGAACGGTCACGCCACAGTCGAGCGTGTGGGTGTGCCCGCTCGATCCGACCGCGTCGCAGCCCGCGTTCTTGCCGCCGTTGACCGCGAGGTAGTACGCGTGGTTCGGGATACCGCTGTTGGAGTGCACGCCGCCGCTGTCCGCGGTGGTGACGATGAACTCGCTGTAGTGATCGGGATCCAGGTCCTCCTGCGGGTCACTCATGTTCCGGAACCCTGGCGCCGCGTCGGGGGCGAGGTAGATGTCCTCGGCGATCAGCCAGTCCGGCGGAGCGGCCGGGTCCAGGCCGCGGGTCGCGGCGTAGTACTCGATCGTGGTGCCCATCATGTCGCTGAAGGACTCGTTCAGCGCGCCGGACTCGTTCTCGTAGATCAGGTTCGAGGTGAACTGCGTGACGCCGTGGGTCAGCTCGTGCCCGACCACGTCGACCGCGCCCGACAGCGGGATACAGGTCTGGCCGTCACCGTCGCCGTAGGCCATCTGCTCGCCGTTCCAGAAGGCGTTGCAGTACCGGTTCGCATAGTGCACGGTCGAGATCATCTGCATGCCGTTGTTGTCGAGGCTGTTGCGACCGAAGGTGCCGCGGTAGAAGTCGTCGGTCACGTTCGTGTAGTAGTGCGCGTCCACCCCCGGCGCCTGGCTCGGTGATCTCCACTTCGGCAGGTTGAAGTTCCAGTGGTCGTCGGCGTCCGTCATGATCGTGCCGGGCTGCGTCGCGGTGTTGCCGGCGTCGTACGTCTCCTGCCGCAGGTCGCGCGACCGCAGGAAGTACGTGCTGCCGATCCGGGTGGTGTCCAAGGTCTTGGTGTCGCCCTTGACGCCCGTGCCGTCGCCGTGGGCGACCGCGTCGTACTGCTTCTTCACTGCCCCGCTGGCGGCATCGACCCAGTGCACCCACCGGTGGTCGGTCCGCTGGTTGATCACCTCATGGAACAGCCGGCCGTCCCGTGGATCGATGCGCAGGCTCGAAGACCACTTGCCCGTACTGCCGATCCGCTTGGCTGCCACTCCCCGCGCTCCGGATGCCGTCACCGCGGCACTGTTCTTGGCCTTCAGTCCCGGGAAGTACGCGCCGATCACGGCTGTCGCCTCCCCGGCCTTGTCGGTCAGCACGGTCAGCTGACCACCGAGCACCTTGGCTGCGCCGACCTGCTGCTGATAGCGGGTCTGCGTGCCGCCGCCGGCGGCTTTGGCGGACCAGACCTTCACCACGTCCTTCGGTACTGCGAAAGCGCGCGCGTCGGCCCCGGTGAGCGTGAAGGAACCACCACGGGCGAACGAGCCGGTCGAGTTCGACGCCGCGGGCGAGGACGGTTGGGCGCTGGCGGTGAACCCGCTACCGGCCGCGATCAGAGCGGCGGCTGCGAGTAAGGCGACGACACCTGGGCGCCTGATGACAGGGCGCTTCATGGCAGGGCTTTTCATGGCAAGGGACCCCTCCCGGTAGACGGCCACGAGCTGCGGGCCGGCCGACATCCACATGTCCCCAAGAGTCGCCCCGTCACAGCCATTCGTACGCCCACGCACCTGCGGCTGCAAGGGGTGAGCCGGTTTCGACACCGGGCGACGATCGGAGTAGTGTCCACCCGCGTCACTGGTCTGTCTGGTTCTGTCAAGAAAACGTAAGATGTGCCCGATTTCGGGCAGATTCTTGGCTTTGACCCTGGTTTGACTGCACAGTGGTCGGGTGATGAGTGAGGCGGCGGATCCCAGCGAAGACCTCGTTGACCAGATCAGTCGCACCACCGGACTGCCGCTCGAGGACGCCCGCCGGGTGGTCGCGGACGTGCTGGCCTACTTCACCGAGACGACCGAGCAGTACGTCCGGCGCCGGCACCGCGAACTGCAGACCTACGGCGCCCGCAACGACGAGATCTTCGCCGTGGTGGCCGCCGAACTGCGCCACTGGCCGGTCCGCTCACCCGAACTGTCGGCCCGTCAGCTGCGCCGGATCGTCTACGGCTGAGGGCAGCTCAGGCGGACAGGTCGAGAACCCCATACCCCACGAAAGGAACACCCTTCCCATGTGCGGAATCGTCGGATATGTCGGCACCAAGCCGGCCGCGCCGATCCTGGTGGACGGCCTGGCCCGGCTGGAGTACCGCGGGTACGACTCGGCCGGTGTGGCCGTGGTCGGGTCCAGCGAGCTGAAGGTGCACAAGGACGCCGGCCGGGTCCGTGAGCTGGAGGCCTCGCTGCCCAAGCGCTTCGGCGGCAAGCTCGGCATCGGCCACACCCGCTGGGCCACCCACGGCGGCCCGAGCAAGGACAACGCGCACCCGCACGCCAGCGGCAACGAGCGGATCGCGGTCGTCCACAACGGCATCTTCGACAACGCCGGCGCGCTTCGCCGCCAGCTGGAGGAAGCCGGCGTCAAGCTGCGCTCCGAGACCGACACCGAGGTCCTCGCGCACCTGATCGAGCAGTCCGACGGCGCCACCCTCGAGGAGAAGGTGATGGCCGCGCTGCGCCGGATCGAGGGCACCTACGGCATCGCCGTGGTCGACCTGGACTTCCCGGACCGGATCGTGGTCGCCCGCAACGGCAGCCCGCTGATCCTCGGCATCGGCGACGGCGAGATGCACGTCGCCTCCGACGCGGCCGCGCTGATCCGCTACACCCGCCAGGTCGTCTACCTGGACGACGGCGAGATGGCCACCGTCAAGGCCGACGGCTACCGCACCTTCACCCAGGACGCCGCGCCGACCACCAAGACCGCCAAGACGGTCGAGTGGGAGGCCGACGAGTACGAGCGCGGCCTGCACGAGCACTTCATGATGAAGGAGATCCACGAGCAGCCCGAGGCGGTCCAGCGGGCCCTGCGCGGCCGGCTCGACGAGCGCTTCCACACCGTCCACCTGGGCGGCCTGAACATGGACGCCCGGGAGGCCCGGGAGATCAAGCGGGTCAAGATCCTCGGCTGCGGATCCGCGTACTACGCCGGCCAGATGGGCGCCCAGTTCATCGAAGAGGTGGCCCGCATCCCCGCCGACGCCGAGCCCGCGTCGGAGTTCCGCTACCGCAACCCGGTGGTCGAGCGCGACACCCTGTACGTCGCGGTCAGCCAGTCCGGCGAGACGCTCGACACTCTGGTCGCGGTACAGGAGCTCAAGCGCAAGGGTGGCCGGGTGATCGGCCTGGTGAACGCGGTCGGCTCCAGCATCGCCCGTGAGGTCGACGGCGGTGTCTACCTGCACGCCGGCCCGGAGGTCTCGGTGGCGTCCACCAAGGCGCTCACCAACATGGCCGTCGCGTTCGCGATGCTCGGCATCCACCTCGGCCGGATCCGCGACGTCTCCCCCGCCGACGGCCGCCGGCTGATCGAGGGCCTGAAGAAGATCCCGGCCCAGATCCAGACGATCGTGGACCAGGAGGAGGAGCTGGGCAAGATCGCCGGCCGGCTCGCCAAGCACGAGAGCGTCTTCTACGTCGGCCGCACCCGTGGCTACCCGGTGGCCCGCGAGGGCGCGCAGAAGCTCAAGGAGATCTCCTACCGGCACGCCGAGGCGTACCAGACCTCCGAGCTGAAGCACGGCCCGCTGGCGCTCATCTCGCCGGACGTCCCGAGCGTCGCGATCGTGCCGCAGGACGAGCTGCTGGACCGCAACATCGGCGCCCTGCACGAGATCGCCGCCCGCTCCGGCCCGCTGTACGTCGTCACCCACCCGGGCGTCGACGTCCCGGACGGTGCCGCAGCGGTGATCGAGGTCCCGAAGAACGAGCCGGAACTCGACCCGATCCTGCTCACCATCCCGCTGCAGATCATCGCGTACTACGCCGCGGTCGCCCTCGGCCACGACGTCGACAAGCCCCGCAACCTGGCCAAGTCCGTCACGGTCGAGTAGCAGCCCCGCTCATCGCGGTCATCATACAAGCTGGTTGCTTGTATGATGACCGCATGAGTGACCGTATCCGTCAGGTCCGGCTGTCTTCTGTGGTGCTTCCGCTGGAGCAGGCGATCAGTGACGCCAAGGTGCTGACCGGGCGGCAGAAGCCGATGACCGAGATCGTGTTGCTGTTTGCCGAGATCGCTACTCGGGACGATCAGTACGGGATCGGGTTCAGTTACTCGAAGCGGGCCGGTGGGCCGGCGCAGTACGCGCATGCCAAGGAGATCGGGGCGAACCTGATCGGCGAGGATCCGTGGGACATCGGCAAGGTGTACGACAAGTTGCTCTGGGCCGGGGCCTCGGTCGGGCGGTCCGGGGTTGCTACTCAGGCGATCGCGGCCATCGATATCGCGTTGTGGGATTTGAAGGCCAAGCGGGCGGAGTTGCCGCTGGCCAAGTTGCTCGGTGCTTATCGCGACTCGGTGCGGACCTACAACACCTCGGGCGGCTTCCTGCACGCGCCGATCGAGGAGGTCAAGGAGCGCGCCTCGCAGTCGCTGGCCGATGGCATCGGCGGGATCAAGATCAAGGTCGGACAGCCTGACAGCCGGATCGATCTGGAGCGGGTCAGCGCCGTCCGCGAGCACCTCGGGGCCGGCGTACCGCTGATGGTCGACGCCAACCAGCAGTGGGATCGCAGTACGGCGTTGCGGGTCGGGCGGACTCTGGAGCAGTTCGACCTGGTCTGGATCGAGGAGCCCCTCGACGCCTATGACGCGGAGGGACACGCACACCTGGCCGCGACCCTGGACACCCCGATCGCCACCGGCGAGATGCTGTCGAGCGTCTCCGAGCATGTTCGACTGATCGAGGCTCGCGCCGCGGACGTCATTCAGCCGGATGCACCGCGGATCGGGGGGATCACGCCGTTCCTGAAGTTGGCGACGCTGGCCGATCACCATGGGCTGCAGCTGGCGCCGCATTTTGCGATGGAGATCCATTTGCATCTGGCCGCGGCGTATCCGCGGGAGCCGTGGGTGGAGCACTTCGAGTGGCTCAATCCCTTGTTCAATGAGCGTCTCGAGACGAAGGACGGACGGATGCTCGTGCCGGATCGGCCCGGGCTGGGGTTCACGACCAGCGATCAGTGCAAGGCCTGGACGGTCGACTCCTGCGAGTTCTCGTGAAGGCCGAAGGTGGGCGGGGGCTGGCGCATGAGCTGGTTGAGCGGCTCAAGGGTCGGATTCTGGCGGGTGAGCTGGAGCCGGGGAGCAAGTTGCCGACCGAGAGTTCGCTGACGGCCGAGTTCGGGGTCAGCCGGACGGTGGTGCGGGAGGCGATCTCGCGGCTGCAGGCGGCCGGGCTGGTGGAGACGTTCCAGGGCCGCGGGTCGTTTGTGCTGTCGTTGCCGCCAGCAACGGAGCGCTTCGCCCTCGGCGAGGTGCGGTCGCACCGCGACGTGCTGGAGCTGCTCGAGCTGCGGATCGGGGTCGAGGTGGAGGCCGCCGGGCTCGCCGCCGGACGGCGTACCGGACATCACCTGCGGGCGATCGACCGCGCGCTCGACGACTTCCGGCGGATCGGCGACGACCCGAGCAGCTCGGTCGCGGCCGACTTCGCGTTCCACCTGAAGGTCGCGAGCGCGTCGGGCAACCGGTTCTACACCGAGCTGATCGGCTCGCTCGGCCCGATGATGGTCATGTTGCCGCGGACCAGACTCGACCCGGCGTACGAGATGTCCGACGCCTCCCACCTGAGCCGGGTCGTCCTCGAACACGAGAACATCGCGGTCGCGATCACGAACTCCGACCCCGACGCCGCCCGCGCGGCCATGCGCGTGCACCTGTCGAACACTCGCAACCGTCTGCAGAAGTAGAACTCACCACCGAGAGGTGTTCCGGGTGAAGTCCGGCTGCACGGTCTGCATGTACGACGTGTCGTCGCGGCTCCGGATTCCGCACGCCAGGTACTGCTCGTGCAACCGCCCGAGCGCGTCCTCGTCGAGTTCGACTCCCAACCCCGGGTTGGTCGGCAGCCGAATGCTGCCATCGAAGAAGTCCAGGGCCCCCGGCTTGATGAGGTCCTCGGTCTTCCACGGATAGTGCGTGTCGCACGCGTAGGTGAGGTTCGGAGTCGCCGCGGCGAGGTGCGTCATCGCCGCGAGGCTGATCCCCAGGTGCGAATTGCTGTGCATCGACAACCCCAGACCGAACGTCTCGCAGATCCCGGCGAGCAACCGCGAGCGCTGCAGACCACCCCAGTAGTGGTGATCCGACAGCACGACCTGGACCGCATCGGCGAGCACTGCCGGCTTGAGATGGTCGAAGGCGATCACGCACATGTTGGTGGCCAGCGGGATGTCCGTCTCCCCCGCCACCTGCGCCATCCCCTCGATTCCCGGCGTCGGGTCTTCGAGGTACTCGATGACGCCCGCGAGCTCCTTGGCCACCCGCACCGAGGTGGCCGGGGTCCAGGCGCCGTTGGGATCGATCCGCAACTTGTGCCCGGGAAAGGCTGCGGCCAGGGCTTTGACCGCCTCGATCTCCTCGTCCGGCGCGAAGACCCCGCCTTTGAGCTTGATCGCCGTGAAACCGTACTCCTCGACCATCCGCCGCGCCTGCGTGACGATCGCGTCGGGATCGAGAGCCGCACCCCACGCGTCGGGCTCGCGATCCGGATGAGCCGCCCACTTGTAGAACAGATAAGCGCTGAACGGTACTTCGGTCCGCACCGCGCCGCCGAGCAGGTCGGCGACCGGTCGTCCCAGTTCCCTGCCCTGGATGTCGAGCAGAGCGACCTCGAAGGGCGACAGCACGACATCGGCCGGATTCTGGATAGCCAGCATGCCGCCCACCTGCGCGCTGCCGTCCAGCCGCAGTACGTCGCTCACTCGCTGCCGCAAACCGTTCAGGTCGTACACATCCAGGCCGGGCAGTACGTCGGCCACCGCGGCCAATCGGGCCAGGTGCGCGTCGTCGGCATAGGTCTCCCCCAAGCCGACGCTCCCGCTGTCGGTCTGGACCTGGACGATGGCCCGCAACGCGTACGGCTGATGCACGCCCACCACGTTCAGCAGCGGTGGATCCGCGAAAGCGACGGGCGTGACGACGACCCCCGAGACACGTGTGCTGCTCACACCAACTCCTCGCTCTTCTGCCGGGATTTCCTGACCTGCTTGACGATCGGAAACGCCAGTACTACGACCAGTACGGCAAGGACCGTGCCGGAGATGGGCCGGGTGAAGAACCCGGTGACGTCGCCACCGAAGATCAGCAGCGACTGCCGAATCGCGATCTCCATCAGGCCGCCGAGCACGAAGGCCAGCACGAGTGGGCCGGGCTCGAAGCCGAACTTCTTCATCAGATAGCCGAGCACCCCGAAGACGATCACCAGGAAGACGTCGAAGATCCGGTTGGCCACCGTGTAGACCCCCAGCAACGTGATCAGCACGGTGATCGGCGCCAGCACGGCCGGACGGATCCGGAGGATCTTCACGAACACGCCGACCAGCGGGATGCTCATGATCAGCAGCAGGATGTTGCCGACGTACATCGAGTTGACGACGCCCCAGAACAGGTCCGGGTGCTCGGAGACCAGTTGCGGTCCGGGCGGGATGCCCTGAATCAGCAGCGCTCCGAACATCAGCGCCATCGTCGCGTTGGCCGGAATGCCCAGCGTGAGCAGCGGGATGAACGACGACGTGGCCGCCGCGTTGTTGGCCGTCTCCGGCGCCGCGACGCCCTCGATCGCGCCGCGCCCGAACCGCTCCGGCTCCTTGGCCCGCCGCTTCTCCACGGCGTACGCGACCAGGGACGACAGTGTCGCGCCACCGCCCGGCAGTACTCCGAGCACGAAGCCGATCACCGAGCCGCGACCGATAGCACCCCGCGACTGGCGCAGGTCCTGCCGGGACGGCCACACCGTGGAGACCTTGGCCGGCTCCTGCCGTTTGTGCTGGCGTTCCTCGAGGTTGTAGAGGATCTCGCCGAGGCCGAACAGTCCCATCGCGATCGGCACGAAGTCGATGCCGTCGGCAAGATCCAGACTGGCGAAGGTGAAGCGGTCGGCCCCGGTGAAAGTGTCGCGCCCGACCGTGGCGAGCAGCAGGCCGAGGCAGGCCGCGATGACCGACTTGAGCCGGCCGCCGTTGCCGACGGTCGCCACCAGCAGGACTCCGAAGAGCGCCAGTGCGGCGTACTCCGGTGGGCCGAAGTCCAGCGCGAAGCCGGCCACCACTGGTGCGAGCAGGGTCAGCCCGATGATCGAGACGGTGCCGCCGACGAAGGAGCCGATGGCCGCGATGCCCAGCGCAGTACCGGCTCGGCCTTGTTTGGCCAGGGCGAAGCCGTCGAAAACGGTGACGACGGACGAGGCCTCACCGGGCAGGCGGAGCAGCACCGAGGTGATGGTTCCGCCGTACTGCGCGCCGTAGAAGATGCCGGCCAGCATGATGATCGCCGACACCGGTTCGACGCCGTACGTGACCGGCAGCAGGATCGCGATCGTGGCGGCCGGACCGAGCCCGGGGAGCACCCCGATCAGCATGCCGATGACGACGCCGGCCAGGCAGTACAGCAGGTTGGCCGGTTGCACGACGACACCGAAGCCGTCGAATACCGGGTTCAGGAAGTCCATCAGATCAGCCGTGGGAGGGGAATCTTGAGCGCCAGCACGAACAACAGGTAGAACGCGACCACCGTGCAGACGCTGATCACGATCGACGACCGCCAGGACTCCTTGCCGAGGAACCGCAACCAGACGAACGTCAGCAGTAGCGAGGGGATCTCGAAGCCGATGACGGGCAGAGCCAGCGCGAGCAGGACGAGGGTGGAGACCGCGATCGCGGTCGTCACGCTGGAGCGGGAGAACTTCTCCGTGTCCGTCCCGTGCCGCCCGGTCAGCGCAAGCGCTACCGACAGGACGGTGATGACGACGCTGATCGCGAACGGCCAGAGTCCTGGTCCGGGCGCGGTGAGCTTGCCGAGACCGAGCCGCGCGGAGAGGACCAGCCCGGCCAGGCCGATCAGGCCGGTGACGACCGCCGCACCAACCTGCGACCACGGTCCCGCCGGCGGCGGCCGATCCTCCGCCAACTCCGCCAGCAGGGCCGCACCGTCAATGGGTGCCTCGTTGCTCACTTCTTGGCGCCCAGCTGGATGCCGTACTGGTCGATCTGCGCCTTGTACTTCGTGGCCGCCTCGTCGAGGATCTTGCGCACCTCGTCCGGCCCGACCTCGATCGGGGTGAGGAAGTTCGCCTCGTTGAACTTCTTGTACGCGTCGGTGCCGAACGTCTTCTTCGCAGCGTCGGCCAGCTTGGTCTTCACGTCCTCCGGCGTCCCCTTCGGCGCCGTCAGGAACCGGTACTGCGAAACGACCACGTCGAAGCCCTGTTCCTTGGCGGTCGGCACGTCGGGCAGGAACTTGATCCGCTCGGCCGAGAAGACGGCCAGCGGGACCAGCTTGCCGGCCTTGACGTTCTCGATGCCCTCACCGATCTGGAAGGCGGCCACGTCGACCTGCTTGCCGAGCAACGCGGTCATCGCCGGGGCGCCACCGTCGAAGGGCACGTCGGTGGCCGCGATCCCGGCCACCTTGAAGGTCAGCGCGGAGGCCAGCTGCGCACCGGTGCCGACGCCGGTCGTGCCGTACTTGATGTTCTTGCCGGCCTTCTTCAGGTCGGCAATGCTCTTGTACCCCGAGCCGGCCGGTGCCGCCAGCATGTAGTCGTCCTGGGAGATCCCGGTGATCAGATCGAAGTCGTCGAGCTTCACGGCCTCGGACGCGGAGACGGCCAGTGGCGTGATCGTGAAGAGCGAGGCGTTCTGGACCGCGATCTTGTATCCGTCGGGCTTGGCCGACTGGAGTTCCTTGGCGTTCAGCGCGCCGTTCGCGCCCGGCTTGTTCACCACCGGCACCGAGACGGACAGCTCCTTGCCGAGCCCCTCGGCGATCGCGCGGGTGATCAGGTCGGTGCTGCCACCAGGCGAAGCGCCGACACTCATCTGGATGTTGCCGGTCGGGTACTTGCCCTCGCCGCCGGTCGAGGTGGTCTTGACTCCGCCGCAGGCCGACAGCATCGCGGCAACCGTCACGCCGCCGGCCGCCGCCAGGAAGGCCCGGCGGCTCATCTGTGGGAACTTCATGGCGTTTCTCCTCTGAGCTGGCCGATTTCGTGAGCGTAGGGTGGCCATTAATACGTGTCCAAGGCCGTTTGGGCATCGAGTGATACCTTTTGCGAATCATGTTTTCGCTCGATCAGATCAGCGCGTTCGTCGCGGTCGCCGAGGAACTGCACTTCGGCCGCGCGGCCGAACGACTGAACATGACCCAGCCGCCGCTGAGCCGCCAGGTGCAGAAACTCGAACGCGCCGTCGGGGCCCGGCTGCTCGAACGGGACAACCGTCGCGTGGAACTGACCGACGCCGGTCAGGCCTTCCTGCCCGAAGCGCGCAGGCTGCTGGCCCTGGTCGAGACCGCGAGTGACCTGGCCCGCCGGGTCGAAGGCGGCGCGGCCGGCACGCTCCGGCTCGGCTTCACCGCGGTCTCCGCGATCAGGACGCTCGGACCGTTCCTTCGCCGGATGTCAGAGGAACTGCCGGGCGTCGACGTGATCCTGCACGAGCGGGTCACCCCGGCACAGGTCGACGGCCTGCTGCGCGGCGAGCTGGATCTGGGACTGGGCCGCCCGCCGTTCGACGCGGTGGCACTCGATTCGCGGGTCGTGTTCCGTGAGCCGCTGTGCGCCGTAGTACCGGCTGATCATCGGTTGGCGTCGGTCGGGCGGGCGCTGTCGCCGGCGGACTTCTCCAACGAGCAGGTCATCAGCTACTCCCCCACCCAGGCTCGCTACTTCCATGAGCTGACCGTGCGCTTCCTCACCAACGAGCATCCCCGCATCGAGCAGCGGGTCCAGCAGATCCTCACGGTGGTGCTGCTGGTGGCGGCCGGTCGCGGAGTCGCCCTGGTCCCGGCGTCGGCGCGAAGTCTCGGCGTACAGGGCGTCGCGTACTGCGACTTGGTGGACTCCGGTGAGGCGGGGCCCGTCGAGTTGCACGCGATCTGGAACCGGGAGTCGACCAGTCCGCTGCTGCAGCGTGTGCTGCGGCTGTTCGAGGACAGCGATGCTCTGAGGGCATCAATAGATACAAAAGAGATCTTGGACAGGCATCAGTAGGCCTCCCTACGCTGACGCCGTGACGCACTATTCCCCGCGTGAGCTCGCCGCTCACCTCAAGACCGGCCTCCTCTCGTTCCCGGTCACGCCGTTCGACCGCGACCTCGCCTTCGACGAGCCCCGCTACCGCGAACACCTGGCCTGGCTGAGCAAGTACGACGTCGCCGGGCTCTTCGCGGCCGGCGGCACCGGTGAGGGCTTCTCGCTGACGCCGGCCGAGATCGACACCGTCGTCCGTACTGCGGTCTCCGAGGTCAGCGGCGCGGTTCCGGTGCTGGCGCCCGCCACCGGCGGAACCAGCCAGGCGATCGCCCAGGCTCAGGCTGCCGAGGACGCGGGCGCAGATGGAATTCTGCTGCTTCCGCCGTACCTCACCGAGGCAGGGCAGGCCGGTCTGGTCGAGCACGTCTCGGCAGTCTGCCGCAGTACTTCGCTGGGGGTGACCGTCTACAGCCGCGCCAACGCGATCCTGGACGACGTCTCCGTCGCGATCCTTGCCGACCGCAACGAGAACCTGGTGTGTCTCAAGGACGGCGTGGGCAACATCGAGATGATGACCCGGATCTACGCCCGGGTCGGCGACCGGCTCACCTACATCGGCGGGTTGCCGACCGCGGAGACCTTCGCCCTGCCGCTGCTTCAGCTGGGGGTCAGCACGTACTCGTCGGCGATCTTCAACTTCGTGCCCGAGTTCGCGCTCGGCTTCTACGCCGACGTGCGCGCGCAGGACCGGGACGCCGTCTACCGCAAGCTGCGGGAGTTCGTGCTGCCCTATCTGGACATCAGGGACAAGACGAAGGGCTACGCGGTGTCGATCGTGAAGGCCGGGCTGACCGCGATCGGCCGCTCGGCAGGACCGGTCCGGCCGCCGTTGCAGGATCTGACCGAGGAGGAACTGGCCCAGCTGACCGAACTGATCGGCAAGCTCAGGTGACGCCTACCATCAGCTCGGTCGAGGTTGTCCCGGTCGCCGGGTCCGACAGCATGCTGCTCAACCTGAGCGGTGCGCACGGACCGTTCTTCACCAGGAACGTTGTCATCGTCACCGACAGCTCGGGCAATGTCGGCCTGGGCGAGGTCCCTGGTGGCGGCAAGATCGCGTCGACGGTGACCGAGGCCGCGGAACTGCTGGTGGGCAAGGAGATCGTTTGGTACCGGCAACTACTGCGGTCGGTCGCGCAGGCATTCGCCGGTCGCGATGCGGGTGGGCGTGGCATCCAGACGTTCGACCTTCGGACGACGGTGCACGCCGTCACCGGGCTGGAGTCGGCGCTGCTCGACTTGCTGGGCAAGCATCTCGGAGTACCGGTGGCTGAGTTGCTGGGCGACGGCCAGCAACGTTCCGTCGTACCGGTGCTTGGTTATCTCTTCTATGTCGGTGATCCGGGCAGCACGGATCTGCCTTACGTGATCGATGACGGCGGCAACGATCGATGGTCGCAGTTGCGGCGGCGGGAAGCTTTGACGCCGGATGCGGTGGTGGCGCTGGCTGAGGCGGCGCAGGAACGCTATGGCTTCGCCGACTTCAAGCTCAAGGGTGGGGTGTTCGCCGGTCCGGAGGAGATCGCGGCCGTTCGCGCGCTCGCCCAGCGTTTCCCCTCGGCGCGGATCACGATCGATCCGAACGGCGCATGGCCCGTCCGCGAGGCGATCGAGTTGTGCACCGATCTGGGCGACGTGCTCGCGTACGCCGAAGACCCGTGCGGGCCGGAGCCGGGACTGTCCGGCCGCGAGACGATGGCCGAGTTCAAGCGGGCCACCGGGTTGCGCACCGCGACGAACATGATCGCGACGGACTGGCGCGAGCTCAGCCACGCGGTGCGCTCTGACGCGGTCGACATCCCGCTGGCCGATCCGCACTTCTGGACGATGGCGGGATCGGTGCGAGTGGCTCAGCTTTGCCACGACTTCGGCCTGACCTGGGGATCGCACTCCAACAACCACTTCGACATCTCGCTGGCGATGTTTACTCACGTCGGGGCTGCGGCGCCGGGCGAGATCACTGCGCTGGACACGCACTGGATCTGGCAGGACGGCCAGGCGCTGACGAAGGATCCGCTGCGGATCGTCGATGGCCAGATCGCCGTACCGACGTTGCCCGGTCTTGGCGTCGAGCTGGATCGCGACGCGCTCCGGGCCGCGCACGAGCTCTATCTCGCCCAAGGGCTCGGTGCCCGCGACGACGCTCTGGCGATGCAGTACTTGGTCAAGGACTGGATCTTCGACCCGAAACGCCCTTGTTTGGTGCGCTGAGCACCGCACCGGTGGCGGTGTGACGGCTGGCAGGTGACAATGCGTGAATGCGCGTAATCGTGGTGGGAGCCGGGGTGATCGGGCTCAGCTGTGCCGTCCGGTTGTCCGAGGCGGGGTACGACGTCGCAGTGTTCGCCAGGGATCTGCCGTTGGAGACGACGTCGGCCGTCGCCGGAGCGATGTGGCATCCATTCCTGTCGGCGGGTGACCGGGTCGCCGGCTGGGCGCGTTCGTCGTACGACGAGTTCGTCAAGCTGGCCGGGTCCGAACCGTCGGTGCAGTTGCGGCACGGCAAGGAGTACTACCGCGAGTCCACGCCCGCCCCGGCCTGGGCCGCGGATCTTCCGGACCTCCAGCGGGTGGGGTCGTTGCCTCCTGGCTTCCGCGACGGGTGGGCGTTCACGACACCGATCGTGGAGATGCCGAGCTACCTGCGGTACTTGGTGAAGCGGCTGGAGGCGGCCGGCGGCACCCTCAGCCGGGCCGCGTTCTCGTCGTTGCCGAACGCAACCGGATTGGTGGTCAACTGCACCGGCCTCGGTGCACGGCTGACCGCCCAGGACCCGACCGTCACGCCGGTTCGCGGCCAACTCCTGGCCGTCGAGCAGTTCGGCCTCACCGAGTGGATGCTGGCCGACCACGGCCCGCAAGACCTGTGTTTCGCCCTCCCCCGCTCCAACGACATCATCGTGGGCGGCACGGCCGAGCCTGACAACTGGGATCTCACCGTCGACGAGAAGATCGCCGAGCGGATCATCGACCGCGCCGCCTCGCTGATTCCTGAACTCCGCAAGGCGAAAGTCCTCCGCCAGCGCGTCGGCCTGCGCCCCGCGCGGCCCTCGGTTCGCTGCGAGTCCGTCCGCACCGGCGACCGCCGCGTCATCCACTGCTACGGCCACGGCGGCTCCGGCGTCACACTGTCGTGGGGGTGCGCGGACGAAGTGCTCGAACTCGTGCGGGAAGGTTGAGTTGTGCACATCCTCGACGGTGGAATGTCGAACGCCCTGGAAGACCGCGGACACGATCTGTCCGATGCGCTCTGGTCGGCGCGACTGCTGAAGGACGCGCCGGACGAGATCGCAGCGGTGCATCGGACCTACTACGAAGCCGGCGCCACCTTCGCGACGACGGCCAGCTACCAGGCGAGTGTCTCCGGCTTCGGCAAGGCGGGCGTGCCGCCTGACGAGGCAGAACGGTTGATCAGTTCCAGCGTCGCCATTGCCCGGCGAGTCCGCGACGAGTTGGCCGTCGACGGGCAGGAGCGGTTCGTGGCCGCATCGGTCGGTCCCTACGGCGCGGTGCTCGCCGACGGATCGGAGTACCGGGGCCGGTACGGCGTGAGCAAGGCGTTCCTGCGCGATTTCCATCGGCCCCGGCTGGAGTTGCTGGTTGCTGCCGGCCCCGACCTGCTGGCCGTCGAGACGATTCCCGATCTCGACGAGGCAGAAGTGCTGGTCGAGCTGATCGACGAGATCGGCTTTCCTGCTTGGCTTTCGTACTCCGCGGCCGGTACTCGCACTCGAGCCGGCCAGCCACTCGAGGAGGCGTTTGCTCTCCGGAGCAACAACCTCGTTGCAGTGGGCGTCAACTGTTGCGCACCGGAAGATGTCCAAGGTGCGGTCGAACTCGCCGCCGCGGTGAGCGGAAAGCCGGTCGTTGCCTACCCCAACAGTGGCGAAGGATGGGACGCCGGAGGTCGCCGCTGGACCGGCGACGCGGCTGACTCCACCTCGTTGGCGCCCGAATGGGTCGCGGCCGGCGCGGAGTACGTCGGCGGCTGCTGCCGGGTAGGGCCTGAGGACATCCGCGCCTTGGCCCGCACCCTAGACCGCGAGGACTTGGCAGAGTAGGTCGAGGGCGCCGTTGTAGGAGTGATCGGGTGGGGTGCCGTAGCCGACGATGAGGGCTTGGCGGGCGGCTGGGTCGGGCGTGAAGCGGTATCTGTCGAGTGATGCGACCAGGAGGCCTTGGCGCTTGGCGCGGGCCACCATGTCGGCCGCGTCGCCCGGTACGTCGAGCAGCACGTGGAGGCCGGCCGAGATGCCCGCCACCTTGACGCCGGGGGCCCGCACGGCCAGCAACTCGACCAGGTGGTCCCGGCGACGACGGTAGTGCTGGCGAGTACGGCGTACGTGGCGGTCGTAGTGCCCGGAGGCGATGAACTCGGCCAGGACCAGCTGGTCGAGTGTGGCGGTCAGCAGGTCGGTCGTGTGCTTGACGGCCAGCACGGGCTCCATCAGGTGCTCCGGCAACACCATCCAGGCGAGTCGGAGGGCCGGGGCCAGGCTCTTGCTCGCAGTACCGGTGTAGACGACTCGCTCGGGGTCCAGTGCCTGCAGGGCTCCCACTGACTGACGGTCGTAGCGGAACTCGCCGTCGTAGTCGTCTTCGATGAGTACTGCGCCTGTCTGGCGAGCCCACTCGACAGCCGCCGTACGACGGTCTGGCGCCAGCGGTACTCCCAACGGCATCTGGTGTGCCGGGGTGAGGAGCGCCGCTTGGCCAGTGAGCAGATCTGCGCGAACTCCATGCTCGTCGACGGGCACGGGGTGGGGTTGGAGCCCGCGGAAGCGGATGACATCCCAGTGGAGGCTGTAGCCGAACTCCTCGACGGACATGGTCGTCGCGCCTTGCTGCCGCAGTACGTCGGTCAGCAGGTTGAGTGCCTGGACGTAGCCGGAGCAGATGACGATGCGCTCGGGATCAGCCCAGACGCCGCGGGCGCGGGCGAGGTAGTCGGCGAGGTTCTCTCGCAGCTCGATGCGGCCGCGTGGGTCGCCGTAGCCGAACGCTTCGTTGGGTGCGGCCGGTAGCGCCTTCCTCGCCGCAGCCAGCCACTCGCCGCGGGGGAAGGTCGAAACGTCGGGAGACCCCGGCGTCAGGTCGTACCGGTAGTTCTTCGGCTGCGGGGACTCGGAAAGGGCCGGCGTCGCGGCGGGAAGGATCCGGTCGGCGACTTCGGTGCCGGAGCCTTGGCGGGCGGTGAGCCAGCCCTCGGCGACCAGCTGACCGTAGGCGTCGGCGACGGTGTTGCGGGCGATGCCGAGGTCCTTGGCGAGGGTACGGGACGAGGGCAACCGGGTGCCGGCGGGCAACCGGCCGGAGCGGATCGACTCGTGCAGGGCGTGGACCAGGTCACTGCGTCCGCGGGTGCCGCCGAGATCCAGGTGCAGATCGGCGCCGGCCGGCGAATTGGCCCTCGGATCCTCCATAGAAGTGGACCATACACCTGGGCCGATCTGCGCCTAGCGTTCTCGGTATGAGCACAACGACAGTTCGCAGAGTCAAGATCGCCACCCACGCGCCGGAGTTCTACCAGGCGCTGGTCGCGCTGGACGAGGTTTCGGCGCTCGGGATCGACCCGAAGCTGGCACACCTGGTCAGGATCCGCGCCTCGCAGCTGAACGGCTGCGCCTACTGCCTGGACATGCACACGCTGGACGCGCGGCACGAGGGTGACACCGAGCAGCGGCTCAACCTGGTCGCCACCTGGCGCGAGGCGCGCAAGTTCTACACCGAGCAGGAGCAGGCCGCGCTCGAGCTGACCGAGGCGATGACCCTGATCAGCGTCGACCACGTCCCGGACGACAAGTACCAGATCGCCGCCGACGCGTTCGACGAGAAGGAGCTGGCCCAACTGATGGGCCTGATCATCATGATCAACGCGTGGAACCGGGTCGGCGTCACCTGCCGCATCGAGCCCGGCCACTACAGCCCGAGCTGACCGGCGATGACGAATCCACGGACCAACTCGCGTACGGCGGAAGCCTTCCGTGCCCTCCACCACGGCGCCCAGCCGCTGATCCTCCCGAACGCTTGGGACCCGGTCAGCGCCCGCGTCATCGCCGAAGTCGGCTATCCGGCGATCGCCACCAGCAGCGGCGCGGTCGCCCGCGTCCTCGGGTACGACGACGGCCAACTGACCCCGCCGGCCGAGATGTTCGAGGCGGTCGCCCGGATCGCCCGCTCGGTCGACGTACCGGTGACGGCCGACATGGAAGCCGGCTACGGGCTGGACCCGAAGGAGTTCGCCGAGCGCCTGCTGTCCACCGGCGCGGTCGGCTGCAACCTGGAGGACTCGGTCCACGACGAGCAGGTGGACATGGCGGAGCAGGCGGACTACCTGGGCGCAGTACGGGCTGCCGCCGGCGCCGATCTGGTCATCAACGCCCGGATCGACAACTTCTTCACCGGCGGAACCCTGGAGGACGCGATCGCCCGCGGCCGCGCCTACCGCCGAGCCGGAGTCGACTGCGTCTACCCGATCTTCGCTCCGCCGGAGGTCTTCGGCACCCTGGTCGACCAGATCGGCGGCCCGATCAACGCCCACGCCGCCCCGGACGGCCCAACCGCCGCCGACCTGATCACCCTCGGCGCCACCCGCATCACCTACGGCACCAGCCTCCACAACTACACCTCGAACGCTCTGCGCACTCTGTTGCCAGAGCTCAGCTGACGTACCGAGCGGTCCTACCAGTTCAGTGAACTGGTCAGGGCCGCTACGTCCGCACTAAAGAGCTTGCCCGGGGCAAGTGTCAGGTTCGACAACTGACCGTAGATCTCGAGCACCACCAGGCCGTGGATCCGGCCCCAGAGCTGGATCGACAGCGCGACCGCCTCCGGCGGCAAGCCCGGGAACTGGTCCTGAACCAGCCGGGCCAGCGTCGGATCGAAGTCCGTCCAGGCCGCCGCCATCGGTGTCTGGACCGCTGTGACCTTTGACCACCCGGCGGCCACGATCCCCGTCAGCAAGGCACAGGCCCGGTGCGCAGCCTCCCGGGCCGGCCCTTCCTCAGGCATTTCGTACCCCGGTACGGCGTCGCCGTAGATGAGCCGGAACTCCTCCGGGTTGGCGACCGCCCACTCGCGGTACGCCTCGGCGATCGCCGTCAGTTGCGCGCCCGGATCGCCGGCCGCGGCGCCGGCCAGCGCGGCAGCCTCGGCATCGGCCAGCGAGTTGTGGAGGTCGACCATCAGCGCGGTGATCAGCGCATCCCGGGTGTCGAAGTAGCTGTAGATCGCCCCCGCGGTCATTCCCATGTCGCGCGCGATCGCCCGCAGGGAGATCCCCGCCGCGCCGCTCTCGGTCAGCGCCTTGAGCGCGATCGCCTTGATCTCCGCCGCGGTCTCGGCGCGCAGCCGCGCCCGCCTGCTGGTCGTCCCGTCACTCACGCTTGACACTCTACACCGATCATGTTTTATGCTCTGTGCACTTTCTACACACCGTTCAATGTTTGCGCGGCGTGTAGCCCTCTATTCACCTGAGGAACCCACTCGTGAGAAGACCTTTCGCGTTCCAGTTGGCCGTGCTCGCGCTCGGCCAGTTCCTGGTCGCTCTCGACTACAACATCGTGTACGTCGCCCTGCCGGACATCGGCCAGGATCTGGAGTTCGGCCCGCAGAACCTGCAATGGGTGGTCACCGCGTACGCCGTCGGCTTCGGCGGCTTCCTGCTCTTCGGCGGTCGCGCCACGGACCTGCTCGGTGCCCGCCGAATGTTCGTGCTCGGCCTGACCCTGTTCAGTCTCGGCTCCCTGGCAGCCGGCTTCGCCCCCGACGACACGCTGCTGATCGCGAGTCGCGCAGTACAGGGACTCGGCGCGGCACTGCTGAGTCCGGCTTCTCTGGCTCTGATCAGCAGCACGTTCGAAGAAGGTGCCGCACGCAACAAAGCACTGGCGATCTGGGGCAGCGCCGGCAGCGGTGGACTGGCCGCCGGCGCCCTGCTCGGCGGCGTCCTCACCGACGCCTGGGGCTGGCGCTGGGTGTTCTTCGTGATGGTTCCGATCGGGCTGGCGGTGGCGATCGGAACCCTGCGAGCGATCCCAGCCGCGCGGCCGCACCCGCGCGAGGGCGGCTTCGACGTCCTCGGTGCGGTCATCGTGACGGCCGGATCATCGCTCCTTGTCCTCGGCCTGGTGAACGGTCCGGCGGTTGGCTGGCTCACGAGCCGGGGCGGCGGTTCACTGGTGGCCGGTTTGCTGCTGCTCGGCCTGTTCCTGCTGGTAGAACGCCGTACCGCCTCGCCCTTGGTTCCGCTGAGGCTGATGCGTTCGCGGAACCTCCTGGTCTCGATGGCAGTCATCCTGCTGTTCCAGACTTCGCTCGGTGGCGCGTACTACCTCTTCACGACCTACCTCCAGAACGTGCTCTCCTACAGTCCGTTGACAGCCGGCCTCGCCTTCCTACCGCTGACAGTCGTCTCGACGACGGCGTCGTTGCGCGGCACCGCCCCGCTGATTTCCCGCTGGGGAATCAGGCGCGCACTGCTGATCGGCATGGTCGTGAACGGTGCCGGTCTGGCGATCCTTGCCGTCGGCATGATCCGTGACGGCTCGTTGTGGACGGTGCTGCCCGGCCTGGTCGTCTGGGGCATCGGCGGCGGTCTCACCTTCCCTGCGATGTTTGCCGCAGCGGCGGCCGGCGTCGCTCCGGGCGAACAGGGCGCCGCATCCGCACTGGCGACCACTTCTCAGCAGATCGGCGGAGCACTTGGCCTCGCAGTACTGGTCGCCATCGCCACCGCGCCGAGCGGACTCTTGGACGGTCTGCGACTTGCCCTCTTCACGGCCGCCGCCCTTGCGGTTCTCGGCGGTTTGCTTGCCCTTGCCAACCACACCCGCACTTCGAAAGGCGCACCAGTGACCAACACCATCGTCGACGACTACTTCGCCGCCTGGAACGACACCGATGCCGACAGCCGCGCCAGCCGGCTGCAGGCGCTGCTGGACAGCTCGGTCGAGATCGTGGACCCGGACTGGACCGCCAGCGGCAGGGACGAGGCGATCGACGCCATCGGCCAGGCCCGGACCAAGCTCGGCGACCTGCGGCTCGGTCTGGGCGAGGTGATCCACGCCCACCACGACACCACCCTGTTCAGCTGGCTGCTGACGGATCCCACGGCGACTACTCCGATCGCCACCGGCTTCGGGGTACTCCGCACCAGCGGCGGCCGAGTCATCGGAGTCCACAACTACTTCGCCAACCAGCCGGCGGTGACTGCCGGCTGACACTTCCCCTTCCCTCGACCGGGCTGGCGCCGGGTTTCCGCACGCTGAGATGCCGCGGAAACTCGGCGTCGCCTGCGATGGTCTGAGTGATGATGGGCGGCATGACCACCTATCGCGCGCGCTTCGATGCAGACGTCACCTTCACGAACGGTGGCGGTCTGCAGGTTCAGGGTTTCCTTGTCGATGTTCCCTCGGCGGAGGTGACGAGCGCGCAGGTCGGTGAGCTCTTCCTCGACTCGCTTGGGCTGCTGATGGCCGGCGACGTGCGGTTGAGCAACTTGGAGATTGTGGAGGCCGCCCACAAGGGCACTCGCGGCGGGCCGGCTGACGGCCGCCCTGGTGACGGTCAGGCGGGCGGTGGGCGGGCGCAGTACGTGGAACTCAGTCATGTGATCCGCGACGGGATGGTGACTCTGCCGAATCTGCCTGGTCCGGTGTTGGGGAAGCAGCTGACGCGGGAGGCGTCGCGCGAGCTGTATGCACCTGGCACGGAGTTCGAGATCGGGTTGGTCACGATGGTGACGAACACGGGCACGTACATGGACAGCCCGTACCACCGCTACCCGGACGGCCACGACCTCACCGGCTTCAGCCTCGACCGCACTGTTGACCTGCCGGCGGTCGTCGTACGGGTGGAGGACAGCGGACGACTGGGGATCGACGCGGCTGCTTTGGCGACGTACGACGTGGCTGGGAAGGCGGTGCTTTTGCACACGGGTGACGACGCGCGCTTCGGGACACCGCAGTACGTCGAGAACGCTCACTTCCTGACCCGCGACGGCGCGGAATGGCTGATCGCGAATGGGGCTGTGCTGGTCGGCATCGACGCCGCCAACATCGACGACATGACCGACGGCACTCGCCCCGCCCACACCCTCTTGCTCGGCGCGAACATAGCCATCGTCGAGCACCTGACCGCCCTGTCCCAAGTCCCACCCACCGGCGCCACCTTCACCGCCACAGCCCCGCGCATCTCCGGCCTCGGCACGTTCCCAGTCCGCGCCTACGCCAAGCTGAGCTGACCCCACGCGCCCTCCGGTGCCCGCTCCTACGTCGCGTGCCCGTTCGGGCGCTCCCACCCACCCGTGTTCTGCGCTCCTACGTCGCGCGGACCAACCACGGCGGTGGTCAGCCGCGTGGGCAAGCGGAGGTAGTTGGGTTGACCCCACGCGCCCTCCGGCGCCCGCTCCTACGTCGCGTGCCCGTTCGACCGCTCCCACCCACCCGTGTTTTTGCGCTCCTACGTCGCGCGATTCAACCGCGAGTGGTGCCGGCCACTTCGGCCAAGCGGGGGTGGTTGGGTTGGTCCGCGTGGCCGGCCAGCTCGGCCAACAAGAGGTGGTTGGGTTGCTCCCGCGCTCCGGCCCCTCCTCATCGCGCGGGCGAACCGCCTACGTGGTTGGCCGCGCTGGCGGGCGCGCGGTCTCGAGGTTTGCGATGCGCGATGGCCCGGCTCGTGTGCCGAGCGACAGGAGGTGCTCCACCGGCGAGTGCGCACCCACGCTCAGCTCACAAGCCAGCAGTCAGGAATCGGGCACTACATCCTGTCCTTCGGCACAGAGTCGGGTGTTTCTGAGCGCCAAGCTGCCTGAGGATGTCTGCTGACCTGCGGCAGCACTCTATTTAGCTCTTTCCTTTGCTCTCTTCTCCTCTTACATCGTGTTGACGGTGAATTCGCACCAGCTTGTCCATTCGCCGGGGGTGGTGCCGTCGGTGCCTTGGGTTCGCCAGGTGTAGGTGGTGCCTTCGGTGAAGGTGTCGTCGGGGATGGTGGTGCCTAGCCAGGAGCCGGAGGCGCCGGGGCCTTCGGTGGTGGTGGTGCTGGTGGGGGCGCCTAGTACTTTCCATTCGAAGACGGCGTAGACCGGGGCGCCTGTGGTGTCGCTGACTTGGGCTCTTAGTTGGGGGGTCAGGCTGGCGATGGTTGGGCGGTCGGGGCCGGTGGTGCAGACGGTTTCGGGGGCGGTGCCGCGGTCGTCTACGGCCGTTTTGGTTTGGTAGGTGACGGTGACCGTTGGCGGGTTGGCCGCGGCTTCGCGGGAGGCGAATTTCTTCCAACCGTAGTTGTCCGTTTCACTCGCTGCGCTGATGCCGATGCTGGTGCTGGTCAGCTTGTTCGCCGCCGTGTACTGGAACGCCGCGGTCACCGGGATTGTCACCCAGCCGTCGCTGCAGGCGCTCCCCCAGCCCTTGGTTTGGGTCGACGTTCCCACCTGTTCGTACTGCGCCGGCCGGTTCGTCCAGCGGGCCGTGTTGGTCACGTTGGCCACTCGGTGTGCCAGCCATCCCTTGGCTGTGCAGGAGTACGAGTGGTGTTCCCAGAGGTTCAGCGTGGCGGCCTGGATCTGCTTGTCCCACAGCCAGTTCTGGTTGTCGAACCGCAGATACGACTTGGCCTTGTTGGCGCCGCTGTCGTTCGTACCGATCTTCAGTTCGCCCGCCCCGGACTGGTCGGTGCTGTAGCTGGACTGGACGAACGCGTCGAAGTTCGCGTCCGACGTCTCCGACGAGTTGATCGTCACCGGATAGACGGTCTGCGGGTCGCTCAGGAAGCGGGCATCCGGGGTCAGCAGCAACGCTCCCTTGGCGCGGCCGAGTCCGACCGCGGCTGTCCGCGTGTGCTCGCCGGAAACCACAGTCGAGTCCCACATCGTCGGAGCTGGTACGTCGCCGCCCTCCGCCTTCCACGGCATCCTGAGCTGCTTCAGCTGTACTGCGGCCTGCCGGGTCTTCACCACCAGACGCTGCTGGTACCCCGTCCGGGTCGCCTCGACGACCAGGTCGACGCCGGGCTTCACCTCGCGATAAGTCGCTGTGGTCCCGTCGAGCTCCGGAGCCGGCAACGGACCGGACCAGCCGACGGCGGAGCGCTTGCCATTGATGCCGAGAGCAACCAAATCGTGATCACCTGGACCAGTAGGCCCGGAGAGTTTCAGCCCGTAGGGATGAGCCTTGGAGGCGACCGAGCCATCTGCTTGCCGGACGAGTGAGACGTCGACGGCGATCCACGAGCCGTTCCCGGAACGCATCCGCACCGGTCCACCGGCGATCGTCGCCTCGATCTGGCCGGTCGGCAACGCGCGGTACTCCGTGGTGTCGGTGGTCCTGCTTGTGATGACCACAGGCTTGCCGGTCGTACTGGCGGCGACGAGAGCCGCCGCCTCATCGAGCACGGCAGGCTGCTGTTCGACCGGTCTGGCCACGGCAGGTGCGTGGAGCGGACCGGCAACCAAAGCCAGGCCCACCACCGCGACGACCCAGCGGCCCGAGCGGACCGAGCCGGCCAAGCGGATCGAGCGGGGCGGGTGGATCGAGCGGGGCGGGCGGACCAAGCGGGCGGAGTGGGACGGGTTGGCCGGGCGGGCGCCGGGGCGGATGCGCGGGTTGGGATCAGGGGACATGCGCATGACCTTTCTGCGTGGCCTGCGGTGCAGGAGACAGCGCAGGCCGGTGAACTGCGAGGAGCGGAACTGCCGGGCCCGGGCGGCCCTGTGCGGGCCGCCCGGGCTTTGTTCAGCCGATCACGTGTAGCTGGACGGGAAGGGGTACTTGGGCCTCCACTGCCTGACCCGCTTCCAGACGTACGTACTGACGACGCCGAACGCACAACCCTGCGCGCCCCAGCGGCCGATCTTGTACGGGAGCTTCTTGTACTTGGCCCAGAAGGACTTCCGCAGCATCCCGCCACCGGCGCCCTTGATACAGGCCCGCACGTACTTGTTCTTGACCACCTTGCGCCAGACCCAGCGCACGTACTTGTTCCGCTTGATCTTCTTCTTGAGTGCCTTCAGCTTCTTCGCGGCCGCCTTGAGCACACACTTCTTGGTCCAGCACGGCCACTTGCCGTCCAGGTCGATCTTGTCCACCGGGTCGGCGCAGGTGTACTCGTACGAGTTGCAGCCGGCGCCCCAGATCGGGTCGACCTGCAGGAAGCGCCCGGTGGTCGGGTTGTAGAGCCGGACGCCCATCAAGACGATCCCGGACGGTGCGTCCGCGGCCCGCTGCTGCGAACCGAGCCAGCCGTAGCGCTGCTTTCCGACTGCCTCGGGGTCGCCGAGCTGACCGTACTCGTCGGCCTCGCTGGTGCTGGACAGTCCTTCGTCGCCACTGTGGATGGTGGCCACGATGTCCCCGGACAGATCGGCGATCTGCCACTCCGGTACGCCGGAGTCGCTGTCGAGGATCGCGGTCATGCCGGACAGCCCCGGGATGACCCGGGTGAACCGGCCCACGCCTTCCTCGGTCCACGCCGGTGAGTCCTCGTCGGCATCGTAGTGGTGGACGTTCGTCGCCACCTCGCCGGTCGAGTTGTCGGTCCAGGACCGGATCCGCTCACCGGTGACGTCGAGGGTGTAGTCCGTCGTCCGGCCGCCCTGGGTGACTGTGTCGACCAGGTCGTCCGCGTGGTAGGTGGCCGTCACGTTCCCGGTCGCAGGCGCTCCCGTGTCGATCGCCGGCACCGTCGTGGTCCGGCCGAGAGCGTCGTAGACGTAGCCGGGCGTGTTGACCCGGTTCGCCGCGTCGTAGGTCCAGGTACGCGAAGTCGCGGGCGTCGTCGTCTGGCAACTGCCGTCAGCAGCCGGCCCGTACTCCGCGGTGCTCGTCCTGTCCGTCGCCGAGTTGAACCCGTAGGTCCGGGTCACACACTTCTCGCCGACAATCTCCTGGACCGAGGTGACCCGTCCCGCCGCGTCCTGCTGGTAGAGCTGGCTGGACAGGGTGGACACCCGCCGGGCCGTCTGGCTGGCGGCATTACCGGTCAGCGACTCACTGAACAAAGTGCAGTCGCCGGAGGAGCACCCTGGTTTGCTGTAGGTGATCCCGGCCGGTTCGCCGGTTTCGTCGTACCGGGTGTCGACCTTGACCCCGTTGGGCCAGGTCTCGCTGACGAGTTGCCCGTCGGCGTTGTGGCTGCCGGTGTAGGCGCCGGTCTGGCTGTCGGTCACCGTGGTGAGCAGACCGCGGTAGTCGTATCCGTGGGTCCGGGTGCCCTTGCCGTCCGAGGTGGTCGCCGGCCGGCCCACCAGGTCGTAGGTGGTGGTGGACAAGTTGCCGTCGGCATCCTTGTAGGAGGTGATCCGGCCGAGAGTGTCGTAGGTACGGACGATCTCGGCGGTGACCGTCCCGTTGACGACCGACTGGCTCCGCAGGATGTTGCCGTCGGACGGGTCGTAGATGGTGCGCTGGATCGGAACCGGCGTACCGAGGCCTGCTGCCGCCACAACGCTGACCTCAGAGATCCGGCCGGCGGAGTCGAACTTCGTAGTACTGGTGCGCAGTGTCCCGGCACTGGTCTTCTCGACCAGTACTCTCTGCTGGTTGTACATGTCGTAGGTCTGCACCTTGACCGGCAGTTCAGGTCCAGTGGCCGCCTGGCCACCCGGCTGAATCCGGCAGACCAGGTTCGCCCACTCAGGCCGCAGGTCGCACTCGCTGTACCCCGAGCCGGCGGTGGCCCGGTAGTAGATCAGCTTCTGCGTGGCCGGGGTGGTGGTGGTCGTACCGCCCGCGACCTGGGTCGTCGAGGTTTCGAGACCGGTGACCGCGTCCAGGGTGCTGCGGATCGTCCGGGCCAATCCTCCTGGGTCGACAGTCGTCACCGTAGGCGTGCGCAGTGCCCAGTTGTAGGCAGTGGCCGTCACGCGGCGATCTGCCTCGACTGCGGTACCGCCCGCGCCCCAGAGCCGAACCTGCGTCTCCGTGGTGGTGACCAGGTTGTACGGACCGCCGGTGGCGGGCGCGCCCTGGTCGTAGGTGTTGCGAGTGAGGTGCCGGCCCCGGACTGTGGCACCGGTGCTGAGGCGGAGCTCCGTCTCAGGACCAACAGTGGTCTCGAGCCGCTCTCCGTCCAGCGAGTAGGTATTCACAGTGGAGTAGGCCTGCGCCAGGGTCTGCTCCGCGGCGTCGTTGTCCGACGCCGACTGGTTCAGGGCCCGTTGCCGGTTCTCCGCGGTCAGTGCGCGAACGGAGTTGCCGAAGCCGTCAAACCAGCTCGTGGTGATGTGGCCGCCCGGTGCCGCCGTGTTGACCTCCCGGCCGTTGGCATCCAGGTAGCTGATGGTCGCTCGCTCCCAGTTCGTCGGCAGCGTGCCGGTCGCTGGGTTGCCGCCAGGCACCTGGTCTGCCGGGAAGACGGCCGAGGCGTCAGTGGGCGCTTCTGCCTGCCCCCACCGCTTGGTCTGCCCCGGAGACAGGTCGTACGGCGCGCCCGCTCCGGACAGCGGCACCTTGTAGACAACGGTTTCTACAGCAGTGCCCGCGGTCAGGGCGGAGCGGGACACCTTGGCGATCCGCCCGATGGCGGGGTCGTTCGGCAGCGTGGTGTAGCTCAGCTGCCAAGGCTCCTGCCCGGCCGGTTTGGAAGTCGCGAGCACACCGTCCGCCTGGTAGGTGTAGCTGTCACCGACGTGGGTGGTGCCGGAGTCGAGCCGGGGGTCCCAGGCCGAACGCAGGCGGCCGGCGTTGTCGTAGGCGTACCGCGCAACTGTCACGGTCCGCATCGCCGGCGTGGCCAGGTCCGGGTCCCAAGCGGTGAAGGAGATCTCCTTGACCCGCCCGAGGTAGTCACCCAAGCTCGCCTCGGTGGTACCGGTGGCCGTGGTCGCCGTGGCGTAGGTGAAGTTCAGTGCCCGGCAGCCGCGTGCCATCGTCGCGCAACTGACCCCGTCCGGCACTGGTGCCAGCATGCGGGTCGGCCGGACCACCTCGGCACCGGCGATCGTCACCCGCTCCCGGTTGTAGGTGGTGATCTGGTTGCTGCCCGGCAGCGCCGTGGTCTTCGGGTAGTACTTCCCTGCTGCTGTCCCGGTGACCTTGGCGAACGTCACGATCGAGCCCTGCTCGTCCGTGAGCTTGTAGGTGTCGGTCGTGCTCGCGTAGCTAAGCTTCAGGCTCTCCTGCCCCACCTCGGGGTCGAAGTTGACGCCGTCGCGAGCCGTGAAGCCGACCGTGTCGCCCTCCGGCGTTCCGACCTGGATCAGCGTTCCGAAGACGTCGAGGGACGTGTACGGCGTCTGGGCCTCGTCCACGACCGCGCCGGAGATCCAGCCCGGGCCGAACATGCCCGACGCGTCGGTCTTGGCCGACTGACGGCTGTTGTAGGTCCGGCTGACCGTCAGGTCGCTGCCGTAGGAGTCGACCGACACATCGGTCTCGGACATCGAGAGATTGCCGGTCAGCAGGTTGACCTCACCGGGACCCACATCTTCGGTGGCCGCCGTCGCGAGGTTGCGGTCGAAGGTGAGCTTGACGGCACCCGAGGACGCCGCGGTGCCACCGGTGAAGTTGCCGCGGATCTGGACCGGCCCGTCGCGCGGGATCGACTGGGCGTCGATCGCGGCCAGGGTAGCCTCGAGGTCCCAGTTCAGCTTCGGGAACTGCCCGTTGCCACTGGTTGCCAACGGCCACGTCACTGACCCGCCACCGGCGGCGACCTTGACGTGAGCGGCCGGGATCGTCACCCAGGCGTCCGTGTCACCGCGACGCCACTGGTAGGTGACGCCGGTGGCCGTACTCCGGCCCGTGCCGACGATCGAGGTCTTGGCCGCGCTGACGTCACCCGTCTTCGGTGAGATCACCGCGCCACCACCGACAGCGAACTCGTACGCCGTCAGCGGCGACCGGTTGCCGGCCCGGTCCCGGGTCCGGACCCACAACGTGTGCGGCCCGTCCGCGGTCGGAGTGATGTTGATGCTGGTGGTCGCCCCCGGAGTGGCGGCGTTGATCACCTCGTCCGGCGGGTTGGTGTCGACGCCGTACTCGTAGGCGACGACGTCACTCACACCCGAAGCGCCGAACGTGAAGGTCCCGGCCGTTCCGGCCGCTCCTGACCACTGACCCACGGGGTACGTCGTGGACGAGACGGTCGGTGCGGTCGCGGGCGCGAGGGTGTCGACGGTGAACTCACACCAGTCCGACCACGCGCCGGGCGTCGTACCGTCGGTGCCCTGGACTCGCCAGGCGTAGCTGCCACCTTCCTCGAAAGCACCGCTCGGGATGGTGGTGCCCATCCAGGCGCCGGATGCGCCGGGGCCTTCGGTGGCGGTGGTGGTGGCTCCGCCGATCGGCTTCCACTCGAAGTTGCCGTGCACCGGAGCGCCGAGACCGTCGCTGATCTGCGCGCGCAACTGCGGCGTACGGGTGGAGATGTACGGACGGGCGGCGCCGGTGCCGCAGACCGTTTCGGGTGCGGTCGTCCGGGCGTTCACCGCGGTCTTGGTCTGGTAGGTGATCGTCACGAAGGGCGGGTTGGCCGCGGCCTCACGCGACGCGAACCGCTTCCAGCCCGCGTTGGTGGTGTCGCTGGTGGCCTTGATGCCGAGGTTGGTCTTGGCCGCATGGTTGGTGGCCGTGTGCTGGAACGCGGCAGTCGCCGGAACCGTCACCCAGCCGTCGCCGCAGGAGCTCGAGAACCCCTTCGTCTGCGTCGACGTACCGACCTTCTCCAGCTCGGCCGGTTGCGCGGTCCAGCGCGCCGCGCTCGTGACCTCGGCGGTGCGCCACGCTTCCCAGCCCGCTGCCGCGCAGGAGAACGAGTGGGTCTCCCACAGGCTCAGCGTGGCGGCCTGGATCTGCTTGTCCCACAGCCATTCCTGGTTGTCGAACCGCAGGTACGACTTGGCCTTGTTGCCACCGCCGTCGTAGGTGCCGAGCTTGAGCTCGGTCGAGGCGGACTGGTCGCTGGTGTAGGTGTTCTGCACGAACGTGTCGAAGCTCGCGCCCGAACTCTGCGACGGGTCGATCGTCACCGGGTAGACGGTCTTCGGGTCGTTCAGGAAGCGGGCGTCCGGCGTCAGGACGAGCGCGTCCTTGGCCAGGCCGAGCCCGACCGGAGCCCGCCGCGTGTGCTCACCGGATGCTTCGTCGACGGTCGAGTCCCACATCACCGGAGCCGGTACGTCGCGACTCACGGTGGCTGACGAGACCTTCAGGCCACCTTCGCCGTCGAGCTTGGTGGTCATCCCGTCGGTCTTCCACGGCATCCGCAACTGCTTGACCTGGGCAACAGCTGCTTTGTTCTTCACCAGCAGGTGTTGCTGGTACCCCGTCCGGGTCGCCTCGACGACGAGGTCGACGCCGGGCTTCACCTCGCGGTAGGTGGCGACGTTGCCATCGAGCTCGGGAGCCGGCAACGGTCCGGACCAGCCGAGGCTGGAACGCTGGCCTTTCGCACCGATGCTGACCAGTTCGTGGTCTGCCTTGCCGGTGGTGGCACCGGCGAGCTTCAGCCCGTACGGATGGGCTTTGGGAGCCACCGAACCGTCGGCCCGCTGGACCAGCGTCACGTCGACGTCGATCCATTCGTCGTCCTCGTCCCGTATCCGGACCGGACCGGCGGCGACGGTCGCCTCGATCCGGCCCGACGGCAGCGCGCGGTACTCGGTGGTTTCGGTGGTCTTGCCGGTGATCAGCACCGGCTTGCCGGTCATCCTGGCGGTGACGACGGCGGCTGCCTCGTCAGGACGCTCGAGGGGTTGTTCGGCGGTCTGGGTGGTGTCGTCCGTGGGGGCAGCCACGGTTTCAGCGGGATTCTGCAGCACGGCGGCCACCAGGGCCAGGCCGACCGTGACGCCGATCCAGCGCGCTGATCGGCGGCCTGGATAGGCGCCGAGCAGGCGTGATCTCGGATAGGGCATGGGGAACCTCTCTGCGAAGCCGGTTTCCACGCACGGCACAGCACATCGCGCGGCGACGCGGCGGATGGTGTGAGCTGAGGGGCGAGCAGTGGGCGGGAACCTGAGGGTGGGCGGGACGGAACTCCTCGAGCTCAAGCGTGCTGCCTGAGCCCACTCACCGACAGGGAAGAAGTGGACAACTTCCCTTACTGGCCAGAACTGCCCGGCGTCGCCGGGCAGTTCTGGTAGAAGATCAGCGGCTCCACAACCACTTGCTGACCACCGAGCGGTAGCAGCCCTGCCAGCCCCATCTCTTCCAGTTCATCTTGTACCGCGGCCGGTACCCGTACCGGCCCCGTGCTCCCCTGGTCGAGGACAAGCCGACCGCGCCCATCACGCACGCTTTGCCGTACTTCTTACCGCGCCGGATCTGCCTGTCCGTCCACTTCTTGAACTTCCGGCCGGCATGCATGATGAAGCAGTCCCCACACCAGCTCCACTTCGACTTCCGCTTGCCGATGCTGAAGCACCACTTCCGGAAGCCCAGACAAGTCCGTTTCCCGTCCAGGTCGGTCTTGTCGACCGGGTCCGCGCAGGTGTACTCGTAGGCGTTGCAGCTACCGCCGTAGACCGGGTCGGTCTGCAGGAAACGTCCGCTGACGGGGTTGTAGAGACGGACCCCCATCAGCACGATCCCGGACGGCGCGTCCGCGGCGCGCTGCTCGGCGCCGAGCCACCCGTACCGCTGCTTGCCGATCGCCTCGGAGTCACTCAACCCGCCGTACTCCGTGGCCTCTCCCGTGGTCGACAGGCCCTGGTCACCATCGTGGATGGTCGCGACGATGTCGCCGGACAGGTCGGAGACCTGCCACTCCGGTGCACCGCTGTCACTGTCCAGTACTGCGCTCATGCCCTTCAGTCCGGCGATGACCCGGGTCCACCGATCGGGACCCTCCTGCGTCCAGACCGGCGAGTCGTCGTCGCCGTCGTAGTGGTGGACGTTGCGCTGCACCTCACCGGTCGCGTTGTCCGTCCAGGACCGCACCCGTTCACCGGTGACGTCGATGCTGTAGTCGGTCGTCCGGCCGGCCTGGGTGATCGTGTCGACCAGGCTGTCCGCGTGGTACGTCGCCGTGAGCTCTCCACCGGCCGGGTTGCCGGTGTCGACGGCCGGTACCTTCGTGGTCCGCCCCAGGGCGTCGTACTCGTAGCCGGCCGTGGTGACCCGGTTCGCTGTGTCGTACGTCCATGTCCTGCTGCTCGCAGGTGTATCGGACTGGCAACTGCCGTCCGCGGCCGGACCGTACTCCGTACTGGTGGACCTGTTCGTCGCGACGCTCAGCGAGTACGCCCTGGTCACGCACTTCTCGCCGACCGTGTCCTGCACCGACGAGACCCGACCCGCCAGGTCGTGGGCGTAGACCTGGGAGGACAAGGTGCTGACCCGCTTCGCCGTCTGGCCCAGGCCTGACCTGGTCAGCACCTCGCGGAACAAAGTACAGTCGCTGGCCGCGCAACCCGGCTTGCTGTAGGTGATTCCAGCTTCCTCGCCGGCCTCGTCGTACGAGGTGTCCACCTTGACGCCGTTCGGCCAGGTCTCGGTCACCAGCGTGCCGTCGGCGTTGTAGTCGCCGGTGTAGGTGCCGCTCTGGCTGTCGGCGACCGAGGTGAGCAACCCACGGAAGTTGTAGCCGTAGGTCCGGGTGGCCAGTCCGTCGGTGCTGGTGGCCGCCCGGCTCAGCAGGTCGTACGTCGTGGTCGACAAGTTGCCATCGGCATCCTTGTACGACGTGAGCCGGCCCAGCGTGTCGTAGCCGCGAACCACCTCGGCGGTGACCGAGCCGCCCGAGACGGACTGTGTCCGCAGGTGCTCGCCGGTGACCGCGTCGTACACGTTGCGCTCGGTCGGCACGGCCGTACCGAGACCCGTCACGCTCGTCTCCAGCACCCGCCCAGCAGCGTCGTACGTCGTCGTGGTGGTCCGCAACGTCGCCGCACTGGTCTTCTCGGTCCGCACCCGCTCCTGGTTGTACATGTCGTACGTCGTGACCGTGGCGGGCAGTTCCGGGCCGGTGGCCGCTTGGCCGCCGGGCTGAACCCGGCACGGCAGGTTGGCCCATTCCGGGTGGAGATCGCACTCGGCGTACCCGGAGCCCGCCGTAGCCCGGTAGTTGATCGTCTTGCGTGTTGCCGGGGTGTTGGTGGTGGTGCCGCCGGCGGCCTGGGTGGTCGAGGTTTCGAGTCCAGTGACCGGGTCAAGCGTCGTACGGACCGTCTGTGCCAGACCGCCTGGATCGTTGGTGACCACTGTCGGCTGCCGGAGTGTCCAGTTGTAGCCGGTGGTCGTGACTCGGCGGTCGGCTTCGACTGTCGTACCGCCGGCGCCCCAGACACGGACCTGCGTCTCGTCGGTGGTCACCAGGTTGTACGGGCCGCCAGTGGTCGGCGCGCCCTGGTCGTAGGTCTTCCGGTTGAGCTGGCGGCCTCTGGTGGTGGTCCCGTTGGCAAGGCGGACCTCCGTCTCGGGCTTCAGCGTGGTCTCCAGCCGCACACCGTCCAGTGAATAGGTGTTGATCGTGGAGTAGGTCTGAGACAGTGTCTGCTCCGCGACGTCGTTGTCGGAGGAGGACTGGTCCAGGGCCCGCTTGCGGTTCTCGGCGGTGAGCGTACGGACCTCGTTGCCGAAGCCGTCGTACCAAGTCGCCGTCAGGTTGCCGCCGGGCTTGGCCTCGTTCACCTCGCGGCCGTTGGCGTCGAGGTACCTGACGGTCGCCCGCTCCCAGCTGGAGCCGTTCGGGAGTTGGTCGGCCGGGAAGATGGCAGTGGCGTCGGTCGGAGCCTCCACCTGCCCCCAGCGCTTGGTCTGTGTCGGCGAAAGGTCGTTGGGAGCACCAGAGCCGGACAGTGGGACTTTGTAGACGACCGTCTCGACCGCAGTACCTGCAGCGAGAGCGGAGCGGGTCACCTTCTGCAGGCGGCCGGCACCGGAGTCACCCGGAACTGTGGTGTAGCTGAGCTGCCACGGCTCCTTGCCCGCGGGCTTGATGGTGGAGAGAACGCCGTCCGACTGGTAGTCGTAGGTGTCCTTGCCGCTGGTCCGCGGATCGGCCACCGACCGGAGCCGACCAGTGTTGTCGTAGCTGTACCGGGCCATCGGAACAGTCCGCATGGCCGGGGTGGCCAGGTCAGGATCCCAAGCGGTGAAGGAGATCTCCTTCACCCGGCCTACGTAGTCACCCCAGGTCGACTCGGTTGTGCCGGTGGCAGTCGTGGTGGTGGCGTAGGTGAAGTTCAGCGCACGGCAACCACGGGCAACCGTCGTACAGCTGACGCCGTCCGGCACGGGCGCGAGTACCCGGGTCGGCCGCAGTACCTCGGCACCTCCGACTGTCACCCGCTCCCAGACGAACGACGTCCTCTGGTTGCTGCCTGGCATGGTGGTGACGGTCGGGACATACTTGCCGGCCGCGGACCCGGCGATCCGGCCGAACGTGACGATGGTGCCCTGGTCGTCGGTGAGCTTGTAGGTGTCGGTCGTGGAGGCGTAGGTCAGCTTGAGCGTCTCCTGACCGACCTCCGGATCGAAGTTGACGCCGTCGCGGGCGGTGAAGCCGACCACGTCGCCATCCGGCGTACCGACCTGGCGGAGCGATCCGTAGACGTCCAGGGAGGTGTACGGCGTCTCCGCTTCGTCGACGACCGCGCTGGAGACCCACCCGGGACCGAACATGCCCGAGCCGTCGGCCTTCGCGGACTGCCGGCTGTTGTAGGTGCGGCTCACGGTCAGGTCGCTGCCGTAGGAGTCGACCGTGACGTCGGTGTCGGACAGGCTGACGTTGCCGGTCAGCAGGTTGACCTCACCCGGACCGATCTCCTCCGCGGCCGCGTTGGCCAGGTTGCGGTCGAAGGTGAGCTTCACCGCGCCGGAGGACGCCGCAGTACCGCCGGTGAAGGTGCCGCGCAACTGAAGGGGTCCGTCGCGCGGGATCGACTGGGCGTCCGCCGCAGCCAGGGTCGCCTCGATGTTCCAGTTCAGCTTCGGGAACTGGCCGCCCCCAGAGGTCGGGAGCGGCCAGGTGACAGCACCACCGCCCGCGGCCAGTTGCACATGTGCCGCGGGGATGTCGACCCAGGCATCGGTGTCGCCGCGACGCCACTGATAGGTGACACCGGTGGCGGTGGAACGCGCGGCACCGGTGATGGAAGTCTTGGCCGCACTGATGTCACCAGCCTTAGGAGTCAGTACTGCGCCCCCGCCCACGGCGAACTGGTAGGCCGTCAGTGGGGATCGGTTGCCGGCCCGGTCTCTCGTCCGGACCCACAACGTGTGCGGGCCGTCCGCCGTCGGGGTGATGCTGATGCTCGTGGTCGCCCCTGGAGTGGCAGCGTTCACGACCTGGTCCGGCGGGTTCGTGTCGATGCCGTACTCGTAGGCGACGGCGTCGCTGACTCCGGAGGCGCCGAAGGTGAAGGTCCCGGCCGTGCCTGCCCCACCCGACCACTGCGAGACGGGGTAGGTCGTCGAGGAGACAGTGGGCGCCGCTGCCGGGGAGATGGTGTCGACGGTGAACTCACACCACGAGGACCACGCACCGGGCGTAGTACCGTCCGTGCCCTGGACTCGCCAGGCGTAGCTGCCACCCTCCTGGAGGGCGCCGCTGGGGATGGTGGTGCCCATCCAGGCGCCGGATGCGCCGGGGCCGACGTTCACGGTCGTGCTGGTTCCGCTGATCGGCTTCCACTCGAAGGTGCCGTACACCTGGGCGCCGAGGCCGTCGCTGATCTGCGCCCGCAACTGCGGCGTCAGGCTGGAGATGTACGGGCGGGCCGTGCCGGTCGCGCAGACCGTCTGCGGTGCGGTGGCCTGGGTGTTGACCGCCGTCTTGGTCTGGTAGGTGATCGTCACCGACGGCGGGTTGGCCGCAGCCTCCCGGGAGGCGAACCGCTTCCAGCCGGCGTTGTCGGTCTCGCTGGCCGCCTTCAAACCGATGGTCGTCTTGGCGAGCCGGTTCGTGGCCGTGTGCTGGAAGGCAGCGGTGACCGGAATCGTCACCCAACCATCACCGCAGGAGCTCGAGAAACCCTTGGTCTGCGTGGAAGTGCCGACCTTCTCGTACTCCGTCGGCTGCTTCGTCCAGCGGGCCGTGTTGTCGACGTCGCCCGTGCGCCAGGCCTCCCATCCGGCCGCGCTGCAGGAGAACGAGTGGCTCTCCCACAGACTGAGCGTGGCTGCCTGGATCTGCTTGTCCCACAGCCATTCCTGGTTGTCGAACCGCAGGAACGACCTCGCCTTGTTGCCGCCACCGTCGTACGTCCCCACCTTCAGCTCGGTCGCGGCGGACTGGTCGCTGGTGTAGGTGTTCTGCACGAACGTGTCGAAGTTGGCACCCGAGGACTGGGACGGGTCGATCGTCACCGGGTAGACGGTCTTCGGGTCGTTCAGGAAGCCGGCATCCGGCGTCAGGACCAGCGCGTCCTTGGCCAGGCCGAGTTTGATCGAGGCGCGGCGGGTGTGTTCGCCGGACGCTTTGTCGACAGTCGAGTCCCACATCAGCAGGCCCTGCGCGTTGTTCTGCAGGCCTTTGGACGGCATCCGAAGTTGCTTCACCTGCTCCGCGGCGGCACGGCTCTTCACCATCAACTGCTGCTGGTATCCCGTCCGCGTCACCTCGACGACGAGATCGACACCGGGCTTGACCTCCCGGTACGTCGCGATGGTCCCGTCCAGCTCAGGCGCCGGCAAGGGTCCGGCCCAGCCCAGCGACGATTGCTTGCCTGCGGCACCCATCGTCACGAGCGGATGGTCACCCTTGCCCGCCGCCGCGCCGGACAGCTTCAGATCCTCCGGATGCGCGATCGGCGCGACCGAACCGTCAGGCCGGCGAACCAGCGTCAGGTCGACGTCCGTCCAGTCGCCGTCGTCGGCTCGCATCCGGACCGGGCCGGCCGCGACGGTCGCCTCGATCTTCCCCGACGGCAACGCCCGGTACTGCGTTGTCTCGGTGGTCCGGCCGGAGATGATCACGGGTTCTCCGGTGATCCTGGCCGTCGTCATGGCCGAGGCTTCGTCCGGCCGTTCCAGTGGCTCGTTCGGGGGCTGGTCCGCGACCGCCTGCGCGGCGGCCGCGGCAGCCGCCTTCCGGGCGGCATCGGCATCAGGTGGCGGGACCAGGAACTCGGCGACGAACGCCAGGCCCACCACCGCGGCGATCCAGCGCACCGAGCGGGGCGTCGGATAACCGCGCAGCAGGCGCGATCTCGGATCGAACATGGCAGAGACCTCCGGGGCGGAAGGAGCGGAATATCGCCCCCAGGGTGAACTGCGCCCGCCCCGGCTCACCAGGGAAGAAGTGGACACTTTCGCTAACTGGCCAAGAGAGCCGGACCTCCAGCCACCAAAGCCCCGCGACCCCGCGCGGCACACGCGCGGCCACGCTCGACCGGCCACGCCGGCGGCCCCATTGATGGCCTGGGCGTCCGCCTACTCTCAGCCGAGGAGGCCGGTGACCCGGTGGGCAGTTTCAGCCGCAGGGCTTGGGTGAGGTGGTTCGCGGGGTCAGCTGAGGAGGCCGAGGCGTTGGGCGGCGGCGCCGGCGGCGAAGCGGGTGGGGGCGTCGACGAAGTCCATCAGCGTCGCTATGTGCCGGCGGACCGTCCGGACACTCAGGCCGAGATGCCGGGCGATGGCTTCGTCCTTGAGTCCATGGACCAACAGGGACAGGACTTCCCGCTCGGTCTCGCCGAGTTGCTCGGAGTTCGGTCCGGACCGTACGGCGCTTGCCGCGACGACTGGAGTCGCGGCCGACCAGAGCTGGTCGTAGTACTGGGTGAGGGCGGCGATGAGGGCCGGCGAGCGGACGAGCAGGGCTCCGCTGGTGCCGGTCGGGTCCAGGCCGACGAGGGCGAAGTGGTCGTCCACGATGAGCATCCGGGCCGGCAGGTGTTGCGCGGTACGGACCTCCATCCCGGCCTCGATCGCGGTCCGGACTGCCCGGGTACCGCGCGGATCGGCGAGGAAGTCCGGCGTACACAGCTCGCGAAACGTCATCGAGTCGCAGCAGGCGGACAGCGGAGACGGCAGCGCGGACGCGATCTGCTCCGGATCGTGCACCGCGATCGACCGGTAGGTGCACTGGGTGGTGTGGATCGAGGTCATCCAGCGTTCGGCGATCTCGTCGGGATCGGTCAGCACCTGGACCAGGACCGACGGCACCTCGCCGGGCTGCTTGTCGTGCAACTGACGCTGGTGCAGCTCGGCGGCCGCGACGTACCCCTGCTGCAACCGCTCCTGCTGCCTGGCGAGCTCGTGTTGCACCTCGGTGAGCAGCCCGGTGGTCGCGATCAGCGGGTCGATCGGCCGCAGTACCAGCGATTCCTGGTCGCGGTGGGGGTAGGCGAGCTGCCGGGTGACCAGTTCCTGGTCGATGGCCGAGTGTTCGGCGAGCGGGCGCTGACCGAGGCCGAGCAGTTCGAAGTACGCGTCGGCGACCGCAGCAGGCAGTACTTCGCGGAACAACTTCTCGTGCTCGGACAGGTTCTGCTGCTCAAGCCGGCCAAGACTCAGATTCGCAACCACGGCGTCCCCCACCACAGTCAGCCACCACTTGGTGGCACTCAGTCGTGATGCGAGGACGCTACCACTGGACATCGATTTCAGTGAGGAAGTTTCAGAGTATTGCTCATGTCGGTCAGATGATGCCCAAGCGAAGCGCGTACACCAGCGCCCAGTCCTGGTCGTTGGCGAGCGGATCGGCCACGTGGGCAGGGCGATTGTTGACCGCGCTGGGATAGACGAACGCGCAGGTCGCCGAGCCGTCGGGATGGAAGTTGACCAGGTTGGCCCGGAGGATCGCCCGGCCGGCATCCGTGAGCCGTGCCGCCTCAGCCGGTGTCACCAGTTCGCGTGGCCACGTCAGGTAGACGGCCGCGCTGAGGATCGACCAGTAGTGCGGGAAGACGTCTCCCCACAGCCGCAACAGGCCGAACCAGTAGCCGTCCCAGTGCCGGATCGGGACATGACGCAGCCGTACGTCGGGCTGGTCCGCGGCAAACGCGGTCAGCCAGGGCAGGCGGCGGGTGAGCTCGCCGGGATCGAACGAGTCGGGCGCCTCCTGGTGAGCGGCGATCAGGAGCTCGAGCAGCGGGGCGACCATCGACTGCTCGTAGTTGACCTCGTGCGGCGGCAGGTCGTCGCCGTAGTCGAGGAAGGCGCGGGCATGCCTCGCAAGGTGGTCGCGCATCCGGCCGGAGACCTCGGGCACCTTGGCCAGCTCGCGCAGGATCGGACCGAGGTCGAACGCCAGGAAGTGGTCGCCGCCCAGTTCGTAGTACCGGTCGATGATGCGGACGGCCGTCGCGACGTCGCCCTGGCCGAGGAAGAAGCGGGCGAACCACGGGAAGTTGTAGAGCCGCGTGCGACTCTCGTGCAGGCTGTCGTCGGCGACCGTCCCGTCGTCGGCGAGCAGGTACTCCGTGACGAACCGCTGGTAACCCGCCAGCGCCTCGTCCAGCTCGTCGCGATCACCCCAGCCACGATCCCGCGTTGCCTGGAGCAACAATGCGGTGCCGATCCGTTCCCGGGCGTCCGACCAGTCGCGCCAGGCGCCGGAGAGCACGCGCAGGCCGGTCTCGTTGTCGTAGGGCACGAAGGAGTAGCGACGGCTGTCGCTCAGCTCGACCGGCCGCTGGTGGTCGAGCACGAACCGCACCCGCCGCTCGACGATCTCGCGCAAAGGCTCGTGGAAGAGCACGTTGATGCGAGACGTCACCTTGCCATCGGTCGCTTCGACGTACTGCGTACCGGGTGTCTCCGAGGTCACCGTCGCCGGTCCGGTCGCGCGGTCGGCCAGCTGGATCGCGATCGACTCGCCGACCTCGGCGACGAGGGTGGTCGCGTCGATGAGCGGCTTGCGGGTGGCGTGGAAGGCCTCCAGCGTCTCGTACCACCCGAGCTGCCAGGTCCAGCGATACGAGTCGCCGGGTTGCAGGACGATCTGAGGCTGACCGCCCATCGCGTGCGGGGCGCGGGCATGGTCGGTGACGTGGAGATAGAGGTGACCGCGGATGTTGCTGCCGGTACCGGCGTCGCGGGACTCGACGGAGTACGCCCACAACTCCCCTTCCGTGAGCTGCAGCCCGAGACCCGGCCCGCTGCCGTCCATCGGCACCGCCCACGCCCACGAGTCCGCGCCGCCGGTCCAGAGATGGGCATGAACCGCTCCGTTGAGGCTCTCCCGACTGGAGCTGTAGAGATCCCGGTACGGCGTACTGACAGCGAGGGACCCGATCGCGATCGGCTCCGCCGCGGTGTTCCGTACTTCGTAGGTCTCGGTCCAGTGCTCCCCGAACCGGCGACCGACCCGCAACTCCAGCTCGCCGAGACGGTAGAGCAGATCGATACCGGTCTGCCGCCATCTGGTGAAGTCAGGAGCGTCGAAGCGATGGCTGCCGTGATCGGTGATCACGAATCCTTTGCCCCAGTAGTGCGCCGGGTCGTGCACCACGCCTTCGGTGAGCAACATGGAGTGCCCCCGGCTGGGATGCAGCACTGCCGCGACCGCCCCGTCGTCCGCCACCTCGACCTGCCCGGCCCCGACTGCAAAAGTTTCCGGCATTTCTCCAACCTAGCGATGTAGAGAAACCGGCGGCGGCCTCGTCCCCTGGGTGAGAGCACCTCTGACCCGGAAGGAATCAGCACCATGAACCAGAACGAGATCGCCGAGATCCTGGCCAAGCCGTACTCCCAGCAACTGCTGAACGGTTCGACACCGGCCCGGCTCGCCTACGACGGCCTGGACGGCGACCCGCGGGTGATCCCGATCGGGTTCTGGATGGAGGGCGACAAGCTGGTGATGGCCACCGTGCCGAAGTCGGCCAAGGTCGCCGCCCTGCGCAAGAACCGGAAGGTCGCGCTCACCATCGACACCAGCGCCTTCCCCCCGAAGGTCCTCCTGCTCCGCGGCACCACGGAGGTCGAGCTGGTCCAGGGCATCCCCGAGGGCTACCTGACCGCCGGCCGCAAGGTGATGACCGAGGACCAGTACCCCGGCTGGCTCGAAGGCGTGAAGGCCCTGTACTCCGAGATGGTCGTCCTCACCGTCACCCTCACCTGGGCCAAACTCCTCGACTTCGAAACCACCCTCCCGAAGTCCGTCGAAGACCTGATCAACGCCCAGCAGGAGAGCTAGAGGTTGTTGGCCTGCCCTCACCCACCACTGCTTTTTCAGAGGTTGTTAGCCCCACGGATGACGTCGACGACATTCGACATCATGCCCGTCAGGTCGTAGTCCTTCGGGGTGTAGACGGCAGCGACGCCCGCGTGGAGCAAGGAGCGGGCGTCCGCGTCGGGGACGATGCCGCCGACGACGAGGGGGACGTCTTCGAGGCCGGCTTCGCGCAGGCCCTTGACGACCTGGGGCACCAACTCCATGTGCGAACCGGACAGGATCGACAACCCCACGCAGTGCACGTCCTCGGCGACGGCGGCCGCGACGATCTGCTCGGGGGTCAGCCTGATCCCCTGGTAGATCACCTCGAACCCGACGTCCCGGGCCCGGACCGCGACCTGCTCCGCGCCGTTCGAGTGACCGTCCAGTCCGGGCTTGCCGACCAGGAACCGCAACCGGCCGCCCAGTTCCTCCGACGTCGCCGCGACCTTCTCCCGCACGGCCGCGATCGCCTCGCCACCACCGGAGACACCCACCGAACCGGACACCCCGGTCGGTGCGCGGTACTCGCCGAACACCTCCCGCAGTACGCCGGCCCACTCCCCCGTCGTCGCGCCCGCCCGGACGCACTTCAGGGTCGCGTGCATCAGGTTCTCGGTGCCCTTCGCGGCCTCGCGCAAAGTGGACAGCGCGTCCTCGACCGCCTTCGCATCCCGCGAGGCGCGCCATTCCTGCAACGACTTCAACGCCGCGGCCTCGGCCTGCGGATCCGCGGTCTGGATCGCCGTGTCGAGATCAGCGGTCAGCGGTGACGGATCGGTGTTCTCGAACTTGTTCACCCCGACAACGATCTGCTCGCCCGACTCGATCCGCTGCCTGCGCTCGGCATGCGAGGCGACCAGCGCCTGCTTGAGATAGCCGCTCTCCACCGCGACGACGGCGCCGCCCATCGCCTGCACCCGGTCGATCTCCTCCTGCGCGCCGGCGACCAACTCGTTCACCTTCGCCTCGATCACGTGCGAGCCGTCGAAGATGTCCTCGTACTCCAGCAGGTCCGACTCGTAAGCGAGCACCTGCTGCATCCGCAACGACCACTGCTGATCCCACGGCCGCGGCAACCCGAGCGCCTCGTTCCAGGCGGGCAACTGGACTGCCCGGGCTCGCGCGTTCTTGGACAGGGTGACTCCGAGCATCTCGAGCACGATGCGCTGCACGTTGTTCTCGGGCTGCGCTTCGGTCAGGCCGAGCGAGTTCACCTGTACGCCGTACCGCAGGCGGCGCGCCTTGGCGTCGGTCACGCCGTACCGGTTGACGCAGATCTCGTCCCACAGGCGCACGAACGCGCGCATCTTGCAGGTCTCCTCGATGAACCGCACGCCGGCATTCACGAAGAACGAGATGCGCTGCACGACATCACCGAACCGGTCCGCCGGCACCTGACCGCCGTCGCGCACGCGGTCCAGTACGGCGATCGCCGTCGACAGCGCGAACGCCAACTCCTGCACGGGAGTCGCGCCGGCTTCCTGCAGGTGGTAGCTGCAGATGTTGATCGGGTTCCACTTGGGGACGTTCGAGATCGTGTAGGCGATCAGGTCCGTGCTGAGCCGCAGCGACGCGTCCGGCGGGAAGGCGTAGGTGCCGCGGGACAGGTATTCCTTGACGATGTCGTTCTGCGTCGTACCGGTCAGCTCGTCCGGCAGCGCGCCCTGCTCCTGCGCGGCGACCTGGTAGAGCGCGAGCAACCACATCGCGGTCGCGTTGATCGTCATCGACGTGTTCATCTGCGCGAGCGGGATCTGGTCGAACAGCGCCCGGACGTCACCCAGATGAGCCACCGGTACGCCGACCTTGCCGACCTCACCCTTCGCCAGCGGGTGATCGGCGTCGTACCCGGTCTGCGTGGGCAGGTCGAAGGCGACCGACAACCCGGTCTGCCCCTTGGCCAGGTTGCGCCGGAAGAGCGCATTCGACTCCGCCGCCGACGAGTGGCCGGCATACGTCCGCATCACCCAGGGGCGGTCCTTCTGCGTCGTCATGTACCCGAGAGTAGGACTGTGTGCCCTTGTGAGTCCCCTTCTCGTGACTGGTGTCACCAGCGGCTTAGATCACAACGAACACGCCCGCCCGGGCAGCAGCCAGTACTGCGGCTGCCGCACGGTCGGCGTCCTTGTCGTTCACCGGCTCGGCGGTCACCAGGACCCGATGGAAGAGCGGCGCGGCGAGGTATTTCATCAACTCGATCGAGTCGGTGCCCGGCGGCAAGCGGCCGTCGGCGACTGCGCGTTCCACGATCGGGATGACCTTGGTCAGGCGGCCGGCCCAGAACGTTCGCAGTACCTGAGCCACCTCGGGCGAAGACTGGGCTCCGGAGACGAGCGTTCGGACAGCGGCTGAGCCCACCGTGCTCGTCAGTACTGCCCGCACACCGCGGGCGAGCGTCTGCAGATCGAGCGCCAGATCGCCGGTGTCGGGAACTTCGATCTGTACTTCGGCCGTCGCCTCCAACGCCTCGGCGACCAGCCGTTCCTTGGTGCGCCAGCGACGGTAGACGGTCGTCTTGTGGACGCCGGCCCGGAGCGCGACGGACTCGATGGTCGTCTGGTCGTACCCGCGCTCGGCGAGCTCGGCCAGGGTCGCCTCGACCACGGCTGCCCGGTTCTGTGCGGTGCGGCCGCCCGGACGCGCCGTACCGGGTGGTTGGCTCACTTGACCTCCAACGTCATTGCGTCCGTCGGCCGGGGCTGGCATGATCCAGCGTAATTGCAACAAACAGTTGCATTAACCAAGGATCGCTGATGACCAACTCGCTTTTCTATACCGGACCGTCGATCGCCGTGCTGCACGAGGAGTACGCGAAGAAGAGCCGGATCGACGACCGAGCCGCGATCCAGGGCCGCCGCGAGATCACCGTCGCGGCCCCGATCGAGCGGGTCTGGGAGAAGCTGAGCGACGTCGCGAGCTGGGACACCAACCTCGAGCCCGGCGTGAAGGACATCCAGCTGGACGACGGCGTCACCGTCGACGGCCGGTTCACCCGGGTCAAGGGCGGCGCCAAGATGAAGGCGCGCTTCGCCGTTGTCGAGGCGCCGCGCGAGATCGCCTGGACCGGCGCGGCCTTCGGCGCCAAGGTCGTGCACCGCTTCACCCTGGAAGCCACCGACGACAACACCACCCGGGTCGTCGTCGAGGAATCCATGGCCGGCCCGCTCTTCGGCCTCCTCTTCAACAACAAGAAGCTCGACGCCGTCCTGACCGAGTCCCTCACCACCCTGAAGCAGGCCTCCGAGGCCTGACTAGCGCGTCATTTGCTTCTTCCAGGGGCCGACGCCGAGCTTGCCGGTGGTGCCGAGGTCGAATTCGGGGGTCAGCATGACCGGGGCGGCGCCGGGTCTGGCCCACACCCGGACGTAGGGGCTGTTGACGTTGACGCCGGCGTCGACTGTGTTCCGCCAGACCAGCTCGGAATAGGCGCGCTCGCCGGGTTTCAGGACCACGGGCCGAGCCACCCACCCGGAGGCCGAGCTGCTGATGGTGCCGGCGTCGTGGAGGATCTTCACGCCGCGGATCGGCAGGTGGCTCTCGTCGAGGAGCTGAAGCTGCGGGTGGCCGTTGAGCCGGGTGGGCCGCTTGCCGCAGTTCTCCAGGTCGATGCTCAGGAAGCGAAGCCCCATGGCAGCGTCTGTCACACCGAGGTACACACGGATCCCCGAAGGCGGGCAGGGCCCTCCGTGCGAAGGCGCTTCGACGACGGGGACGCTCCTCACCTTCTGGACCTTTGCCTGGATCTCGTCTCCAGCGCGGGGAAGGTCGCCCACGGTGACGGTGCGCCTGACGGTCCGGCCGGGTTCGAGCGCCGGCACTATGTCCTTCGGAGACATCAACGCCTCGCCGCGACTCAGAATGTCGAAGGTGATCGTGTAGAGGGCCGGCACCTTGCCGACGTTGGTCAGCTCGAAGTCGAAGCAGTGCGGCGCGCCGCGACTCACGCGGATGATCTTGACCTCAGCGGGAGAAGCTCCAGGCGACGGGGACGTACTGGGCACACCCGTCGTACCGGAGGTCGCCCCGCAGGCGGGCTCAGTGGGAACGCCCTGCGCCTGAGACTGCCCGTCGCCGCTGCCTGCAACCTGCGATCCGCACCCCGCGAGCAGCAGAACAACACTCACCAGGACGGCCGGGAACGTGCGAGACAGGCTGCGCATCCAGCCGAGTCAACCAGAACCAAGGGGCAGCGCCGCTGTGGAGAGGCTGAAATGAGCTACGGTCGAGCGGATGGAGCGACTGTCCGAGATCACCTTCCGGCTGCCCGCATCGCCGGAATCATCCGCCTTTCTCGACGAGTTGCGTGGCCTGCTCGCCGAGGTGACGTACGCCGAGTCCGGGGCGGGTGACCGCCTGACTCTCACCCCGCCGCTGCCCGCCGGCGCGCGGCCGGTGACGACGTTCGAGCTGGCTGACGTACCCGCACCCGAGATCGCCTTCGACACCGGTCGATCGATCGCCGTCTGGAGCGAAGGAACCGACCGACCAGCGCCGTTGATCGACCTGGCCGAGCTGGCTCGTCGGCTTCGCGGCCATGTGCAGCGGGTCGATCACACCGGTGTGAATCTGCCCGCCCGCGTGACATCGCCCGAGCAGTGGGGGGAACTCGTGACAGCAATCGCCGCCACCGCCACGATGTACCGGTATCCCACCGGCGAGCCGTGGCCGTTCGTTCTCCCGTCGTCGGCTGACGAACTTCGCGACGGCATCCACGACTTCGTGGTCGGCCGGGAGCCGCGCTTCGAACTGGTCCACGACGAGTGGCTGACGCGCACCCAGTGGCAGTTCGCGCTCTGGACCGACCTGACGCGAGCAGAGCTCGAGAGCATGTTCCCCGAACCCGAAGGCATCACCTTCCCCGGGCTCGACGAGATCTTCCGCGTCGTCGAGATCCGTCACCCGTGGCCGGGCCTGGGCATCCGTTTCGACCTCTGCTACCGCAGCGAGGACAGCCCGAACGACTGGGAGACCGGCGGATGGCTGATCACCGAAGGCGGCCGCATCAGCGGACAGGCCCGCTGAGCGGCCGCGGCCAAGGCGTCGTACTAGGCCGATATCGGTAGTGGGGTTCTTTCGACGTTCAGGATGCGGTGGAGCCGGGTGACCGCGAGGATGCGGATCACCGACGGGAGCGGATGGCGGAGGACCAACTGCCGGCCGAGGAGCTGGGTGCGGCGGTGGGTTGCCACCAGCAGGCCCAGGCCGGTCGCGTCCAAAGCGTCGAGTGCCTCAAGGTCGACGATGACGTCGCCTTCGGAGTTGTCGATCAGGTGGTTGATCTCTTGGCGGACGTCGCCGACCGAGCGGACGTCCAGCAGTCCGGCCAGGCGGACAACGTTTTCCTTGTCGCGTACTGCGTTGTGGGTCGGTGCGAGCATGTCCGTGCCCTCCGCTCTTCCGGCGGCCCCCGAGTATCGGCCGCGCTTGCAGCGTGTGTTGGTAAAGACTCCCTGGCGACACGGAAGGTTGCCAAGACCTCGCGACCTTTCATTTCGCGAGACAATGTGTCCGTGTTCGCGGAGCACTACTTTCTCTTCCCGCTGGTGGCCATCGCGCTGACCGGCGGCATGGTGCTGCTCACCCGCTGGGCGTTCTCCAAGGCCAAAGGCGGGTCGCTGGTGCGCCGTACTGACTACACGCCGGCCGAGAAGGACACTTTCGGACTGCTGGTCGACGTGAGCACGCTGCGCACGTACAACGAGGCCCGGGTGAAGGTGTCGATGCTGAAGGATCTCGGCATCAAGGCGACCGCCGCCCGGACGAAGGACGGCTGGTCGGTCTACGTCTGGCCCGCCGACGAAGCGGCCGCCCGCGGCTTCCTCGACGCCTCCTGAGCCTGCGCGACAGGCCTCTCCCCCGGGGCAATCGCCAACTTTCCCGCTCCCTGTACTCCGGAGCGCGCCGCCGCGCGTCATCGTCCCGGACACGTCAATGGGGTCGAGAAGGGTTCTGGGGACATCGGACAAGAACAGTGTGAGCCGGGCGGCGAACGCCCGGCCGGCACCCTAACCCGGATCAGCCTGGACTGGGACAAGACGGCCAGGCCGGGCAGCCGGATGACGATGCTCGGCGACGGCCGCCTCAGCTACATCGTCGACCCGTCGACCGGCCGGCTGCTGAGCTCGGAACAGGACGGCCTCAAGTCCGGCGCCAGCGTCGTCCTCGAATCCGGCTGGACCGACGAAAACCCCCAACCCCCCTCGCGCACCATCCGCTAATACTTCCTCCCCCCGGTGCCGGTACCGGGTTCGTGGCGTCGCGCGCGACCGTGATCGATGCCAAAGGCAACAACGTCGAGCAGACAGTCCGTCGTACTACCTGCCGGGCAGCACATCCTGTCCATCGGCACACCGGAGGGCCTCGTTGGTGATCTGCAATCCGGGGAAGCGGCGGCGCATGGCGGCCTCGTAGCGGTCGGCGTGGGCCGGCTGGCCGATGTAGTCGGCGATCTGGTGCTGACCGAACCACAACCGGACCCGGCGACGGGACGACGATGTTGTCACGCCGGTGAAGCTACAAGGCCCAGTGATCGGCTGTGTTTCCGCCGGTTACAGCAGGAAGTCATTGGCCTGGCGCGCGGAAATAGCGAGCGGATCCCTGTCGTGGCAGGGACAATTCACTGCATGCTGCTGGTACCGGGGGACCCGCTCGATCCGCGTCGGGTGGATCCGCATTTCGCTGCACAAGCCACTGCGGCGCGCGACCGCGGGGTTGCCGTCGCCAGGATCGACCACGACGCGCTGAGCCGGCCCGATGAGGCTGTTGCCGGAGTCCCGGCAGGTGATGACGCCGTTACCGCGGCTGGATGATGTCCGCGAACGAGTACGAGGGGTTCGCCAAGGCGCTCGACGCCCGGCGGGTGACGCTTCGGACCAGCCCCGAGGAGTACAAAGCGGCGCATGAGCTACCGGGTTGGTACGAGGCGTTGAAGCCGTTGACGCCGGAGTCTGCTTGGACTCAAGGGCCGGATCTGGCCGGGTTGGACGCGGTCTGCGAGCAGCTCGGCAGCGGGCCCGCAGTACTGCGTGATCATGTGAAATCCATGAAGCACTACTGGGACGAGGCGGCCTACATCCCCGACGTCGCCGATCGGGAGACGGTCCAGCGGGTCGCGAGGCGATTCCTCGAACTGCGGGATGACGCGTTCACGGGTGGGTTCGTCCTGCGCCGGTTCGAGGAGTTCACCGGCGCCGAGGCGCGGACCTGGTGGATCGGCGGCAGCTGCGCCCTGGTCACTCCCCACCCCGACACCCCTGACCAACTTCCCGATGGCCTCGACCTGGTCGAGGTGGAACCACTCGTCACCGACCTGGGCCTCCCCTTCGTCACCGTCGACCTGGTACGCCGTACCGACGGCGCCTGGCGCATCGTCGAACTCGGCGACGGCCAGGTGAGCGACTGGCCGACGTCCCGAGACCCGTCCGACCTGGTCACCGCCCTCTTCTGACCAGCCCGGACCCACCCGCCACCACTCCGCTGCCTCGCAGCTCTCGCCTTTCCCGCCGAACCGCGGCCGGAGACTGCGGTTCGGCGGGTGTGAGTCCATGCGGGACAATGGAACTGATGACGCTGACCGAGAAGCTGCCGGAAACGACCGATCCTGACGCCCTGTACGACGCCTTCGCCACCTGGGTGGGTGCGCAAGGCATCTCGCTGTATCCGGCGCAGGAGGAAGCGCTGATCGAGGTGATGACCGGATCGAACGTGATCCTGTCCACCCCGACCGGCTCCGGCAAGAGTCTGGTCGCCACCGGCTCGCACTTCGCCGCGCTGGCCAACGGCAAGCGCACCTTCTACACCGCGCCGATCAAGGCGCTGGTCTCGGAGAAGTTCTTCGCGCTGTGCGACATCTTCGGCGCCGACAAGGTCGGCATGCTGACCGGCGACGCCTCGGTCAACGCCGGCGCGCCGATCATCTGCTGCACCGCCGAGGTGCTGGCCAACGTCGCGCTCCGCGAGGGCGCGACGGCCGACGTCGGCCAGGTGGTGATGGACGAGTTCCACTTCTACTCCGAGCCGGACCGCGGCTGGGCCTGGCAGGTCCCGCTGCTCGAACTCCCCCACGCCCAGTTCATCCTGATGTCGGCGACCCTGGGCGACGTCGAGCGGTTCAAGATCGACCTGTCCCGGCGGACCGGCAAGCCGACCGCGATCGTGGCGTCGGGTGAGCGTCCGGTGCCGCTGGTCTACAAGTACGTCACCTCGCCGCTGCACGAAACGCTCGCCGAGCTCCTCGTCACTCATCAGTCCCCGGTCTACGTCGTGCACTTCACCCAGGCATCCGCCCTGGAGCGGGCCCAGGCGCTGACCAGCATCAACGTCTGCACGAAGGAAGAAAAGGACAAGATCAAGGAGCTGATCGGGCACTTCCGGTTCAGCCCGGGCTTCGGCAGGACGCTGCAGCGGCTGATCATGCACGGGATCGGTGTCCACCACGCCGGCATGCTTCCGAAGTACCGGCGCTTGGTCGAGCAGCTCGCGCAGGCGGGGTTGCTGAAGGTCATCTGCGGCACCGACACCCTCGGCGTCGGGATCAACGTACCGATCCGCACCGTCGTACTGACCGCTCTGAGCAAGTACGACGGACGCCGGCAGCGCATCCTCAAGGCGCGCGAGTTCCACCAGATCGCGGGCCGGGCCGGCCGCGCCGGGTACGACACCTCCGGCACGGTCGTCGTCGAGGCGCCCGACCACGTGATCGAGAACGTGAAGGCACTGGCCAAGGCCGGTGACGACCCGAAGAAGCAGCGCCGGGTGCAGAAGAAGAAGCCGCCGGAGGGGTTCGTCACCTGGGGCGAGGACACCTTCGACCGGCTGGTCGCGGCCGATCCCGAACCGCTGCAGTCGCGGATGCGGGTCAGCCACGCGATGCTGCTGAACGTGATCGCCCGCGACGGCGACGCGTTCGCGAGCATGCGGCACCTGCTGCAGGACAACCACGAGGACTCCAAGGCGCAGCTGCGGTTGATCCGCCGCGCGATCCAGATCTACCGCACGCTGCTTACCGCGGGGGTCGTCGAGCGGCTGGACGAGCCCGACGAGTTCGGCCGGACGCTGCGGCTCACGGTGGATCTGCAGAAGGACTTCAGCCTGAACCAGCCGCTGTCCACCTTCGCGCTGGCCGCGCTCGACCTGCTCGACCCCGAGGATCCGACGTACGCGCTGGACGTGGTGTCGGTGGTCGAGGCGACGCTGGAGGACCCGCGGGCGATCCTGATGGCGCAGCTGCACCACGCCAAGGGCGAGGCGGTCAGTGGGATGAAGGCGGACGGGATCGAGTACGACGAGCGGATGGAGCTGCTCGAGGAGATCAGCTGGCCGAAACCGCTCGAGGAGTTGCTCGAGGCAACTTTCGAGATGTACCGGCAGACCCACCCGTGGATCGCCGAGGCCGGGCTGTCGCCGAAGTCGGTGGTCCGGGACATGTTCGAGCGGGCGATGACGTTCGGCGAGTTCATCCAGTACTACGGCCTGGCGCGCTCCGAGGGCATCGTCCTGCGCTACCTCAGCGACGCGTACAAGGCGCTGCGGCAGACCGTCCCGCCGCACAAGACCAACGAGGACCTCACCGACCTGATCGAGTGGCTCGGCGAGGTCGTCCGGCAGACCGACTCCAGCCTGCTCGACGAGTGGGAGGAGCTGACCAACCCGAGCGACGAGGTGGTCGCCGCACCGGTCCCGGCCGGTCCGCGCCGGATCACCTTGAACAGCAGGGCTTTCCGGGTGCTGGTCCGCAACGCGATGTTCCGCCGGGTCGAGCTGGTCTCACTGCACCGCTGGGCCGAGCTCGGCCAGCTGGACGCCGAGTCCGGCTGGGACGCAGGCCGCTGGGCAGAAGCCGGTACTGCGTACTACGCCGAGCACAGCACCCTCGGCACCGGCCCTGCCGCCCGCGGCCCGGCCCTCTTCATGGTCGAGGAGCACCCCGGCTACTGGGAGGTCCAGCAGATCATCGACGACCCAGAAGGCAACCACGACTGGCGCATCACCGCCACCATCGACCTAGCCGCCTCCGACGAAGCAGGCGACCTAGTACTCGAAATGGTGTCGTTCAAGCCGCTGTAGTCGTCAGGGCCGGCCGGTCCGGGAACCGAAGGCGTCGAACGTCAGCTTGCGCTGGACCTCGGTCGTCACCTGAGTGAGGCGACGTGTCGTGTCCGTCGGCTGCGGGTCGCCGGTGGGCCGAAGCTGGACCTGCAGGACGACGGTCATCCACTGTGCCCACGCGGTGGCCGGGCCGCCGTCCTTCGCAGCCGGGCAGATGAAGCCGGTGCCGGGGTGGATGCTCATCTGGCTCATGTCGAGCTCGACCGCGGTCGGGCAGGTCTGCCGCTGCTTGGCGACCTCGGCTTGCGCTTCTTGCCACCTCGTGGTGCGAGAGCCCCGGAACGTCAGGCGCTCTTCGCCCTGGCCAAGGTAGCGACAGGCCAGCACATTGCTGGTGGACAGCTGCTTGTTGGTCGAATCGTCGAGAGTGGACCGGGGGTCGGTTCCGAGCGCCGCGCTCACCTGCTCGGTGTTGAGCAGCCCGCAAGCGTCCGGACCCGAAGTCCCGGGGGTGGTGTCGACCTTGATCGACTGTCGATCGAAGATCTTGGCGAGTTCGGACGCCGCCGGTGGCTGCGCCGATTCCCTGATGATGGAGGCGGTCACCACGTAATCGCCGACCAGGCGATAGGCCCGAACACCCGAGGTCGCCTTGACCCCATCCCCCACCTTCGGGGTCAGCGGAGCCGTGCCGTCCTGGACCCACCAGCGGGTCCAGCTGAAGGACACCTTGGTGCGGTCACTGCCCGGGTTGAGCCGCACCCGCCACCGTTCGACGCCCGAACTGCCGGCGCCTTCCGTACAGGTCGGGTCGGTGGCCTTCTTGGCGACCGCCGAGATCGCCGAGTCGCGGACATCGAGTTTCTCCCAGGCACCCACCACGACACGGCTGCCGCCACGGGTGAACGCGGCGAAGTCGCTGGGCTCGACCCCTGCCTTGATCCCGTCGCTCTCCGGGCCGCACAGCGTCGGCGAGGCGTAGTCGTCCTGCTGGACGGCCACCGCACTCGCACCGTCCCCGACCTCGTCGGCCCCCAAGAGCAACCGGTTCGGCGCCACCGCTTTGGCCTGGTCGTGGTCGTCGCACCCGGTGAGCGCAGCCATCACCAGCGCTGCCGCCACCACGATCGCGCCGCCGCGCTTGAGCCCCCAGGAAGTCACAGCCGCCAAATCTAGCTCTCTTGCAGGTCTACGACTTCGAGGGCCAGTCGACGTCCACCTCTGCGGGCGACTCGTAGTCGACACCGGCTACGTCGAAGCCGTAGAGGCGGCGGACCTCTTCGTAGAACCAGACGGTGTCGGCGACGTCTGCGATGTTCTCTTGGGTTGCAGCGTCCCACTGGGCCCGTACTGCGGCCTGTACGTCGTCTGCCAGTTCCCAGCGGTCCAGGCGGATGCGGCCGTCCCCGTCGAGGTCCAGGGGCTTCTCACCGGTCAGCTGGTCCCACAAGGCGATGGACTGCTGCATTGGCGTCTGCATGTCAGCGCCGAGCACCTTGTGGAGCAGGCTGACGTACAGGCCGATGCCAGGGATTGCGGATGACGCCTGCGTGACCGCGGCGCCGTTGACCGACGTACGGGCCTCTACGCCGTCGCGCTCGGACAGGGTGCGTGCAGTGGCTTCCAGGTGGGCCTTGGCGGCACCGATCGAGCCCTGCCTGTAGATCGGCCCGGTGAGCTCGGAGCCGATGTAGGTCAGCGCGACCGTGCTGAAGCCGTCCTTGACCAGCTTGCGCTCCTCCAGGGCGTCCACCCAGCGGGACCAGTCCTCGCCACCCATCACCTGGACCGTGTCGGCCACCTCTTCGTCAGTGGCGACCTCGATGCCCACCTCCTGCAGGACCGGCTCGCCTGCGTCGTACGCGAGGCTCTTGGTCTGGGCAGGCTGCCCGATGGCCTTGATGGCCGACTGGTACGTCGTGTCGGTGCGCGGGTCAACGCGACGCGGTGCGGCGACGCTGTAGATCAGGTAGTCGACTCCCCCGAACTTCTCCTGCAACAGGTCGAGCACTTCGCTCTTGGTCGTGTCGGCGAAGGCGTCGGCGTTGAGGAAGGTGAAGTCGCTGCCGACGCTCTCGGCGTACGCGGCAGTGGCTGCGGTGCGATACCAGCCGGCGGACGCGGTACGGCGTACTGTCGCGCCCTTCTCGAAGGAGACGCCGATCCCGTCGATGCCGTAGCGCGCCAGTCCGGCGACGGTCGCGGCCAGGCCGTAGCCCGAACTGGACCCGATCACCAGCGCAACCGGGCGCTGCTCGGGTGTGCGCGGCTCGACCTGCTCGGTCAGCCCTCTGACGAGCTGCTCGCACCCCACCGGGTGCGAGTCGAGAAACAGGAACCCACGGCCGACGGGCTTGATCACGCGCTCAGTCATGCGCCTGACCTTAGGCCATCTAGTTCCAGTACAGCTCGGCGTCGTCCGGCTCGACGGTCACATCCGCGCCCAGCCGACGCAGGTTGCCGGCGAAGTCGGTGTAGCCGCGGTGCACGTGGTGGGCGGCGGAGACGAGCGTCTCGCCCTCCGCGGCCAGGGCGGCGATCACCAGCGCGGCACCCGCGCGGATGTCGCTGGCGACCACCGGAGCGCCGGACAGCCGCGGCACGCCCCGGACGACGGCGTGGTGGCCATCGGTCTGGATGTGCGCGCCGAGCCGGGTGAGCTCCTGGGCGAAGGTGAACCGGCCCTCGAACAGGTTCTCGGTGACCATCGCGGCGCCGTCGCTGACCGCGTTCATCGCGATCACGAACGCCTGCAGGTCGGTCGCGAACCCCGGGTAGGGCAGGGTGACCACGTCGACCGGCTTCGGGCGGTCGTCCATCCGGACCCGGAAGCCCGGGTTCAGCAGGGTGATCTCGGCGCCGGCCTTGTGCAGCTTGTCCAGCGGGAGTTCGAGATGCTCGGCGTGACCGTTCGAGATCGTCACGTCACCCTTGGTGATGGCGGCGGCGAACGCCCAGCTACCGGACACGATCCGGTCCGGCACGGTGACGTGCTCGACCGGCTTCAGCAGCCCGTCCACCCCGGTCACCTCGATCCGCGGCGTCCCGGCGCCGTCGATCTGCGCACCCATCGCGACCAGCATCGCGGCGATGTCCTGGATCTCCGGCTCGCGGGCGGCGTTCTCGATCACCGTGCTGCCCTTGGCCAGCACGGCCGCCATCATGATCGTCTCGGTCGCGCCGACGCTCGGGAAGTCCAGCCAGACCTCGGCGCCGTGCAGCCCCTGCGGCGCCTCGGCGATCACGAAACCGTGCTCGATGTGGACCTTCGCCCCCATCGCCTCCAGGCCGGCGACGTGCATGTTGAGGCCGCGTGAGCCGATGTTGTCGCCACCCGGCAGCGCCACCTCGGCGCGGCCACAGCGGCCGAGCAGCGGCCCGAGCACCGAGATCGACGCCCGCAGCTTGCGCACCAGCTCGTAGTCACACTGGTGACCGATCTCGGCCGGGACCGCGATCGTCGCGCTCGCCGTGTCCGCGTCCACCTTCACCGAGCAGCCCAGGGTGTCCAGCAACTGGGCCATGAAGGTGACGTCGAGAATGCTGGGCACCTGCCGCAGCGTCGTCGTACCCTCTGCCAGCAGTGCCGCCGCCATCAGCTTCAGCACGCTGTTCTTCGCGCCCGCCACCTCGACAGTGCCCTCGAGCCGTGCCTCACCTGCGATTCGAAACCGTTCCACCTGCTGACTGTATCGGCTGGGCATTCCAGCTTTGCGTAGAGTGCCGTGACATGGCTGTGAACTTGACGCGGATCTATACCCGGACGGGCGACGCCGGCGAGACCCGCCTGGGCGACATGAGCAAGGCTTCCAAGACGGATGCGCGGGTGGCGGCGTACGGGGACGTCGACGAAGCGAACTCCGCGATCGGCGTCGCGATCGCGGCCGGGCACCTGAACAGCTCCCTGGTGCTGCTGCTGACCAGGATCCAGAACGACCTGTTCGACGTCGGCGCGGACCTGTGCAACCCGATCACCCCGGACCCGGAGTACCCGCCGCTGCGGATCACCCAGGACTACATCGACCGGCTCGAGGGCTGGTGCGACGAGTACAACAACCGGCTGACCAAGCTGCGCTCGTTCATCCTCCCGGGCGGTACTCCGGGTGCGGCGTACCTGAACGTCGCCCGCACGGTCACCCGCCGAGCCGAACGCACCGCCTGGACCGCCGTCGAGACGCACGGCCCAACGGTGAACCTGCTCGCCATCACCTACCTGAACCGCCTGTCCGACCTACTCTTCATCCTCGGCCGAGTAGCCAACCTCTCCTCCGGCGGCGACGTCCTCTGGGTCCCAGGCGGCGACCGCGACAAGTAGCGGCATCCCCGCGCCGGCTCGGGCGAGCTGGCGAGTTGTTGACAGGCGAGGGTGCCGGACGTCTCCTGTGAGAAGAGCTGTACGTGGCTGTCGCTGCCGTCCAGTGCATCGGGCGGTCGCACCGTGTCGAACTGCTCGGGGGCTTGGCTCAAGGGGAAGTCGTGAAGCGTTTTGTGGTGGCCGGAGTACTCTGCGCCGGCCTGATGGCGCCGCTACTGTCCGTACCCGCGGGCGCGGCGCCGGGAGACGTAGCGGTCAGTGACCGCACCTATGTGCGGTACGACGGCGGCACCGACCCGGTGCTGGCCGCCTGCTCGACCAACAACAGGCAGCAGAACGAACCGGCCGCGAGCGTGGCACCGCACAATCCGGCGCTGATGAGCTCGGGATCCAACGACTACTGCACAGTCCCGACGACCGGCGGTACCTGGGCAGGCTTCTACTACTCGGGTAACGGCGGCACCTCGTGGACCAACAGCCTGCTACCTGGCTATCCCGGGGACACCTCACCAGCCGGTACTGCGTCGCCGCTGCACCGGATCGGCGTCAGCAACGCCGGGGACCCGGTACAGGCCTGGGACAACGACGGACACCTGTACTACGCCGGCATCGGCTTCAACCGCGAAAGGCCGGCACTCGGCTCGATCTGGGTCGCCCGTTACGGGTGGCCAGGTGGCGCCGCCCCGTCGTACCAGTTCACCACCCTGGTCGAGCGGGGAACACCGAGCCCGATCTTCCAAGGCCTGTTCCACGACAAGATCCAGCTCGAGGTGGACCGCGGCGCGGACAGCCCGTACGCCGGCAACGTCTACGTGTGCTGGGCTCGCTTCACCGCCAGCGGCCCGAACAACGGCGTGTTCCTGGCCCGCTCGAGCGACGGCGGCCGGACCTTCCGCAGCCAGAAGGTGTCGGAGTCGGTGCACGGCAGCCAGTTCTGCGACATCGCGGTCACCCGGGACGGTGACGTCTACGTCGCGTGGCGGCAGTTCGAGTTCAAGCCGAACCAGGGGCAACTGCAGGGCAACGCCGTCGCGTGGGTGAAGTCGGTCAACGGCGGCCGGTCGTTCACCAAGCCGGCTGTGGCGACTGGCTTCATCGGCTGGGACCCAGGCGACCAGACGGTCTCGGCTCCGGCCTACGGCCAAGCGAAGTACAACGCCTGTCTCGTGGGGGACGGCACACTGGGCGCCTGCGCGAGTCCGGAGCCGCGGGCGTTCGCACGCGACTGTGGGGACGGGCCGCTGGCCTGCCAGTCCGGTTACGTGTTCCACCGAGTGAACTCGCAGGTGCGGATCACCGCCGATCCGACCACCTTCGGTGATCCGGACGAGGTGTTCGTGGTCTACGACGGGTCCGTGTCTGGCAGCCAGACGTCCACCGGTACGACGTACGGCACGATCAGCCCGGGCACCGGCAGCCAGGCATCGATCTACTTCCTGCGCACGAGCACGGGAGGTGCGACTTGGTCCACGCCGACGCGGATCGACTCGCAGGCGCGCGGCCACCAGTACTTCCCGGACATCGTGGCCGAGGCCGGGCGGTTGCACGCCGTCTGGCAGGACAGCCGGTTCGACGCCGCGGTGGGTCCGGGCGGGCGCGACTTCCGCAGCGTCCCGGTCGGGAACCGCGCCGTACCGGCGAATCCCCCGGGTGCGGTCTCGGCTGGTCCCGGACTTGCGGCGTTCTACGCCGTGTCGACGAACGACGGGGCAAGCTGGGCGAGCGGTGAGGTGACCACGGCTCGCACGATGCCGCAGTACGAGCAGTTCGGGGATCGCGATGTGCCGTTCTTCGGTGACTACAACTACATCGCCGCGTCGGGAACGACCGCGTTCATGACCTGGACGGACCACCGCGATGTTGTCCCGGGCACCGATCCGCGCTACCCGATCGACGGCGTGGATGGCTTCGACGTCCTGCAGTGCCGGGTCGCCGGCCCCGACGGCACCTTCGGACCGGACACCTGCCCGAACAGCGGAGGCCTCGACCAGAACATCTACGGCGCCGTCAGGTGAGGCGCCACGTCATCGGCATGGTCAGTACGCCGGTGGGCGGCAAACCCAGGGCGGTGTAGACGGCCGACGTCAGGCCGTCGGTGAGCGAGACCGTCTTGGCTTGGGCGGCGAGGTCCTCGGTGGATTCCGGGGGCCTCAGCCGGTCGAGGAAGTGGCGGTGGGGGGCTGCGGTGAGGGCGATGTGGTCGCGGTCGAGGCCGGCGCGGTTGCAGGCGACCTGCAGGGCGTGTTCGAAGCCGCCTAGTTCGTCGACCAGTTTGCGTTGCTGGGCGTCGGCTCCGGTCCAGACGCGGCCGCGGGCCAGGGCTTCCAGGTCGGCCACTGGGAGGCCGCGATCCTGTGCCGCCTTGGCGACGAAGTCGTCGTAGATACGGTCGAGGGTTTCTTCAAGGCGCTCCCATTGCTCGGGGGAGAACTCCTCCTGTGCGGAGTACATCCGGGCGTTCTGCCCCTGCGACACAGCCTCCTGCGAGATCCCGATCCGGCCAAGAGCATCCCGTACTACGCCCTTGCCGGAGAGAACGCCGATGGAGCCGGTGATCGTGCCTGGCTGAGCCACGATGACGTCGGCCGGCATTGCCACGAAGTACCCGCCTGAGGCTGCGACACTGCCCATTGAGGCGATCACTGGTCGGCCGGTGGCTCGCAGGCGCAGTACCTCGTGCCGGATGGCGTCAGAGGCGACATACGAGCCGCCGGGGCTGTCGATGCGCAGTACGACGGCTTTGACCTTGTCGTCGTCGGCCACAGCGCGCAGGGCGGCACCAATGGTGTCGGAGCCAGAGCTGGGGCCGCCCAGAGGGCCACCACCCGAGTTGCGGCCGACATTGATGCCTCCACTGATGCGGATGACCGCCACTACCGGCTTCTGCGGCCACGGGAGGCTCTCCCTGAGGTCCTTGAGGTTGCGGGGGCCGCGGCGGACGTAGCGCTCAGCCAGTAAGGGCGTGGTCTCCCCCAGCCGCTTCTCCAGCTCGTCGTACACATCCGAGCGGTAGCCGAGCTGGTCAACCAGGCCGGCGTCAACACCTGCCTGAGCGGGCAGCGGCGCACTGTCGATGAGCTCCCGCACCTTGGCGAGCTCCAACCGGCGCCGTACGGCGATGCCCTCGACGATCTGCTCGTACGCCGATTCGGCCAGCCGCGACGCCATCTCGCGGGCCGGCCCGGTCATCTCCTTCTCGGTGAAGGTGTCCACGGCGGTCTTGTACTCACGCCGCTTGCCGAACTGCGGGATGACACCGGCCTTGTCCAACGCGCCCCGGACGAAGGTCGCCTGCACGGATACTCCGGTGATCCCGAGATCCCCGGACGGCTGGACCCAGATCTCGTCGAAGGCGGTCGCCAGGTAGTACGGCACGGTCCCACCACCGACCTCACCGAACGACTCGGTCCAGGCGACAGCACCCTTCCCGGACGCCCGGAAGTCGGCAACGGCCTCCCGCAGATCCTGCACCTGAGCCAGCGACAACCCCGGCCCACCCAGATGCGCCACCAGACCGACGACCTGGTCGTCCTCCGCGCCCTTCCGCAACGCCCGCACCAACTCACGCATGGTCGGCAGATGCCGAGCCCGAAACGCGGCCAGCGGCGACGACGGCGGAGTCTCCAAAACCCCACGCGTCAAATCCAGCTCCAGCAAAATACCCGTCATACCCCGACCCTAGACAGGCCGGTCAACCCGCCTTACAGGTATGTCTGGGTGCTGGGGGGTGCTGATTCCATCCAGGCGAGGACGCCGGTGAGGGCTTCTTCGGTCATCGCGAAGTGGACGGTGCGGTCGCGGAGCTCGGCGTCGACGATGACGTGGCCGGCGTAGGTGACCAGGGGCTCGTTGCCCATCGGGCGGCGGGTGGTGACGCCTTCGAGCTGGCGGCGGTTGACGGTCAGCTTCGGCCACCAGGCCAGGCTGAAGACGCGGAACCACTGCAGGTCGTCACCGACGTAGCGGGCCAGACCGAGGGCCCAGCCACGGCCGTGGTCGCGCTCCGCGAGTTGCAGGCTGCAATCGAACGTGCCGCCGTCCCTGGAGATCCAGCGACGACGGCACGCGAAAGCGACGATCAGTAGTACGGCAGCAAGGCAACAGACCCCGACCAACTCGAGGACTGTGCTCATAAGTTGCCAACCTCATTCCTGGCGCCCTCGCTGAGGTGGCGCCATCCCCGAACCGTACCGACTGCGACCTTTTTCAATTATGGCAGGTGGGTTCAGGACGCCTGCTCGGCGGCCCTCACCCTGGCTTCGGCGAGCCGCACGTGCTCCTGCTCGTCCGCACTGTCCGTACCGGTGGCCTGGGCCTGCTCGAGCGCCCGCTTGGCCTCTTCCAGATCGATGTCGTGCCCCATCTCGGCGTTCTCGGCCAGGATCGAGACCCGGTCGTTCGCCACCGAGATGAAGCCGTCCGGCGCGGCCGCGACGAAGTACTCGTCGTCGACGGTCCGCACCTGGACGGTGCCACCCTGCAACAGACCCAGCAACGGCGCGTGTCCGGGCAGGATGCCGACGTCGCCGTCGGTGGTGCGGGCGATGACGATCTTCGCCTGCCCTTCCCAGACCGTCCGCTCGGCCGCGACCAGCGCGACGTCGAGGTGCTTGCCAGAGTCTTCGGCCATCAGTTTTCCTTCTGCAGCTCAGCCCACTTGCGCTCGACGTCGTCGAGGCTGCCGGTGTTGAAGAACGCCTGCTCGGCGATGTGGTCGCACTCGCCCTCGGTGATCTTCTTGAACGACTCGATGGTGTCCTTCAGCGGCACCGTCGAGCCCGGGATGTTGGTGAACTTCTCCGCCATGTAGGTGTTCTGCGACAGGAACTGCTCGATCCGGCGCGCCCGGGCGACGACGATCTTGTCCTCTTCGGACAGCTCGTCGACACCGAGGATGGCGATGATGTCCTGCAGTTCCTTGTTCTTCTGCAGGATCTGCTTCACCCGCACGGCCACGTCGTAGTGCTCCTGGCCGATGTACTGCGGGTCGAGGATCCGCGACGTGGAGGTCAGCGGGTCGACGGCCGGGTACAGACCACGCGACGCGATGGTCCGCGACAGCTCGGTGGTCGCGTCCAGGTGCGCGAACGTGGTGGCCGGCGCCGGGTCGGTGTAGTCGTCGGCCGGCACGTAGATCGCCTGCATCGAGGTGATCGAGTGACCCCGGGTCGAAGTGATCCGCTCCTGCAGAACGCCCATCTCGTCGGCCAGGTTCGGCTGGTAACCCACCGCGGACGGCATCCGGCCGAGCAGCGTGGAGACCTCGGAACCGGCCTGGGTGAACCGGAAGATGTTGTCGATGAAGAGCAGCACGTCCTGCTCCTTCACGTCGCGGAAGTACTCCGCCATCGTGAGGGCCGACAGCGCGACGCGAAGACGCGTGCCCGGCGGCTCGTCCATCTGGCCGAAGACGAGCGCGGTGTCCTTGAACACGCCTGCGTCTTCCATCTCGTGGATCAGGTCGTTGCCCTCACGGGTCCGCTCACCGACGCCGGCGAACACCGAGGTGCCACCGAAGTTGTGCGCGATCCGGTAGATCATCTCCTGGATCATCACGGTCTTGCCGACACCCGCACCGCCGAACAGGCCGATCTTGCCGCCCTGCACGTACGGCGTGAGCAGGTCCAGCACCTTGATGCCGGTCTCCAGCATCTCGGTCTTCGACTCGAGCTGGTCGAAGGCCGGCGCCTTGCGGTGGATCGGCCAGCGCTCGGCGATCTCGAACTCCGACTCGTCCTGGTTCAGGCACTTGCCGGTGACGGACCAGACCCGGCCCTTGGTGACGTCACCGACCGGCACGGAGATGGCCGATCCGGTGTCGCGCACCTCGGTACCGCGGACCAGGCCGTCGGTGGGCTTCATCGAGATGGCCCGGACGATGTTGTCGCCGACGTGCAGCGCCACCTCGAGGGTGATCGTCTGGGTGGTCTCGCCCAGGGTGATGTCCACCTCGAGCGCGTTGTACATCTCGGGCATCGAGTCCGCGGGGAACTCGACATCGACGACCGGGCCAATCACCCGGGCGACGCGACCTACGGAGCCGGTGGCCCCGCCGTCGCCGTTCTTCTCGGTAACCGTGGCAGTCATCTCTCTCACTCGCTCCCGGCGTTGGCATCGGCCAGCGCACTGGCGCCACCGACGATCTCGCTGATTTCTTGGGTAATTTGCGCCTGACGCGCCTGGTTGAACTCACGCGTCAGCGATTCGATCAGTTCCTGCGCGTTGTCGGTCGCCGACTTCATCGCGCGCTGCCGGCTGGCCAGCTCGGAGGCCGCCGCCTGCAGCATGCAGTAGTGGATCCGGCTGGCGACGTACTTCGGCAGCAGTCCGTCGAGCACGTCCTCGGCGGACGGCTCGAACTCGTACAGCGGCAGTACGTCGTCCGCGGCCGGGGCCTCCTCGCCCTCGACGACCTCCAGCGGCAGCAGCCGGATGACGTCCGGGCGCTGCGTGAGCATCGACACGAACCGGGTGAAGACGATGTGGATCTCGTCCACGCCGCCTTCCTCGGTCGGGGTCAGGAAGGCCTCGATCAGGGCGTCGGCGATCTCCCGCGCCCGGGCGAACGACGGCGCGTCGGAGTCACCGCTCCACGACTGCGCGACCTCGCGCTGCCGGAAGGTGTAGTAGGCGATCCCCTTGCGGCCGCTCAGGAACGGCACGATCTCCTTCTCCTCCTCGCGGAGCAGCTGGTTCAGCCGCTCGCCTTCGCGAATCACGGAGGAGGAGTACGCACCGGCCTGACCACGGTCCGAGGTGATCAGCAGGACCGCGGCACGCCGGGGGTTCGGCTTCTCGGTGGTCAGCGGGTGGTCGACGTTCGAGAACGTCGCCACCGCCGACACGGCACGGGTGAGCTCACGCGCGTACGGACCGGCCGCCTGGGCGCGCTGCTGCGCCTTGACGATCCGGGACGCCGCGATGAGCTCCATCGCGCGGGTCAGCTTCTTGATCGTCGAGACCGAGGCCCGACGCTCACGAAGCTCCCGCAGACTGGCTGGCATGGTCGATCAGCCCCGCTTCTGCCGGACGATCTGCTCCTGCTCGACATCGCCCTCGTCCATCGCCTCGGACTCCTCCTTGCCGGCCAGCAGCTGGCCGTCGGAGGTCTGGAAGGTCGGCTTGAACGCGTCGAGCGCCGACGACACCGCCTGAGCCGTGTCGTCGCTGAACAGGTTCGACTCGCGGATCGCCTCCAGCACCTTGCCCTCACGGCGCAGGTAGTCGAGGAACTCGCGCTCGAACCGGAGCACGTCGTTGACCGGCACGTCGTCGAACTTGCCGTTGGTACCGGACCAGACCGAGACGATCTGCTCCTCGACCGGGTACGGCGAGTACTGCGGCTGACGGAGCAGCTCGACCAGACGCTGACCACGGTCCAGCTGACGGCGCGAGGTCGCGTCGAGGTCGGAGGCGAACATCGCGAACGCCTCCATCGCGCGGAACTGCGCGAGGTCCAGCTTCAGCGAACCGGAGACGTTCTTCATGCCCTTGACCTGCGCGGCGCCACCGACCCGGGACACCGAGACACCGACGTCGATCGCGGGGCGGATGTTGGCGTTGAACAGGTCCGACTGCAGGAAGATCTGGCCGTCGGTGATCGAGATGACGTTGGTCGGGATGAAGGCCGAGACGTCGTTGGCCTTGGTCTCGATCATCGGCAGACCGGTCATCGAGCCGCCGCCGAGCTCGTCGCTCAGCTTGGCGCAGCGCTCGAGCAGCCGGCTGTGCAGGTAGAAGACGTCACCCGGGTAGGCCTCGCGGCCCGGCGGGCGGCGCAGCAGCAGCGACATCGAGCGGTAGGCCTCGGCCTGCTTGGTCAGGTCGTCGAACACGATCAGGACGTGCTTGCCCTGGTACATCCAGTGCTGGCCGATCGCCGAGCCGGTGTACGGCGCGACGTACTTGAAGCCGGCCGGGTCGGACGCCGGGGAGGCGACGATGGTGGTGTACGCCATCGCGCCGGCCTCTTCGAGCGCACCGCGCACGGAGGCGATCGTCGAGCCCTTCTGGCCGATCGCGACGTAGATGCAGCGAACCTGCTTCTTCGGGTCGCCGGAGTCCCAGTTGGCCTTCTGGTTGATGATCGTGTCGACCGCGATCGCCGTCTTGCCGGTCTTGCGGTCACCGATGATCAGCTGACGCTGGCCACGGCCGATCGGGATCATCGCGTCGATCGCCTTGATGCCGGTCTGCAGCGGCTCGCGGACCTCCTGGCGGTCCATCACGCCGGCCGCCTGGAGCTCGAGCGCACGGGTGCCCTCGAGGTCCTTGATCTCACCGAGGCCGTCGATCGGCTTGCCCATCGGGTCGACGACGCGACCCAGGTAGCCCTCACCGACCGGCACGGACAGGACCTGGCCGGTCCGGCGGACCTGCTGGCCTTCCTCGATGCCACTGAACTCACCGAGGACGGCGACACCGATGTCGCGGACGTCGAGGTTCAGGGCGATGCCCTGGGTACCGTCCTCGAACTCGAGCAGCTCGTTCGTCATCGCCGAGGGCAGGCCCTCGACGTGCGCGATGCCGTCGCCTGCGTCGACAACGGTGCCGACCTCTTCGCGGGTCGCCGTGTCCGGTTCGAAGTTGGAGACGAACTGATCCAGGGCGTCCCGGATTTCCTCCGGCCTGATCGTGAGCTCCGCCATTATCTTCCGTCCCTGCTTCCTTGACCTAGCTGGCCTGGTCTGTTGGCTCTAGAGGTTTGCTGACCACTAGCGCCGCAATCTGTGTCGTTAGGGGTCAGCCCGCGATGCGCCGTTGCGCCTCGTCGAGCCTGGCCGCGATGGTTCCGTCGATCACTTCGTCACCGATGTCCACCCGGACGCCGCCGACGACCTTGGGGTCGACGATCACGTTGAGCTGGATGTCCCGGCCGTACTGCCGGCCGAGCGCCTCGCTGAGCCTGGTGCGCTCGGCTTCGGTCAGGTCGGCGGCCACCCGCACGGTGGCGATGCTGGCGTTGCGCCGGGCCGCCGCGGCGACCTGGTAGGACCGCAGCGAAGCCGCGAGGCTCCGTCCGCGACCGTCCACAGCACGCTCGGCGAGCCGCACGGTGACCGGGTCGGCCTTGCCCTGCAACAGACCGTGCAGAAGCTCTTGCCGGGCCGCCAGCGGGATGTTGCGATCGCTCAGCTTGTCGCTCAGCTCCCGCTCCACTGCCAGCACCCGGTCGAGCCGGAACAGCTCGTCCTCCACCTCGTCCAGCTTGCGCCGGCCGTCGGCCGCGGCGATGTCCGCCTCGACACCGAGCTGGTCGAGCGCGTTGCCGAGGTCACGGCTGCTGACCCATCGGCCGGCCACCGCCGCGGTCAGGATCTCCAGCGCCTGGGCGGAGATCTTGCCGCTGAACAGCTGCCCGACCAGTCCGGTCCGGCCCGCGGTGGAGCGGGCCGGGTCGGTCAGGGCGCGCCGGAGCGCGCCGTTGGAGTCCAGCAGCCGGGCCACCGAGAACAGCTCGGTGCCCAGTTCCTCGCTGACGGCGACACCCGCCAGGGCCTCCTGGGCCCGGGCGAGCGACTCCTTCGATGCGCCGCGCATCAGCCGTCCGTTCCGACGGCCTGCCGTGCCGACTCCGAGGCCTCGAGATCGGCCAGGAAGCGCTCGACGGTGCGACGCTGACGCGCCTCGTCCTCGAGCGACTCGCCGACGATCCGGCCGGCCAAGGTGGTCGCCATGGTGCCGACCTCGGTCCGCAGCGAGGCGACCGCCTGGCTGCGCTCGGCCTCGATCTGGGTCCGCGCGTGCGACACGATCCGCTCGGCCTCGGCGTTGGCCTGCTCACGCATCTCCGCGATGATGAGCGCACCCTGCTCGCGCGCGTCCTCGCGGATCTTCGCAGCTTCCTGCCGGGCTTCGGCCAGCTGCGCGTTGTACTTGTCGAGGGCCGCCTTCGCCTCGGCCTGGGCCTGCTTGGCCTCGTTCATCCCGCCTTCGATCGCCTGGGTCCGATCGGCGTAAGCCTTTTCGAACTTCGGTACGACGACCTTGGCGAAGGCGATGGCCAGCAGGACCAGGAAGACGAAGCCGAAAATGATTTCAGCCGTGTGCGGCAGCAGCGGGCTGGGTTCTTCGCCAGCGGCCTCTGCGAGCGGTAGCACGATCGTCAACATGTCTGAGTCCTGTCAGTCAAGGAGAAAGTGGGTCAGCTTGCCTTGAACACGAAGGCCAGCGCGATACCGATGATCGCCAGAACCTCGGTGACACCGAAGCCGATCCATGCAATCGACTGCAGCTTGGCCTGGGCCTCAGGCTGACGCGCGGTGCCGTTGATGACGGCGGCGAAGATCAGACCGACACCGACGCCCGGGCCGATCGCGGCGAGGCCGTAGCCCAGAACGGCGATGTTGCCGGCAATCTCGAGTGCCATTTCAGTGTGTTCCTTTCGGTACGGATAGGAGCTATCCGGGTTTCCGTTGCTACGGGTCTGTGGGTGGTGCGGCGGATCAGTGTTCGTCCGCGATCGCGCTGCCGATGTACTGCGCGGTCAGCACGACGAAGATGTAGGCCTGGATGCACTGGACGAACAGTTCCAGCCCGGCGATCGCAAAGCCCATCAGGATGGTGAGGATGCCGACGCCGCCCAGGGCGATGCTGCCGGAGTGCAGGATCATGTACTCGCCGCCGAGCACGAAGACGAGCAGCAGGATGTGGCCCGCGAACATGTTCGCGAACAACCGCAGGCTCAGCGAGATCGGCCGGACCAGGATGTTCGAGATGAACTCGATCGGGATCATCAGCGGCATCAGCCACAGCGGCACGCCGGCCGGCATCGTCTGGTGCTTGAAGTAGCCCCAGAGGCCCTTCCGCTTGATCCCGACCGCGTTGTAGATGACCCAGCTCATCACCGCGGCCACGTACGCCCAGCCGATGTGGCTGAAGGTCGGGAACTGGATCAGCGGGATCGAGGCGGCGACGTTGTTCAGCAGGATGAAGAAGAACAGGCCGCACAGGTACGGCACGAACTTCATGTAGTCGTGGCTGCCGATCGCGTCGCGGGCGATCGAGTTGCGGACGAAGTTGTAGCCGAGCTCGCCGGCGAACTGCAGCTTGCTCGGCACCACCGCGGCCTTGCGCGACGCTCCCCAGAAGAACCACACGATCACGACCACCGACAGCATGGCCACCAGGACAGGCTTGGTGAACCACTCCACACCGTCGAAGATCGGCGGGGTCTCGAAGCTTTGTGGACCGGGTGGAATGAACTCGGTCGAAACGCCGGCGCTCACCGGGTCTCCTCTCGCGTCGTGCTCAAGTCGTTCGCCATATGGCTAAGGGCAGGGCGGCTCAGGGCAAGGCGGTCAACAACGTCAGACCTGGCAGGGCTCAGGAACGCCCGTACCGGAAGTGCAGCATCAGGATCGTGAGGCCGGCACCGATGACGATGCCCACCGGAAGCAGAAACTGGGTGCCCAGCCAGCGATCCAGCCCGAAGCCGATCCCTCCGTAGATGAGGATTCCGCCGATCAGGTAGGACACGACCCGCCAGCCGTCGCCGGAAGTGTTCGGCGTCGGCTTCGGATCGCTGTGCTGGCTCATGGGCACCCGAAAGGTACCAGCCCGCGACACGCCGGGTCACATCGGCCTCAGCGGGGGTGTCAGTGCCCTTCACCACACCGTCGAACGAGGCCGGGAAACGGCTCTCCGAGGCATCACGCAGCGTGCTCACGCCGTCACCTCGTTGTCCAGGTCGTAGATCGGGACGCGCAGTCGTGACCAGGCCCAGATCTCGCCGGCCATCCAGCCCATGACGACCACCAGCGCACTCAGTCCGAGCGCGGTCAGGTCGACGCCGCGCTCGAGAGCCTCAGAACTGAGGGCAATGGCGAGCAGCCCGCCGAAGACCGCGATCCGGCCGGTGTAGGAGGCCATCGCGACCGCGAGTTGCATGGTCGGCGACGTCCGGCGGGACAGGTGCAGCGCGAGCAGTCCGGCGCCGGAGAAGACGATCACCATCAGCAGCCCGAGCAGCGCACCCCACAGACCCTTGAGCCCGGCGGCGACAGTGGCCACGGCGGCGGCATTCACGCCGACGACGACCGCGGCGACAAGAGCGCCGCGCAGCATCGCCAACGCCGGGTGCCTGGTGGCCTGGCCGGCTGTCTCGCGGTGCTCCTGGGCGGTGTCGTCCAGAGGGGGCATCTGGTGGTTCCGTCCTGCTGGCGACCGGGATTGTTGCCCTCGGTCGTCGGGTGGGCGGGGTCAGGGGTGAAGCTGTGAATTGCTGGTGCTTGTGAAAACTAGCACAAAGTCTTCCGCGTTAGCAAAATAGACAGCAAACCCAGCGTCCCTGCCGCTGTACACGAACACCCTATCGGTAGGCCACGACGCCCACTGGTCTGGTCCCGGTCAGACCTTCGACAGGGTCCCGTTGCGACGCCGGGGCAGGCCGGTGGTGAGCAGGATCGCGGTCACCGCGACGGCCAGGACCAGCAGGGCCGTCCACCACTTGAGTTGCAGGCCGAGGACCACCACACCGAAGGCGATCAGGAAGGTCCACAGGTACATCAGCAGGACCGCTCGGCGGTGGGAGTGGCCGCGTTGCATGAGGCGGTGATGGAGATGGAGCTTGTCGGCAGCGAACGGCGAGCGGCCGGCCTTGGTACGGCGTACGTAGGCCATCGTCAGGTCGAGCGCCGGGATCGCCAGGACCGCGATCGGCAGGATCAGCGGGAGCAGGGCGGGCAGCAGGCTGGAGCCGCCGACCTCGTACGGGACCGCGTTCGGGTCCACCTGGCCGGTCAGGCTGATCGTCGACGCGGCCAGCATCAACCCGATCAGCAGGGCGCCGGAGTCGCCCATGAACACCCTTGCTGGAAAGAAGTTGTGCGGCAGGAAACCGAGACAGGCGCCGGCCAGCGCGACCGTGATGAGGGTCGAGGTGGTGGCGCGGTCGAGGTTCTGCTCGACGTTCAGCAGGTACGAGTAGGTGAAGAAGGCGCCGGCCCCGATCGCGGTGACGCCGGCGGCGAGACCGTCCAGGCCGTCGACGAAGTTCACCGCGTTGGTGGAGACGAGCAGGATACCGGCGGTCAGGACGGCCAGCTGCGCGGGCGGCGGGGAGAAGATGCCGCCGGGCAACGGGAGCCAGTACAACTGGATGCCTTGGACAACCATCACGCCGACGGCGAGGACCTGGCCGGCCAGTTTGGTGATCGCGTCGAGCTCGTACAGGTCGTCGATGACGCCGACCGCGCAGATCACCACGCCGCCGACCAGGATGGCCCGGGCGTCGTGGGCGACCTGCAGGCTGTCGCCGAGGAACGGCAGGCTGGAGGCGACCGCGAAACCGGCGATCAGGCCGGCCAGGATGGAGATGCCACCGAAGTACGGGATCGGGACCTTGTGCACGTCCCGGGTCCGCACCCGGGCCACCGCGCCGTACCGCAGAGCAACCTGCCGGGCCACACCGGTCAGCAGAAAGGTCGTGGCCATCGCCACGAACAGGACCAGCAGATACTCACGCACAGGTCATGTCTCCTGGTTCCACGCCGTAGCGAGCAGGTGCTCGGCGCGGTAGCTCGGCGTGCGGGGGCGAAGGGTTAGATGCGGAGCATCTTGCCCTTTGCACTCGTGCGGCGAGGTGCCGTGCCGAGTGCCGCGCAGTAGGCGTGGAATCAGGAGTCATGGCCTTGGTCCGCAGGCCTCACATCAGGTGCCTTCTCGTCAACGGGCTTGGCTACGTCGGCGGGCTTGTCGTCCACCGGCTTGTCCTCGGCGGGCTCGACGTCCACCGGCTTGTCGTCGGCGGGCTTGTCGTCCACCGGCTTGTCGTCGGCGGGCTTGTCGTCCGTCGTCTGTTCGTTGGACGCCTCAGGTGCAATTTCGGTTGGCTCGTCCTGGACCTTCTCGTCCGCCGGCTTCTCGTCGGCCGGTTCTTCGTCCGGTTCGAGGTCGGTGGTGGTTTCGGGGACGATCTCGCGGATCTGCTGGATGCTGAGGGCGCCGATCCGGACCACGTGCGGGACGTCGCCGGTGAGGTCGACGATGGTGGAGGGCTGCCCGCCGGTGACCGCGCCGCCGTCCAGGTAGACGGCTACCGTGTCGAGCAGCTGCGCCTCGGCGTCGTACACGTCGAGGGCGGCCGGCTGGCCGCTCAGGTTGGCGGAGCTGACGGCGAGCGGTCCGGTGCGGGACAGCAGCTCGCGGGTGTTCTCGTGATCCGGTACGCGCAACGCGACCGTGCCCTGGGTGTCCCCCAGATCCCACATCAGAGAGCCCTGCGCGTGGCAGATCACCGTCAACGGCCCAGGCCAGAACGCCTCGCACAGCTTGCGGCCGGCCTCCGGTATGTCGGTCGCCAGCGCCTCCAGCGACTCGACCACCGAGATCAGCACCGGTGGCGGCATGTCGCGCCCGCGGCCCTTCGCGTCCAGCAGCCGTTGCACGGCATCGGCCTTGAAGGCGTCCGCGGCGATGCCGTAGACCGTGTCGGTCGGCAATACCACCAGGTCGCCCGCCTCGATGGCGTCGACGGCCGCGCGGTACGCCGGTGCCAGCTCATCACCGGTGAAGTCAAAGCGCTCGCTCACGGAGTGCATCGTGCCACTCGCAGCCGCGCCACCTCCAGCCGGGTTCGCCGAGCGCCCTCCTGACAAACGATTGTCAGCTTCCCAGCCACCCACCACCAAGCGTGCATAAGATCCCAGGCCATGACTGTGACCCGCGACTTCCTCGCCGGCCTGCCGAAGGCCGAGCTGCATGTCCACCACGTCGGATCCGCCTCGCCGCGGATCGTCGCCGAGCTCGCCGCCCGGCACCCCGGCTCGCCCGTCCCGGCCGACGCCGCGGCGCTCGCGGAGTACTTCCAGTTCACCGACTTCGCCAAGTTCGTCGAGATCTACCTGTCCGTGGTCGATCTGATCACCACCCCGGACGACGTCCGGCTGCTCACCTACGAGGTCGCCCGCGAGATGGCCGGCCAGAACATCCGGTACGCCGAGCTCACCGTCACGCCGTACACGTCGATCATCCGCGGGATCGCCGCGGAGGCGTTCTGCGAGGCGATCGAGGACGCCCGGGCGGCGGCCGAGAAGGAGTTCGGCATCGGCCTGCGCTGGATCTTCGACATCCCCGGCGAGGCCGGTCTGGAGGCCGCGGCGGAGACGCTGCGGGTCGCCACCGAGATCCGCCCCGACGGCCTGGTCGGCTTCGGCCTCGGCGGCCCGGAGATCGGCGTACCGCGGCCGCAGTTCGCCCCGTACTTCGACGCCGCCCGCGCCGCCGGGCTGCACAGCGTGCCGCACGCGGGCGAGACCACCGGCCCGGAGACCATCTGGGACGCCCTGCGGGTCCTGAAGGCCGAGCGGATCGGCCACGGCACGTCCGCGCTGCAGGACCCAGCCCTGGTCGACTACCTGGGCGAGCACCGGATCCCACTCGAGGTGAGCCCCACCTCGAACCTCGCCACCCGCGTCGTCGCGTCGTACGACGAACACCCGCTGCGCGGCATGGTCGAAGCCGGCCTGGTCGTCACGATCAACTCCGACGACCCACCCATGTTCGGCACCGACCTGGTCACGGAGTACGCCGTCGCCGCTGACCTGCTCAACCTAGACAACCAGGGCGCAGCCAACCTCGCCCGCACCGCCGTCGAAGTCTCCTTCGCCGACGACACCACCAAAACCGCCCTACTGGCCGAGATCGACGAGTACGTCGCAAAAGCCTGAGCGGAAAGCTCAGACTCGCCGGCCGGTGGCGAAACGATGCCGGCCCGCGAGGTCTAGTTGGTCGCGGACCTCGGTGAAGAGGCCGGTGGCGGCGAATACTGCGGGGGCCGACTCGCCCTGGACGTCGGCGTGTTCGCAGCCGAACCAGCCGCCGGGCTTCAGTAGGCGGCCGGCTGTGGCGGCGACGACCTTGATCTCGTCGAGGCCGTCGTCGCCTGACCAGAGCGCCAGGGCGGGGTCATGGTCGCGCACCTCGGCAGTGACAGATTCCCAAGCAGTCAAAGGGATGTACGGCGGGTTGGAGATCACCGCGTCGACCTGACCGTCCAACTCGGGCAGGCAGCCGTCGATGTCGCCCTCGTGGAGTGTGGCTCCGGTACCGGCCAGGTTCTGGCGGGCCCAGGCACAGGCCTCGGCTGACAGCTCCACGGCATGCACAGTGCTGTCGGGTCGCTCAGTGGCGACTGCACCGGCTATAGCGCCGGAGCCGCTGCAGAGGTCGACCACTAGCGGATTCTCGACGTCAGCGATCTTGTCGAGGATCCAGCCGACCAGTACTTCGGTCTCAGGCCTAGGCACGAACACACCAGGCCCGACAGCCAGGTCGCGGTAGCGGAAGGCCGCAGTACCGGTCAGGTGTTGCAGTGGTTCGCGCCGCGCGCGGCGGGCGAGCAGGGCGGCGTACTGCGCCTCCTGGTCAGCTGTGGGCTTCACCAGGCCGAGCTGCATCCGGCGGACGCCAGTGACATGCGCAAGGAGCTCGGCGGCGTCGTAGTCGGGTGAGGCGACGCCGGCCTCGGCCAGCTGGGCTGTGGCCTCGGCAAGGAGAGTGCGGACGCTCACTGGGACTCGACGGCCTCTAGACGCGCGGTGAGGTCCGCCTCGGTCAGTGCCTGGATCACCGGGGCGAGCTCACCGTTGAGCACCTGGTCGAGGTTGTGCGCCTTGTAGCCGACCCGGTGGTCGGAGAAGCGGTTCTCCGGGAAGTTGTAGGTGCGGACGCGCTCGGAACGGTCGACCGTGCGGATCTGCGACCGGCGGGCGTCGGACGCCTCCTGGTCAGCCGCCTCCTGGGCCGCGGCGAGCAGCCGGGACCGCAGTATGCGCATCGCCTGTTCCCGGTTCTGCAGCTGGGACTTCTCGTTCTGCATCGAGACGACGATGCCGGTCGGGAGGTGAGTGATCCGGACCGCAGAGTCGGTCGTGTTGACGCTCTGGCCACCCGGACCGGACGAGCGGAACACGTCGATGCGCAGATCGTTCTGGTCGATCTCGACGTCCACGTCCTCCGCCTCGGGCAGCACCAGGACACCGGCCGCGCTGGTGTGGATCCGGCCCTGCGACTCGGTCACCGGCACCCGCTGCACCCGGTGCACGCCACCTTCGAACTTCAGCTTCGCGTACGGAGCTTCGCCGGGCTCGGGCGTGCCTTTCGCCTTCACCGCGACAGTGATCGACTTGTAGCCACCGAGGTCGGACTCGGCCGAGTCGAGCACCTCGGTCTTCCAGTTCTGCGACTCGGCGTACTTGAGGTACATCTTGAGCAGGTCGCCGGCGAACAGCGCCGACTCGTCGCCGCCCTCCCCCGCCTTGATCTCGAGGATCGCGTCCTTGTCGTCACTCGGGTCGCGCGGGACGAGCAGCACCTGCAGCTTCTCGGCCAGTTCGTCGCGCCGGTGCTCGAGCTTGGTCGCCTCCTCGGCGAACGACGCGTCCTCGTGCGCGAGCTCGCGGGCCGCCTCGATGTCATCGGCGGTCTGCAGCCACTCGTCGTACGTGCGAACCACGGGCGCCAGCGCGGCGTACCGCTTGCCGACCTGACGTGCGACAGCCTGGTCGGAGTGCAGCTCGGGATCCGACATCCGCCGCTCCAGCTCGGCGTACTCCGCCTTCAGCGTCTGTACCGCTTCGAACATGCCCGCACTCCTTCCCTGTGGCCAGTCTGGACAACGCAACGGCGCCGGTCCCGGATCCCCTGAGGGATCCGTGGACCGGCGCCGGAAGACAGCTACTTCTTGGCGTAGCGCTTCTCGAAGCGGGCTACGCGGCCACCGGTGTCGAGAATCTTCTGCTTACCGGTGTAGAACGGGTGGCACTGCGAGCACACGTCGGAGTGGATGACGCCGTTCTCCGCGGTCGAGTACGTGTCGAACGACGCGCCGCAGGCACAGGTCACCTTGGTCGCCACGTAGTTCGGGTGGATGTCGCTCTTCATGAATCTCCTCGAGTAAGACGCCCCGGGTCGCCCGCCAGGTGCGAACGTGAACCGGAACCAACAGGTAATTGTGCCATGCACCCCGGCAACGAACCAATTTTTCGCACCAGCAGCCCACGTAGCTGACGGTTACTACCTCTCACCTTGTGAGAAGCAGTAACCGTCGGCTGTGGCAAATGTTGCCGTCAGTTGCCGTCGTCGGTGGTTCGGCCGTTGCCGGTTGAGGGGGTGGTTTTGTTGACCTGGAGGAGGAACTCGATGTTCGACTTGCTCTCCTTGAGCTTGCCGATCAGGAGTTCCAGGGCGGCTTGGCCGTCCAGGGCGGACAGGACGCGGCGGAGCTTCCAGACGACTGCTGTCTCGTCCTTGCTCATCAGCAGTTCCTCGCGGCGGGTGCTGGAGGCGACCACGTCGATGGCCGGGAAGATCCGGCGGTCGGCGAACTCGCGGCGCAGCCGCAGCTCCATGTTGCCGGTGCCCTTGAACTCCTCGAAGATGACCTCGTCCATCTTGGAGCCGGTCTCGATCAGCGCCGTCGCCAGGATGGTCAGCGAACCGCCGTCCTCGATGTTGCGGGCCGCGCCGAAGAACCGCTTCGGCGGGTACAGCGCCGACGAGTCGACACCACCGGACAGGATCCGGCCGCTGGCCGGTGCCGCGATGTTGTACGCCCGGCCCAGCCGGGTGATCGAGTCGAGCAGCACGACCACGTCGTGACCCAGCTCGACCAGCCGCTTGGCCCGCTCGATCGCCAGCTCCGCGACCGTGGTGTGGTCGTCGGCCGGCCGGTCGAAGGTCGAGGCGATGACCTCACCCTTGACCGTGCGCTGCATGTCGGTGACCTCTTCGGGCCGCTCGTCCACCAGCACGACCATCAGGTGTACTTCGGGGTTGTTCGTGGTGATCGCGTTCGCCAGCGCCTGCAGCACCATCGTCTTGCCGGCCTTGGGCGGCGAGACGATCAGGCCGCGCTGGCCCTTGCCGATCGGGCTGACGATGTCCGCGATCCGGGTGGTGAGGATGCCCGGTTCGGTCTCCAGCCGGAGCCGCTCGGTCGCGTACAGCGGGGTCAGCTTGTTGAAGTCCTGACGCTGCTTGGCGACCTCGGGGTCCGAGCCGTTGACGGTGTCGATCCGGACCAGCGGGTTGAACTTCTCCTTGCGCTCGCCGTCCGACGGCTGCTTCACCGCGCCGGTGATCGCGTCACCCTTGCGCAGGCCGTAGCGCTTCACCATCGACAGCGCGACGTACACGTCGTTCGGGCCCGGCAGGTAGCCGCTGGTCCGGACGAAGGCGTAGTTGTCGAGCACGTCGAGGATGCCGGCGGCGGGGACCAGTACGTCGTCCTCGCTGATCGTCGGCTCCGGCTCGAAGCGGTCGTTGCGGCCGCGGTTGCGCTGGTTGTCACGCACACCCGTGTCCCGGCCACCCCGGTCGCTGCCACCGGCCCGGTCGCGGTCGCGGCCCCGGCGGCGACGACGACGGCCCTCGCCCTCCTCGCCCCGGTCGCTCTGGGTCTGGCGGTCGCGCTGGTCACGGTTGTCACGCCCACCGTCACGATCGGTGCGCTGACCATCACGGCCCTGGCCGTCACGGCTCTGACCGTCACGGTTCTGGCCGTCGCGGCCCTGGCCGTCACGATTCTGACCATCGCGGTTCTGGCCGTCACGGTTCTGCTGACCGTCGCGGTTACCGTCCCGGTTGCCGTCGCGCTGGCTCTCGCCGCGGCCCTGCTGACCATCGCGGCCCTGCTGACCATCGCGGCTCTGCTGACCGTCCCGGCTCTGCTGCGACTCACGCCCCTGCTGCCCATCGCGGGCGACCTGGGTCTCGCGCTGGTTGTCGCGGCTCCGGCCGCGGTCGCGGTTGCCCTCGCGGTCGCCACGGTTCTCACCGCGGTCGGACGTCTGCTCGGCCGGCGCGCTCTCGGCCTTCTCCGGCGCCTGCACGGCCTCGACCGTCGCAGTACCGTTCTGCGCCGCGACCGGAGCCGGCTCGGCCACCTTGGTCACGGGGCTGTTCTGCTCGGCCGTCTCCGCGCTGCTCTGACCGGCGGCGGCGCGGGTACGCCGGCTGCCGGCCCGCTGCGGGGCTTCCTGAGCGGGAGCCTTGGCCTTGACGGCCACCGGCTCCGCGGCCGCCTCGTCCAGGGTCGGCTGGCTCGAACGCGAGCGGGAACCGCCCGACGAGCCGCCACCCGACTGGGCAGCCTTGATCGCCTCGATCAGCTGGCCCTTGCGCAGTGCGCCGGTGCCCTTGATGCCGAGCGTCCCGGCGAGCTGCTTGAGCTCGGGGAGCAGCATGCCTTCGAGGCCGCCTCCGGCCTTGCGGCGCCGCGTGCCGGCGGTAGCCGTCGCGTCGGTGCCGGGGGCCGGCGAGGTGCCGGCTCCGCTGGAGGCTTCAACAGTTTCTGTCACGTGAGGTCCTTCCCACACGGATGGACGATGTCTTGAGAAGACAAATCGCCCGGAATCATCGCCCGCGACCGACGAAACGGCGACGCGGGTATAGAGAGGCGGCTCTCGCTGAATCTGGGTCCCCCGGAAATCTCCGGCGCAGGCGGCGCAAGTCCTTCACTGGGAGATCGCCACGTACACCTGGGTGCCGGGAGCAAAGCCCGATGCGGCGAGAGTTCGCCGATCACCTGGAGGGGATCGGGTGAGTCGAGACTAGCACCACTCAGGGTCAGTCTGCTGCCTCGAGGGGTTCAACGCGTGTCCGGGATCGTTCATTCCCGCCCTCGGCGAGCAGTTGCTCGGCATCCGCCGGCCAGACCTGTACGCCCAGTGGATCAATGCCGAGCTCGTACCGGCGCCAACCGTCCGGCGCTTCGGGCAACCGGCCCGGCTCCGAATCCTGCGAGGTCACGGGCATTTCCGACAGGTTCTCTTCGTCGATCCCGTCTGGTCCTTCGGGTGGGCCGCCCAGCACCAGCACCGTCGGTCCGGCACCACTCACCACAGCCGGTAGTCCAGCACCTCGGAGCTTGTGAACGAGGGCAAGACTCTCCGGCATCGCGGGCTCGCGGTACTCCTGGTGCAACCGGTCCTCGGTCGCAACCATCAGCAACTCCGGCCGCGCGGTCAGTGCGGCGACGAGCAACGCGGCCCGTCCCGCATTCGCCGCCGCTTCCCCATGCGGTACGACGTCTGGCAGCAACCCCCGAGCCTCTTTTGTCAGCACCTGCGTCGTCGGCACATACGCGACGACCGACAGTCCGGCCACCGGCTCCAACCGGATCGCCCGGCCGGTCTCACCCTCGGTCCACGCGATCGTGAAGCCACCCAACGCGCTCGCGGCCACGTTGTCGGGATGACCCTCGATCTCGTTCGCCAAAGCCAGCACGGCATCCCGATCGAGCGGCGTACCGGTCAGCCCGTACGCCGCTGCGATGCCGCCGACGATCGCGGCCGACGACGAACCGAGCCCGCGACCGTGCGGAATCCGGTTGTCGCAGCGCAGGGTGAAACCGGGCACGGACGCACCGAGCGATTCGAGTCCGGCGCGGATCGAGCGGACCACCAGATGCGACTCGTCCAGTGGCACCTCGCCCTCGCCGGGGCCGGTCACCTCGACGGTCACCCCGGAACCGCCGGGGATCACCGTGAGTTCGTCGTACCGGGTCAGGGCCAGGCCGAACGCGTCGAAGCCGGGGCCCAGGTTCGCGCTGGTGGCCGGGACGCGGACGCGAACCGGTCCACCGCTCGCCGCCAACTCAGACCAGCCCGGCGACGCGCGCGACCGCGTCGGTGTCGGCCGGTGTCACCGGCGACTCCTCGACGGTCGCGAACGACAGTGCGGTGTCGATGTCCTTGAGTCCGTGCCCCGTGACGGTGATCACCACGGTCGATCCCGCATCGAGCCGGCCGGCGGCCTTGGTGGCCAGCAACCCGGCGACACCCGCGGCCGAACCGGGCTCGACGAAAACGCCTTCGCGGGCGGCGAGATCGCGCTGGGCGGTGAGGATCTGATGGTCACTGACCGCCTCGATCCGGCCACCGGACTCGTCCCGCGCGGCCTCGGCCAGGGTCCAGGACGCCGGGTTGCCGACCCGGATCGCGGTCGCGGCGGTGTCCGGCTGCTCGACGATCCGGCCGGTCACGATCGGCGCCGCGCCCTCGGCCTGGAAACCCCACATCTGCGGGGTCCTCGAGGAGACCTTGTCCTTCTTGTACTCCAGGTAGCCCTTCCAGTACGCCGCGATGTTGCCCGCGTTGCCGACCGGCAGCACATGCAGGTCTGGGGCGTCGCCGAGCGCGTCACACACCTCGAACGCCGCGGTCTTCTGGCCTTCCAGCCGGACCGGGTTGACCGAGTTCACCAGCGCGACCGGGTAGTGCTTGCCCAGTTCACGCACGATCCGCAGGCAGTCGTCGAAGCCACCGTCGATCGAGACCAGCTTCGCGCCGTGCACGATCGCCTGGGCCAGCTTGCCCTTCGCGATCCGCCCGGCCGGGATCAGTACCAGCGGCAGCAACCCCGCGCGGACGGCGTACGCCGCTGCGGAGGCCGAGGTGTTCCCGGTCGAGGCGCAGACGACCGCCTTGTCACCGGCCTGCGCGGCCAGCGAGATCGCCACCGTCATGCCGCGGTCCTTGAAGGAGCCGGTCGGGTTGTTGCCCTCGACCTTGAGCCAGACCTCGCAGTTGGTCTGTTCGCTCAGCCACTGCGCGGCCACCAGCGGCGTGCCGCCTTCGCCGAGCGTGACCACCGGAGTGTCCGCCGAAACCGGCAACCGGTCGCGGTATTCCTCGATCACGCCTCGCCATTGGTGGGGCCGCTGCTGAGCCATGTCCTACTCGCCTTCTACCCGCATCACACTGCTGACTTCTCGCACGATGTCCATGTCGCGCAGGGCTTCCACGGTCGCGGACAGTGCGGCGTCGGTGGCGGTGTGGGTGACGACCACGAGTTGCGCGTCCCCGCCCCGGCCTTCCTGGCGGACGGTCTGGATCGACACGTCGTGCTCAGCGAACGCCTGGGCCACCGCCGACAGCACACCGGCCTTGTCGGCCACGTCCAGCGACACGTGATAGCGAGTGCGGGTGGCACCCATCGGCCGTGCGGCCCGCTGGGTGTACGACGACTCGCCGACCCCCGGCACACCCTTGAGCCGGTTGCGCGCGGCGGAGACCAGATCCCCGAGGACAGCACTGGCCGTCGGGGCCCCGCCGGCACCACGACCATAGAACATCAGCTGGCCGGCCGCTTTGGATTCCACGAAAACAGCGTTGTACGCATCCCGGACCGAGGCCAGCGGATGGCTCAGCGGGATCATCGCCGGATACACCCGGGCACCGACCGAGTCGCTCGCCTCGTCCAACTCGCAGATGGCCAGGAACTTCACCACACAGCCCATCTCGCGGGCCGACGCGATGTCGGTCGCGGACACCTCGGTGATGCCCTCCCGATGCACGTCCGCGATGGAAACCCTGGTGTGGAAGGCCAAACTCGCCAGCAGGGCGGCCTTGGCGGCCGCGTCGAAACCCTCGATGTCGGCGGTCGGGTCGGCCTCGGCGTACCCGAGGGCCTGGGCCTCCTCGAGCGCCTCGTCGAAGCCGGCGCCGGTGGAGTCCATCTTGTCGAGGATGTAGTTGGTGGTGCCGTTGACGATGCCCATCACCTTGGTGACGTCGTCACCGGCCAGCGACTCGCGCAGCGGCCGCAGGATCGGGATCGCACCGGCCACGGCGGCCTCGAAGTACAGGTCGCGCTCGTACTTCTCGGCGGCGGCGAACAGCGTCGGGCCGTCCTCGGCGAGCAGGGCCTTGTTGGCCGTGATGACGGAGGCACCGTGCTCGAGCGCGGTCAGGATCAGGCTGCGGGCGGGCTCGATACCGCCGATCACCTCGATCACCAGGTCGAGATCGCCCCGCGAGACGAGCGCCTGGGCGTCGGTGGTGACGAGAGCGGGGTCGACGGCGATGTCGCGCGCGCGGCCGGCCCGGCGTACGGCGATGCCCGCGATCTCCAGCGGGGCGCCGACGCGGGCGGCGAGGTCGTCGGCCCGCTCGGTGAGGATGCGGACCACCTCGGTCCCGACGACACCGCAACCGAGCAGCGCCACCTTCAACGGCCGCTGCCCCGCCGCCACGCTCAGCGGCTTCTCCTTGAGGGGTTCTGAGTTCTCGGTCATTCGGCCCCCATGTCCAGTGCCAGCATGTCGTCCTCGGTCTCGCGACGGACCACGACGCGGGTCTGCCCGTCCTTGACCGCGATCACCGGTGGCCGCGGTACGTGGTTGTAGTTGCTCGCCATCGAGCGGCAGTACGCACCCGTCCCCGGTACGGCGACCAGGTCGCCCGGCGTGACATCGGCCGGGATGAACTCGTCCCGGACCAGGATGTCGCCCGCCTCGCAGTGCTTGCCGACCACACGGGACAGCGTCGGCTCGGCATCGGAATACCGGTTGGCCAGCGTGCAGGAGTAGTCCGCGTCGTACAGCGCGGTGCGGATGTTGTCGCTCATCCCGCCGTCGACGGAGACGTACGTCCGCTGCGCGCCGGCGTCGAGCTCGACCTCCTTGACCGTGCCGACCGTGTAGACCGTGCAGACGGCCGGGCCGACGATCGCGCGGCCGGGCTCGATCGACACCTTGGGCACCTCGACGCCGAACGCCCGGCACTCGTGCTCGACGATCTTGCCCATCTCGGTGGCGAGCTGCGCGGGGTCGGACGGGTCGTCCTGGGTGGTGTAGGCGATGCCGAAACCGCCACCCAGGTCGAGCTCCGGCATGTCCACGCCGAGCTCCTCGGAAACCCTTGCGTGCAAGGCGATCACGCGCTTGGCGGCCACCTCGAACCCGGACGAGTCGAAGATCTGCGAGCCGATGTGCGAGTGCAGCCCGAGCAGCTCCAGCTCGGCTGCTTCGTTGACCCGGGCAACGGCCTCGTACGCCGCTCCCGAGGTGATCGAGAAGCCGAACTTCTGGTCCTCGTGCGCGGTCGCGATGTACTCGTGGGTGTGCGCCTCGACGCCCGCGGTGACCCGGATCATCACCGGCGCGACCACGTTGCGCTCGCGGGCCAGCTCGATCAGCCGGGAGATCTCGTGCTGGGAGTCGACGATGATCCGGCCGATCCCGGCGTCCAGCGCGCGGGCCAGCTCCTGCTCGGACTTGTTGTTGCCGTGGAACCCGAGCCGCTTCGGGTCGGCGCCGGCCCGCAACGCGGTGGCCAGCTCGCCACCGCTGCAGATGTCGAGGTTCAGCCCCTCCTCCATCACCCAGCGGACGACCGTCGTACAGAGGAAGGCCTTGCCCGCGTAGTACACGTCGAAGTCCTTGAACCCGAGCTTGAACGCCCGGGCGCGGGCCCGGAAGTCGTCCTCGTCCAGCACGTACGCCGGGCTGCCGTGCTCGGCGACCAGGTCGCGCAGGTCGACGCCGCCGACCTCGAGGGCGCCTTCGGCGTTCTTCTTGGCCGTGTTCGACCACAGCGCCGGGACCAGGTCGTTGGGGTCACGCGGCGCCCGCAGCCACGGCGGTGCCCGGTGGCCGATGTCGGCGTGCAGCGTGCCCGCCTCGTGCGCCCTCACATCCGCTCCGGGGCGGAGACGCCGAGCAGGTCGAGCCCGTTGGCGAGAACCGTCCTGGTCGCACCGACCAGGGTCAGGCGAGCCTTGTGCACCGGCTCCACCTCCTCGTCGCCGCGCGGGAGCACCCGGCAGCTGTCGTAGAACTTGTGGAAGGACGAGGCGGTGTCCTCCAGGTAGCGCGCGACCCGGTGCGGCTCGCGCAGCTCGGCCGCGGTGGCGACGACCCGCGGGAACTCGGCCAGCGCCCGGAGCAGGTCGCCCTCCTTCTCATGACTGAGCAGGCCTGGGTCGAACTCGTCCAGCTTGATCCCGAGCTCGTCGGCGTTGCGCAGGATCGAGGCGAGCCGGGCGTGCGCGTACTGCACGTAGTACACCGGGTTCTCGCTGACCTGACGGGTCATCTCCTCGATGTCCAGCGTCAGCGGCGAGTCGACCGGGTAGCGGCACAGCGTGTACCGCAGCGGGTCGACGCCGCTCTCCTCGACCAGCTCGGCCAGCGTGACGATGGTGCCGGCCCGCTTGGACAGCTTCATCTCCTCGCCGTTCTTGAGGATCTTGACGAGCTGGCCGATCAGGATCTCGATGTTGTGCTCGGGGTCGTCGCCGGCGCAGGCCGCGATCGCCTTCAGCCGGTTCACGTAGCCGTGGTGGTCGGCGCCGAGCAGGTAGATGCAGACCTCGAAACCGCGCTCACGCTTGTTCACGTAGTACGCGGCGTCGGAAGCGAAGTACGTCGGCTCGCCGTTGGTCCGGATCAGCACCCGGTCCTTGTCGTCGGTGAAGTCGGTCGTGCGCATCCAGAGCGCGTCGTCGGCCTCGTACAGGTGGCCCTGCTCGCGGAGCTTCTCGATCGCGTGGCCGACGCCGTCCTGCTCGTGCAGGCTGCGCTCCGACATCCACACCTCGAACTTGGTCCGGAACTGCTCGAGCTGACTCTGCTGTTCCTTCAGCTGCCGGTCGTAGCCGGCCTCCCGGAACGCGACCAGCTGCTGGTCCTCCGGCAGCTCCTTGATGCCCGGCACCTCGGCGACGATCCGGGCGGCGAGCTCGTTGATGTACTCACCGTGGTAGCCGTCCTCCGGCACCGGTACGCCGTGCGCGGCGGCCTGCAGCGAGGCGCCGAACTTGTCCATCTGGGCGCCCCGGTCGTTCACGTAGAACTCGCGCGTCACCTTGGCGCCCGCGGCGGTCAGCACCCGGGCCAGCGCGTCGCCTACGGCGGCCCAGCGGGTGTGCCCGAGATGCAGCGGGCCGGTCGGGTTGGCGGAGATGAACTCCAGGTTGATCGGCTGACCCTTGAGCGTGTCACTCGACCCGTACGCCGGACCCGCTTCCAGGATCGCCGCGGCAATCTTGCCCTGGGCATCGGCGGCGACCCGGATGTTGATGAACCCCGGCCCTGCGATCTCGACGGCCGTGATGGCGTCGTCGTCCTGCAACTTGGCCGCCAGCAACTCGGCCAGCTTGCGCGGGTTGCCGAGGCTGGAGCGCTTGCCGAGCTGCATCGCGACGTTGGTCGCGTAGTCGCCGTGCTCGGGGTTCTTGGGTCGCTCCACCTTGAGCTCGCCCGGCAGGCCACCCTCGACCGTCAACGTCCCGTCATCGACGAGCGCGGTCAGGGCCAACAGAATCTTTTCAGCGAGCTGTTCCGGAGTCACCGGCCCAGCCTAATGGCCAACCCCCCAAACCCTTGACTCAGTATCCACAGCCCGGTACGCCCTACTCCCAGGGATTCACCAGAGTGACGCCGGTGTCGGCGAAATCCTTCGTGTTCCGCGTCGCAAGGGTGGCATCCACCAGTCGGCAGATCGCCGCGATCTTCGCGTCGGACGAGCCGATCGGCCGACCGAGGCGCTCCCGGCCGACCGCCACCTCGGCATAGAGAGCCGCGGCGTAGGCGTCGAACGGCAAGATGGCGTCCACGCAATCCAGGAACACCTCACCGACCCTTTCCGACAAGCGCGCCTTGCGCTGCCCGTCCGGTAGCCGCTCGATGCCGTGCCGGATCTCGGCCACCGTGATGGCCGTTGTGTGCAGCCCGTTCGGGCGGCACGCCTCGTACCAGCGGGTGACGGCTTCGTCCGGCTTCGGCTTCATCAACTCAGAGGCGACGTTGGTGTCGAACACGACGATCATTCGCCGAAATCCACCACCCGCATCGTGCCGTCCCGCGGCGGAATGTCCAGCTCGACTCCACCGAGTTCGGCAGCGCTCTCGCGCAGTCTCATCAGGATGTTCTTCGGCTCATCCTCTTCAGCCACGGCGGCGACGATGATCGCCCGCGCCTCCGCCTCCATCGAGTGGCCGTTGCGCGCGGCCCGGACGCGCAGACGCTGCTTCACCTCGTCATCCAGGTTGCGAACGGTAATCACTGCCATCCGGAACCACCTCCGTCGACGTCAATGCTAGCACTGACGTCATTGACTTCAGTGTTTGGCTTCGACCTCGATGGTGCTTTCGCGGGGGAGTTTGGTGTCCCAGGGGGCCGGTTGGCCGTTGACGCGGACGGTCAGGGAGGTGCAGGCGTCGGCCAGGCAGCGGGCGTCGTACTGGATGCCCCAGAGGGTGAAGAACTGGTTCAGGGTCGGGCGCTCCTCTTTGGTCTTCGCCTCGACGTAGATCAGGCCGTCCGTGCCGTGCGTGTGGATCGCCGCCTGCTCGGCCCGGACCCGGTCGACGCCGATCCCGGCCGGGACCTGCACCGGCTTGCCGTCCACCGCGACCGTGAGCGTCACCGTGAACGGCGCCGGACCCTGGAAGTCCAGCGGCAACCGTTCGAAGCCCGCCTTGTCGATGTACGAGACCGCATCGCGCGGCGCGTCCCACGGCGGCGGGCCGGTCCGCAGCTCCGCCGGTCCGGCCGGCGCGGGACCGACCTGGCAACCGCTCAGCACCGGCACCAGGCTCACCGCGACGGCGACCAGCAGCACACCCACTCTCATGCGGAGCAGGGTTTCACGTCACCGCTCGGACGGCATCAGCACCCAGAGCACGATGTAGGCGATGAACTGCGGGCCGGGCAACAGGCAGCTGAGCACGAAGATCAGCCGGACGGTGTTCGGCGACATCCCGAAGCGACGGGCCAGGCCGGCGCAGACACCACCGATCCAGCGACCACTGGACGGACGGACCAAAGAGCTAGCCATGAGTTCGTTTTCCTTTCGGTACTGGGACTTACGACCACTATGACGACCCAGTACCCCGGCCAGATCCCGCCGCGCGGAAGACCCAGGGACCGATCAGGGTCTCCCCCGGTGCGAGCCCTGGCCGGATTTCCTGCTACTGTTCTGCTCGTTCCTGAGCCCCCGTAGCTCAGGGGATAGAGCACCGCCCTCCGGAGGCGGGTGCGCAGGTTCGAATCCTGCCGGGGGCGCGCGATCGATCGGGCGATCTATATCCGCGGAGAGCGCGGATCTAGATCGCTCGCGGTGTTTTGTGGGGGCGAAGCCCCCACACCCCACCCGGAGGGGCTTCGCCCCCCGGACCCCCCATCGCTGTGGTTGATGCCGGCGCGTACGCGCGGGGTTGTGGTTGATGCCGGCGCGCACGTGCGGGGCTGTGGTTGCTCTTTGCTTGTACTGCGGGGTTGTGGTTGCTGTTGTCAGCGATCGGCTTGGTCGAGGTTGCCCTGGGCTTCTGCTGAAAGAGGCTGCCAGTCGGCCCAGGTTTTGAGGCGGTCGGTGTAGGCCTGTTGGATCATGGGGTAGAAGCCCTGGCCGAAGAGGATTCGCAGGGGTGGGGTGTCGGTGTCGACGATTTTGAGGAGTGCTTGGGCCGCGGCCGCCGGGTCGCCGGCGGGTTGCTTTCCGGCGAGCGCGCCGAGGCGTTGGCGTAGACCGTCGTAGACCGGGTTGAGCTTGGCCATGTGGCCGTTGTTGAGGGGATCCGGGTTGTTGCCCTTCCTGGTGGCAAAGCCGCCTGGCTCGATGACGGTCACCTTGACGCCGAACTCGGCGACCTCGCCCGCGAGGGCTTCGTTCAGACCTTCGAGGGCCCACTTGGAGGCGTGGTACGCGCCACCGAGCGGCATGGCGATGAGCCCGGCCGCCGAGGACAGCTGGATGATGTGCCCCGAACCCTGCGCCCGCAGGTAGGGCAGCGCGGCCTGGATCACCCACACCGCGCCGAACACGTTGGTTTCCAGCTGGTCACGCAGTTCCTGCTCGGTCAGCTCCTCGATCGCGCCGACCTGGGCGTAGCCGGCGTTGTTCACGATGACGTCGAGACGGCCGAAGTACTCCCGGGCGCGCCGCACGCTCTCGAAGACGGCGGCCTTGTCGGTCACGTCCATCGCGAGCGGGAGCACCGCGTCGCCATGGGCAGCGACCAGGTCGTCGAGGCTTGCAGTGTTCCGGGCGGCCGCGGCGACCTTGTCGCCACGGGACAGGGCGGCTTCGACGAAGTTGCGACCGAGGCCGCGCGACGAACCGGTTACGAACCAAACCTTGCTCATGTCGTTCCCTTTCTGAAGTTTGCGGTTACCAGCCGACGACGCCGAGGCGATCGATGAAGATCCCGGTCGGTCCGTCGGCGTCGAGCGTCGCGAGCTTGACGATCGGGTCGGTGCCCTCGGTGACCGTCAGCTGGCCGGTGTGGTGGTTCATGTCGGTGGCAGTGAACTTGCGGTTGGCGACCTCGCCGGGGGTGACGGCGTTGAACTTGATGTTCGGGAGCGCCTGGGCATACCGGACGGTGATCATGTTCAGCGCCGCCTTCGACGAGCTGTAGGCGAGCTCGTGCATCTTGGTGACCGGTTGCGCCGGGTCGGCCATCACCGCGAAGGAACCGCCACCGCTGGACACCATCACCACCCGTGGATGGTCTGCCGCAGCCAGCAGCGGCAGGAACGCGTTCGTCACCCTGACCGGCCCGTACACGTTGGTGTCGTAGACGGAATGAAGCTCCTCGGCCGTCGCGTCCGCGGGTGGGACCACGTTTCCCGGTGCGCCGGCGTTGTTGATCAGCACGTCCAGCCGGTCGGTGTGCTCCCGAACCCGCCGGACGGCGTCGGCCACCGACTCGTCCGAGGTCACGTCCAGCGGGACCATGACCACGTTCGCGCCTCCGGCAGCCAGCTTGCCGGCGGCCTCCTGGCCCCGGCCGACGTCTCGTGAGCCGAGGAAGATCGTCCAGCCCCGCTCCCCGAGCCGCCGGGCCGCTTCCAAACCGAGTCCCTTGTTGCCTCCGGTGATCAGCACCGAGGTCTGTTCTTTCGTCGTCATGCCCACCAGACCCCGCTTTCCGCGTGGTTGTGACCGCATGTGAACGACCTCACAGCCGGAGGCTGCTGCTGGAAAGAATCAGGTCGCGATCCTCGGGCAGCGAACGATCTTGCGAGACATGACAAACTCCTCAGGGTGCGGATGACCACACTTCTCGGGCGGGTAGCGGAACAAGAACGTCTGGCCGCCCTCGTCGGCGGCATCACGGAGCAGGGTGGGGCGCTGTTGGTTCGGGGGCAGGCGGGGATTGGGAAGTCTGCTCTGCTCGGCGAGGCGGCTGGGGTGGCCAAGGCTGCTGGGGTGCGGGTGCTCAGCGTCGCCGGGGCGGAGTCGGAACAGCATTTTCCGTACGCCGGGCTGCAACAGCTTCTGTATCCGGTGCGCAAAGGGATCGACGCGCTTCCTGGTCCGCAGCGCGACGCGTTGAAAGCCGCGCTCGGGCTTACCGCGGGTGAGGTGCCGGATGTTTATCTCGTCGGGCTGGCGGCGCTCAATCTTCTGTCCGAGACCGGTACGCCACTCCTGCTGCTGGTCGAGGATGCGCACTGGCTCGACCAGGCCAGTGCGGATGTGCTGGCCTTCGTCGGTCGCCGGCTGGAGTCCGAGCCGATCGTGTTGCTCGCCAGCGTTCGTGACGGCGTACCTTGCGTGTTCGACCAGGCGGGGCTGCCGTCGCTCCAGGTCGAGCCGTTGACCGACGAGCTGTCCGCGCGTCTGCTCGACCACGTCGCCCCCGGTCTCGAGCAACCGGTCCGCGAACGGTTGCTGGCCGAGGCCGCCGGCAACCCGCTGGCGCTGACCGAGCTGCCGCACACGGTCCAGCCGGATTCATTGCTGAAGGCAACCTTGCCGTTGAGCACCCGGCTCGAGCATGCCTTCGGCGACAAGTTCACCGCGCTGCCCGGACCGACCCGGATGTGCCTCCTCGTTGCCGCACTCAACGATCGTGGGACGGTCGCCGAGACGCTCGCGGCCGCCGCGGCAGCGCTCGGCGTACCGGTGGGTGCGGATGCGCTCGCGCCGGCTGCGGAGGCGCGGCTGATCGACCTCGAAGGTGGGCTGACCTTCCGGCATCCGTTGATCCGGTCTGCGATCGTGCAGACCACCACTGCGCCGGAGCGGCAGGCGGCTCATCGCGCGCTGGCTGACGCGTTGGCGAAGGAACCTGAGCGACAGGTCTGGCATCTCGCGGCAGCCGCATCCACGCCTGACGAGACGATCGCCAGTGCGCTCGTCACGGCTGCGGAGCGAGCGCAGTACCGGGCTGGGGTGGGCGCGGCCATCGCGGCGCTGCAGGAGGCCGCCCGGCTGAGCGAAACTCCGCAACTGCGTGCCGACCGGCTCCTTCGGGCCGCCGATCTCAGCGTCGAGGCCGGCCGGCCCGACCTGGTACGGCGACTGCTGGCCGAGGCCGCGTCTGGCGAGCTGACTGCGCAGGACCGGGCGCGGGCGACCTGGATCCGCAGCAGTTTCGACGACGGGCTGGTCGAGGACACGGCCGGTCCGATCGAGCTGGCCAAGCTGGCCCGTTCGGTTCACGAAGACGGCGATCTCGAGCTGGCGATGCGGGTGCTGTGGGGCGCGGGCATGCGCTGTTTCTGGTCCGAGCCCGGCCCGGAGGGGCGGCAGCACCTGCTCGACGTCGCGGACAGCCTGCCGCTCGACGAACGCGACCCGAGGCTGATCGCGATCCTGGCATACGTCGCGCCGATCGAGCGCGGCAAAGCGGTCGCGGCCGGGTTGATGGAGCTGGCCGGGCAGACCGGCGGCGATCCGCAGGTCGAGCGGTTCCTGGGCAGTGCGGCCCTGCAGATCGGCGGCTTCGAGCTGGCGGCGCGGTTCTCCTCGTCGGCCGCCGCAGGGCTGCGGAAGCAGGGCAGGCTCGGGTTGCTCGCCCGTGCGCTGGCCGTCCACGCCTGCAGCGCGACGCGCCTCGGCAGCCTCGGCGTCGCCCTGTCTGCGGCGGAGGAAGCGGCAAGGCTGGCCAAGGAGACCAACCAGACCTTCATGTACGGCTTCGCCCTCTCCACTCAGGCAGAGGTGGCTGCACTCCGCGGCCAGTACGCCGAAGCCGCCGCGCTCGCTGCAGAAGCCGAGCAGGTCGGGCTGGCCGCTGCTGCACGGCCAGTACTGGCTACTGTGCAGCTCGCCCGTGGCCTGGCCGCCCTCGGCGAGGGCAGGCACGCCGACGCCTTCGCCGATCTGCACCGGCTCTTCGACCCCGCCGAACCGTCGTACCAGCTCGCCCTGCGCTGCTACGTGATCGCCGAGCTGGCCGACGCGGCCATCCGCTGCGGTCAGGAGGACGCGGTCCGCAAGATCGTCCGCGAGCTGGAGAAGGACGCGCAGCGGACGACGTCGCCTGCTCTGCACATCGGGCTGCGCTACGTCCGCGCAGTACTGGCGAGCGACGACAAGGCCGAGAAGCTGTTCAACGCCGCGCTGGCCGCTGATCTGACCGGGTGGCCGTCGGAGCGTGGGCGGCTGCAGCTCGCGTTCGGCGAGTGGTTGCGGCGGCACCGGCGAGCAGCGGAGTCGCGCGTGCACCTGCGAGCGGCTCGGGAGACGTTCGACGCGCTAGGCCTGGTCCCGTGGAGTGAGCGCGCCCGCAACGAGCTGCGCGCCGCCGGAGAGATCAGCCCACGCCGTACGCCGGACGCCCGCGAGCAGCTCACCGCACACGAGCTGAGCATCGCCCAGCTGGCTGCTGATGGGCTGACCAACCGGGAGATCGGCCAGCGGCTCTACCTGTCGCACCGCACCGTCAGCACCCACCTGCACCGCATCTTCCCGAAGCTCGGCATCACGTCCCGCGCGGACCTGCCCGCAGTACTGCAGAACGCGCAGGCCTGACGTACACCACCACCGTCACCTGACGGGCGCGAAGCGGGCACTGCCGTTCCTAACTTCGAGCTATGACCGACCTACTGAGCTACTTCCTCCACCCACTGTTCTTCGACTGGTCCGACACGACCACCCTCGAGCTCCTGCGGCAGGAGTACCGCTGATCACCAGGTCTGCTTGGCGGCCCAGGAGCGCAAGGACGTCGTACCGCGGCGGAAGGAAGCGGGTACGGGCGCCGGGTTGCGGTACGACCCCGCGACGCCTGCGGCAGCTTCAGCGCCTACGTGCGGGCGCATCAGCAGCTCGTACTCGTCCGGCGTGACCGACTGCCACTTGGCACCCAGGGCAGCACCGACCTGTTCTCCGGTGAGGTCCTCTGGGCCGCCTACCAGTTGCACCCGCGGCGGCGCGGCCATGGTGAGCGCCTCCACCATCACTGCGGCGACATCGTCGGCCGCTACCCACGGGATAGGCAGCTCAGCCGGCAAGGGGTACCGGACCTCACCGGCCGCGACCAGTGGTGCTGACCAGGGAGCAACGAGGTTCTCGGCGTACATGGCCGCCGGGCCGACCGCTGCGGCGGTCTCCACGACGTTGGGCAGTTCCGCGATCAGCTGCACACGCGCATCGATGAACGGCACGCCGATCATCACGTCCGGAACGGCTGCGCTGGTGTTGAACACCACCCGCGGTACCGCGGCCTTCTCCAAGGCAGCCAGTACTGCGCGGACCTGAGCCATGGCGCCGTCGTCGAAGACCATGGGCAGTTGCAGAGCTACAGCGTCGACACCGGTGTAGGCGGCGACCAACGCGTCGATATCGAGCAGGTCGGCAGGAGCAGCCTCGACGCCTGACGGAAGACCGTGCGGGCGGCGCGCGACGGCCCGGACTTTGTGACCGGCGGCGAGCAAGGTGCGAAGGGCGGCGGATCCCTGGGACCCGGTGGCGCCATGGACGGCAACAGTCAAAGAGTTCATGGTGCGAAGCTAGTTTCCAAAATGAACTAGTACCCAGAAAGTGGCATAGTTTACTTATGGAAACCGAAGCGGCGATGGATGCCGAACTTCTCGCTGCCCGCTGTGATTCGGGCGAGGACTGCGGCGTCAACCGGACTATCACCGTCCTCGAAGGCAAGTGGACGACGCTGATCGTGCGCGAGCTGCTGAGCGGCCCCTTGCGGTTCACCGAACTCCGCGCCGCACTCGGCAACCCGAGCGCCAAAACCCTGACCGACCGCCTTCGCGCCCTGGAGCACCACGGCATCCTCACCCGCACGATCCACGCCGAGATCCCGCCGCGCGTCGTCTACGAGCTGACCGAGCAAGGCCTCAGCCTGCGAACCGTCCTGCACGCGATGCTCGAGTGGGGCCGGGCGCACCCCGCCAAGCCGTAGTACCTGCCTAGACTGAAACCGCTGGTGGCGCCGTCCGTAGGAGGACTCAGAAATGCCCGACTCCCATACCCAGACGATCGCCTACCCGGCGCCCGGTTCGCGGCCGTCCCGGCGCGATCCCGAGCCGCTCGCGCCGCACGTGATCGTGTTGTTCGGGGCAACGGGTGATCTGGCCAAGCGCAAGCTGCTGCCGGGACTGGCGTACCTGCAGCAATCGCGGTTCGCGCCCGACGTACGAATCATCGGTACGGCGACCGAAGACCTCACTTCGGACGAGTTCCGGGCCCGTGCGCGGCTTGCGGTGGAGACGTTCGGGACGCACAAGATCACCGAGGAGGAGTGGGCACAGTTCTCCGACCGGCTCGAGTACGTGCCGACCTCGGCCGGGCCGGACGCGCTCGCCGCCGCCGTGAAGACCGCGGAGACCGCACTCGGAGCGGACGCCTGCCGGCTGCACTACCTGTCGGTGCCGCCGAAGGCCGCGCGCTCGGTGATCCAGATGCTGCGCGACGCCGATCTGGTCGACCGCGCCCGGGTGGTGATGGAGAAGCCGTTCGGTGACGACCTGCAGTCCGCGATCGAGCTGAACGACTTCGTGCACGAGACCTTCGACGAGGCGCAGATCTTCCGGATCGACCACTTCCTCGGCAAGGAGGCGGCGCAGAACATCCTCGCCTTCCGGTTCGCCAACGGGCTGTTCGAGCCGATCTGGAACCGCAACTTCATCGACCACGTCCAGATCGACATCCCCGAGTCGCTCGGCCTGGACCAGCGCGCCACCTTCTACGAGCCGACCGGCGCGTTCAAGGACATGGTCGTCACGCACGTGCTGCAGGTGCTCGCGTTCGTCGCGATGGAGCCGCCGACGGCGCTGGAACCGCGGGCCATCTCGGAGGAGAAGAACAAGGTTTTCCGCTCGATGCTGCCGATCCAGCCGAGCGACGTGGTCCGCGGCCAGTACGGCGGCTACCGCAGCGAGGAAGGCGTCGCGCCGGACTCGGACACCGAGACGTTCATCGCGATGAAGGTCGGCATCGACAACTGGCGCTGGGCCGGCGTGCCGTTCTACCTGCGCACCGGCAAGAAGATGGCCGAGGGCATGCGGATCATCTCGATCGCCTTCAAAGAGGCGCCGAAGACGATGTTCCCGGCCGGCTCCGGCGTCGGGTCGCAGGGTCCCGACCACCTGACCTTCGACCTGGCCGACTCGTCGCGAGTGTCGCTGTCCTTCTACGGCAAGCGTCCCGGCCCGGGGATGCGGCTGGAGAAGCTCTCGATGCAGTTCTCCACCCAGGAGACGGAGACGGCGGGCGACGTACTGGAGGCCTACGAGCGACTGATCCTGGACGCGATGCGCGGCGACCACACACTCTTCACCACCGCCGAGGGCATCGAGTCGCTCTGGGAGAACTCAGCGCTCCTGCTGGACGACCCGCCGCCGGTCAAGCCCTACGCGCCCGGCACCTGGGGCCCCAACGCCATCCACCAACTCATCGCGCCCCACGCCTGGCGTCTCCCCTTCGAACGCGAATGGCGCCACGGCAAGCCTCAGCCTCAGGGCTAGCCGCATCAGTCCAGCGAGAGGGTGAAGGTGGAGTGGCCGTAGGGGTGGCCGTTGATTTGGAGTTCGAGGGCGTGCTCGCCCGCGTAGTACCGGCGGGTGGAAATCGGTTTGAACGAGTGTTGCTTGGCGATCGTCGCGGACTCCCCCGGCGCGAGGGTGCGAGTGGTCAGCTTGAAGACCTTCGGCGCGAGCGTCCCGTTGGCCTTGACGTGATGGACGACGTAGTCGATCGCCAGCCGCAGCTCCGCAGTACTCCGGTTGTGCGCGTGGAACTCGAAAGCAAGCGACTCCCCCACAGCAACAGCCTGTACTGCGAGTTGCGGGCCGTCGACAACGAATCCGGTGGGCGGCTCGAAACCCAGCAAAGCAAGGGCTCCTGGGTCGGCCGCTTTGATCAGGGTGCGGAGGGCGTGTCGCACCAGTCGCTCGGTCGTCGGTGCCGGTGACGCCAGCCAACTGCCGGCGATTGATACGGCCAATGCTGGATCAACGCGGCTGAGGTCGTTCAGGTGGTTGGCGACCGAGCGGCGCACGTACTCCGATTCGTCCCGCCGGAGCGCTTCGAGGATCGGCCGGGTCAGCTCGGGGCGCTCGATCAGGCCCGGTACCCGTTTTGCCCACGGCAATCTGGCTCGGGTGCCTTCGCTTGCTAGCCGGCGGACATGCTCGTCGGGATGTTCGGTCCACTCGACGACCACCGCGAGGGTGCGATCCAGATCTGCCGCGAGGAAGGTCCGCAGGGCGAACTCGGCCGTCAGCCTGGGGGTGAGGTCTGCGAGCAGCGCCAGCCCGGTCTCGAACTCGCCCTCCTCGACAGCCCGTACGGCGACGGCCTCGGTGACTGGCCAGGTCATCCAGCTGGTGAAGGCGGGATCGTCGAGTGCGGTGCGGAAGATCTTTTCCATCTGCGCGTACTCCGCGGGCAGGTCGGCCAGCAGGGCGTCGCGGACCAGCCGGCCACGCTCGCTGAACGTCAGACCGGCCAGTTGCGAGGGTGCCGCCTTGGTCGCTGTCAGTTCGAGTTCAGGGGCTACGGCCTCCAGGCAGGCGCCGAGGGCGACCACGGACGCAGTACTGAGCATTTCTTCCGCAGTGGGCACGCGGGCGACCTCTCGACGACGTTACTTTGAAATTAGCAGTCACTGCCCGGACCGCTCGCTCCGGGCCGCCAACTACTCTCGGCGCCATGATGGAGATGAAGGTGATCGGGGTTGGAGCCGGCGATCCGGATCACGTGACGGTTCAGGCCGTGAAGGCGCTGAACCAGGTCGACGTGTTCTTCGTGCTCGACAAGGGCGAGGTCAAGCAGGAGCTGGTCGACCTGCGCGAGCAGATCCTGCGGCGGCACGCCGGCGACCGGGAGTACCGGGTGGTGTTCGGGCGTGATCCCGAGCGGGACCGCAGCAGCGACGCCTATGTCGAGTCGGTCGACGACTGGCGCCGGCGGCGCGCGGACGTCTGCGCGGACCTGATCGCGACCGAGCTGAAGGACGGCCAGGTCGGCGCGTTCCTGGTCTGGGGCGATCCGTCGCTGTACGACAGCACGCTGGCGATCCTCGACGACATCCTCGACCGCGGCGAACTGGACTTCGAGATCGAGGTCATCCCGGGCATCAGCAGTGTCTCGACCCTTGCGGCCCGGCACCGGGTCAGCCTCAACCAGGTAGGCCGGCCGATCCAGGTCACCACCGGCCGCCGGCTGGCGAAGAGCTGGCCGGACGACGTGGACGACGTCGTCGTGATGCTGGACGCCCAGACCGCCTTCACCCAGCACACCGACCAGGACGCCGAGATCTACTGGGGCGCGTACCTCGGCACACCCGACGAGCTCCTGGTCGCCGGCCCACTGGCGGAGGTAGCCGACCAGATCGTCGAGGTCCGCACCGAAGCCCGCCGCCGCAAGGGCTGGATCATGGACACCTACCTCCTCCGCCGCAACCGCTAGACCAAAGGTGTAGATGCAGTGGCCGTCCGGCCGAAGCGAGGGCTGCTGGTCCTGGCGGAGGCTGCACGGCATGACAAGTATCCGAATCACCCGTAGCAAGCTGCGGCTGGCAGTAGCGCTGGCACTCGTCCCGGCCGCACTAGGGGTCAACAGAGCAACCGCATCCACGACCTCCCCTGGAGCGGACCCTGGCGTAGTACGGACCGATGCCGGGCTAGTGCGAGGCCGGGCGACCACAACGACCAGAGTCTTCAACGGCATCCCGTACGCCGCTCCGCCGGTGCACGGGATGCGCTGGAAGCCGCCGCAGCCCGTGAAGCCCTGGTCAGGCACAAGGGACGCGGTCAAGCTCTCGACCCCCTGTGCTCAAGCCGCCAATCCTGAGCTACCCGGGGGCACTGCCAACGAGGACTGTCTCTACCTGAACGTCACCACTCCGGCGCAGCAGTCGACCAAGCCTCGTGCGGTCGTGGTGTGGATCCCTGGCGGTGGCTTCTTCTCCGGCACCGGCAACAGCTACGAGGCCTCGAAGATGGCCACTCGCGGGGACGTCGTGGTGGTCACGGTCAACTACCGGCTGGGGATCTTCGGGTTCTTCGGCTACCCGGGCCTGCGCGGCTCGGGGACCTACGGCATCCAGGACCAGCAGGCAGCCCTTCGGTGGGTCCAGCGCAACGCCCGGGCCTTCGGTGGCGATCCGCACAACGTCACAGTGGCCGGCGAATCGGCCGGTGGCATGAGCGTGTGCGCCCAGCTCACTTCACCGACCGCCACCGGCTTGTTCTCCAAGGCAGTGATGCAAAGCGGCTCCTGCGCCTTCAACTGGCCCGACAACAGCCAGTACCCGCACCAGGCGGCCGGCTCCCCATGGGTGCCCCAGAGCGCTGTGCAACAGAACGGTGAGGAGTGGGCCGCCAACAACGCGGCCAAGCTGAACTGCAAGCCGGGTCAGGCAGCACTGGACTGCCTGCGCGCGGCAGACCCCGCAGTACTGGTTGAAGACACCCTGAACTTCACGCAACCTGCCTATGGCGGTACTGCGGTATTGCCGCTCAGTCCGGCGACAGCGATGAAGGCTGGGCTGTTCCACCGGGTGCCGGTGTTGTCCGGGAACAACCATGACGAGGCTGCGGGCTGGTTGAGCACGTTCAACGGTGGTGTGCTCACCGACACGGACTACCCGAGGCTGGTGACGGACATGGTCGGCGCCAAGGACGCCCCGAAGGTGCTCCGCGAGTACCCGCTGGCGCAGTACGGGTCGACTGCTGCGGCGTGGACCGCCGTGACCACCGACAGGATCTGGTCCTGCACACAGGTGACCACGGATCGGCAGGCGGCGCGAAGGGTGCCTGTGTACGCGTATGAGTTCGCGGACAAGCATTCGCCGCTGTCCCAGCCGGGACTGGGCGCGTCGCATGCTGTTGAGCTGCCGTACCTGTTCAACCTCGGTGGCTACGAGTTCCCGCTGACGGAGACGCAGAAGCGGCTGTCGGAGCAGATGCTCGACTACTGGACCGCCTTCGCCCGCACCGGTGACCCGAACGGCCCCGGACGTCCACACTGGGCACCAGCCGGCACGGCCGACATCAAGGGCCTCTCCCTGGCCCCAACCGACCAGGGAGGCATCAAGCCCATCAACCTGACCACCGAACACCACTGCGCCTTCTGGTCCCGCCTGACCTGAACCTGTCCGATCTGGCAGAGCGGGTCGGGGTACGCCTCCCGCTACGGCCGACGACGGTGGCGGGTCAGGAGCGTGGCTCCAAGTAGCACTGCTGCAAGGGCGAAGGCGGCTGCGGCGGCGAACGCTGTGCTGTAGCCGTCTCGTAGGGCGCTGACTGGGTTAGCTCCCCCGGCGAGTTGTCCTGCGGTGGTTGAAGCGGCCAGGGTTGCCAGGACCGCAGTACCGATGGCTGCGCCGGCTTGCTGGGCTGTGTTGTTCAGGCCGGACGCTAGGCCTGCGTCGCTGGGCTCTGCGCCGGACATGGCGAGCATGATCACGGCTGGGATCGCTGCGCCGGTTCCGATGCCTACTAGGACCAGCGGGGCAACCACGTTGACGAGGTAGGAGCCGTCGGTTGGGGCCTGGGTCATCACCAGGAGCGCTGCAGCAAGGGCGACCAGGCCGGCCAGCATGAGGGCGCGGGCGCCGAGGCGGGCTACCAGTCGCGGTCCGATGAACAGCGACATGACAGCACCGAGGACCGGGGCCGGCAGGAAGGCCAGGCCGGTACGGAGCGAGTCGAAGCCCAGCACTCGCTGCAGGTAGAGAGCTGTCATGAACTGGAAGCCGAAACCGGCCGCGAACAGCAGGACGACAACCAGGTTGGCCGCTGTCAGTTGACGACTGCGGAAGATGCGCAGGGCAACCAATGGCTGGGTGGCGCGGGCCTGGCGTAGTACGAAGCCTGCCAGCAGAGCTACTGAGACGGCGGCGAGCACGAGCGTCCGCAGTACGTCGGCAGTCGGCTCGGCGGTCTGGACGATCGTGTAGACGGCTAGCGAGAGACCTGCGGTGACCAGGATGGCACCGAGAACGTCTGCTCCCTTGCCGAGGCCGAGACCGGGCTGAGCCCTCAGCAGCCGCTGTGCGAGTACCAGGGAGACCACACCGATCGGCACATTGATCAGGAAGGCCCAGTGCCAGCCGACGGTCTGCGTGATCACACCGCCGAGGATGAGCCCGATTGAGGCGCCACCTGCGGAGGTGAAGCCGTAGACGCCCATCGCTCGCGCCTGGTCGGCCGGCGCCGGGTAGAGGCCGACGATCATGCCGAGGATGACAGCAGAGGCGAGTGCGCCGCCGACGCCCTGCAGGAAGCGGCCTGCGATCAGTACTTCGGAGCTGGTGGCGAGGCCGCAGAGCAGCGAGGCCGCGGTGAAGACGCCGAGACCAGCGAGGAAGACCTGCTTGCTGCCGAGGAGGTCACCGATGCGACCGGCGAGCAGGAGCAGTCCGGCGAAGGCGATCAGGTAGGAGTTCATCACCCAGGCCAGACCGGCCTGGGTGAACCCGAGGTCACTCTGGATGGTCGGCAATGCGACCGTCACCACGGTGGCGTCGAGGATGATCATCAACTGCATCACACAGAGCACCGCGAGCGCTTTGGCCCGTCCTGGCTGGATTGCGCGGTCGCTGCCTGTTGGGTCCGGCTGGGCGCCTTCGCCCTTGGCTGCTTGGCCGGATGGGGCCGCCTGGCCCGGGACTGCTTGGCGTTGGGCCGTCTGGTTCGTGGCTGCTTGGCGTTGGGCCGTCTGGTCCGTGGCTGCGTGGACCCGTGGGGCGGCTTGGCCGGCGAGGGCGGGGCTGGTCGGGTCGGTGGTCGAGGTCATCGGTCGTTCTCCTTGTCAGCAGGGCAAGACAAGAACGACCTTAACAGATAGTTCGGTAGTAGACGATCTTTTAGTGGACTACTTCCGTTGCCGCGGCCGGCGGACCGCTTGATCCTCGACCGGCGTGGCCAATTGCCCGCCCACCAACTCGGCCAACGAGTCCGCGAAAGGCTTGCGCTGGGAGGCTGCCAGGGCGGCGAGCGCCTCACCGTGCACCTTGTCGACGATGCGCTGCCCTTCGGCGGCCGCCTTGGCACCGGCGGGCGTGACGGCGACGATCCGGGCCCGGCGATCGGTCGCGGACGGCTTGCGTTCGGCGTACCCGGCTTTCTCCAGCGCGTCCACGGTCCCGACCATCGTGGTTTTGTCGAGATAGGCAAGCTCGGCGAGCTGGATCTGCGTCCGCTCGCCCTCCAGGGCGTGGAGCAGCACACACTGCATCCGAGGCGTCATCCCGACCTCGGCCAGCGCGGCCGTGAGTTGGGTCTCGAGGACGTGCCCGGCATGCAACAACAGCCCGGTCAGATCCGGAACAGTCCGCAACGGTGTCTCAGCCATACGATCAGGATACCGCGAGATAATCCACTGACAGATGATCCAACCAACTGACTATCCAGCACCGCGGAGCCGAGCGCGGGTCGATCCGTCCCGAACGACAGGGGGTAGTGCCGCTTTGAGCGCATTCAGAGCCGCCGCTGAGCGCGCGGGTTTGCTCGCAGCCCGAATACGTCCTGTCCGTCGGCACACGTGAACCCGGCGATCAGCGGCTGCTGATGGCTCAGAACTGGACCGCGTAGAACTGGACCGCGCTGCTCTCGGCTCCAGCCGTCGTCGCGGTCGCTGGCGCACGAAGGAGTCGGCTTCCGCCTCCGCCGGGTGCCGCGCAGTGGGCAGCTCGCACCAGGGATGATCGCCTCGCGACCACGCCTTTGCGCGGGCGACGCAGGAGCCCGCGTCGCCTCGGGGTGGGCGGGAGCAGCCGTGGAGTGAGCGACGCAGGAGCGAGCGGACGGCTGCGTGGGGGGAACACCACCAGCCGCTCGCAAGACACTCGCGCGCAATTCGTCTTCGCGCGGGCGACGAAGGAGCCCGCGTCGGCCCGGGGTGGGCGGGAGCAGCCGTGGAGGGAGCGACGCAGGAGCGAGCGGACGGCTGCGTGGGGGAACAACCACCCGCGGGAATGCGACGCCGTAGTGGGTGTCGACCGAGGTGTCGTGAAATCGCGTGTAGGGCGGCGGGGGCGCGGGGTCGACTGGGGCATGGAGCTTCTGGATGTGCGGACGACGGCTCGGGCGTGGGCTGGGGTCGGGTGTGTGACGGTTGGGATTTTTTTGATTGTGACCGTGGAGATTCTGCCGATCGGGTTGCTCGGGGCGATGGCGGCGGAGTTTGGGGTTTCGGCTGGGCGGGGTGGGTGGTTGATGACGATGCCGGGGCTGGTTGCGGCCGTCGCGGCACCCGTTGTCACCGTGGCGACCGCTCGGTTGGATCGGCGGCTGATGCTTTGCGCGCTGATGGCCCTGCTAGCCGCAGCCGACTTCATCGCCGCGGCAGCCTCGGAGTACTGGGTTGAGCTGGTTGCGCGCGCCATGGTCGGCCTGACGATCGGTGGGTTCTGGTCGATCGGGGCGGGTCTGGCGGCGCGGCTGGTGCCTGAGCGGTGGGTGGTCCGGGCGACGGTGGTCATTTTCGCCGCCGTGCCTCTGGGGTCGGTGCTCGGCGTACCGGCTGGGACGTTTCTCGGCGAGCACCTCGGTTGGCGAGTGCCGTTCGTAGTACTAGGCGTGCTGACCGTCGGCGTGCTCGTAGCCCTGGCAGTCGTCGTACCGCCCCTGCCGCCTCTACAAGTAACAGGACTAGCAGTACTGCGCGACCTCCTCCGCCTCAAGCAGACCCGCATCGCCCTAGCCGCCACCTGCCTCATCGTCGCCGCCCACTTCGGCACCTACACCTACATCACCCCGTTCCTCCGCGACGTCACCGGCACAACCCGCATCAGCGAGCTACTACTCCTGTACGGCGTAGCAGGAGTAGCCGGCAACTTCCTGGCCGGTACGACGGTCGCCAACCACCTCCGGACCACCTTCATCACCAGCGCAGCCCTCATCGCAGCCGCGACACTCCTTCTCCCCATCATCGGGACAACCACGCCTGCAGCGGCTGCACTCCTGGTCATCTGGGGAGTCGCGTACGGCGCAGTACCGGTCTGCTCGATGACCTGGTTCGCGGTAGCGGCTCCCCAAGCCCGTGAGGCCGCCACAGTGCTCTTCACCTCTTCATTCCAGGCCACACTCTCCACCGGTGCGCTACTGGGAGGACTGGTCGTCGACGCCAGTTCGGTGTCCGTCGCGATGGTCTGTGGAGGCCTGACAGCGCTTGTGATGGTGTCGGTCGTCGGGTGCGCTGTGCTAAACAGGCGGTAACCAAAGGGGCCCTCGTGGACCAGTTAGCTCTCGGTGTCATCGGCCGTTCTCGCAAGGAGAACGAGCGCCGGTTGCCGATCCATCCGCATCATTTCGACCGCATCGACGAGGATCTGCGGCAACGCATCTTCCTCGAGTCCGGGTACGGCGAACAGTTCGGTGTCTCCGACGCACAGCTGTCCCAGTCCGTTGCGGGCGTCCTCGACCGGGAACAGCTGATCGCCATGACGGACGTCCTGCTTCTGCCGAAGCCCCAGCCGGAGGACCTCGCCGAGTTCCGCACCGGCCAGGTGCTGTGGGGCTGGCCGCACTGTGTCCAGGACGACAAGATGACCCAGCTCGCGATCGACCGCGAGCTGACCCTGATCGCGTTCGAGGCGATGAACCACTGGACCTCCGACGGCCGGTTCAACCTGCACGTCTTCCACAAGAACAACGAGCTGGCCGGCTACTGCTCGGTGCTGCACGCGCTGGAGATGATCGGCTCGACCGGTGACTACGGCCGCCGGCTCAACGCGGTGGTGATCGGCTTCGGCGCGACGGCGCGAGGTGCGGTGACCGCGCTCGCCGCGCACGGCATCCACGACGTCGACGTACTGACCGGGCGAGGCGTGACGGCGGTCAGTTCGCCGATCCACTCGGCGCGGATGGTCCAGTTCGACCACGACGATGCTGACGACACCTCCGATCCGCGGCGCAGTCACGCGCTGACGGATGAGGGCAGGGTGCCGCTGGCCGGATTCCTGGCGCAGCACGACATCGTCGTGAACTGTGTGCTGCAGGATCCGGACGCACCGCTGACGTTCCTGATCGAGGAGGACCTGGAGCTGTTCGCTCCGGGCAGCCTGATCATCGACGTCTCCTGCGATCTCGGCATGGGCTTCAGCTGGGCCCGCCCGACCGGCTTCAACGAGCCGACGTTCACGGTCGGGAACAACATCACGTACTACGGCGTCGACCACACCCCGTCGTACCTGTGGAACTCCGCGAGCTGGGAGATCAGCGAGGCCCTGCTGCCCTACCTGCGGACGGTGCTCGAAGGGCCGGAAGCCTGGCACGCCGACACCACGATCGACCGCGCCATCGAGATCGAGGCCGGCCGCATCCGCAACCCCGGCATCCTCTCCTTCCAGCACCGCTCCCCCGTCCACCCGCACCCGCACCTCTGAGCCGCGCCGCCCGCCCGTCCGCTCCCCCAGCGGGAGCGGACGGGTGGGGGTTGCGGTTGTGAGGGGAAACACAGCGGTGGGGCGGGCAGTAGCATCACGGCCGTGACGCCTCTTGGAAGGACCGAGCCAGACCGTTGTCCGGGGGTTCTTGCTGTCCATGAGGCGGCTGACGGCGGGTTGGCGCGGGTGCGGCTGCCTGGCGGAGTGCTGAGCGCGCAGCAGCTGAGAGTGCTCGCTGCGGCGGCGGTGGAGCTCGGGGACGGGCACCTGGAGCTGACGTCGCGGGCGAACGTGCAGATCCGGGCGCTGCGGCCGGGGGCGCCGGTGGAGCTGTCGGAGCGGCTGTACGCGGCGGGGCTGCTGCCATCAATCAGCCATGAGCGCGTACGCAACATCCTCGCCTCACCACTCTCCGGACTCGACACACACGGCCGGTACGACGTACTGCCGCTCGCGCGCGACCTGGACCGGCTGCTCTGCGCCCGCCCGGCGCTGGCGGAGCTGCCGGGGCGCTTCCTGTTCGCTCTGGATGACGGGCGCGGGGATCTGGCGTCGGCGAAGGCAGACGTCGCTGTGCGGATGGTCGACAGCCAGCTTGCTGAGCTGCTGCTCGCAGGAGCACCTACCGGCGTGCTGCTGCCGCCGGAGCAGGCACCGGACCTGATGGTCGCTGCCGCCGAGGCATTCCTGGCGGAACGCGCACAGCAGCAGTCGGAGGCTTGGCGGCTGGCCGAACTGCTAAACGGCCCGCAACGCGTGCTGGCACGGCTGGGGTTGCAGGAGCAGGCCGCTCTGCAGCATGTGCCCGGAGAGCACCTCGCTGCGGGAGCGGGCACTGCGCAGGCGGTGGAAGCGTGTGAAGGCGGGCCGGCATTGGAAGGCGAGGGGCGGGTGCCGCGCGCGGCTGTGCCTCGGGCTGGGTGGGTGCAGGACGGTGTGGGGGTGGGGGCGTTCGTTGTAGGGGTGCCGCTTGGGGTGCTGGACGGGGAGCAGGCGGCGGTGATTGCTGGGGTTGCTGGGGGTTGGGAGAGCCTGGGGGCCAGCGAGGCTGTGTTGCGGGTTACCCGGGGGCGGGGGGTTGTTGTGGTTGGGGTTGCTGAGGAGGACCTAACGCAGCTGGCTGGGTGTGGGTTGGTGGTGGAGGCTGAGTCAGCCTGGAATGGGGTGACCTCGTGTGCGGGGCGGCCGGGGTGTGGGAAGGCGTTGGGGGATGTTCGGGGGGACGCTCGGCGCGTAGTACCGGGGTGGAGCGGTGGGCAAAAGGCCGTGCACTGGTCCGGGTGTGAGCGGCGGTGTGGGAAACCTGGTGGGGAGTTTGTGGACGTAGTTGCCCTTGCGAGCGGCGGGTATTCGGTCGATGGGGTCGCGATGACAGTCGATGAGGTTGGCGACGGAGTGAGGGTGCAGTGAGTGAGAACTACGAGTACGTGACTGACGGCGCGGAGATCTACCGCCGTTCGTTTGCGACGATCCGCGCCGAGGCCGCGCTGGACGAGCTGCCTGCCGATGTCGCGCAGGTGGCCGTGCGGATGATCCACGCCTGTGGGATGACCGACCTCACCCAAGACCTCGCCTGGTCCGAGGGCGTCGTGAAGGCCGCCCGGGCTGCCCTGCAAGGCGGAGCCCCGATCCTGTGCGACGCAGCGATGGTCGCTGCCGGCGTCACCCGCAAAAGGCTGCCCGCGGACAATGAGGTCATCTGCACCCTGAGCGACCCGTCGGTGCCCGAGCTGGCCAAGCAGCTCGAGACAACAAGAAGCGCGGCGGCGATCGACCTGTGGACGGACCGCCTCGCAGGCTCAGTAGTTGCCATCGGCAACGCTCCGACCGCGCTCTTCCGGTTGCTCGAGCTGATCCGCGACGGCGCACCGCGCCCGGCCGCGATCCTCGGCATCCCGGTCGGGTTCATCGGCGCCGCCGAGTCCAAGGAAGCTTTGGCCGCCAACGACCTGGGTCTGGAGTACCTGGTCGTCCGGGGCCGCCGGGGTGGCAGTGCGATCACCGCTGCCGCCATCAACGCGATCGCGAGCGAGGAAGAATGACCGGACGGCTCTGGGGGGTCGGGCTCGGCCCGGGCGACCCCGAACTCGTGACTGTGAAGGCGGCCCGGCTGATCGGCGAGGCGGACGTCATCGCCTACCACAGCGCCCGGCACGGCCGGAGCATCGCGCGCTCGGTGGCAGCGCCGTACCTGCGCGAAGGCCAGCTCGAAGAACTGCTGATGTACCCGCTCACCACCGAGACCACCGACCACCCCGGCGGCTACCAGGGCGCCATGGACGACTTCTACACCGAGTGCGCCGCCCGGCTGGCCGCGCATCTCGATGCGGGTCGCAACGTCGTAGTACTGGCTGAGGGCGACCCGCTGTTCTACGGCTCCTACATGCACATGCACAAGCGGCTCACCGACCGCTACAACTGTGAGGTCGTGCCAGGAGTGACTTCGGTGAGCGCGGCAGCCGCAGTACTCGGCCGGCCGCTGTGTGAGCGGGACGAGATCCTCACGGTGCTCCCCGGCACACTGCCGCCCGACGTACTGGCCGAGCGGCTCCGGAACACCGACGCTGCCGCGGTCATGAAGCTGGGCAGGACCTTCGAGGGCGTCCGCGAGGCCTTCGAGCTGGCCGGACGAGCAGACGAGGCCTGGTACGTCGAACGCGCGACCACTGACGCCCAGCGCACCGCGCCGCTCAAAGACGTCGACCCGGACTCAGTCCCCTACTTCTCCCTCGCCCTGCTCCCCAGCCCGATCAACACCCCGGCACCCCAGTCGCGCCACACAACCGAGAGCACCGAGGGCTCGGTGACCGTGGTCGGCCTCGGCCCGGCAGGACCCGAGTGGATGACCCCGGAGGTCCGGTCCGCGATCGCCGAGGCCGACGACCTGATCGGCTACGGCCCGTACGTCGACCGGCTGCCCGACCGCGCCCGGCAACGCAAGCACGGCTCGGACAACAAGGTGGAGTCGGAGCGGGCCGCCTTCGCGCTCGACCTGGCCCGCAAGGGCTCCCGGGTCGTCGTGGTCTCCTCCGGCGACCCCGGTGTCTTCGCGATGGCGAGCGCGGTCACAGAGGTCGCCTCCGAACCGGAGTACGCCGACATCGCGGTCAGCGTTCTGCCAGGCATGACTGCGGCCCAGGCGGTGGCCAGTCGCGTCGGCGCGCCACTAGGCCACGACTACTGCGTGCTGTCGCTGTCGGACCGCCTCAAGCCGTGGGACGTGATCGCTGCCCGCCTGACTGCAGCAGCAACGGCTGACCTGGCCATCGCCATCTACAACCCGGCCTCGAAGTCCCGGACCTGGCAGGTAGGCGCCACGCGCGACCTCCTGCTCGAACACCGCTCGCCGACCACCCCGGTGGTGATCGGCCGGGACGTAGGCGGTCCGGCCGAGTCGATCACCGTCACGACTCTGGCGGAGCTCGACCCGGAGCAGGTCGACATGCGGTGCCTGCTGCTGATCGGCTCCTCGCAGACCCAGACAGTCCCCCGCCCGGCCGGTCCGCTGGTCTTCACCCCGCGCCGGTACCCGCAGGAGATCGTTAATTCCTCGCCGGACCCCGCATGACCCGAGCACTGGACGGGTAGGGACCGCCCGCAGGACCCACTCGTGAGGGGAAATGGCAGTGGAACAGCGCAATGGCGGTACCGGCACCTTGACCGAGCCTGAGGTCGATTCGACCCAGCGCTACCAGGAGGCGCGCGCAGCGGCCCACCGGGCGATGAGCAACGTCACGGTGGTCCCCGACACCCCGCTGCTGCCGATCGAACCCGAACGGCTGTCCTACCGCGGCTTCAAGTTCGGTGCTGCCTTCTTCGGCTGGATGATCATGGGCTCGATGGTCGTCCTGCTCAGCGCTCTGATCACCGGAGCCACCGCCGGCACCACCTACGTTCTGGACTACACCAGAGACGATGCGGAGCGGCAGGCCGGTGCTGCGGCCGTCGCTGCCGCGGCCGCCTTCGTCCTGATGCTCAGCCTCGCCTTCTACACCGGCGGGTACGTCGCCGGCCGGCTGGCCCGGTTCGACGGCATGCGGCAGGGCTTCGGCGTCTGGATGATCACCTTCCTGCTGCTCGTGCTGACGTCATCCGTCGGGGCATTCCTGAACAGCCACTACGACCTGACCGGCCGGGTCGACCGCCCCGACGTACCGCTGACCAACGACTCCCTGCTGACCGGCGGACTCATCACGGCCGCCGCGCTGCTGATGCTGCCTCTGCTCGCTTCGCTGCTCGGCGGCAGGACCGGGCAGCGGTACCACGAGAAAATCGACAGTCTGCTCGACTGAGAGGCATACCCGCGGGTACCTGGGACGGGGAAACACGGGGCTGTCGATGATGAGGAGACAGCGACATGGTTCAGCAGTATCGGGACGAGCCTGACACCCAGACCACGCCCGCGCAGTACAGAGAAGACGCGCAGTACAGAGAAGAGCACGACTACACCCACGAAGAGCCGGTGGTCGAGCGGACTCAGCCGACCCACCGGGCTGACATCAAGACCTCCACGGCGGCCGAGGTCGATCCGGCGTTCCGCGGCTTCAAGGCCGGCGCCGCGTTCTTCGGCTGGCTGATCGCCGTCGGTCTGACGGTCCTGCTGACCGGAGTGGTCGGTGCGATCGCCGCCGCGGTCGACTACGCGATCACCCTCGACCGCTCGACGGCCGAGGACAACGCCGGCACCATCGGCGTCGTCTCCGGCGTCGTGCTGATCCTGATGATGGCGATCGCCTACTACAACGGCGGGTACGTCGCCGGCCGGCTGGCCCGGTTCGACGGTGCTCGCCAGGGGTTCGGCGTCTGGGCCATCGGCCTGGTCGTCACGCTCGTGGTGGCCGGCATCGGCGCGCTCGCCGGTTCGCAGTACGACGTCCTCGACCGGGTGGACCTGCCGTCCGTTCCGATCGCGGAGGAGACGCTGACCAGCGGCGGCCTGATCCTGGCCGGCGCGGTCGTGGTGGTCAGCCTGCTGGCCGCGGTGATCGGCGGCAAGGCGGGTCAGCGCTACCACAAGCGGATCGACAACAGCTGGGAGTAACTGGGAAGAGTCACACCGGGTGCAGACGTTGCACCCGGTGTGAAGACGACGCGGGTAGCGGTGATCGGAGCCGGCCAGCCGGGCTCTCGGCCGCGTATCACCTGGTCAGGATGGGATTCGACCGGTACGACGGTGTCGTGGTGCTCGATCGCAACCCGGCACCCGGTGGCGCGTGGCAGCACCGGTGGGACTCGCTCACCATGCACGACGTGCACGGCATCGCCAACCTGCCAGGAGTCGCCGTACCGGAAAGTGCCGCGGACGAGCGGGCCAACGCCTTCGTCCCCCGGTACTTCGCGGACTACGAGACGCGTTTCGACCTGCCGGTTGTCCGGCCCGTGATCGTGGAGAGCGTGCGCCGCGATGGCGAGGTCTTCGAGCTGAGGACTGATCACGACACCTACCAGGCCGAGGCGATCGTCAACGCGACCGGCACCTGGAATCGTCCGTTCATTCCCTGGTATCCGGGCATCGAGACGTTCAAGGGCCGGCAACTGCACACAGCCGACTACAACGGCGCTGAGGAGTTCACCGGCCAACACGTGCTCGTGGTCGGCGGCGGCGCATCCGCAGTACAGTTGCTCGCCGAGATCTCCGAGTACGCCGACACCACGTGGGTGACCCGCAGGCCGCCGGAGTGGCGCGCGCCGGGTGAGGAGTTCGGGCCGGAGATCGGGCGGCAGATCATCGCCAAGGTCGAGGAGCGGGTCCGGGCAGGGCTACCACCCAAGAGCGTAGTAGCAGTCACCGGCCTGCAGTTGCGCGAGCAGGAGCAGGCGGCGTACCGGAAAGGCGTCTACAACCGGTTGCCGATGTTCGAACGGATCACTCCCGACGGCGTCGAGTGGGCGGACGGGCGCAAGCAACACGTCGACGCCATCCTGTGGGCCACCGGCTTCCGGGCCGACCACGGTCATCTCGCTCCCCTCCAGCTCCGCGAACGGTCCGGTGGCATCCGGATGGACGGCACCCATACGGTCCTCGAGCCGCGAGTCCATCTGGTCGGCTATGGACCGTCAGCCAGCACGATTGGCGGCAACCGCGCCGGCTTCGCCGCTGCTCGCCAGCTGCGCGATCTCCTCCAGCGGCTCGCCGCCTGAGCTCCTCCGAACCACAACCGGAATGAACGCTCCGGCGAGCAGGAAGATAGTGGCCGTGAGCAACCATCCCGGCCAGCCCCAGCTGACCGCGACGACGGTCAGGACGAACGGCGCGATCAGGTCGCCGACCTGGTGCCCCATCGCGTAGGCGCCCTGGTACTGCCCCTGCGCACCGGCAGGCGCCAACTCGAAGCTGATCCCCCAGCCGCCCGCCGACTGCAGCATCTCCCCCAGCACGTGCACCAGCGCGGCGACCAGCAGCAAGGCGATCGTCACCGCGCCCGACGTCACGTCGGTCAGCGCCAGCACCCCGCACGCCACTGCGAGCAGAAGGCCTGCTCGACGACCGGCCCGCGCGGCACCGACCAGGGTTTCGGTGCCGCGGGCAACTCTGATCTGCAGCAGGATCACCGCCACCGAGTTGGTCACCAGCAGCACCGAGATGAGCCAGGTGGGCGCGTCGGTCGCGGTCGCCACCCACAGCGGGATGGCGATCTGGGCCATCGAGTTGTGCATGCTGAGCAGGCCGTCGAGCGCGACGAACACCAGGAACGGCCGGTCCTTCAGCGCGGTGAACCCCGACGGACCGCTCGTAGCCAGCACTCGCGCGATCCTCGGCATCCCCCAACCGACCAACCCGGCCGTGACCAGGTACGTCGCCGCGTTGGCGAGCAGCGCGATCACGTAGACCACCGGCCGGTCGACGGCGAGCACGATCCCGGCCAGACCCATCCCGACGCCCATCCCGATGTTCGTCGTCACCCGCAGGATCGCCCGGGTCCGGACGCGTTGGTCGGACGGCACCAGCCCGGCGATCAGCGCGCCCTTTGCACCCCGCTGACCGGAGTCCGCGATCGCGGTCACCGCCGCGACGGCGATGTACAGGGGGAAGGAACGCACCTGGGTCAGGGCGGTCATGGTGACGGCCTGGAGCAGCAGGAACGCGACGTACGCGCGGTTCGGGCCGAGGCGGTCGGCGACCACACCGAGCGGAGTACTGACGATCAGGCCGACGAGGCCCGCGACCGTCAGGCCGATGCCGACGTGACCGACGGACAGCCCCGCCACTCGGGTCAGGTACAGCGCGCCCACCGCCGCGTAGACGCCGTTGCCGAAGGTGTTGACCAGGGTCGCCGCGACCAGCCGGCGGACTTCCGGCGGAAGGGAAGAAGTCATGGCCGTCAGTCAACCGCCCGGACCCGCGGGTGGCGATTGGATTGACGGAAGTCGTCAGCGCATCACGAGGTCGAGCAGATCTGTGCCGAGGTTGCGGACCGCCTGCTCGTCGAGCCGGTAGGCCACGAATCGGCCATGCCGCTCGGCCGTCACCAGTCCAACTCTGGTCAAAGCCCTGAGATGCCGGGTGACCTGCGTCGCGTTGAGATTCCACAGAGCAGCGATCTCCCCCGCCGTCCGCGGCTCGCTGGCGACCGCCCGGCAGACCTGCAGCCGGTCGGCGACCGCGAGCGCCTCGAGCCGATGGCGAATCACCTGAGCCGTCGGTACTGCGGACCCGCGGCCGCCGACGGGATAGATCACGGTCAAGGGTTCGCCCGGGACCTCGCCGAGGAAGAGGTGCGGAGCGATGAAGTTGCTGGGCACCAGCAGCAGCGAGCGCTCAGCCAGATCGATCCGCTTGTTCTGGACCTTCTGAACGACGATGCTGTCGGCGTCCCTGACCTCGATCGAGCCGTCCAGCCCCGGCAGCATCACGCTCAATCCGCCCCGCACCGCGAGATCGCGATCCTGCCGGCCCCGCGCGGCCAGCTGATCCCGTGACGACTCCCAGATCTCGCCGAACCAGCCCCTCCAGCACGCTTCAAGGAAGTCCAGGAATTGCGCGACCGGCTCGGCCGGCGAGGTCAGCAGCGCCTCCACCAGCTCGGCCACCGGCCTCCCCCGGCTCAACGCCCAGCGCCGTACTGCGACCAGGTCGGTACTCCGGCTGCCCAACGGCTGGCCACGCAACGGCCGGACCAGCTCGGCGGCCAGGTCTGCCGGCGGGCGGGAGCGCAGTACTGCGAGTTCATCGGGGAATGACGGCAGGCCCGTCGCAGGGCTGGTGGCGAAGAACCGTGCCCGGACCGCCCGGACCGTCCAGGCCCAGGTGGCGAGGTCGGTTCGCAGTACGGCGGGCATGGCTGTTTTGACTTGGTCGGCCCACTCGGTGCGGCCGTGGTGGCGCGGTTCGGCGAGGACGTGCAGGGCGCAGCCGAGCTCGATCAGCGGTGAGGCGACATGCCGGATTCGCTCGGGATCGAGCCGGGCCAGGCCAGCCAGGACGGTCGGCATCCGCTCCTCCAGTGGGGTCCGGTGCAGGCTATCTCTTGGCCTGGTCCCGCCAGGAGATAGCCTGCCCGGGTGAAGCGCTCCGTAGCCGCATCGTTGCTGACTGCAAGCACCCTCCTTCTCGGTCTGGCCAGCACTGCGACCGCTGCCGATCCCGGTGATGCCGCATTGGCGCGGGACTCGCTGCGCTCGGACCTGACCGGCGTGCCGTTCTACATGACGATGATCGACCGGTACGCCAACGGTGATCCGCGCAACGACCGCGGTGGGCTGACCGCGGGGACGCGGCTGGAGAACGGGTTCGACCCGACGGACAAGCAGTTCTTCCACGGGGGCGACCTGGCCGGATTGTCGTCGAAGGTGGACTATCTGGCCGGGCTCGGCGTCAAGGCGCTCTGGGTGAACCCGCCGTTCCGCAACCGCTGGGTCGTCGATCTCGGCCCGGCCGGCGCGTTCGCGGCGTACCACGGTTACGCGATCACCGACTTCACCAGCTTCGACCCGCACTTCGGGACGGCGCGGGAGATGCGGGCGCTGGTCGACAAGGCGCACGCCAACGGCATCAAGGTGTTCTTCGACATCACCGCGCAGTACACCGCGGACGTGATCACCTTCGCGGGTGAGCATCCGTACAGGTCGTTGCAGGAGGCCCCTTACAAGGATGCCGACGGCAAGCCTTTCGACCTCCGCGCGATGGCCGGGCGGCCGGACTTCCCGAAGCTCCCTGTCGACAAATCCTTTCCCTACAAGCCGATCCTGGCGACCCCCGAAGTCGCGAAGCTGAAGAGGCCCGCGTGGCTGAACGATCCGACGCTCTACCACAACCGTGGCGACGCGACCGTCTACGAAGGCGAGCAGTTGCTGTACGGCGACTTCTTCGGCCTGGACGACCTGATGACCGAGCACCCGCGGGTCGTCGCCGGCATGCAGCAGATCTACTCGTCCTGGATCAACGAGATGAACATCGACGGCTATCGGGTGGACACCGCCAAGCACGTGAACGACGAGTTCTGGCAGGCGTTCGCGCCCGCGGTCCGGGCTCATGCCATCGCCCGCGGCAAGAAGGACTTCTTCATCTTCGGCGAGGTCTACAGCGGTGATCCCGAGCTGACCTCGCACTACAGCACTGCGGCGAAGATGCAGTCGGTGCTGGACTTCCCGTTCCAGGGCGCGGCCCGCGACTTCGTCTCCGGCAAGGGCTCGTCGCTGCTCGGCCAGGTGCTCCAGTCCGACGACCTCTACACCGACGCCGACTCGAACGCGTACTCGCTGACCACCTTCCTCGGCAACCACGACATGGGCCGGCTGGCGATGATGCTGAAGCAGGACCATCCAGACATCAGCGAGCAGGAGTTGCTGGCCAGGGTCAAGCTCGGCAACGAACTGCTCTTCCTCTGGCGTGGCAACCCGGTCATCTACTACGGCGACGAGCAGGGCTTCATCGGGACCGGCGGCGATGCCGAGACCCGGCAGGACATGTTCCCGACGCAGGTCGCCGACCACAAGACGCAGGACCAGGTCGGCACGGCCAAGACTCCCGCGGACGACAACTTCGACCCCACGCATCCGCTCTACCGCCAACTACGCTCACTGGCCGGCTTCACCGCCTCGGACCCCATGTGGAAGCGCGGCAACCAGGTACTGCGCCTCGCCTCCGGCGACCTGCTCGCCTACAGCCGGATCGACCGTACGACGGGTCGCGAGTTCCTCGTGGTCGCCAACTCGTCCACCTCGGCGAAGACTGTCGATGTGCCGGTGGGGGCGTCGGGTACGCAGTACGAGCGGATCCGTCCTGCGCTGCAGACGGCAGGGGTCACGCAGGTGACGAGTGCAGAGGGCACGGTCAAGCTCACCGTGCCGCCGTTGAGCGCGGCGGTCTACCGCAGCCGTAGCGCACTGCCGGCCGACCCGGCTGCTCCTGAGCCAACTCTCGCGCTGGGCACCAACACCACCCAGGACGGCCGCACGGAACTCGTCTCGACGGTCCCAGATGTCTCCTACGCCCAGGCGACCTTCGCACTGCGCGTCCAGGCGCAGCAGAAGTGGACCGTGCTCGGAACCGACGACGCACCGCCGTACCGGGTCTTCGCGAAGCTACCCAGCGGCAAGCTCGAACTGCGCGTCGTAGTCAAGGACCGCCAGAACCGTATCGGTGCTGCATCGCTGCTCCGCTAGGCATTGCGGGACGCTCGCCGGAGGCGTCTACTGCAGATGTCTAAGGGGTCACCATGGGGCGTTTGCGGTTGCTTGTGGGGTTGGTGTGTGGCGGTCTGACGCTGGGGATGGTGGTCGTGCCGGCAGCAGCTGAGCCGGCCACGACGGTGAACTATCCGGCGAGTGCTACCGCCACCAGATACACCGGCCTGGCGTTCGACACCTGTACTGCGCCGACGGTCGCGCAGATGTCGGCGTGGACGTCGTCGCCGTACAAGGCAATAGGGATCTACTTCGGCGGGGTGAACCGTGGTTGCGCCCAGCCGCAGCTGACGGCCAGCTGGGTGAGCACTGTGACCCGGATGGGCTGGCGGCTGATCCCTATCTACATGGGCTATCAGGCGCCCTGCACGACCCGCGTCAACGCGGTGAAGATGACTGCGCCCTCCGCTGCAACGCAGGGGACGAGTCAGGCGGCGGATGCCGTCGCCAAGGCCGCAGCGATCGGGCTGCTGCCGGGTAGTGCGATCTACGGCGACATGGAGCACTACAACGCAGCCGATGCGACCTGCCGGGCGACAGTACTGCGGTACCTGTCGTCCTGGACGAAGGAACTCCACCGCCGCGGCTACCTCTCCGCGGTGTACGCCCACCAGGACTCCGGCGCTCGCCACCTGGCAGAGGTTTACAACTCGACCTCCTACGCCCGCCCGGACGCGCTGTGGATCGCCCGCTGGGACCTCAACTCCGCACTGACAGGCTGGCCGCTGATCTCCGACCGCTACTGGTCCGTCGGCCAGCGGGCGAAGCAGTACCGGGGTGACCACACGGAGACGTACGGCGGCGTCACGCTCAACATCGACAACGACCGCTTCGACGCGCCGGTCGCGTCCGTTTGGTACACGTACACGGTCAGAACCACCATCTACGCCTACAGCGGCCCGTCGACCGCCTATCCGATCCGGGCGACGATCGCCCAGAACAGCAGCGTCCGCATCGTGTGCCAGACCTACGGCCCGAAGATCGGCACCAGCTCGGTCTGGAACAAGCTGATCAACGGCACCTACGTCATCGACTACTACGTCCGCACGCCCAACAAGACTGGTTACAGCCCGCCGATCCCGGGCTGCAGCTACCCGTACCAGACAACGATCGACAACCTGGCCAGGCGAAGCGGCCCCGGTTCGGCGTACAGCAGGTACCCAGGACTTCTGCCGTCCGGCTCGCTGGCGTGGGTCACGTGCCAACGAGCCGGCTCGACAGTCGGTACTACGGCGGTCTGGGACAGGCTGACCGATGGCAGCTGGGTCACCGACTACTACGTCGCCACCCCGAGCAACACCACCTACAGCGCCCCCATCCGCCGCTGCTAGCCGACTACTTGGACCAGGGCGGCTGCACCTTGGTGCCGTCGGCCATGGTGCCGGTGAAGCCTGCAGTGATGGCGACGTGGATCTCAGCGTCGTCGTCACCGAGGTTGCGAACCTGGATCGGCTCTCCCGCCGGCACTACAGCCGCATCGCCGGCGCTGAGCTTCTCGCCGCCCGGGGTGATCTGCACGGTGCCGGACAGGACCATGAACACCTCGTCGCGGTCCAACGTGTGCGGCGCGTCGTCGCGGGGGCCCGCGGCCAGACGCAGCCGCCAGGTGCACAGCCCCTCGGAGCCCAGGCTCGGCGAAGCCAGCACGGTGAACTGCGCGCCCTGAAGGTCGAACTGCGGCGCCTCTGCTGCACGAACGATCGGCATCTGTATTCCCCTCACATATTAGACAAGCTGGCTTGTTCAAGTTGACTTGTCTATCATGGAGCACATGACGACGAATGGCAAGCCCGATTTCGGCATCCTGCTGTTGCTCGCCGAACAGGAGTTCGTCCGCGAGCTCCGCGCGGTGACCGCGGCGCAGGGCTTCGACGACCAGGGCCGCAGCGACGGCTTCGTCCTGCGGACGCTCGGCCGGGCGCCGGCGACGATCAGCACGCTCGCGCAGCGGCTGGACATCAGCAAGCAGGGCGCGGCGCAGATCGTCGACGACATGGAACGCCGCGGCTATGTCGAGCGCCACCCCGACCCGACCGACGGGCGCGCCCGGCTGATCCACCTGTCGGAGCGCGGCCAGGCCGCGCTCGCCGCGGCCCGGCGCTTTCACCAGGCCTACGAACGCAGACTCCGCAAGACCCACGGTGACGCGGCGATCGACGCAGTACGGGCTGTGCTGACCTCGATGGCCGGCGAGGACAGCACCACCGATCCGCAGTTCAGGGCGCTGCTGTTCTGATCGAGCTTGACCCTCACGTAGCGTGAGGCTGGAGGGTCGGGGGCATGAGTGACTACTACGACGCTTTCGAGATGAGCCCCGTACCCGTTCCTGGCCCGGATGCGGTCCCGCCGGAGCCGTACCGGGGCATCTACGGCATGCCCGCCTTCGCCACGATCCCCACCGCCGATCTGGCGGCGTCGGTGGACTTCTGGGTTCGGGGGCTCGGGTTCATCGACCTGTTCAGCGTCCCCGGCCGGCTGACCCACCTGCGCCGCTGGGCCTTCCAGGACGTCCTGCTCGTCGCGGCGGACAGCGTTCCCGAGCAGGCACCGGCGATGAGCTTCAGCTTCGCGTGCGTGCTCAGCCAGATCGAGCCGCTGGCCGAGGCCTGTCGCACCCTGCGGCCGGACTCGGTCGACGGTCCCCGCGACACGCCCTGGAACACCGTCGACGTGGAGGTGATCACCCCGGAGAACGCACGGATCATCATGACCGCGGCGAAGGTCTTCGATCCTGCCAGCGAAGAGGCCCGGAACATCGCGGCGATGGGGATCCCCGCGCCGGGTGCCGGTGGCGGCGACAATGGGACGCATGCCTGATGTCGCCGACACCGATGGCCTGACAGTCGGTCAGGTCTCGACGCGCGTGGGCGTGACCGTCCGCGCGCTGCATCACTGGGACGAGATCGGTCTCGCCCGGCCGTCGCTGCGCACACCCGCGGGGTACCGGCTCTACACCGCCGCCGACCTGGAGCGCCTGCACCGCATCGTGGTCTATCGCGAGCTCGGTCTCGGCCTGGACAGGATCCGGGCCGTCCTGGACGACTCGGCCGAGGACGTGCCCGCCGCGTTGCGTGCGCAGCGCAGCCAGATCGCCGAACGGATCGACCGCCTCCAGCAACTCAGCGCCGGACTGGACCGGATGATCGATGCCCACGAACGCGGCCTGCTGCTCACCGCCGAGCAGCAAGCCGCGATCCTGGGCCCACAGTGGAACCCGGACTGGCCGTCCGAAGCCCGCCGGCGCTACGGAGACACGACCCAATGGCGCCAGTACGCCGAACGCTCAGCTTCGCGCAGCCCCGAGGAGTGGCAGGCCATCGCCGACTTGGTGGCCGGTCTCGACGGCGATCTCGCGAAGGCGATGGACGCCGGTGTCACCCCGGGCAGCCCGGAAGCGGATCAGCTCGTCGAGCTGCACCGCGAGATCTTCTCCTCGTACTTCCCCATCACCCGGCAGATGCAGGTCTGCCTCGGCCGCAGGTTCGAGGCCGACCCGGAGTTCGCCGCCCACTACGACAGCATCCGGCCCGGCCTCGCCACCTGGTTCCGGCAGCTCATCGACGCCCACGCGGTTGCCCACGGCATCGATCCCGACACCGCAACGTGGCAGTAGCGCGGACTGCGATCGGTCAGGCGGGGAAGTACTGCGGGAAGAGGTCGTTGGTCGGCCAGGTCCGGACGCCGTTGGCCGCGGTCCACATCGCCGCGTCGATGTCGCCGTACGACTTGCCGCTCGCGTCGTCGCGACGGTTGAACAGCGCGGCCCAGCTCATCCCGTTGTAGGTCCGGACGAGCAGCGAGAAGCTTCCCGGCAGGCTGCCGGTGTGCCAGGTGTTGCGCCCGGTGCCACCCTGGGTCGTCGGGCGCACCTGCCAGCCGAGGCCGTAGTACCAGCCGTTGCTGATGCCGACCTCGGGCTTCGCCCAGACCCGGCTCAGCGAGGTCGCGTTCAGCACGGTCGACGGCGCATCGAACATCTTGGCCCAGCGAACCAGGTCGGGCGCACTCGCGATCCAGCCGCCGTTGGCGTCCTGGATGCGCATGCTGTAGGTCCCGTACGGCGCGGCGACGGTCGCGCCCGAGCCGTCCAGCACGGTCCGGCCCGTGTACTGCGAGGAGTACGGCATCTCGCCGGTGTGCTTGGCGACGGACCAGCCCAGCGCCATCCGCTTGATCCGCAACGGCGTCAGCAGCTTCTGCTGCACGTAGGCGGCGTAGCTCATGCCGCTGACCTTCTCGATCACCCGGCCTGCCAGCAGGTAGCCGAAGTTGGAGTACGCGGCCTTGCTGCCCGGCGCGAAGTCGAGCTTCTGCCCGGCCATGTACTTGATCACGTCGGCGTGCCGCAGCTCCAGCGGTACGCCGAGCGTCCGGGAGATGGTGGCGTCCTTGAAGTTCGGGTCGCCGGAGACGTCGCGGTCCCAGCCGCCGAGGTGCTGCAACAGCCGCCACATCGTGATCGACGACCAGCGCGGATCGCGGGTCAGGCCGGTGGCCGGGGTGATGCCGAGGATCGAGGTCACCGGCGTCGTCATGGTCAGCTTGCCGTCCTGCACCAGCTTCAGGATTGCGGCGGAGGTGAACGACTTCGACAGGCTCGCGATCCGGAACAGCGAGGTCGGCTGCACGGCCAGCGTGCTCTCCGTGCTGTAACCGCGGGCCAGCACCAGCCGGCCCTTGTAGGTCACCGCGAGCTGTCCGGCGGTGATGCCGCGGGCTTGCATGAACGTTTTCATCTGGGCGTCGAAGCCGGCCAGCGCCGGCACCGCCGTCCCGGTCGCTTTCCAGGTCGGGGCGGCGTCGGCGGAGCGGGCGATCGCGATGCCACCGGCGGCGGCGGCTCCGGTGGCGACGGCAAGCTTGCCCAGATCACGGCGTGACAGATCCACGGGGAAGAAATCCTCACAGGGGTAGGCGGATTGACAGTGCTTGTTCTACAGGGTCAACGGTGCAGCCGAGGTGGTTCAGAGCCTCAGCGATGCAGTCGGGGCGGTCCGGTTACGGCTCGTCGACCACCGAGGCGTAGGCGATCACGCCGCGGCGGATCTGGTCGGTCACCTGACGGGCGGTCGAGCGCAACGGCGTCGGGCCGGCCGCGTCGGCGACCTGCTCGGTGAGGTCGATCAGTTGCTTCACCCAACGGACGAAGTCACCGGCGGCCAGGTCGGACTCGTACAGGACCTCGGCAAGCGAGGCACCCGACGACCACCGGAACGCGGCCCAGCAGAAGCCGAGGTCCATCGGACGGAGGAAGTCGACCCGCATGTCCCGCTCGAGCGTGGACAGGTCCCGCCAGATCGAACCCATTCGCTCCAGCGCGTTGCGCACCTCACCGCGCGGCAACCGGGGTGAGGTCGGCTCGTCCTTCGACCGCGACTCGTAGACCAGCGCGGCCAGACAGGCCGCCAGCTCCGGTACGTCGAGGTCGTCGAACACGCCTTGCCGCAGGCACTCCGCCGCGACCAGGTCGAGCTCGGTGTAGATCCGCGACAACCGGTCGCCGGCCTCGGTGGTCTTGTCGCCGTCCAGGTAGTGCAGCGCGTCGAGCACCTGACAGACCCGGTCGAACTGGCGGGCGATCGTGTTCGTCCGCTGCTCGATCTTGCGCTGCACATCGCGGTTCTCCCGGTCCAGCCGGAAGTACCGCTCGGCCCAACGGGCGTGGTCCTCGCGATCCGAGCAGCCGTGGCACGGGTGCGCGCGCAACTCGGCCCGCATCTGCTGCAGCTCGGGGTCGTCCGCGTGCGTGACGACATCGCCGCTGCGGCTGCGGGACGACGGCGGGCCGTCCTCACCGATCATGTCGGTGCGACCACGCAGTACGTGGGCAAGTTCGCGGCGTTGCTGCGGGTTGCGCGGGTTGAACTTCTTCGGCACTCGCAGGGTGCTGATCGCCTCGACCGGGGTCGGGAAGTCGATCATCGACAGCTTGCGCACCTGCCGGTCCAGCGTCAAAACGGTTGGCCGCGGGCCCTCGCGCTCGGACCTGACGCCGGCATCGAGCACCAGCGCCCAGCCGGCGCTCCGGCCGGCCGGGATCCGGATGATGTCGCCGATCCGCAGCTTCTCCAGCGACTCCTGCGCCTCGACCCGGCGGTCCAGCTTGCGCCGTTTGGAGCCCGACGACTCGCGGTCGCCGATCCGGCGGCGCAGCGCGGCGTACTCGAGGAAGTCGCCGAGGTGGCAGTCGATGGACTCCTTGTACCCCTCCAGTGCCTCGGTGTTGCGCTGCACCTGGCGGGCCAGCCCGACCACGGCCTGGTCGGACTGGAACTGCGCGAACGACAGCTCCAGCATGTCCCGCGCCCTTGACCGGCCCACCTGCCGGACCAGGTTCACCGCCATGTTGTATGACGGGGAGAACGACGAGCGGAGCGGGTAGGTACGGGTGGAGGCGAGGCCGGCCACGGCGCGCGGGTCGAAGCCGGGCTGCCAGAGCACGACCGCGTGCCCCTCGACGTCGATGCCGCGGCGGCCGGCCCGGCCGGTCAGCTGGGTGTACTCCCCCGGCGTGATGTCGACGTGCGCCTCGCCGTTCCACTTGCTCAGCTTCTCCAGCACCACCGTGCGGGCCGGCATGTTGATGCCGAGGGCAAGCGTCTCGGTGGCGAAGACGACCTTGATCAGGCCGCGCGCGAACAGTTCCTCGACGACCTCCTTGAAGGACGCCAGCATGCCCGCGTGGTGCGCCGCGATGCCGCGGCTGAGCGCCTCGGCGAAGTCGTGGTACCCGAGCACGCCGAGGTCCTCGTCCGGCAGGTCCGAGGTGCGCTCGGCCAGCACGCGCTTGATCTCGTCGCGCTCGCTCGGCTTGGTCAGCCGCAAGCCCGACCGCAGGCACTGCAGCATCGCATCCTCGCAGCCCTTGCGGGAGAAGATGAAGTAGATCGCCGGCAGCAGCGCACCGGCGTCCAGCTCCTCGACCACGTCGGACCGGAACGGCGTGAAGTGCGACCGGGCCGGCCGGCTCTTCGGCAGGTCCCGGCGACGGCGCGGCTTGCGCGAGTCGTCCCGGAAGATCCGGCTGTCGTCCCGCGCGATCTTGACCAGCTGCGGGTTGACCATGTCCTTCAGATCGGGCGCCCCATTGGCCTTCGCCGGGTTACCGGACTTCTTGGCCGGGCTCTGCGGCCCGTACTGCGCTACGCCCCCGGCGCGCGCGGTGGGCGCCTCACCCGCGAACAGATCGTGCAGCCGCTTGCCGACCATGACGTGCTGGAACAGCGGCACCGGCCGCTTCTCCTCCAGCACCACCACGGTGTTGCCGCGGACCGTCTCCAGCCAGTCGCCGAACTCCTCGGCGTTGCTGACCGTCGCCGACAGCGACACCACGGCGACCGAGTCCGGCAGGTGGATGATCACTTCCTCCCAGACCGCGCCGCGGGCCCGGTCGGCGAGGTAGTGCACCTCGTCCATCACCACGTAGGACAGGCCGAGCAGCGTGTTCGAGGCGGCGTACAGCATGTTCCGCAGCACCTCCGTCGTCATCACGACGATCGGGGCCTCGGAGTTGATCGAGTTGTCACCGGTCAGCAGCCCGACGTTCTCACTGCCGTAGCGGTGCACCAGGTCGCTGTACTTCTGGTTGCTCAGCGCCTTGATCGGGGTGGTGTAGAAACACTTCTGCCCCCGCTGCAACGCGAGATGCACGGCGAACTCACCGACCAGCGTCTTCCCGGACCCGGTCGGCGCCGCCACCAGCACCTGATGCCCGTCCTCCAGCGCCGCACAGGCCCTGAGCTGGAACTCGTCCAGCTGGAAGTCGTAGAGCTCCCGGAACTCCTTCACCGCAGGATGCTCCTGGTCCGAGCGGAAAACGGCATACTTCTCGGACGGAGTACTCATGCCCCCAGGCTATGCGACGCCACCCCCCAACCCACGCCCACCCGCCCGGACGGACCTCCGCACCCCGGGGGTGCGGGGTGCGGAGGTTTGGTCAGTTGATGCGGAAGGAGTCGCCGTAGACCTTCCAGGCCAGGGGGGTGTTGAGGTTGAGGTTGCCGTTGCGGAGGAAGACGCGTTGGGCGGTGTCGACGCGGCTGGTGTCGCTGTGGGCCTCTTCCTGCTTCATCGCCCAGACCCGGGCGTCGAGGAAGGCGTTGAGCCAGGTGGTCTCGTTGCCGCCCTGGGCCGGTGGCTTGGCCTTGGCGAGGGCGCGCTTGCGGATGTTGCTGAAGCTGGTCGCGTCGCCACCGTCGCCGTGCATCACGATGGCGTCGTAGTACATGAACTGGCCGAGCGTGCCGATGCCGTCCGACTTGCCGCGGCTGACTGCGGGGTTGAAGTAGACCCGGTCACGCTCGTCGTTCTGGGCGGTCTTGAAGGCGCTGTCACCCGCGGCGGCCTTCCAGTCGCGGGTGAAGTTGGGATCGAGCCCCGCATGCGAGTCGGTGCCGTTCACCCGGCGCAGGGCGGGCAGGTACTTCTCCAGGACGTTGCCGGGCTTGCGCGTCTTGTACAGCTCGACCAGGTCGAGCATGTCGCCGGTTCCCGAGCAGAACCCGATGATGCCGGCCGTGTAGCCGCGGCCGTCGTCGATGTCCTCGATGTACTTGTACTGCGCCTTCCAGTCCAGCGAGGAGTTCTCCGCGCTGGAGACGATCTTCATCGCGATCTCCTTCTTCGCGGGATCGTCCAGCCCGGTCGCGGCCGGCGCCAGGACCGAGCTCCGGTACGGCGTACCCTCCTCGCGCGGTTGGTACGGCGAGGCATAGGCGGTGGCCGGCGCGGCAGCGACGGCCAGGCCGACCAAGAGGCCGGCCAGCCTCCGGCCGGTACTGCGGCCTGTAGTGCGGGACGGGCTGTGGGGGCGATTGAGCACGATCTCTCCTCCGAGGGGCGTCGGGAGTTCATCTGTTAGGAAGCTTTACTATCAGACAAATCCGATGACGACCAGAGATCGGGCGATTTCAGTCAGTGACGATCAGCAGAAGACGGTCAGCAGTAGACGGTCAGGGCCCCGGGCGCGATGCCGATGTCGACCGGAAGCGGGCCGAGGATCTCGCCGTCGGCGTACGCCGTGACGCCGGCCGACTCGAGCCGGACCGACCGGCCGCGCAGGGTCTGCAGCATCGGATGGCCGACGTGACTGCCCTTGGACAGCTTGGGGAACATCTGCAGCAGGGTCAGCCGCGACACCGGCTTGATGATCGTCACGTCGAGCAGGCCGTCGTCGATCTCGGCGCCGGCGCAGATCTGCAGTCCCCCGCCGTACGTCGGTCCGGTGCCGACCGCGACCAGCATCGCGTCGGTCTCGATCACCTCGCCGTCGACGGTGACGACGTACGAGATCGGCTTGAAGGTGCGCAGCTCGGCCAGCGTGGCGAGGGTGTAGCGCGCGTTGCCTTTGGGCCACGTCATCGCGTTGGCGCGCTTGTTCACCAACGAGTCGAAGCCACCGGCGACGACCGTGGTGATGTACTCGTCCTTGGCCGTGCCCAGATCGACCAATCTGGTCCGGCCGCCGACGATCAGCGCGGCCGCGGCCTTCGGATTCTTCAGCGGTACGCCGATGCCGCGGGCGAAGTCGTTGCCGGTGCCGGCCGGGATGACCCCGAACGGCAGGCCGGAGTTCGCCAGCACCTGAGCGCCGAGGTGGATGGTGCCGTCACCCCCGACGAGCGCGACCGCGTCCGCGCCGGAGGCGATCACCTCGGCCGAGATCCGGCCGACGTCCTCGGCGCAGGTGGTCGTGTACTCCTCGACGGTCAGCCCGCCGGCCTCCAGCTCCGCGCGAACCACCGGAGCGACCCGGGCGCCCAGACCCCGGCCGCTGGTGGGGTTCACCACCAGCGCGATCTTGCGGCCCATCAGTCGGCCAGCAGTTCTTCGATCTTGCGGGCTTTTCGCTTGTCCAGCACGCGCGTGATCACCTCGGCGATGAAGAAGAGCAGACACATCGGGATCGCCAGCAGGCACATCGTGAACGGGTCACCCGACGGCGTCGCGACGGCGGCGAAGACGAAGATCACCAGCACGATGTACGGCCGGAACTTGCTCAGCACCGCCGACGGGACGACGCCCAGCATGTTCAGCAGCACGACGACCAGCGGGATCAGGAACGCGACACCGAACACCAGCATGGTGCGCAGGACGAAGTCCAGGTAGTCGGGCAGCTCGACCAGGTTCTGGATGTCCAGCGGGGTGAAGCCCAGCAGGATCTCGATGCCCTTCGGCAGCGTCCAGTAGGCCACCACGATGCCGCCGGCGAACAGCGGCGTGGCGATGGCGGAGAAGATCATCGCCCACTTGCGCTCACTGCGGTGCAGGCCGGGCGCGATGAACGCCCACAACTGGTACAGCCAGACCGGAGCGGCCAGGATCAGGCCGAACAGCGCGGAGATCTTGATCCGGAAGGTCAGCGCGTTGCCGACGCCGGGGAAGGTCAGCTGCGGGATCTTCTCGCTGCCCTCTTCCTTGGCCAGCGACGCGACGCTGGTCAGGAAAGGCCTGGTCAGGAAGTCGAAGGCCTGGTTGTAGAAGATCCAGCCGACGATCGTCCCGACCACGATCGCGAGCACACAGACGAGCAGGCGGTTGCGCAGCTCGACGATGTGTTCGCGCAGGGTCATCCGACCCTCTTCGTCCTTCGGGCGCTGTTCCTTCTTCCGCCCGAACCTCACCATCGTCACAGGTGGTGCGCGGGACTCAGTTGGCGGTGTGCGTCGGCGGCAGACCGTCGCCCGGCGCCTGGCCGTTCCCCTGGTTCGGCTGCTGCACCGCCTGCTGGCTCGGTGCCTGCACCTGCGGGTTGACCTGCTGGGTCGGAGCCTGGGTGCCCTCGGTCAGCTCATCCTTCTTGCGGACGGGGCCGACTTCCTCTTCCCAGATCTTCTTCGACTTGCCCAGCTGCTTGACCAGCTGGGGCAGCTTGGCCGACCCGAACAGCAGCACGACGATCGCGAGGATGACGAGCCACTCCGCGCCCTGAGGCATTCCGATGAACGGAACCATGACGAACTCCCTTTACCGACTTCTACTCGTGGCTCATAACCGTGAGCGCCGATACTACGCCCGAGCCCGCGCCTGCCGGCCGGTCTGTCCGGACCCGGCCTCCGACTGCGCGACCTCGAGCTTGGACTGGGCGGCGACCAACTCACGAGTCAGTGCCTTGGTCTGGCCCCACAGCCTCCGGGCGAGCAGGGCGAGGACCACAAGCCACACCGCTACCACGCCGAGGAAGAGGAGGAACCAATACATGCCCAAGAGCCTATCCGGTTCATGGTCACGGCTCCGCTTCAGCGTCCGTCGCTGTGGACAACGGTGTCGGAACGTGATGGTAAGAACAGGGGACAACGAGACTTCAGGGGGCTGTGCAGTGGAACGGATTTCGGTCGGGGAACGGCGGGCCAGGCTTGGGCGGCGGCATCGGTTGGCGCCGTCGTGTCATGCGGGGGATCCGGTCGAGGCGGCCGCCTCGCTGGTGGTGCTGCACTCGACGGACCCGGCGACCGTGCACCTGTCCATCGCCGCCCGGGTGCCGGGCAGCGAGGTCGAAGGCACCGAACGGGCCCTGTACGACGACCGCACGCTGATCCGGATGCTGGGCATGCGGCGAACGGTGTTCGTCGTACCGACGGCGTTCGCGCCGGTGATCCAGGCGGCGTGCACCGACGACATCGCGCAGAAGCAGCGCAAGCTGCTGGTCAAGCATCTGACCGAGGCGGGCATCGGGGCGGATCTCGAGGCGTCCGCGACCTGGTTGCAGTCCGTGGAGGAATCGACCGCGGCCGCGCTCGCGCTGAGGGGTTCGGCGACTGCTCAGGAGCTGTCAGCCGACGAGCCGCGCCTGCGGAGCCGGCTGATGATGGCGCCGGACAAGTCGTACGCCGCCCAGCCGTATGTCACCAGCCGGGTGCTGTTCCAGCTCTCGGCAGACGGCCGGATCGTCCGCGGCCGGCCTCTCGGCACCTGGTTGAGCGGCCAGCACCAGTGGTCGCCGGTGGAGAGCTGGCTGCCTGGCGGTCTGGGCGACAAGCTGCCGGCCGACGAGGCGCGGGCGACGCTTGCGCGCGCCTGGCTGACCACCTTCGGGCCGGGGACCTCTGCGGACCTGCAGTGGTGGACCGGGTGGACGCTCGGGCAGACGAAGAAGGCGCTGACGGCGGTCGAGGCGGTCGCGGTGGATCTCGACGGCACGGTCGGCTACGTGCTGCCGGGCGACGAGGCGCCGGAAATCGAGCCGGAGCCGTGGGTGGCACTCCTGCCCGCGCTGGACCCCACGCCGATGGGCTGGAAGGAGCGCGGCTGGTATCTGGGCGAGCACAAGGCCCGGATGTTCGACACCACCGGCAACATCGGCCCGTCGATCTGGGCCGACGGGCGGATCGTCGGCGGCTGGGGGCAAGCGGAGAACGGTGAGGTCCGCTACGAACTACTCGAGGACGTCGGCACCGAGACAGCCGACGCCATCGAGACCGAAGCAGACCGCTGGACCAAGTGGCTCGCAGGAGTCCGAGTGGCCCCCCGCGGCCGACGGCCCTCCCCCTTGGAAACCGAACTCTCCAAACGCTGAGGTCAGGAGAGCTGGTCGTCGTAGGCGGAGAGGGCCTCGCGGGCTGTGGAGGCTATTTGTTCGCCAAGGTCCGGAGGGTCCAGGACTATGGCGGTGCCGCCCAAGCGGAGGATGAGGCGTTGGAGCCAGGCGGTGTCGGCCACTCGGAGCTTCACCACCAGGGAGTTGCCGGGGCCTTCCTCGACCGACTCCATCGGGTAGTACTCCGCGACCCAGCGGGCCGGCGGCTCCAGCTTGACCGTGGCCAGCAGGTCTCGCTCCGACGGCTGGAACATGCCGTTGGACAGGTCCCGCGGCGTCGCCTCGGGCGGCGGCTCGCTGGGCAGCTCGAGAAGCTTCGCCGCGGCGATCCGGTCCAGGCGGAACAGCCGGACGTCCTCCGCCAGCCGGCACCACGCTTCCAGATAGCTGCGCCCCTCGGACACCACCAGCCGCATCGGGTCCACGTCCCGCTCGGTGGTCTCGTCGCGCGACGGTACGTCGTACGTCAGGTGCAGCCGTCGCCGCTCAGCCAGCGCCCGGTTGACCGTGTCGGCGATCTCCGGCGCGGCGGGCTCGACGTGCACATGAGCAGCGGCACCCTCGACAGCGGCGGCGCCCTCCCCCGCGGCAGCCTCCAGTTTCGCGATCGCCCGGTCGACGGCGTCCCGGTCGTGCCCAGCAGTCACCTCGCGCAGGGTCCGCAACGCCGTCAGCAGAGCGAGCGCCTCGTCGGCCGCGAGCCGCAACGGGCGAGCCAGGTAGTCCGCGTTGTTGAGGTGGATGACGCCTTCGCCTTCGGCCGCGTCGATGTCGATCTCGATCAGATCGCCCATCTGCGCGCCGGGCAGGCCGCAGAACCACAGCACCTTCAGGTCCGCGATGATCTGCTTCGGCCGCACCCCGAACTCGGCCGCGACGTCGTCGACGCGCGCGCCGTCGTTCTCCCGCAGGTAGGGCACCAGCGCGAGCAACCGCTGCACCTGGTCGCGCGCGTTGCTCACCGAGCCACCCCCGCGATCGACCGCAAACGACGCAGTACGCCGTCCAGTACGTCGCCCGGGCCCTCGACCACGGCATCCGGCCCGTACGACGCGATCTCTTCGGCAAGCACCCCGGAGTCGGCGTACGGGACGTGCAGCAGGTCCCAGCCCTCCTCGTACGGCTCGATCGCGTTGGCCCGGCGGCGCAGGCTCACACACGACCCCGACCGGGCCCGGACCTTCGCCTCGGAGGTCGGCCGCGGCGGCGCGAGCTCGCTGACCAGGGAGCGGATGTCGGTGCCTTCGGGGACCGTGAACGCGTTCGGCTGGCCGACCGTACGGACGTTGCCGCCGATCCGGGACAGCCGGAACATCCGGGTCGCCTCGCGGTCGCGATCGCGGCCGACGACGTACCAGCGGCCGTGCCAGGAGACGATGCCCCACGGTTCGAGGGTGCGCATGGTCGCCTCGGCGTACCCGGTCCGGCGGTGCTCGAAGCGGACCACGGAGCGGCTCACCACGGCCGACCACAGCGGGTCGAAGGCCGGCTCGGAGGCGCCGACGTGCGGCTCGATCGCGCTCAGCGCGGACTGGTCGGTCTGGATCCCGGCGGCCTTCAGCTTGAGCACCGCCGACGTGGTCGCCTCGGCCAGGCTGGCGTGCTGCCAGACCCGCGCGGCGACCCCCAGTACTGCGGCCTCGTCCGGCTCCAGGTGGACCTCGGGCAACTCGAACACGTCGCGCCGGATCCGGTACCCGACGTCGTCGGAGAAGAACTTGTCGATGGTGCCCATCTCGATCGGGATGCCGAGGTCGCGCAGCTCGTCCTTGTCGCGCTCGAACATCTTCTCGAAGGCGTCGTCGGTCTGACCGGCGTATCCCTCGACCACCTCGCGGATCCGCTCCTTGGTCACGTACGTGCGCGCGACCAGCAGGCAGATCACCAAATTGAGCAGCCGCTCACTCTTCCGCGCCGACACCCGACCACCTTACGGGTTCGGGGTCGCAAACCGCCTGTTCCGCGCCGAACATCTGTTCGGACCTGCCGACTGCGGCTCCTGAGAGCACTACAGTCACCGTGTGATGCGGTGGCGTGAAGGAGTCGTGAGTGAGCTCGGGCGGAGCTGGTCCGGCGCTCAGGAGCTGGTGGTAGCTGTCGGGGATCGCGCCGTGCGGTCCCTGGCCTACCCCGACCTCGTGGGCTCGCCCGTGGTGGGTGATCGGGTGCTGCTCAACGTCGGTGCCCTGGACCGCGGGCTGGGGACCGGCGGGTATGCGCTGGTCGTTGCCATCCCCGACCGGCTGCCGGAGGACCCGCCGGAGAGTGGGCACCTGGTCAAGGCCCGCTACACGCCGCTGCAGTCCATGGTGCTCGGTGCGGATGAGCAGGACTCGCCGGACCACGCAGTACTGCGTGATGCTGACGACCTCTTCGGTACGCCGGTCGTGGTGGCTGACCTGCACTCCGCGCTGCCCGCAGTACTGGCTGGTGTGTATGAGGCTCGGCCCGGTACTCGGGTGATCTACGTGATGACTGACGGTGGAGCGCTGCCGCTGGCGTTCTCTCGCACTGTCGCGGCACTGCGCGACACCGGCTGGCTCGGCGGGACAGTGACCGTCGGGCAGGCGTACGGCGGCGACCGCGAGGCCGTGACGGTCCACACCGGTTTGCTGACGGCAGTGCATGTGCTGGCGGCCGAGGTCGTCGTACTGACGCAAGGGCCGGGCAACCTCGGTACTGGTACCCGCTGGGGCTTCTCCGGCGTCCAGTCGGGTGAGGCGGTCAACGCGGTCGGCACGCTGGGTGGAAGGGCTGTGGCGTCCCTGCGGATCTCGGAGGCCGACCCGCGACCACGGCACCGGGGCATCTCGCACCACAGCCTCACGGCGTACGGGCGAGTCGCGCTGCAGCCGGCGGACGTCGTAGTACCGGATCTGGCGGGTGAGTTCGGTGACGCCGTCCGGGACGCAGCAGAACCACTCAAGGGCCGGCACCGCGTAGTACGGGTGGGTGTCGACGGCCTGTACGACGCCCTGCGGGCCGCGCCGGTAAAGCTGTCCACCATGGGCCGGGACCTCGACGCAGATCGCGCGTACTTCGAAGCGGCCGCCGCCGCGGGTCGTCACGCGGCCGGGCTGGTGGACATACCCCCTGAGTTCGGAAGGAGCAATCGGTGAGGATCACTGGGGCGAGCTTCCCCACCCCGCATTTCATCCAGGTGTCGAGCAACCCGGCGGTCTGGGACCAGCAGGCCAGGTTCGCGCAGATCCACGCCGGCGGCGCCAACCAGGCGCTGGACCGGCTGAACGGGCTACTGGACGCAGCGACCTCACAGGCCGATCGGGTGAACGCCTTCGAGCAGACCTACCGCGAACTGGCGCAGTGGCGGTACGACCTGTCTCAGCGATCCGACGGTCAGCGGCCCGGCGCGACCCCCGAGAGCTACCGGACGCCCATCGGTCGTGGAGCCGCCACCGACGCCTTCGGCAAGGGCACCCATCGCGACGGCGACGTGAGGATGGACAGCCAGGGGAAGCTCTTCGGTGGGACCGAGACACCGGCCAGCCGCCTCGCGGACCGGCTCGCCGACATCGCCGCAGCGCGGTTCGACGCTGAGGCGCCGGATGCGGAAGTCCTGCAGAACAAGGTTCGGCTGCCCGACGGCAGCACCGTCAACGGCAACCAGATCCATCGCGGCCGCTCGGCGGCGGTGATGCGCAACGTGCCGGAGGACGTCAAGGATTTCTACTGCACGCTGACGGGTACCGAAGCCGACCGCAAGGCTCTGCAGCAGGCAGCGTTCACCAACCTCGCCGGGCTCGAGGCTCAACGCGCCAGTGGCCGAACCGACCTGCTGGAGGATCCGGCAGCCCGCCGGGCCTTCGTCGAGGCGGAGTACTTCATCTACCAGGGCCCGGAGTACCAGCGCGGCGGTGACGCGAGCATCCGGGCTCTGCTGGTCGCGGCCCACACCCGGGTCTTCGATGCACCGGTGAAGCTTCCGCAGGACATCGATGTGATGGCCTATGTCGCGTCCCAGCAGGATTTCTACGCCCACGTCGAACGCCAGCAGACCGTGCTCACCACCGAGGCGCCGGCCGCACAGGCCGAGATCGCTCAGCCGGGGATCGCTCAGTCCGGGATCGCTCAGCCCGGGATCGCTCAGCCCGGGATCGCCCAGTCCGGGATCGCTCAGGGGGCGGCGCACGCGGCCGGCGCGGCGACCCGTCGTACGGCTGGACCGGAGCGCGGCTGACCGCTGGGCTGGTGGACGTACCACCACCCGGGTCGGGGTCTCAGTACTCCTGATTCGGCGCTGCCGGGCGGCGAGAGTGGAAGCATGGCAACCACGGAGCGCACCCTCACCATCCACGACGTCGTCTCCAGCGAGCCGCCGGTTGCGGTCCGGGCAGCGACCGGCGCGTGGTTCCTCGCGGTCGGCGCCGGGGTGGCCGAGTCGGTCCTCGGGGCCATCGACGCGATCAGCGACGGGTCGATGCCGGCGGCGGCGATCGTCGCGCAGGTCGGCTTCCGCGCCATCGTGTACGGCGGGCTGTTCGTGGTGATCGACAAGTACTTCCGGCTCGGCCGCAACTGGTCGCGGCACCTGCTCGCCGGGCTGCTCGGCGTGGTCGGGATGGCGACCCTGCTGATCGGGCCGATCGAGTGGCTGCGCACCGATGAGGACTTCGGCGCGATCGACCTGAGCCCGGGCTTCTTCGCCTTCGCGGCGATCCGCGCCATCCACGTGACGGCGGTGATCACCGCCGTCGTACTCATGTACCAGCCGGACGCCAACCGCTGGTTCCGCGCCAAGCGGCGGCGCTGACGGCGGCCGGACATGCGGGTGGGGGTGGGGTGGTGGTGCCGAAGCACCGCCGCCCCACCCCCACCACTACAACCAGGCTACTGCTGCTCGGGCTGCCTACTGCTCCTTCGGCGCCGGGAAGCCACCCCTCACAACCTTCTTCTTTTACTGCTGTTTCTTTTACTGCTGCTTCGGCGCCGGGAAGGCGTTCAGCACGTCGATGATGGCGAAGGCGTTGACCGCCTTGCCCTTCTCGTCCTTGCTCGCCGGCAGCTCGACCAGCACGCGGCTGCCGACCGGCATGCCCGCCAGGCCGTCCAGCGCGCCGGTCTGACCGTTCGGACCCGGGCCGACCTGCAGCTTGTCGGTCGGCGACGGCGGCTGGGCCGGACCGGCCTGCGAGGCCGGCTGCGCGTCCCAGGTGCTGGCCTTCTTCTTGCCGGCGTAGTCGAAGACGACGTACCGGCCGACCAACTGGTCGCCCTTCGCGATCGGCTTGCCCTTGCCGGTGGCGATGACGACCGGCTTGCCCGGCTTGGCCGGCGGCTTGGTACCGGCGGGCACCGTCACCTTCGGCTCGGCGTCCAGCTCACCGGTGACCTTGAACGGCGTCGCGGGCGCGGCGACCGGCTCGGCGTCCAGCTTGGTCTTGCTCGAGGTCGCACCGACCAGGTCGACGACGAAGATCAGCGTGTCGTCGCCCTTGATACCGGCGTCGGGGTTGCCCTTCTCCTTGTAGCCCTTGTCGGACGGGATCGACAGCACGACACGGCTGCCGATCTTCTTGCCGACCAGTGCCTCGTCCCAGCCCGCGATGACGCTGCCGATGCCGATCGGGAACGACGAGGGCGCGCCGCGGTCGTAGGAGTTGTCGAACACCTTGCCGTCACGCCAGATCTGGCCCAGGTAGTTGGCGGTCAGGTAGTCGCCCTTCTTGACCTCCGGACCGTCGCCCTCCTTGAGCACCTCGGTCACCAGGGCCTTGTCCGGCTCCCCGTCCTTGTGGGTGACGGTCGGCTTCTTGCCGAACTCCTCGGTCACCTTGATCCCGGCTTTGCCGAAGTCGCCGCCCCCGGCTTTGGGTTCCTCGGAGCCGCAGGCAACCAGGGACGACCCCAGCGCCAGCACCGCGACCAGACTCAACAGCTTGCGCACGAACGAGCACCTCGAAATCTCACGGCAGGCCACAGCCGGTACGGCGGGCCCGCCTGGCTGTACGGCCAGATGAACTCGCCCACCCTAGCCTGAGAGGCCAAACCGAACCCCAGTCGCCTGAGTCACCGTTCGATCACATCACGCAGCGTCGCGTCACCCCGCGTGCCGGACTCCCCGCCCACTCCCCGCCCACTCACAGCATGCTCCCTGCACACTCACAGCAACCACCGGTACGCCGTACCGGTGGCCGCCGCCGCGTCACATGCTGGCGATGAGTTTCTCGACTCGCTCGTCGTGGGACTTGAACGGGTCCTTGCAGAGCACCGTGCGCTGGGCCTGGTCGTTCAGCTTGAGGTGGACCCAGTCGACGGTGAAGTCGCGCCTGCGCTCCTGCGCCCGCTTGATGAACTCGCCGCGCAGCCGGGCCCGCGTGGTCTGCGGCGGCACCGACTTGGCCTCGAACACCCGCAGGTCGTCGACCACGCGGGTGACGGCGCCCTTGCGCTCGAGCAAGTAGTAGAGCCCACGCGGTCGGTGGATGTCGTGGTACGCCAGGTCCAGCTGGGCGACCCGCGGGCTGGCGAGGCCGAGGTTGTTCTGCTGGCGGTAGCGCTCGATCAGCCGGTACTTGATCACCCAGTCGATCTCGCGCTCGATCCCGGACAGGTCGCCGGACTCGATCGCCTTCAGGGTCCGCTCCCACAGCGACAGCGCCCGCTCGACCGCCGGCGTCCCGAGCTCGCGCCGGTCGACGAAGTCACGGGCCTTGGTCAGGTACTCACCCTGGATGTCGAGCGCGCTCGCCTCGCGGCCGTTGGCCAGCCGCACCTCGCGGCGCCCGGTCATGTCGTGGCTGATCTCGCGGATCGCCCGGATCGGGTTGTCCAGGGTCAGGTCGCGCATCACGATGCCGGCCTCGATCATCCGCAGGACGAGATCGGTGCTGGCCACCTTCAGCAGCATCGTGGTCTCGGACATGTTCGAGTCGCCGACGATCACGTGCAGCCGGCGGAACCGCTCGGCGTCCGCGTGCGGCTCGTCGCGGGTGTTGATGATCGGGCGGGACCGGGTGGTCGCGCTGGAGACGCCCTCCCAGATGTGCTCGGCGCGCTGCGACACGGAGTACACCGCGCCGCGCGGCGTCTGCAGCACCTTGCCGGCGCCGCAGATCAGCTGCCGGGTGACCAGGAACGGGATCAGGACGTCGGCCAGCTTGGCGAAGTCGCCGTGCCGGCTGACCAGGTAGTTCTCGTGGCAGCCGTAGCTGTTGCCGGCCGAGTCGGTGTTGTTCTTGAACAGGTAGACGTCGCCGAAGATGCCCTCGTCGTGCAGCCGCTTCTGCGCGTCGACGAGCAGTCCTTCGAGGATCCGCTCGCCCGCTTTGTCATGGGCGATCAGGTCGGTGACCGAATCGCACTCGCCGGTCGCGTACTCCGGGTGGGAGCCCACGTCGAGGTAGAGCCGGGCCCCGTTGCGGAGGAAGACGTTGCTGCTCCGCCCCCAGGACACGACGCGCCGAAACAAGTACCGGGCCACCTCATCGGGGGTCAGTCGGCGCTGACCGCGAAAAGTGCAGGTGACTCCGTACTCGTTCTCCAGGCCGAAGATTCGCCGGTTCACAGTCCCCACCCTACGACCCCGCTCCGACAATCGGGCCGAGTCCCAGGCGCGCCGTTTCCGCTTCGTTGCCCACAACCCTTCCGCCGACAGTCGCATCGAGCCACGCACAGACCGCCACGACCGTCTGCGGCATGGGCCTCAGCACGGTGACGCCGGGCACCGTCAGCAGGACCTTCGACGACTCGTTCTACTCACGCCTGTTCTGGGACGTCCCCGAATCGGGCAACCTGAACGGCGAGTGACGCTGCGCGACCACCCTTCGTTTGCCTCGCAACCTTTGGCTCGCACCCCGCATCGAGCTAGGTGATGGTCCGACTGAACAAGGAGAAAAACATATGACGAGAAGGTGGAGAACACGGTCCGCGTCCGCAGTACTGGGTGGTGCGCTACTGGCCGCAACGTTGGTGTCCGCGCCGGCGCAGGCAGCTGGTACAACAAGTGCCGCGACAGTCTGTGGTCTCGGGCTGGGCTCCGTGACAGCGGGTGGCGACCACAAGGTCCAGGTGATCAAGGCCACCACGCCACTGACGGCCAGTACGCCGGTGGTGCGCCCCACGAACCTGTACCCCGACGGTGCTGCCCGGCTGCCGAGCTCACTCGGCTTCGAGCCCGTAGTACCGGCCGGTGAGCAGCGGGGCGGCTTTGTCGTGCTCGGTGATCGCATGTATGAGACCGGCTACACCCTGGACGGCAGCGGCGGGACGGTGCCCGGCTCCGTCGCACAGAGGCTGATCGGCGGCGGCTGGGCCCCGAACCATCGGTACTTCGACCGCAGCGTCTACTACGGCACCACGGCCGTCCGGCAGAACACCTATGCGCTCCTCGACTTCGCGCTCACCCGCTGGACGGTCACCCCGACGACCGGCTGGCGGAACCGCAAGGCCTACAACGGCTTCGCGTCGGTGAAGACGATGGCGCTGATCAGCCAGACCGCGACGTACGACACCTTCCTGGCCAACACCTACGGTGGCGCGCTCTACACGATCCGGGTGTACACCAGCGGGTCCGCGGCGCCGGTGGTGAAGAAGGTCCGGTCGTCGACCTGGCAGAACTTCGACTCACTGGTCGCCGTGAAGTGCGGCAGCCAGAGCACCCTGCTGCTGGGCATCGACAAGGAGACCAAGGCCGGCTACCTGTACGCCGTCGGCCACGCCAACGGCACGGCCACCTTGATCCGGGGGCTCGGCAAGGTGCCGGCCACCTTCGGCGATCCGCACTACTTCCGCTTCTTCGCCGACACCCCGGAGTCGGGACACCTCTTCGGCGAGTAAGCCCGTCAGAGGTCGACGAGGTCGAGGAGCTGGCCGAGTTCCTTGCTGTCGAGCTCGCGGAGTTCGCCGGTGTGCAGGTTGCCGCGGCGGACCGGGCCGATCGCCGTCCGGGTGAGGCGTTTGACCGGGTGACCGATGGCGTCGAACATTCGGCGGACGATCCGGTTGCGACCCTCGTGCAGAGTGATCTGCACGAGGGTCCGGCCCTTGATGCTGGAGATCTCGCGGACGGTGTCGGCCTGGGCCGGGCCGTCCTCGAGGTTCACCCCGTCGAGCAGGCGGCGTAGTACCGCCGGCTTCACGTTGCCCTCGACCTCGGCGACATAGGTCTTCGAGACCTCGTACGACGGGTGCGCGAGGCGGTGGGCAAACTCCCCGTGGTTGGTGAGCAGCAGCAGGCCCTCGGTGTCGGTGTCGAGCCGCCCGATGTGGAACAACCGCTCGGGACGGTCGTGCACGTAGTCGGCGATACACGGCCGGCCTTGCGGGTCGGACATCGTGGTCACCACGCCGCGTGGCTTGTTGAGCACGATGTAGACGTGCGCGGTGACCGGCGGAATCCGCTCGCCGTCCACCCGGATGACGGAGACGGCCGGATCCACCCGGGTCCCGAACTCGGTCACCACCTGCCCGTCGACCTCGACGCGCCCCTGCCCGATCAACTCCTCAGCTGCCCGCCGGCTGGCCACCCCCGCCTGAGCCAACGCCTTCTGCAGCCGGATCCCACCCTCCTCCTCAACCACGAGTCCCACTCTCATCCCACTCATCATCCACACGCCCGCTACCGCCAACCCCATCATCCCCGGACCCCACCCCAGCATCCGCTCCCACCCCACCACTCCCAGCATCCACCGCCACCCCAGCGGCCCTCTCATCGCCCGCGCCGTCGCCGTCCGCTACGTCACCCACTACATCGTCAGCAGCCGCGGACCCCGCGGCGCTGTCCCCCGCCACATCACCCCCAGCGCCGTCACCCACTTCCGGCTCGTCCACCTCGGCGGCGTCGCCCGCTTCGTCCGCCGCTGGCTCGTCCGCCTCGGCGCCGTCCTCCGCTCCGTCCGCGGCCGGCTCGTCCGCCTCGCCTTCGTCGGCTCCACCAACCTCGACCGCCCCGCCAGCTTCCACCGTGCCGTCAATCTCTGCGGCCGCGCCTGCAGCGTCAGCCTCCACGCTGCCAGCGTCCGCTACGTCGCCCACCGCATCGTCGGCAGGTGCAGGCTCCGCGACGTCATCGCCCTCATCCGCAGCGGGGTCGCCCTCGGCGGCCTCGTCGCCCTCGTCGTCGTCTGTTTCGACTTCGGCGGGCGCGGGTGGCGGGGCTAGGTCGTTTTCCAGCGGGCCCTCGGGGTCTTCTGGGGTCGGCTCCTGCGGTGTTGCTTGGGCTGCTAGTTCCTCCTCCATGTCGTCCATGTCGGGGAGGTACGGGGCGAGCTCCGGCAGGTCGTCCAGTGACTGCATGCCCATGCGTTCGAGGAAGTACGAGCTGGTGCGGTACAGCGTCGCCTGCGACTCCGTGTCAGCTCCCGCCTCCTCGACCAGCCCACGAGTGATCAGCGTCCGCATCACACCGTCGACGTTCACGCCGCGGATGGCGGAGACGCGCGCCCGGCTGACCGGCTGCTTGTACGCGACCACAGCCAACGTCTCCAGCGCCGCCTGCGTCAGCCGAGCCTGCTGACCATCCAGGACGAAGCGTTCGACGTACTGCGCAGCGTCCGCACGCGTGTAGTACCGCCACCCGCCCCCGACCTCCCGCAGGTCGAACCCGCGCCGCTGCTCGGTGTACTCCTCCGACAACCCGTTCAGCGCCGCCGTGACGTCAGGAACCGCCCGCCCCACCGTCCGAGCCAACGTGAGCGCAGGCAACGGCTCATCCGTCACCATCAAAATCGCTTCCAAAGCCCGCCGCATGGTGTCGTCGTCGATGGCGTCATCCCCCACCACCACGTCCTCCACCTCAAGCAACGCCCCAACATCCCCCTCAACCACCACCCCATCCGCCGCCACCTCGGCAACGCCCTCACCAGACGCACCGTCGACGGAAGGCGCCTCACCGGAGGCCGCTCCGGAGAGCTCGTCCTCACCGGACGCTTCGTCGGCGGGTGCCGCCTCAGCCTGCATCTCATCGGCGGGTGCCGCCTCAACCGGCGCCTCTTCAGCGGGTGCGACCTCAGCAGTTGGCTCCTCGGTGGGTGCGGGGTCGAGGGAGTGTTCGGTGGTGGTGACCGACTCTAGGGCGTCGGTGGTGGGGTTTTGCGGGTTCTGGTCGGTCACTGGTTCACCGTCTCGTGCTCGTCCGGCCCGGTTTCGGGCTCTTCGTGCGGCTCTGCGTCGGGCTCCGGGTCGGGCTCGGTCAGTTCTTCGCCGGGCTCCAGGAAGTCGGGTTCGTCGGTGACGACCGGGGCCTCGCCGTCCTCGTCGGCCGGCGCCGGGACCTCGTCGAACTCGTCGCCGACCGCGATCTCGCCTTCGTCGCTGCCGGTCCAGCGGATCGTCAGCTCCCCCAGCGGCGTCTCCTGGTCGAACGTGACCGCCGCCTCCCGGAACAGCTCCAGCAACGCCAAGAACCGGCAGACCGTCGTCACCGTGTCCGGCGAGTCCGACACCAGCATCCGGAACGTCGTACTGCGCTGTCGCCGCAACCGGTCCACGATCACCAGCGCCTGTTCGCGCACGGTGACAGCCGGTGCGTGCAAGTGGGCCAGTGAAACCCCCTCCGGCACCACGTCCTTCTTCGGCGCCAACGCGCGCGCCGCCAGCTTCGCCAGCCCCTCGGGATCCACCCCGAGCAACACCTCGGGCAGCAGGTCCGCGAACCGCGGCTCCATCCCCACCGCCCGCGGGAAACGCTTGGCCTCCTCGGCCATCCGCACCTGCATCAGCGCCGCGATCTGCTTGAACGCGCGGTACTGCAGCAACCGCGCGAACAACAGGTCCCGCGCCTCCAGCAGTGCCAGGTCCTCCGCATCCTCGACGTCACCCTGCGGCAGCAACCTGGCCGCCTTGAGATCCAGCAGGGTCGCCGCGATCAGCAGGAACTCCGACGTCTGGTCGAGATCCCACTCCGACCCCAGCGCCTTGATGTGGGCGATGAACTCGTCGGTGATCACCGACAGCGCGATCTCGGTGATGTCCAGCTTGTGCTTGCTGATCAGCTGCAGCAGCAGGTCGAACGGTCCCTCGAAGTTGACCAGGTGAACGCTGAAGCCCTTGGGCTCGGTCACCACCGGCGACTCCGGGTCCGCTACCCCGGGCAGGTCGATCGGCGGCTCCGGAGTCTCCGCCGCGTCAGCCGCGGAGGCTCCGGGAGCCAGGGCGTCACTCATCGCCCGGTCACTCCGCGGCCCGGAGGCGCTGCACCAGTACCGAGTCCGGTCCGTGGTCGACGAAGTCGGCCAGCAGCACGTCGATCGCCTCCCGGACGATCCGGCCGCGGTCGGCCGTCAGGCCGTGCTCGGCCCGCAACGCGAGCCGAGTCTGTTCGAGTCCGAGCAGCTCTTCCTCCGTCACGTACACGGTGATCTTCGTGTCGTGCCGGATCCGTCCACTGGACTTGCGGTCCTCGACGACGGCCGTACGGGCCCGTCCGTTGGAACCGGGGCGGTCGTCGGCCAGCGACGATCCGTCAGTGGTGGTGCGCTTCTCGGGTCTGGTCTGCTTCGGTGCCGCACCCCCGAACAGCTCGCTGGCACCTGGCAGGCTCACCCGGCGGGACAACGCGCGAGCACCTCCTTGGCAAGGTCGCGGTACTGGGTAGCCGCAGATGAGGACGGCGCGTACGTCGTGATCGGTTCGCCGACGACCGTGGTCTCGGGGAACTTGACGGTACGCCGGATGACGGTGTGGAAGACCCGCTCGTCGAAGGCCTGGACGACCCGGTCGAGCACTTCCCGGGCGTGCGTGGTGCGCCCGTCGAACATGGTGCCGAGGATGCCGACGATCTCCAGCTTCGGGTTCAGCCGGTCCTGCACCTTGCCGATCGTGTCGGTCAGCATCGCGAGTCCGCGCAGCGCGAAGAACTCGCACTCCAGCGGGACGACGATGCCGTTCGACGCGGTCAGCGCGTTCACGGTGAGCAGGCCCAGCGACGGCGCGCAGTCGATCAGGATCACGTCGTACAGCGGGATGATCGGCTCGAGCACGCGCGACAGCGTGTACTCGCGGGCGACCTCCTGGACCAGCTGGACCTCGGCCGCGGACAGGTCGATGTTGGCCGGCAGCAGGTCGAGGTTCTCCACCTTGGTCGGCCGGATCACCTCGTCGGGGGTGATGTCGCGCTGCATCAGCAGGTTGTAGACCGAGATCTCCAGGTCGTGCGGCTGCACGCCGAGACCGATCGAGGCCGAGCCCTGCGGGTCGAAGTCGATCAGCAGCACCTTGCGCCCGGTCTCGGCGATCGCGGCACCGAGGTTGATGGTCGTCGTGGTCTTGCCGACGCCACCTTTCTGGTTGCACATGGCGATCACCTGCGCGGGACCGCGCCGGGTCGGCGGCAACACGTCCGGCAGGACGGGCAACGGCCGTCCTGTCGGGCCGATCTTGCCGATCGCGCCGTTCGGCTCATTCACAGGGTGCAAGTCCTCCGCGGTGAGCTTGGCCGTCGGCCTGGGCATCTCCGCATAGTTACCGGGTGGGGTGACGGTCCGGGGCGGAACCGGGGTCGTCGGTGCTGGTGTCTCGGCCGTTGTCACGGCTGGTGCCTCGACTGGTGGTGCAGCGGGTGGTACGGGCGTGGCGGGCGCCGGGTCAGGAGTCGACGACATCGGTTCCGTCGACGACGACAGGTGCTGGGTGCCCGGGAATGTCGACTCGTTCATGACTCGTCAAACCTTTCAACCGATACGGGCGATCCCAGCGACTGTAAGCGTGCATTCAAGCACTCTCAACCAGCCACTCCGCAGCGGGGTCGGCCGACCTTCCAGGCAGAGTCGATCACCCCGCCAGAGTGACCGACCGTGACGGAATGATCGCACACCGCTCCGTACTACGCTCCGCCGGGTCCCCCTCGCGGTCAGTGGCCACCGAGCCAGTCGAGCACCACCCCGGTGAGCAGATCGGGCGCGACCAGATGCACGTCATGCCCGACGTTCTCCAGCTCCACGAACCGGCTCCGCGGAATCGCCTGCGCCAACTCCTGAACCACATCGGCCGGGCAGTACGGATCATCCGACCCGACAACCAGTAGTACCGGACAAGTGATCTCAGCAGCCCGCGACAAGCTGATGTCGCCACCAGCCGCAACGATGTCCCGCAGAGCACCTCCCCAGCCGGCAGCCATCGCCCGCGCCCGTTCAGGGCCGTACGCCTCAGCCAGGTACGCCGCCAACGGCAGCAGCCGCTCACTCGGCTCATCCAGCAACCGCACCAACGGCCCAAATCCCTCCGCCGGCTCCACCACCTGCCCTGCCGCTCCCCACGCGACACCCGACAACGCCCGCCCAGGAGCCAGCGCAGCCATCAACAACGCCACCTCACCCCCATCACTGAACCCCACCAGATGAGCAGCGCCAATCCCCAGCCGATCAAGCAGCCCCAGAAACGCCACAGCATCCTCCCGATAGAAGTCAGCCGTATAACTCCGCGCCTCCGACCGCCCACACCCAGGCAAATCAGCAGCCACAACCCGAAACCCCTCCACCAGACCCCGCCGAAGCCGGTCAAGGTCGGCAATGCTCCCGCCCCACCCGGGCAGCAGCAGTACCGGATCGCCATGCCCGCCACTGTCTTCGTAGTACATCGGCTAGGTTCCTCCTCCTGTGCTCGACGGCACCAGTCAAGAGGACTACAGGACCTTGGGGGTCGGAGGTGGTCTACAGGTCCCGGATGCGGCGCTTCCCGTCGTCCGCGATCTCGTCGCTGGCGCGTTTCGCCCGGTTGAAGGCCAGCGATCGCTTGACGCGACCTGGTAGCCCGTCTCCGTCGTCCCACTGGATCAGCCACCAGAGCGTGAGCACGCAGCCGACGATCACAGCGACCAGGACGATGAGTCCCGGGAAGTCCACTACCGCCCCTCGGGTCGCAGAGCAGTGCCGTACGCCTGGGTGAGTGCGTTCAGCTGACCAAGGATCAGCTGTGGCGGGACACCGGCATGCCCCTGCCGCTCACTCCACTGGACGATCACGCCGAGCACCTCCCCCAGCAACGCCTCCAGGTCGGCCTCGGTGACATGTCGCCGCCGCTCGACCGGCCCTGCCGGAGGCGCAGGTGCCGTCCCCTGGTCGATCGCTCCACTAGGCGGTACGCCGTGGAGCGGCGCTCCGGCAGGCGGTCCGAGAGGCGGCACTTCAGCAGGTTGCTGCGCCAGGTCATCGCCGGGATACGGGAGCTCGGTCGTCTGGGGTGAACGCTTCCGCCGGCCTTTGCCGAGGCGTCTCATCGCAGATTCCTGGCCAGGTCGTCGAGGTTCGCCGCCAGGGCCCGGGTCGTCTGATGCGCGATCCGCAGCGCCTCGGCGTACTGGACCGGACTGGTGGCCTTGGAGTCAGCCAGGTCGTGCAGGTCGAACATGTGGTTCATGTTGACCATGCCAAGTCGCGCCAGATGCGCGGACACCTCCTGATGCCGCAGCGCCCGCAGGGTGAGCCGGAGCCGTTCCCGATCCTCGGCCCTGACCAACCCGGTCGCCCTGATCTGCCCGATGATCGCCGAGGTGGTTGTGGCGATGGAAGCGACTGCGGTGGCCGCTGACTGAACAATGGCCAACTCCTGGCCTGAAGCACTCATGCCCCCAGCTTCAGACCCGCCTGCGCTCTGAAAGCGAGGCTGTGCGCCGGCGAAGTCGCCCGCACAACTCGTTGCGCCAAGCCACGGCACGTGCTAGCTCGAGAGCGCCCTCGGATGGGAGGTGGCGTAGACCTCGCGGAGTTTGTCTACCGTTACGAGGGTGTAGATCTGGGTGGTGGTGACGGAGGCGTGGCCTAGGAGTTCCTGGACTACGCGGACGTCGGCGCCGCCGTCCAGGAGGTGGGTGGCGAAGGAGTGGCGCAGGGTGTGCGGGGAGATCTCCTTGTCGATGCCTGCTCGCGTTGCTGCGCGGCGTAGTACGGTCCAGGCGCTTTGGCGGGACAGGCGGCCGCCGCGGGCGTTGAGGAAGAGGGCATGCGTCCCACGTCCCCTCTGCACGAGGTCCGGCCGGCCACGCACCAGGTACGCCGACAGCGCGTCGCGGGCGTAGGAGCCGACCGGTACGACGCGTTCCTTGCTGCCCTTGCCGCGCAGGAGCACCGCACCGGTCTCCAGGTCGATGTCATCCACGTCCAGCCCGACCGCCTCCGAGATGCGCGCTCCCGTCCCGTACAGGAACTCCAGCAGCGCAGCATCCCGAGTAGCCAGTACTGCGGGCTCCGCGTCCGCCCCGGCCGCAGCAGCGAGGATCCGGGTCACCTCGTCAACCGCCAGGGCCTTGGGCAACCGCTTCGGCGGTGTCGGCGGCTTCACTGCGGTCGCCGGGTCGACAGCGGTCAGCCCCTCACGCAGGAGGAACTTGTGGAACCCACGGACCGCTACAACGGTCCGGCCCGCACTGGACGCGGTCAGTGGCGGATGGTCGGCGTCCCCTTCGCGCAGGCGCATCAGGAAGTCGCCGATGACGGCCTCCGAGATCCTGGCGAGGCTGTCGATGTCCACACTCGCCAGGTAGGCGTCGTACCGGCGCAGGTCGCGGCGGTACGACGCCAAGGTGTTGGGGGCCAGCCCGCGCTCGACCGTCAGGTGGTCGAGGTACGAGCTGACCGCCCGGGTGATCTCCCGGCTCAGACGAGCACCTCGTCGAGCTTCAGCTGGTCCAGGTCGTGCGCGTCCGCGACCGGGCCGTAGGTGATGTGGCCGTCGTAGGTGTTCAGGCCGAGCGCGAGGCTGTGGTCCTGCTTCAGGGCCTCCCGCCAGCCCAGGTTCGCCAGCTCCACGGCGTACGGGAGAGTCACGTTGGTGAGCGCGTACGTCGAGGTGTTCGGGACGGCGCCCGGCATGTTGGCGACGCAGTAGAACAGCGAGTTGTGCACCCGGTAGACCGGGTCGGCGTGGGTGGTGGGACGCGAGTCCTCGAAGCAGCCACCCTGGTCGATCGCGATGTCGACCAGCACGCTGCCCGGCTTCATCCGGGAGACCAGCTCGTTGCTGATCAGCTTCGGCGCCTTGGCTCCGGTGACCAGGACGGCCCCGATGACCAAGTCGGCGTCGAGCACCGCCCGCTCGATCTCGAAGGCGTTCGACGCGACCGTGCGCAGGTGGCCCTGGTAGGTCCGGTCGGCGTCCCGCAGGCGGGCGATGTTGCTGTCGAACAGCTGCACCTCGGCCTGCATACCGAGCGCGATCGCGGCTGCGTTCATCCCGGCGACACCGGCACCGATCACGACCACCCGGGCCGAGTGCACGCCGGAAACGCCGCCCATCAAGATGCCGCGGCCGCCGCCGTTGGCCATCAGGTGGTAGGACCCTGCCTGCGGCGCCAGCCGGCCGGCCACCTCACTCATCGGGGCGAGCAGCGGCAGCGAACCGTCCGGAAGCTGGACCGTCTCGTACGCGATTGCGGTGATGCCCGAGTCCAGCAGCGCGGCCGTGGTCTCGCGGCTCGCGGCCAGGTGCAGGTAAGTGAACAGCACCTGCCCCTTGCGCATCCGGTGGTACTCCTCGGCCACTGGCTCCTTGACCTTCAGCACCAGTTCGGCCTCGGCCCAGACCTCGTCGGCGGTGGGGACGATCCGGGCGCCCGCCGCGACGAACTCTTCATCGGTGAGCAGCGAACCGGTACCGGCCCCCTGCTGGATCAGAACCTCGTGACCGAACCGCACCAGCTCGTGCACACCGGCCGGGGTGATCGCCACCCGGTACTCGTGGTTCTTGACTTCCTTCGGAACTCCGACCTTCACAACTTGCCCTTCTTCCGTATCCAGGTGACGACTCGGAGCAACTGCCATCCGCGTCGCCGGCGGCTCACGTCGTTGTGGTCCGCGGCCCGGGCGTTTCAAGGGGTTGGGAACGCCAGGTCGCTGCCGAGTGTAAGCCCGCCGGGTTCATACCACCTGACCGGTTGGTCTTGTCCCGACCGACGCGCGGGGGCGACCCGCGTCGGTCCGGTTAAATCTTTACCGTGCTCTTTCACACAAGGGTTTTCTTAACCCGTTCAGCTACCTTCCGGTACCCGCCCGGAAACCCGGGCAGAGGTTGAACGGCCAACGAAATCCCCTGCTGGACAGGCGATCGCGGCGGCGGCCCACTCGTTGCTTGCGCAACCATCGTTGAGTGCTGGCCGCCAGTCGGGGATGCTTGCACCTGTCATCGTTGCCAGGTGAGGCGATCCAGGCTGGAATGGTGACAGCTCCGCCCGCTGTTGCCGTTGTAGAACGGTTGTCGTTTTCGAGGGTGTCGACGAGAGGAGCACGACGTGGCGGTCGATCTGGGACGGTTCGGAGTCTGGCACCAGGCGGACAAATGGGGTCCCGAGCTCGCCGCGGGGGTGGAGCAGGCGGGGTACGGCGCTCTCTGGATCGGCGCCTCGCCCGCGGCCGACCTGCGCGATGCCGAGGTACTGCTGGCCTCGACGAGTTCGGTCGTGGTCGGGACGAGCATCGTGAACCTGTGGAAGGACGACGCGGCCCCGGTGGCGGAGTCGTACCACCGGCTGGAGGAGGAGCACCCCGGGCGGTTCGTCCTGGGCGTCGGCATCGGGCATCCGGAACGCGACCGGGAGTACAAGTCGCCGTACGAGTCGATCGTCGACTATCTGGACGCGCTCGACGACGGCAAGGTCCCGGTGGATCGCCGGATGCTGGCCGCACTCGGGCCGCGGGTGCTGAAGCTGTCGGCCGAGCGGACGGCAGGTGCCCTCCCCTACCTGACCACTCCCGAGCACACCCGGCGGGCCCGCGAGACGCTGGGTTCCCGCGCACTGCTGGTACCGGAGCAGAAGGTGCTGCTCGAGACCGATGACGAGATCGCCCGGGCGGTTGCCCGCGACTACCTCGCGTCGTACCTCAAGCTGAGCAACTACACGAGCAACCTGAAGCGGCTCGGCTACAGCGACGAGGACATCGACAACGGCGGCAGCGACGAGCTGGTGGACACGCTGGTGCTGCACGGCACCGCAGTGGAGATCGCCGAAGGCCTCCAGGCGCACCTGGACGCCGGCGCCGACCAGGTCGTCGTGCAGCAGCTCGGCAAGGAAGGTCCTGACCTGCTGCCGGGCTACGAGGCCCTTGCGACAGTGTTGATCTAGCGCAGGGTGAAGTCTGCGAAGTCGAAGCCTGGCGAGACGATGCAGGAGACCAGCACCGGCTGATCTCCCGCTGGACGCGCAGCCTGCCAAGCACCCGCCGGTACTACGGCCTGCGGGTGCTGGCCGGCTTTCACGTCCGGTCCGAGCGTGATCGCTTCGGGTTCGGCCGGGTCGTCGCCGGTTCCGCCGAGCTCGAGTGTCAGCGGTCCACCCGAGTGCCACAGCCAGATCTCCGCTGAACGCACCCGGTGCCACCGCGACTCCTCCCCCGGCGCCAGCAGGAAGTAGATGGCGGTAGCACTCGCCCGGGGCCCGTCGTACCCGTCGGGCTGGAAGGACACGTCCGACCGCCAGGTCTCCCGGAACCACCCGCCCTCCGGGTGCCGCTCCAACCCCAGTACCTCTGCCAGCTCCGGCTGCCCGTCTGTTGCCATGCCACAAACGGTAATCGTCGTGACATCTCCGGCCCCGGGTGGGCAGAGTTCGGGCATGAGCGATGTGGAACTGCCCACCGACTACCACCGTCGGCTCCCGTACGGCGAACGCGTACCGGCCGACCCAGTGCTGGGCGGACCGTTCTTCCCGTTCGATGGCGAGCTAAAAGTCGTCCCGCTGGCCGAGCCGGTACTACCCGAGCCGCCGCGCGCGGGTGAGCCCGGCGGCGCGCCCTGCCCGACCTGCGCCGAACCAGAGCGAGATGCGATCTGGGGTGACGACCAATGGTTGCTGAAGGCAGGTTTCGAGGCCACCGGTTTGCCACTGGTGGCGCTGCTTGTCCCGCGGGAGCACCTCCGGCTGGACGAGCTGCCGCCAGAGCTGACCACCACACTCGGCCCGATGATCCAGCGGACCGCAGGTGCGATCCGCCGGATCCCCGGAGTCGCCAGGACTCACTTCAGCCGCTGGGGCGACGGCAGTGAGCACTTCCATGTCTGGTTCCTGGCCAGGCCGCTCGGCATGATGCAAATGCGCGGCCCGATGCTTGCTGCCTGGGACGACCTCCTGCCGCGCGTGCCGGACGAGGAGTTCCTCGCCAACGCCCGCACAGTGGCCGCTGCCCTTGCCGAGACTTCCGGCAACCCACTGGGCCGAGCTGTCGCCTAGTGCTGGTCAGCCCAGCGGGCTAGCTGGCGGTACAGGACCAGTGCCGTCCGGTGCAGGTTGAGGACGTGTCCGGTGTCGGGGACGACCAGTGCTTGCAGGTCGAGCGCCGGAGCGTAGTACGGGCGTTCACCGGCGAGCAGAGCGGCTGAGCTGGAGCAGTCAGAGGCACCTTGGCCGCAGATCAGGCGGTCGTGCTCGCCGACCACGACGAGCACCGGCACCTTGATCTTGCGGTTGAGCAGGACCGAACCGAACTCGGGATCGCTCGGATAGACGTCGGGCTCAGGGTTCGCCTCGTCCCGAGCAACGACGTGATCGGCAGCCGTCGGCCCCCAGTAGAACCACTTGCGCCGTACGCCGGGCCGCAGTACGCCGTACCCGTCGTCGAGCCCGCGGCCGGCCAGCAACGGGTGCTGAGCGGCCGTGATGTAGTCGGCGCCGAGTTGCTCGAACACGGGCCAGTTGGGTGTGCTCGACTCCCCCGTGAGGATCAGCCCGTCGACGTCCTCCGGGTGATGCACGGCGATCATCCGGGAGATCGTGGAACCGAGCGAGTTGCCCACCAGCACGATCCGCCGCTCGCCGAAGGCGCGGAGTACCTGATGGATCGTCGAGACCTGACTGTCGGGAGCGAACGCACTGCTCGGCGGCGCGGAACTCTTGCCCGTGCCGATCCGGTCGAGCGCGAAGGTCGCGTAGCCGGCCCGATTCATCGCCTCGACGTACGACGGCCCACGCGGGTCACCTCGCCAGCTCCAGTAGTTGCGGTCGTACCCACCGCCTGCGATCAGCACCTGCAGCACGCCGCGATCCCGGCCACGCGGACGGCACCAGGTCCCCGAGATCTTGGCGTCCACCGGTCGCCCGGCGGACATCGCCACCGGAATCTCCAGCTCCTTGCACCCACCGGTCCCCGCCACAGCTGTCCCCGGCACCACCCCGCTGAGGACCAGCCCCATCGCCGCGATCCCAGCCGTCAACCACTTCGTGCGACTCAATCCAACCCCTCTCGAAGATCAAACTGGGTACACTGTACCCGATTTATCCCGAGCAAACCCGGGGCGCCTTACAGTCGACTGATGATCAACGGAGCGCACGTCATCATCTACAGCCAGGACGCCGAGGCCGACCGCGCCTTTCTGCGCGACGTGCTCGGCTATCCGCACGTCGACGCCGGCCACGGCTGGCTGATCTTCAAACTCCCGCCGGCCGAGGTGGCCGTGCATCCCACCGAGGGGCAGGAGTCGCACGAGTTGTTCCTGATGTGCGACGACCTCACCCAGACGATCGCCGACCTGGAGTCCCACGGCGTCGAGTTCCCTGACCCACCCCAGGAGCAGCGCTGGGGCATCCTCACCAGCCTCCGGCTCCCCGGTGGCGGCACCGTCGGCCTCTACCAGCCGCACCACCCACCGGCGTACAACCTCTGAGCCTTGGTGCCGTATTCGCCTTCCCGGCGGGCTGATCAGCCGTTAGCGTGACGCTGCCGACGCGCTGCGCGACCTGTGGAGCTTCGGCGCCGGCCACCGGCTGATCCCGAACGCCCTAGAGGAGACCCATCGATGAGAGCCACCAGTGTCATCGCCTGTGCGGCGCTGACCGTCGCAGGACTGCTGACCACCACCGGTACGGCGCTGGCGCAGCCTGCCGCTGACCAGGCCACCCCGACGACCACCAGCGGGCCGTGCGGCTACACCGCGACGCCCGAGGACCCGTCACCGCGGCCGGTGTCGTTGCCGCCGGACCCGCAGCCCACACCGAACAAGGGCGTGGTGAAGGTGGTACTGGCCACCAACCAGGGACCGATGTTCCTGACCCTGGACCGGGCGAAGGCACCCTGCACCGTGCAGAGCTTCCTGCACCTGGCCAAGAGCCGCTTCTACGACTTCACCACCTGCCACCGGCTGACGCTCTACGACACCCTCAAGGTGCTCCAGTGCGGCGACCCGTCCGGCACCGGTGAGCGCGGCCCGGGCTACTCGTACAAGGACGAGCTCCCCACCGGCCTGCCGACCTGGCCTGGCGACACCACCGGCGAGCGCAAGGTCTACGCCCGCGGCACCCTGGCGATGGCGAACGCCGGCCCGAACACCAACGGCAGCCAGTTCTTCCTGGTCTTCGCCGACTCCCGCCTGCGCCCGAACTACACCATCTTCGGCACAGTCGACCGCCTCGGCCTCAAGGCCCTCGACAAGATCGCCGCAGCCGGCGTCCAGCCCACCGCTGAAGACCCGGCCCCGGTAGACGGCGCCCCCGTCCGCAAGACCGACATCCTGGTAGCCCGCTCACTGGGCCACTGAAGTAGCTCCACCTGGTGGCCGCGGGGACATTCCCCGCGGCCACTGCCGTTTCAGAAGGTCAGCAAGACCGGGGACAGGGACCCGAGAAAGTCTTTGGCGTCAAAGATCTTGCCGGCTGAGGTGACGCCGATGGCGTGGGTTTGGTTCGTGAGGATGCGGTGCGTGGCCTCTACGACCAGCGGCGCGGTGATGGCGTAGATGTCTTGGCCGCTGGCCGTGATGCGGCGTTCGGCGTCGCCTGCGCGGACTACTACGTCGACCACGAAGGTCTGGTCCGAGCGGCCCTGGTCGTCGACGGCTACCGGCGCCGGGGTGTCTTCGCCGGCCAGGTCTCTGGCGGCTTCGACTGCCATGTAGTTGCGGACCTCAGGGATGGCCAGGTGGCTAGGCACGGTGACCACGTCGGCCATGGTGAACTCCGCGATCACAGCGCGCTTGCCAAGTGGCTCCGGGAACTCCCAGTCCTGCTGCACCGGCTTGTCCTCGTGGTACTGCAACTCGCCATCCCGGAACCGCACCCGCTGGCCCGCACGACGCTGGTGGGACACGGCCCCCGCAGTACGGGTCCCCTGCGTCGGGTGCCAACTGGTGAGCCCATAAGCGATGTGCGCCTCGTCAGCGCTGGTCCAGTCACCCATAGCCGCCGTGACGAGCAAGTCGCCCAGCCCACCGAAGAAAGCCATCGCCGGTACTACGGCAACGCCCGCCTCCCGAGCCGCCTCCGCATAGTCCGCGAACGTCCCGGCATTCGCCTCGATCTCCGCCGCGACATCGAGGTACGGGATGCCCGCACGCAAAGCGGCCTCGACCAACGGCCCCGCGGTGACAGCGAACGGCCCGGCACTGTTGATGACCGCATCCGCACCGGCAAGCGCCTGATCCAACGACTCCGGGTCATCCACCGTCGCAGCTCGCACGGCCACGCCGTCCCACTCTTTCGCCAGTACTTCGAGCCGCGCCGCATCCCGGCCGGAGAGGATCGGGACGTAACCCCGCCTGACGAGTTCGGCGACGATGAAGCGACCGGTGTGCCCGGTCGCTCCGTAAACCACGACTGTCTTCGCTGTCTGCATGGGTCAACTCTCGCCGGAATCAGCCCTTTGCAGTGAGTGTCCGGAACGCCATCATGCGTACACTTTCGGACATGCACACGATCGCGCTGGCGACGGCCGGCCACCTCCTGCATTTCGAGCTGGCGGTGGCCTACGAGATCTTCCGCACGCCCCCTGAGGAAGTCCCCCGCGCCGACTGGTACGACGTACTGCTGTGCGGACCCGAACCGGTGGAGATCGGGCCTTTCACGCTCGAGCCCGAGTACGGCCTGCAACGCCTGCTCACCGCCGACACCGTGCTCGTACCGGCCTGCGCCGATGTCGACGTACCGCCACCGGCCGAACTCGTCGACGCCCTCCGCGCCGCTCACGAGGCAGGTGCGCGCATCGCGTCCCTCTGCACAGGAGCCTTCGCACTCGGCGCCGCCGGACTGCTGGACGGCCGCCGCGCCACCACTCACTGGGCTCACACGGACGACCTCAGCGCCCGGTTTCCCAAGGCGCTGATAGATCCGGACGTGCTCTACACCGACAACGGCAGCGTGCTCACTGCGGCGGGGAAGGCGGCAGCGGTCGACCTCTGCATCCACCTGATCCACCTGGACCACGGCGCGATCATCGCGAACACGGTGGCCCGCCGCCTAGTCATGCCTCCCCACCGACCCGGCGGGCAAGCGCAGTTCGTCGCCACTCCGATGCAGGTCTCCGGCGACCACCTGCTGGCCGGCCTGCTCGCCTGGGCGCAGGAACGCCTCGACGAGCCGCTGACCGTCACGGACCTGGCCAAGCAGGCCAACATGAGCACCCGCAACCTCGGCCGCCAGTTCCGCGCCGTCATGGGTCAGACGCCACTCCAATGGCTCCTCACCCAGCGCATACGCCGCGCCCAGGAACTGCTGGAATCCACGCCTCACAGCATCGAGTCAGTAGCCGTCGCCACCGGCATGGGCACGGCCACCACACTCCGCCGCCAGTTCAAACGCGTCGTAGGAGTCCCGCCCGACACGTACCGCCGTACCTTCCAGACCACTTGAGGAGACCAGATGGAGTTACTGGAACCGCCACGTGTCGTCGAACGACCGCAGCAGGACTATGTCGGCATCCGCGTGGTCACACCCTTCCGCGGCATGCTGAGCAAGCGAAACGAACTACTCGACGAACTCAGCGCGTGGCTGGTGCAGCAGGGCGAGGACGACGCCGGCCCGTTCTTCCTCCGCCTGCACGTCATCGACATGAGCGGCCCCATGGACTTAGAGGTAGGCGTAATCACCCCGACCCCCCTCGCCGGCGATGCCCGAGTCCAACCAGCCACCCTCCCGGCCGGCCACTACGCCACCCTCACCTACCGCAACCACTCCCTACGCGCCAACGGCACCCTGATCGACTGGTCGGCAGCCCAAAACCTCACCTTCGACCGCCACACCATCCCCGAAGGCGACCACTTCACCTGCCGCTACGAACTCTTCCGCACAGACCCCCGCACCGAACCCCGCAAAACCAAATGGGAAGTCGAACTGAACATCCGCCTCACCACCTGAGCCCGAAGCCATCACATCGCCCCAGCGAGTTCGTGCGGCCTCGCCGCCCCGCCGCGAACGCCTCGCCCCCACCCCCAGCGCCTTGCCCGGCCGCCAGCTAGCGCCTCGCGCAGAGTCTCCAGCACGATCGGGAACGACTCGCACGCCCGCTGCGAGCGCCTCGCGACCAGCGCCCCGCCCCGCCGCTATCGCCTTGACCGACCGGCAGCCTGCTGCAGCGCGCTCCCGGTCATCGAGAGTCAGCCGCCGGCCAGTCGCCACTCGCCAGTGGACGGCCAGCCGCGACCGCGGCCCGGTCAGGGCAGCGGCCCTGGTCCGGTCACAGCAGCAGCCCGGTCCCAGCAGCGGCTGCGGCCAACCACCGAGGTGATCGCTCCCGCGTCACCGGCCCGCTATGGACAACAACGGGGTTCAGTCGCCCGGCGTGGCCGCGCGCACCGCCTTTGCATCGCGCGACGAAGGAGCGCCAAATCCGGGTGGGTGGGAGCGACCGAACGTGCCCGCGACGAAGGAGCGGGCGTCGGAGGCCGCGTGGGGTCGTCCTTGGCCAGCCACCACTGTGGTCACCACCGACATCGGCCGGCCGGGGGACACCAACAGGCTCAGCCCACCCGGCGTGGCCGGCGCGCCCCGCCTTCGCATCGCGCGACGAAGGAGCGCCAAACCTCGGGTGGGTGGGAGCAGCTGAACGTGCACGCGACGTAGGAGCGGGCAACGGAGGCTGCGTGGGGGTTAGTCTTTGGCCGGCCAGGGGGCGTCTGCGGGGCGGAGGTTTTCGAAGCCGGGGCCGTTGAGGGCTGCCCAGGCTGCAAGCGCACCCATCACCAGAATCGGATTGTGAAGGTCGCCCGCCAGTACTGCGCCAACGACGTCAACCAGCGGCGCCCAGACGGTCTCCATGTCGGCTTCCTCGTGGAGACGGTCGTACGTCTCGGACGCCTCCGACAAATCTCGCGCCAGGAAGATCCGTACAGCCTCGTTCGTCAACCCGGGCGACGTAAACGCGTCCACCAGCACCCGCCAGTCGGCAGCCTTAGTAGCCGCCTCCTCCCAGAGCTCTCGCTCCGCCCCGAGCCGGTACTCCTCCCCCGCCACATCCAGCAGTCCAGCAGGCGGCTCCAGCAACCGGTGGCCGATCGGGTGGCGGTACTGGCGCACCAGCAGCATCCGGTTGTCCGAGTCGAGCGCCACGACCCCGACGGCACCCGGATGCACCACAACGTCCCGTACGAAGGTGTCGCCACCATTGGGCGGCACCACCTGGTCACGGCGTACCGAGATCACCCGGCCGGTCGTGTGCACGACCTCCGACGACGAGACCTCCCATGCCTCCGGGGAGTCGGCCAGCCCGGCGCCGAAGCGGAGTACCGGGTGGTCGCTCATCGTGCCTTCGCCGTCTCGGCCTTGGACTCGGCGGCCGGGGACTCGGCGGCCTTCCCCTTGCCTGCGGGCTTGGCAGCCGGCTTGGCGGCAGCGGTGGCGGCGGTGGCAACCGCGACGTCCCCGACCGGCAGCCGCGACTCGCGCTGACGGACCAGGGCGGCCGAGATCAGTCCGGAGAACAGCGGGTGCGGCTTGGTTGGCCGCGAGCGGAGCTCCGGGTGCGCCTGGGTGGCGACGAAGTACGGGTGCAGCGAGCGATCCAGCTCGATGAACTCGACCAGCTCGTTGTCCGGCGACGTGCCGCTGAACACCAGGCCGGCCGCCTCCAGCTTGTCGCGGTAGGCGTTGTTGACCTCGTAGCGGTGCCGGTGCCGCTCCTGGATCGACGGAGCGCCGTACAGGCCGCGGACGATCGACCCTTCGGCCAGGTTCGCCGGGTACAGGCCGAGCCGCATGGTGCCGCCGAGGTCACCGGTGCCGTCGACGATGTGCTTCTGCTCCTCCATCGTCGCGACCACCGGCTGCTCCGCGTCCACGTCGAACTCGCTGGAGTTCGCCTCCAGCAGCCCGGCCAGGTTGCGGGCGACCTCGATCACCATGCACTGCAGGCCCAGGCACAGTCCGAGGATCGGGATACCGGTCTCGCGGGCGTACCGGATCGCGCCGATCTTGCCCTCGATACCGCGGACCCCGAAACCGCCGGGGATGCAGATCGCGTCGACGTCACCGAGCAGCCGCGCGGCCGCCTCGGGCGTGGCGCACTCGTCGGAGGCGATCCAGCGCAGGTTGACCTTCGCGTCGTTGTCGAACCCGCCCGCGCGCAACGCCTCGGCGACCGACAGGTACGCGTCCGGCAGGTCGATGTACTTGCCGACCAGCGCCACCGTGACCTCGTCGGCCGGCTGGTGCACGACCCGGAGCAGCTCGTCCCAGCGGGTCCAGTCGACGTCGCGGAACGGCAGGTTCAGCCGCCGGACGACGAACGCGTCCAGCCCTTCGCCGTGCAGCACCTTCGGGATGTCGTAGATGCTCGGCGCGTCCGGCGCGGCCACCACGGCCTCGACGTCGACGTCGCACATCAGCGAGATCTTGCGCTTCACCCCGTCCGGGATCGGCCGGTCCGCGCGGCAAACGATCGCGTCGGGCTGGATACCGATCGAGCGCAGCGCCGCGACCGAGTGCTGGGTCGGCTTGGTCTTCAGCTCCCCGCTGGGCCCCATGTAGGGCACCAGCGAGATGTGCAGGAAGAACACGTTGTCGCGGCCGACGTCGTGCCGGACCTGACGCGCGGCCTCGAGGAACGGCAGCGACTCGATGTCGCCGACGGTGCCGCCGATCTCGTGCAGCACCACGTCCACGTCGGAGCCGGCCATCGCCAGCATCCGTTCCTTGATCTCGTTGGTGATGTGCGGGATCACCTGGACGGTGTCGCCCAGGTACTCGCCGCGGCGTTCCTTCGCGATCACCGACGAGTAGACCTGGCCGGTGGTGACGTTGGCGACCTGGGAGAGATCCCGGTCGAGGAACCGCTCGTAGTGCCCGATGTCCAGGTCGGTCTCGGCGCCGTCGTTGGTGACGAACACCTCGCCGTGCTGGAACGGGTTCATGGTGCCGGGATCCACGTTGAGATACGGATCCAGCTTCTGCATGGTGACCCGGATGCCCCGCGCCGTCAGCAGACTGCCGAGGCTTGACGCTGTCAGCCCCTTGCCGAGACTGGATGCCACGCCACCGGTGACGAATACGTGCTTGGTCTGCTGCCCGAACGAAGCTCTGTCCACGGGCTTTTAGCCTACCTCTTGTCAAGCAGTGGTCGCGACGAGACCCGCGTAGATGTCGAGGAGATTCTTCGCCACCTCGTCCTCGTCCGGCCATCCTGAGGCCAACTTCAGGCCTGCTGTCCGCATAGCGGCCGCTTTGTCCGGGTCAGAAAGAATTTCCCGTACTCCGGCCGCCAGCCCCGGCGCGTCGCCAGGAGCAGCCAGTACTGCGCTGTCGCCCACCAACTCCGGTATGCCGCCCACGCCCGTCGCCACGACCGGTACGCCGGCCTGGAGCGCCTCCTGCAGCACCAGAGCGCGCGCCTCCCAGTGCGAGGTGAGCAGGAACACGTCAGCCGCACCCAAGAGGTCGGCCACGTCACTCCGGTGACCCAGCAACCGCACCGGGAGTGACTCAGCGTCGATCCGCGCCTGCAGGTTGTCCCGCAGTGGGCCGTCCCCGACGACGGCGAAGACGACATCCGGGTCCTGTGCAGAGACTGCGGCCGCCACCGACAGCAGCGTCGGGTAGTCCTTCTGCGGAGCCAGGCGGCCCACTGAGAGCACCAAGGGCTTGTCCCCCAACCCCAGCTCGTCCCGGACGGCAACAGCCGGCGTACGGACCTCTGGGAGCGCCGGAGCCGCTACTGGCGCCAGCTGAGCCTTCCGTGCACCTAATGACCGGGCGAGCTCCACTAGGTCACTAGACGCCCCTAGAGTCAGGTCGGCCCCGCGAGCCACCAGCCGCTGGCCGAGCCGCATGACGACTCCCCGCGGCCCAGTGGTCAGTACTGCGTTGTGCCACGTGACCACGAGTGGCCGCAGCCGCGAGCGGTCCCGCAGAGCCGTAGTACCGGCTCGGTAGCCGTGGGCATGGATCACGTCGCAGCCACGGAGTGCGGCCGCCTGTACGACCACAGTGGCGTCGCCGAAGTCGAAGTGTTCCGCAGTACCGGGAGGAGCGCAGACGACGACCTCGTGGCCGGCCTCCAGGTAGCGGGGCACCAGTGAAGCGACGTGCTGCCCGATCCCTCCTCGGGACTCCGCCAGCAGCAGGCCGATCTTCATGACGTCTCCTCCACAACGGTTGGGACACCCCGGCGCAGCAGCGCACGAGCGTCCGGACGGTCCAGCGCGACCGCGACCCCGGCGTACACGATCACGACGGTCAGGCCGGACAGTACCGAGAACAGCAGGGCACTCGGCCAGCCACCGCCCTCAGCCGGCAGAGCAACCAGCCACCCAGCAGCTCCAGCCAGTACTGCGCCCGCAAGCGCGGCCAGCGTTGCGCGGGGCAGCCCACTGAGCACACCAGGACCTGCCACTCGTCGCAAGACCACAAGCAGCGCAACTGTTCCCAGGACCATGCCAACCGACATGGCTGCCGCCAGAGCGCCTACCGCATCCAGACCGTCCCAGTGCAGTGTCAGCAGTACTCCGGCCACAGCTACGACCAGCCAAGCTGCACCCGTCACCAGAGCGACCTGCCGTCCGGCATGACGGGCGTAGAGCACTCGGCCGACATGCATCAAAAATCCGAACGCGATGATCGCCGGGGCGAAGGCAACCAGTCCTGCCGCCAGCGACGAGGCCTGCGTCTCCTGCACCCGGCCGTCGTTGTAGGCAAAGATGCGGGCCACCGGAATCGCAGTACCGACCAGCAGAGCGGCACCGGCGCCGCCGGCCAGCATCACCGCGCGGGTGGAGGTAGATGCGAACAGGTCGAACCCTGCCAGGTCACGAGACTCGAAAGCCGCAGCCAGTCGAGGGAACACCGCAGTAGTGATCGGCACGGCCAGTACGGCGTACGGGAGCAGGTAGATCGCGTTGGCCCACGTGTAGACGGCAATGCTGCCTGCTGCGCCACGGTGGTTGGCCAGGTAGGTGGTGACGACGAAAGCCACCTGCTGCGCTACCAGTACTGCGAGGCCTGCGGCAGCGAGCCTCCGTAGTACCGGGCCTACACCGGGGTCTAGGCGAAGGGTCGGCTTGATCGGCAGGCGCAGCAGGAGCATGGGGACGAGGACAGTGAGTGCTAGGGCGAAGACGCCTGCAGTCGTACCCCAGGCGAGCAGATCGGCCGCTCCCTGCGACGCCTGGTCCGCAGTAGGAGCTGCAGCGGCGAAGAGGAAGTAGGTCGCGACGACAACCAGGCTGGAGATCAGCGGAGCAACAGCACCGGCGGCAAAGCGCTTGTGCGACTGCAGCACGGCCGTCGCCACCACAGTGATCGCGTAGCCGAAGACCTGCGGCACGAAGATCAGCAACATCCTCGTCGCGGTGCCTCCCGAACCGCCGCACTCCGGCCCCGCGTCGAGCATCGCCGAGGTGTACTGCGAGGCGAAAAGCCAAGCCAGCAAGGCGAACGGCGTCAGCAGCACCAGAGACCAGGTGAGCAACGCACCGATGATCCGGCCTTGTGCCGCCCGATCACCCCGAGCCACCGGCCCGGCCAGCACCGGAATCACCGCTCCGGCGAGTGCCCCACCGACAACGATCTCGAAGACAACATTCGGCAACTGGTTGGCCGTCGCATACGCATCAGCCAGACACCCGGCGCCCACCGTCTTCGAAAAGACCAACCACCGCCCAAACCCAACCACCCGCGCCAACACGGTCACCCCAGCAACCAGCAACGCGGCCCGAGCGATCCGCCCGCCCGTGCTCACCGGGGTCGTCGGCCCCACTGGTCGATCTTGTCGAGCACCGGGGTGTTGGCGATCACCTTGGTGAAGCTGACCTTCTCGCTGGCCAGGTTGAGCGCAACGACAGCGCCCAGGGCCAGCACCTTCAACGGTCGCGGCAGCGAGGACGCCAGCGCAGTACCGGTGATCGCGCCGAGTCCGTTGGCTCCGCAGTCACCCAGCATCGAACGCTCACCCAGATCCGACGGCGCAGCAGCGGCAGCAGCGCCAACCACAGCAGCCGCCGGGCCACCGGCAACCAATGCAACCGGACCACTCACCGCGGTGATGCCCTTCAATGCCCGACCAGGCCGAAGATCCAGCAGATTGGCGAGATTCGCAGTACTGGCGATCAAGGCGCCGTCGGCAACAATCTCGGCAGCGGCACCAAAACCCTTGGAGCGACGCGGCAACAAAGCAGCCGCCGCCAGGCCTGCAGCACCGACGCCGAGGATCTTCACCGCCCCGCTCGTCACCTCACCGCGCCGCAACGCGGTCAGATGACCGCGAAACCCCTTGGTTTCGGTCGCTCCCGCGAGATCGTCATAGGCGCCGACAGCACCCGCCACCGAGCCCGCCAGCAACGCGGCCGCCTTGACCCGTCCGTCCGCGCGCGAGGCTGCAACCCCGGCCAGCGCACCGAGCACCGCGACCGGACCTTCCAGCAACGTGACCGTCTCGCCCCGGTGGTTGGTCCGTTCGAACGGCGCGCGCTTCTCCTTCGGCAGCTTCGTGGCCGCGCGCTCCAGACCAGCCGTCGCGGCAGCGCCGATCACCGCACCCAGCAGACCCATCTCAGTTGTTGCCCTTCACCATGTCGGCCGACGGCGCGACGCCGTTCTTCGCGTCCACTCCGCCGTACTGGCCGGCCTTGCCACTCGCCTGCTCGACCAGCGCGAACACCACCGTCATCTGGCCGCTCGGGATGTTCGCGACATCGACCGAGGACAGCGCCTTGGTCGCGTCGGAGTCACCGCGCAGCGCCTTCAGCAGGCCACCGTTCTGCGCCGATTCCGGCATCCCGGCGACCACCACGCCCGCGCTGCCCGCATCGAGACCTTCGGTGAAGTCCACCGCGTCGTTGTACGACGCGTTGTCCGGCGCCGGCGTCGGCGGCTTGGCCGCGACCACGACGACCAGGCTGGCCCGGTCCTTCGGCGTCTTCAGCGAGATCAGCTTGGCGCTGGCCAGCCCGCTGATGATCTTGGACGCCTCCGCGTCGACCGGCTTGGCCTCCTCGCGGGCCGCGACCCCGCGCGCCAGGATCATCCCGGCCCGCTGGTAGGTGTTGCTGTCGGCGGGGAAGCTGATGTCACTGGTGACGAGGTCGTTGACCAGCGGCTCGACCAGCTGGCGCTGGCCCGGATCGAACAGCTTGCTGTCCAGCGCGACCCGGGTGATGACCTGGCCGCCGGCCTGCTCGATCGACTCCTGGATGGAGTCCGCCATGTCCCCGGCGGCACCCGGCATCATCACCAGCGCGATGCGCTTGTTCGTCAGCTTTCCGTCGGTCAGGCCCGCGGTCACCTTCGCGACGTAGTCGTCGCGGTACTTGTCCAGCGCCTTGGCCTGCAGCAACTGCTCCCGCTGTTGCTCGACGGTGTCCCGGTCCTTGTTGGCCTGCGCCTGGACCACGTCGCTGGCGGTGCCCTTCAGCGGTCCGGCACCCAGCACCACACCGGCGCCGAGGGCGAAGAAGATCGCCACGATGGAGACGATGTGGTAGCGAAAGTCGATCACGTGAACAGCTCCCGGATCCAGTAGACGAAGTCGTTCCAGCGCGCCCGCAGGATCGACCAGAGCACGTCGTCGGCGCCGATGGCGACCATCGCCACCCCGAGCGCGAACAGGCCGGCCGCGATCAGCGCGGCCACCTGGAAGGACGACACCCGGCTGCGGTACAGCCGGCCGACGCCCTTGGCGTCCACCAGCTTCGCACCCACGCGGAGCCGGGTGATGAAGGTGCTCGCCATCCCGGAGCGCCCCTTGTCGAGGAACTCCACCAGCGAGTTGTGGGTGCCGACCGCGACGATCAGCGAGGCACCCTTGGAATCGGCCAGCAGCATCGCGACGTCCTCGCTGGTCCCGGTGGCCGGGAACTCGATCGAGTCGACGCCGAGCCGCTCCAGCCGCTCGGACCCTGGCGCGTGTCCGTTGCGGTAGGCGTGCACGACCACCTCGGCCCCGCACTTGAGCGTCTCGTCCTTGACCGAGTCCATGTCGCCGACGATCAGGTCGGGCACGTAGCCGTTCTCCACCAGGGCATCCGCCCCGCCGTCGACACCGATCAGGACCGGCCGGTACTCGCGGATGTACGGCCGCAGGGCCACCAGGTCCTCGCGGTAGTCGTAGCCACGGACGACGATCAGCACGTGCTTGCCGTCCATCGCCGTGTGCACAGCCGGTACGCCGACGCCGTCCAGCAGCAGGTCGCGCTCCTGGCGCAAGTATTCCAGGGTGTTCGCGGTGAACGCCTCGAGCTGGGTCGACAGGCCCGCGCGGGCGTCGTCCATCAACTGCGCGACGGTCTGGCTGTCCTGGACGAGACCCTTGGCGACGACTTCCTCACCGCGGTACAGGACGCCGTCGTGCAGGCGGACCCGCTCGCCTTCGTGCAGGACCGAGAAGACCTCGCGGCCGACTCCGTCGACCAGCGGGATACCCGCCTCGACGAGGATCTCGGGCCCCAGGTTCGGGTAGCGGCCGCTGATCGAGTCGGCCACGTTGACGACCGCGGCGATCCGGCAGTCCACCAGCGCCTCGGCGCTGACCCGGTCCAGGTCGACGTGGTCGATGACCGCGATCTCCCCCGGCTTGAGCCGCTTGGTGAGATTCTTGGTACGCCGGTCGAGCCGGACCACCCCGGCGATCCCGGGCAGTTCAGTTGGGCGTGCTCTCCGCAGGCTGGGCAGTTTCATCGCTTACTCATCCTGCCATGTCAAGAGCCTTCCACCCGCCTTTTCGGCGGCCACCCCGGTCACAGCCCGTCAAATCATCCTTTTGAACCAGGCTTCAGCTCACTGCTTTTTCTTCTTCTTTGTCTTCACATGCCGCTGGGCGGCGAGGGCGAGAAGCTCTTCCGCATGGGCCTGCGCGGCGTCGGAGTTCTCCAGACCCGCCATCATCCGGGACAGTTCCTTCAGCCGGGCGTCGTCGTCCAGCGCGACCAGTCCGCTGGTGGTCACCGAGCCGTCATCACTCTTCAGCACCACCGCGTGACGGTCCGCGAACGCGGCCACCTGCGGCAGGTGCGTCACCACGATCACCTGCGCCTTCTCCGCCAGCCGCGCCAGCCGCTTGCCGACCTCGACCGCGGCCCGCCCGCCGATCCCGGCGTCGATCTCGTCGAACACCAGCGTCGGCACCGGATGCGTGTCGGACAGGATCACCTCGAGCGCCAGCATCACCCGCGACAGTTCACCGCCCGAAGCGGCCTTCTGCAACGGCCGCGCCGGACTGCCCGGGTTCGCCGCGAAGCAGAACTCGATCTCGTCCGCCCCGAACGGCCCCGGCGCGGTCTCGTGGATCTCCACGGTCAACGTCGCGTGCGGCATCGCCAGCCCGCTCAGCTCCTCCGACACGGCCACGCCCAGCCGGGCCGCCGCCTCGCGGCGCGCAGTACTGACCTGGTCTCCGAGATCCTTCAGCTGGGCCCGCAGCTCCGTCAGCTCGGCGTTGAGTTGCTCGACCCGCTCGTCGCTGCCTTCCAGCTCGGCCAGCCGTGCCGCTGAGCGCTTCGCCCACTCCAGTACCTCGTCGACCGTGCCCTCTTCGGCACCGTGCTTGCGGACCAGCGCGGTCAGCAGCGCACGCCGCTCACTCACGACGGCCAGCCGGGCCGGGTCGGTGTCCACATCCGCGGCGTACGACGAAAGCTCGCCGGCCAGGTCAGCCGCGAGATAACCGAGCTCACTCGCGCGATCGGCCAGTTCGGCCAGCTTCGCGTCGTGCTCACGCTCCGCATCCAGCGCCTGCTTGGCCAGCGAGAGCAGACCCAGTACGTCGCTGGGCCGCGTCGACTCCAGGTCTTCCGAGGCGAGCGCGTCGGCGGCGGTGGTGGCCGCAGTACGGAGGCCGTCCGCGTACGCGAGCCGCTCCTCCTCGGCAGCGAGCTCCACATCCTCACCAGGCAAGGGCTCCGCCTTGGCGATCTCCTGCAACCCGAACCGCAACAGATCCGCTTCGGCCAACCGGTCGCGCTCGCGGGTGGTCAACTCGGTCAGCTCGGCCTCGATCTCCCGATGCCGCTTGTACGCCGTCGCGTACTCGCCCAGCGGAACCAGAACCGGCTTGCCCGCAAAGGTGTCGAGCGTCTCGCGCTGCCGGGCCGGCTGCAGCAACCGCCACTGGTCGGCCTGACCGTGAATCGCGACCAGATCACCGGACACCTCGGCCAGCACGGACACCGGTACGGACGCGCCACCCAGGAAGGCTCGCGACCGGCCCTCCGACGACAGCTCACGCGCGATCAGCAACTCGTCGTCGTCCAGCTCACCGCCACGATCCTCGGCCTGCTGCACGATCGACCGCGGTACTCCGCTCGCCCGCCCTTCGACCCGGGCCCGCCGAACACCGTGCCGGACCAGGCCGCTGTCGGCGCGACCGCCGAGCAGCATGTTCACTCCGGTCACGACCATCGTCTTGCCGGCCCCGGTCTCGCCGGTGACCGCGGTGAAGCCCGGATCGAGCTCCAGCGTGGCGTCCTCGATCACGCCCAGTCCGGTGATGCGGATCTCCGAGAGCATGGCTAGTGTCCCGTCAGTGATGTAGGTCGAACGATAGCGGTGCCCAGGTGCGTGCATCGCGGTGTTTGAGCAGTGGCCTCGATGCGGAGCATCGTGGGCGCTGGGCAAGCGCCGTGAGGTGCGTGCCTGGGCGCCGATAGCGTCGAGCTACATCGCTGACGGGACACTAAATCTCCTCTTGTGAACTGCTGTCGCGCTCTGCGTCTGGGTTGCGGTCCCGCGCGGCGCGGCCGCGCCAGCCGAGCACCGGTAGGTCGAACTTCGCCACCAGCCGGTCGGTGAAGGACGCCTCGTGCGCCCTCGCCAGCCGGACCGGCGTCTTGCCGCGCCGGACCTGGATCCGCGCTCCCGGCGGCACCTCGACCATCCGCCGTCCGTCACACCACAGCACCCCGCGGCCGTGCCAGGCGGCGATCAGTTCGATCGACAACTGCGACGTCGGCGCCACCACGATCGGCCGCGAGAACAACGCGTGCGCGCTGAGCGGGACCATCAGGATCGCCTCGACCTCCGGCCAGACGATCGGTCCACCGGCCGAGAACGCGTACGCCGTACTGCCGGTCGGCGTCGCGACCACCACTCCGTCACAGCCCCAGCGGGACAGCGGCCGGCCGTCCACCTCGACCATCACCTCGAGCATCTTCTCCCGGGCCGCCTTCTCCACACTGGCCTCGTTCAGCGCCCAGGTGTCGAAGATCAGCTCGTCCTCGTGCCACACGTCGACCGCGAGCGTCATCCGCTCCTCGACCGTGTAGCTGCGCTCGACCACCACGTCGACGATCCGCTCCAGGTCGTCCCGCTCGGCCTCGGCGAGGAACCCGACATGGCCGAGGTTCACCCCCAGCACCGGCGTACCGTGCGGGCGGGCCAGTTCGGCGCCGCGCAGGATCGACCCGTCACCGCCGAGCACGATGATCAGCTCGACGTCCTGGGCGGCCTTGTCCGGGTCGTCGACGATCTCGACCGGGTCGAGCTTCATCGCCTCGGCCTCGATCGCGAGCAGCCGGATCACCAGGCCGGCGTCGGCCAGCAGCCGGTGTGCCTCGCGCGCCACCTCGACGGCCAGGTCGCGGCCGGTGTGCGTCACCAGCAGCACGCGCCGTGGCTCGGACGCCGGGTCAACCACGGGGGACCTGCCCTTCAGTCACATCGGTACCGCTCACTGCGGGCCGCTCTCGATGGCGGTCCGGAGCATCGTCTCATCGAGCGGAGGCGCCGTACGCCGTATCCACAGGAAGTATTCGACATTTCCTGACGGACCCGGCAGCGGACTGGCCGCCACGCCCGCCACTCCCCAGCCCAGCTCGGCCGCTTTCCGGGCCACGCCACGGACGGCGTCGGCGCGCAGTACCGGGTCGCGGACGACGCCACCCTTGCCGAGCCGCTCCTTGCCGACCTCGAACTGCGGCTTCACCATCAGCATCAGCTCGCCGTCGGGCTTCACCACGCCGAGCAGCGCGGGCATCACCAGCGTGAGCGAGATGAAGCTGAGGTCGCTGACGACCAGGTCGACGGGCTCGCCACCGATCGCGTCGAGGGTGAGCGTGCGGACGTTGGTCCGGTCCATCACGGTCACCCGCTCGTCGGTCTGCAGCGCCCAGACGAGCTGGCCGTAGCCGACGTCGACGGCGATGACGCTCTCCGCGCCGTTCCTGAGCAGTACGTCGGTGAAGCCGCCGGTCGACGCACCCGCGTCAAGACACCGCCGACCTTTCACCTGTACTTCGCTGAACGCCTCGAGCGCGCCGATGAGCTTGTGCGCACCGCGCGACGCGTACCCCGGATCGTCGGTCTCGGACGTGTCGACCAGGATCGCCGCATCCGCGCCGACTCCCGTCGCCGGCTTCGTCGCCACCGTCCCAGCGACCTTCACCTTGCCGGCCAGCACCAGCTCACTGGCGTGGTCCCGCGACCTGGCCAGCCCTCGGCGTACCAGCTCAGCATCCAGCCGGGACCGCTTCACCCCTTTAGCCATGGTCCCCCGCGGTCATTCAACCCCGGTCGCCATGCTCGGCGTCCGCCTCCACCAAAGCACTCTGCAACCGCTCATGCAGCTCCGCAAAAACCTCCGCATGCTCCCCCACCGGCCGCTCCCGCAATTCCTCCAACCGCCCCATAGTCTCCTCAACCAACGGATGCACCCCACCCTCATCAACCTCCGGCTCTACAGCAGCCGCCGCAGGAGCCGACACAGGAGCAGCCGGACGCGGAGCGGCAGGAGCAGCCGCAGGCGGCACGGCCGCCGACGAAGCAGGAGCAGCAGGCCGAGGCGCACCCTGCTCCCCACCCACCCGCGGAAACACCTGACCAGGCCCCGGCACTCGCCCAAACGCCTGCCCAGGCGTAGGCACCGCACGAGACGAAGCCTCACCCCCAGCAGGCGCCGAAGGCGCGGCAGACTCGTCCGTAGCCTCCGCTGCAACCGCAGTGTCAACTGCTGCCTCGGCAGCAATCACCGGCGGCTCGACGGCATCGTCGGCAAACGCACCCGCGTCGGAGCCCCAAGCTGACAGGTCCTCGTCAGACTTGTCAGCTGCATCTGCGGCGGCTGCCGGAGGCTCTTCTGTTGGTGTGCTGTCCGGCCAGTCTTCGGGGCCGTCGTCTACGTAGGAGTGGGTTTCGAGGGAGGCCTCGAAGGCTTGTTCGGTGTCTTCGGCTGGTTCCGGGGTCGGGTCGCCGTAGACGGTGAAGCCCGCCAACAGCGGGTCCGTGTGCGGGCGACCTTGCAGCGTCGGGTTGACCCAGTTGGTCGGGCGGTACTGCGACTCCGGTTCGGGCTCGGAGTCGTAGTCGGGCTGGGACTGTTCGTCGGGCTCGGGCTCGTAGCCCGGCTCGACGTCGGGGTCGACTGCCGGGGGGAACTGCTCGCCGGGGTAGTCGGTCACGTCACGCCTTCTTCGCCGGGGCCTTCTTGGCCGTCTTCTTCGCCACGGACTTCTGCGCCGCGCTCTTCGCAATAGTCTTCTTCGCGGCCGCCTTCTTGACCGGCGGCGTCTTCACAGCCTTCTTCGCAGCCTGCTTCCCCGGCGCGCCTTCCAGCAGCGCGTCACCCGCCGGCGCATCCCCGGTCGGCGCCGCAGCCGCAACCGGCGCAGAGCCGGCAGCAGTGGCCGCGTTGGCCGCAGCGGCAGTCGCGGCCGCCAGGGCGTCCCGGGCATCGGCCAGCTCGCGCTCGAGCCCGTCCACGCGCCGGCTCAACGCCCCGACCTCCTCGGACCGGACGAAGCCCAGCCGCGCCACCGCGCCCTCGACCTCGTTCGCCACGATCGCCTGCAGCAGCTGGCGGTTGCTCTTGCTGGTGGCAACGATCTCCTCGGCCAGGTCGCTCACCTTGGTGGTCACCCCGGACGTCAGCGCGTCGGCGCCGGTCTGCTGCAACAACGCCTTCGCGGCCTGCTGGGCCCGCTGCTTCGTCACCTCGGTCAGCCCGCTCGCCAGCTGTACGTAGCCACGCAGTGCATCCATCACCATGACAAACCTCCGTGCTCGATTCTGTCCCGCCCACCGCAGCGGTCAGGCCCGGTTGCCAGCCACGGTATCGCGCTGCGCCCGTATTACCAGTCCACCCATGCTTTCCGGGCTAGTTGCTCAGCCCGACCCGGTGCAGCGCCTCGTCGATCTTGATCGACCCCGGCTCCGGCGCGGGCTTCGGCAACGGCCGCCGTCCACGCGAAGCGCTCTTGGCGGTGCTCTTCGCCACCGGCTTGGGCGGAGCGTCCACCGCCGCCCAGGTCGCCGACAGGATCGCCCGCAACCCGTCGTACGGTTCGCCCTCGCCGGTCACGGCCACCGCGCCGTCGACCACCGACGCCGTCCAGCCCTGACAACTGTGCTTCGCGCCCTCGACCTTCACGCCTGGGTGCTTCTCCCGCAACGCGCCCAGCCCGGCTCCGATGTACGTCGGCCGCTCGTTCTTCGGCGCCGCCGCGAGGTCATGGGCATCGTGGACACCGGTCGCCACCCACAGGCTGGCGATCCCGACCGCGTGCGCGCCGGCGATGTCGGAGTCCAGCCGGTCCCCGATCATCAACGGCCGCTCGGCCTTCAGCCGCTCGATGCTCGTCTCCAGCAGCGGCGGCTCAGGCTTGCCCGCCACCACCGGATCCACCTCGACAGCCGCTCGAATCGCCTGCACCAGCGTCCCGTTCCCCGGTGCCTTGCCGCCCGCGGTCGGGATGGTCAGGTCGAGGTTCGTCGCGTACCACTTGGCGCCCTCGTTGATCGCGTGCGCGCCGTCGGCAAGCATCACCCAGTTCACATCCGGGTGAAAGCCCTGTACGACGGCCACCGGGTTCGCGTCGCTGCTCCGGACCGGCCGCAGCTCGTACTCCTCGAGCGCCGCGATCAGCCCTTCGCCACCGACCACGAGCACCGGCGAACCCTTCGGGAACTCCTTCGCGATCAACTTGGCCGCCGCCTGTGCGGACGTGACGACGTCCTCGCCGATCACGTCCAGCCCGAACGACGCCAGGTGCTCGGCGACCACCGAGGCGGGCCGGCTGGCGTTGTTGGTGATGTAGCCGATCCGCATGCCCTCTTTGGCTGCTTTGCGCAGATTGTCCGGCGCGTCCGGCACGGGATCCGGCCCGACGTACACGACGCCGTCCAGATCGAGCAGCGCCACGTCGTACCGGCCGGCGAGCGGTTCGTCACAAGCGGACAGTGGAGCGGGCGATTCCTGTGTTCTGGTCATGCTTCCCCCCGTACGATGCCGCCCATGTCAGAAGCGTCCGCAACCGTCTTGCGGCTCGAGCCGCTGCAGGCCTGGCGGTTCGTCGCGGGCAAGGTGCGGACGCTCGGCGCGGTGACGTCGCCGCCGTACGACGTACTGGAACCCGCCATCGTCCGGCGGCTGACTGATTCTGATCTCCACAACATGGTGAGGCTCATCCTTCCACGCGATCCCGAGCTGGGTCCCGGCCGGTACGACGAGCCCGCGCGCAGGCTGTCGACCTGGCAACGCGAAGGGGTGGTGATCCAGGACCGTAAGCCTGCTCTCTACGTGTACGAGCAGCGGTTGCAGGGCGCCGTACTGTGCGGCCTGGTCGGTTCGCTGGTGCTCGATCCAGCCCGCAAAGTGGTGTTGCCGCACGAGGACGTGATGCCGCACTGGGTCGACGACCGGCTGGAACTGATGGAGGCGACGGACGCCGACCTGGAGCCGATCCTGCTCGCGTACGCCGGTGGCAGCCGGGAGCGCAATTTCGTCAGCGATGCCGTGGACGAGGCCCGCTCGGGTGAACCGTGGCTGGTCGCCGATACCGAGAACGGCGCCCACCACCAGATCTGGCGGATCGACGACCCGGTCGTCCTGGCCAAGATCTCCGACGAGCTCGCCACCCACGAGGCGCTGATCGCCGACGGCCACCACCGGTACGCGGCGTACCTGGAACGCAACCGGCGCGAACCCGATCGCGACGGCACGGAAGTCGGCCTCGCGATGCTGGTCGACAACGATCGCCATCCGCTGACCCTCGACCCGATCCACCGCGTCGTCCCCGGCCTCACCATCGACGTGGTGCTGTCCCGTACGCCGCCTGGCTGGCAAGTGCTCCCCGGACGGATAGAAGGCGTCCCTGACCGCATAGCCATCACTGACGGCACCTCCTGGGTGACGCTGCAGTCCACAGAGGGCCAGGTGACTCCCACAGTCGCCCTACTGCACCGGGAGCTACTCCCAGCCTGGGGAGTCCCCGCAGACGAGATCACCTTCCACCACGCCCTAAGCGACGCAGTAGCCCTAGCCAGCCCCCACCAGGCCGCCGTAGAGCTAGTAGCCCCCCGAATGCACCAGGTACTCCGCTCAGCCGCCCAAGGCACAGTACTCCCCCAAAAAGCCACCTCCTTCGGCCCCAAACCCCGAGTAGGCCTCCTCTTCCGCATGCTCACCTAGCCCACCAGACACCCAACCCGGCCCGGCGGAGGCCGGCGCAGCGGACCACGCAGCCCGACGGCCCTCGGAATGACAAGCGGCCCGGGTGGGCAGCGGATTCCTCCACTCCCCACCCGGGCCACTTGTTTATCCGCGCTCAGCTACCGCAGCATCCTGCGCCCAGCCAGCTCAGTCCGTTCACTTGCCGTCTTGCTCGTCACCCTCGACGTCGCCGTGGTCGTCCGCCTTGGCGTCGGACTCGGTGTCAGCGGTGTTGTCGTCCTCAGCCTCGTCGTCGGAGTCGTCCTCAGCTCCGTCGTCCTCGGAGTCGAGGTCAGCCTCGTCGTCTTCGGAGGCGAGGTCGAGGGTTGCCTCGTCGACGACGATGAACTCTTCTTCGTCGTCCAGGTCGGTGAACTGGAGGCCTTCTAGTTCGGCAGCGCGCTCAGCGGCGCCGGTCGAGCCGTCGGCGTCGGCGCCGGCTGCCCGGTGGAACCAGATCAGCGCCTCCTCGATCCGGCCCGCCTCGGCCAGTGCGTCGGCGTACGCGTAGCGCAGCCGCGGCAACCACTCAGCGCGAGTCCGCTTGGTCAGTTCCGGCACCTCGAGCGTCTGGATCGCCGCCGCCGTCTGCCCCATGTCGCGCCGGGCCCCGGCCGCCACGATCAGCATCTCGATCTGCGAACCCTCTTCGAGCCCGACGACCTGCTTCTCCCGCGACAGCGCCAGCGCCTTCTCCGGCCGGCCGAGCGCACGCTCGCAGTCAGCCATCGCCGGCAGCACTTCGTGGTTGCCCGTCATCCGCCGTACCGCACGGAACTCCGTCAACGCCTCGTCATAGTGCTCCGACAGATAAGCCGTGACAGCCACCGCCTCCCGTACTCCGCCCAGCCGCGCCGCGAGACGTCGCGCCGTCTTGGCGTGCTGGTAGGCGAGCTCGGGGTCGGAGTCCAGCAGTTGCCCGGATGCGACCAGGTGCTGAGCGACCAGGTCGGCGAGAGTGCGCGGCAACGACCGCAGCTCAGCCTTCACCCCACGGTCGAGCTCCGCACCGGTGATGCCGGCCGGAATGACCGGGTCGTCCTTGCGCGGACCGACCCTCTCCTCGTCACGCCCGGTCCCACGACCACCGCGCTCGCGATCGTCCCGCCGGCCGCCGCGCTCCTCGCGCCTGGGCCCGGACCGGTCATCACGACGCGGTCCACGGTCGTCACCTCGAGAAGCAGGACCCTGGTACCCGGTCCGATCGTCCCGCCGCGGCACAGAACCGGTCCGGTCATCACTCCGCGGCCCAGTCCGCTCGCCACCCTTGAACCCGGTGGGCCGGCCATCCCGAGGAGGCCCAGACCGCGCCCCACCCTGATACCCGGTCCGAGGAGCCCCACGATCATCCCGCCGAGCCCCAGCACCCCGGTCATCCCGACGCGGAGCAGCCCCACGATCATCACGCCGCGGCGCGGCACCACGGTCATCACGCCTAGGCGCACTGCGCTCATCCCGGTTGTACCCACCGCGGTCGTCCCGCTGCGGCGCACCCCGGTCATACCCACCACGATCATCGCGACGCGGCGCACTGCGCTCATCGCGGCTGTACCCACCGCGGTCATCCCGCTGCGGCGCACGGTCATCGCGGCGCGGCGCACTCCGGTCGTCCCGGTTGTAACCACCGCGGTCGTCGCGGCGCGGAGCGCTGCGGTCATCGCGGTTGTAACCGCCACGGTCCTCGCGGCGCGGGGCGCTGCGGTCGTCGCCACGGGGGGCGGAGCGGCCGTCGGAGCCTAGAGAAGAACGGTCATCGCGGTTGTAACCACCACGGTCATCGCGACGCGGCGCACTGCGCTCGTCCCGGCTGTACCCACCGCGGTCATCGCGACGCGGAGCGCGGTCGTCGCCGCGGCTCGGCAGCTGACCGCGGAACGGGTCGCGACCGGGCTCGTTCTTGTCGTCCCAGCGCGTGTTCCGCTTGGCCGCCGGCTTGTCGTCCCGACGCGGAGCCGACCGGTCATCCCGACGCGGAGCCGAGCGATCGTCCCGCGAGTAACCCGACTTGCCAGCGCCACCACCCGCACGAGGGCCACTGCCACCCGTACGAGGGCCGCCACCAGTACCACCGGTACGCGGAGCGCCACCACGGCCGCCACCGGACGAGCTCCAAGAGCCACCCGAGGAACCGCCAGAGCCACCACGCGGTCCACCAGAGGAGCTACCTCCACGGGGACCACCAGAAGATCCACCCCGGGGAGCGCCAGTAGACCCGCCGCGGGGAGCTCCAGAGGAACTCCCTCCACGCGGACCTCCGGACGAGCTGCCACGAGGGGCACCGGAGCTCGGGCCGCCGGAGCGGGGTCCGCCGGTGTTCCCGGAGCGTCCACCGCCGCCGGCACGACCCGAACCGCCGGACGAACCACGGCCAGAGCGATCGCCCGGGCCAGAGCGGGGGTTGCGAGGTGGCGTAGCCACGGTGACTCCTATCGGTCGTACGAGGTGAAGAACGGCGCTCAGACAAAAATACAGGCACAAACATTAAGGGCCACCCGGTGTGGGTGGCCCTTAACAGTGTGAATGTCCGGCGACGTCCTACTCTCCCACGACCTCCCGGTCGCAGTACCATCGGCGCTGAAGGGCTTAACTTCCAGGTTCGGAATGGAGACTGGGTGTTTCCCCGACGCTATGGTCACCGTAACTCTATAGAAATATCAACCAACCACACACAAGCCACTTCTCTGGCTGGGGGTTGACCGTATTCCGGGAACCGTATAGTGGACGCGTAGTGTCTTGCAGCAAGTATTTGTTGTCCCAAACAGTGTTTGGTGTTGAGACAAGCCCTCGGCCTATTAGTACCAGTCAGCTCCACACCTTGCGGCGCTTCCACTTCTGGCCTA
>NZ_JBFAAA010000014.1:0-218025 GCF_040639475.1 Kribbella sp. NPDC023855
CGGCGAACTTCAAGCTCGACGTCCGCAAACTCAAAAACCTAGGCCTCACCTACAGCCTGGAAACCGGCTACGAACTAACCCCTCGGCGCGCCCGCCCCCACCCACGGCGGCGCGTCCAGCCTCCATCCAGGGCGCGCCCAACCCTCCGCACACTGTGGCGCCCCAACCACCCACCCCCACCACCTCCCCTTGCACCTAAGCCCGCCCACCCGTTGCACCCCGCATTCCACCCCACCTGAGATGCACACTCGTCCTGCACCCGCGCTCCGCTCCACATCCGCGCACCACCGCACCCGCGCTGCACCCGCACCCGCGCCCGGGCCCGCGCTCCACCGTGCCTGGGCTGCGACTTGTACTGCGCTGGGCTTCTGCCTCCGCCTGCGGGTGGTTGGGGGTGGGGAGTGGGAAGGTGGTGGGGGAGTGTGGTTGGAGAGGGAAGGGGGTGAGCGGTGGTGACGGTTTCTGGGGATGAGGTTGCGGGGGTGGTGGAGGAGGCGCATCGGGCTTGTTGGTCGACTGTGCTGGCTTCGACTGTGCGGTTGACGCGGGATTTGGATTTGGCGGAGGACTGTACGCAGGACGCGTTCGTGCAAGCGTTGCGGACGTGGCCCGAGGGGGTGCCGTCGAATCCGGCGGGGTGGTTGACGACGGTTGCGCGGCGGTTGGCGCTGGATCGGTTGCGGCGGGAGACGACGCTTCGGCGGAAGTTGCCGTTGCTGGTCGAGGAAGCCGTGCCGCCGAATGATCGCGAGCAGCCGACCGATCCGTTGCGGCTCGTGTTCACCTGCTGTCACCCGGCGCTCGCCAGGGAATCGCAGATCGCCCTCACGTTGCGGCTCATCTGCGGCCTCACCACACGAGAGGTCGCGGCCGGGTTGCTGATCAGCGAGGCGACGGCGGCGGCCCGGATCACTCGAGCGAAGAAGAAGATCGCGGCCGCCAGCATCCCCTACCGGATCCCCGCTGACCACGAGCTCGCCGAGCGGCTGGACGTCGTACTGACCGTCGTGCAACTCGTCTACACAGCCGGCCACGTTGCGGCCGGCCCGGAGCTGACCCGCACCGACCTCACCGGCCGCGCATTGGAGCTGGCGCACCTCCTGGTCCGTCTGATGCCGGAGGAGCCAGAGCCAGAAGCGCTGCTCGCCCTGCTGCAAATGACACAGGCACGCGGTGACGCCAGACTCAGCGAAGACGGCGAACTCGTTCTCCTCGCAGACCAGGATCGAACCCGCTGGAACGCAAAGCTACTAGCCGAAGGCGTCTCCCGCGCCACCGCCGCCCTCCAACGCTCCACAGCCCTAACCGCCACCCCCGCCAAACCCCTCCACCCCACCCCCGTCCCCCCATCCCCGACACCACCAGCCAGCGCCCCCACCGAGCCTCTCCACCCCACCCCCGTTCCGCCATCCCCGACACCCCCAGCCACCGCCCGCGTCGAGCCCCTCCACCCCACCGCCGTTCCGCCGTCCCCGACACCCCCAGGCAGCCTCCGCGTCGAGCCTCCCCACCCCACCACCGTTCCGCCGTCACCGACAACGCCCGGCAGCGGCGGGGTCGAGCCTCTCCACCGCACGGGTGTTCCGCGATCACCGGCGACGCCGGGCAGCGGCGGGGTCGAGCCTCTCGACCACACGGCTGTTCGTTCACCGGCGACACCGGGTGGTGGGCGGTTTGTGCTTCAGGCGGCTATTGCTGGGCTGCATGTCACTGCGCCGTCGTGGGAGAAGACCGACTGGCAGCAAGTGGTGCGGATGTACGACGCGATGCTGCTCAGTTGGCCGTCGCCGATCGTCGCCCTCAACCGTGCGGCCGCACACAGCTTCGTCCCGGGCGCCGACCTCGCGGCGGTTCTCGACGAACTAGATGCCCTCAGCAAGGAACCGGCCCTCAAGACCTACGCCTACCTCCCCGCCACCCGAGCCGACGTCCTCACCCGCCTCAACCGCCCCGAAGAAGCAATCAAGGCGTACGACGAAGCGATCACCCTCACCGCCAACGACACCGAACGCCGCTCCCTCCAACGCCGCCGATCCGCCCTCCTCTGATTCACCCCAACCGCATCCCACGCGGCGAAGTACGGCCACCGGTTGCGTCACTTTGTCGCCATCGGCCAGCGCCTTGCGCAAGAACCGTTGGGTGATCGGGTCAGCTCGGTGCGGCGCCGACCGCGGTGCCGCTGATCAGCTCGTCCAGCGGGACCGCTCGAGGAGGAATCAGAGTGTGGTCTGGGTGCCCAGCGAGGCCGGCCGGCCCACGCAGCCGCAGCCGCCAAGGGATGCGACCGACGCAGCCGCAGCCGCCAAAGGGATGCGGCCGCTGGACCGGCAGCATGCGCATCGGGTCAGGCGGTCACCCACCAGTTGTCAGTCGTGGTCCCGCATGGCCGGCTAGGCATTGCCAGCGGTTGTTCTCGCGGATCCAGGTCTGAGTCATGGGCATGCGGAACTCCTCCGCACCCTGACCGTTATCCACCTCATCGGTCACCACGCAGCGAAGTACGGCGGTGTCGCCCGCGACCACCACCTCGACCTCTGTCAGGTGCTGTGCGTTCCACCGCAGCGATCCACTGGTGTTGGCAGACACATACGAATCCCGGTTGAAGCCGGCGCCGGTGTGCGAGGTCCAGCGGAACGCCGGATGCAACAAACCCCGCAAGGACTCCGCATCATTGGCGGCCAACGCAGCTGCTCGGCCCTCCGCCGCCGCGATCACCTGCTCCTCGATCGTCACCATGCTTCCATCATCGCAACCGGCCTTCCCAGCGATCGGAATTCGGGAGCCAGGGGAGCGGACGCCGTGTTTGACTGATCCGCATGAGCTTGCCTTCGGCCACAGTCATTGCGTACTTCGAACAGCACGCAACAGGGCCAGTGACTCTGTTGGGGCAAGGGATGGAAGGTGTTGTCTACGATCTCGGCGGTGGGCTCGTCGGCAAGGCGTGGTTCGACCGGACGGCTGCCGATGTGCTGCCACTCCAGGCGTTCCTCGCTGAGCTCAACCAGCAAGACCTGCCGTTCCGTACTCCGGACATCACCGTCGTCGACAGCGTGGATGGTCAAGCGGTCAGCATCGAACGAAGGCTGACCGGTACGCCGCTCAGCGAAGTACTCGCAAGCGGGGCAATGACCCAGCAGGAAGGGCTCGACCTCTTCGTTGAGATGGTCACCGCGTTGGGCACCACGACGGCTGGGCCGGCAAGCAAGGCTCTCCCGCTGCTCGGGCAGACGGCATTGGAAGGCGAGTGGGGCGACGGGCTTGCGGAGCTGGTTCGCCGGCGCGCCAGTGCGTCGTACCAGTATCTGTCGGCTGATGTCGACGACTTCGACGAGCTGCTGGAGCGCGTCCTCGCCAAACTCTCCGCGCTCAGCCTGGACAAGCCACAGATAGTCCACGGCGACATCTGTACCCCCAACGTCCTGGTAACCGAAGGCAGCAGCGCACGGGCAGCGCTGCTCGACTGGGGCTTCTTCACGACCGCAGGAGACAACACCTTCGACGCCGCCACCGCGGCGGGCTTCTACGACATGTACAGCCCGGCCGCGTGCGACTTCGACGACCAGCTCCTGGACCGGTTCGAACAACTAGGTCACTCCCGCGACCGCATGTACCTCTACCGCGCCGCCTACGCCATTGCGACAGCAACCATCTACAGCCCCGCCGCTGACGGCCACTACGTCTGGTGCGTCGGCAACCTCACGCGGAAGGATCTTCGGGCTGCCCTGTGATCGGCTGCCCGTCGCGCAGGTTGTGAAGAACGTTCGGCGCGGCCAGGAGGAGCGGCAGCCGACGGGCGTTGAGTGGTGACACCAGTCCGGCCAGCTCGGTCGCGGAGTACCAGGAGACGCCGAGGATCTCGCGGCCGTCCGGAGTGAGCGACTCCAGCAGCGACGGGTCGTGGACGCCGCCGTCGTACAGGATCTCGATGGCGTCGCCCCAGCCCTGCCAGCGGGGGAGCCAGTCGATGGCCAGTACGCCGACCAGCGGCAGTTCGAATCCGAGCTCCTCCTGCATCTCGCGCAGGGCGCCGGTCGCCGGGTCCTCGTCGGGCTCGACCACACCGCCGGGGAGTTCGAGGTCTCGCTTGTAGCTGACCTGGCAGAGCAGCACCCGGCCGCCGGTGTCCCGGACCACGATGTGGGCGATGACCCGCTTCTTCGGCAGCACGGAATCCATCAGCGCGGTCCACCCGTGCAGACTGTCCGCACGCGGGTCGTCACGCCGCAGGCCGTAGACAGCGACGTCGCGACGCTCGCCCTGCAGCACAGCCCCGCCCCGAAGCAGTCCCTCTCGCCGGAAGCCCGACCGGATGGCTATGCGGGCGGACGCCCGGTTCTCAGGGTCCACCTCGACCTGCAGCCGCTCCAGCCCGAGCTCACCGAAGGCATAGACCACCAGCATCCGTACTGCGCGCTGCGCGACCCGCCGGCCGCGGTACGGCTTGTACGTCGTCCAAGAGATGCTCCCGACGCCAGGAGACGTGCGGCGGACCGCCACGTTGCCGACCGGCCCGGACTCGCCCGCGAGCTCGATGACGAAGTTCACCACCGCGCGATCGTCGGCGTACTGCCGCCGCCAGTTCTCGACGGCCTCCACCAGCCCGGAGCGGGGCGGGAGGCCGGGGAAGTCGAACCAGCGCACCATCTCGTCGTCGGCCAGCCCGTGCGCGACGTCGATGTCGTCGTCCCGCCACGGCCGCAGGGTCAACTCACCGTCGGTCAGGGTCGGTTGAGGAGGTACGCCAGTCACCCCGCGAACGCTACCCGCAAACCGCCCCCGGACAACCGGCGGTCGCGGCCTCGCGCGGGTCTTCCAGGAATCGGTAAAAAATTCTTCGCCCGGATGCTAACTTTTCCGGCCTCTTGTGCGTCTATCTGTGTGAAGGCGGGTGAGGTCGCGTCGGGGCGGACGCGACCTCACCCGCCGACGCAATTACTGACCGTCGTACCGGAGCCAGATCGTGCCCAGTGGTGGTACCGAGATGTCCGCGCTGGTCTCCATTCCGTGCCAGCCCGGTCCGTTCGCCTCGAAGCCGCCGAAGTTGCCGACGCCCGAGCCGCCGTAGAGGTGAGCGTCGGTGTTGACGACCTCCCGCCAGTGCCCGGAGTACGGCAGGCCGAGCCGGTAGCCGTGGTGCGGGATCGCCGAGAAGTTGGCGACGCAGGCGAGCGTCGGCTGGCCCTCCTCGCCGTACCGGACGAAGGAGAAGACGTTGTTGCCGGCGTCGTTCGCGTCGATCCAGGAGAACCGGTCGGGCAGGTGGTCGTTGCCCCAGAGCGCCCGGGTGTCCTTGTAGTTCCCGTTCAGGTCCTTGACCAGCTGCTGCAGACCGCGGTGGTCGCTGTGGTCCAGCAGCCACCAGTCGAGCTCGCCCTTCTCGGACCACTCCGACTCCTGGCCGAACTCGCAGCCCATGAACAGCAGCTGCTTGCCCGGGTGCGCCCACATCATCGCGAGGTAGGCGCGCAGGTTGGCCAGCTGCTGCCAGCGGTCGCCCGGCATCTTGCGCAGCAGCGAGCCCTTGCCGTGCACGACCTCGTCGTGCGACAGCGGCAGGACGAAGTTCTCGGAGTAGGCGTACATCATCGAGAAGGTCAGCTCGTGGTGGTGGTACTGCCGGTAGATCGGCTCGTGCTCCAGGTAGCGGAGCGAGTCGTTCATCCAGCCCATGTTCCACTTGAAGCCGAACCCGAGGCCGCCCAGATGGGTGGCGCGGGTGACGCCCGGCCAGGACGTCGACTCCTCGGCGACCGTGATCACGCCGGGCACGCGCCGGTACAGCGTCGCGTTCATCTCCTGCAGGAACGAGACCGCCTCGAGGTTCTCGCGGCCGCCGTACTGGTTCGGGACCCACTGGCCTTCCTCGCGGGAGTAGTCCAGGTAGAGCATCGAGGCGACCGCGTCGACCCGCAGGCCGTCGATGTGGAACTCCTCGGCCCAGTAGACCGCGTTCGCGACCAGGAAGTTGCGCACCTGCGGCCGGCCGAAGTCGAAGACCAACGTGCCCCAGTCGGGCTGCTCGCCGCGCCGCGGGTCCGGGTGCTCGTACAGCGGGGTGCCGTCGAACCGGGCCAGCGCCCAGGCGTCCTTCGGGAAGTGTGCCGGCACCCAGTCGACGATCACGCCGATGTTTGCCTGGTGCAACGAATCGACCAGGTACCGGAAGTCGTCCGGGTCACCGAAGCGGGAGGTCGGCGCGAAGTACGAGGTGACCTGGTAGCCCCAGGAGCCGCCGAACGGGTGCTCCATCACCGGCATCAGCTCGACGTGCGTGAAGCCCATCTCGGTGACGTAGCCGACCAGTTCGTCGGCGAGATCGCGGTACGACTTGCCCTTGCGCCACGAGCCGAGATGCACCTCGTACACGCTCATCGGCTCGGCGTGGGCCTGCGAAGCGGCGCGGTGGTCGAGCCACTCCGCGTCCTTCCACTCGTACGTCGACTCGTGCACGACCGACGCGTTCGCCGGGGGAGTCTCGGCCAGGTTCGCCATCGGGTCGGCCTTCTGCCGCCAGACGCCGTCGCGGCCACAGATGTCGAACTTGTACCGCGTACCTGGGCCGACGCCCGGCACGAACAGTTCCCAGACACCGGACGAACCCATCGTGCGCATCGGGTGCGCGCGGCCGTCCCAGAAGTTGAAGTCGGCGGTCAGCCGGATGCCTTGCGCGTTGGGCGCCCAGACGGCGAACGAAGTACCGGTGACTGTGCCGTTCGGTCCGTCGTAACGGCGGACGTGGGCACCGAGCACGGTCCACAGCTGCTCGTGCCGGCCTTCACCGATCAGGTGCAAGTCCACCTCGCCGAGCGACGGCAGGTAGCGGTACGGGTCGTCGAGCTCCAGCGGCGGGCCGTCGGTGTAGGTCACCTCGAGCCGATAGTCGGGCACCTTGTCGACATCGAGTACGCCGACCCAGATGCCCTCGAACTCGTGCTGCAGCTCGACACTGGAGTTCTCGAAGTGCGCGGTCACCGTGCTGGCGAACGGACGCAGGACTCGCAGCGTCACCATCCCGTCGCCGAGATGCGGCCCGAGTACCTGGTGCGGATCGTGGTACGTGCCGGCGACGATCCGCTCGAGCACTCCTCGATCGACCGGAACCGCCTTGTCCAGCAGGCTTCCTGGTACCGCGTCGTCCACTGGCACAGCCGCCGGTTCCGGCTCGGTCATCGCCTCGGAGATCGGCGTCGTCACCTGGTCGCTCTTGCTCGAGTCCATACACCCCATCCTGCCCGATCGAAAGTCGAACTACTGCACCCCGTACCCGTCTGGTCCAGGCGTACACAGCGACCCCAGGCAAGTGCTGCTCAGCCGAGGACCGAGAGCCCGGAGGAGACGCGCGTTACGAGGCGCTCAGTTGGGCGGCTGCGGCTAGCGGGATGGGTAGCCAGGTTGGGCGGTTGCGGGCCTCGTACAGGGTTTCGTAGATGACCTTGTCGGCCAGGAACGCACTCAGCAGGACACCCTGGTCGCGCGGGTCGGTGCCCGCGACCTCCGCGTAGCCGTCGCAGAAGGCGCGGCGGTTGCGGTTGGACCATTCGGCCGCGCGGTACGCGATCTGCTGGTCGCCCTGGTGCTCGGACAGCAGCGAGCGGGCCGCGTAGTCGAACGACCGGAGCATCCCGGCGATGTCCTTGATCGGGGTGTCCAGCGCGCGCCGCTCCACCAGCGATTTGGCCGGCTCACCCTCGAAGTCGATCAGCTTCCAGCCCTCGATCGTGCGCAGCACCTGACCAAGATGGAAGTCGCCGTGGATCCGCTGCACGGGCACCGGTACGCCGGACTCCGCCAGCGCGTCGAAGGCCCGCGCCAACCCTGGCGCGAACTCACCGAGCTCGGGCACCGCGGCAACCGCCTTGTCCAGCCGGCGTCGCATCGCGTCGGCGTGCTCGACCATCTGGGACGGCTCCCAGACATCCGTACCGAGCGCTTTCGCGAGCTCGGCGTGCACCTGCGCGGTGGCCGCACCCAACCGGTGCGACTCACCGGCGAAGTCGCCACCGACCTCTTCGGCGTGCAGGTCGGCCTCGGCATACAGGTCCCGGACCGAGGTGGTCGCGTACGACCAGCCGTCGGTCGCGTTCTTCTGGAACGCCGTCATCATCGCCAGCTCACCCGAGTCGGTGCCGCCGCCGGCGCGCGGCCACGAGCCACGCGCCGAACCCAGCACCTCGGGAACCAGCTCCGAGCCCGCCTCGGTGAGCGCCGACTCGATCTCGACCCCGGGATTGCTCCCGGGCTCGAGCCGGCGGAACACCTTCAGCAGCGCGGTGTCGCCGAAGACCAGCGACGTGTTGCTCTGTTCGACAGTGAGGACGAGCGACTGCGCGTCCTCCGGTACGACGGTGGCCCGCTCCGGCGCGTGCACCGGGTGGAACTCCAGCCCGTCCAGCCGCCGCCCATGGGTGAGGGCGTCCAGCCAGTACGGCGTCGCCTCCTTGTCGTGCAGCGCGTCGTACACCCAGACCCTCGTGTCGTCGAGGTCCTGCTCCGCCCAGTCACCAACCAGGGCATGGCCGAGGTTGTCGACCGGCTCCCGGTGGTAGCTGAGCGGCAGCTGGTAAACCCGGATCGCGTTCTCCGCGCCGGGCGGGCCGGCGCAGTACACGAATCCGATCCGGACCGCGGGCCAGACGCCCTCGTCCGACAGCCACACCGAGGTGGCCATCGCGTCGACGTGGACGTCATGTCCCTTCTCACCGAACCATCGCTGGTTGGCGCAGAAGGACTGGACCTGGTCCAGATGGGAAGTCACGAAGAGCTCTCCTCACGATCAGCAGCCTTGTTGACCGGCAAACGGAACCAGTAGAAACCGTGCGCACCGAGGGTGAGCAGGTAGGGCAGCTCGCCGATGGTCGGGAAGTGCACCCCGCCGAGCAGCTCGATCGGTTCCACGCCCTGCCACTGCCGCAGATCCAGCTCGATCGGCTGCGGGAACCGTGACAGGTTGTTGACGCACAGCACCACGTCGTCACCGAACTCACGGACGTACGACAGCACGCTCGGGTTGGAACCGCCTAGGTCAGTGAAAGTACCCATCCCGAAACATGGGTGCTGCTTGCGGGTTTGGATCATCCGCCGGGTCCAGTGCAGCAGCGACGACGCGTTCTCCATCTCCGCCTCGACGTTGACCGCCTGGAATCCGTAGACCGGGTCCATGATGACCGGCAGGCTGAGCTTGCCGGGCGTAGCGGTCGAGAACGACGCGTTGCGGTCCGGGGACCACTGCATCGGCGTACGGACGCCGTCGCGGTCACCGAGCCAGATGTTGTCGCCCATGCCGATCTCGTCGCCGTAGTACAGGATCGGCGAACCGGGCAGCGACAGCAGCATCGCGGTGAACAGTTCCATCCGGTTCACGTCGTTGTCGAGCAACGGCGCGAGCCGGCGGCGGATACCGATGTTGGCCTTCATCCGCGGGTCCTGGGCGTACTCGCCCCACATGTAGTCGCGCTCTTCGTCGGTCACCATCTCGAGCGTCAGCTCGTCGTGGTTGCGCAGGAAGATGCCCCACTGACAGGTGTCGGGGATCTGCGGGGTCTGGGCCAGGATCTCCGAGATCGGGAACCGCGACTCGCGCCGCACGCCCATGAAGATCCGCGGCATCACCGGGAAGTGGAAGGCCATCTGGCACTCGTCGCCACCGGACTCGCGGTCGCCGAAGTACTCGACCACGTCGGCCGGCCACTGGTTGGCCTCACACAGCAGGACGCGGTCGGAGTAGTTCGCGTCCACCTCCTTGCGGACCCGGCGCAGGAACTCGTGCGTCCTGGGCAGGTTCTCGCAGTTGGTGCCCTCTTCCTCGAACAGGTACGGCACCGCGTCCAGCCGGAAACCGTCCACGCCGAGATCGAGCCAGAACTTCAGCGCCTCGATCATCGCGTCGCCGACGGCCGGGTTCTCGAAGTTCAGGTCCGGTTGGTTGGAGTAGAACCGGTGCCAGAAGTACTGGCCCCGGACCGGGTCCCAGGTCCAGTTGGACACCTCGGTGTCGACGAAGATGATCCGGGCGTCCGAGTACGCCGTGTCGGTGTCCGACCAGACGTAGAAGTCGCCGTACGGGCCGTCGGGGTTGTTGCGGGACTCCTGGAACCAGGGGTGCTGGTCCGAGGTGTGGTTCATCACGAAGTCGACGATGATCCGGATGCCGCGCGCGTGCGCCGCCTCCATGAACGCGGCGAAGTCGGCGATCGTGCCGACCTCGGGCATCACGTTGGTGTAGTCGGAGATGTCGTAACCGCCGTCACGCAGAGGTGAGGGGTAGAACGGCGGTAACCAGAGACAGTCCACGCCGAGCCACTCGAGATAGTCGAGTTTCTCGGTCAAGCCTTGCAGGTCGCCGATGCCGTCGGCGTTCGAGTCCTTGAAGGACCGCACGAGGACTTCGTAGAAGACGGCCCGCTTGAACCACAGCGGGTCACTCTTCGTCAGTCCGTGGTGCTGCTCCGGCAGCATGTCGGTCACGCTCACCTCCATCGGGTGTCATCCCCTTGGTCCAAACCTAGCGCTACAACAGGGGTGCGTCGCCGGGTCGATCCGGCGACGCGCGGGTGGACACTTTTTTCGGCGTGCACTGGTTTCCCTTACCCGGTGACGGGCTTTCCAAAAGGGACGGCCAGGCCGCCGGGGGTGTCCGGTGATGTGCTACGAGGCCGTGGGATGGGCGGTCCTGGCCGACGTTCAGCACAGTCTGACGGCCCTTTGCCAGTACAAGCAAATGGGGGCCTCATCGCGCTATTCCGCCGACGAACCGTGACCTGAACCCCGTTGCTTTCCACCCCGCCAGTCGTTACTTTCCCCAACATTTGCAGCGATCTCCCCACACCGGCCGCGTTTGTTGGTAGGCGTGGTGCGCATGGGTGGCGTCTCAACTGGTGGAAGCTGTCGAGGTGCTCGTTGTGGGGTCAGTCGGTGGGGCGGGGGGACTTGCGGGGTTTGCGGGTGTACTTGGTGAAGCCGGCTCGTTCGGCGTCGGCTTCGGTGCGGAACCAGACTTCGGGTTTGGTGCGGCCGTAGTACGGCGAGTCCGGAGTGTGGAACAGCATCGATTGCGCGTTGCCTTTGATGGTGAAGCCGTCGGGCGGGCCCTGGTGGGCGACCGCGTCGGCCGAGCCTTCGCCGTATCTGCCGACGGGAACCGCCGCGGATTTGACCTGTACTTCGTCCGCGGGCGCGGTGTCGTCGAAGAGGGTCGGCTCGCCGGCGTCCATCCGCTGGGAGAACACCGGATTCACCGCGGCCGGCTCCGGCTGCGGCTCCGGCGCGCGCTCGGGTTCCGGCTCTTGCTCAGGTTCCGGCTTTGGAGCTGGCTTGGGCTGCGGAGGTTCGTCGGCTGTTTGGTCGAAGGGGTCGATCGGTTCTTCGAAGCGGCGAGATGGGGGAGCGGTCGTCGTACCGGCCGTTGCTACGCCGGCTGCGACGAGGGTTTTCTCTTCGGCTGGTTCTTCCTGCTCGGCCGGGACAGCCGCGGGGGACTGGTCGCGGCGGTTGAGGAGGAGCCAGGTGATGATGGCGCCGGCTGCGAAGGCCAACAAGCTCCACGGCCAGTTGTGGCGGAACAGCCAAGCCATCAGCGAGCACCCTTCGACGCGGTGGGTAGTAGCCGGTGCAGCAGCCAGGCTGCTGCGCTGCCGAGTACGAACGCGACCAGCAGCAGGAACCAGACCTGGGCGATCAGCCAACTCATGAAATTCCCCTGGAACTCTAAAGGACTCGGATCTCGACCCGGCGGTTCGCGACCCGGCCGGCGGACGTGGTGTTCGGCGCCACCGGACGAGTCTCCCCGTAGCCGCGGCTGGTGATCCGCCCGGCGGGTACGCCGAGCTTGACGAGTGCCGCCTTGACGGCGTCCGCGCGCCGCTGGGACAGCGGCAGGCTGGTGGCGGGATTGCCGAGGTTGTCGGTGTGACCGGCCACCTCGACGTCGTAGCTGTCGCAGCTCTTGAGCAGTTCCGCGGCCCGGACCACCGACACCTTGGAGGCGTCGTTCACGATGGCGGTGCCGGACAGGAAGACGATCTTGTTCTCCGCGGCCAGCCGGCTCAGCCGCGCCTCGAACGTCCGGCACGCCTCGCTGACCGGCGGCTTCGCAATCACCGGCACCTGGAGCTCGTTGGCGATCACGGCACCCGGTACTGCGGCCGCTGCCGCGCGTGCGGCGGTCGCTTTGGTCGCCTGGTCGGCCACCTTGCCGCTCAGCGTCACCTTGGCACCGTCGAACTTGATCGACGCATCACCGGTTGCCGTCGACAACGCGTGCAGCAGGGCGGACAACGCGGCCGGGTTCGGCAGGGCGGTCTGCTCGTCGATGGTGAGCTTGTCGACGAACTCGGTGCCTTCGGGCAGCAATGCCTGGACCTCGGCGACGACCTTGTCCTTCGCGGCCTGGTCGTGCACGACGGCTTGGACGGTGATCGAGTGGTCGGTCCGGCTCAACTCGAACGGAGCGACCTCGACGTCGGAAGGCGGGGTCGCGGGTGTGCCGGTCGGCGTACCGGCCGTTTCCTCGGCCGGCCCGGTCGAAGGCGCCTCGGTCGACGGCGCCTCCGTCGAAGGCACCTCCGTCGAAGGTGCCTCGGTCGCGGGCGCGCTGGTCGCCGGTGCGCTGGTCGGAGCCTCCTGCGCGGTGCCGCCGTTGGTGTGAGCGGCGCGAACGCCATCCACCGCCTCGACCACCTGCTTCGCCTCGGACGCGTCAGCACCCGCCGGTACGACGAGCTTCGCGTCCCGCCCGGAGAAATCGACCTGTACTCCGGTGATGCCGCGGGCGTCCAGTGCGGCCAGTGACCGCTGGCGTAAGTCGTCCTCGGTCGGCCCCGCCTTGAGGCCGATCACCAGCGCGGTGAGCAGCACGGGAACGAGCACGGCTGCGAGCAGCCAGACAAAACCGGGCCGCCGCCGAACGAGTCCCGAACTCGTCGCGGCTGCCGCGGTGGGATCGGACCGGGAGTCGTCCGAGGATCCGGGCACTGTTCCTCCGTCAAGAGCGGTCATAGGTGACCGTGCGCGAGGACACTACTCCGTACCGCGCCCGCGTTGTATACCACCCCCGAAAGCTTTACGTGATCGCATGGGCACATTTATTTGGCTTCCTTCTTTTCTTAACTGCCAGTACTCGGTAGGGTGCGCTCAGTCCCTCTCCGCCCCCCTTGGAGGAACAGATGAAGCCTCGAGCCCTGCCCACTCTGCTCGCCGCGCTGGCGCTGCTCACCGCCGGCGTCGTACCGGCCGCGGTGGCCGCCCCGCCGGCAGACTCCCGGGTGGTTGCCGCCGGCAAGAGAGTTGTCGGCTACTTCACCGAGTGGGGTGTCTACGACCGGAACTACCACGTGAAGAACATCAAGACCAGCGGGTCGGCGGCCAAGCTGACCAACATCGTCTACGCCTTCGGCAACACCACCGGCGGCCGCTGCGCGATGGGGGACGCGTACGCGGCCACCGACAAGTTCTACGACGCGGCCGGCTCGGTCGACGGCGTCGCCGACACCTGGGACACCGGCGCGCTGCGCGGCAACTTCAACCAGTTGCGCAAGCTGAAGAAGCAGTACCCGAACATCAAGGTGGTCTGGTCGTTCGGCGGCTGGACCTGGTCCGGCGGCTTCACCGACGCGGCCAAGAACCCGACGGCGTTCGCGAACTCCTGCTACAGCCTGGTCGAAGACCCGCGCTGGGCCGATGTCTTCGACGGCATCGACATCGACTGGGAGTACCCGAACGCCTGCGGCCTGAGCTGCGACGCCTCCGGCCCGAACGCCTTCAACAACGTCATCAGCGCGCTCCGCACCCGGTTCGGTTCGTCCGCGCTGGTCACCGCGGCGATCACGGCCGACGGCACCAACGGCGGCAAGATCGATGCGACCAACTACGCCGTGGCGGCGCAGAAGCTCGACTGGATCATGCCGATGACGTACGACTACTTCGGCGCGTTCAACGCCCAGGGCCCGACCGCGCCGCACTCGCCGCTGACGTCGTACGCCGGAATCCCGCAGGCCGGCTTCCACAGCGACGCGGCGATCCAGAAGCTCAAGAGCAAGGGCATCCCGGCTGCGAAGATCCTGCTCGGCATCGGCTTCTACGGCCGGGGCTGGACCGGAGTCACCCAAGCTGCGCCGGGTGGTCGCGCAACCGGGGCCGCGCCCGGCAAGTACGAGGCAGGCATCGAGGACTACAAGCTGATCTCGACCCGTTGCCCCTCCACCGGAACAGTCGGCGGTACGGCGTACGCATTCTGCAACGGTCAGTGGTGGGGATATGACACGCCCGCGACGATCCGCAACAAGATGGTCTACGCCAACAACCAGGGCCTCGGCGGTGCGTTCTTCTGGGAACTCTCCGGCGACACCACCGCCGGCGCCTTGGTCACGGCCGTCAAGACCATCGGCTGACCTCAGGCGCCAGTTGAGCTCGAGTGAAGGCTGACTCTGACCATCGCCTGATTCGGCAGGCGATTCCCGGCGTCCGGGCCCTCCGCACCGTCCCTGCGGAGGCCCCGGACGCTGTTCTTCGCCCCGGTACTCCGTTCTGGCGCTTGCGACTCAGAGCAACCACGGAAGGCCCATTCCGTGGCGCTCTGTAGACCATTCGTGTCCGTTCGTGTCCGGTCTCGGACAGGTCGCATATGTGCCATCCGGCGGCGGAGGATATCCCTTGACTTAACCCCCGCGGTTCGCCGTACTGGTGCCTGCGTCTGACCCCGGCATGCGTTGAAGGAGGGGCTCCATGGAGAGGCTGCCGGATTCGTCGTTGATCATCGGCGTGGCCACGTCGACCGCCGAGCGAGTTCAACTCGCCCGGCTGCTGGGTGGTGCCGATGCGCTGTTGCTCGTGTCGAGCGCGGAGCAGGCACGGGAGTTCCTGGAGTTGACGTCGACGGCGGAGTCGGCGCCCGTAGTACTGACGCCTGCCGTCCTGCCCAATGTCAGTGAGCCTGCCCAGATCGAGGCACCGGTGCCTGCGCCTGCTCCGCTCGCCATCACCCCCGCCGCGGCTCTGAAGCTGGACGTGGAGCGCCGAGTGGTCCGCTGGAAGGACCGCGAGATGCGGCTGACGCGGTTGGAGCACGACTTCCTGAACTGCCTGGTCAAAGAACCGGGCAAGGTGTGGACCTACCAACGCCTGCACCACGCGGTCTGGGGCAACGAGCACTTGGGCCACGGCTCGCACATCCACTCAGTGGTCAAGCGCCTCCGCCAAAAGCTGGCCACTCTGGGTGCCACCGTCACCATCCACGCAGTACGAGGGGTCGGATTCCATCTCCTGCCCGTCGCGTGAGGTTCCACCAACGGCACCGGCCCCGGACAGGATCACCTGTCCGGGGCCGGGCTGTTCAGTTATTTAGCGGGTTGCCTTCAGGGCGAAGTCCTCGACGAGGATCTCGCCGGCGATCAGCTTGCTCGTCCTGGTCTGCGGACGGTAGCCGTCCTTGGCCGCGATCAGGGTGAGCGGGTTGTTGCGACGGTCCAGCCAGTAGGCGTAACCGCCGTTCTTGTCGGTGATGAAGGTGTACTGCTGGGCCCACGAGTCGACCTCGACGGTGGCGCCCGGCAGGGGAGCGGTGGTACCAGAGACGGCTACTCCGGTGACCGTGCCCATGATCTTGCTCCAGGTGGTCGGCGGCGAGACGTTGAGCTTCACGTCGACCGGGGCCACGCTGTACGGCGTGTTCTCGCCGATGGCGACCGAACCGGTGTAGGTACCGGGCTGGTCGACCGCGGCGTTGAGCGCCACCTTGACGACGACCTGCTCGCCCGGAGCCAGGGTGGCTTCGGTGCGGTCAAGCGCCATCCACGGGACGTCGGCCGACGACTCGGAGCAGTTCTCCAGGCCGGGCAGCGCCTCGCTGCTGGTGGTCGCGGTGAAGCCACCGGACGACCCACCGACCTTGTAGAAGCCGCAGGCCGCGCCACCGCGGTAGCGGGGCTGGTTGGCGTTCGGCAGCGCGGACCAGGTGCCGGCGGCCGGGTCGAAGGCGAAGCCGGCGTTGGTGACGGCGCCGGTCTGGACACCGCCGACGACCATCAGCTTGCCACCGGCGACGGCGAAGGACGCCGCCCAGTGGTCGGCCGGGGAGTCGGCGATCGCGGCCCAGGAGTTCGCTCCCGGGTCGTAGACGTAGCCGGCCTTCTGCGCCACTGTGCCGTCGTTACCGCCGGAGCAGTAGAGCTTGCCGTCGATGGCGCCGCAGGAAGCGAAGGCTACCGACTTCGGGTAGTTCGCCAGGGTGGACCAGCTGTTCGACGCCGCGTCGTAGGCGACGACGGAGTTCGACATCGGAGTACAGCTGGCGGTGGTGCAGCCGCCGACGGCGTACAGCTTGCCGTCGAGGACAGCCTGTCCGGCGGCCGCACGCGGAGCCGGGTTGGCTGCTACTGCGGACCAGGCGTTGGCGGCCGGGTCGTAGGCCCACGTAGCCGCGTCCGGACCGGCCGGGCCCCAGCCGGAGCTGGCGATGATCTTGCCGTTGACCGCACCGACCGTGACTGCGTTGCGAGCACCCGGCAGCGGGGCGATCGCGGTCCAGGCCAGGGTGGCCGGGTCGTAGACGTAGTTGTTGGCGGTCGAGGCGCTACCGTTGCCACCGGCAATCGAGTAGATCTTGCCGTCGAGGTTGACGACCCGGTTGTCCATCACGGTCGCCGGGTAGTTGGCGATGTCGACCCACGGAGCCGCGAGCGGGTTCCGGGTGGCCGGCGTACCGGCCATCTTGCCGGCCTGCTTGCTGCCGAACGAGGTCTCGACCTGCAGCCGCTGCAGCGGAGCACCGGTGCTGCTCATGATCTGCGACTTGGTGGTCTTGGTGCCGTTCGCGTTCTGCAGGGTGAAGCCGCCGTCGCGCTCACCGAACTTCAGGTCGACGTTCGCGCCACCGGTGTTGGTGACGGTGAACGACTTGGTGACCTTGCCGCCGGGCAGCCGCAGGTTGGCCTCGATCGCGCCCGGTACGACGGAGATCCGGCCCGCCGCCAGGGTGAAGTCGGCCGCCGTGACCCAGTCGGCCTCGACGTTCACCGTCTGCTGCGAGCTGACGTAGTTGCCGGCCTTGGCGGTGTAGCCGTGCGGGCCGTCGTCCGCGGAGTACAGCCAGTAGAAGCCGTCGGCCAGGCCGGTGTCCTCGGGCGTCGCGACGGTGGTGGCGGTCTCGCTGGGCTTGTCGTCACGGGTGACGACGGCTCCGTTGAGGTACCCACCGGTGTTGGCGTCCTTCACGTTGCCGACGACCAGCCCGCCGCCGGTGGCGACACAGTTGATCTGGCTGCCGATCAGCACGCTGTCGACCTCCCACCACCACTCGTACGAGGCGAGGGAGTAGTGGAAGCGAACCTGGACCGCCGACTTGCCGGCCGCCTGCGGGATCGCGATCTCCTTGACGCCGCGGGCGTCCGCGGACTGGGTGAGCACGGTGGTCCAGGTGGTTCCGCCGTCGACGGACAGGTCGACCTCGGCCTTCTCACCGCTGAGGTAGTTGAAGTCCTGGTTGAACTTGATCACCGGGGCGGTGACCGCGCTCAGGTCCACGACCGGGCTGACCAGCGAGGTGTCCTGCGCGCCGCCGGAGCCGTACTTGTCGCTGTCGACGATCGCGAAGCCGCCGGCCGCGCCGGTCAGGTTGCCGCGGTTGCCGACGTCCTCGAACTTCCAGACCTGGCCGTTGTTCTTGTTGTCCACCACGGTCCAGCCGCTCGGTACGGCCTTCGCGTCGAAGGTCTCGTAGACACCGTCGGAGCCGAACTTGTACCCCGGTGCGGTGCTGCACGCGTCGGCCCGGACCGGCACCGCCACGTTCTTGGTCAGGTTGCCCGTGCCGACGGTGATCGGCTGGCTGACAGTCTGGTAACCGGGCAGCTGGGTCTCCACCTTCAGCGTGTACGACGCGCTGGAAGGCACCTTGAAGGAGTACCGGCCGTTGATCGGGGTGGTGTAGTCGAACACCCCACCGGGACCCTCGACGCTCACCTTCGCGTACAGCGGCCAGCCGTGGCCGGAGCCGTCCGTGATGGTGCCGCCGACGCTCACGGTCGGAGCGGCCGCCAGGACGAAGTTCTTCGTCGTGGTGGTGTTCAGCGCGACAGTCGCCGTACCGGTCTGACCGACGTAGCCGAAGGCCGACACGACGAGTGAGTAGTCACCGGCGGGGAGGACGGCCGAGTAGCTGCCGTCTGCCGAGGTGGTCAGAGCCTTGTCCGGCGTACCGGTCTGCTTGACCGTGACCGAGGCGCCGGCGATGGCTGCGCCGCCGGTGGCGGTGACCTTGCCGGACAGGGTGCCGGTCTCGCCGACGGGTGCCGCGTTCAGCAGGGCGAGGGCGTCGAGCCGGCCCTGGCCGAACACGTTGTTGTTGGCGTCGGTGCCGCCACACTGCGCGTTCGGGGTGTCGATCGCGGTGCCGTTGAGCAGTGCGCGGGTGGCCGTGACGTCGCCCTTCAGGCTCGGTGCGCCCGACCACAGCAGCGCGATGACGCCCGCGAGGTGCGGGGCAGACATCGAGGTGCCGTTGAAGCTCGAGTAGCCGTTGCCCGGAACGCTGGAGCGGACGTTGACGCCCGGGGCCGAGATGTTCGGCTTGATCGTGCCGTTCTGGCCGGCACCACGGCCGGAGAACGAGGCGATGGTGTTGTTGATGTCGTAGGCGCCGACCGAGTAGTTGCTGGTCGAGCTGCCGGGGGAGCCGCTGGTGTTACAGGCGGAGCCGCTGTTGCCGTTCGAGAACACCCCGAAGATGCCGGACGCGGTCCAGGCGAGGGTGACGTCCTCCATGAACGGGTCGTTGGACGGCAGCCGGCTGCCCCACGAGTTGTTGATGACGTTGGGCCGCTTGCTCGCGTCCGGGTTGGTCCCGGCGAGGTTGGTCGGCTCCAGCATCCACTGACCGGATTCGATCAGCGCAGCGTCGCTCGGGCAGCAGCCGTTCGCGGCGATCCACTTGACCGCCGGTGCGACCCCGACCTGGTTGGCGGCGCCGTCGTCACCGGCCATGGTGCCCATCGTGTGGGTGCCGTGGCCGTTGGTGTCACACGGTGCGCCCGAGCAGGTGCCGGCGGCGTCGAACCAGTTGTAGTTGTGGTCGAACGTGCCGTTCGCCTGCTTGCCGCGGTACTGGTTCACCAGCGCCGGGTGGTCGTACTGGACGCCGGTGTCGATGTTGGCCACCGTGATGCCGGCGCCCTTGTCGCCGTACTGCGCCCAGACCTGGTCGGCCTTGACGTTGGCGATCCCCCACTCGACGGCGTTGATCTCGTTCTGCTGGGTGCCCTGGGTGACCTCGGGCACGTCGTACTGGACCGGGTTGTAGATCCCCTCGACCTCGGCGTGGTTGGCGATGCTCTGGACCATCTCGAGCGAGCCGCCCTTGACCACGATCGCGTTGGTGGCCCAGTAGGACTTGTACTGCGCGCGCTGACCGTCCAGCTCGGCCTTGACCTTGGCCTGGCTCTCCGCGGCGGTCTTGCGCAGCGCGGCGGCGACGGCCGTACCGCGCTCGTTCCAGTCGGTGATGGCGGAGGCCTTGCTCAGGTCGGCCTTCTCGCTGAACCGCACCCAGAAGTCGGTCGCCTCCTTGGCGTCCTTGCCTTCCAGCTTCGCCCGCAGGTCAGGCTTGATCTTGTCGGCCGCGGACGTGGGCGTCGCGCCGGCCTTGCTGGGTGGTGCCGCTTGGGCCAGGCCGGAGGCAGCCAGCCCGGTGGTGATGACGGCCACCGCCGCCAGGGCACTGACCAGCGATCTGGCCAGGCCCCTCTTCCGTTGATGAGACATCTCTGCAGCCCCTCACTTGTACGACCCCGAATCGACTCCCCCGAGTCATTTGGTGCGGAGGTGCAGGGTTTTGCGGCAGGTCCGGTCAGCGCATCGCGAACCGGTCCCGCGAACTCTCCGTGCCCCCCAGGTCGCGACGTGTTACGCCGAGCGCCTGCCGAGGACCCTATGTGTCACGGAAAGGTCTTAACAAGCACACTTGGTAAGCAAGATGTGACGCTCGGTCGGACTGGTTCGAGGCAAAAACCGGCAATATTTGTCAACGCGTTGACGATTAAAGGCAAAGGTTGACATCGTAATCGGATGGTCACCGCCCGTGTCCCCGCCCCGAACGACGGCGCCCTCGATCTGACCGCTTCCGCCCAGCAGCCGTTCCCGTTGCTGATCGCGGTCGCGGCGTCGCTGGAGGAACGCGTCCGCCTCGCCGAACTCGTCGACGACGTCGCACCGCTGCTGCTCGTCTCCAGCCTGGACGAGCTGCGCAGGCTGCTCACTCCGGCCCAGTCGCCGCCGCCGGTCCCGCCGGAGAACCCCGAGCCGCCGGAACCTGAGTCGGTGACCGAACCGCCGGCCCGCACGGTGCCGGACCGGCGTACCGGGCGGGCCGAGGTGTTGGCGATCGACTCTGCTCGATCGGTGGCGCAGTGGCGGGACCGGGAGGTTCCGTTGACCGATCTCGAGCACGACCTGCTCACTTGGCTGATGACCGAGCCGTTGCGGGTCTGGACCTACGAGGCGCTGCACCAGGCGGTCTGGCGAGACCGGCACCTGCGCGGTACTGCGGACGTCCACTCGCTGGTCAAGCGGGTACGCCGCAAACTCGACGAGCTGGGCACCACTGTCACCATCGACGCGGTGCGCGGTACCGGCTTCCGGTTGACCGACCACCAGAACCCGTCGATCACCGGGCTGCGTGCTGGTTGAGCCATGTCCGCAAGGCCCACCACCAACGGAGGGTCTGCGGGACGGTACGCCGTTCGTCGGCTTGCCAGCTGTCCGTGAGCTCCTGCAATCGGGTTAGCCGGTACCGGACGGTGTTGGCGTGGACGTGCAGCGCCCCGCCCGTCTGGTCCAGCCGCTGCCCGTGGTCGAGGTAGGCCAACGCTGTGGACACCAGTTGACGGTGGAAGTCGTCAGCCGGGTCGAGTGTGCCTAGTAGCTCGGCTGCAAGCAGTTCAGCCAGCAACGGCTGTGCTGCCAAGGCAATGTCACCGGCTAGCTCGGTCAGCGGGTGTAGTCCGTGCAAGCCAGTGGGCGTGCCTGCAGTCGCCGCTGCTCGGCAGAGTGAGTGCAGCGGACCCAACTCGGCCAGGGGAACAGCGGGGGAGGCCACTACGAGCACTGCCGCATCGAGAGCGTTGGTAGGAAGGCGCGGCACTACTGCGGCCCACCGTCCGTCGACCGAGCCGAAGAGGGCAGCAGGTGACAGCCATCGCTCTAGCGCCCTTGCGAGGCGCGGGTCGGCTACGTCGCTCGCTAGGCAGTGGTAGAGCCCGTCCGGGTTCAGGCCGGCTCGCGCGAGCTCTGCGGCGGTCAGGTCGCCCGCGTCCTCCCGCAGTACAAGCCGGAGCAGGTGTACCTGGAGATCGCGGGCTGTTCGCGACAACTCCAGCTCTGCCGCGTGGTAGCCGCTGATCACGTGCCGCTCAAGGCTGCCTGCGAAATACCCGAAGTCCACGAGTGCGGCGAGCAGTACGTCAGCTGGCACCCCTGCAGACTGGGCACGGCCGACAGCGATCTCAACAGCCCGGGAACGACCAGCCTGTACTCCGCGCAGCAACGCGTCGAGCGGAATGCCCTGTGCAGCCCGGTCCGCGCCGAGCCGTGCCGCTGCGGCGAAGTCCTGCTCGTCCGGTGCCGGTGCCCGGGTGAACGCGGCCAAGCCTGCGACGAGCATGATCTCGACATGCCGCCGCGTCTCGGCCTCGGGAAGCCGGGAGACTTCGGGCGACTCGGTCCGGGCCGCCGCGACCACTTCGTCGATCGCGCCGGTGTCGCTCGCCATGGCCGTCAGTACCTCGGCCAGCCGCCGGTTCTCCGCCACGACCATTCCCTCTCCCAGCCGCGTTGTCGCCCGGCCACAACGAAGCGCGCGGGCGTTGACGACCGGCCCCTACCGTCCGTGCGCGACAGGTTGCTTTTCTGTGAGCGACTGAAAGTAGCAGCCCTCCGCCCGAAAGGTGTTGCCTCATGAAGAACCCGGCGTCACACCGTCTTCGCCGATATCTCGGTCTGCTCGCCGCGGGGGTGACGGTCGCCGCGCTGTGCGCTTCGCCTGCGACCGCGGCTGGTGAGGCAGCGCCGCTGCGGCAGGTGCTGTTCGTCGGCAACAACTGGGATGGGACTGCCGACGTCATCAAGTCCACCGGCGACTACGCGAAGATCGGGCGGATCAACGTCGTACCGGACAAGGCCGCGCGGCTGGCCGAGATCTACCTCAACCCGGTCAAGCTGGCCTACTTCCTGGGCATCCGGCACGGTGTCGGCGAGGGACACGACCAACTGGTCGACGATCTCTACACGACCTCCGACGGCAAGTCGGTGGTGGTCTCGCGTCCGAGCTTCGCCGACGTGGTCTCGATCGACCTGGCCACCGGACAACTCAACTGGCGATTCCCGGTCTCCGGTTTCCGCTCCGACCACATGGCGGTGTCGCCGGACAACACCCGCGTTGCTGTCTCCGCGTCGACCTCGAACACTGTGCACGTCCTGGACATGACCACCGGAGCGCAGGTCGGTTCGTTCGCCACCGGCGACAAACCCCACGAGAACGTCTTCACCGGCAACGGCCGGTACTTGTGGAACATGGCGATCGGCGACGTGACCACGGCCCTCGACGATCCCGGCCTCGACTGGACCAAAGGCAATCGTCTGATCACGGTCGTCGAAGCCAAGACGTTCGCGCCGGTCAAGGTGATCGACATGCGTCAGCGCCTCGACGCGATCGGGCGCCGCGACCTGTCAGACGCAGTACGGCCGGTCGCGTTCACCCCGGACGAGTCGAAGCTCTACTTCCAGGTGTCGTTCTTCCACGGCTTCCTCGAGTACGACGTGGCCGCCGACAAGATCACCCGGGTGAAGACCCTGCCGAAGAACCCGAACACCAGCGAGGACCGGACCACCTGGATCAACGACTCGCGACACCACGGCCTGTCGATGAACCCGGCCGGCGACAAGCTCTGCGTGGCGGGCACGATGGACGACTACGCGACGATCGTCGACCGCGCCACCTTGCAGGAGCGACCCGTCGTACCGGCTTCGAAGCCATACTGGGCGACCGTGAGCGGTGACGGAAAGGCCTGCGTGATCTCCGAAAGCGGCGCCGACGCGGTGACCGCGATCGACTTCAGCACCGGCTTGAAGATCGCAACAGTTGCCGTCGGCGACCATCCGCAACGCGTCCGCATCGGGCAAGTGACAGCAGACTGGACCTCACCCACTCCCGGGTAGTGTCTGAAGCTGTGCGCTTCTCCAGCTTGAGTCACCTCGACTGTCCCAAGTGCGGCCTCAGTCACGACGCTGATCAGGTGATCGGGCTGTGCGCCTGCGGCTCGCCGCTGCTCGCCCGGTACGACCTCGACGAGGTGCGCGCCGGGTTGAGCAAGGTGGAGGTGGCGTCGCGCCCAGCCGACCTCTGGCGGTACCACGAACTGCTGCCGGTGCGGGCCGCCGAGAACGTGGTCAGCCTGGGGGAGGGGATGACGCCGCTGCTCGCACTGCCGGCGTACGGGCGGGAGTTGGGGGTCGAGCGGCTGCTGATGAAGGACGAAGGGCTGATCCCGACCGGGACGTTCAAGGCGCGGGGCGCGGCGGTCGGGGTGTCGCGGGCGCGGGAGGTCGGCGTACGGAAGATCGCGATGCCGACGAACGGGAACGCCGGGTCGGCGTGGGCGACGTACGCGGCCCGGGCGGGGATGGAGGCATTGATCGCGATGCCGGTCGCGGCACCGGAGATCTGCCGGCGGGAGGTGACGGTGGTCGGCGCGGAGCTGAAGCTGATCGATGGGCTGATCGGCGATGCGGGAGCGTGGGTGCGGTCGGAGCTGGCCGTGCGGGACGGGTACCAGGATGTCTCGACGCTGAAAGAGCCGTACCGGATCGAGGGCAAGAAGACGATGGGGCTGGAGATCGCGGAGCAACTCGGGTGGCGGTTGCCCGACGTGATCCTCTATCCGACCGGTGGGGGAGTCGGGTTGATCGGCATCTGGAAGGCGCTCGCGGAGCTGGCGTCGCTCGGCTGGGTCGACGGGCCGATGCCGCGGCTGGTCGCAGTACAGGCGAGCGGGTGCGCGCCGATCGTGAAGGCGTGGGAGGAGGGTCTGCTCGAGAGTGAGCCCTGGCCGGATGCGAAGACTGTTGCCTTTGGCATCACCGTGCCGAAGGCGCTGGGCGATTTCCTCGTCCTGCAAGCGATTGCGGAGACCGATGGTTGTGCCGTTGCCGTCGACGACGAAGACATCCTGGCCGCCCAACGCCGGGTCGCCGAACTGGAAGGCACCTTCATCTGCCCCGAAGGCGCCGCCAACTTCGCCGCCATCCAGCAACTACGAGCCTCCGGCTGGATCACCGCCGACGACCAGGTAGTTGCCCTCAACACCGGCACGGGCTTGAAATACCCAGAAACCGTCCCGCTCTAGTCGTCCCCAGGCGTGTGCAGCCATTTCCACCAGTTGGCGATAACCAACCCGGAGACCACCCCCAGGCCGAGGAACAGTTGCCGATTGCTCTGATACATCTCGTGACCGATCGGCAACAACGTGAAAATCGTCAAGGCGACAAAGCCGCCGGCAGCAAGAGCGAGCCGGGGAGCCAGCTCCCGCGGACTGAACCATTGCCAGAACAACCCGATCGCGATCCCCGCCAGACCGAGACCGCCGAGCCAGAGCTGCTCCGACCGCGCGATCAGCTCGCCGTCCTCCGGCAGGTAGATGGTCAGCGCGGTAGAGGCTGCCACGGGCAGTAGCCATCCCCTGCTACGGACCTGCGATGGCACTTTCTCCCGTACCGACATCATCGCCCCCACGTCGCTCGTGTGGGGGCAATGATGGCAGGTGGTCAGGCCTGGCCGCGGCGTACTGCGAGGATGTGGGCCGGGTCGCCGTTCGGGTCGAGCTTCACGTAGTTCTGCTGTCCCCAGCGCCAGGTCGAGCCGGTGATCTCGTCGTACACGGTGAAGGTGTCCTCGGGACGCATGCCGAGCGCGGCCATGTCGAGGTGGACGAGGGACTCGCGGACCGCGTGCGGGTCGGTGTTCACCACGACGATGACGGTGTCGCTGTGACCGTCGGGACCGAGGACCCGCTTGGAGAAGCACATGATCGCGTCGTCGTCGACCTTGTGCAGGCTCAGGTTGCGCAACTGCTGCAACGCGGGGTGCCGGCGGCGGATGTTGTTCAGCAGCGTCAGGTACGGCGCCAGCGTGCGGTTCTCCGCTGCCGCCGCATCCCAGTCACGCGGGCGGAGCTGGAACTTCTCGGTGTCCAGGTACTCCTCGGAGCCCGGCCGCAGCGCGACGTGCTCGAACAGCTCGAAGCCCGCGTAGACACCCCACGCCGGTGACGAGGTGGCCGCGATCGCGGCGCGGATCTTGAACGCGCCCGGACCGCCGTACTGCAGGTACGCGGTGAGAATGTCGGGCGTGTTGACGAAGAAGTTCGGCCGCAGGAAATGGCCGGTCTCCTTGGTCAGCTCCTGCAGGTACTCCTCCAGCTCCCACTTCTCGTTGCGCCAGGTGAAGTAGGTGTACGACTGGTGGAACCCGACCTTGGCGAGCTCGCGCATCATCGGCCGGCGGGTGAACGCCTCGGACAGGAAGACCACGTCCGGGTCGGTCTTGCGGACCTCGCCGAGCAGCCACTCCCAGAAGTTGACCGGCTTGGTGTGCGGGTTGTCGACCCGGAACACGGTGACGCCGTGCGAAATCCACAGCTTCACGATCCGCAGTACCTCGGCGTAGATGCCTTCGGGATCGTTGTCGAAGTTGATCGGGTAGATGTCCTGGTACTTCTTCGGCGGGTTCTCGGCGTACGCGATCGAGCCGTCGGCGCGGACGCTGAACCACTTCGGGTGCTCAGTCACCCAGGGGTGGTCGGGCGAGGCCTGCAACGCCAGGTCGATGGCGACCTCGAGGCCGAGTTCGCGGGCCCGGCCGACGAAGTAGTCGAAGTCCTCGAAGGTGCCCAGCTCGGGGTGGATCGCATCGTGACCGCCGTCTTCCGAGCCGATCGCCCACGGTGAGCCGGGGTCGCCGGGCTTCGGGTCGAGGGTGTTGTTCGGGCCCTTGCGGTACGACTTGCCGATCGGGTGCACCGGCGGGACGTACAGAACGTCGAAGCCCATCGCGGCGACGGCGTCGAGCCGCTTGGCCGCAGTTCGGAAGGTGCCGGACTTCCACTCCTGCTTGTCTTCGTCGTACTCCGCGCCCTCGGAGCGCGGGAAGAACTCGTACCAGCTGCCGTAGAGCGCGAGCTGCCGATCCACCCACACTGGGTAGGTCTCGGACGAGGTGATCAGCTCGCGCACCGGGTAGCGGCCCAATGCCGAGCGCACCTGCGGCGAGATGCCCGCGGCGAGTCGCGCCTCGGCAGGCAGCGCGCCGTTGGCCAGCGCCTGCGCCGCGTCGCTCAGCGTCGCCCGATCAACCCGTACTGCGGGCGGTACGCCGGCGGCGGCGCGATCGAAGAAGGCCGCCCCTTCGGCGAACATCAGCTCGACGTCGATGCCGGCCGGGATCTTGATCTCGGCGTTGTGCCGCCAAGTCCCGTACGGGTCGCTCCAGCCCTCGATCGCGAACGTCCACGCACCCTGCTCCTGCAGCGTGACGTCGACGGTCCAGCGGTCGGTGCCCTGGCCGACCGGGGTCATCAGCATCCGTCTGGTCTGTCCCGTTGGCGACGTCAGTACGACGTTCGCGTTCACCGCGTCGTGTCCTTCGCGGAACACGGTGGCCGCGATGGTGAAGGTCTCACCCACCGTCGACTTGGCCGGATACGCTCCGGCGTCGACGGTCGGGGTGACGTCGGTGATCGGGATGCGCCCAGTCATGGAGTTAACGAACCTTCGCTTTCCGACTAGCGGGGACAGAGAAGTACAGCACTGACGGTATCGGTTCCCAGTACCGCGCCACGCCATGCAGGTGTCACGGTTCGGTCCAGACTCTGGATCGCCGCCCCGCCGGGTCGTCCGAACTGCGGATCGCTGGTTCACTGACTGGTACAGACTGGTCCTGCGGTGGTACTGGTCTGGTCCTGCAAGATCTTGCTCGCGTTGCAAGATCGATGCATACCGAACGTGCCGTCGGCTCCCGGGGCCGGTACGGTGTCCCGGTGCGAGCGATACGACGATTCTCCGTCCGCCCTGTCCTGCCCGAGCCCCTGACCGGTCTCGGCACCCTGGTGAACAACCTGCGCTGGGTCTGGCACCCGGAGACGCAAGACGTCTTCGAGGCCGTCGACCCGCAACTGTGGCGCAGTACCGGTGGTGACCCGGTCAGGCTTCTCGGTGAGGTACCGGCGGCCCGGCTCGACGAGCTGGCGAACGACCAAGCCTTCCTGCGGCGACTGGAACTGGCTGTCACCGACCTCCAGGGGTACGTGACCGACGACCGGTGGTTCCAGGCCGAGGCCGGTTCCCCGGTCAGCTCGGTGGCCTACTTCTCCCCGGAATTCGGCATCACCCACGTCCTGCCGCAGTACTCCGGTGGTCTCGGCATCCTGGCCGGTGACCACCTGAAGGCCGCGAGCGACCTCGGCGTACCGCTGATCGGCGTCGGCCTGCTCTACCGGCACGGGTACTTCGGTCAGTCGCTGAACCGCGAAGGCTGGCAGCAGGAGCGCTACCCGCTGGTGGACCCCGACGGTCTGCCGATCAGCCTGCTCCGCGACGGCGACACCCCGGCCACCATCGAGGTGACCCTGCCGGGTGACCGCAAGCTGTGCGCGCAGATCTGGGTCGCCCAGGTCGGCCGGGTGCCGCTGCTGATGCTCGACGCCGACACCGAAGCCAACGAGCTCGCCGAGCGTGACGTCACCGACCGCCTGTACGGCGGAACGACCGAGCACCGGCTGCTCCAGGAGCTCCTGCTGGGTGTCGGCGGCGTCCGCGCCGTCCGCGAGTTCTGCCGGGTCACCGGTCACCCGGCGCCCGAGGTGTTCCACACCAACGAGGGTCACGCCGGCTTCCTGGGCATCGAGCGGATCCGCGAACTGGCCTCCGGCCAGAACCTCGACTTCGACACCGCGCTCGAGGTGGCCCGCGGCGGCACCGTCTTCACCACCCACACCCCGGTCCCGGCCGGCATCGACCGCTTCCCGGTCGAGCTGATCCAGCAGCACTTCTCGCCCGACGTGTTCGGCGACGGCGTACCGGTCGACCGGATCCTCGCGCTCGGCGCCGAGGACTTCGAGGGCGGCGACCCGGCCGTCTTCAACATGGCGATCATGGGCCTGCGCCTGGCCCAGCGCGCCAACGGCGTGTCCAAGCTGCACGGTGTCGTCAGCCGCGGGATGTTCGCCGGCCTGTGGCCGAGCTTCGACCCGTCCGACGTACCGATCACCTCGATCACCAACGGCGTGCACGCGCCGACCTGGGTGGCGCGCGAGATCTCCGCGCTGACCTACGCGGCCGCCGACCAGGGCGACTCCGAGAACATGTTCGAGGGTCTGGACAAGACCACCGACGCGCAGCTGTGGGAGACGAAGCGGATGCTGCGGCAGCGCTTCATCGACGACACCCGCGCCCGGGTCCGCGCCTCCTGGGTCAACCGGGGCGCTTCGGAGGCCGAACTGGGCTGGGTCGACTCGATCCTCGACCCGGACGTGCTGACGATGGGCTTCGCCCGCCGCGTACCGTCGTACAAGCGACTCACCCTGATGCTGCGCGACCCCGCCCGGCTGAAGGCGATGCTGCTGCACCCGACCCGGCCGGTCCAGATCGTCATCGCCGGCAAGGCGCACCCCGCCGACGAGGGCGGCAAGAAGCTGATCCAGGAGATGGTCCGGTTCGCCGACGACCCCGAGATCCGGCACCGCATCGTCTTCGTGCCCGACTACGACATCGCGCTTGCGCAGCCGATGTACCCGGGCTGCGACGTCTGGCTGAACAACCCGCTCCGCCCGTACGAGGCATGCGGCACGTCCGGCATGAAGGCGGCGCTGAACGGTGCGCTCAACCTGTCCATCCGCGACGGCTGGTGGGACGAGTGGTACGACGACGAGTTCGGCTGGGCCATCCCGTCCGCCGAAGGGATCGAGGACACGGATCGCCGTGACGACCTCGAGGCACACGCTCTCTACGACCTGATCGAGAAGCAGGTCGCGCCGCGCTTCTACGACGGTGACGTCCCCGGCCGCTGGATCGAGATGCTCCGGCACACGATCAAGGAACTCGGCCCGAAGGTGCTCGCCACCCGGATGGTCCGGGACTACGTCGAGCAGCTCTACGTCCCGGCCGCCCGCTCGTCGCGTCAGCTCAACTCGACGTACGACGGCGCCCGTCAGCTCGCTTCGTGGAAGAAGCAGGTGCGGGCAGCTTGGTCCCAGATCCGCGTCGACCACGTGGAGCTGCAGGGGCTGGGGGATGTGCCGCAGCTTGGTACCACGGTCGGCATCCGGGCGTTTGTGACGCTGGGGGATCTGACGCCAGGCGACATCGACGTCGAGGCGCTGCACGGCCGGGTGAACTCGGAAGACGAGATCACCGATCCGGTCCGGGTGTCGCTGTCGCTGGCGGAAACCTACGAAGGCAACCGCCACCGCTTCGAAGGCGAACTGAAACTCGACCGCACCGGGCCGTTCGGCTACACGGTCCGAGTCCTCCCCAACCACCCGATGCTGGCCAGCCCGGCCGAGCTGGGGTTGGCTGCTGGGCCGTCGGATCCGGAAGACCCGGAAACCCCGGACCTCCCGGCCGGCTCGGAGTTCTGAGCCACTGAACGCTCGCGGGCCCCGCCTACCTCACTAGGCGGGGCCCGCGGTTTGTTTCCTCCCCACGCTGGCGCCTGCGCTCGCTCCTCCGTCGCTCACTACGGCGCTGGCTCCCGCCCGCCCTGGTGCGCGGGCTCCTGCGTCGCCCGCTTGGTGAAACCGATCGGGGTGCTCCGGCGCTGAGTGTTCCCCACGCTGGTGCCTGCGCTCGCTCCTGCGTCGCTCACTACGGCGCTGGCTCCCACCCGCCCAGGAGCGCGTGTTCCTCCGTCGCCCGCTTGAGTGAAAGCGGCGTGGTCGCGGGGTTCGCCGTCGTGGGGTCTTCCCCACGCTGGCGCCTCGCTCGCTCCTATGTCGCTCACACGGCACTTGGCTCCCACCCACCCCGGGCCGTGTCGGCGAAGGACGACTGCATCTCCCACACGAGTGCCCCCTTCGCTCCTGAGGTGCTTGACGTCGAAGCCGCTGGCTTGGGTGCCGAGTGGACGTCACCAGTTCCAGCGGAAGCCGATGCAGGCGTTGTCGATGAATGGTGTCCACCTGTGGACCGTGTTGTCTGGATACAGTGCGGCAGGCTCTTGTTTGCTCGCCGGGCCATCGAGAGAATCCCACGCGCACCAAGCGATGGATCTCGGGAGTTGGTCGGGGTGGAACTCAACTCGCGACACCGGCCGAGTCTGGCGCTACCTCCGCCAACTAGCTCGACCCGGCCAGGATGCTAGTCCGTGGACTTCGGGTGTCCTGTGCCTGCCCATCTGATCCATACCGTCTTGTTGCCGGGATCAACCACGTACCAGATTCGCCCGCCCGCGGTCACTTCGTACTGCCACTGCTCGAGCCCGCCGACCGTGCCGAGGCTGCCCTTCAGCCGATGCTGCCGGGTAGTGGTCGGAAACGGCGTCGGGTCCTTCCGGATCGTCTCGTACGCCGTCCACAGGTTGGCGCCGGCCTGGCGGACCAGATCTTCCCAGCCCTTGGCGGCTTCGGTGGTTCCGAACTTCAGGAGCCAACAACCAGGTTCCGCCGGTGGCGCGACCCGATCGTTCTTCTTGCCGGGACTCACGACACTGCGTCGGGAGTTGGGACCGGTCCGGCGTCCTCGATGACGTCCGAACGTAGGACCTTCAGCAGTTCGGGGTCGGCGTACACCTGTGCAGTGTTTCTCCACTCGGCGATCAACTGGAGGACCGGAACCGGGGAGTCGATGTCGTGGCTGGCATCCCACACTGCGATGAGTTCTCGAACGAATTCGATCCGGTCGCCGGTGGGGAGGAACCGTAGCCACGGGAACACCTGAGGTAGCAGATCCAAGAGATGACTCGATCGCACGACGGGGTCACTCATGATCGCCCGCAGGAGGCGGGTCGCGACCTCCACCAACTGGTCATCCTGGGCCGAACGAGAGGCGGTTGTCAGGACGAGATCGTCCTCGGAGCCGCGACGGTGCACCCGCAGCGCCCGGCGGCTGCTGGACTTCAGCTTCTCGACAGTCTCGGTCGGACGCTGCAACAGATCGGTGAACGTCACTTCCTGCATCTCGGCCATACCTCAAAGGTAGATGCTAGGTAGGCTTCCCGCAAAGCCTCTTCGGCTTGCGCGACATTCCCACGCCGTCCACGTGTCGGCGATTGCCCCTGCGGCAAGTTGCCGGTGTGGGGAGTCCCTCACACCGGACATCGCCCGGACGCCCAGGCTGTCTGCAGTCACCCTCCAGTAAGCGCCAGCCCCAACCAGTTGTTCTCACCAAGCGGGCGACGGAGGAGCCCGCGCCCCGGGGTGGGTGGGAGCCAGCGCCGTGTGAGCGACGTAGGAGCGAGCGAGGCGCCGGCGTGGGGTAGTTCCCCACGCCGGACATCGCCCCAACGTCCCTGTCTGCAGTCGCCCGCTCGGTAGGCCGCCGGCGCGATCAGTTTGCTTTCACTGAGCGGGCGACGGAGGAGCCCGCGCCCCCGGGTGGGTGGGAGCTAGTGCCGTGTGAGCGACGGAGGAGCGAGCGAGGCGCCGGCGTGGGGGCTTTACCCCAGGATGTCGATGCCGTCGATGGTGAACGTGCCGGTCACGACGGTGATCTTCAGTGTGTGGGGATTCGTCGCTGCCAGTCCCCGGAGCCAGTACGACGTTTGGCGGGTGCCCGTCGAGCCGACTGTGATCCGTTGAGCCGGGGCGCCGTCGATCGAGACGTCTAGCGTGGCGCGGGCGGTTGCTCCGAAGACGTTGAGTCCCGAGCCCTGGAACGGCACGGAAGCCGATGCGCCCGGGCTGAGCACGTGGAATGTCCGGTTGTAGTTCGCAAAGCCGACCTGCTGGAACTGCGCCGGACCGCTGTACCCAACAACAGATGCAGTGTCGTCCAGCTTGTTCGAGCGCCAGGCATGCCCCTCGACCGGTACGACGGAAAGGTTGTCCCAGCTGTTCTCGTAGAAGCCCGACGTCAAAGCAATGCGCCCCGCCATGACCGTGTTAGGCGCCGTGTCGGTCCAAGTCGTCAGCGCGGTGCCATCAACCGCCGGAGTGAGCTGATTCTCCTTGGCCTCCAGCGAAATGCGGTGCCAGGAGTCCGGATCAAAACCGGCGATGGTGCCTGAAGCAACGACCGTCTCCAGTTTGCGCAGTTCCCAGCCGCCGGCCGGGGACAGTCGCAGCGAATAGGCCGCGAGATTAGCCCCTTGGGACACCACTTGCCGCACGCCAAGTCCGGCGAAGTTGGCCAGCGCAGGGTTGCGGACATTGCGATCGAAACGCACATCGATCGACGCGCGATAGTTCGCCCACGTGTGGTCACCCAGGATCGTCGCCGGGGTGGCCGTCGAGAGACGGTTTTGCGACCCGTCGCCCCAAGAGTTCCAGGTGTAGCCGCGATTGTCCGCGTGAATACGTTGCTGGAGAACATGACCGTCGCCAGACTCGATGACTTCGAAAGCACCGTTCTGATCAGCCGTGTAGCGCGGAGTTCCACCACGCCGCTGGAGATAAGTCATGTCAACGCCGTTGACGTTCTCGCTCGGATAACCGGCGTACTCGAAATCGTCGGAGTACGGAAGTGCAAGCGGTGAGTTCGCAGCGGCCGGTGCGTACTCGCCGGGGGAGTGGTCCGTCGCCGAGCGGTGTACCCCGCGGGCCAGCGACGACAGGGTGAGGATCGAGTACGGCTCGACCTTGATGCGGTACACGAAGTACTTGCTGCCGTTGGCGCCAGCCTCAACGCGGACCGGTGTGACGAACCCGAGGTTCTGGAAGTGGTTCACGTCGACCGGTTGCTTGGCGGCGTCGTCCGGTCCCTTGGTCTGCCAGAGGTGAAGCGGTGTCGACGCCTTGGTACCGAGATCGGTCAACTTGACCTCGAAGTACCGGGCCTTGTTGGTGTTGTTGGCGTGGACCTGGGTGAAGTCGGTGCCCGGGCCATCGCCCAGCTTGGCCGGCTCCCGCAGCGTCAGGTACGTCCGGGTGCTCGAGTCGACCGCGGTGCCGCCGTCGGCGAACGTCCCGTCTCCGAAGCTGGCGCCCTCGAGGTACTCCCACCCCTCGTCGATGAACTGCATGAAGTGCCGCACGAGGGTGATCCCCACGCCGCCCTCGTAGTACCCGGACCACGGGTCGGAGGCGCGGATCAGGTGCTTCGGCGAGTACGACGATCCTTCGTACAGCGCGCTCACCGCGGGCTGGAACAAGAACGACGTCATGTGAGCCGGGTTGTCACCGGAGCCCGACCACCGGTACGCGTTGATGAACCGGTCCGCGATGTCGACCGCACCGACCGTTCCGCCGATCCCGCCCCGCTCGGGCTGGGCGTTGATCCGGTACTCCGGGTCGATCATCGGCGCGACGCCTTCGGAGTAGATGACCTCTTTGCCGTACTCCTTGTTGAGCCGGGTGAGGTTCGGTCCGCCGCCGATCGTGTAATGGATGCCGATGGCATCGATCTGGGCGAGCGCGTCGGGACTCTTCAGGATGGCCGCGGCCACTGTCTCGCCGTTGCGGTAGGAGTCCATCGCGACGACCTTGATCTTGGAGTAGTCGTAGCGGGCGTCGCCGGCCCGCGCGTCCGCTTCGAGTCGTTGCGCGACGTCGACCACCCAGCCGAGTTCGGAGCCGAGCTGGTTCATGTTCAGCTCGTTCTGCGATGGGCTGAGGTAGTCGAACTTGACGCCGTAAGTGTCGTACGCCGCGTCGATCGTCTCCTTGTACCACCGGTACCGATCGGCGGGCCGGGTCCCCGTCCAGGACGGCTCACCCCAGCGCAGGGCCTCGACCTTGAGATGCGGGTTGATCTTCTTGGCATCCGCGATCAGCCGGAAGCCCGCACCCCGCAGTACGTTGGCTGGCTCGTCCGCGCTGCGCTTCGTCGCGGGCTCGGCGCCCGACGAGGTGTCGGTGTCCGAACCGAGCTCGACCTTGATGTGGTTGAGACCCGCGCCGGTCCGCTTGTTGAACAGCAGGTTGAGGATCCGCCAGTACGCCGCTGGGTTCTCCTCGCGGTAGTCGAGCAGCAGCCGCGACGTGTTGTTGCAAGAGACCGACCCGAAGCCGCCGAAAACGTTGTACGCCTCGCCGGCCGAGTCTCGCTCCACGTCGTCGCCGTCGACGACGATGTCGCTCCACGCGGTGGTGTCGTCCCCGAAGGTCAGCCCGGGAGCCTTGCCCGGCAGATCGGCGTCACCCACCGACGCGGCGACGTACGGCGCACTGGCCCAGATTGACGTGACTACCAACGCCACGGACGCCGCCCGTCGCCACCGGTTGCTGCCAAGCATGCTGCCTCCCACTGCCGAGTTGCCCAGGTCCTCTCACCGGTTCCGGACGAGAGGCGCAGAGACCAAGGTCGTCCGCCCCGAGCGACAGCAACAAGAGATCGAAAGCATTCGATCAGAGACGACCACAACCACTCACCCGCAGTACTGCGGCCAAAAACTCGTCGCCGACCCCGGACGGGTTGTTGTCGATATCGGCACCCGCTCTTCGTATGGAGGGTGCGAACGCGGATCGGCCGCGCCGGAGACACCGAGGAGAAGACCGATGGCCAGCTCTGTTCTCTACATGTCGATGTCACTCGACGGGTTCATCGCGGGCCCGAACGACAATCCGGACAACCCGGGCGGCGACGAGTTCATGCGGTTGCACGCCTGGTTCGTGACGCCTGAGGGGGAGTTCGGCCGTCCGGGCGGGGTGGCGGGGGAGGTGTACGACGAGATGGAGCAGTACGGCGCGATCGTCGCCGGTCGCAACACCGTCGAGCAGGTCGACCACTGGGGTGGGGAGCGGCACGGCGTACGGATCTTCGTTCCCAGTCACCGGCCGCCGGGTCCGTCGGTCGCGAAGTACCCGAAGGTCACCTACGTCAACGACGGAATCGCCAGCGCGATGGCTCAGGCGAAGGAAGCGGCCGGGGATCGACACGTGCTGGTCCACGGCGCGTACACCGCCCAGACTGCCCTAGAAGCCGGAGTCCTCGACGAACTCCAGATCCACCAGATCCCCGTGCTCTTCGGCAGCGGCCGCCGGCTCTTCGACGTACTGCCAAGGCGCATCGAGTTGGACGTCGTCCGCGTAGTAGACACCCCCGAGGCCACCCACCTGCGCTACCGAGTACGCCGGTGATCAGGTCAGCGTTTGCAGCATCCAGCGACCCTCGGCCGCGGCGTGGGCGTACAACGCCTTCAGCTCTTCGAAGTACGGCAGCAGGTAGCTGTCGAAAATGCCCTCTTCGTCCCAGACATCGGGGTAGAGCTCTGCCGCCGACATCGCGTCGGGATCGAACCGGGCGCGAAGGTCGTCCGCCTCGATCGAACCGAGTGCCGTCGCGACCGCAGCCACTCCGGTCGGGTCGAGCAATCTCGGCCGGCCGTAACCCCAGTCCTCACCGAATTCCTCGCCACCCATGATCGCCTGCGCAAGCGGAGCTTCGGTGCGCCAGGCGGCTCCCGTCAGCACCCAGTGCAGTCCGTGCCAAGCCTTGTCGAGGTCGGCGACAAGCGGCGCTTCCCCCTCCTCCTCGACGAGTTCTTCGAGCAACTCCGGATCCGCCTTGAGCCCGTCCGCCTCCGCAGCAGTCAGACTGCGCCCTTCCCAAATCATCGACATCCGCAAATCCTCACACCCAACGGTGTCAGGCAAGGCCGGGCGACAAGCAGCAGTACGACATGAGCGAGCGGAGTAAGTGGGTCACCGGCGCAGACAGCTGCCTGCGCTGGACAGGCCCCCAATTGCCGGTGCCGGACAAACCCCAGCATCCACGTCTCCGCCGTCGCTTTGTACACAGCTTCGGGTTCCCTGTGCACAACTTGGCCAGTTCCTGCCAACCTCGATTCCCCTTGTAAACAAGGCGGTCTGAGCACAGAAACTGTCGGAGGCGGCGTCTAGAGTTTGCTGCATGGAGACCACGCAGCTACTCCCACCGTCGAGGCTCGGTGACGGTGACCTGCTGTCCACCCTCGACGCCGTCGACGCTGCCCTCTCCACTCTGATCACGTACCGTCTGCGGTTGGTCGCCGACTTCGATCAGCGCGGCCTGGCAACCGAACACGGTGCCCACGACACCGTCGAGTTCGTGTCGCTGCGTCACCACCGCAACCGCCGCGAGATCCGCCGAGACCTCAAGACGGCCAAAGCCCTCCCGAACTACGCCGCCATCACCGCCGCCCTCCCCAACCCCGCCAGCCAAACCACCCACGCTGCCGGTACTACGGAGTTGAACCTGGCCCAGGCCGAAGCGATCGTCACCACCTTGGACAAAGCCCCGGCGTCCGTCCCGGACGAGCTCTTGCGGGTCGCCGAGGAGCAGATGATCGAAGCCGCCCAGCTGCTCACTCCCGACGACCTGCTGGACTTCGGCCGCGAAGTCTTGGCCAGGCTGGACACCGACGGCCCCGAACCCGCTGAACACGACGCCGCCGCCAAGGAAACTCTTACCCTGCGCCGGGCCGACGGCGGCGTGAAGTTCACCGGCTACCTCGCGGGCGAGAACGCGGAGCAGTTCCGCACCCAGATCAATCGGTTGTCGAAGCCCCACCGCACCGATGACGGTGAGAAGGACCGCCCGCATGACAAGCGCCAGGCCGACGCCTTGAGTTTGATTCTGGACCTCGCCGCCGCCAACACACCCCGCACCGACGCCGGCCCTGGCACGTCGGGTGGGCCGGGCGTTCCGCACATCACCATCACGATCGATTTCGACGACCTCCGCACTGCCACCGGCCCAGCCGTGGGGGAGTTGGTGTACGGCGACAACCTGTCCGCCTCCGCCGTACGGCGACTGGCGTGTGACGCTGCGATCTTGCCGATCGTGCTCGGCTCAGACTCCCAGCCGCTGGACGTCGGCACCGAACAGCGCTTCGTCACCCGGCCGATCCGGCGGGCTTTGGCCAAGCGCGACAAAGGCTGCGTGGTCTGCAAGGCCCCGCCGTGGCAATGCCACGCCCACCACCTGATCCACTGGATCGACGGCGGCCCGACCTCGATCACGAATCTCGTCCTGCTCTGCGCCGCCCACCACCGCGCCGTCCACGCTGGGCGGTGGACCATCACGATCACCCACGGCGTGGTCGAAGTAGGCCGCCCGACCTGGACCACCGCAGGCGCCATCAGTCCCGCCGACCTAGCGAACCTGACCGACCTGTCCAGGTACTTCAACCCGCCATCCCCAGCGCAGACCAACGTCAGCCTGCAGTCCGAACACTCCGACCGGCCATCAACCGCCACGAGCCTCACCGGACAATCCAGCCCGCGGCCCGACTCGCGCCCCAAGGTACAAGCCGGTACCGGAGACCTGTCCTGGCTCACCCCAGAAGCCACCGCACTCCTCGACCCCTGGGGCGACAGCGGCACTCCCTCCGCCGGCCCGTAGCCCCCCCGCGCCCGCCGACGGTGCCGCACCCGCCGGGGGAAAACACCCACCCCCCAAGCGCGCGTTCACCCCGCGCGCCCAGACCCATGCCCGCCCGCAACCTGGTGCTGATGATGACCACTGTCCGGCCCAGGCGGCCAATCCTGCGGAGAGAATCACCCCAATGGCGACCACTGTGAAGTGGCTCCTCAATCCACCCAGGCTGGCCGACCGTCCGGACAAGGAGTCGATGGAAAGCCCGCCACTTCGGTTCCACCGTCGTGGGGCCAATCCCCGCGCAGACCATCACCCCGCCCGCGCCGCCGGCGTGGGGCAGTTCCCCACGCAGCACATCGTCCGCCGTCCGCCGTCCGCCGTCCGCCGCCCGCCGCCCGCCGCCCGCCGTCCGCCGTCTGCGGTTGCCGTGCCGCCCAGGCTCCTGCGCGATCCGACTGCTTCTACCAAGCAGGCGACGGAGGAGCCCGCGCGCCGTGGGTCGGGCGGGAGCTAGTGGCGTGAGCGACGCAGAGCGAGCGAGCCGCCGGCGTGGGGCAGGTTCAGCCGGCTGTCGTCCGGGTCTTGAGGTCGATCGTCACCGGTGGGTGGCCGGCGGGGGAGAGTTGCAGCACCTGCCCGGCCGGGTGCAGGTTAGGGTCGGTGGCGTAGCGCCCCGCCAGCTCGTCGGCGGCCGCGGCGTCTCCGTTGTCAAAGGCAACAAGCAGGGTAGCGATCTGGTCGGTCAGGTCGAGGTCGCCATCCAGGTTGTCCGACATCGCGCCCCAGCTGTCCCAGAGCAGCAGTTCATCACCCTGCAGATGAGCCAACTGGAAGAAGACGTAGTTGCGGATGAACCAACCGCCACGGATCGGCAAAGCCGGGTCCACGCCGAAGGCATCGCCATCCAGCTCGCCGGACCGGTACCCGAGCCACACCTCGGCCGCCGACCTGAAGAAGCCTGGCTTCATGTCCTCCGGGTCGAACTTCCAGGGCGGACCAGGCTCGAGCTGCGCGTCCACCATCACCCAGCGCTCGCCGTTCCAGTACTCCGTGACGACGTGGTCGTGGTTGAACCCCTCGGCGAAGTAGTTCGAGAACCCGATCCGGCTGCGGGCCGGGATGCCCTTGTGGCGCAGGGCCGAGACGGTCAGCAGGGTGTAGTCGCGGCAGCACCCGACGATCCGGTCGACGGGTTCGCGGGGCGTGGCCAGCGGCGTACCGTTGCGTTTCTGGTCGGTGGTCAGCATCGCCTCCACCCAGCGGTGGTTGATCTCCTCGTAGCGATCACCGGTGAACTCGATGCCGCCGCCGCGGTAGTGGATGACCAGGTTGCGGATCACGGCGGTCAGGCCGGGTATGTCCGACGGCAGCGCGTCGAACAGGGCAGCGTGGATGCCTGGATCGCTGTAGGGGGTCTGGGCCGAGTAGTCCATCAAGGTTGTCCTTCGATCGGTTGGGCGATGTCGACGGCTGGCGCGGAGCCGGGGAGGTGCTGGAAGCCTGGGTGGTAGACCTCGCGGGGAGGGCCGGTTGTCGGCCGGCCGGAGCGCCGGACCCAGTCCTCGACCAGGTCGTAGGCGAGCATGATCCGCGGGTAGGCGCACTCGTCCTTGGTGATCGTGCAGTACGCCTCGCTATGCGCCGGCTCGACCCGGATCGCGATCGGCCCGGCCGGGTCCACCAGTCCGGTGAACGGCACGCACACCTCGACAGTGGCCTCGCTCTCCGGCGTCACCGCTCCGTGGTAGATCACCCAGGAGGTGCCGGGCAGGTCAGCGCCGGCCTGGCCGAGATGCGCGAGGATTTGCATCGTCGACGAGACGATGACGCCGATCAGCGACTGCTGGTCCGTGTCGGCCCGGATGGACGCCACCTTGGTCTCCAGTACTTCGCGAGTCAGTACCGGTCGCTCCGGCAACCCAGGACCGGCCTGCCGGAGCAACCGATCACGCAGGTACTCCAGCGTCGCCTTGCGCGCCTCGTTGGTCGCCTGCTCGGCCGCCCACCACCGGTCCAACCGGATGAGCCCCTCGGCGTCAGTGCCGGCCAGTACTTCGGCGATCGTGCTCAGCGGCATGTCGAGCTGGCGCATCACGCTGATCCGGCGGGCGCGTTCGAGCTGGCTGACGGCGTACCGGCGATAGCCGTTGACCGGGTCGACCCGGACCGGGGCGAGCAGCCCCGACACGTCGTACAGGCGGAGCGCTTTGTGCGACAGACCGGCCCGGCGGCCGAACTCGCTGATCGTCAGCTCGTCCTCGGTGTCTCGTGGCGCCGTCATGGACCTCAGTGAACACCCTGCCCCAGGGGCAAGGTGAAGTTCTGGAGGAGGGCTTGCGTTCATGACACTAGCGATATATCGTTAGTGTCATGAAGAATATCGAGGAGGATTCCATGAACACCCCCAACGAACTCAGAGGCCGCGGCCGACGCGGCCACCATCACCCCCGCCGCGGTGGACCGCGGATGGGCGAAGGCATGCCGATGCACCGCGGACGCGGTGGGCGAGGCCCCGGACGTGGCTCAGGCCGTGGCCGAGCCCCGCGCGGTGATGTCCGAACGGCCGTGCTGATGCTGCTTGCCGACGAGCCGATGCACGGTTACCAACTGATGCAGGCGATCGCCGACCGCAGCGGCGGGCGCTGGACCCCCAGCCCCGGTGCCATCTACCCGACCATCAACCAACTGGAAGACGAGGGCCTGGTCAGCGTGACCGCCGAGGCCGGCCGCAAGCTCGTCACCCTGACCGACGCCGGTCGCGAGTACGTCGAAGGGCGTCGCGAGACGTCGACCGACCCGTTCGCCGGTTTCGCGAGCGCCGAGCCCGCCACTGATCTGCGCGGACTGCTCGAGGAACTGCACGGCGCAACCCGGCAGGTCGGCCGCAGCGGCTCGGAAGAGCAGCGCGCAGCCGCCGCCAAGATCCTGGCGGACGCCCGCCGCTCGATCTACCTCCTGCTGGCCGACGGCCCGCAGACTCCCGAAGCCTGAGACCTGCGTCACACCAGGGAACGTTTCGGCAGAACGGCTCCTCTTCCCCGATGTCCACCCACATCTGAGGAGGGGTCGGGATGGGAACTCGAAAACTCGCTGCGGGCGCACACATCCTGCTCGCGGCTGTACATCTCTACTGGGCAACGGGCGCGACTTGGCCCGCCGCTGACGAACGATCACTCTCGCTAGCCGTTCTAGGCCGCGAAGTGTCCTTCGCTCCAGCGGTCGTACTGCCCTTGGCAGCACTGCATCTGCTGCTCGCCTTCGCAGTACTCCGATCCGGAAGGTCCTCGCTAGCGAGACTCGTCGTGGCCGGCCTGGTCGCCGGCTTGACCGCCCGAGCGGCGCTGGGCCTGGTGTGGGCCTTCGGCGACACCAGTACTGCGTTCTACTGGCTCAACCTCTTGCTCTACACACCCGCATGCCTGGCACTCCTGACGATCGACGTCGGTTTGATTCGGGCGCGGAGAACCGGTCTGGAAGAGTTCGCGGCGTGATCGAAGATCCGGAGCATCTCGTACGGGCGGCGCAGGGTGGTGACACCCTCGCGATGAGCCAGTTGCTCGACCAGCTCGCGCCGTACGTCGGCCGGATCTGCGCGCCGATCGCCTTGAGCAACGGCCCGGACGCCGCCCAGGAAGCGCTGGTCGCGGTCTTCAGATCGCTGCGGACGCTCAAGGACCCAGCCGCACTGTTCGGCTGGGTCCGGGCGATCGCGATCCGGGAGGCGATCCGGGTGGCCCGGCAGGACCAGCGGCAGGTCGTCGCGGATCTGGCCGACCTGCCGGCTCGTGATGACCCACAGCTGGCAGTCGACATCCGGGACACCTTGGCGAGGTTGTCTCCCGAGCATCGGGCGCTGCTCGTCCTGCGCGACCTGGAAGGCCTGGACGAGCGGGACGCGGCAGCGCTGCTCGAAGTACCGGCAGGAACAGCGAAATCCCGGCTCCATCGGGCCCGGGAGAGTTTCCGGAAGGCGTGGGCATCATGACCGACAACTGGCCGGACCCCGAGTGGCCGGACTTCAGCCTCGACACCGTACGCCGGTTGCGCGCCCTCGCGGCGGCGATCCCAGGTGCCGCGGTGACCGAACGCGTCTTCGACACGACCCCGGCCCACGCCTGGGACGTGATGTGGGGTGATGGCAGCGCGCTGATCGAGATCCAGCCTGACATGCAGGAGATCGAGATGCTCGAACAGGCGGAAGACCGGGTGCGCATGCTGGTCCGCAGCCGCTACGGCATGAAAGCCCGCCTGGAAGGCACAGTCCGCCCCGGCTGGTGCTGGCTCCAGAGCCGCTTCCTCCTGATCGGCATGGCAGCCGCGCCAGAACCAGACGGCCGCACCCGGGTAGCCCTCACCGGAGGAGTACGCGTCCCCGGCCGAGCCGCAATCGTCCCCATCGGAGTACGCCGCGAAAGCACCAAATCACTCGACCGCCTGGCCGCAAGGCTCTGAGCAAACAGAGGAGAAACAAGTCGCCCGCTTGAGTAGGCGACATGGACAGCTTCGATCGTCGGAACTTCTTGCGCACTACAGGTGTGGTCACCGTCGGCGCGGCCCTCAACCTCGGGGACCGCCCGGCTGCTGCGACCGCAGGTCCCAGCTCCAACAACAGCCCTTCAGCGGATGCGGATGAGTTGTTCGTGGCGGGGTGGTTTGCTGAGGCTGACCGCGCGTTCGCAGCCGTACTTCGGCCGAGCCCTCGGGATGCACATGCGTTGGGGCAGCGTGGGCGGATTGCGTTGTTCTCCAACAGGTTCGTGGCTGCTGAGCGCTTCCTGAGCCGGGCGATCCAGCTCGCGCCCGGCGAAGTGAGCACGAAGCGGGACCTGGCGGACTGCTTTGTCCGGCAGGATCAGGTTGCCCGTGCCGAGCCGTTGCTGCGGAGTACTGGCGACCAGTTCGACGCCGCGTTGGCGACGCAGTACGGGAGCATGACCGGGGCTTCTTATCAGCTCAGCGGTGCGCGGCAGTCTCGCGTTCCGTTCGTCTGTCTCGACCCGCTGCCGACCGTACCGGCCACCGCGAATGGCGCCAAGGGCAACTTCCTGATCGACACCGGCGCGACCCTCGCGCTGACAATGGAGACTGCCGAGCGGGCTGGTCTTCGAGCAGTGGCGACCAGCATCAGTCACCCGGCCGGCCAGACGCTGACGACGTACCACGGCGTGATGGAGTCGTTCCGGGTCGGCGACATCGTGATGCGGAACGTGCCCGTCGTCTGGTACGACCTGCGGGTGCCGCTGCTGCCCGACGGCACCAAGCCTGCCGGTGTCATCGGCACCACCCTGCTCTATCACTTCCTCGCCACGATGGACTATCGCAACCAGGCACTGATCCTTCGCCGCAAGACCGAACGGCTGCCGCATCGACCCGCCGAACGCCTGCCGCTCTGGCTGGTCTCCGACCACATCCCCGCCACCCTCGGCAGCCTGAACGACTACGGCCCGCGGGTCGTCTCCCTCGACACCGGCGGCATCGGACTCGGCATCCTGGCAACGGAGCAGAGTGCGCAACGAGCCGGCATCGAGATCGACTACGAGCACCCGGCCTTTCCTGGCTTCTATCCGATCAAACCCGCTCGGGTCAGTCCCGGTCGCGTCGTCGGCCGCAACCTTCCCGGCCTCGCCGGTCCCTGGCCGTGGCGACAGCTGTTCGGCTTCGAGAGCATCGGCAACTTCAGCCACGAGTTCTTCAAGCCATACGCCATCACCTTCGACTACAGCGCGATGACCTTCTCCATCACAAAGCAGGACTAGTACTACGCGTCAGCGTTGTCGGGAGGGCGGCCAGTAAGGCGTTGGACTGGTAGCGGTAGCCGGCGTCGTTTGGGTGGAACAGGTCGGGGGCGAGCTTGCCGCGCCACGGCGGGCGGACGTGGCGGGAGACCTCGGCGACCGGCAGGCCGCGTTCTCTGGCCGTGGAGTGGATCGTCCGGTTGATGCTCGCGACGTATGGGCTGCAGAGACCGCCGACTGCCCAGAAGCGATCCGGCAGCAGCAGGTCCATCATCACCGAGGAGGACGGCAGACGACGGATCAAGTCGCGCAGGTTGCTGTGCACCTTCTTCGGTGCGGTGCCCAGGATGTCGTTGCTGCCGATGCCGCAGGTCACCAGTGCTGGTTCAGCGTCCAGCTTGTCGAGGAGAGGTAGTTGGTCGTGCAGGACGTGAGCGGCCTGAGCACCGGCGCGGGAGAGGTTGAGCACGCGCCACGGCCGTTCGGAGCGGCCGTTCAAGAGCTCCAAAGCCTGGCCGACATACCCGTGAAGCGGTGAACTCGCACCGAGGCCTTGAGCTGTCGAGTCGCCGAGCACCACCCAGAGCGGGCCGTCGCCAACGCGAGCGGTCTCGTTCTGCCGAGTCCAGAATTCGGCATAAGTCCGGGCCTGGACGTCAACAAATGCGACGCCGTCACACCACCGCCGAAAGGCCCGCCGGGACGTCGTCCGCTCGGCATCACCCCACCGCACCACCAGCTGATGCAGGACACCGATCGGCGTCGTGTGGTCGTGCTCGCTGCGTTCGTAGTGCCGTTCGGCCGCTCCCAGTAAAGCCATCCAGGCCCCTCCAGACATCACCCCAGTGCCGGAGCACCAGAGGTGACCCGGACGTGAACAGTTGGTGACGAGCGAAGGTACAGGCACAAGGTGAACAGACCTGGTGACGAGACTCACCAGCCCCGCTCGCCGCCGAGCACCATCCCGAACTAGGCGATCCGTTCGAGGAGCCAGGTCAGGGCGAGCGGATAGCGGTAGTCGATGCCGCCGTGGCCGCCGTCGAAGAGTTCGAAGTGGATGCGATCATCCGGTACGCCGGCGGTGGCGAGCGCGCGCCGGAACGCGGTAGCACCGAGGTCGAGGTAGTACTCGTCCTTGTCGCCCGCGTCGATCCAGATCGCGCGGAGCGATCGCAGGGCCTCGCTGTAGACGGGTTGGCCCGCCATCACCACCGGATCCCAGGCCAGCCAGCGATCCCAGATCGCGGGCACCATCGCGCCGGTGTCGTCGAAGGGAATCCGCACGGTGCCGTCCTCGTCAGCGGAGTACGCCGACGCGTAGGCGTAGACCTCGATCAGTTCGAGATCAGCCGGCCTGATGACGGACCTGGCTGCAGAGCGGGCCCGGAAGTCGGCGAGAAAGCGCACGTACGAGCCGTCGTACAGGTCGCGCAGCAGGCGGGACCGGCGGATCAGCTCGGCGCGGTAGCCGACGTCGAACAGGGCGTCGCCCGCGTGGCTGGCGAGCGCGCCGAACAAGTCCGGTCGCAGCATCGAGGTGACCATCGCGCAGTAGCCGCCGGTGCTCTTGCCGGCCAGTGCTCGGTGATCGCGGTCCGCAAGAGTGCGGTAGCGCGCATCGACCCAGGGCACGATCTCGTCGCACAGATAGGAGTGGTAGCGGCCAGTGCCGGGCGAGTCCAGGAACTGGCTCCCGCCGTACGCCGTCCAGCCGTCGGCGAAGACCACGATCGCGGGCGGTACGTCGTCGCCGGTGAACAAGGCGTCGACGAGTTCGGGAAACGGCTGCCGGAAGGGCGTCCGGTTGAACCACATGCCGGCATGCCCGCTGTATCCCGGCGTGACATAGATGACCGGGTACCGTCGGCCGCGGTCCTCGTCGTAGCCGGGTGGCAAGTACACGAGCAGCGGCCGCTGGTGGGGATCGCCGAGCGGATTGCCGCGCAGCAACACGCTGTCGATCACGGCCTGGTCGAATCGTCCGCGCAGCTCTGCGGACCAGGGCATCGTCACGAGATGGGACTGTAGGTGGATCCGGTGCCCGCGCGGGGCCGCTCGGCCGAACTCCTACGTTTCGTCGGTTGTTGCCGGACGCAAGTGCCTGGCCGCCACCCGCAAGCCGACGAATCGTCAGCCGGTCGCCTCGGCCGAGCTGAGCACGATGGTGGTGACGACCTCCTGGACGCCGTCCACGGACATGATTGCGTCGAGCAACTGCTGCAGCTCCAGCGTCGACGCCGCGCGGACCTTCAGCAAGGCGCACCACTGGCCGGTCACCCGATGGCATTCCTCCACCATGGCGTTCGGCGTGGACACCTCGAACAGCCGGCCGATGATCGTGGTCAGCCGCGCGTGATCAGCCTGGACCGAGACGAAGGCGCACAAGCCGAGCCCCAGAGCGGCCCAGTCCACGATCGCCCGATACCCCTTGATGACACCCTGCTGCTCCAGCCGCTTGACCCGTTCATGAACGGCAGGCCGGGAGACGTGCACCGTCCGCGCGATCTCCTCGTGACTGATCCGCCCGCGCGCGGCGACCAGCCGGAGGATCTTCCGGTCCACCTGATCCAGTTCCGTCGGCATCCGATCACCCATCAGAGCGCGCGCAGCAGCACCAGGCAGCGTGGGGCGAGCGGGACGACGGCGTTGGCTTCGACCTCGGTCGCTCCGCTCCCGCTGGTGTCGAGGACGACCTCGTACGCCGGTGCCCACGACGCGTCCGGTACGACGACGTCGCGGGTCTCGGCCGTTGCGTTGAGGGCGAGCAGGAACGAGTTGTCGACCGGAACGTTGCCCTCGGCATCAGTTCCGCGGAGCGCGTCACCGGCCAGGAACATGCCGATGGTGCGCAGGTTGCCGTCGTGCCAGTCGGCCTCGGTCATCTCGCCGCCGTGCGGTGCGATCCAGGACAGGTCCTTGCGACCACCGGGAACCACGGGCTGACCCGAGAAGTAGTGCCACTGCCGCAAAGCTGGGTGCGCGGCACGCAGGGCCAAGAGCTTCTTCGTCAGAGCCAGCTGATCCGGCCAGGCAGCAGGCAGCGACCAGTCGAACCACGATGTCTCGTTGTCCTGGCAGTACGCGTTGTTGTTGCCGTGCTGCGTCCGCCCGCACTCGTCGCCGGCGGTGATCATCGGTACGCCGGTCGACAGCACCAGCGTCGCCATCAGGTTCGCCATCTGGCGTTTGCGCAAGGCGATCACCGCGGGATCGTCGGTCTCGCCCTCGACCCCGCAGTTCCAGGACCGGTTGTCGTCGGTGCCGTCGCGATTGTCCTCGCGGTTCAGCTCGTTGTGCTTGTGGTTGTAGGAGACCAGGTCGCGCAGGGTGAAACCGTCGTGCGCCGTGACGAAGTTGATCGACGCGTACGGGTACCGGCCGTCGTCGCCGTACAGGTCGCTCGAGCCGGACAGCCGGTAGGCGAGGTCCTGTACGCCGTACGACGAGGTGCGCCAGATGTCGCGCACCGAGTCGCGGTACTTGCCGTTCCACTCCGACCACGGGATGCCGAAGTTGCCGACCTGATAGCCGAAATTGCCGACGTCCCACGGTTCGGAGATCAGCTTGACCCGGCCGAGCACCGGGTCGGCCGCGACCTCGGCGAGGAAGGGATGGTTGACCGTGTCGACCTCGTGCCGCTCGTTGCGGATCAGCGTCACGGCCAGGTCGAACCGGAACCCGTCGACGCCCATCTCCTCGACCCAGTACCGCAGCGAGTCCATCACCAGCCGGCGGACCTGCGGGTGCGACGTGTCGACCGAGTTGCCGGTACCGGTGACGTCGTACATGGCGCCACCCTGCGTCAACCGGTAGTACGCCCGGTTGTCGAGCCCGCGGAAGCTCAGGCTCGGCCCGTCGAAACCGCCCTCGGCCGTGTGGTTGTAGACGACGTCGAGGATCACCTCGATGCCCGCGGCGTGGAACGCGGCCACCATCGCCTTGAACTCCGCCACCTGCTCGCCCAACGACCCTGCCGACGAGTACGGCGCGTGCGGCGCGAAGTAGTTGAGCGAGTTGTAGCCCCAGTAGTTGGGCAGCCCGCGCGCGGCGATCGCCGGCTCGGTCAGGAAGTGGTGGATCGGCAGCAACTCGACCGAGGTGATCCCCAGGTCGGTCAGATAGTTGATCACGGACGGGTGCGCCAGACCGGCGTACGTGCCGCGCTGGTGCTCCGGTACGTCGGGGTGCAGCTTGGTGAAGCCCTTGACGTGGAGCTCGTAGATCACCGTCTCGGTCCAGGGGACCGGCCGGCTGATCGGGGGCGGCGGCTCGGAGTCGGCGACGACCACACCGACCGGCACGTGCCCGGCCGAGTCGCCTTGGGAGGAGTCGTAGATCAGTGGGCTGCCGAAGTCGAGCGACCCGTCGACCGCGCGAGCGTAGGGGTCGAGCAGCAGCTTCGCCGGGTTGAACCGCAGTCCGTGGGTCGGGTCGAACGGCCCGTGCACCCGGTACCCGTACCGCTGGCCGTGCCCGACTCCGCCCACGAACCCGGTCCAGTACTCGCCGGTGTGGGTGAGATCCAGGTTGCGCTGGCTCCCGTCATCGCCGAGCAGCGTCAGCTCGACCCGCTCGGCGGCGGGTGCCCAGACGGTGAACGTCGTGCCATCGGGCTGGACCACCGCGCCCAACCGGTAGTCCGGATCGGGAGTGGGGCCGAGCGCGTTCGGGGCGGCGGTGGCTTCGGTCACCGGCACATTGTGCCCATGACAGGTCAAACACGCCGCAGGGGAGTCGCAACATGAGCGTAACGATGACGATTATGTTCATGAGATGCGCCTTGCGAACACCGACGCGCACTGATACAAACGTAGGAACGTTACTAAATTACGTGATGTGGACCGGCTCGGTAACAGGTTTCCCGAGGAGACAGTATGCGAATTTCGTCCGTCGTAGCCGGGGTCGCGCTCGCCGCGCTGGCCCTGACCGCCTGCGGAGGCAACTCCGGCAGCGAGGGAGCCGCCAAGGTCCCCGACGACCCGGCCAAGGTGAAGGGCGACCTCACCTACGCGATCTGGGACGTCAACCAGCAGCCCGCGATGCAGGAGATCGTCAAGGCGTTCAACCAGAAGTACCCGGACGTGAAGGTGTCGATCTCGCTGGCCACCTTCGACCAGTACTTCACCAAGCTGAAGACGCAGGGCTCGTCGGACAACCTGCCCGACGTGTTCTGGATGAACGGCCCGAACTTCCAGCTGTTCGCCTCGAACAAGCAGCTCGCCACCCTCGACGGGCTGGTCGAGGCCAAGCAGGTCGATCCGGCCAACTACCCGAAGGCGCTGAACGAGCTCTACACGCTCGACGGCAAGCAGTACGGCGTACCGAAGGATTTCGACACGATCGCGCTTTGGTACAACAAGAAGTTGTTCGCCGACGCCAAGGTCGCTCCGCCCACTGCCGAGTGGACCTGGAACGACTACAAGGCCGCCGCGGTGAAGCTGAAGGCCGCGCTCGGGCCGAAGGGCATCTGGGCCACCGGTGACACGCTCGGCAACCAGTCCGACTTCTACCCGGCGATGCTGAGCAACGGCGGGTACGTGATCAAGGACGGCAAGTCCGGATACTCCGACCCGAAGTCGATCGAGGCGCTGCAGTTCTGGTCCGACCTGGTCAAGGGCGGCTTCACCCCGAACGCGGCGCAGAACGCCGAGACGAAGAGCCAGGACCGGTTCTTCGACGGCAAGGCCGCGATGATGTGGAACGGCAACTGGGTCGTCTCGGCCGCGCTCAAGTCGCCGCACAAGAACGACTTCACCGTGGTACCGCTGCCGAAGGCACCGAGCGGCGGCCGCAAGACCGTCATCCACGGCATCGCCAACGTGATGAGCGCGAAGTCGAAGAACCCCGAGGCGGCAGCCGCCTTCCTGGCCTTCCTCGGTGGCAAGGACGCGGCTCTGATCCAGGCCAAGGCCGGCGCCGCGAACCCGGCGTACACGGGAACGCAGACCGACTTCGTCAACAGCGCCCCGCAGTACAACCTGAAGACCTACATCGAGGCCGCCGAGCAGTACGCCGAGCCGTACCCGGTCTCGAAGGACACCGGTGTCTGGAACAAGCTCGAGACCGACGAGCTGGTACCGGCGTTCGGTGGTGACAAGCCGATGTCCGAGGTCGCCCCGCAGATCGCGACCAAGATGGACGAGGCACTGGGCAAAGAGAAGAAGTGAGCAAGGCGCGTTCGGCCGACGGTAAGTGGCCGTGGCTCTTCGTCCTGCCGACCTTCCTGGGTGTGCTGGTCTTCTACCTGTGGCCCTTGGTGAAGACGCTGTACGACAGCTTCACCGAGACCGGCCCGTTCGGTGGCGCGACCTGGGTCGGTGCGGCGAACTACAGCACGCTGGTCGGTGACGCCGAGGTCTACCGGGCGATCGTCAACACCGTCGTCTACACGGCGATCGTCCTGCTCGGCATCCCGCTCGCGGTGCTGTTCGCGAGCCTGCTGAACCGGCCGGGACTGAAGGGCGCGATGGTCTACCGGACCCTCTTCTTCCTCCCGTACGTCGCGATGCCGACGGCCATCTCACTGGTCTGGCGGATCATCTACAACGGCGAGTACGGCGTCCTGAACCAGGCGCTCGGCGTGTTCGGGGTCGACGGGCCGTCCTGGATCACCGAGCCGTGGTTCGCGTTGATCGCGGTCGCGCTGCTCGGGCTGTGGATGTCGATCGGCTTCAACATGATCGTGTTGTCGGCCGGGCTGAAGGGCATCCCGCCCGAGCTGTACGAGGCGGCGTCGCTGGACGGCGCCGGCTCGGCCCAGCAGTTCCGGTCCATCACCGTGCCGCTGCTGACGCCGTCGATCTTCTTCCTGTCAGTGATCACCACGATCGCCGGGTTCCAGCTGTTCGACCAGCTGTTCGCACTGCTCGGGCCGACCAACCCGGTGATGCCGAAGACGCAGTCGCTGGTGTTCCTGTTCTACGACGCCGCGTTCGTCGGCAACGATCGCGGGTACGCCGCCGCGGTCGCAGTACTGATCCTCTTGGTGGTCGGTCTGCTGACCCTGTTCCAGTTCCGTTTCCAGCGCAGGTGGGTGACCTATGACTAAGCGCGCCGACCAGCAGCGGCTGGGCAGCAACCGGCTGGCCCACGTGGTCCTGGTCCTCGGCAGCCTGGTGATGATGTTTCCGTTCCTGTGGCAGGTGAAGCTGGCGTTCTCCAGCAACGCGGAGATCCAGGCGGTGCCACCGGACCTGCTGCCGAAGGGCCTGGAGTGGAGCAACTTCACCGAGGTGTTCGACCGGCTGCCGTTCCTGGACCAGTTCTGGGTGTCGGTCGCGGTCACGGTCGGCCGGACGGTCGGGCAGCTGGTGCTGTGCTCGATGGCCGGCTACGCGTTCGCCCGGATGTCGTTCCGGTTCAAGGGCCTGATGCTCGGACTGATCCTGTCCATCCTGATGGTGCCCAGCCAGGTGTACCTGATCCCGCAGTACCAGATCGTGCAGCAGCTCGGCTGGCTGAACACGATCCAGGGCATCATCGCGCCGGGCGTCTTCAGCGCGTTCGGCACCTTCTTGATGATGCAGTTCTTCAAGTCGATCCCGGCCGAGCTGGAGGAGGCCGCGCGGCTGGACGGCTGCAACCCGTGGCAGACCTTCTGGAAGGTCGTCCTGCCGGTGGCCAAGCCCGGGCTCATCTCGCTGGCGATCATCACCGTGCTGGCGTCGTGGGCCGATCTGCTCTGGCCGCTCGTGGTCACCTCGTCCCCGAATGAGATGCCCCTTGCGGTCGGGCTCGCCACCCTGAGTGGATATCAGGGCAGCATCTCGCCGGGCGTGATGATGGCAGCGGCGCTGATGGCCATGCTGCCGATCCTGATCCTCTTCGTCGTTCTGCAGCGTCGCGTCGTCGAAGGCATAGCCTTCTCCGGACTCAAGTAAAGGACAGTCATGTCTGACTCTGACCTGACGGTCGGGCTGATCGGCGCGGGCAACATCGCGCACGTTCACGTCGCGGCCTGGAAGGCGCTGGGCGCGCGGGTGCTGGTGCACTCGGCCGCGGGCGCCGCGGAACTCGCGGCGCAGTACGGGCTGGAGGTGGCGCCGACCCTCGACGGCCTGCTGGCCGCGGTGGACTTCGTCGACATCGTCACGCCGTCCGCGACGCACAAGGAGATCGCGCTCGCCGCGATCAAGGCCGGCCGCGACGTCATCTGCGAGAAGCCGCTCGCGCTGGTCGCCGCCGACGCTCACGAGCTGTCCGCAGCGGCGGCCGCTGCCGGCGTACGGATCTATCCGGCGCACGTGGTGCGGTACTTCCCGGAGTACGTCGCAGCGCACTCCGCTGTGGTCGCCGGGAAGATCGGCAAGGTCGCCGTCGCGCGGTTCTTCCGTCAGGCGTCGTCACCGGCCGGCGCAGGCTGGTACCGCGAGGTCGCGCGCTCGGGCGGCGTGATCATGGACCTGATGGTGCACGACCTGGACCAGGCCCGCTGGCTCTGCGGCGAGGTGACCAGCGTGTACGCCGTACAGAGCCCGCCGACCGTGGACGGAATCAGCCCGGTCAACGTGGCGGCTCATGTGACGCTGACGCACGAGGGTGGCGCGATCAGCCACTTGCGAGCGACCTGGGGCGCGGTCGGTACGCCGTTCAAGACCGGCTTCTCGATCGCGGGCTCCGAGGGCGTGCTCGAGTACACCTCCGACAAGGACACCGGGTACTCCGAGGAGCTGCAGGCGGGATCGGCTGGGGGAGACCTGCTCATCCCGTCGTCGACGCTCTACGAGAGCCCATATCTGACCCAGTTGCGTGAACTCGCCGCTGCGTTGAGGGGTGGTCCGGAGCCGCGGGTCGTCGCTGCCGATGGCGCGGCTGCCGTCTACCTGGCCGAGGCCGCGCGGGAGTCGATGGAAACCGGCCTGGCTGTGGACATGAGTGTTTTCAATCCGGCGGGAGTGGCGAAATGACTCTGAAGGTAGCTCTGGCGTCGTTCGCCCACACCCACGCTGCGTCGTACGCGCGGCTGCTCGGCTCGATGCCTGACATCGAGGTGATGTCGTCGGATCCGGACGGTGCCGCGGCGCCTGACGCCGGCCCGCGCGGCGCCGACTTCGCCGCGGCTGTCGGTGTGCCATATGTCAACTCTTACGACGAGTTGTTTGCCTGGGGTCCCGACGCTGTGGTCGTGACCTCGGAGAACGCCCTGCACCGTGGACTCGTGGAACGGGCCGCCGCGGTCGGGGCTCACGTGCTGTGCGAGAAGCCGCTGGCGACCGAGGTGGCTGACGGCGAGGCGATGCTCGCTGCTTGCGAGGCGGCCGGGGTGATCCTCATGACGGCGTACCCGGTGCGCTTCGCGCCGTCGTACGGGCGGCTGCGGGCGTCGGTCGACGCGGGGCGGCTCGGGGATGTTTTCGCCGTACTCGGGACGAATAACGGGAAGATCCCTTACGCGCAGCGGCAGTGGTTCACCGACGCTTCGCTGGCCGGCGGGGGAGCGCTGGTTGACCACACGGTGCACTGTGCGGACCTCATCGACGGGCTGACCGGTGGGGTGGAGGCTGCGCGCGTGCACGCCGTCGCCAACCACGTGTTGCACCAGGACAAGGGTGTGACGGTGGAGACCGGCGGGCTCGTCACGATCACCTACAAAAACGGGCTGTTGGCAACGATCGACTGCTCCTGGAGTGTGCCGGACAACGGGCCGACGTGGGGTGGCGTGACACTGCAGGTGACGGGGACGAACGGTTCGGTGGAGATCGCGCCGTTCCAGTCGCATGTCGGGGGCACCGACGCGTCGGGCGAGGTGTTCCTGCCGGTCGGGGGTGATCTCGACGCGATGATGCTTGCCGAGTTCCTCACCGCAGTACGGGCCTCTGGTCCGGCAGTTCCCGGTACTGCGCCCGCGGTCGTCCCGCAGCCCGACGGAGCGGTGGGTCTCCGCACCCTTCGCATCGTGGACGCGGCTCGCCGCTCAGTGGCTTCAGGCCAACCCGTCGACGTGTGACCGGCCTCCCCGTAGTACAAGCGCGGGCACTGGTCCGGTACCGTGCCGGGGATGTGACCCGCGGGTAGTACACGACACGAGGAGCTGGTGATGGGCGAGTTCGTCAACCTGACGGTGGCCGACGGAGTCGGCACGATCCGGCTGGACCGGCCGAAGATGAACGCGCTCAACGTCCAGGTCCAGGACGAGATCAAGGCGGCCGCGCTGGAGGCGACCGCGAACGACGACGTGCGCGCCGTGGTGATCTACGGCGGCGAGCGGGTCTTCGCGGCCGGCGCGGACATCAAGGAGATGGCGGACATGTCGTACGCCGACATGGTCCGCCGCTCCGGTCCGCTGCAGGCGTCGCTCTCCGCGGTCGCCGCGATCCCGAAGCCGACCGTCGCGGCGATCACCGGCTACGCCCTCGGCGGCGGCTGCGAGCTCGCGCTGTGCGCCGACTACCGGATCGCGGCCGACGACGCCAAGCTCGGCCAGCCGGAGATCCTGCTCGGCATCATCCCCGGCGCGGGCGGCACGCAGCGGCTGTCCCGGCTGGTCGGCCCGTCCAAGGCCAAGGACCTGATCTACACCGGCCGGTTCGTCGACGCGGCCGAGTCGCTGCAGATCGGGCTCGTCGACAAGGTCGTGCCGTCGGCCGAGGTTTATGAGGCGGCCGTCGCCTGGGCGTCGCAGTTCTCCCGTGGCGCCGCGCTTGCGTTGCGGGCGGCCAAGGAGGCGATCGACGCCGGGCTCGGGGTCGACCTGCACACTGGGCTGGAGATCGAGCGGCAGCAGTTCGCCGCGCTCTTCGCCACCGAGGACCGGTCCATCGGGATGAAGTCTTTTGTCGAGAACGGCCCCGGCAAGGCCGAGTTCAAGGGAATCTGAATGACCACGTCAGCATCGAAGCCCGCTGCCACCGCCGAAGAGGTCGAGGCGGCGTGGAACGACAACAAGCTTGCCCAGGTTCTCTACCACGACTGGGAAGCGTCGACCTATGACGAGAAGTGGTCGATCTCGTACGACGAACGCTGCGTCGAGTACGCCCGCGACCGGTTCGTCGACGTGGCCGGCTCCGAGGGCTGGCCGTACGGCAAGTCGCTCGAGATCGGCGCCGGTACCGGTTTCTTCACGCTGAACCTGAAGCTGGCCGGCGTACTGGCCGAGGCGCACGTCACCGACCTGTCGCCGGGCATGGTCGAAGCGGCCAAGCGCAACGCGGACACGCTCGGCTTCGCGATCGAGGGCAAGGTCGCCGACGCGGAGAAGCTCCCGTACGACGACGACACGTTCGACCTGGTGATCGGGCATGCGGTGATCCATCACATCCCGGACGTCGAGCTGGCGTTCCGCGAGATGCTGCGCGTCCTGAAGCCAGGCGGGCGCTTCGTCATCTGCGGCGAGCCCACTCGGTACGGCGACTTCGTGGCGCGACGGCTGTCCCGGCTGACCTGGTGGGCGACCACGAACATCACCAAGCTGCCCGCCTTGTCGCACTGGCGCCGGCCGCAGTCCGAGCTCGACGAGTCGTCCCGGGCCGCTGCGCTGGAGGCTGTGGTCGACCTGCACACGTTCGACCCGGACACGCTGGCCCGGATGGCGTTGCGCGCTGGAGCTGTCGACGTACGGACTGTCACTGAAGAGTTGCTGGCTGCTTGGGTTGGCTGGCCGATCCGGACGTTCGAGGCCGCAGTACCGGAGGAGAAGCTCGGGTTCGGGTGGCGGATGTTCGCGTACAAGTCGTGGCTGCAGCTGTCGAAGGTCGACAAGGTTCTGTCTCAGGTCGTGCCTGATGAGCTCTACTACAACGTGTCGATCACAGGTGTCGCTCCGTAGCGGTGTACATACTGGACGGATGCGGTTGCTGACGGCGGCGAATCTGCGCTGGGTGGTGCGCCACCGGGCGTGGACGCCGTACTACCTGAAGCGGTACTGGCGGTTCGCCTGGTTCAAGCTGCGGCATCCGCAGGTGATCACCGAGGGATTCGTCTTCCTCGGCAAGAAGCTGGAGATCGTCGCGCGGCCGGGGCACGGTCGGCTGATCCTGGGCAAGTGGGTGCATCTCGGCGACGAGACGCGGCTGCGCGCGCACGAGGGGACGCTGCGGATCGGCGACAAGGTGGTGTTCGCCCGCGACGTGACGGTGAACTGCTACCTGGACATCGAGATCGGCGCTTCGACGTTGATCGCGGACACGACGTACATCTGCGACTTCGACCACCAGACCGAAGACCTCGACCTGCCGATCAAGGACCAGGGCCTGGTCAAGTCCCCGGTCCGCATCGGCCCCGACTGCTGGCTGGCCACCAAGGTCACCGTCACCCGCGGCACCGACATCGGCCGCGGCACCGTGATCGGCGCCAACAGCGTTGCCCGAGGCAACATCCCGGCGTACTCGATCGCGGCCGGCATCCCCGCCCGCGTAGTAGCCGACCGCAGAACCCGCTACGAAGCAGCCGCCCCCCGCCGCGCCTACCTAGCCGACCTAGCCGAAACAAACGCCCAAACCACCACCACCCTCCAATCCGGCCACCTCCCCACCCCTGCTCCCGCGGCACCTCCAATTACTTCTGCGCCGCAGCGGCGCTCAACCACCGCGGCGGATCCCGCCGCGATCCAGCGGACCTCAACCCCCGCAGACCCAGCAACTGAGGACGCCGACACCAGCCCGCGCGACGGGGTACAGAGAGCTGGTGACGACGAAGATCCGACCAGGGGGTTCTCAAGTTACTCACCAGTCGGGCACTATGTCCCCGGAGTCGTCGAAGAGGAGACGCAGCGTGGCTGATCAGACCGGCGCGGACGCCGTACGGTCCGTCCTGCCGGCCACCGAGCCGTCGGCCCTGGGGCAGGCGGCGACCGACCGCTCGCTCACCGACGCGCGCCACCGAGCGGTCGATCCGGTTCCGATCGTGGCGGTCGATGTGACTGATGGTGCGGATCTGGCTACGTTGGACACAGTGGACGGAGTGCCGTCGGCCCCGATCTGGAGGGTGCGGCGCAAACTGTCGCCGCGCCCGGTCCCGGGCAACCGACGCAGGAAACCGCCGGTGCCGGCACTGGCGACGGACGAGGAACCGATCCCGGCTGAGGAGATGGACGACGTGGGTACTCAACCCGAGAAGGCGGCGAAGACCGCCGATGCCGAGAAGGCGGTGACATCGGACGCGGCGGCTGAGGAGACGCCTGCGACCGGGGCGTCGTCCGGCCGCGGTGCGACCACGACCGCGACGAAGGCCGCGAAACCGAAGACGGCGGCGGAGATCGTCGCCGAGCAGCGCGCCCGCGAGAAGGCAGCGGCCGAGGCGCCGCAGGACGATACGACGGTCACCAAGCCCGTCACCCGCCAGCCGGCCTCGCCCAGCGCGCCGGCCGTTTCGAGCGCCAACGGGGCCAAGCCGAAGCCGGCCGTGGTGAAGAAGACCGTGGTGTCGTCATCGAGCGACAAGGGCAAATCCGCCTTGTCCGCCGTGGGTTCGGGCGTCAAGCGCTTCCGGAACCTGGTGGCGTCGCTGGTCTGGCTGGTCGCCGTGATCGCCGCCGCGGTGCTTGCCCTGGGCGCCCTTTTCACCGCCCTGGACCAGGCGAACCAGAGCAACGAGATCGTCAAGTGGGTGCTGGAGCGCGGCCACGATCTGGTCGGCCCGTTCAAGGACCTGTTCCGGCTGGAAACGGCGAAGAACACCCTGCTGGTCAACTGGGGCATCGCCGCCCTGGTCTACCTGATCATCGGCAAAATCGCCGAACGCTTCATCCGCCCCTGACCCGCAGCGGTCGCAAGCCGGCCCGGTCTCGAGGTACTACGTGAGCCGTGCCCGGCCCGACCTCCCCGGTACGACGTGCGCCGGGGCCGGCGCGATCTCGCCGGTACTATCTGAGCCGGGCGCGGGCGACGACGACGAGGTCGAGGCTGTCGTCCAGGTCGCCCGCCCGGATCACGAAGTCCTCATGGCTGGTCTCCGTCACCAGCTGGACCAGCTCAGCAGACCATCGGGTGTGATCCGTCGCCAGTTGCGCGTCCACACAGGATCCGTGCTGCTGCTCCCACGCCGCCAGCTTCTCGCCGTGCCAGAGCCCGAGCGTTTCCACGATCTCGAGATCGGCTTCGACCAGCTCGGTGAACTCGGCCGCCGTCAGCTCCTTCGTGTGGTACCAGTTGCCGCTCGGAAATGTGAGTCGGTTGGGCGTTGTCAGCACCACGATCGCGCCCGGCTCGGCGATCCGCGCGCACTCGGCGATGAACCGCGGCTGCTCCCACAGGTGCTCGATCGTCTGCAAGGAGACCAGCAGGCCGAACGCGTCGTCCGCGAACCCGGTCTGGACGAGATTGCCCTGGACCAGATTGGTCTGTGGATAAGCCTTGGCCACGTGCCGAAGCGTCGTACTTTCATAGTCGAGACCGAAAACCTGCCCAGCCCCGGCCTGGCGGAGCAGGTCCGCGCCGTACCCCTCGCCGCAGCCGGCGTCGAGGACGCGGCCGGTCTCGGAGCTGAGCCAATTCGCCGTGATCCAGCGGTAGGCGGCCTCATGGCGCGCGAACCAGTAGTTCTCGTGCCAGATCCCGGGGGCTGTTCTCTCACCGGTGAGCGGTAACGTCTCGGTCACCCGGTCACACTAGTGTCCTGAGTTGGAGGTTCCTGCAGCAGCTCCGGTGTCCAGGTGCGTGCATCGCAAGGCGGAGGAACGTCCTCGATGCGGAGCATCGTGGATGTTTCTCCAACGCCGCGAGGTGCGTGCCTGGGTGCCGGAGATGCGCAGGAACCTCCAACTCAGGACACTTGGTGCTGGTGGGTACGTGCGTTGCGCCCACTGGACTGTGATGGGACTCGCACGCGTCTTATGTTTCTCGCGAGTAACATCCGTGGCAGGCTGGGAGAGACCGTTAACCAGAAGGGGTCCCACACGCTATGAAGATCGTCGTCTGCGCGAAGTTCGTGCCGGATGCCACGGCGGACCGCCGCTTCCGCTCCGAGGACAACACGGTGGACCGCGCCGGTGTCGACGGGCTGCTGTCCGAACTGGACGAGTACGCCGTCGAGACCGCGCTGACCGTGAAAGAAAACGGCGGGGACGGCTCCGAGGGCTCTGTGACCATCCTCACGGTCGGCCCGGAGCAGGCGGCCGACGCCATCAAGAAGGGTCTCCAGATGGGCGCCGACGCCGGTGTCCACGTGAACGACGAAGGCATCCACGGTTCCGACGCGACCGCCACCTCACTGATTCTGGCCAGGGCGCTGAGCAAGCTCGAGGCCGACCTGATCGTCTTCGGGATGGCCTCCACCGACGGCTCGATGGGCGTCGTACCGGCGATGGTGTCGGAGCGGCTCGGCCTCCCTGGCGTCACGCTGGGCTCGTCGGTCACCGTCGAGGGCGACACCGTGCGGATCCGCCGCGACGGCGACACCGCCAGCGACACCGTCGAGGGCAAGCTCCCGCTCGTGCTGAGCGTCAGCGACCAGTCCGGCGAACCGCGGTACCCGTCGTTCAAGGGCATCATGGCCGCGAAGAAGAAGCCGGTCGAGACCTGGTCGCTGGCCGACCTGGAGATCTCGCCCGACCAGGTCGGCGCCGCCTCGGCGTGGACCAAGGTGATCGAGGTGACCGCGCGGCCGCCGCGGACCGCCGGCACGATCGTCAAGGACGAGGACGGCAGCGGTGCTGCCCAGCTCGTCGAGTTCCTGTCCACCAACAAGTTCCTCTGAGGGGCGACCAGTTCATGTCGAACGTTCTCGTTCTCGTTGACCACACCGGTGGCAAGGTCCGCAAGACGACCGCGGAACTCCTCACCATCGCGCGCCGGCTCGGCGAGCCGGTGGCCGTCTACATCGGCGACAGCGTCCAGGACGCACTGCCTGCCCTCGGCCAGTACGGCGCGACCAAGGTGATCGCGCTGACCGACGCCGAGCTCACGCAGTACCTGGTGGCTCCCAAGGCCGAGGCGCTGCACCAGGTCGCGGCCAAGGTCGAGCCGAGCGCCATCCTGATCTCGTCGAGCGCCGAGGGCAAGGAGATCGCCGCCCGGCTGGCGGTCAAGCTCGAGTCGGGTCTGATCACCGACGCCGTCGACGTCCAGGCGGGCGACGGCGGTCCGGTGACCACGCAGTCGGTGTTCGCCGGCAACTACTCGGTCCAGGCCAAGGTCACCCACGGCACGCCGATCATCACGGTCAAGCCGAACGCGGCGACCCCGGAAGCGGCCGAGACCTCACCGGAGGTGGAGGAGTTCGACGTGACGATCTCCGACGCCGCCAAGACGGCCCGCATCACCGACTCGAAGCCCCGCGAGGCGACCGGCCGCCCCGAGCTCACCGAAGCCGCGATCATCGTCTCCGGCGGCCGCGGTACCGGCGGCGACTTCGGCCCGATCGAAGCCTTCGCCGACTCCCTCGGCGCAGCGGTTGGCGCATCCCGCGCCGCCGTCGACTCGGGCTGGTACCCGCACGCCTACCAAGTCGGCCAGACCGGCAAGACCGTCTCGCCGCAGCTCTACATCGCGGCCGGCATCTCCGGCGCCATCCAGCACCGAGCCGGCATGCAAACCTCGAAGACCATCGTCGCCATCAACAAGGACGAAGAAGCCCCCATCTTCGAACTGGTCGACTTCGGCGTAGTGGGCGACCTCCACAAGGTCCTCCCCGCCACCACCGAAGAAGTAACCAAGCGCAAGTCCTAACCCACCCAACTGAGGTCACCTCCCGACCTCCCCCCAGGCCCGGCCCGCTCACCCCCCAAAGCAGGCCGGGCCTACCCCTTTCTCCCGCAGCTTTCTATCCGTCCGAGAAGAGCCACCGCAGACGACCAGCTCTTCGAACGTAAGAGTCATGGTGTGGGGGTTCGGTGGGGTGGGTGGATTACTCGGAGTTGGAGCATGGCGGCGAAGCGGGTGTTGGGGTCGGTGAGGTCCAGGGCGCCTACTTCGGCCAGGCGGCGGAGGCGGTAGCGGAAGGTGTTGGGGTGGACGTAGACGGCTGCGGCTGCGGCGATGACGTCGCCGAAGGCGTCCAGCCAGGCTCGGAGGGTTTCGACCAGGTTGGTGTTGTGGTCGCGGTCGTAGGCGACCAGACGGGCGATCGGGCCGGTCGGCTGGTCGCCGCGGGCTTCGATCAGGTCGCGCAGTTCAAGCAGCAGGGTTTCGACGTGGACGTCGGCGAGACGGGCGACGCGTTGGGAGCCGTTGCCGGTTCGCAACACACGCAGAGCGCGGTCGGCGCCGGCGCGGGCGTGGGGGAGCCGGGAGGTTTCCCGTACGACGGGTCCGACGCCGATGGTGGCCGTGACGCGTTCGCCGATCCGGTCGAGGAAGTCCTTGGCGATGCGGACCGCGCGTTCCTCACCGTCGGCGCGATCGGCCCGGACGGGCATCAGGCCGTACGCGATGCCGCCCACCAACGCGGACGCGGACCGTGGATGGACAGCACCCAAATGCATCGCGAAAGCATCGGCCAGACGCTGACGCTCGGTCGCGAGCCCGGCTTCCCCGACCAGCGACTCATCGGACACCGGCACAGCCAACGCCAGTACTACGACCGGCTGGTCGGCCAGGCCGAGACGGTCGAGCGCATCGCGGGCTCCGGCGCCGCCTTCGAGCGCAGTACTGACCAGGTCGGCGCGGAGGCGGCGTTCGACGTCGGCGCCGGCGCGGATGCGGAGCATGTGGAGTGCGACGAGTTTGGCTGCGTCGGAGAAGGCCTGTGAGCGTTCCTCGGTGAGGGGGTCGCGGACGGCAGCCCAGATCGACCCGAGGATCTCGTCGCCGGCGCGGACGGCGACCGCGACCCGGGGGAGTGTCAACTCGCCTTCGACGATCGGCAGCGGTGGGACGTAGACCGGCCGATCGGTTCGGTACAGCTCGCGGAAGATGCCGCGCTCGGAAAGCATGCGGGAGTAGCGCTGCGGCACCTGGCGGCCGAGGACGGTTTCGACGCGGGCCGGGTCTGCCTCGTCCTGCCTGCCGGAGAAGGCGAGCACCCGGGAGCTGCGGTCCTCGATCGTGACCGGCGCGTCGAGCAGCGAGGCGGCCGCGTTGGCGAGGGCGAACAGGTCACCGGAAGGCATGCCGCCCAGTGTTTCGGGCTCGGCGACGCCGACATCTCCTTCGGCGAGGAGCGAGCGGAGCAGGACGGCGAGCTGGTCCCAGGACGCACCTCGAGTCAGACCGAGCAGGGCGACGCCGGACTCGGCCACGGCGGTGGTGATCGACTCGTGCGCGGCGATGGGGGAGCGGACGACGAGCCCGGCCGCTTGCTGGCGGCCGAGATCGCGCAGGGTCCAGGCGATCAGCGACGGCTCCTGCAGGCCGACGCCGAGGACGAGACTGTGCCGCGGCAAAACCGGCTCGTCGAGCGGATCGTGGATGACGACGCCACCGATCTCGGCCCGCTGGTCGGGATCGCCGTGCACGAGTTCGAGCAGGGTGGCGCCGAGGTCGTCGAGGACACGCCCGAGGCTCGCGCGGGGTCGGTTCGTCACGGAAGGCAGCACCTCTCCGAAGCTAGAAGCCAGACCACCGCCCTGGTTCGTCGAGGTGAACAGAATCAGCCCGCCGATTGGTCCGGTTCTACAAAGGTAGCCACTCGGTTGAGGTGGTGACAGCCTCCAGTACGTCGGGGAGGGGGTCGATGCCTATGCCGGGGGCGGTGGGGACGGGGAGGTGGCCTTCGGCCAGGGTGAAGGGGGTGGTGATGTCTGTGGCGTAGTAGCGGGTGGAGGCGGAGGTGTCGCCGGGGAGGGTGAAGCCGGGGAGGGCTGCAAGGGCTACGTTGGCGGCTCGGCCGAGGCCGGTTTCCAGCATGCCGCCGCACCAGACGGGGATGCCGTGGGCTACGCAGACGTCGTGGATGCGGCGCGACTCGAGGTAGCCGCCGACGCGGCCGGGTTTGACGTTCACGATCGAGCACGCGCCCAGGCTGATCGCCGCCGCGGCCGCGCGGGCTGAGGTGATCGACTCGTCCAGGCAGACAGGGGTCTTGAGGTGGCGAGCCAGTTCCGCGTGGCCGAGGATGTCCTCCTCGTCAAGCGGCTGCTCGATCAGCAACAGGTCGAAGGGGTCGAGTCGCGCCAGGTGCCTCGCGTCCGACACCGAGTACGCCGTGTTGGCGTCGACCTGCAGCAAAACATCGCCGAAGCGTTCGCGGACCGCGGCCACCGGCTCCACATCCCACCCGGGCTGGATCTTGAGCTTGATCCGCAGATAGCCCTCGTCGAGATAGTCCTCGACCGCATCCAGGAGTTCCCCGATCGAGTCCATGATGCCGACCGAAACCCCACACGGCACGCGGTCGTGCACAGCCCCGAGTTCGCGCGCCAGCGGTCGCCCTTCGGCGCGCAACTCAGCATCCAGTACTGCGGTCTCCAACGCCGCCTTCGCCATCCGATGCCCATGGAACTTGGTCAGCGCCGGCGCCACCTCGACAGCGGAGAGCCGCTCGACCGCGCCCAACGCGGGCACGAAGAACCGCCGCAGTACGTCGATCGCCACGTCCACGTACTCCGAGGAGTACAGCGGCCCGGACATCGCGACGCACTCGCCCCAGCCCTCTGCCTCGGTGCTGACCGCGCGCACCAGCAGCGCGTCCCTGGTCGTCTCGGTCCCGAACGAGGTCCGGAACGGCGACACCAACGGCAGCGAGATCCGCCGCAACTCGACTCCGGTCAGCTTCATCACGCCAGCCCTTTCTCAGCATCGTCGCGCACAGATTGTTGACGCACAGATTGTTCGAGCACGTACCACCCGGCCCGGTCGAACCCGGTCACCCGGGCACCGTCGGCCAGCAACCCACCCAGCACCTCACGCAGCGCGGCCCGCCACGACTTCGCCACCCCCGGATCGGTCTGCCGCAACTTCTCCACATCAGCCGGTACGCCGACCAGTACTGTCCCGTCGCGTGCACCCAATGCAGGGGAAGTCGACGGCCCGCCGTCGTCTGCGAAGCCCAGTGCGACAGTTGCCCGTGGCAACCGATCCACGGCAGTAACAGCCGGTCGGCGAGCGGCGGCTGCTCCGACGTCGGGAGCGTCGAGTTGCCAGCGGACCAGCAGGCGATCGCTGTCGTCGCCGCCGTTGATCCCGTCCTGCATGAACCCGTAGAAGTTCGTCAGGTACTCCGTCGGCCGCGCCGCCAGCTTCGTCACGTTGAAGTACGCGTTCCGCCGGATCAACGGATCAAAGGTCCACGAGATCGCCTCCACCCCCCGCTGCAGCGCCCAAGCCCGCTGATGCAACTTCAGCGCAAATCCCACACTCCGCCCCCGAGCCGCCCCGGACACCCCGGCCACATGACTGTGCATCGCCCGCTCAAGCGGCGGCGAGAAGAACCCGACACAAGCCCCGATCAGCTCGTCACCGTCAAAGGCCCCGCTGACGTAGTTGCCCGCCTTCGTCAACGCCCGCAGCAGCTCCGTCGTGATCGGCGGATTCATCGGATCCGGTCGCCAGATGGAGTCGTACAAGCGATAGACCGCATCGAGATCAGCCAGTTCGTGCAGCCCTCGAACCCGTACTCCGGCGGAGGCCGCAGCGGCCAGACCGTCCCCGATCGCGTCGTCGACCGAGGTGCTCACGTCGATCAGCCCGGTGATCTCTGGACTGCTCATGGTCTGTCCAACAGGTCGGCGATCAGTGCCGTCAAGAGCGCTGTCCGGGGCGCGATCTCGGCGACCACGACGTGCTCGTCGTCGGCGTGAGCGCCGCCGCCGACGGCACCCAAGCCGTCCAGGGTCGGAGTACCGATGCCGGCGGTGAAGTTGCCGTCGGAGCCGCCGCCGACCGAGATCTCGCGCAGTGGCTCCAACCCGAGTTCGGCGGCGAGTGTCGAGGCTCGGCGGTAGAGGTCTTCGGACATCTTCCGCTCCAGCGGCGGCCGGTTCGGCGAACCGATCAGTTCCAGCGAAGCGCCGGGCAGCACCGGTGTCAGCGCTTGCAACGCCGCGTGCACGCGCTCCTGCTCGGCGATACTTCGCGCCCGCACGTCGACAAAGAAACCAGCAGCAGCGGGCACGGTGTTCCGCGTAGTACCGGACGTCAGAACGGTCGGCGTCACGGTCGTCCCGAGTGCGGCATCACCGAGTTGGCTCACCGCGAGCACCTGATGGGCCGCCTCGATGCTGGCGTTTACCCCGAGCTCCGGCTCGAGCCCAGCATGCGAGGCACGGCCGGTGACCCGGATCTCGTAGTTGGAAACACCCTTTCGCTCGAGCTTCAGAGCCCCGGCCGCAGAAGCCTCCAAGACCAGCGCAGCGACGCACCCAGCCGCCTCCGCCTCAATCAATCCACGTGACGACGGCGATCCCAACTCCTCATCACCGGTCACAAGCAACGTCACCCCTGCAGCAGAGGGCAAGGCCGCGATCGCGTGAAAGGCCATCACCAGACCGGTCTTCATGTCGAAGCAACCAGGCCCCCGCAGTACGCCGTCCTCGACCCCAAACGGATGCGTGACCAGCGAGCCAACAGGCCACACCGTGTCGTGATGCCCGAGCACCAGCACTCGTCGCGGCCCGTCGCCGAGCCGCCAACGCAGATGCGTACGCCCATCGACCACCACGTACTCCGGTGCGCTGCCGAGCAACTCAGTTCCGAGCCGGGCCACCACGTCTGCGCTGCCGGCCACCGCCGCGAGGTCGGACGACGGCGACTCACACGTCACCAACGTCTCCAGATCCGCCAGCATCCGCGGCAAAGCGGCGCGCATCGACTCCACCAGTTCGCTCATCAGCCCACCTTCGGCGTGGCTCGAACACCGAAATGCATGTACTTCTCACCAGTAGCCAGCGAGTAGAACGTCACCGGCGACCAAGTCAGCGACCCAGGTTGCCGTACGACGAACAGGTCGCCGCTCTCGTCGACTGGGATCATCGGGAAGGAGTGCGTCGGCTCCGGCATCAACTCGGCCAACGGACCGGTGAGCGTCATCCGCAGTACCAACTGCCCGTCCTCGACGAGGACCTCCTGCAGTGTGCTTGCGCGCTCGTACCGACCAACATGCCGGTGCAACTCAACAGTCGGCGGCTCGTCGGGCGCGGTCAGCGGCGACGGCATCTCGACATCCGCCAGCTCGCCGAAGATCTCGCGGTACAGGTCTTCGTAGAGATCACGTGCGTTGCCACCGTTGGTCAGCAGCGTAACGGCCAGTCCCTGATCGGGCAGGACGCGCAGGAAGGCGGCCTGGCCGATGGTGTTGCCGTCATGCCCGATCAGCCGGTGACCGTTCCAGCCGAACCGGATCCAGCCCAGCCCCCATGAGTCGCCCAGCGAGTACTTGTCCGGCAGCTCGGCGTGCTGCTCAGCCATCAACGCCACGGTCTCCTCGCGAAGCACCCGCGTGCCATCCGGCGCCACGCCGCCCTTCAGATGCAAACGAGCGAAGCCCAACGCGTCAGCAGCGCTCGACGTGATCAACCCAGCCGGCCCAAGCGAGCGCGGCAGACCCCACACCGGCGCACGCGACGGCTCCTCATCACCCTCGCCGACATGCCCGACCGCTGCCCGATGCAGCAGCGCCTCCTCGGGCAACGTGACCGTGTGCTCGAGTCCGAGCGGCACGATGATCCGCTCGCGAAGGGCCTGGTCCCAGGTCTTGCCGGTGAGCTTCTCGATCACCCGGCCGGCCAGCGAGAAGCCGGAGTTGCAGTACGACCAGGTGGCGCCGAGCGGATGGTTCTGCCCGACCTCGGCCAGCCCGTCGACGTACTTCTCCAGGCAGTCGTCACCCCGCCCGGTGTCGGTGAACACGTCGCCGTCGATCCCGCTGGTGTGGGTGAGCAGTTGCCGCATCGTCACCTGCTTGGCGACATCAGGATCGCCGAGCTGCAACTCCGGCAGCACCTGGATGATCGGCGCGTCCAGGTCGAGCAGCCCTTCGTCGACCAGTTGCAGCGCGAGTGTCGCGGTCCACACCTTCGACATCGACCCGATCTGGAACAGTGAATCGGCTGTCGTCTCGACGCCGGTGTCCTTGTTCAGTACGCCGGTCGCAGCCTCCACCAACTCGTCATCCGCCCCGGGCCGTACCCGCAGGATGCCCAGCGTTGCCCCCGGTACGCCGTGCCTGGCGGCGAGCGTGCTGAGCCGGCGTTGCCAGTGCGCGACGTCGATGCAGGCGCGACGCGGGCCGGTCGCGTCACCGGCGTACTGCTCGACCCAGTCGAGGATGCGGCGGTTGAAGTCGAGGCGGTGGGACGGCCTGCCCTCGACGATGAACAGGTGACTGGCCTCCGGGTAGAGGACCAGTTGCGTCGGCACGCCTTGTTCGCGCAGCGCGGTGTGCCACTGCTGGGCCTGTCCGACGGGACAACGCACGTCGGCGTCGCCCTGCAGGATCAGAGTCGGTGTCCGCACCTGGCCGACCTTGCTCAGCGGCGACATGTCGGTCACGTCCCCGGTGTTGTTGAGCTCGTACGCCCGGAGGAAGTGGCCCATGTCGGCGCTGCCGGACATGCTGGTCAGGTCGCTGACCACACCGCCCGTGACGGCCGCCGCGAACCGGTTGTCCCGGCTGGTCAGGTAGCAGGTCATGTAGCCGCCGTAGCTGTACCCCGCGACGGCGAGCCGCTCCGGATCGGCGATGCCCTCGGCAACCAATTCGTCGAGCGGCTCGAGGAAGTCCTTCGCGTCCGCCGTACCCCAGTTGCCGAGCGCGCCGTTGAAGAACTCCTCGCCATAGCCGTCGCTGGCGCGCGGATTCACCAGCAGCACGGTCCAGCCGCGCGACGCGAGCTCCTGGTGGTACAGATGCACCTCGTCGGCAGCACCATTCCACGCGTTGTGCGGGCCGCCATGGATGTCCAGCAGCAGCGGCTGCGCCCCACTGGCCGCGGGGTCGCGGATCAGCCAGCCCGACACTACGGTCCCGTCCGAGATCGTGAACTCGCGCTCCTCCCGGAGGAAGTGCTCCACGTCAGCAAACTTTTCGCCGTACTTCGTCAGAGTCGTCGACTCGCCAGTCGCCAGGTCCAGCGCGACGATCTCGCCGTACGACGTCGGGGTGGTCAGCGCGACGGTCGCGACACCGCCCGCGACGGTGAGGCCCGCGACGTTCTGACCCGGCTCGCCCAGCACCCGCTGAGGTGTGCCACCAGCCAGCGGAACGGAGTACAGGTGGGTGCAGCCGCGGTCGCGGATGCAGAAGAGGACCGTGCGGCCGTCTTCGATCAAGGCGGGAAGGGCACCCGGGTACGCCGGTCCGCCGGGCATCACGTTGCGGTCGAGCGGTGCTGCCAGGTTCTCCACCTCACCAGTGGACAGCGTGAGTCGCAGGAGGCCCGCATGTCCCACCGGGCCAGTGAGGTTGCCGACGATCAGCAGGGACTCGCCACCAGGTGTCCAGACGATCGGACCGGACAGTCCCTCGGCCAGACCGACCTGCTGCGGTTTGGCCTTCTCGTCCGTGACGTCGAGCACGTACGCCGGTGCTGTCGGGCTCAGGTCGGCGTCGGGTGCAGTGGCGGCTCCGAATGCCAGCTTGGTGCCGTCAGGCGACCAGGCCGGGTCACCCGCGTGCCAGTCGCCTTCGGTGGCCTGCCTGCACTTCTTCGACTCGACGTCCAGCAGGTGCACGTGCTTGCGGATCGTGCGCAGCCAGCCGGCTCCGTCGGCCTGATAGTCCAGCCGCTCGCTGACGATCGGCGCATGACTGCGTGCCTCACCCGCGGCCTCGTCCTCTCCGTCCTGAGCAGCCGTGTCGACCGCTGCGCTGAAGGCGATTCGAGTGCCGTCAGGACTCCACTGCAGCATCCCAGCCCCGAGCGGCAGCGTGGTGAGCTGCTCAGGCTCGCCACCTGCGGCCGGAAGCAACCAGAGCTGCGCCGGGCCGTCCTTGGCGCGCAGGAAGGCGAGCTGGGTCCCGTCAGGCGACCAGACCGGTGTGCTGTCGGCATCACCCCGGGTGAGCTGCTGCGGCTCGCCACCGGACGCCGGCACCCGCCACAGGTTCCGCAGTACGCGGTCGCCCTTCACATCGGTGGTCCGCAGTACGTAGGCGACCGTAGTGGCGTCCGGGGACAGCGCCGGCTGCTCCGGTACTGCGAACTCGGTCAGGTCGTCGATGCGCAGACGTCGGGTCACGGTGGAGTCCTCCTTGGACGGACCAGCAAATGGATGGCTCACTGGCTGAGCTCGACCGTCTGAAGTGCACCGGCCGCGTGGTGGCAGGCGGTGCTGTGGAGACGATGCTGAGCCTCGGTGGTGGGATCGGTGGTCAGGCAGTGCTCGCGATCGGTACGGACCAGCGGCCCGATCGGACAGCGCGGGTGGAACCGGCAACCGGCCGGCGGGTGGTGCGGATCGGCCGGCTCTGCGTCGGCGACGACTCGCAACGCGGGGTCGGGCGGTTGCAGAGCAGTCGTGCCGCGGCGAGGAGCGGCCGCGAGAAGCTCTTTGGTGTAAGGGTGTTGAGGGTTGCCCAGTACGTCGCGAGCCGGGCCGAACTCGACGATGCGGCCGAGATACATGACCGCGATGAAGTCGCTCACGTACCGCACGACGGCCAGGTTGTGGGAGATGAACAGCATCGACAGGTGCAGTTCCCGTTGCAGTTCGCGGACGAGGTTGAGCACCGTGCCCTGGATCGAGACGTCGAGGGCCGAGGTGATCTCGTCGGCGATGATCACGTCGGGCTTGCCGGCGAGGGCACGGGCGATCGCGACTCGCTGCCGCTGGCCGCCGGACAACGCACCCGGATAGGCCAGCGCCCGGTCGGCGTCGAGACCGACCAGTTCGAGCAGCCGGGCAACTTCCTCACGACGGCCCCGGTGCTGACCCCTGCGGCGGCCGTTGCCAACGGACCGGGGTACGGACTCGGCGATCGAGTCGCCGACGGTCATCCGGGGGTCGAGGGACGAGTACGGGTCCTGGAACACCATCTGCAGCGGACGCCGTTGCCCGGCGCGATGCTTCAGCGGTACGCCCTCCAGCAGGATCCGCCCGGACGATGGCTCGGTCAGGCCGACCGCCGCCCTCGCCAGGGTCGACTTGCCCGAGCCGGACTCGCCGACCAGCCCGACCACCTGGCCGGACGGAACGGTCAGGTCGACCCCGTCGACGGCGGTCAGCGCCCGGCTGCCGGTACCGAACCGGACCGAGACTCCTTCGAAACGCAGTTCGCTCATCGCTGCCCCGTCCGGATCGTTTCGCCGCCGACATATCGAGCTTGCCAGCCGGCCGTTCCCTGCGGGTTCCAGCAAGCCACCTGATGACCCGGGCCGTGGCTGACCAGCGCCGGATCTTCGTCCCGGCAGCGATCCCCGGCGAACTCACACCGCGCCGCAAACGCACAGCCGCTCGGCATCTGCGCCGGATCCACCGGGCGCCCCGCAATCACCGCCAGCGGTTCGTCGAGCGGCGTCTCGAGATCCGGTACTGCGGCCAGCAACGCGCGCGTGTAGGGATGGCGTGCCCCGGTCGCGAGCTCGGTGGACGGCAGGTCCTCGACGATGCGGCCGGCGTACATCACCAGCACGCGATCGCAGACCTGCGCGACGACGGTGATGTCGTGGCTGATCAGCAGGACGGCGACCTCGTCCTCGGTCCGGATCGTCTCGAGCAGACGCAGGACCTGTCGTTGCACGGTGACGTCGAGCGCGGTGGTCGGTTCGTCGGCGACGATCAGCGCCGGGGTGCCCATCAGGCCCATGCCGATCATCGCTCGCTGCCGCATCCCACCGGAGAACTCGTGCGGGTACTGACGCGCTCGCCGCTCGGCCGCCGGGACCCGGACCGCGCGCAACCGATCGATCGCGCGAGCCATCGCCTGGCGCCGGGAGAGGCCTTGGTGCTCGCGGGCACCTTCGGCCAGCTGGACGCCGATCCGCTTGGTCGGGTTGAACGATGTCATCGGGTCCTGGAAGACCATCGCGAACGACGTACCCAGCAGGCGTCGCCGCGCGGCCGCCGTCCCGCGACCCGCTACCCGTCCGAGGAGGGGCGCACCGAGGAACGACAGTTCGGACGCCCGCACCTGGCCGGGCGGCTCGATCAACTGGGCGACAGCTAGCGCGGTGAGACTCTTGCCGGAGCCGGACTCGCCGACCACTCCGACGATCTCACCCTTCCCGACCGTGAAGCTGACGCCCCGCACCGGGGTGATCGGTCCGGGAAAGCTGACGCACAGGTCCTTCACGACCAACACGGCGTCATCGTCGGTCGGTGCTGCGGGCGTCGCCTCCGGCACCCGATCGCGGACCCGAGCGCCCTTCAGCACCGGTACACCGAAGCCCTTCGCTACAGCCTCACCGAAGAGGTTGAAAGCCAGCCCGGCGATGACCACCGCGACTCCGGGCGCGAGCGCCGCGGCTGGATGGACGTAGATGCCGTTGAGGCCCTCGCCCATCAGTCGGCCCCAGTCATAGGCCGGCGGCTGAACGCCCAGGCCGAGGAACGACAAGCCCGCGAAAGCGAGCAAGGCGCCGCCGGCGCCGATCGTGGCGTTGACCACGAGCGGCTCGGCGATGTTCGGCAGGATGTGCCGCAGCAGCGTCCGGAACCGGCCGACCCCGGCGATCCGCGCGGCGGCGACGAAGTCCCGCTCGGCGATCCCGGCGACCAGGGTCTGGGTCAGCCGCGCGAACGCCGGCGCCCCCGCGAAACCGATCGCCAGTACTGCGCCCTTGGCGCCCACTCCGAAGATGACCGCGAAGAACAGCGCGAGCAACAGGCCGGGGAAGGCGACCGCGATGTTCACCACTGCCGTCGTCACCCGGCCGGCACGCCGGCCCATCATCGTCGGTGCACAACCGAGCGCGAGTCCGGTGATCACGGCGATCGCCGTGGCCAGCAGGGCCAGCAGGATCGACGTACGGGAGGCGACGAGTACTCGGTAGAAGATGTCGCGGCCGAGGCTGTCCGTGCCGAGCCAGTGCGCTGACGATGAGCCTTGCAGGAGGTGCTCGGTGTCGATCGCGTTGGCTTGGCCGGACCAGAGCACCGGGGCGAAGGCGGCTAGGAGAAGTACCAGGAGGAGGAGTACGCCTGCGCCCGCGCCGACCGGCGTACGGAGTACTGCGATCCATCTTGCTCTCATCAGCTCTCCCTGATCGTGGAGCGCGGATCCAGCAGGGCAAGGGTTACGTCGACTACCAGGTTCACCAGGAGGACGCCGACGCCGTAGACGAGTACTACGCCCTGCACTAGCGGGTAGTCCTTGGCCAGGATCGAGGAGACGATCGTGCTGCCGAGTCCGGGCCAGCCGAAGACGTTCTCGACCAGTACTGTCCCTGCGACCATCCCGCCTAGCAGTAGGCCGCCCAGGGTGATCGTGGCCGTTACTGCGTTGGGCAGGGCGTGCCTTAGGTAGACAGCTACGGCAGGAAGGCGCTTGGCGCGTGCTGTGCGGAGGTAGTCGGTCTGCAGCACTGCTAGCAGCTCTACTCGGCAGATGCGCGCCAGGACTGCTCCAGGACCTACAGCAAGTGAGAGCACGGGCAGCACGTACGACGTGAGGTTGCCGCGTCCGGCGACGGGGAGCCAGTGGAGCTTCACTGCGAAGACGTAGACGAGTCCGACGGCCAGGAGGAACTCCGGGATGGCGGCCAGGATCACTGTGGTCGAGGTGAAGCTCAATTCGGTGCGTGGGCGACGGCCGGCGCGGGTGAGGACTCCCATGGCCAGGCCGACTGGTAGTGCGATCAGTACTGCCACTAGGAAGGCGGCGACGGCTAGCTCGACCGTTGCGGGTAGACGGTCGCGGATCACGTCCGAGACCGGCAGACCGGTGGTGATCGAGGTGCCGAGGTTGCCGGTGAAGAGGTTCTGGAGGAAATGGCGGTACTGCTCCCACAACGGATCGTTGAGCCCGAGCGACTCGCGCTGAGCATCAACCAGACTCTTCGGCGCCGCCGGCCCCAACGCCGACTGCACCGGATCACCCGGAATCAGATGAATCATCAGAAAAGCAGCACTGACCAACGTCAACACCGACACCACCAGCCGCCCAACCCGCCGCACCCCAAACCGCACCCACGGATGCCCCACAAACCCAGCCGCAGCCCCAACCCCCGCGCCACCCCAGGAGCCCGGGCCGCCACCTGATCCAGCCCCAGACCCACCTGCCGGGCCGGCAACGCCCACGGTTGTGGTCATCGGGTTAGCCCAGCATCCGGATGGAGGAGGGGACGACGCTGCCTTGGATGAGGTCGTAGGTGGCGCCCTTGGCGAAGGTGGGGATGGTGGAGTTGACGAAGGGGACCACGTTGACTTGTTCGAACAGAGCGCGCTCGGCTGCTGCCCAGTCCGGGCAGCCGTCCGTGCCTGCGATCGACGATGCCTTCTTGACCGCGGCGTCGTACGCCGGGTTCTTGATCGCGGCGAAGTTGCTCCCGTTCGGGGGAGTCGGACCGGACAGGAACGAGACGAGCTGACTGGGCAGGGAAACCGTCAGCGGGATCAGCCCGGCGTGCCAGGTGCCCTGGCCGGCCAGGATGACTGTGCTGATCTCGGCGGTGGAAACAGCCTTCAGTGAGACGTCGATGCCCAGCTCGTTCCAGGCCTTCTGCAGCAACTCAGAGCCGGATTGCAGCGTCGAGCCGAGGCCGGTCGGGTAGTAGAAGACCAGCGAGAGCTTGCTGCCACCCTTCTCCCGGATGCCGCCCGCACCCGCCTTCCAACCGGCCGCGTCCAATGCGGCCTTGGCAGCCTCCAGGTCATGGCCGGGCAGGTTGCCCGCAACCGTGTCCTCGGTGCAGGGACCCATGCCGGGGGCAACCATGCTGGTGGTCGGCGAACCGGATCCGCCGGTGATGACCTTGCCGAGCTGGCTCAGATCGAGGCCCTGGACCAGAGCCTTCCGGACGGCCAGGTCAGCGGTCGGCAGCCCGGCCTTCTGGTTGAACCAGAGCTCGCCGAGCGGAGCGCCCGCGCTGTGCTGGAAGATCTTCTGCGCTTCCAGCCGCTGCTTGTCCGGCCCTGCGAGGCGGACGATGTTGACCTGGCCGGCGACCAGCAGGTTGGCCGCCGTGGTCTCGTTGGCAATGACCTTGAGCACCACCTTGTCCGGCAGACCCGGCTGCCCGGCCTTGAAGTCACCTGGACCCCACGCGTACTCCTTGCGGCGGGTCAGCGTGTAGTGGTCACCCGGCACCGCCTCGGCGACGGTGTACATGCCAGTGCCATCCGAGCCCTGCTTGAGCAGGTTGCGATCCTTCATGCCCTTGCTGCAGACCAGGTGCAGGCCACCGATGTTGCCGACCAGGAAGGCATCGGGAGCAGGCACAGTGACGCTTACTGTCCCCGCCGCGTCGTCGCCGGTGGCTTTCGCGCCGGGTGGAACGAAGACGCCGATCCGGGTCGACTTGTTCGCCGGGTTGCCGACGAAGTTGATGTTCTCCGCCACCGTGCTCGCCGTCAGCGGGCTGCCGTCCGCGCAGGTGATGCCCTTGCGCAGCGTGTACTTCGCGGTGGTCGTCGTGCCTTCCCACTTCTCCGCGAGCCCGGCCACCTGCTTGCCGCTCGCATCGGTGCTGACCAGCGTGTCGTACAGGAACATGTCGACCTGCTGGGTGACCGACAGCGAGGTGAACTGCGGGTCCAGGTTGCCGGGGTCGGCATTCAGGGCCATGGTCAGCGTCCGGCCCTCGACCGGCTGACCGGCACCGGCGCCGGTGCCGGTGGTGCTCTGGTCGCCCGAACTGCACGCGGACAAGGCCAGTCCGGTGACCAGTACGCCGGCCGCCGCGACGGTGAGTGCGGATCTCATGATGCCTCCGGGTGGGAAGGGGCGGATCAGGCTGAGGTCTGGTCAGGGGCGCGGCGGACGGCCCGGCCGCTGTGCAGGAAGAGGGCGCGACCGGCCGAATCGTTCCCCACGAATACGTGCGGATTGTGGACTCCGTTGACCGCCTTCACGGCGATCAGGCTGTCCTCGCTCCGGCCGACCAGTTCAACCGGTTCGGGTGCCGGACCGAGCTCGGCGAAGATTCCCTTGGGTGTCTGGTCGAGCCAGACCCGGCCGTCGTCGTCCTGCCGGACGGTGAGGTCAGCGACCTCGCAGCTGTAGGTGCCGAGAATTCGGTCGACATCGATCGGCACAGGCGTGGCGGGTGGAGTGGGCAACGCGGGCAGCTCGAGGTTGGCGAGCTCCTTGACCACATGGCCGATGACGGTCTTGTACACCTCGATCGTGTCGCCGCCATTGGTCAGGACGGCAACCGCCAGGCCATGCTCCGGTACTACGCGCAGGAACGCGCTCTGGCCGATCGTTCCGCCGTCGTGGCCGATCACGGCCGTGCCGTTCCAGTCGAAGAGCTCCCAGCCGAGCCCCCACGAGTCGCCCATCATGCCGAGTGCCGGCAACTGGACCTGCGCCTGCTGCATCGCCTTGACGCTCGCCGGGCTCAGGACCGCAGTACCGTCGGCCGCAGTACCGGAGTCGAGGTGGAGCTTGGCGAAGGCGAGCAGGTCGCGCGGGGACATCGCCAGCATCGAGCCGGCGGCGGCCATGGATCGGGTCATCGCCCAGACAGGTGCCGGTACCGGCGCTGCGTCGGGAGTCGGCCGGACGTGGCCGACTGCTGCGCGGTGCAGGATCGCGTCGTACGGGTCGGCGGCCGCGTGGGCCAGCCCGAGTGGGGTGAAGAGATGGTCACGCAAGGCGGTGTCGAAGGTCTTGTCGCGCAGTACTTCGATCAGGCGGCCCAGAACGGCGAAGGCCGCGTTGTTGTAGGAGAACAGCTCACCGGGCGGGAAGAGTTGCTCGACTCCGGCCAGCGTGGGGACGAACTTCTCGATGGCGTCGTCGCCCTTGCCGGTCTCGTTGAAGATGTCGCCCTCGAAACCGGACGTGTGGCAGAGCAGTTGACGCACGGTGATGGCGGCGGCGGCCGTTTCGTCGCCGAGGACGAACTCCGGCAGGTACTCGCGCAGCGGCCGATCGAGGTCGACCTTGCCCTCGTCCACCAGCTGCATCACCAGGGTCGTCGTCCAGACCTTCGTGATCGAGCCGATCTGGAACACCGAGTCGGGGGTCGTCTCGACCTCGGTGGCCTTGCTCAGGACACCGGCCGCGTGGTCGACCACCTCACCGCCGTACAGCACGCCCACCGCCGTACCGGGGACCTCGTGCTCGGCGAGCAACGCCGGCAGCCGGTCTTGGAGCCACGTCTGGATTTCGCTCAGGGTCGCCATGTGCCGACGCTAGGGCGGCCGGCGCCGCGAGTATTCGTCCCAGCCGACGACTGAGCGTCCCGATTTCGTCCGGCCGGACGAGGTGTCAGGATCGGGGGATGGAGAAGAGGTACTGGTACGCCGAGGGCCTGGAACCGGAAGAGCTCGCCTTCCAGCGGCTCTACGGCCCGGTGGAGCCGGCCACGCTGGCCGAGGCCAAGGAGTTCTTCGGCGGACTCGGACTCGACTGGTGGGTCGCCGGCGGCTGGGCCGTCGAGGCGTTCACCGGAGTCTCGCGGCCGCATGAAGACCTCGACGTGTCGTTCTGGCGCAAGCACGTGCAGGAGCTGGTGAGGTACGCCGACGGCCGGTACCACGTGTGGTCGGCGGGCAGCCGGTCGATCTTCCCGCTCTCCCCGGACAATCCGGTGATGCCCGATTCGGCGGACCAGGTCTGGCTGCGGGAACACGCCCTGGCGCCCTGGAAGTACGACGTGGTGCTGAACCCGGACCGGGACGGCCGCTGGGTGTTCCGGCGGGACCCGTCGCTCGACTTCGCGCTCGACGAGGTCACCTGGGTCGCCGAAGACGGCATTCGCTACCTCAATCCCGAGATGGCCGTCGCCTACAAGGCCCGCCTGGACCGGCCCAAGGACCGGCAGGACCTGGCCGCCGTCCTTCCGCTCCTGCCGGCCGCGAAGCGCGGCTGGCTCGCCGACATGGTCCACCACCTGCACCCGGACCACGCCTGGCTGGAGCAGATTCGCGGCGGCTGATCGGGAACATCGGGGGAGGACTTACCCTTGAAGGTGTTATGACCTCTCCTGGCCGTCGTACGGTCTACCTCGATCACGCCGCGACGACTCCGATGCTGCCCGCGGCGATCGAGGCGATGACCGCCCACCTCGGGCGCACCGGCAACGCCTCCTCGCTGCACGGGTCGGGCCGCGCTGCCCGGCGTACGGTCGAGGAGTCGCGGGAGACGATCGCGGAGGCGCTGGGCGCCCAGCCGAGCGAGGTGGTCTTCACCTCCGGCGGGACCGAGGCGGACAACCTCGCGCTCAAGGGACTGTGGTGGGCTCGGCTCGCCGAGGATCCGCGTCGCCGCCGGATCCTGCTGAGCGGGATCGAGCACCACGCAGTACTGGATCCGGCCGTCTGGCTCGCTCAGCACGAGGGGGCTGAGATCGAGTGGCTGCCGGTCGACGAGCTGGGCCGGGTCCGGCCCGACGACGTCCAGCGGGCGATCGAGACCGACCCGGAGTCCGTGGCGTTCGTCACGTTGATGATGGCCAACAACGAGGTCGGCACCCTGCAGCCGGTCCGGGAGATCGCGGCCCTGGCCAAGGAGCACTCCATCCCCGTGCACACCGACGCCGTCCAGGCGGTCGGGCAGGTTCCGGTGGACTTCGCCGGGCTCGGGGTCGACGCGATGACGGTGTCCGGCCACAAGGTCGGCGGCCCGTTCGGCATCGGCGCGCTGGTCGTCCGCAAGGAGACCAAGCTGGTACCGATCGTGCACGGCGGCGGCCAGGAGCGCGACGTCCGGTCCGGCACGCTCGACACCCCGGCAGCGGCGGGGTTCGCGGTCGCGGTCGAGCACGCGGTCAAGCACCAGGACGAGCTCGGGCAGCGCCTCACTGCCCTCCGCGACCACCTGATCGAGGGCATCACGAGTACCGTGCCCGGCGCGATGCTGTCCGGAGACCCGGTACGACGCTTGCCCGGTAACGCACACTTGTCGTTCAAGGACTGCGAGGGCGACTCGCTGCTTCTGCTGCTCGACGCGCGGGGGATCGAGGTCTCGACCGGATCCGCCTGCAACGCCGGCGTGGCCGAACCGAGCCACGTGCTGCTGGCGATGGGGTACGACGACCAGCGGGCGCGCGGGTCGCTGCGCTTCACCTTGGGGCACACGTCCACCCGGGCCGACGTGGACGCCGTACTGGACAGCATCGGGCCCGTCGTCGAGCGGGCGATGTCCGCCGGATTGCAGAACGTGGGAAGGAACAACTGATGCGGGTACTCGCAGCCATGTCCGGTGGGGTCGACTCCGCCGTCGCGGCGGCGCGGATGGCCGAAGCCGGGCACGACGTGGTCGGTGTGCACCTGGCGCTGAGCCGCAACCCGCAGTCGTACCGCAGTGGAGCGCGCGGCTGCTGCACGGTCGAGGACTCCCGCGACGCCCGGCGCGCCGCCGACGTGATCGGCATCCCGTTCTACGTCTGGGACCTGGCCGAGCGGTTCCACGCCGACGTGGTCGAGGACTTCGTCGCGGAGTACGCGGCCGGCCGTACGCCGAACCCCTGCCTGCGCTGCAACGAGAAGGTCAAGTTCAGCGCAGTACTCGAGCGGGCCCTGGCGCTGGACTTCGACGCCGTCGCCACCGGGCACTACGCGCAGATCGTCGAGACGCCGGCCGGCCGCGAGCTGCACCGTGCAGTGGACCAGGGCAAGGACCAGTCCTACGTGCTCGGTGTGCTCACCCAGGAGCAGCTCCGGCACGCGTTCTTCCCGCTCGGCGACACCCCGAAGACCGAGATCCGCGCCGAGGCCGAGCGCCGCGGGCTGTCCGTCGCCGACAAGCCGGACAGCCACGACATCTGCTTCATTGCCGACGGCAACACCCCGGGCTTCCTCAGCAAGCAGCTGGGCGAGGCACCCGGTGACATTGTCGATGCCCAGGGCAACAAGTTGGGTGAGCACAAGGGCACCCACGGCTTCACCGTCGGCCAGCGCAAGGGCCTGAAGATCGGCACGCCGGCCGCGGACGGCAAGCCCCGTTTCGTCCTGGACATCAGCCCGGTCGACCGCACCGTCACGGTCGGCTCGCGCGCCGAGCTCGCGGTCGAGCGGCTGACCGCGTCGAAGCCGCGCTGGTGCGGCCCGGTGCCGACCGGGACCCTGCACGTGAAGGCGCAGTTGCGCGCGCACGGCGAGGAGATCGCGGTCACCGCGCGGCTCGAGGGCGACCAGGTGCTGGTCTCCTTCGACGAGCCCGCGGACGCCGTCGCGCCGGGCCAGGCGGTCGTCCTGTACGACGGCACCCGGGTGATCGGCTCGGCCACCATCGACACCGTCGAGCGCGTTCCGCAGAAGGTGTGACGGCCGTGCTGCGGATGAAGGACACCTGTGAGCGGTGCGGCAGCAGCCTGGGCCATGCCGACGCCGCGGTGATCTGCAGCTACGAGTGCACCTTCTGCCCGGCCTGTTCGGCGGCCATGTCGGCCACCTGCCCGAACTGCGGCGGTGAGCTGGTCAGCCGGCCGAAGCGAACCACCGGCGCGGCCCAGATCGCCGCGCGGGCACCCGGCCGCGTGACCAGATACTTCCAGCGGAACAGGAACACCACGTGAGCAGTCCTTTCGGCCCAGCGGCGACCACGGCGACGGGCTCGCTGCCTGGCGAGGACCTGCGCGAGTGGACGAAGTACGTGCTGGGAGCGGTCACCATCCCGTTCCTGCCGGAGCTACCGGCCCGCCCGTACGGCGACATGCTGAGCCGCTCGGCTGGGCTGATCACGTCCTTGGCGATGGACCTGCAGCCCGCCGGGTGGCGGCTGACGGGCGGCAACGACCCGCGAGCGAGCCTTGACCAGCGGCGCGCTCGCTCGTTGCTGCTGGAAGACCTGGACGTACTGGAGGAGCTTGCAGACGGCTACACGGGTCCACTGAAGCTGCAGGTGACCGGGCCGTGGACACTCGCCGCCACTGTGGAGTTGCCTCGCGGTGACAAGGTGCTCGCCGACTACGGTGCCCGGCGCGATCTGGCCGAGGCGCTGGCGTATGGGCTGCAGGACCACGTGGCCGACGTACGGCGACGCGTGCCGGGCGCGGACCTCGTAGTACAGATCGACGAGCCGGGGCTGCCCGCAGTACTGGCTGGGGCTGTTCCTACTGCCAGTGGGTGGGGCAAGCATCGGTCTGTGGATGGGCCTGGTGCTGTAGACCTCATGAGCCGGGTGATCGAGGCAGCAGCGCCTGCACTCACTGTGGTGCACTGCTGCGCGGCACGGCCGCCTATTGAGGTGTTCCGGAAGGCCGGTGCCGGGGGAGTCGCGGTAGACGTTGCCTTACTCACCGATGCGGCTTGGGAGCAGATCGCGTTTGCCGTAGAGGCTGACACGGTTTTGTATGCGGGCGTAGTACCGACTACTGGCCCAATTCCCCAGCCTGAGAAGGCTGCGGCGACTCTGACTCGCCGCTGGCACGAGATCGGCCTCACCCAGACAGCCTTGGCGGACGTGGTCATCACCCCAGCGTGTGGTCTCGCAGGCTCGCCATCACCAAGCGACGCGCGCGCCCGGCTTGAGCTTCTTCGCCGGACAGCCGAGGTCGTCGGAGATACCGCAGAAGCCTAAAAAGGTCGGTGCCGGGCGGTAAGTTCTCCTTCATGAGTACGGAGATCCCGGAGACCAGTGCCGCCGACCAGCCCGCCGCGCCGCCGGACGTGCGCGAGCGTCACGCCGCGCTGAGCCGGGAGATCGAGGAGCACCGGTTCCGCTACTACATGGCGACCTCGACCATCTCCGACGCGGACTTCGACGCGCTGATGCACGAGCTGGAGGCGATCGAGGAGCAGTACGCCGAACTGCGCACCCCGGACTCGCCGACCCAGAAGGTCGGCGTCCCGATCTCGACGCTGTTCACCGCGGTCCAGCACCCGCAACGGATGGAGAGCCTGGCGAACGCCTTCTCCGCCGAGCAGATGGAGGCCTGGGCGAAGCGGCTCGAGCGCGAGGTCACCGTCCAGCAGATCCACGACTCCGGGTTCCTGTGCGAGCTCAAGGTGGACGGCCTGGCGCTCGACCTGGTCTACGAGAACGGCCGGCTGGTCAGCGGCGCCACCCGCGGCGACGGCCGCGCCGGCGAGGACGTCACGCTGAACGTCCGCACCATCGCGTCCATCCCGAACGAGCTCACCACCTCCGAGCCGCCCAAGTTCCTGGAGGTGCGCGGCGAGGTGTACTTCCGGGTCGAGGACTTCACCGAGCTGAACGCGCAACTGGTCGAGGCCGGCAAGGACCCGTTCTCCAACCCACGCAACGGTGCCGCCGGATCCCTGCGGCAGAAGGATCCGCGCGTGTCCGCGAGCCGCCCGTTGCGCTTCGTCGTGCACGGTCTCGGCAAGGTCGATGGCCACCACATCAGCCGGCTCTCCGAGGCGTACGAGCAGCTGAAGGCCTGGGGCCTGCCGGTCAGCGACCGGGCCCGCCGAGTCAGCACACTCGACGAGGTCAACGAGTTCATCGCGTACTACGGCGAGAACCGGCACTCCGTCGACCACGAGATCGACGGTGTCGTGGTGAAGGTGGACGAGGTCGACCTGCAACGCGCGCTCGGTTCCACCTCGAGTGCACCGCGCTGGGCGATCGCGTACAAGTACCCGCCGGAAGAGGTCACCACCAAGCTGCTCGCCATCGAGGTGAACGTCGGGCGCACCGGCCGGGTCACGCCGTACGGGGTGATGGAGCCGGTCCGGGTGGCCGGATCGACGGTCGAGTTCGCGACGCTGCACAACGCCAAAGAGGTCGAGCGCAAGGGCGTCTACCCGGGCGACACCGTCGTACTGCGGAAGGCAGGCGACGTGATCCCCGAGATTCTCGGGCCGGTCGTCGAGCTGCGACCCGAGGACGCCGTGCCGTGGGTGATGCCGACGGAGTGCCCGTCCTGCGGGACGACGTTGCGGCCGATGAAGGAAGGGGACGTGGACATCCGCTGCCCCAACTCGCAGTCCTGCCCGGCACAGTTGCGCGAGCGGCTGTTCCATCTGGCCGGGCGGTCCGCCTTCGATATCGAGGTGCTCGGGTTCAAGGCCGCCGACGCGCTGATCAGCAGTGGCCTGATCACCGACGAGGGCGACCTGTTCGACCTGACCGAGGAGGCGCTGGCCGGCAGTTCCTTCTTCACCACCAAGGCCGGCGCGCTGTCGGCCAACGCGCAGAAGCTGCTCGCCAACCTCGAACAGGCCAAGACCCAGCAGTTGTCCCGCGGCCTGGTGGCGCTCTCGATCCGGCACGTCGGCCCGACCGCGGCGGCGGCGCTGGCCGCGGCGTACGACGACATCGACGCGATCCAGGCGGCCTCCGAGGAGGAGCTGTCGCAGATCGAGGGCGTCGGTCCGACCATCGCGCACGCGGTGATCGAGTGGTTCGAGGTCGACTGGCACCAGGAAATCGTCCGCAAGTGGAAGGAAGCCGGCGTCGAGCTGCGGCAGATCCGGTCTGGACCAACGGTCGAGCAGACCCTGGTGGGACAGTCTGTCGTGGTCACCGGCACCGTCGAGGGCTACAGCCGCGACGAGGCGACCGAGGCGATCGTGTCCCGCGGCGGCAAAGTGGCCGGCTCGGTGTCGAAGAAGACCTCGTTCGTGGTGGTCGGCGATTCGCCGGGATCGAAGTACGACAAGGCGGTTCAGCTCGGTGTACCGATTCTCGACGCGGCCGGTTTCGAAGTACTGCTGACCGGCGGGCCGGAGGCGGCCGCGGCGGTCGCGACGAACCCCGAACCGGACAATGCCTGACAACGAATGGATCCGCTGGCCGATCCGGAACGTCGGACTGTTAGTTTGCATCCTCTACACGTGGGTTTCTAAGGAGCGCATATGACGACGCCGCCACAAGGACCGTGGGGTCCTGGGCAGCCGGGGGGCCAGCCGGGCGGGCAACAAGGGGGGCAGCCTGGGGGGCAACCGGGTCAGGGAGGCTGGGGACAGCAGCCTGGTCAGGGCGGAGGTGGCTGGGGTCAGCCGCCGGCCCAGCCGCAGCCTGGAGCAGGACAGCCTCCGCAGCAGGGTGGCTGGGGCCAGCCGCCTGCCCAGGGCGGTCAGCCTGCGCAGGACGGTCAGCCTGGTGGCGGTTGGGGCCAGCGCCCCGGTCAGCCTCCTCACCAAGGTCAGCAGCCGGGTGGTTACCAGCAGCAGCCGTGGGGTCAGCCGGGCCAGCAGTCGCAGGGCGGCTGGCACCAGCAGCAGACCCAGCCTTGGCAGGCCGGCGTCGGTGGTCCCGGTGGCCCGAAGAAGGGCGGCATCCCCAAGGACAAGCTGCCGCTGGTGATCGGCGGTGGCGTGATCGGTGTCGTACTGATCGCCCTGCTGGTCTTCCTCGGCGTCCGCGCCATGGGTGGTGACGACGACACGACGACTCCGCCGCCGGCCACCCAGCCGACGGGTGAACCGACCGGTCAGCCCACCGGCGAACCGACCGGTGAACCGACCGGCCAGCCCACGGGCGAGCCGAACAACAACCCGACCAGCGGTCTGGGTGAGGCGAAGGGTCAGGCGAAGGCCGCGACCGACAAGTTGCAGGGCGCCGGCTACCAGTGCAGCGACCTGTTCAACGGCGCGCAGGGTGCGCACCGCGGCTGCTTCAAGTTCGAGGAAGCCAGCGAGGCCGAGGCGATCTTCCAGTTCCAGCCCGACGGCACCATCATCGGCGTACTGATCAAGTCGACGAACGACGAGAACGTCAACAATGCGGCCGTCGTCTTCGACGCGGCGCTGCAGGCGATCGGCAACGACACCTTTGGCGGCAGCGAGGTGGCGAAGATCCAGCAGGCCGTGAAGAACGGACAGCGCAGCACCAAGGTCGGCAGCACCTGGGGCGAGTTCAGCCTGCGGAACAGCGGCGAGACCGTGCAGATCCTCGGCGGCAAGTCCGGTGCGGACTCCTTCGACCTGCCGCGCAAGGAGTTCGAGACCACCGAAGCGCAGCTGACCGCGGCGCTGCGGGCCAAGCAGTACACCTGCAGCTCGTCGTGCCGTAAGGATCTCGGCCGGTCCGGCTCGCAGCGGATCTTCGGGATCGGCGGCAACAGCGGGATCCGGATCCTCGACATCGGCGCGTCCGGCAGCCCCGAAGAGGTCAAGGCGGCCATGCCGACCGTCATCGCCGACGCGTTCGGCGCGCTGAAGGGCCCGGACGCCGCGGCGCTGAAGGCGTTCGTCGACGCCCACAAGGACGGCAAGCCGTACGCTGGATATGTGGCCGGCTGGCGCGTCCAGCTGACCGGGAGCGGCGGCGAGTCGTACGCGTCGCAGACCGTCACGATCAAGTACGAGTCGTTCTACGTGTGAGGTGTGATGAGGTTCAGCCCGGCGAAGCGTGAGCAGACTCCGGTGGCCAAGCCGCCGCCGGAGTCGCTCCACCGGGTCGAAAGCGGCGGCCCGTGGGGGCCGACCCAGTTCGACCTCCCCGAGGGCGAGGACAACACCCAGGCGGTGCTCGTCGTCGCCATCGTCGGAGCGGTCATCCTGCTGGTGATCGCCGGGCTGTGGGCCCTCTGGTACTTCCAGTACAACTGATCAAACAGAAGGGGCCTCCCATCACGGGAGGCCCCTTCTGCGTTGTGTCGAAAGCGCTGTTGTTACGGAGAGTCAGGCGGTGGCGCGGATGGTGACGGCGAGGCTGGCCAGGTAGCTCAGGCGGTGGCGCGGATCGTGACGGCGAGGCTGGCCAGGTAGCTCAGGCGGGCTACCTCGGAGCCGAGGAACTCGGGACCACCGCGGCGGCCGATCACCAGCACCCGGCGGTTCGACTCCAGCGGCGCCGCGACCAGGACCGACTCGGCCAGACCCTTGTGGTCCGGAGCGGTCAGTGTCGTCGCCTTCTCCAGTGGCAGCCACTGGTCACCGAGGTCGCCGAACTCCGGCGTCGCGCTGGTCTCCAGCGCGACCTTGATCTCGCTGCCGGTGCCGTCCAGCAACGCGGCCCAGTCGGCATGCAGCACCGCGGGTGCCTGCTCGACCAGGATGTCGACCGCTTCGGCCGGTGCCGACGTCATCTGCTCGACGGCTTCGAGGTCCATGTGCAGCCCGCCGCCGGCGCCGTACCGGGAGAACCAGATCACTTCGACGTCGGGCACGCTGTTGCAGGCCGAGACGAGCCGGTCGGGCAGCACACCCGGTGGCAGGTCGACCACGATGTCGTCGACGGCGGTGCCGTTCTCGCGGCGGTGTTCCACGATTTCGATCGCGTGGATGTCGGCGCTCACCTCGCCGAGGGCCGTTGCGACGGTGCCCAGCGAACCGGGACGGTCCGGGATGATCAATCGCAGCAGGAACACCGAACGATCATCTCCCAGCCGAATACCACGCAAGTTACGCCCTGTCGCGGCCAATGTTACAGAGCGGAACCCAGGGACACGCCGGGCCCTCTCACCTGGTGATCTCCGCGGTCGCCCGAAACCGGAAATACACCCGTCATCACCGCACACTAGGATAGGCCGGTCCGTAGGCAGACGCGGGTCGCGCTGACCGCACCCTGCCGGCAACTCGCTGTAGACCATTGGAATCCAACATGGCATCGATTACCCGCGAACAGGTCGCGCATCTGGCGCGACTGGCGCGGATCGAGCTCTCCGACGACGAGCTCGACCACCTCGCTCCGCAGCTCGACCAGATCATCGGCCTGGTCGCGCAGGTCAGCGACGTGGCCGCCGAGGACATCCCGCCGACGTCCCACGCCCTGCCGATCACGAATGTGATGCGCGAGGACGTGAACGTCCCCTGCCTGACGCCGGAGCAGGCGCTGTCCGGCGCCCCCGCCGCGGAGGAGCAGCGTTTCCGGGTGCCGCGGATCTTGAGCGAGGAGGCGTGATGAGTGATCTGACGCGGAAGACCGCTGTCGAGCTGGCCGAGCTGATGAGCTCCGGCGAGGTGAGCTCGGTGGAGATCACCCAGGCGCACCTGGACCGGATCGGCGCGACCGACCAGGCCGTGCACGCATTCCTGCACGTCGACACCGAGGGCGCGCTCGCCCAGGCGGCCGACGTCGACACCCGCCGGGCCAAGGGTGACGAGCTCGGCCCGCTGGCCGGCGTACCGCTGGCGCTGAAGGACGTGCTGACCCAGGACGGCGTACCGACCACGGCCGGTTCGAAGATCCTCGAGGGCTGGAAGCCGCCGTACGACTCGACCGTGGTGAAGCGGCTGAAGGCGGCCGGCATCGTGATCCTCGGCAAGACCAACATGGACGAGTTCGCGATGGGCTCGTCGACCGAGAACTCGGCGTACGGGACGACCCACAACCCGTGGGACCTCAACCGGATCCCGGGTGGCTCGGGTGGTGGCTCGTCGGCCGCCATCTCGGCGTACCAGGCCCCGCTCGCGATCGGCACCGACACGGGCGGCTCGATCCGTCAGCCGGCCGCGTTCACGGGCACCGTGGGCGTCAAGCCGACGTACGGCGGCACCTCGCGGTACGGGCTGATCGCGTTGGCGTCCAGCCTGGACACGCCCGGTCCGTGTGCACGGACGACGCTCGACGCGGCGCTGCTGCACGAGGCGATCGCCGGCTACGACCCGATGGACTCGACCTCGATCAACCAGCCGGTACCGGCCGTGGTCGACGCGGCTCGTCGCGGTGACGTGACCGGGCTGCGGGTCGGCGTGGTCAAGGAGCTCGGCGGCGAGGGGTACCAGCCGGGTGTCGAGGCGCGCTTCCACGAGGCGGTCGAGCTGCTCACCAAGCTCGGCGCCGAGGTGGTCGAGGTGTCCTGCCCGCACTTCCAGTACGCGCTGCCGGCGTACTACCTGATCCTGCCGAGCGAGGCCTCGTCCAACCTGGCCAAGTTCGACGCGATGCGGTTCGGCCTGCGGGTCGGCGACGACGGTCTGAACGACGCCGAGCAGGTGATGCGGCTGACCCGCGAGGCCGGATTCGGCCCCGAGGTCAAGCGCCGGATCATGCTCGGCACGCACGCCCTGTCCAGCGGGTACTACGACGCGTACTACGGCCAGGCGCAGAAGGTCCGCACGTTGATCGCGCGGGACTTCACCCAGGCCTACGAGCAGGTCGACGTGCTGGTGTCACCCTCGACGCCGACCACCGCGTTCGCGATCGGCGACCGGGTGAACGACCCGATCGCCATGTACAAGAACGACCTCTGCACGATCCCGTCGAACCTGGCCGGTAACGCGGCCGGGTCCTTCCCGATCGGCCTGGCCGACGAGGACGGCCTGCCGGTCGGCTTCCACGTGATGGCGCCGGTGATGCGCGACGACCTGTGCTACCTGGTCGGCGCCGCGCTCGAGTCGGCGTTCGCCGACCAGTGGGGTGGCGTGCTGATGTCGAAGGCTCCGGAGCTGGAGGTCACCCGATGACTGTCGTTGCTGATGTGCTGTCCATCGATGACGCTTTGGCGAAGTTCGACCCGGTGATGGGCCTGGAGGTCCACGTCGAGCTGAACACCAAGTCGAAGATGTTCTGTGGTTGCCCGACCGAGTTCGGCGCGCCGCCGAACACGCAGACCTGCCCGGTCTGCCTCGGCCTGCCGGGCGCGCTGCCGGTGGTGAACGCGCGCGCGGTCGAGTCCGCGATCAAGATCGGCCTGGCGCTGAACTGCGAGATCGCCGAGTGGTGCCGGTTCGCCCGGAAGAACTACTTCTACCCGGACATGCCGAAGAACTTCCAGACCTCGCAGTACGACGAGCCGATCGCCGCCAACGGGTGGACCGAGGTCGTCGTCGACGGGGAGACGTACCGGATCGAGATCGAGCGCGCGCACATGGAGGAGGACACCGGCAAGTCCACCCACGTGGGTGGCGCGACCGGTCGCATCCACGGTGCGTCGCACTCGCTGGTCGACTACAACCGGGCCGGCATCCCGCTGATCGAGATCGTCACCAAGACGATCGAGGTGCCGCCGGCCAAGGCGGCTGCTGTCGCTCGTGCTTATGTGAGCATGCTGCGCGATCTGCTGCTCGCGCTGGACGTGTCCGACGTACGGATGGACCAGGGATCGCTGCGGTGTGACGCGAACGTGTCGCTGAAGCCGTCGGGGTCCACGTCGTTGGGCACCAGGACCGAGACGAAGAACGTGAACTCGTTCCGTTCGGTCGAGCGTGCGATCACCTACGAAATCACCCGGCAGGCCGCCATTTTGGTTGCCGGGGGCAAGATTTTGCAGGAGACCCGGCACTGGCACGAGGACACCGGGATCACCACCTCGGGCCGGGAGAAGTCGGACGCCGACGACTACCGGTACTTCCCGGAGCCCGACCTGGTGCCGGTCGCACCGGCGCGCGAGTGGGTCGAGGAGATCCGCGCGACGCTGCCCGAGGCACCGCCGGCCAAGCGGTTGAGGCTGCAGACCGAGTGGGGTTTCACCGATCTGGAGATGCGGGACGTCGTCAACGGCGGCGTGCAGACCCTGATCGAGCAGACCGTTGCGCTGGGTGTGGCGCCGGCCGCCGCGAAGAAGTGGTGGCTGGGTGAGCTGGCCCGCGCGGCGAACGAGGCTGGCAAGGACGTCGACGCGCTCGGCGTCGGCCCGGCCGAGATCGCCGAGGTCCAGAAGCTGGTCGACTCCGGTGAGCTGAACGACAAGCTCGCCCGCCAGGTCTTCGACGGCCTGGTCAAGGGCGAGGGCAGCACCGCCGAGATCATCGAGAAGCGCGGCCTGAAACTGGTCTCCGACGACTCCGCCCTCACCGAAGCGGTCGACCGCGCCATCGCGGCCAACCCGGACGTGGTCGACAAGGTCAAGTCCGGCAAGCCCGCCGCAGCCGGCGCCCTGATCGGCGCCGTCATGAAAGACATGCGAGGCCAAGCCGACGCCGCCAAGGTCCGAGAACTGGTCAACACCAAACTCGGCATCTGACGCAGCGATCCGCACCTGGGCCCGGCCGCCACCACGGCGCCGGGCCCAGCCTCGTCCCCTCCAGCCCGGCCGCCACCATGGCGCCGGGCCCAGCCTCGTCCGGTCCAGCCCGGCCGCCACCATGGCGCCGGGCCCAGCCTCGTCCGGTCCAGCCCGGCCGCCACCATGGCGCCGGGCCCAGCCTCGTCCCGTCCAGCCCGGGCGCCCCGCCGGCGCCACCCCAAGGCCCACCACACCTTCCCTGACCCGAGCCTCAGCGCTTAGCTCAGCCCAGCGTCCTTCTGAGCTCAGCTAGTTGGTGATCGTGACTCGCAGGATCTTGTCGTCGTTGGGGCGGGTTTCGCCTCGGCCGTCGGTGTTGGAGGTGGTTAGCCAGAGGGAGCCGTCGGGGGCGGTTTCGACTGTGCGGAGGCGGCCGTATTGGCCGGTGAAGAAGGCTACTGGCTCGCCGGTGCGTTTGCCGTTGGCGACCGGGGTGGCCCAGAGGCGTTCGCCGCGCAGGCCGGCCATGAAGATGTTGCCTTGGGCAAAGGCGATTCCGCTCGGCGAGGCGTCCGCGGTTTGCCACTGGGCGATCGGGTCGACCATGCCGTCGAGCTGGCTGATGCCTTCGGCGGCCGGCCAGCCGTAGTTCGCGCCCGCGGTGATCGCGTTCAGCTCGTCCCAGGTGTTCTGCCCGAACTCCGCGGCGTACAGCTGCTGCCCGTCGAACGCCAGGCCCTGCACGTTCCGGTGCCCCTTGGAGATCCACAGCCGTCCGTCCGGATTGCCCGGCGCGGCCTTCCCGTCGGTGGTGATCCGCAGGACCTTGCCCCCGAGGGAGTCGTCGTTCTGCGAGTTCGGCCGGTCAGCGCCGTCTCCTGTGCCGACGTACAGGAAGCCGTCCGGTCCGAACTTGATCCGTCCGCCGTTGTGCACAGCCGCCTGCGGGATCCCTTCCACGATCACCGTGGCCTCGCCGAGCTTGCCGTCGCTGTAGTTCAGCCGCGCGATCCGGTTGTCATCGCTGCTCGAGTAGTAGACGTAGACAAAAGGCCGCTTCGGGTACTGCGGATCGACCGCGATCCCGAGCAACCCGCCTTCCGACGACGGGTCCACGTCCGGCACGGTCCCGACCTCGCTGACCTGGTTGCCCACGATCCGCTTGACCTTGCCGGAGTCCCGCTCGGTCACCAGGGCGCTCTTGTCGGGCAGAAACGCCAATCCCCACGGCACCTCCAGGCCACTCGCCACCACCCCGGCAGCGGCGAGCTTCACCGGCCGGCTGGGCGCAGTACTGGACGGCTGCCCGCCCGTTGGCCGCGCAGTTTGCCCGGCGGGCGTGGAGGTCGACACCGACGGCTGGGCGTCTCCGCCCGCATCAGAACAACCGCCGACCAGCGCGACCGTGGCCACCAACAGCCCGGCCCGAACTCCCTTACCCATGAGCACCATCCGTCTCCCAGAGCGACCCCCGGACCTCCAAGGTATCGACCACTCCAACGCCGCATCGCGCCCCACGTTATGGGTCCGCCGCACGAACCCCTCCGTCGGGGAGAATAGGCGCCCGAAACGGATCGGCCGTTGGAGGGCTTGTGAGTATCACCAGGCGTACCTTGCTAGCCGGTACTGCGGCCCTGCCGCTGGCCGCTGGTGCCCAGACAGCTGCAGGAGTTGGCCGCGAGACCATGAACGATGCGCACACCGTCAAAACCCTGATCACGGAACTCGTCGAGAAGTACTCCGACGGCGTCGCCCCGATCGTGTCGCTCGGCGATCCCGTACTACGTCAGGTCGCGGAACCGTTCGACGGCCAGGTCGACGACGACGTACTGACCGACTTCATCGCCCTGATGCGCCGGACGATGAAAGCAGCACCTGGCGTGGGCCTGGCTGCCCCGCAAATCGGCGTACCGGTGCGCATCGCAGTACTGGAAGATCCTGCCGCGGTGTCACCAGAGGTCGCCGAGGCGCGTCACCGGTATCCGCTGGAGTTCTTCACGGCCATCAACCCGGACTACCGTCCCGACGGCCGCAAACGCCGCGGCTTCTACGAGGGCTGCCTCAGCATGCCCGGCTACACCGGCGTTGTGAACCGCCCGTACGCCGTCCACGCGACCTACACCGACGCCACCGGCCACCGGCACCACAAACACTTCACCGGCTGGCAGGCCCGCATCGTCCAGCACGAAACCGACCACCTCCGCGGCACCGTCTACGTGGACAAACTGGAACCCCGCTCCCTCTCCACCACCCAGAACTACCTGTCCACCTGGAACGACCCCATCCCCACCCGAGCCGCCCAAACCCTCCACTTCCACCTCGACCAAGCCTGACTCGGCGGCCGGCCGTCGGCCGCCTGCCGTCAGGCACGACAAGAGGCTCCAGCGGATGCCATCGCTGGAGCCTCTTGCTCTCAGCTACCCCAGGTTGGGCGGAGGGGGAAGTGGGCGTTGGCTTGGTCGTCCAGTTTTACTGCTAGGACTTGGTGGAGTTGGGTGTTGTTGCGTTCGAAGCCGACTCGGCAGGCGGCTAGGTACAAGCCCCAGACCTTGGCTGTGGGGTAGCCGACTTCGGCTACTGCTTCGTCCCAGTGGGCTACCAGGTTTTCGGACCAGGCCTTGAGGGTGAGCGCGTAGTGCTCGCGGAGGTTTTCTTCGTGGCGTACTTCGAAGCCGGCGTCCTGGGCGTCGGTGATGATGCGGCCGGAGCCGATGAGTTCGCCGTCGGGGAAGATGTAGCGGTCGATGAAGGCGCCCGTCGAGCGGTAGCGGTTGTCCGGGCGGGTGATCGAGTGGTTCAGCAGGCGGCCGCCTGGCTTCAGGCGGTCGAGCAGGAAGCCGAAGTACGACGGGTAGTTGCGCACGCCGATGTGTTCGGTGAGGCCGATCGAGCTGATCGCGTCGAACTCGCGCTCCGAGACGTCGCGGTAGTCGGAGAAGCGGACCTCGGCCAGGTCTTCCAGCCCGTCGCGCTTGATCGCAGCTTGGGCCCACTCGGCCTGCGCGGCCGACAGGGTGACGCCCAGCGCCTTCACGCCGTACTCGCGGGCGGCGTGCCGGACCATGCCGCCCCAGCCGCAGCCGACGTCCAGCAGGCGCTGGCCGGCCTTGAGGTCGAGCTTGCGGGCGACCAGGTCGTACTTCTCGTACTGCGCCTGCTCGAGCGTCGCGTCGGCGGTCGGGTAGACGGCGCAGGTGTAGGTCATCGACGGGCCGAGGATGTACTCGTAGAAGGTGTTCGAGACGTCGTAGTGGTGGTGGATCGCGGCCTTGTCGCGGGCCTTCGAGTGGCGCAGGCCCTCGAAGGTGCGGCGCCACTTGGGCAGGTGCTCCTGCGGTGGTGGCGGTGGCGGCTTGAGGTGGCTCCAGCCGAGGCCGCGGACGATGCGCAACGCTTCCGCCGGGGTCGGGCGCTCGAAATGGAGCTGGTTGAGCATCATCTTCATCAGGTCGTACGGGTTGCCGGGATGGCTGCCCTCGATCTCCAGGTCACCCTGGACGTAGGCGCGCACCATGCCCAGGTCGCCGGGAGCCGTCAGCACGTACGACAGACCGCGCTCGGTCGCCAGGTGCATGTGGATCGGCGAGTCCTCGGGACCGGTCGCACTGCCGTCGTAGGCGGTGAAACGGAAGGGCAGGCCTTCCGGGGCCACCGCCGTGAGCGCTCCTGCGATCGATACCTGCGTCGGGATCGTTGCCGTCATCGGCGCGTCACCGCCTTCTCGTAGAGCCCGGTGAGCCGGGCATCGGGGTCGTAGCGTTCCTTCACCTTCGTCAGGGCCGGGACGTTGTAGAGCCGGTCGAAGGTCTCCCGGTCGTAGTAGGCGTCGGAGTACAAGGACTTGTGGCCGTCGAAGTCGGCGACGGCCGCCTCGATCCGCCGGTTCACGTCCCCGTCCTCGGCGCCCGGCGCGATCGGCACGGTGCCCCAGAAGCCGACGTTCACATAGGTCTCACCCGCGGCCAGTGGGTACAACGGCCACGGCTCAGAAGATCGCAGTCGCAGTGGGCACAGCCAGACCGGCTGCATCCCCACCTCGGCGTCGAACCAGCGGAGGAACCCGGCCAGCCGCGAGGCCGGGATCTCGACGTCCTGGACCACCCGCTCGCGGTCAGGGTTGCCGCGCCGCCGATTGAGCCGGGCAGCCACCTGATGACGGTTCTCGAAGCCGATGATCTTGTGGTAGATGTCGCTGCGCCGCAGCCGGCGCGGCCAGATCCGCCGTACATAAGGGTTTTGAGCGCCGAAGGCCGCCGAGCACCAGAACCAGTCGGTGTCCCAGCGCCACAGATAGTCGTGTGCCGTCAGAGCATCGGTCGTTCGCTGCTGAATCGACCGGTAGAAGATCTGCTGCCCGGTGTAGTCACTGACCTGTACCGCGGTATCGCTGTTCCGCCCCAAGGTCAGATAGGCCTCGTCGGGGGCGAACGCGACGCCGTCGACGAAGTGCACCGGCTCACCGCCATACGTGCCATCGGCAACGATCGACTCGATCGCCGGGCCCAGCTCGTCCAGGCCGAGCCGCACGTGCCGCAACGCGACGTACGGCGAGATGCGGTCGAGCTCGATCCGGAGCCTGGTGGCGTAGCCGAGGGAGCCGTACGAGTTCGGGAAGGTGCGGAACAGCTCGGCATGCTCGCCGTCGGGCCGGGCGGTGACGATCTCGCCCGCGCCGGTCAGGATGTCCATCTCCAGCACCGACTCGTGTGGCAGACCGGCCCGGTACGACGAGGACTCGATCCCGAGGCCGGTCACGGCGCCACCCAGCGTGATCGTGCGCAACTGCGGGACCACCATCGGCACCAGCCCGTGGGGCAGGGTCGCGGCGACCAGGTCTTCGTAGGTGCACATGCCCTGGACGTCGGCGGTCCGGCCGGCCGGGTCCACCGAGATCACCCCGGTCAGTCCGGACACGTCCAGGCCGGGAGTTTCTACCGCCATCCTGGGCCGGAACAGGTTCGAACTACGCTTCGCGAGGCGGACCGGAACTCCCGCCGGGATGCGCTGATAAGACGATCTCAGCCGTCCTACGGCCTGATCGTGATCGAGAGTCGGGGCCAGATCCGATGTCGAAGGCACCTGTTCAGAGTACGACGGGAAGCCGTCTCCGGCACGAATTCTCACTGCACTCCCACTGCACCTGAAGTGCACTTCAGAACCACAGAGCCAGTGGTCTTACCCGGGTGGAAACAATTCTTCCGCCCGATGTCGAGGTGGCGCCCAGGGCTCCGACGTACCGGAGGAGAGACCCGGACAAGGAGAACTCGATGATCGATCTGCAACCAGCCTGTCACCACGTGAGCGAGCTCGTCGTCCGTATCACCGACGAGCAGCTCGGCAACAGCACGCCGTGCACGAAGTACACCGTGCGGGATCTGCTCGAACATGTGGACGAAAGCGCCCGCGGTTTCGCGGAGGCCGCCGGCGCTGAAGTCACCGGCACCGCGCTGGCTTTCGACGGAGAGTGGCGGGAAGTCCTCGGGCAACGGCTGCTGGTTCTGGGCAAGGCCTGGGACGACCCGGAGGCCTGGGCGGGGGAGACCGACCAGGGCGGTCTGAAGCTCCCGAACGAGACCTGGGGCCGGATCGCGCTGACCGAGGTCGTGGTGCACGGCTGGGACCTGTCGAAGGCGACCGGAGTGCCTTACGAACTGCCCGCCGAAACAGTCCAGGCCTGTTACGAGCACGTGGCCGGATTCCTCGCCCAGCCGCCAGTTCCCGAGCTGTGGGCGGCTCCGATCGAGGTCCCGGCCGAGGCGCCGCTGATGGATCGGCTGGTGGGGATCACCGGGCGACAGCCGTAGCCGAAGTCGTAGTACGAAACTGTCCTGAGGTGCGAGTAAGTTGCGGAGCATGGCTGATTTGGTGAAGACCTTGCTGCCGTGGAAGGACCCCGAGGACTTTCTCGGCGGTCTCCCGGCAGGGATCGATGCGCGGTACTACGCCGGTGGCGAGCGTCCCGCGCTGGACGCGATCGAGTTCTACGTGCCCAGTTACATGGGCTCGTCGGAGGTCGTCGAGGTGATCGCCGAGATGCCGGCGCTGAAGGTTGTCCAGACCCAGACGGCCGGCTTCGAGAACGTGCTGCCGCACCTGCGGGAGGGAGTCACCTTGTGCAACGCGCGGGGTGTCCACGACGCCTCGACGGCTGAGCTCGCGGTCGGGCTGATCCTGGCGTCGTACCGGCGGTTGCCGCGCGCGGTGAAGAACCAGGAACGCGGGGAGTGGCCGTCGTCGTACCAGGAGCTGGACGATTCGCTGGCCGACCGGACCGTGCTGATCCTCGGCTACGGCTCGATCGGTGAGGCGCTGGAGCGGCGGCTGGACGGGTTCGAGTGCGACGTCATCCGGGTCGCACGGCGGCCGCGCGACGGCGTCCACCCGATCACTGACCTGCCCGAGCTGCTGCCACGCGCGGATGTCGTCGTGCTGCTCACACCCGCGACCGATGAGACGCGGGGGATGGTCGATGCCAAGTTCCTGGCCCAGTTGAAGGACGGCGCCTTGCTGATCAACATGGCGCGGGGCGTCATCGTCGACACCGACGCGCTGGTCGCCGAGCTCTCCACTGAGCGGATCCGCGCCGCGCTGGACGTGACCGACCCCGAACCGCTGCCCGCCGGCCATCCGCTGTGGTCGGCTCCGAATGTCCTGATCAATCCGCACCGCGGTGGTGCCTCGACGGCGTTCTCGCCGCGGGTCGCCCGGCTGGTGCGGGCCCAGCTCGAGCGCTACGCCAACGGCGAACCGCTGATCAACGTAGTCGCGGGGCCGCCGCGCTAACCAAACCTGTGGCGCGGCGGGCCGGCCGTGCCGACGATGGAGGAGGACAAAGATGTCCAACGCCGTACTGCTGATCGGAACCAAGAAGGGTCTCTGGATCGGCCGCAGCGATGCCGAGCGCCGGGAATGGACGCTCGACGGCCCGCAGTTCGAGATGCAGGGGGTCTACTCCGTCGGCATCGACACCCGCGGCGACCGGCCGCGCCTGTTCGCCGGCGGCACCAGCGAGCACTGGGGTCCGGCGGTCTTCCACTCCGACGACCTCGGCAAGACGTGGGACGAGCCACCAGAGGGCTCGATCGGGTTCCCGGCCGACGCCGACGCGTCGCTCGAACGTGTCTGGCAGATCCAGCCGGGGCCGGCCGACCAGCCCGGAGTCGTGTACGCCGGTGCGCAGCCGTCCTCCCTGTGGAAGTCGACCGACGGGGGAGTCCGGTTCGAGCTGGTCCGCGCGCTCTGGGATCACCCGCACCGCAAGGACTGGGGTGCCGGCTTCGGCGGCCAGGCGATCCACACTGTGCTTCCGCATCCCACCGATCCACAACGCATGAGCGTGGCGATGTCGACCGGCGGGGTCTACCAGACCGCGGACGGCGGTGAGTCGTGGAAACCGGCGAACAACGGGATCAAGGCGTACTTCATGCCCGATCCGGATCCCGAGTTCGGTCAGTGCGTCCACAAGCTGGCGGCGCATCCCGACGTACCGGAGCGGCTTTTCGCGCAGAACCACCATGGGGTTTACCGCTCCGACGACGGCGGTGCGATCTGGAAGTCGATCGCGGACGGCCTGCCCTCGGACTTCGGCTTCCCGATCGTGGTGCACCCGCACGAGCCGGAGACGGTCTACGTCTTCCCGCTGATCGCCGACGGCAACCGGATCCCCACCGACGCGAAGTGCCGGGTCTACCGCTCCCGCGATGCCGGCTCGACCTGGGAAGCGCTGACAACCGGCCTGCCCGACGTCCCGTCGTACGCGCCCGTACTGCGAGACGCGCTGTGCGTGGACCAGGCGGCCCCGGCCGGCGTGTACGTCGGGACCCGGGACGGCTGCGTCTACGCGAGCGCCGATGCCGGTGACACCTGGGCCGAGGTGGCGCGCCATCTTCCCGACGTACTGACTGTGCGCGCCGCGGTGGTGGACTGATGTCTGTGCACGTGAAGCTTCCGACGGTGTTGAGGCCGTTCGCCGGGGGAGCGGAGCGGGTGGAGATCGACGTACCGGACGAGCCGACCGTCGGTGCGGTGTTCGCCGCGTTGGAAGCGGAGCATCCGGCATTGCGCCGGCGGCTGACCGACGACCAGGGTGGGTTGCGCCGGCACGTCAACGTCTTCCTCGGCAACGACAACATCCGCGACCTCAACGCCCTCGACACCAAGCTGTCCGACGGCGACGAACTCCTCATCCTCCCCAGCGTCGCGGGAGGTTGACATCGCAATTACCAAGATGTGCCGCCTGTGGTAATTCGTTGACTGCAAAAGGTACTGGACAGGGGGTCGGGAGTCTTGCCGGGCGGGCGCTCTTACAGTGAGCGGTATGCCGAACACGCCTGATATCAAGCCGCGGAGCCGCACAGTCACGGACGGCCTGGAGGCGACTGCCTCGCGGGGTATGTTGCGCGCCGTCGGGATGGGTGACGACGACTGGGTCAAGCCGCAGATCGGGGTCGCCTCGAGCTGGAACGAGATCACGCCGTGCAACCTGTCGCTGGACCGCCTTGCGAAGGCGGTCAAGGACGGCGTGCACGCGGCCGGCGGGTATCCGCTGGAGTTCGGCACGATCAGCGTGTCGGACGGCATCTCGATGGGCCACGTCGGCATGCACTACTCGCTGGTCAGCCGCGAGATCATCGCCGACTCGGTCGAGACGGTGATGGAGGCCGAGCGGCTCGACGGCTCGGTCCTGCTGGCCGGCTGCGACAAGTCGCTGCCGGGCATGCTGATGGCCGCCGCCCGCCTGGATCTCGCCAGCGTCTTCCTGTACGCCGGTTCGATCATGCCGGGCAAGCTGGGTGACAAGGAAGTCACCATCATCGATGCGTTCGAGGCGGTCGGTGCCTGTGTCCGCGGCCTGATCACGCGCGACGAGGTCGACGCCGTCGAGCGGGCGATCTGTCCCGGTGAGGGTGCGTGCGGTGGCATGTACACCGCGAACACGATGGCGTCCGCGGCCGAGGCGCTCGGGATGTCGCTGCCCGGTTCGGCGGCTCCGCCCGCGGTGGACAGAAGAAGAGACGGCTTTGCCCGCCGGTCCGGTGAGGCGGTCGTCAACCTGCTGAGGCAAGGGATCACGGCGCGCCAGATCCTCACCAAGGAGGCGTTCGAGAACGCGATCGCCGTGGTGATGGCGCTCGGTGGCTCGACCAATGCCGTACTGCACCTGCTGGCGATCGCCCGCGAGGCCGAGGTCGACCTGACCCTCGACGACTTCAACCGGGTCGGCGACAAGGTCCCGCACCTGGGCGACCTGAAGCCGTTCGGCCGGTACGTGATGACCGATGTCGACCGGGTCGGCGGCATCCCGGTCGTGATGCGGGCGCTGCTCGATGCCGGTCTGCTGCACGGCGACTGCCTGACGGTGACCGGCAAGACGATGGCCGAGAACCTCGCCGACATCGCCCCGCCGGACGTCGACGGAACGATCATCCGCGCGCTGGACAAGCCGATCCACGGCACCGGCGGGATCACCATCCTGCACGGCTCGCTGGCCCCCGAGGGCGCGGTCGTGAAGAGCGCCGGCTTCGACTCGGACGTCTTCGAAGGTACTGCGCGGGTGTTCGACGGCGAGCGCGGTGCGATGGACGCCATTGGTTCGCTCAAGGCCGGCGACGTCGTCGTGATCCGCTATGAAGGTCCGAAGGGTGGCCCGGGGATGCGCGAGATGCTCGCCGTCACCGGCGCGATCAAGGGTGCTGGACTCGGCAAGGACGTGCTGTTGCTGACGGACGGACGCTTCTCCGGCGGTACGACGGGCCTGTGTGTCGGCCACGTCGCGCCCGAGGCCGTCGACGGCGGACCGATCGCGTTCGTCCGCGACGGCGACCGGATCACCCTGGACGTCAAGAACCGGACCCTCGAGCTGCACGTCGAGCCCGAGGAGCTTGAGCGTCGCAGTGAAGGCTGGATCCCCAAGGAGCCCGCGATCACCAAGGGCGTGCTCGGCAAGTACCGCCGCCTCGTCACCTCCGCCTCCCAGGGAGCCGTCTGCATCTAGAGGTTCCCGCCAAACCGTCGTGGGCGCCTACGGCCCGCCGCAAGGTGCCCGTCCGTCGCCCCGATCGGCAGGTCTTAGACTGAGGCTGTACGTAAGACAGTGATCTCGGATGTCGAGATGGAACTGGACCGGGCTTGACCGGGTCGAGGGGAGTCGGCAATGGTGACTGCATGCGATCGATTCTTCTCGTACTTGTGCGGCGCGCCGACTGACGCGACCCCCGAGTCGAGCGCGCCCCCTCAGCCCACCCGGCGGAGGGGGCGTTTTCTTTTGTGTAGCAGTGACGATCTCCCAGCAGTGACGACCGAGGGAAGGCACCATGAGTGAGCAGCTGACCGGAGCACAGGCTCTGATCCGCGCACTGGAACATGCCGGAGTGGACACCGTCTTCGGCATTCCGGGCGGCGCGATCCTTCCGGCGTACGACCCGATGCTCGACTCGACCCAGATCCGCCACATCCTGGTACGTCACGAGCAGGGCGCCGGCCACGCCGCCCAGGGCTACGCCTCGGCGACCGGCAAGACCGGCGTCTGCATGGCGACCTCCGGCCCGGGCGCGACCAACCTGGTGACACCGATCGCCGACGCGTACATGGACTCGGTGCCGATGGTCGCGATCACCGGTCAGGTGGCCAGTGCCGCGATCGGGACGGACGCCTTCCAGGAGGCCGACATCCGCGGCATCACGATGCCGATCACCAAGCACAACTTCCTGGTCAACGACCCCAACGACATCGCCAGCACGATCGCCGAGGCCTTCCACATCGCCTCCACCGGTCGCCCCGGCCCGGTGCTGGTCGACGTGACCAAGGACGCGATGCAGGCCAAGGTCGACTTCCGCTGGCCGACCGAGCTCTCGCTGCCCGGCTACCGCCCGGTGACCCGCCCGCACCCCAAGCAGGTGCGGGAGGCGGCCCGGATGATCGCCGCCGCGGAAAAGCCCGTCCTGTACGTCGGCGGCGGCGTGATCCGGGCGAAGGCGTACGCCGAGCTGAAGCAGCTCGCCGAGCAGCACGGCATCCCGGTGGTCACCACCCTGATGGCGCGCGGCGCGTTGCCCGACTCGCACGAACTGCACTTCGGCATGCCGGGCATGCACGGCTCGGTCTCGGCCGTCGGCGCGCTGCAGCGGTCCGACCTGCTGATCTGCCTGGGCGCACGGTTCGACGACCGGGTGACCGGCAAGCTGGACTCGTTCGCCCCTGAGGCGAAGGTGATCCACGCGGACATCGACCCGGCCGAGATCGGCAAGAACCGGCACGCCGACGTGCCGATCGTGGGTGACTGCAAAGAGGTCATCGTCGACCTGATCGCCGCGCTGAACAGCGAGATCGCGAGCAGCGGCCGGACCCCGGACTACTCCGCCTGGCGCGGCCTGCTCGACTCGGTCAAGGCGAAATACCCGGTCGGGTACGACGAACCGGAGGACGGCAGCCTCTCCCCGCAGTACGTGATCCAGCGGATCGGCCAGATCGCCGGACCGGACGCGATCTACACCAGCGGCGTCGGCCAGCACCAGATGTGGGCGGCGCACTACCTGCCGTTCGAGAAGCCGCTGCACTGGCTGAACTCCGGCGGCCTCGGCACGATGGGGTACTCCGTGCCCGCGGCGATGGGGGCGAAGGTCGCGCGGCCCGACAAGACCGTCTGGGCGATCGACGGTGACGGCTGCTTCCAGATGACGAACCAGGAACTGGTCACCTGCGCGCTGGAGGGCATCCCGATCAAGGTCGCGGTGATCAACAACCAGTCGCTGGGCATGGTCCGGCAGTGGCAGACCCTGTTCTACGACAAGCGGTACTCCAACACCGACCTGCACTCGGCCCGGATCCCCGACTTCGCCAAGCTGGCCGAGGCGATGGGCGGCGTCGGGCTGCGCTGCTCGGACAAGGAGTCGGTCGACGCCACCATCGACAAGGCGATGTCGGTCACCGACCAGCCGGTGGTGGTCGACTTCGTCGTGCACCGCGACGCGATGGTCTGGCCGATGGTTGCCGCCGGCACCAGTAACGACGACATCCAGATCGCCCGCGACATGGCGCCGAAGTGGGACGGGGAGGAGCTGTAATGTCGAAACACACCCTGAGCATCCTGGTCGAGAACAAGCACGGTGTGCTGGCTCGCGTCGCCGCGCTCATCTCGCGCCGCGGCTTCAACATCGACTCACTCGCTGTGGGCCCGACCGAGCACCCCGAGGTGTCCCGGATGACGATCGCGGTCAGCGTGGACGAGCAGCCGCTGGAACAGATCACCAAGCAGCTGAACAAGCTGGTGAACGTGATCAAGATCGTCGAGCTCGAGCCGACCGCCACCGTGCAGCGCGAACTGCTGCTGGTGAAGGTCAAGGCGGACACCCTGAGCAGGGGGCAGGTGCTGGAGACCGTCCAGCTGTTCCGTGCGAAAGTGGTGGACGTCGCTCCGGACGCGATCACCATCGAGGCCACCGGCAATCCCGAGAAGCTCGAAGCCATGCTCCGGGTGCTGGAACCCTTCGGCGTCCGCGAGCTGGTCCAGTCCGGCATGGTCGCGATCGGCCGGGGCAGCCGCTCCATCTCCGACCGCACCCTGCGCCCGGTCCCGGTCCCGCCGCCGCACGTGGCCTCCGGAGCACCGGCCCTGCAGGCCCGCCCCGCCGGTACTGCGGGCGCAGCCGCGAACAACTCAGCGTCCCACCCGGTGCCGGCGCCGCCGCCGGGCCACCGTCCCGCCCCGGCCCGCCAGGCCTGACCCCCTATCTCAAAACAGCAAAACCAAGGAGACGAGCTCCAAGTGGCAGCAGAAATGTTCTACGACGACAACGCCGACCTGTCGGTGATCCAGGGCCGCAACGTGGCCGTGCTCGGCTTCGGCAGCCAGGGCCACGCCCATGCGCTGTCCCTGCGCGACTCCGGCGTCGACGTCCGCGTCGGCCTGCCGGAGGGTTCCAAGAGCCGGGCCAAGGCCGAGGCGCAGGGCCTGCGGGTGCTCACCCCGTTCGAGGCGTGCGAGGAGGCCGACGTCATCGTCGTGCTCGCCCCGGACCCGGCGCAGCGCTCCCTGTACAAGGAGGCCATCGAGCCGAACCTGGTGGACGGCGACGCGCTCGTCTTCGGTCACGGCTTCAACATCCGGTTCGGCTACATCAAGCCGCCGGCCGGTGTGGACGTCTTCATGGTCGCCCCGAAGGGCCCCGGTCACCTGGTCCGCCGTGAGTTCAGCGAGGGCCGCGGCGTTCCCGTGCTCGTCGCGGTCGAGCAGGACGCCTCCGGCAAGGCCTGGGACCTCGCGCTGTCCTACGCCAAGGGCATCGGCGGCCTGCGGGCCGGCGGGATCAAGACCACCTTCACCGAGGAGACCGAGACCGACCTGTTCGGTGAGCAGGCCGTGCTCTGCGGTGGTGTCTCCGCGCTGATCCAGTCCGGGTTCGAGGTGCTCACCGAGGCCGGCTACCAGCCCGAGGTCGCGTACTTCGAGTGCCTGCACGAGCTCAAGCTGATCGTCGACCTGATCTACGAAGGCGGCATCGCCAAGCAGCGCTGGTCGGTCTCCGACACCGCGGAGTACGGCGACTACGTGTCCGGCCCGCGGGTCATCGACGCGTCGGTGAAGCAGCGGATGGTCGACGTACTGGCCGACATCAAGGACGGCACCTTCGCGGCGCGCTTCATCGCCGACCAGGACGCCGGCGCGCCCGAGTTCGCCGAGTTCCGCAAGAAGAGCGAGGAGCACCCGATCGAGGCCGTCGGCAAGGAGCTCCGCGGTCTGATGGCGTGGGTCAAGTCGCACGACGACGACTACGTCGAGGGCACCTCCGCCCGCTGACCGTAGTACCGGCTGTCCAGCCGCTCGCAGCAAAGAAGACGTCCGGGTCGCCTCGTGGTGGCCCGGACGTCGGCTTTGTGTTTGAGACAATCGGAACGGACAGTCCGAGGCAGGTGAGCAGGGGGTAGTCGATGGTGGACAGCGGCAGGAGTGAGCTGCCGAGGCCGCCCCGACGCGTCCCGCCCGGACTGCCTTCGCAGTTGACCTCGATCGAGGCCCCGCGACGGCCTGCCGCTGCCACGACGGCCGAGCCGCCGTTGCCGCCGAAGTTCCGGCTGCGGTTCGTGCTGCCGCTGGTCGTGTTCGCGCTCGTTCTGGGCGCGGGCGCCGGATGGCTGGTGCGTCAGAACAGCCTGACCCTCGACACCGCGGAGGTGCTCGAGAAGGCCGGCCCCAGCATCGTCAAGGTGCTTGCGACGACTTGCGAGGGCACTGGCATCGCCAGCGGCGTACTGCTCGACGACGGGCTGGTGCTGACCGCGTCCTCCTCGATCAAGCAGCCGATGTCCGTCGCGCTGGTGACCAACACCGGTGAGGTACGCCCGGCCAATGTGCTCGGCAGCAGCGCGGACGGCGTCGCCGTACTGCGGATGGTCGGTCAACTGCCCGGGAAGGCTCAGCTCGCCCCGAAGGATCCGCCGGCTGCTGCCGAGCGGGCGGTCGTGGCCTTCATCGCCAACGGGTTGCAGACGATCCAGTTGCTCGGCCCCGCGGAGGAGCCGAAGCCGCTTCGGACGCTGCTGAACGCGACGAAGCTCGGCGCTCCGGCCCTGGACAACAAGGGCCGCGTGGTGGGCCTGATCACCGGCGACACGGTGCCCACCGCCAAGATCGTCCCGCTCGAGAAACTCCGTCAGTACGCCGGTCCCGGGCAGGTAGGCCTCACCCCGGAGCCGGGCGGCAAGTGCCCACGCTCGCGGGGCCCGCAGCTCGCGATCGTCCCCGAGCTGGCGGTGGCCAACACGCCGCTGGCGGGCGAGGTCCAGAAGTTGCTGGGCGACTACCTGACCGCGACGAACAAGCACGACTTCGCGGCGGTCCAGCAGTTCTACTCGAAGGGGCTGGCCCGCCACCTCACCGAGAAGCGGGACCGCGACAACCACCAGACGTCGTACCTGTTCGGGGCCCGGATCATCGAGGTGACCCAGCCCGGCGCCGAGGTGAACGCCCGGATGACGTACACCGCGCTGTTCTCGCCGAACAGTCCGGGGGCCCAGGGCCAGACCTGCCACCGGCTCGACAAGCGGTACCGGATGGTCCGCGAGAACGGCCGGCTGGTGATCGACTCGGCGCCCGCCGTCCAGCCGCTGCGTGCCTGCGACTGAGATGAGACCCAGCGGGCGGCCGGATCCGCGACCAGGTAACATCGTCACCAGCGGGCACAGCGCTGTGCTCTGACTTTTCGAGCACCCAACCGCTTCCGCAGGAGATGTCTCCATGACAGTCGCAGCCCGACCCGTCGTCCTGATCGCCGAAGAACTCTCCCCGGCTACCGTCGAGGCCCTCGGCCCCGACTTCGAGATCCGGCACGCCAACGGCGCCGACCGCGCCGAGCTGATCCCGGCCATCGCCGACGTCGACGCCATCCTGATCCGCAGCGCCACCAAGGTGGACGCCGAGGCGCTGGCCGCCGCCAAGAAGCTGAAGGTCGTCGCCCGCGCCGGGGTCGGCCTGGACAACGTCGACGTCAAGGCCGCCACCCAGGCCGGCGTGATGGTGGTCAACGCGCCGACCTCCAACATCGTCAGCGCCGCCGAGCTTGCCGTCGCGCTGCTGCTGGCCGCGGCCCGCCGGGTGCCGGCCGCCGACCAGTCGCTGAAGAACGGCGAGTGGAAGCGCTCGAAGTACTCCGGTGTCGAGCTGTACGAGAAGACCGTCGGCATCGTCGGCCTGGGCAAGATCGGCGTCCTGGTCGCCCAGCGGCTGGCCGCCTTCGGCATGAACGTGATCGCCTACGACCCGTACGTGCAGGCCGGCCGCGCCGCCCAGATGGGCGTCCGGCTCGCGTCGCTGGACGAGCTGCTGGCCGCGTCCGACTTCATCTCCGTGCACCTGCCGAAGACGCCGGAGACGATCGGCCTGATCGGTGACGAGCAGCTGCACAAGGTCAAGCCCGAGGTCATCATCGTCAACGCGGCCCGTGGTGGCATCGTCGACGAGCAGGCGCTGTACTCCGCGCTGAAGGAAGGCCGGGTCGCCGCGGCCGGGCTGGACGTGTTCGCCAAGGAGCCGTGCACCGACTCGCCGTTGTTCGAGTTCGAGAACGTGGTCGCCACGCCGCACCTGGGCGCGTCCACCGACGAGGCGCAGGAGAAGGCCGGTATCGCGGTCGCCAAGTCCGTCCGGCTCGCGCTGTCCGGCGAACTCGTGCCCGACGCGGTCAACGTCCAGGGCGGCGTGATCGCCGAGGACGTCCGGCCCGGCATCTCGCTGACCGAGAAGCTCGGCCGCATCTTCACCGCCCTCGCCGGTGGAGTCGCCCAGCAGCTCGACGTCGAGGTCCGCGGCGAGATCACGCAGTACGACGTGAAGGTGCTTGAGCTGGCCGCGCTGAAGGGTGTGTTCGCCGACGTCGTCGAGGACAACGTCTCCTACGTGAACGCCCCGCTGCTCGCGGCCGAGCGCGGCCTCGAGGTCCGCCTCCTCACCGACCACGACAGCCCGGAACACCGCAACCTGATCACCCTCCGCGGCACGCTGGCCGACGGTGGCCAGGTGTCCGTGTCCGGCACGCTGGTCGGCGTCAAGCAGTCCGAGCGGCTGGTCGAGATCGACGGCTTCGACCTCGAGGTCGAGCTCGCGGCGCACCTGGCGTTCCTCAGCTACGAGGACCGGCCGGGCATCGTCGGCGCCGTTGGCCGGATCCTTGGTGAGTCCGACATCAACATCGCCGGTATGCAGGTCAGCCGCGACCGCAAGGGCGGCAAGGCCCTGGTCGCCTTGAGCGTCGACTCCACCATCCCGACCACGGTCCTCGACGACATCGCCACCGCAGTACAGGCCGACACCGCCCGCGCGGTCGACCTCGAGGTCTGAAGCCTTTCGATGCACCCCGGGACTGGCTGATGACCCCGGGGTGAAGGCACACTGGAACGGATCCTTCTCCCACGAGAACTGATCGCAGAATCCGGCCTGCCGCCCGCAGGCGCATGGCGGCCGGCCAGGGCCCGAGCCCTCCCACCCGGGAGCGCGCTCGGGCCCACCTGCATTTCCGGGGTACTGCGCGGCTACTGCTGGATGGGGACGCCTACCGGGAATTGGGTTGTGGAGTTGTTGGTGATTGGGGGAGCGAAGTGGGGGACTGCCACCTTGCAGGTGGTGGTGTTGTCTGGGGTGATGGTGCAGGTGAGGAGGTCCAGGGGGGCGGATTCTTCGGGGCGGAAGCCTGCGGCGTAGAAGGTGTTGGTGCCTTGCCATTGGGTGGGGACTATCAGTTGGTAGTCGGGGATGGTCACGGTTGCGGTGTGGCCGGTTTGCAGGTTGGCCAGGCGGACGACGTCTGCTTTGTCGGTGAGCAGGTAGCGGGCCTGGGGGGAGAGGTTTCCTCGCCAGCCGGCGATGTGTTGGACGGCCGGTGCGTTGACGTCCGGGCCGATGGCCAGCTCGGTGTCCTTGCCGGCCGCGGTGTGCTCCCACACGATCTGTCCGGCGTCGGCGGCCTGGACGAAGGTCGGGGCTGCCTTGGGTTTGATCAGTTCGCTCTTGCCGGTCGCGATGGTCCAGCGGCGCAGGCCGTCCGAGGCGCCGAAGTACGCCACGCCGTCGTCGATCGCGGCGACCCGGACCGGTACGTCGGCGGTCGCGGCGCCGGCCTTGTTGCCGGTTGCCGTGCGGGCCACCTCGCGGTCGCCGGCCAGGTCATACAGGACGAACTCGGGGACCTTCGGCGTCGCGTCGACCCAGCCGACGAGCGCCCGGTCCGGATCCACGGCGAGCAGATGAGTGTTGTTGCCCTTGCCAATCAGTTGGGTGCCTCGTCCAACCACCCGGTAGACGGAACCGTCGGCACCCGCGTAGGCGAACCCCACATCGGTCTGGACGAACGAGCTGATCGCGGACCGGACGCGCAGTACCTCGGATCCGAAGTGGATCTCGTTGCCGTCGGCCCATGACGGCCGGCGTTCCTTGAAACCCAGCTCGGCGCTGACCACCGGTGCCTCCGAGCCGCCGCCCAACTGCTGCACCACTGTCACGCCGCCGGCGACCATGGCAGCGCCCGCGGCAACCGCGGTGATCAGCACCGCCAGACGCCGGCGCTTGATCCGTCGGTTGCCGATCGCAACGATCGCGTCCAGGTCGAGGTTCGGGTCGCCGATGGCTTCGGCTTCCTCGGCGAAGGTCTCCTTGAGCAGGCCGGTCATGCCGTCACCACGCTTTCCACGATCAGGAGCGCGTCAGGACCGAGGCCCGCGCGCAGTTTCTTCAGGGCACGGGAGGCTTGGCTCTTCACCGTGCCTTCGGTGCAGCCGAGCACGCGTGCGGTCTCGGCCTGCGTCAGGTCCTCGTAGTACCGCAGCACCAGTACTGCGCGTTGCTGCGGCGGCAGCTTGCCGAGCTCGGCCCACAGCCAGATCCGCGCGGTCACTTCGCCGGACCCGTCGTCGGACCGCGTCGCCAGGCTGGCCGGCAGCGTGTCGTGGGGGCGTTCGCGCCACGACCTGCGCCGGTACCAGCTGATCGCCGTGTTCGTCATCACCCGGCGGGTGTAGGCCTCGGCGTTGGCCGAGTCGCGCAGCTTGTTCCAGCGCACGTACGTCCTGGTCAGGGACTCCTGTAACAGGTCCTCGGCGAGTCCCCGCTCGCCGACCAGCAGATAGGCATACCTGAACAAGGCTCGCTGTCTGCTGACCGTGAACTCCTCGAATTCACGCCCGATGGCCATCTGAGTCCTTTCCGCCCGGCGCCCCTCGCGCCGTTCTGCCTCCCTGACGCTTCGGGGTCGCCGAAGTGTTGGCAGGGCGGTGCGGACAGTTTCAGCGCCGGGTGGCGAGCAGGACCGCGGCGTCGGTGGCGACCATGATCTCGACGGTGGTGAAGCGCTTGTCCTGGAGCCATTCCTGGCGCAGGGTGTCGACGCGGCCCTCGTACATCGGCGGCCAGACGGCGGACGGAGTGAAGTCGTCCAGTACGACGAACCCGCCGGGCTCGACCGCCTCGGCGATCACGTCGCGGGCCGAGAGCTTGGCCTCGCGCGCGTCGACGAACAGCAGCGAGAACGGGCCGCGTTCGATCAGGGCCGTCCAGTCCGCCGACAGGACCTCGATCCGGCCGTCGTCGGCGAAGAGTTCCTTGACCACCTGGGCCAGCTGGGGGTCGCTCTCGGCGGTGACGATCTTGGTCTCGTCGGTCGCGCCGTGGCGCAGCCAGGCCGAGCCGACGCCGCAACCGGTGCCGACCTCGCCGAGGGTTCCGGTCCGTGACGCCGCCAAGGTGGCGAGCAGCCGGCCGGTCTCGTTGCGGGTCGCGCTGACGAATCCGCGCCGGCCGGACAGGCTGAGGGCCGCGGAAACCAGCGGTGGCAGTTCTGGGGGAGCACTCACCGCCTGAGAGTTGCACAGCATTGGCTCAGCCGTGTCACTGACATCTCACATCGCGGGACAGAGTGCCCGCATTGTGGCGAGATAGTCGGACGTCAGAGTATCTTCGGACCCATCATGCAGTTCGTGGTACGCCTTATTCGCTGCCGCGCCGGGGTCCGCTAAGGCCGACCTCCCCGGCGCGGGTTTCGGCGTACCTCCCGCCCGGTAGTGCCAGTCGTCGGCCGTTTGTGACAAGCACCAGACCAAACGGGAGACAGCATGTACGACATGTATCCGGCCAACTGGCAGGTTGTCGACGGACGCGAGCGCAAAGCCGCCCGCCGTCGCCGCCCCGCGCCACGCCGGACCGAGAACCAGCCAGTCCAAGAGGCCATGAACCGCCGCGACAACGGGGGAGAACCCAAGAAGTGAGCAGCAACAAGTCTTTCAAGCTGGCTGTTGTCGGTGGCGACGGGATCGGTCCCGAGGTCACCGTCGAGGCGCTCAAGGTGCTCGACGCGGTCAGCGCGAACTTCGGCGTCACGTTCGAGCGCACGGAGTACGACCTGGGCGCGAAGCGCTGGCACGCCACCGGCGACACGCTGCCGGACGCCGAGCTGGAGAGCATCCGCGGCCACGACGCGATCCTGCTCGGTGCGATCGGCGACCCGACGGTTCCGTCCGGCGTACTGGAGCGGAACCTGCTGCTGAAGCTGCGGTTCACCCTGGACCACTACGTCAACCTGCGGCCGTCGAAGATCTACCCGTCCGTCGGCTCCCCGCTGGCGAACCCGGGTGAGGTCGACTTCGTCGTCGTCCGCGAGGGCACCGAGGGTCCGTACACGGGCAACGGCGGCGCCCTCCGCGTCGGTACGCCGGCCGAGATCGCCACCGAGGTCTCCGTCAACACCGCGTACGGCGTGGAGCGGGTGGTCCGGGACGCGTTCGCCCGGGCCCAGGCGCGGCCGCGCAAGAAGCTGACGCTGGTGCACAAGACCAACGTGCTCGTGTACGCCGGTCACCTGTGGAAGCGGACCGTGGACGCGGTCGCGACCGAGTTCCCGGACGTGACGGTCGACTACCTGCACGTGGACGCGGCGACCATCTTCCTGGTCACCGACCCGGCCCGGTTCGACGTGATCGTCACCGACAACCTGTTCGGCGACATCATCACCGACCTGGCCGCGGCGATCAGCGGCGGCATCGGGCTGGCCGCGAGCGCCAACATCAACCCGGACAAGACCGCGCCGAGCATGTTCGAGCCCGTGCACGGTTCGGCTCCGGACATCGCCGGCCAGCAGAAGGCGGACCCGACGGCAGCGATCCTGTCCACCGCCCTGCTGTGCGACCACCTCGGCCTGACCGAGGCGGCGGCCGCGATCGAGGCCGCCGTGACGGCCGACATCGAGGAGCGCACCGGCGCCCCGCGGACCACCGCCGAGATCGGTGACGCGATCGCGAAGCGCGCGGCCGGCTGAGCTGATGGACTCGTACGACGCCCGCCCGGCCGGCGCCACCCGGCGCCGGAGCCGCGGCGAGCGGCTTCGGCACGCTCGCCTGACCACTTCGTCAAGAGGTACGGTGCCGCTATGAGCGCGGATTTGCAGTTCACCGTTGAGCCAAACACCCAACCGGCCAGCGACGACCAGCGCGCCCAGATCCTGGCGAACCCAGGGTTCGGGCAACACTTCTCCGACCACATGGCGATCGCCACCTGGACCGCGGAGAACGGCTGGCACGACGCGAGGATCACCGCCTTCGGGCCGCTGGAGCTGTCTCCCGCGACCTCGGTGTTCCACTACGCCCAGACCATCTTCGAGGGGATGAAGGCCTACCGGCACCCCGACGACTCGATCCACCTGTTCCGGCCGGAGGCGAACGCGGCGCGGTTCAACCGCTCCGCCCAGCGGCTCGCGCTGCCGGAGCTGCCCGAGCGGGCCTTCCTGGACTCGCTGCACAAGCTGATCGAGCTGGACAAGGCCTGGGTTCCCAGCGGCGGTGAGACCTCCTTGTACCTGCGGCCGTTCATGTTCGGCTCGGACCCGTTCCTCGGCGTCCGGCCGTCGGCCCAGGTGACGTACTGCGCGATCGCCTCCCCGGCCGGCTCGTACTTCGCCAAAGGCGTGAAGCCGGTCCGGATCTGGCTCAGCGAGGAGTACACCCGGGCGGCCCCTGGCGGCACCGGCGCGGCCAAGACCGGCGGCAACTACGCCTCGTCACTGCTCGCGCAGGCCGAGGCGATCGAGAACGGCTGCGACCAGGTCGCCTTCCTCGACGCGGTCGAGAAGAAGTGGGTCGAAGAGCTCGGCGGGATGAACCTGTACTTCGTCCTCGACGACGGCTCGGTGGTCACGCCGGAGCTGTCCGGCACGATCCTCGAGGGCATCACCCGCGACTCGATCCTGAAGCTGGTCACCGATCTCGGCCACACCGTCACCGAGCGCAAGATCTCGATCGACGAGTGGCGCGAAGGTGCCGCTTCCGGGCGGATCCAGGAGGTGTTCGCCTGCGGCACGGCCGCGGTGATCACGCCGGTCGCCTCACTGAAGTGGCGCGGCGGCGAGACCCAGGTAGCCGACGGCGAGGGCGGCAAGGTCACCGCCGCCATCCGCACCGCCCTCCTCGACCTCCAGTACGGCCGGGCCGCCGACCCCCACGGCTGGATGACCAAGGTCTGCTGAAACATCCCAGCAAAGCGCCCGGAGAACCCCACGGCTCTCCGGGCGCTGTTTTGTTGTGCGCTCAGTCGCTGAGGGTCTTGTTGGCGATGGCCGCGTTGGTGATCAGGGCGAGCCAGAGAAAGATGGCGACCATCGGTGCGCCGGTCCAGTGGGCCTCGACGGAGGCCGATCGCCCGTCCTCGTCCGACGCCTGCAGGTTCACGACGGCAAGGAAGGTGGCCAGCAGGCCCGCGGTCCCGAGGATCACGACGCTGATGTGGCCGGGTGGGAGCAGCAGGAGAACGAGGACAAGCAACAGGTAGCCCAGCATCAGCGCGATGGCGAGACCACTCACCGGGGCAGGGTCGCCGATGGTGAAGCCGAACAGGCTCAGGCTGATACCGCTGTAGCTCTCGATGGTCCTCCCGGAGCGGCCCTCGGCCAGGAACCAGGTCGGTGCCAGCGTCACCAGCAGCCCGACGGCCAGGGCGAAGCCCATCAGGCGGAACTGCAGCCTTCGCAGCTCGCCGTTCGGGCGGTACAACGCAGTACGGACGTCGTCTTCGAAGGCGTCGCGGCGGGCGACGTCGTCGGACTGGCTCATCGTTTCCTCTCGGCCTGGCTGGACTTCACAGGATCCTCTCAGCCGCCGGGCCCACCGGTTGGATAGGGTCGGGGAACCGTTTCCACACTGAGGGCGAGGGCATGAGCAGCAGCTTTCCGGACGAAGTCGAGGCGTACTACGCGGAGCTGGCCGAGCAGCGTGGCTGGCAGCCGGAGACCGTGCAGGCGTATCGCGCGTCGGTCGAGCTGATCCGCGACCTCGACCGGGGTACCGGCGCCCGGACCTTCGGGGCGCGCGCCGACGAGTACGGGACGGACTGGCTGTTCGAGGCGGTCTGGCACGAGCGCGAGTGGGTCGTCGTCCGGCAGTTGCAGGTCGGCGAGGACGGCACCGTACTGCGGTACTGGTGGCAGCGGCTCGAGGACGAGGACGGCGCGCTGACCGAGCAGGCCCTGAACCGGGACGAGTGGGGTCTGCGGGAGCTCAGCCGGGAGGACTTCTACACGGCCTGGGACGACCCGGGCTGGTCGCTCACCGCCTGATTCCAGTACTCCGCCACGCTCCGTAGTACTGGATGTTCGCTTTTCGAGACGATCGGCCGTGCCGCCGAGATCGTGTGGCAGACTGCGAAATGTCATGAAGAGCTACCAGATCATTATCAACTAGGCGCGCTCAGCCGGCAGTACCTGAGCGCGCAGACCTCTCGCACTTTGCGGGAGGTTTTTTGTTTGCCTGAAGCCCGTACCTCGGAAGGCGATTTCGTGAGCACTAGCGACGAGTTCCACGTCTACGACACCACTCTGCGCGACGGCGCGCAGCAGGAGGGTCTGGCGTTGTCCGTGGCCGACAAGATCGCCATCGCCCACCACCTCGACGACCTGGGTGTGAGCTTCATCGAGGGCGGCTGGCCGGGCGCGGTGCCCAAGGACACCGAGTTCTTCCAGCGTGCGCGAACGGAACTGACCCTGCGGCACGCGACCTTCGCCGCGTTCGGCGCGACCTGCAAGCCCGGTACGCCGGCCGCCGACGACCAGCAGGTCGCCGCGCTGCGCGACTCGGGCGCCGGAGTCGTCACGTTGGTTGCCAAGAGCCACGATGCGCACGTCGAGCGGGCGCTGCGGACCACGCTGGACGAGAACCTGCGGATGGTCGCCGACACCGTCAAGCACCTCCGCGAGCACGGCTTGCGGGTCTTCCTCGACACCGAGCACTTCTTCGACGGCTACCGCTCCAACCGCGCTTATGCGCTGGAGGTCGTACGGGTCTCCGCCGAGGCCGGCGCGGATGTGGTCGCGCTCTGCGACACCAACGGCGGCACGCTGCCCCGCGAGCTGCAGGACATCGTCCGCGACGTCCTGGAGACGACCGGCGCGCGGCTCGGCATCCACGCCCACAACGACGGCGGCTGCGCGGTGGCGAACTCGATCGCCGCCGTCGAGGCCGGTTGCTCCCACGTCCAGGGCACGATCAACGGGTACGGCGAACGCACCGGCAACGCCGATCTGCTCGCGGTCGTGGCCAACCTCGAACTCAAGCGGGGGATGCGACTGCTCCCGCCCGGCCGGCTGGCCGAGTCGTACCGGATCGCTCACGCGATCGCCGAAGTGACGAACGTGCCGCCGTCGACCCGGCAGCCGTACGTCGGTGTGTCTGCTTTCGCCCACAAGGCGGGACTGCACGCCAGTGCCATCAAGGTGGATCCCGATCTCTACCAGCACACGGATCCAGCCTTGGTGGGCAACGACATGAGGATGCTTGTCTCGGAGATGGCCGGCCGGGCCAGCGTCGAGCTGAAGGGCCGCGAGCTCGGCTTCGACCTCGGCAACAACCGCGACCTGGTCAGCCGGGTCACCGACCGGGTCAAGGAGATGGAGTCCCGCGGCTACACCTTCGAGGCGGCGGACGCGTCCTTCGAGCTGCTGCTGACCGAGGAGGTCGACGGGCGCCGGGTGAGCTTCTTCGATGTCGAGTCGTGGCGAGTGATCACCGAGTCGCGGGCCGACGCCGAGGCGGTCTCCGAGGCGACCGTGAAGCTCGTCGCGGGTGGCGACCGCGAGATCGTCACCGGTGAGGGCAACGGCCCGGTGAACGCGCTCGACCACGCGCTGCGGACCGCGATCGAGCGCGCCTACCCGGTGGTGAAGAAGTTCGAGCTGGTCGACTACAAGGTCCGCATCCTCGACCAGGGCCATGGCACCGACGCGGTGATCAGGGTCCTGATCGAGACCACCGACGGCGAGGGCTCGTGGCTCACCGTCGGCGTCGGTCACAACATCGTCGAGGCATCCTGGGAGGCGCTGGTGGACGGCGTCACCTACGGCCTGCTTCGCCACAAGGAGGTCGTCCGATGACAGCCCTGGCAACCCTCGCGCCCCGCACGGCACCCGATCCCACGTACGTCGTACCGGAGCGGATCCAGACCGTCTTCACCGCCCAGGTGGTGGAGACCCGCGGCCTGCTGGCCCGGATCGCCGTCCAGCTCAACCCCTACGACGTCCGCGAGCTCACCCTCTGCCTGGACACCGGCACCCTCCGCATCGTTGTCGAAGGCAACGGCTTCGACGCCGGCCGGGTCGCCGCCCGCCTCGACAAGATCATCGGGGTGCTCGAGGTCAGCTCCGCTCGAGGTCCAGTGCCAGGGCAGCTGTCCAGCTGAAGTCGCGGGCCTCACCGGCCTGCGCAGCCGCATCTAGCTCTCGAGTTGGCGGAAGAAGGCGGTGATGTCGGCGGCCAGGGCTTGGGGGACCTCGAGTGCGGAGAAGTGGCCGCCGTGCTCGAACTCGGTCCATCGGACCACGTTGTGCACATACTCGGTGTGAGCCCGGACGGCCTTGGTGATGTCGTGCGGCAGGACGACGATGCCGAGGGGTGCCGCACAGACCGGTGAGGCGCCGCCGGCGGTCTCCTTGGTCAGCCGGGCCGCCGACCCCGCGGTGGCGGTCAACCAGTAGAGCGAGACGGTCGTCAGCAGATGGTCGATCGAGATGTCCGATTCCGGGTCCGTCCACTCGGTGAACTTCTCCGCGATCCAGGCGAGCTGGCCGACGGGGGAGTCGGTCAGCGCGTACGCGATCGTCTGCGGTCGCGTCGCCTGCAGAGCCTGGTACGCCGGACGGTTGGCGATCAGCTCCTTGATCCGGGCCAGTCGCCGGGTGTCCTCCTCGTCGAGCTCGAACGTGACGCCCGGCGGTGGCGGGCCGGGCAGATAGGTCACGTGCGCCCCGACCACGCTCTCCGGTGCCGCGACGGCCAGCGCGCGGGAGATCCCCGACCCGAAGTCGCCGCCGTGCGCGCCGTACCGGTCGTAGCCGAGTCGCTCCATCAGCACGGCCCAGGCCCGGGCGACCCGGCCGACACCCCAGCCCGTCTCGTGTGTCGGCCCGGAGAAGCCGAAGCCCGGGATCGACGGGATCACCAGGTGGAACTCGGCCGACAATGGCTCGATCACGTCGAGGAACTCCAGGTACGACCCCGGCCAGCCGTGGCTCAGGATCAGCGGCAGTGCGTCCTCGCGAGCTGACCGGACATGCACGAAGTGAACCCGCTGCCCGTCGATCTCGGTCGTGTACTGCGGTAGCTCGTTCAGCCGGGCTTCCTGCTTGCGCCATTCGTACGTCGTGCGCCAGTACTCGGCAAGCTCCTTGACCCGGGCGAGCGGGATGCCGTAGTCCCAGCCGACCCCGGGCAACTCGTCCGGCCAGCGCGTCCGGGCAAGGCGATCGGTCAGGTCGTCGAGGTCGGCCTGCGGAACGTCGATGGTGAACGGCTCGATCATGACAGCTCCTATCGTTGGTGCGACCAACAATAGACGAGAGTCGTTGGTCGCGCCAACAATAAGTTCGGAAGCTGGCTAGTTGTCCCGGAGTACGGCGATGCGGTTGCCCAGCTGGGCTGCGGTGCCGGCGAATTCGACCAGTTGGTTGGCGTCGGAGATGGTGAGTTCGCCGTGATCGGTGCCGTCGGTGATCCAGGTGTAGCGGTTGCTCTCGGCCCCTACCGCGTCGATCACCGTGGTGCAGGAGATCGCCGTGTCGCCGGAGTACTGCGCGATGGTCAACTCGACCGTCTGGCCGCGTCCCTTCAGATCGACCAGCTTGCCGGTGACGGTGTCGGCCACTGCCCAGGCCTCGACCTTGCGGTCATGATCGCGCTGCTCGACCGCGACGTAGCGTCCGCCGACGCGGCCGTCGTACCAGTTCACGGACCAGCGGTCGACGAGTGGCACCTCGCGCACCTCGCCGGTCTCCGGCTCGACGAAGACGGCCTGCCTGTCGTACAGCGCCCGCGCTTTGCCGTCGACGGCCTCCAGTACCTCCAGGCCGTTGGAGCGTTCGAACTCGGCCTGCCAGGGCCGACCGCCCGCAAGCGGAGTGCCCTTGGCCAGCCGGCGTCCGTCCTTGACGTAGCCGAAATCGATGAAGCTCTTGCCCGCGACAACGAAGTCGTTGCCCGTGGCCCGCAGTGTCGCGGCCACCCGGCCGGTCTGTACGTCGAGCACGGTGGCCGGCGCGGTCCGGGCGCCGCCGCGGATGACCACCCAGTCGGACCGGGGTACCCAACGCCTTGAGTTGTAGGAGTTTTGCCCGCCCGACCCCGCGTTCGCCTCGCCGACGTGCGTCCACACCTTCTTGCCGGTCTTGACCTCGATGCCGGTCGTCGTCTCGTTGCTGCTGAACACGACGATGTCGCCGTTGGTGGTGAAGGGTTCCTGCTGTCCGACGTCCTGGTTCCAGCGGCTCTTGCCGTCGGCAATCGAGATGACGCCCGCCTGGTTGGCCCGCTGCGAGCTGCCGCTGTCGCCGTAGAGAAGGACGGAATCCCCTCCCAGCTGTTGCGACCGGACCGTGCCCGAGCTGCCGAAACCGTTCTTCCAGACCACGTCACCATCAGTGATCGTGCGGCCTTGCACCGCGTGAGTCTGCTGGTCCAGCGTGACCGCGAGCTTGTCGTTGGCCGCGATCAGCGAGGTGTCCTCGCCGACCTCCCAGCCGGCTGATGTGAGCGGCGGGATGCGGACCACGAGGACGCCGGCCGCGATGATGGCGACGGCAGCAACCACCGCGGCGGTTCGTAGTACCGGGCTGGACCGCAACGAGGCAACGGTCAGCGCGACCGCTGCGATCACCAGGGCGGCGATCCACGCGTACCGGCCCCAGTCGAAGGCGATGGTCAGGGCTGCGGCGACAACTGCGACCGCAAGAACGGCGAATGCCGCGGTTCTCTTGGGCATCGGGATCCTCGCTGGGGGCGGTGGGTGAACCGCAAGCATGCCAAACCGGAGGTCCGGGGAACGGCGGCGGGCCGTACCCCGGACGCTCCCGTTCAGTCCCAGCTCAGGCCGCCGCCCGACTGGTACTCGATCACCCGGGTCTCGAAGAAGTTCTTCTCCTTCTTCAGGTCCATCACCTCCGACATCCAGCCGAACGGGTTGCGCGTCTCGCCGAAGATCGGCTGGAGGCCGATCTGCTCGGCTCGCCGGTCGGTGACGAAGTGCATGTACTGCTCGCACAGGTCCGCGGTCAGGCCGAGCATGCCGTTCGGCAGCGTCGCGCGGCCGTAGGCGACCTCCAGCTCACAGGCTTCGGTCAGCATCTGCCGCACCTCGGCCTGGAACCGTTCGGTCCACAGGTGCGGGTTCTCCAGCTTGATCTGGTTGATGCAGTCGATACCGAAGTTCAGGTGGATCGACTCGTCGCGCAGGATGTACTGGTACTGCTCGGCGATCCCGACCATCTTGTTGCGCCGGCCGAGCGACAAGACCTGCGCAAAGCCGGTGTAGAACCACATCCCCTCGAAGACCACGTAGAACGCGATCAGGTCGCGCAGGAAGTCGGTGTCCGACTCCGGCGTACCGGTCCGGAAGTCCGGGCCCTCCAGATGCTGGGTGTACTTCAGCGCCCAGGCGTCCTTGTCCGAGATCGACGGCACCTCGCGGTACATGTTGAACAGCTCGCCCTCGTCCAGGCCGAGCGACGTACAGATGTACTGGAAGGTGTGCGTGTGGACGGCCTCCTCGAACGCCTGGCGCAGCAGGTACTGCCGGCACTCGGGATTGGTGAGGTGGCGATAGACCGCGAGCACGATGTTGTTCGCGACCAGCGACTCGGCGGTGGCGAAGAAGCCGAGGTTGCGCTTCAGCATCAGCCGTTCGTCGTCGGTCAGGCCGTCCTTGCTCTTCCACAGCGAGATGTCGGCCTGCATCGAGACCTCGGTCGGCATCCAGTGGTTGTTGCAGGCGGCAAGGTATTTGTCCCAGGCCCACTGGTATTTCAGTGGCAGCAACTGGTTCACATCCGCCCGCGCGTTGATCATCGCCTTGTCGGCAACCTCGACGCGAGCCGCTCCGAGGGCGATTTCGCCCAGCCCTGTGGTGGTCACTGGCAGGCCTCGCAATCCGGATCCTCGATGGAACAAGCAGCACCAGTGGGCTCCGGCAGAGCAACCGGTACTGCGTTGAGCCGGCCGTCCGTTCCTTGCAGGGTGGACTTCTCGACATGCGTGGCCGACTGGGATCGCAGGTAGTACGTCGTCTTCAACCCGTACCGCCAGGCCGAACGGTAGAGCTCGTCGAGCGCCTTGCCCGACGGAGCCGACATGTAGAGGTTGAGCGACTGCGCCTGGTCGAGCCACTTCTGCCGGCGCGATGCGGCCTTGACCAACCAGAGCGGGTCGAGCTCGAAGGCGGTCGCGTACAGCTCGCGCAGGTCGGGTGGGATGCGGTCGATCTGGGACAGGACGCCGTCGTGGTACTTGAGATCCGAGACCATCACCTGGTCCCACAGTCCGCGCGCCTTGAGGTCGGCGACCAGGTACGGGTTGGCGACGGTGAACTCGCCGGACATGTTCGACTTCACGAACAGGTTGCGGTAGATCGGCTCGATCGACTGGCTGACCCCGCAGATGTTGGAGATCGTCGCGGTCGGGGCGATGGCGAGCACGTTGGAGTTGCGCATGCCGTCGCGCAGTACCTTCTCGCGCAGTTTGTCCCAGTCGAGTTGCCGGCTGGTGTCGACGGTGAGGTCGCCGTTGCGTGCCTCGCGGAGCAACTCGATCGAGTCGATCGGGAGGATGCCCCGGCTCCACAGCGATCCGTCGTACGTCTGGTACCGGCCGCGCTCGGCCGCCAGGTCGCTCGACGCCGCGATTGCGTGGTAGCTGATCTGCTCCATCGAGCTGTCGGCGAAGTCGACGGCGGCGTCGGAGGCGTAGCGGATCCGGAGCGCGAAGAGCGCGTCCGCGAAGCCCATCAGGCCGAGGCCGACCGGGCGGTGCCGCTGGTTCGCGCGCTCCGACTCCGGCGTGGTGTAGAGGTTCACGTCGATCACGTTGTCGAGCATCCGGACGGCGGTCTTCACGGTGTTCTCGAGCAGGTCGGCGTCGAGACCCGTCTCGGTGAGGTGGGCGACCAGGTTGACCGAGCCGAGGTTGCAGACCGCCGTCTCGTCGACCGTCGTGTTCAGCGTGATCTCGGTGCACAGGTTGGAGGAGTGGACGACGCCGTCATGCTGCTGTGGCGACCTGAGGTTGCACGCGTCCTTGAACGTGATCCACGGGTGACCGGTCTCGAACAGCACGGTCAGCATCCGGCGCCACAGGTCGACCGCCTTGACCCGGCGGAACACCCGGATCTCGCCTCGGTCGGCAGCCTTCTCGTAGTTCTCGTACGCCGTCTGGAAGGCAGCGCCGTACAGGTTGTGCAGGTCCGGGACCTCGTCAGGCGAGAACAGCGTCCAGTCGCCGCCGGCCTCGACCCGCTGGAGGAACAGGTCGGGCACCCAGTTGGCGGTGTTCATGTCGTGGGTGCGGCGTCGCTCGTCGCCGGTGTTCTTGCGGAGGTCGAGGAACTCTTCGATGTCGAGATGCCACGTCTCGAGGTACGCGCAGACCGCGCCCTTGCGCTTGCCGCCCTGGTTGACGGCGACAGCGGTGTCGTTGGCGATCTTGAGGAACGGTACGACGCCCTGCGACTCGCCGTTGGTGCCGCGGATCTTCGCGCCGATGCCGCGGACGGGGGTCCAGTCGTTGCCGAGACCGCCGGAGTACTTGGCCAGCAGGGCGTTGTTGCGGATGCGCGCGAAGATGCCGGCCAGGTCGTCGTCGACCGTGGTGAGGAAGCAAGAAGAGAGCTGCGGGCGCGTAGTACCGGAGTTGAAGAGTGTGGGTGTCGAGGACATGAAACGGAACGAGCTGAGCAGCTCGTAGAACTCGATCGCGCGCTCCTCGCGGTTCTCCTCCTTGAGCGCGATGCCCATCGCGACGCGGAGGAAGAACGCCTGCGGCAGCTCGAACCGGGTCTTGTCGATGTGCAGCAGGTAGCGGTCGTAGAGCGTCTGCAGGCCGAGGAACGCGAAGTCCAGATCGCGCTCCGGCTTGATCGCCGCGGCCAGCCTGGCGAGGTCGAAGGTGGCCAGCTCAGGGTCGAGCAGACCGGCCTCGATCCCGACCTCGAGGTAGCGCGGGAAGTAGTCGACGTACGCCGTGGCCATGTCGGCCTGGCTCGCCTGACGCGGCTCACCGTGGACGCGGCCAAGCGTCTCGCGCCGGATCTGGTCGAGCAGCAAACGGCTGGCCGCGAAGCTGTACTGCGGCTCTGTCTCGACGAAGCCGCGAGCGGCCATCACCAGGGCGAGCTCGACCTCGTGCTGAGCCATCCCGTCGTAGCAGGAGCCAAGAGTTTCGTTGAGGATCAGTTCGGCGTCGACTGCTTCGAGACCGGCTGCTGCTTCGGCGACGATCAGGCGAAGTCGCTCGACGTCGAGAGGGGCTTTTGTGCCGTCTGCTGCGCGTACGTTGATTGTTTTGCTTGAGCTGACCTCGGCCGCGGTGTCGGGGGTGCGGGCTTTGGTGCGCTCTTCGCGGTACAGGACATAGGCGCGGGCGACCTGGTGCTCGCCCGCGCGCATCAGCGCGAGCTCGACCTGATCCTGGATGTCCTCGACGTGGACGCTGCGACGGGCATCGCCACGACTGGTCAGGGCATCGATGACGCGGTGGGTGAGGTCGGCGACGACATCCCGCACGCGATGGCTGGCACCCGCCTCGGCTCCCTCGACGGCGAGGAAGGCCTTGCTGAGCGCGACGGAAATCTTGGTCGAGTCGAAGGCGGTACTACTGCCGTCGCGCCGCACGACGGTGAGATGGATCGGCCGGGCCGAGTCGGTTGCCGTCGGCTGATCTGACGAAACGATGGTCACAAGCGCTCTCTCCACGGTCTTTGGGGCGCCGATCTACATGTTGTGGTGCAGATCGGTCGGAACCACTAGCGGTAGTGACTCTAAATCGCCGACCCCTACATGTAGTGGCAAGACGCGCCGCGTGTCGCACATCTTGTGGTCGAGATTCTCGGCGGTCCCGACCCCGGCCCGACCCCGGCCCGGCCCCGGCCCTGGCGCCGGCGCCGGCCCCGGTCAGCGGTTGGCGGCCAGGATTGCGGCTAGGCCTGCTTGCAGGTCCTTGACGAAGTAGCCGGGGACCTCCAGGGAGGGGAAGTGTCCGCCGGACGCGGGTGACCTCCAGCGGACGATCTGGCGGTATCGCTGCTCGGCCCACAGGCGTGGGCACTTTTCGATGTCGCGGGGATAGATGGTGATCGCCGCCGGGACGTCGACGCGAAGCTCTGGGTCGAGCAACGCAAGGCTTTCGGTGTAGATGCGGGCCGACGAGGCGCCGGTTCGCGTTAGCCAGTACAGGGTGACGTCGTCGAGGACCCTGTCTCTGGAAAGCGTCTCGAACGGGCTGTCTTCGGTGTCTGTCCACTCGGCGAACTTGTCGAGAATCCAAGCCAGCAGGCCGACCGGTGAGTCGACCAGCGCGTAGCCAACGGTCTGCGGACGGGTCGCCTGCTGCTTCGCGTACGCCGAGCGGTTGTGCGTGAAGTCGCGGGTTTCCTCGACCCACTTGCGTTCGACCGTTGTGAGGCCGTCCGTCGTCAATCCGGGCGGCGGCTGCGCGAGCGTTGTGTGGATGCCCAGGACGTGCTCCGGGAATCTGCCGCCGAGGGTGGTGGTGACCACACCTCCCCAGTCGCCGCCGTGGGCTACGAACTTGGTGTAGCCGAGTCTTCCCATCAATTCCACCCAGGCGGCTGCGATCTTTTCGGTACCCCAGCCTGTGGTGGTCGGCTTGTCGCTGTAGCCGAACCCTGGCAATGACGGGACCACGACATGGAACGCCGGCGCGCCCGCGTCTTTGGGATCTGCCAGTTCGTCCACTCCGTCGATGAACTCGGCGATGCTGCCTGGCCAGCCGTGCGTCAAGACCAGTGGAGTCGCATCTGCGCGCGCTGATCGGCGGTGCAGGAAGTGGATGCCCAGATCGTCGATGGTCGTGCGGAACTGGCCGATCTGGTGCAGGCGCGCTTCGAACGAGCGCCAGTCGTAGTCGGTGCGCCAGTAGTTCACGAGATCGACGAGGTCGGCGAGCGGGACGCCCTGATCCCATCGGCTGGGGCCAGGCGCGTCGCGACGGACCGTCTCGGGCTCCGGTAGGCGCGCCGCGGCCAATCGCGTTCTTAGATCGTCGAGTTCGGCGTCCGTTGCGCGGGCTTCGAATGCTTGTACGGCGCTGCTTGGGCTGGGCATGAGACCTCCTGGCCGTCGTAGATCGGCTGTTGTTCTCGTGAACCGGCTAAGACGGTTCTAACATGCCTCGCAGCGGTGCTGCAACCGGCTAAGGTGGTTCCATGCCTGCTGGGTTTCCTGACTTCCGCCTCGGTACCGTGCTGGCCACCAGCTTCACGGGGACTTTGTCGGAGCGTCATGGCAACGCTGTGGAGCGCATCCCCACGCCGGAGCGACTCGTCGACTGGCTGGCGGTGAACGGCCTCGCTGTCGACTCCTGTACGAGCGCCCACCTCGACCTGGCTCGGGAACTGAGGGAGTCAATTCACGCTGCCGCGACGGCGGCCGCAGTACAAGGTGCTCTTCCTGTGGGTGCTGTCCGAGTCCTCAACGACTGCAGCATTCAGGGGCGGGCCGCGGCTGTCCTGACGCCCGAGGGGAGTCGGCGATGGCAACTCAGCTCGGGCTCTGTCGAAGATGCCCTCAGCGTGATCGCCGCCGACGCGATCAGCATCATCGCCGGCGACCGAGACGGACGACTGGCCCTGTGCGCCTCGCCCACCTGCCAAGCCGCCTTCCTCGACACCAGCCAAAGCCGCACCCGCAAATGGTGCGACATGAACACCTGCGGCAACCGCCAAAAGAAAGCCCGCTACAACGCCAACCACCCCAAAAACCCCTGACCAACCGCAGTCTCGCTACAACGGGCGATGCAGCCGGCGCAGCGGAGCGGGCGTCGCGAGTCGGCCCATGCGTTCCAGTTGGCGCGCGACCTGGCGGGATTTCGCCTTCACCTGCCCATGGCACCCACCGATGCCCCTCTTCAACAGGCGATGCAGCCGGCGTAGGGCAGCGGAGCAGGCGTCGTGAGCCGGTTCGTGTATTGAGGGCCTGGCCGCCGAGGGTGCTCTCCTGAGCGGTGGATGGAGGCTTGCCTCGACGGCCAGGCGATTGGGGGGAGGTCGGCTGGTGCGCTGGTCGGGTTGTGCGGGCGGGCAGTGCGGTCAGGCGGCTAGGGCGTGGAGGTCTTGGAGGGTCATGATTTCTGAGCCGTGGTGGATGAGTTCTCGGTTGAGGCGGAGGACCACGTGGCCGAAGGGTTCGGCGGCGTCCAGTTCGGTGGCCTGGCTGAGGCCTACGGTCATCGCCTCTTCTTCGTCGAGTTCGGCGATCGAATCGCGCCAGGCCTCGACCCAGTGCGCCAGCCAGGCGACCGCGTCCTGGGCGTTGCCGTGCAGGGTGATGTCGGCGCGGCCTTGTTTGCTGGCGCCGAAGGTCCACTCCCAGCGCTCGAAGAACGTCTCGGTGAGATGCGCGATCAGCCAGGCGATCGTCCGTGGCCCGCGATGATCGGGCTCGTCCGGCCACTGCGCCACCCATTCGCCGGACCCCAGCGACCTGAACCGCCCCGCGTACTGCCGCCGCACCACGGTCAGTGCCTCGCTGCTCGGCCGCCAGAAGTACTGCTCGTCCGTCAGTGTCGCGAGACGCCCCGACAGCACCATCCAGCTGAAGCCGAGCTGCCCCCGCACCATCGCCATCGCGGACGGCCGCTGCAGGATCTCCCAGTCGAACGGCTGCGGCATCACAAGTCCTCACACTCCCCGATTTGGTCCAGCTCTCGAACGTATGTTCGAATTGTTCATCGAGGAAGCGAGGAAAGTCAATCAGCTCAGCGTGTCGGTCCCGGCACGGAAGGAACAGGTCTGCTAGGCGGTGCGATCCGGGTGTCGGCCGCCGGACTGGCGAATCGGCGTTCGAGGAGGGTGAAGGCATCGATCAGTTCAGGAGCTTCGTAGACGCGGTTGCGGCGGCCATCGGTGAGCTCGCGGAGGACGGCGGCCTCGGTCAGGCGGGTGAGGGCCTGGTTGGCTGCCTGCTGTGATCTGCCGATGAGTTCGGCTGCCGCTCCGAGAGTGAGTACCGGCGCAGCGGGCAGGGTCTCGATCAGGAGGTCGACCGCAGACCCGGCGCGCACCGGCGCGGCTCGCTCACGCCAGGCGGCCTTGAGGTCCGCGGCGGTCTGCTCGAATCGCGCGGCCTCGGCCGTCGCGTGGCTGCATGCCGTCGCGAACATGAGCAGCCATTCGTTCGCCGCACTGCGAGCGCGCGCGTTCGTCGGCTTGCCGGTGTGCCGGAAGGCGGTCAGCGCTTCGACGTACTGCGTTGCGTGGGTGGCCAGCGACAAGGAGACCGGTGGCACACTTCGCGTGACCAGCCCTTCGGCGCGGAGTACCAGGTGGATCAGGGCGCGGCCGGTGCGGCCGTTGCCGTCGGCAAAGGGGTGGATCGTCTCGAACTGCGCATGCGCGATCCCGGTCTTGGCCAGCACGGGCAGCCGCGACTCCCGCACGAAGGTCATCAGGTCTTCGAGTAGCTCCGGCACCAGTTGGGCCGGCGGTGGCACGTAGTATGCCTCGGCGGGGGAGCGCCCGCCGATCCAGTTCTGCAGATACCGCACCTCGCCGCCGAACTCGGGATTCGGCGAATGCGCCATCAGTCGCCGGTGCGCCTCCAGCAGATGCTCGACCTCGAGCTTGTCCCCGGCCTGCACCGATTCGGTCACCCACACCATCGCATCGACCGCGCCGAGCACCTCCTCGGCCGTCACATCATGATGGCGAGCGTTCTCCCGCAACGCCTCAGCCTTCAGCAACCGCCGGGCCCCCACCACCAACCCCTCGATCTGCGACGACCCCACCGCCTCGGCCCGCAACAACAACCGAGCCAACGCCTCACTGTTCGTCAGTACTGCGGCCGTCGCATCCAGCCGCGCAAGATCCCCGGCCGCATCCTCCAGCGCGGCCAACACCTCTTCGCCGAGATCAAACTCCCGCCCAACAAGCGGGTCCGGAAAATACAACTCATACGACCCACCCAGCCGCTCAGCCCGAGTGAACCCATCCGGATCCCCCGGCCACCGATGCAACTCCACCCGCGCCATCTTCTTATTCAAGCTTATGCGACAACCTTGAACAAGAGCTGAGATAGGTCCGGGTTCATTCCTGAGTCATCAGACGGGTAACAGCGCTTCCGGTTGGAAAGGAGAGGCGCCCGACCGGGATGACCCAGTCGGCCCAGATCGACAGGCGCCGCGGTAGCGGTAGATCCGCCAAGTCCGCCCGGCTGCCGACCCGGTCGAGGGCGTGCAGGAACTCGGGGGTTGTTCCCGGGCGGTTCTCTGCCAGGTAGTCGCGCCAAGGGAGCCGCGGGTGGTCGTGGGCCGTTCGATAGAGGTCGGGAAAGAACTCGGGGCCGAGCATCGGGAAGCCGATGACAGCGGCCAGGAGAACCATTCCGGCTCGATAGGGCAGCGCGACCGAGCCGCCCAGGTCTTCTACCGGCTCGAGGTCAGGCCGCTCACCCCCGGCTGACGAACGCGTCGCGATCAGGAGGCCATAGCTGTTGGCAAGGCGCTTCACCGAGCGTGGCCCGGTGACGAGTGGCGGGCCGAGCAGGTTGATCAGCTTGTACTCGTCCGGTGTGAGGGCCAGTGGATCCACCCGCTCCACGATCCTGGAACTCAGATCGATCGGCTTCCGCCCCTGCGACTCCCTTCCAGCCTCCTCGATCTGACCAGCCCTTGCTGCGACACCGACGGCCGGCTCCTGTTTGCCCAGAGCAAGCGTCTGGTCGACCGCGGCGCCTGGGCCAGTTTCCGAACCAGCGCCTCCGGCTGCGGCTGCGACGCTCACGTTCGCGTCCGAACGGAGCCCGACGAGGTCGTCGATCATCCGCTGGTAGCCGGTCTGCTCCATCGGCGGCAGCGTCAGCACGATCTGGAAGATCTTCTCCAGGTACTGCGCGGGCGTGGAGGTCCGGAGTTCGTCGTCGGCCTCTTCGAAGAGTTCGCGGTAGTGGCTCGTGAGTGATCGCAGCAGCCACCGTGGATCGACGGCGACCACGACGACGAACAGCCGGACCGCCAGCAGCAGATGTACTGCCTCCAGCACATCGATGACGCGATCGGGCGGACACCGATCGAGATCGTCGATATAGATGACGATTCGGTCGATCGTCGGCAGTTCGTCTCCGGCTGCATCGTGCACCGGTACGTCGTACTGCGAAACCTCGTCCGGGCGGAGCAGTTCGGCCATCCGCTCGAAGTCCTGCCGGATCTGAGTCATCAACCCGAGTCGTTCCCGGTACGACGCCGCTCCCGCTCGTTCCTGGACCACGCCCGCGAGCTGCCCAGCGGAGGTGAGGTTCTGGATGCGCTGACGCAACTCGTCGACCTCGGCCGCGGCGACGGCTTCCGCGGTCTCCAGCCGTTGCTTCTGTTCGTCACGGATCCGCTTGATTGTCTGCCAGCCCGCGCCGATCGCCTCGCGGGCAGGTTGGGTCCGCTCCCAGCCGCGCACGGCGGCACCGATCACGACGGCGGCTCCTGCCACGGCAGGCAGCGCGGCGAACCAGCGGGCCAGGTCGGGTCCCCAGAGCACGAGCGTGGCGGTTCCGGCCACTCCCACGGCGCCCGCGAGCCAGCCGCGCCAGGAAATTGCCCTGGGTAGCCTGGCCAGGGCGCGCAAAGTCCGTCGGCCGACCGACGAGGTGGTCGCGGCTTCCTGGTAGATCTTCTCGGCGTCCTGGCCGAGGACGTCCTGCAGGCGCTGCCTCGTGGAGGGTGTCAGGGCGGCCCAGGCGGACAGTTTGCCCAGATCGGCGCGACGCAACTCGGCCAGCCGGTCCTCCGCGGCGGCGAGTTGTTCACGGAGGCCGCGCGCCTGCACCAACTCACTCGCCAGGCGGGAGCGCTGGCGTTGTTCCCGGGTCGGGTCGGCATCGTCTTCGCTCAACTGGGCGAACAACTCGGCGACCAGGCTCGCCCAGAGGTCGGCCTCGGCGTAGTGCCACGCGTTGAACCGCACCTGCCGAACGTGACCGTGGGCGATCGGATCGTTCGGGCCGGCGGCGCGGGCGCGTTCAGTCACCTCTTCCTGCAGCATCTCCAGGAACGTGCTCTTCCCATCACCCCACTGCCCGAAGAGTCCCACTGCCAGGGGCGGACGCGCAGAACGTGCTGTCACCACGTCGGCCAGGGCCGCCGCGTCGCTCCGCCTGCCTAGCAAGTCAGTCGTGCTGCCGGTGTCAGATCGGTACCGCGGCACCCGCGGTACTGCTGATTCCCAGACCAGATCCCACAGCCGGATCACGCCTTCGTCGTTCCCGGCGGCGAGCACTGGGTGTCCATCCAGTCGACCCCACGCCCCCCAGACGACAGGACCGCCCAGACTGAGCTGGTGTACCGACGTCCGGTCGACGTTGAGAAACAGGACTGTGCCCTCGGTGTTACCGGTCACCAGTAGTGGCTGGCCGTCGTACAGATGCCACATCCCCCAGCTGTTCCAGCTCCGATCCCCAGAGGGGAAGTCCTGATGCTGATAGCTGGAGACCTCACCTGTTCGATAGTTGTGGAACCGGATCACACCCTCGGAGTCACCGGTGGCCAGGAAGGTCGTTCCTTCAATGTCCTGCCAGGTGCCCCATTCGCTTCGCGCGTCCAGCAGAGTGGTCGGTACTGTGCCGCTGGCAGCTGCGTTGGCGGGGTCCTGCAGTATTCGGGCAGGCCAGACCTGAGTCCGAAGGCCTCCGGTCGCGAGGATCGGTGCGCCGTCCACTTCGTGCCACGCACCCCAACCGACGGGTTTTTGACGCTCATTGACCTGGATCGCCCCTAGGTCCTCTGCGTTTGTCAGGTTCCACAGCTGTACCCACCCGTGGGTCGTGCCGACCGCCAGAACTGTTGCATCGCCCAGAACACCCCAGGTCGCCCAGGGGGAATTGCGGATGTTGCCGACCGTATCGAGGAAAGTGGGGCCGCTTTCCGACGGCGCCCACAGAGTGACACCGAGTCCGGTGCCTCCGACGGCGGCAGTCGGCCGGCCGTACAGTCGCCCCCACCTGCCCCACGCGCGTCCCCGAGAATCACCTGGAGGTCGTCCCCGAGAAGCACGGGGAGGTAGCGTGTGTGCTCCCGTTCGGGTGTCGACCCACTGGCGGCCTGGGTCCGTCTTGAAAGAGTGTGACAACACCTCTCCGGCCGCGGTCCCGGCGAGGAGAATCGGATCGCCGTCGGGGTGCCACTCGCCCCAGGTTGTCGGCTCCGCGGAAGGCCGGGGCAACGAAACTGCCCGCTCGATCAGACGAGGTATTCGCTGCGGACGGCCAGGTGACGGCGGGGGGAAGGGCTGGGACATCCTCCGATGGTGGCAGCTACTCAGCCAGTCTGCCCGGGAACCAGCTTGTCGCAGAGTTCGATCAGTTGAAGGCGGAGCGGGCGGGCTCGGTCGGCGAAGGTGCGTTGGGATGTTGCGTAGTGGGACTTGCCGGCTGGGGTTTCGATGGGGATGGGGTCGTAGCCGAGGTGGGTGAGGTCGTAGGGGGAGGCGCGCATGTCGAGGGTGCGGATGTCTCGGGCTAGTTCGAAGGAGTCGAGGAGTAGGGAGCTGGGGGCGAAGGGCATGAGTTTGGTGGACCATTTGTAGAGGTCCATGTTGGCGTGGAGGCAGCCGCCTTGTTCCAGGTGGGGTTGGGCCTCGCGGGTGGGTTGCAGGACGTTGAGTGGGCGGGCCGGCTGGGTGAAGAAGCGGAAGGCGTCGAAGTGGGAGCAGGCGATCTTGTGGGACTCGACCACTCGGTCGGTGCCCTCGGAACCCAGGCGGAGTGGCCACGCATCGTGGCGGACCTCCTCGGTGCGGTAGACCATCGCCCACTCGTGCAGGCCGAAGCAGCCGAACTGGGGCTGGCGGTCGGCCGTTGCTGAGAGCAACTTCCTGATCCACCCGATGCTGTCGGCCCGGCGCGAGATCTCCGCCGGATCCAGCCGCGCGGCGCCTTCGGAGTACAGGTAGCCGCGTTTTCCCTCGTACTGCGTTGCGCCGCGCAGGCTGATGCCCGGTCCGGGGTGCCAGAGGCGGAGCTGCTTGGGGCGCGTCGGGTAGTAGGTGAAGAGGAAGTCCTCGACCGGGTGCTTCTCGCCGCGCCGGCGGCGATCCAGATGACCTGCCAGCAGTGCGTCGACCCGCTGGACATGGGCCGCCTGCAACGGCTCCCACTCGGCGGGCTCGAGGACAGTGCTCACAGGTCCAGGGAGAAGGCGTACAGGTCGACACCGGGGCGGGGAGACCAGTCGCGTTCGGGGAGGCGGGTGAAGCCGAGTCGCTCGTAGATGCGGTGGGCTGTGGTCATGTAGGTGGCGCTGGACAGCACCACCCGGTGAAAGCCCAACTCACGGCTGCGGTCGATGCAGTGCTGGGACAGCGCAGTACCGATGCCGAGGCCGCGGGCCTTGGCGGAGACGCCGAGCATGCGGAACTCGCCTTCGCCGTCACGGCCGAGCTCGCCGTAGACCGAGCCGGGGACACAGAACGTCACCGTGCCCAACAGATCCGTGCCGTCGGAGGCGACCCACAGCTCTGCCTTGGCGGCGCGGTCCGCGGCGTTGCGCAGGGTCAGTCCGTAGTCGGAGCCCGCGGGGATGAATCCGTCCACGGCGTAGGCCTCGGCGGTCAGCTCGCCCACTTCGTCGTACTCCGCGGGCCGTGCCAGCCGGATCTCAGTCGTCACCGGATAACTGTCTCACCCCGGCGCGACGGTAGGCTCGGGGCCGCTGCCTCACTAACACACTCACACGAAGGCCTGACGTGCGCATCGCCAGATTCTCCGTCGACGACGAACCGAAGTACGGGATCGTCGAGACCGACGACCCCGAGGGGCTCGTCGGCACCGTCGCCGTGCTCGACTCGGACCCGCTCTACCGGCCGGTCCAGTTCACCGGCGAGCAGCTGCAACTGGCTGACGTCCGGTTGCTGGCCCCGGTGATCCCGCGCAGCAAGGTGGTCTGCGTCGGGCGCAACTACCGCGCGCACGCCGAGGAGCTGGGCAACGAGGTACCGGCCGAGCCGATGATCTTCCTCAAGCCGAACACCTCGGTGATCGGCCCGCGGGACGGCATCGTCTACCCCGAGCAGACCAACAACCTGCACTTCGAGGGCGAGCTGGCGATCGTGATCGGCCGGATCTGCCGGGACCTGCCCAAGGAACGCGTCAACGAGGTGATCTTCGGTTACACGATCGCCAACGACGTGACCGCGCGGGACCTGCAGAAGACCGACGGCCAGTGGGCCCGGGCGAAGGGGTACGACACGTTCTGCCCGCTCGGCCCGTGGATCAGCACCGAGCTGGACGTGTCCGACGTGCGGGTGACCACCACGCTGAACGGCGAGCCGAAGCAGGACGGCCGGACCTCGCAGTTCATCTTCGACATTCCCGAGGTGCTGGCCTACATCACCTCGTTCACCACGTTGCTGCCCGGCGACGTGGTGCTCACCGGCACCCCCGCGGGTGTCGGCCCGATGCTGCCCGGCGACGAGGTCGCGATCAGCATCGAAGGACTCGGAACTCTGACGAACAAGGTGATCGTGCGTGACTGACAAGCCTGCCCCGACTGACGACGACGTCCTCGGCGGCTTGGAGCCCAGCCAGGTAAGGGTGCGGTTCCCACCGTCGCCGACCGGGTTGCTGACGGTCGGCAACATCCGCAGCGCGCTGTTCAACTGGGCCTTCGCCCGGCACTACGGCGGCAAGCTGGTGCTGCGGATCGAGGACACCGACGCCGCCCGCAACACCCCGGAGGCGTTGCAGTACACGCTGGACTCGCTGCGCTGGCTCGGCCTGAACTGGGACGAGGGCCCCGAGGTCGGCGGCGAGTACGGGCCGTACCTGCAGTCGGAGCGGATGGAGACCTACTCCGACGTCGTGGCGAAGCTGCTGGCCGCCGGCCGGGCGTACCACTGCTACTGCTCGCAGGAGGAGCTCGACCAGCGCCGCGAGGCCGCTCGCTCCGCCGGCCAGCACAGCGGGTACGACGGCCACTGCCGCACGTTGACGGCCGACCAGGTGCAGGCCTATCTCGACGAGGGCCGTCGCCCCGTCGTCCGGCTGCGGATGCCGGACCGGCCGATCACCTTCGACGACCTGGTCCGCGGCGAGATCACCTTCCTGCCGGAGAACCTGGGCGACTACGTCCTGGTCCGGGCGAACGGCTACCCGCTCTACCCGCTGGTGAACCCGGTGGACGACGCGCTGATGGAGATCACCCACGTACTGCGCGGCGAGGACCTGCTGTCCTCGACGCCCCGGCAGATCGCGCTCTACGAGGCGCTGGCCGAGATCGGGATCGGCGCCGGCCGGACGCCGCGGTTCGGGCACCTGCCGTTCGTGATGGGTGAGGGCAACAAGAAGCTGTCCAAGCGCGATCCGGGGGCCGGCCTCGGTGAGTACATGGAGCGCGGCTTCCTGCCCGAGGGCCTGCTGAACTACCTCGCGCTGCTCGGCTGGTCGATCGCCGACGACCGCGACGTGTTCACCATGGACGAGATGATCAAGGCGTTCGACATCCGCAAGGTGAACGCGAACGCGGCCCGGTTCGACCCGAAGAAGTGCGAGGCGATCAACGCCTCCCACATGCGGATGCTTGACCCGGCGGAGTACACCCGTCGCGTGGTGCCGTTCCTGGCCAAGGCCGGGGTGTTGCCGGCCGAGCCGTCGGCGGAGCAGCTGGAGTTGCTCGGCGCCGCCGTACCGCTGGTCCAGGAGCGGATGAACACGCTGTCGGAGTCGGTCGAGATGCTGGCCTTCCTGTTCGTCCCGGACGAGGCGTTCTCGATCGACCCGGACTCCGCGGCCAAGGTGCTGACCGGTGACGCCGGCGCAGTACTGGAGGCGACGATCCAGGCGCTGGCCGGGGTCGGCGAGTGGAAGACCGAGGCGATCGAGCAGGCGCTGCGCGCTTCGCTGATCGAAGGTCTCGGGCTGAAGCCGAAGAACGCGTTCGGCCCGGTCCGGGTGGCGATCTCCGGCCGCCGGATCTCGCCGCCGTTGTTCGAGTCGCTGGAACTGCTCGGACGGGAGCGCTCGCTGCACCGCATCGAGCAGGCCCGCGCGAGCCTCCCGGCAGACTGATGCCCTCCGCCGGTACGCCGCGTCCCGGGGTGGTGGTCGACCCCCGGGACGCCGGCCCGCAGCCGTACCACCGGCTGCTCCGCAACGACGTGACGCCGACCGGCTACGTGCTCCTCGGAGCGCTGGCGGTGCTGGTCGGCTGGATGCTCGCCAGCGTGCTGATCCTGGGGACGCAGCAGGCGATCCGGACAGACCCGAAAGGCACGGTCTCCTGGTTCACACTGCTGGCGACGAACCTCTCGCTGATCGTGCTGATCCCGCTGACGATGATCGTCGCGACGAAGCTGAACAAGCAGACGCCGGGGCTGTTGTCGTCGGTGATCGGCAAGCTGCGCTGGCGTCCGCTGGCGGTGTTCCTGGCGGCTGCCGTCGCACTCGAGCTCGTGATGCTGGGGATCATCCAGCTGGGCGGGGTCGAAGTCCTGGGCGACGGGGCGGATGGGGTGGCGTCGGATGCTGCCCTGGTGATCGCGGTGACGTTGCTGACCTCGACGTTCCAGGCGGCGGGGGAGGAGTACTTCTTCCGCGGCTATCTGTTGCAGGCTGTCGGTGCGCTCGTCCGCAGCGCGCTGATCGCAGTACTGGTGACGACGGTGCTGTTCACGATGGCGCACGGGATCTGGCCTTGGGAGAGCCCGGCGTTGTTCCTGGACCGGTTCGCGTTCGGCCTGGTCGCCGGGTGGCTGGCTGTCCGCACGGGTGGGCTGGAGGCGCCGATCGCGGCGCACGCTGCGAACAACGTGATCACCTTCATCTACGCGGCTCTGACCGACACAGTGGGGGACAGCCTGGGAGCCGCTGACGCGCCCTGGTCGCTCGTCGCGGTCGATGTGGTGAAGTTCGCTGCCTTCGGCGTGATCGCGCTGCTGCTGACCCGTCGGCAGGGCCTGGCGACGCGGTGCGAGTTGCCCCTGGCACCGCTGCCGATCATCGACCCCGGCCGCGGCAAGAGGCTGGTGTGACGGGAGTGACAACGCCCGGCGGCCGACTCGTTTTGGTGTCTGGCGCTTTGCTGAGATAGGCTCAGCGGGCCAGGTTGTGAGGGCGGAAACAAGCTCACAACCGCAGAGAAATGCCTTGGGGTATGGGGTAATTGGCAGCCCGTCTGATTCTGGTTCAGTTAGTCTAGGTTCGAGTCCTAGTACCCCAGCGAGCGATTGGACCGCGCCGACGAAAGTCGGTACAGTTCATCCTCGTTGCCCGGTCCGCAAGGAGCGAGTAACAACCCTCTGGCCCCGTTGTGTAGCGGCCTAGCACGCCGCCCTCTCAAGGCGGTAGCGCGGGTTCGAATCCCGTCGGGGCTACCAGAGAAAGCGCCTCTCACTCACCGAGTGAGAGGCGCTTGTTGTTTACCCCACACTTCCCTTGTCCTGAGCAACTGGAACAGCCCGCCGCGACGGGCGCGGCGGGCTGTTCGTAGTACGGGGCGCTGTTACTGCGAGGCGGGGCGGCTGTTCGGGGCTGTTACTCCGAGGCGCGGCGGAGGGCTTCGGAGAGGCGTTCGGCGGCGGCCATCACGGCGGGGGCGTGCATCCGGCCGGGCTGGCGGGAGAGGCGTTCGATCGGGCCGGAGACCGAGACCGCGGCGATGACCTTGCCGGAGGGGGAGCGGACGGGGGCCGAGACCGAGGCGACGCCCTGCTCGCGTTCGCCGACCGAGTGCGCCCAGCCGCGGCGGCGTACGCCGGCCAGCGCGGCTGCGTTGAAGGTGGCGTTGTGGAGACCGCGGTGCATCCGCTCCGGGTCCTCCCAGGCAAGCAGTATTTGCGCGGCCGACCCGGCGGACATGGTCAGCTGGCTGCCCACCGGGACGGTGTCGCGCAGACCCGACGGACGCTCGGCGGCCGCGACACAGACTCGGTACTCGCCTTGGCGCCGGAACAGTTGGGCGGACTCACCCGTGATGTCGCGCAGCCGGGCCAGTACCGGACCGGCCGTCGCGAGCAGGCGATCCTCACCGGCCGCGGAGGCCAACTCGCTCAGTCGCGGGCCCAGCACGAAGCGTCCCTGCATGTCGCGCCCCACCAGCCGGTGGTGCTCGAGGGCCACGGCGAGCCGGTGCGCCGTCGGCCGGGCCAGTCCCGTCGCTGCCACGAGTCCGGCCAGGGTTGCCGGTCCGGACTCGAGCGCGGACAGAACGAGAGCTGCTTTGTCGAGAACGCCGACTCCGCTAGAGTTGTCCATGGGACGATATTGCCGTCTCGAATCGTGGAACGCAAGTCGCTTCTCCGGCTCCGTGCGGAGCACTGTAAGTGAAGCAGCCGGAGCACGGTGAGCGATACGGGCTTCACCACACTTCTTGAAGGAGTTTGTCTGATGGGTAGGACGTTGTCGGAAAAGGTCTGGGATGCGCACGTCGTGCGCCATGCCGACGGAGAGCCCGACCTCCTCTACATCGATCTCCATCTCGTCCACGAGGTGACCAGCCCGCAGGCCTTCGACGGCCTCCGGCTGGCCGGCCGGCAGGTGCGCCGCCCGGACCTGACGATCGCCACCGAGGACCACAACGTCCCGACCCTCGACGTCGACAAGCCGATCGCCGACCTGGTGTCGCGCACCCAGGTCGACACCCTGCGGCGGAACGCGGCCGAGTTCGGCATCCGGATCCACACCCTCGGCGACCCCGACCAGGGCGTCGTGCACGTGATCGGCCCGCAGTTGGGCCTGACCCAGCCCGGGATGACCGTGGTCTGTGGTGACAGCCACACCTCGACGCACGGCGCTTTCGGTGCGATCGCGTTCGGCATCGGGACCAGTGAGGTCGAGCACGTGCTCGCCACCCAGACGCTGATGCAGGCCCGGCCCAAGACGATGGCAGTCACCGTCGACGGCGTCCTGCCCGACGGCGTCTCGGCCAAGGACCTGGTGCTCGCGCTGATCGCCCAGGTCGGTACTGGTGGTGGCCAGGGCTACATCGTCGAGTACCGCGGTGAGGCGATCCGCGCGCTGACGATGGAAGCCCGGATGACGATCTGCAACATGTCGATCGAGTGGGGCGCCAAGGCCGGCATGATCGCGCCGGACGAGACCACCTTCGCGTACCTGAAGGACAAGCCGCACGCACCGCAGGGCGTCGACTGGGAAGCCGCGGTCGAGTACTGGAAGAGCCTGGCCACCGACGAGGACGCGACGTTCGACCGCGAGGTCGTACTGCGGGCCGAGGACATCGCCCCGTTCGTCACCTGGGGAACGAACCCGGGCCAGGGCGTCCCGCTGTCGGCCAACGTGCCGTCGCCGGACGACTTCGACAACCCGAACGACAAGATCGCCGCCGAGCGCGCGCTGGAGTACATGGGCCTCACCGCCGGTACGCCGTTGCGCGAGGTCAAGGTGGACACCGTCTTCCTGGGGTCCTGCACCAACGGCCGGATCGAGGACCTGCGGGCCGCGGCCGGCGTCCTGGCCGGGCGGAAGGTTGCCGACGGCACCCGGATGCTCGTCGTCCCGGGGTCGGGCCGGGTCCGGCTGCAGGCCGAGGCCGAGGGGCTCGACAAGATCTTCAAGGACGCCGGGGCCGAGTGGCGCGGCGCCGGCTGCTCGATGTGCCTGGGCATGAACCCGGACCAGCTGGCTCCGGGTGAGCGCAGCGCCTCGACGTCGAACCGCAACTTCGAAGGCCGGCAGGGCAAGGGTGGCCGCACCCACCTGGTCTCGCCGCTCGTCGCCGCGGCCACGGCCGTCACCGGAACGCTCGCGGCGCCTGCCGATCTGCAGCCGCTCGATGTCGTCGTACCCGAGAACGTCTGAGGACAAAAGGAATCATGGAAGCCTTCACCCAGCACATCGGCACCGCGGCCCCGCTGCGGCGCAGCAACGTCGACACCGACCAGATCATCCCCGCCGTCTACCTGAAGCGGGTCACCCGGACCGGGTTCGAGGACGGGCTGTTCGCTGCCTGGCGCAACGATCCCACCTTCGTCCTGAACCAGCCGGAGTACGAAGGTGTCTCGGTCCTCGTGGCCGGCCCGGACTTCGGCACCGGCTCGTCGCGTGAGCACGCCGTCTGGGCCCTGCTGGACTACGGGTTCCGGGTGGTCGTGTCGTCGCGGTTCGGCGACATCTTCCGCGGCAACTCCGGCAAGGCCGGTCTGCTCGCGGCGCTCGTCGAGCAGGATGTGGTCGAGAAGTTGTGGACCGCGATCGAGACCGACCCCGGGACCAAGGTCACCGTCGACCTGGAGCACAAGACGCTCTCGGCCGGCGACATCTCGGCGCCGTTCGAGATCGACGACTACACCCGCTACCGGCTGCTGAACGGGCTCGACGACGTCGGCATCACCTTGTCCCACGAGGCCGACATCACGGCGTACGAGGCCACCCGGCCGGCCTTCAAGCCGGCCACCCTCCCGGCCAAGGCGTAACGCACCAAGGCGTTGTCCCGATAACTGCGGTGTTATCCTGGCGCAGTTGTCAGCACAAGGTCACGAGATCCTGGAGGTGGGGCGCCATGAGCAGCGAACCCTCCAGACATACGGATCTCGCTCGGCCTTGAGGCGCTGAACTCCCTCTGTAAATAGACAGAGCTAGGTCAGGTCACCCCTGCGCGTTCGCCGCGCGGGGGTGACCTGCGGCGCGGGGCCGGGCGATTTGTCGCCCGTTGATCCCACACCTCGTACCTGGAGGACCCGCCATGTCCGACCTTCGCCTGCGCACCCTGCGTGCGTTCAGCCGCACCCCCTCCCTCCGCGCCGCCGCCCGCCGGTACGCCGGTACTGTCGCCGAGCCCAGCCCCGTCGAGCAGAAGCCCGCTCTGACGGCCGGCAAGCCCCAAGGCCACAGCGTGGTCGACAGCGCCATCTACTGCGACGGCGCACGAGTGGCCTCGCCGCAATCGCTGGCCGAGACCTACCAGGTGCTGCACGAGTCGCCGGAAAGCCTTGCCTGGATCGGCCTGTACCGGCCTGACCGGCGCGAACTGACCTCGCTGGCGCAGGAGTTCGACCTGCACGAGCTGGCGATCGAGGACGCCATCCAGGCCCATCAGCGGCCGAAGCTCGAGCGCTACGGCGACACGTTGTTCGTCGTACTCAAGGCTGCTCGTTACCGGGACGCGACCGAGGAGGTCGAGTTCGGCGAGGTGCACCTGTTCGTCGGCCCGGACTTCGTGGTGACGGTCCGGCATGCCGAGGCGCCCAACCTGGCCGCGGTCCGGCGCCGGGTGGAACGCGATCCCGAGTTGCTGCGGCGCGGGACCGAGGCGGTTCTCTACGCGATCATGGACAAGGTCGTCGACGGGTACGCACCCGTTGTCGCGGGTCTCGAGAACGACATCGACGAGATCGAGACCGAGGTGTTCCGCGGTGACCCGAAGGTGTCTCGGCGCATCTACGAGTTGTCCCGTGAGGTGATCGAGTTCCAGCGCGCGACCCGGCCGCTGGTCGGCATGCTCGACTCGTTGCGGGCGGGTTTCGACAAGTACGGCGTCGACGAGGAACTGCAGCGATCGCTGCGCGACGTGGCCGACCACGTCACCCAGGTGGTCGAGCGGGTGGACGCTTTCCGCGAACTGCTGCGCGACATCCTGACGGTGAACGCCACCTTGGTGGCCCAGCAGCAGAACGAGGAGATGAAGAGCCTCACCGTCGCCAGCAACGACCAGAACGAAGAGGTGAAGCGGATCTCTGCCTGGGCGGCGATCCTGTTCGCGCCAACACTGATCGGCACCGTGTACGGGATGAACTTCGACTACATGCCCGAGCTGCACTGGGAGTTCGGCTATCCGTTCGCGGTCGGGCTGATGGCGATGGTCTGCGGCGGTCTGCACCTGATCTTCAAGCGGCGCGGCTGGTTGTAGTACCCGGCGCGGGGTACCGGATCGGGGCTGTCGCAACGGTTTACGCTGCGACTCCGGATGTCTCGAGGAGGTAGTGGGCTATGTGGCTGTTCCTGCGGCGAAGACTCATCATGTGGGTGGTGCTGGCGATCGCGGTGCCGTTGCTGGACTGGTTGCTGGGCAAGGTCAGTGAGCAACTCAAGGCACGCAAGGGCGAGAACGCGGTGTCCAGAGGGCTCGACACGGCCCGGTCCGGCGTCCGGACCCTGCGCGGAAGGCGCCGCTGACGGCGCCACTCAAAGGCCGCTGAAAGGGCCGCTGAAAGGGGCCGAAAGGGGCGCTGAAACCCCGGCCGGCGGCGCGATCCGGGGTGTGGCCGAGGTCACCGTTGGTCGCCGGTTCGTTGCGCTGAAGGGAATCAGGAGAGGCCTGGACGGCGAATCCGGGACAAATTTGGCCCGAATCGCCTGAAACAAGGGCGAATTGCCGCGTTGGTGTTTGTGAACACGCCGAAGAGTCCATAACGTTCACGGAAGATCGAGCGCTGTGCTCGACGCCATCGTTCACGGAGGGAAGACAGTGAACAAGAGCCAGTTGGTCGAAGCGCTCGCAGTGCACTTCGACGGAAATCGCCGTTCGGCCCAGCACGCCCTGGAGTCGGTGATCGACACCGTCCAGCGCGAGCTGACCAAGAAGGGCGGCAAGGTTGCCATCACCGGGTTCGGTGCCTTCGAGGCCATCGAGCGCGGCGCTCGCATGGTCCGCAACCCGCGGACCGGTGAGACCAAGCGCGCCAAGAAGACCGTGGTTCCGAAGTTCCGCGCGGGTGCGGAGCTGAAGGCCGTTGTCTCCGGTGCCAAGAAGCTGCCGAAGCTGACGACGCCGAAGCCGGCGACCGCCACCAAGGCAGCCGCTCCGGCCAAGAAGGCCGCGGCGACCAAGACCGCCGCGACCAAGACCGCCGCCAAGAAGGCGCCGGCCAAGGCCGCAGCCACCAAGACGGTTGCCAAGAAGGCTCCCGCCAAGAAGGCTCCGGCCAAGACGGTGGCCAAGAAGACCACCGCCAAGAAGGCCGCTCCGGCCAAGGCCGTTGCCAAGAAGACGGTTGCCAAGAAGGCTCCCGCCAAGAAGGCACCGGCGAAGCGCGCTGCCGCCCGCTGACCTGTCAGCATCGCAGTAGGCAGTCCTCGCAGCACCAGCGAAGGCCGGTCACCCCACACCAGGGGCGACCGGCCTTCGCCGTTGTCTGCAGTGTTTTCTTGGTGGCGGCGGGGTTGCTCAGGGCAAAGTGATGAAGTGGACCTCGGAGATCGCCAGGCCGGCGCCGGAGCCGGTGGTGGTCAGGCGGACTCGTTGGCCGGGGCGGAGCAGGCGCACCGGAGTACCGGCCAGGGCTTCGACGTCGAAGGGGAGTTCGATGCCCGTGTCGGTCAGTACCGCGCCGGAGGCCGTCTCTGGGTCGTAGCGGCTGACAGTTGCTTGCATGCCCTAACGGTAGCGGCCTCTCAGCAGGCCAGGCCCTCGGTGCCGGTCGCGGCTCCCATCACCAGCGACATCACGTCAGCCGTCCGTGGACCGACGCCAAGCTGTACTGCGTGCGCCAGGTCGGCGGCAGTGTCCACGTCGCGCCGCAGCGACTCCAGGACTGCCAGCTCGATCGGTACCGCACCGGATGCCTGGTGAGCTTGCGCGGAACCCACACCAAAGCGGGGATCCAGGGGAACGCCCGGGGCAGCCGCCAGCATCGTCGTACCGGTCCCTGGCTCGTCGATGACGAAGCTGCGGGCTGCTGTGCAGGCTGCAAGGGCTGCGGTCAGTTCGGTCGGCCGTAGAGCCGGTAGGTCGGCAGAGAGCGCTGCTACTCCCGCCTCTGGGTACTGGGCCGCCGCAACCGCTGCACCGTGCTCCAGAGCCCCGTTGAGCCCCACATCAGGCAGGTCCGGTACTACGTGCGCCCCGATCGCTGTGACGTCAGCTGCGACCACTGGGTCATCGGTCACGACCAGCACTGCCAGGACCAGCCGGGACTCGAGTGCTGCGGCAGTAGTGTCGACTGCGAAGGCACGGGCAAGCTCCGGACGGTGCTGTGGGTATGCGGAAGCGAGCCGGCTCTTTGCGATCGCCGTACGCTTCACCGGGATCACCAGGGTCCAGGGAGCGACCTGTAGGTCTGCCATCAGGCAGGATTCTCCCATGACCGAGGGCAACGACAGCCACAGAGTGTGCCGTGAGCCGCGTAGCTTGGCGCTGATGGCGCCCAGGCACGCACCTCGCGGCGTTGGAGAAACGTCCACGATGCTCCGCATCGAGGACGCTTCTCCGCCTTGCGAGGCACGCACCTGGGCGCCATCATCACTCAAGCTACGCGACTCACGGCACACTAGGAGGCAGCAGTGAACGGCCAGCACACCGCCGAGGGGCCTCGGCCACGCCGCGGGTTCTGGTTCGGCCTGGTGGTCGCCATCGTCAAACCGTTCCTGCTGATCTGGACCAAACAGGATTTCCGTGGCCGGGAAAATGTTCCGCGGACCGGTGGCATGGTGTTCGTGACGAACCACATCTCGCATTTCGACCCGTTCGTGATCGGCTTCTTCCTCTGGGAGTGCCGGCGGATCCCGCGGCTGCTCGGCAAGGCGTCGCTGTTCAAACTGCCGATCGCGGGCCGGATCCTCAGCAGCGCGGGGCAGATCCCGGTGTTCCGCGACTCGGCCGAGGCCGCCGACGCGTTCCGGGCCGCGGTCGCCGCCGTCGAGAAGGGCGAGTGCGTCGGCGTCTACCCCGAGGGCACGATCACCCGCGATCCGGAACTGTGGCCGATGACCGGCAAGACCGGCGCCGCGCGGATCGCGCTGATGACGGGCTGCCCGGTGATCCCGATCGCGAACTGGGGCGCGCAGGAGGTGTTCGCGTCGTACGGCAGCCTGCGGGTCCGGCTGCTGCCGCGCAAGACGATGCGGGTGACCGCCGGTGCGCCGGTCGACCTGAGCGCTTTCGAGGGCAAGCCGATCACGAACGAGCTGTTGCACGAGGCAACCGAGGTGATCATGCGGCGGGTGGCCGCGGAGCTCGGCGTACTGCGGGGCGAGACTCCGCCGCCGGAGCTCTACGATCCACGCCGGCACAAGGCTGTGGAAGACGACCGTGAGGATGGGGAGACTCGATGACCAAGGTTGCGGTGTTCGGTGCGGGGTCCTGGGGGACCGCGTTCGCCATTGTCCTGGCCCAGGCCGGTAATCAGGTCTCCGTCTGGGGCCGCCGCGAATCGCTGTGCGAGGCGATCAACACGCGGCACGAGAACCCCGACTACCTGCCCGGCCTGCAACTCCCGGACGCCATCACCGCAACCCACGACCCTGCCGCGGCCGCCGACGGAGCCGAGGCGATCGTGCTCGCTGTCCCGTCCCAGTCGCTGCGGGACAACCTGCGCGACTGGGCCGACGTGCTGCCGGCCGCAGTACCGCTGGTCTCGTTGATGAAGGGCGTTGAGGTCGGCACCACCAAGCGGATGAGCGAGGTGATCGCCGAGCTCACTGGTGCCGGGCCGGAGCGGATCGCGGTGGTGTCCGGGCCGAACTTGGCGCGGGAGATCGCTGAGGGGCAGCCGGCTGCTGCGGTTGTTGCTTGTGCTGATGAGGGGACCGCGGCTCGGCTGCAGAAGCTTTGCCACTCGCCGACCTTCCGGCCGTACACGAACAACGACGTGATCGGGTGCGAACTCGGTGGCGCGACCAAGAACGTGATCGCGCTGGCCGTGGGGATGGCGGTCGGGTTGGGTTTCGGGGACAACGCGCGGGCGTCGGTGATCACTCGCGGGTTGGTGGAGACCGCGAGGCTTGGTACTGCACTGGGGGCGGATGAGCACACGTTCTCGGGGTTGGCGGGGTTGGGCGATCTGGTGGCTACTTGTTCTTCGCCGTTGTCGCGGAACCGGACCTTCGGCGAGAAGCTCGGGCAGGGGATGACGGTCGCGGAGATCGCTGGGGCGACTCGTCAGGTGGCCGAGGGGGTGAAGTCCTGCGAGTCGATCACCGAACTGGCCCACCACCACGATGTGGAGATGCCCATCGTCGAGCACGTGACGAAGGTGGTCTCAGGCGAGATGACGCCGAAGGACATGCTGTTCAGCTTGGTCTCCCGCTCGGCCAAGTCCGAACGCTGGGGCTGAGGCTACAAGCCCAAGGCGTGTTGCAGGACTAGTGCCGCCGCGCCTTGGACTGCGGCTTGGTGGCCGGCTCGGGAGGTGACGACCTGGAGCTCGGTGGTGGCCAAGGGCAAGGATCTGGCATAGATCGCTTCCCGGATGCCGGCCAGCAAGCTGTCACCGGCTTGGGAGAGCGATCCGCCGATGACCACGACCGACGGGTTGAGCAGGCTGACACACGCCGCCAGCACGGTGCCGATCTCGCGGCCGGCCTGGCGGACCGCTTGGGTGGCGACCGGGTTGCCACAACGCACGAGGTCGACCACGTGGCGGCTGGTCTCGGCGTGTAGACCGGTGGTGCGTAGGTGGGCGGCGATGGCGGCGGCTGAGGCGATGGCTTCCAGGCAGCCGGTGTTGCCACAGCGGCAGAGTTCTGTGTGGCCTTCCGCGCGGATGTGGCCGATGTCGCCGGCCGCGCCTTGCGCCCCACGGTGAAGGCGGCCGCCGCTGATGACGCCGGCGCCGATGCCGGTGGCGATCTTCACGTAGAGCAGGTGCTCGACGTCGGCGTACTGCGTGGTGTGTTCGCCGAGCGCCATGATGTTCACGTCGTTGTCGACCAGCACCGGGCCGGGCAGTTCGCGGGACAGTCGCGCGACCACGTCGTACGAGTCCCAGCCGGGCATGATCGGTGGGTGGTTCGGCCGGCCGGTGCTGTGCTCGACCGGGCCGGGGAGGCCGACGCCGGTACCGGCAAGGTCGTCGACCGAGCGGTCCGCGGCGGCGAGCAAGTCGCGACCAGCGGAGGCCAAGGCGGCGAGGACGGTCTCGGGGCCCTCGGCGATGTTGAGGGCCGAGGTGGTGCTGTCGAGGATCGTCCCGCTGAGATCGGTCAGCGCCACCGAGAGGTGGGTCGCGCCGACGTCGGCCGCGAGGATCAGCCGCGCCGAGGGGTTGAACCGGAACCGCGCCGGCGGCCGCCCGCCACTCGACGCGGCCTCGCCGGACGGTACGACAAAGCCTGCGGTGAGCAGCTCCTCGAGCCGCCCGGTGACGGTCGACCGGGCGAGGCCGCTCAGGTCGATCAGCTCGGCACGGGTTCGCGGCCGGCCGTCGAGCAGCAGCCGCAGTACCCCGTGGGCGGGACCGAGCTCGCTCATCGGCTGCACTTTCGTCGCGGGTCGTCAGGCTTTTGCTTGACGGGGAACAAAAGTTCAACATAGCGTCGCCGTCATGTCCACCACAGCGCGAAAGCTCAGGGTCGGGATCGTCGGTGGCGGCTTCATGGGACGGGTGCACGGCCGGTCCGCGATCGTCGCCGGCGCACAGCTCGTCGGCGCGGTCGGATCCAGTCCGGAGCGCGCCGAAGCCGCGGCCGAGGCAACCGGAGCCGAGCGAGGCTTCGCCACCCTGGACGAACTGCTTGCCGCCGACATCGATCTCGTCCACGTCTGTACGCCGAACAGCACGCACCTGCCGGTCACCTTGCAAGCGCTCGAGGCGGGCAAGCACGTCATCTGCGAGAAGCCGCTGGCCACCTCGGCCAAGGACGCGACCGGGTTGCTCGCGGCGGCGCAGGAGGCCGGCCGCGTTGCGACCGTGCCGTTCGTCTACCGCTACCACCCGATGGTGCGCGAGCTGCGAACGAGGATCGCCGAGGGCGAGGCCGGTCAGGTCACCAGCCTGCACGGGAGCTACCTGCAGGACTGGCTGGCCGGCGAGAACGACCAGAACTGGCGCGTGGACGACGCGGCGGGCGGACCGTCCCGGGCCTTCGCCGACATCGGATCGCACTGGTGCGATCTGACCGAGTTCGTGACCGGCGACCGGATCGCCGATGTCAGCGCGCAGACCCGCACGATTCGCGCGACGCGCGGCGGGGCCGCAGTACGGACCGAAGATCTGGCGACCGCACAGTTCCGTACTGCGGCCGGCGTGGTCGGGACCGTCGTGGTCAGTCAGGTCGCGGCCGGTCGGAAGAACCGCTTGTACCTGGAGGTCTCGGGCACTGAGTCGAGCTTCGGCTTCGACCAGGAGGACCCGGATCGGCTGTGGGTCGGGCGGCGCGCTGCCAGCCAGCTGCTGACTCGCGACCCCGAGACGCTCAGCCCGCCCGCGGCGCGGGTCAACCGGCTGCCTGCCGGGCACGCGCAGGGCTACCAGGACGCGTTCGACTCCTTCGTTGCCGACACCTACGCGGCCGCGCTCGACGGCGACCAGCCCGACGGCCTGCCGGACTTCGCCGCCGGCGTTCGCTCTGCCCATCTCGTTGACGCCGTACTGCGCTCTGCCGCGGCCGACGGCGCCTGGACCACTGTCGAAAACTGAGGAGCCTGCACATGCCACGCCCGATCACCCTGTTCACCGGTCAGTGGGCCGACCTGCTCTTCGAGGAGGTCTGCGGTCTTGCCGCGTCCTGGGGGTACGACGGCGTCGAGATCGCCTGCTCCGGGGACCACTTCGACGTCCAGCAGGCGATCGACGACGAGAACTACGTCGCCGGCCGCAAGGAGATCCTCAAGCGGCACGGGCTGGAGGTGTACGCGATCTCCAACCACCTGGTCGGCCAGGCGATCTGCGACGACCCGATCGACTTCCGGCACGAGGCGATCCTGCCGTCGCGGGTGTGGGGCGACGGTGATCCCGAAGGTGTCCGGCAACGGGCGGCCGAGGACATGAAGAACACCGCCCGGGCCGCGGCCAAGCTCGGCGTGAAGACGGTGATCGGGTTCACCGGGTCGTCGATCTGGCAGTACGTCGCGATGTTCCCGCCAGTGCCGGCCGAGCGGATCGAAGCGGGGTACAAGGACTTCGCGGATCGGTGGAACCCGATCCTGGACGTGTTCGACGAGGTCGGGGTGCGGTTCGCGCACGAGGTGCACCCGTCGGAGATCGCGTACGACTACTGGACCACCGTGCTGACGCTGGAGGCGATCGGGCACCGCGAGGCGTTCGGGCTGAACTGGGACCCGAGCCACATGGTCTGGCAGGACATCGACCCGGCCGCGTTCCTGTGGGACTTCAAGGACCGGATCTACCACGTCGACTGCAAGGACACCCGGATGCGCGTCGGCGGCGGCCGCAACGGCCGGCTCGGCTCACACCTGCCGTGGGGCGACCCGCGCCGCGGCTGGGACTTCTACTCGACCGGCCACGGCGACGTGAACTGGGAAGACTGCTTCCGCGTCCTCAACTCGATCGGCTACGACGGCCCGATCTCGGTCGAGTGGGAAGACGCCGGCATGGAACGCAAGGTCGGCGCCGCCGAGGCCGTCGACGTCATCCGCAAACTAGCCTTCGACAAACCAGAAGCCGCCTTCGACGCAGCCTTCGCCACAGACAAGTAGCGGGAGCTATCAGGGAGTTGCGCCCACCCGAACCTCTGGGCGTGGGCTGCGCTGGCGTGGTCGTCCCGCGGTGGGTCCGGTGATGCTGGGGTGCAGCTAGGGGTCAGGACAGTCCACAAGGCGCGCAGCCGGGCGGCGACGTCGTCGACGTCGCCCTCCGGCGGCTGCGTGCAGTAGCGGCAGCGCCTCAGCAAGCTACGGCCGCCACATCTGCACCAGCCAGTTGATCATCGACGGGAAGACCGGACGCCTGCTGAGCGCGAAGGACCATTCACCGCGGAAACGCAGCAATTCCGTCGTACTCGCCTCGGGCTGGACGAACGACACCCCGAAGCCTCCGGTCGCCGAGCTGCCCTGATCCCACGCCCTCGGCGACGGCCACTCCTGGCCTTCGCCCGCTTTACCCTGCGTGAAGTCCTCTATCACCGCCTATACGAAGAGGTGTGTTTTGACGAGACCACGCAGCAAGCGCTGGCTTGCCGCTGCCATGGCCGCCGCGCTGGCCGCCACGGCGATCCCGTTCCGCCCATCGGCCGCCGAGCCGACCACTACCTCCGCCGGTTTGTTGGGCAAGAGCGTGACCATCACCCTGATCACCGGCGACAAGGTGACGTATCGCCCAGGTCGTCGCGGCGGAGCCGGCCAAGCCGTGCACGTCCAGCCCGGACCGGGCCGAGACGGTATGGTCTTCCAAAAGCATGCCCTCGGCAACAAACAGACCATTGTGCCGCTGGACGCCGTACCGCTGCTGGCCTCCGGCGTACTCGACCAGCGGCTGTTCGACGTCTCCCTGCTGGCCGAGCTGCGCCTGGACGACGCCAGTTCGCCGACGTTGCCCCTGCTGGTCCAGTACAACGGAGCCGCCCGCACGGCCCGTTCCGCACTCACGGCCGGTACGACGGTCCGCCGGGAGTTGCCGATCGTGGACGCCTTGGCGATCAGCCAGCAGCGTGGGTCGGCCAACCTCCTTTGGGACAGCTGGACCGACAACAAGGGGCCCAAGCGTCGTACGGCGCTCGCGGGCGACGTACGCAAGGTCTGGCTCGATGGCGGGGTCAAACCACTGCTGGACCGTAGTACCCAGCAGATCGGCGCTCCGGAGGCCTGGAAGGCTGGAGCCACCGGCAAGGGGGTGAAGGTCGCCGTACTGGACAGTGGCATCGACGAGACGCACCCGGACCTCAAGGGCCGTGTATCCGTTGCCAAGGGCTTCACCAGCGACGGGGAGGATGCAGTCGACCAAGGCGGTCACGGCACGCACGTGGCGTCGACCGTGGCCGGCTCGGGCGCGGCTTCCGACGGCAAGTACCGCGGCGTAGCGCCGGACGCGGACCTCATGGTCGGCAAGGTCTGCGGCCTGTACGACTGCGAGTTCTCGGCGATCATCGCCGGCATGGAGTGGGCAGCCACCTCGGGCGCCCGGGTGATCAACCTAAGCCTCGGCGGCGGTCCCACGGACGGGGTCGACCCGCTGGAGCAGGCGGTCAACGACCTCACCGCCAGTACCGGCGCGCTGTTCGTCATCTCCGCCGGGAACTTCGGCGCGGACTTCAGCATCGGGAGTCCCGCTGAGGCCGACGCGGCCCTGACGGTTGCTTCGGTCACCAAATCGGATGGCCTGAGCGCCTTCTCCAGCCGTGGCCCGCGGGCCGACGACTTCGGCCTCAAGCCGGACATCGCGGCCCCCGGCAGCCACATCATCGCGGCCCGGGCCGTCGGTGCACCGCTGGACCCGATGGCGGTCAACGAGTCGTACGCCGACTTGTCCGGTACCTCGATGGCGGCTCCGCACGTGACGGGCGCCGCCGCGATTCTGGCCCAGCTGCACCCGGACTGGAAGGCAGAGGAGCTGCGTTCCGCCCTGACCGGGTCGTCTCTCGGCCTGCCCGGCATCGGTGTTCTCGGCCAGGGCGCCGGCCGGGTCGATCTCGCCCGAGCGCTGAAGCAAGCGGTCACCACCTCACCGAGCAAGGTCGACCTCGGACCGGTCGAGGCGCCGCACGACGACGACAAGCCCGTCACCAAGGCGCTGACCTATCGCAACGACGGCGACCAGGCGGTCACGCTGACGCTCAAGCTGAGCGCCAAGGGGCCGAAGGGCCGTACGGCTCCCGCAGGGATGTTCAAGCTGAGCCGGTCCGTCGTACGAATCCCGGCCCACGGCACGGTGACCCTGGACATCACCGCGGACACCTCCCTGCCGGGCCCTGACGGCGCGTACGCCGGCTGGATCGTTGCCACCGGCAATGGCCAGGTCGTCCGGACGGCTGTCGGTGTCGGCAAGGCGCTGCCGACGTACGAGCAGAAGCTCACGATTCTGGGGACCGACGGCAAGCCGGTGGTCCCGGGTGACGACCTGTCGGCCGGGCTGTTCGTGCTCAACGTCGACACCTTGCTGGGCTACTTCGCCTTGTCCGGTGACACCTTGACGCTGCCGAAGGGCCGGTACGTGGTCGACGGCGGTATCGCGATGTTCAACCCCGGCGACGTGGGCGTGAGCCAGGCCATCTATCTCGGTGAGCCCGATGTGGTGGTCGACAAGCCCGGGACGCTGGTACTGGACGCGCGCCGCGCCAAGCCGATCAAGCTCAGGGCGCCGGTCGCGGGAGCCGCCGCGGCCGCGGGTGGTGTCGGTTTCGCCCGGCCGCTCCGCGATTTCACCTTGATCGCCGGTCTCGCGATCTCCAACTCGTTCCGGCCGGACTACGCGCCCGCCTTGTTCGTCGCGCCCAACCTGACCGGCTCGGCCAAGACCTTCACCGGTTTCGCGCACCTCGCCTGGGCGGAAATGCCGGACGGCCAGGATCCCGAACGGGACTTCTATCTGAACAGCCCGTACCTCTACCACGACGTGATCAGCTGGCCGGCGCGCTTCCCGGACAACCCGTCGCTTGTCACCGCGGCGAAGGACTACGCCCGGATTGACGGGACATATCTCGGTGCCCCGGGCAACAGGTTGAACAACTGGGGCTATCCGGTGCTGCCGGCCGATGACGGCGCCGGCCGTACCGTGCCCGGGTACGTTTTCACCCCGGCGGTCGAGATGACGATGCCGTTCCAGCGTGAGGAGTACTACTCGGTCACCGGCGGAATCCGCTGGGCCTTCGCGGCGGACACGTTCCGGATCCTGCCGGACGGGGAAGTCAGGTACATCGCGCTGATCGACGCGCCGGCCCGGTCCTACCCGGCCGGCAAGACCACCAAGCTGACCTGGAACCACGCCGTGGTCGGACCGAATCTCCCGAGCTCGCAGGCGGGTATGCCCGGGCGTGAGGACCAGGCCTGGGTCTCGCGAGACGGCGACAGCCTGACGGTGGTGGCGCCGATGTTCGCCGATCCCGGTCCGGGCCGGTTCGGCGCGTCGGAGGTCGAGAAGGAGACCACCAGCCTCTATCGCGACGGCTCGTTGCTGCGGACTTCGGAGACGCCCGTGCAGCAGACCTTCGCGCTACCCGCCGAGGCCGGGACTTACCGGCTGACCAAGCACGTCCAGCGGTCTGAGGAGTTCTTCCGCTGGTCGACCGACATCACCTCGTCCTGGACCTTCCAGTCGGCTCGTACGCCGGATGGCGAGGACACCCGTTTACCGCTGATGTCCGTCCGGTTCGCGCCTGACGTGAACGAGCGGAACCAGGCCCTGGGAGGGCGGTTCGACATCCCCGTCCGGGTGGAGCACCAGCACGGCTCCACCCGGGCTCGGGTGGTCAGCCTCGCGGTCGAGGCGTCGTACGACGGCAAGACCTGGGTGAGCGTGCCGGTCCGGAAGACGCGTACCGGGTGGACCGCCACGCTCAACCAGCCGAGCGCCGGGTTCGTCTCGCTACGAGCGAAGGCGCGTGATCTGAGCGGCAATACCGTCGACCAGACCATCCTGCGCGCCTACGAACTCACAGCCGACTAACCTCGCCGCCACTGGTTCCACACGGGGGGACCAGTGGCGGCCGTACTTCCCGCGACGGGCGCTGGCGGCCGGGCCCGCACCGCGCGCCTGGGCCGGGCACAGCTCCGGGAGAATCGCAGCACCGCTGCTCTCGGGTCAGGTGAGTGCCGACTTCGTCCAGGCTGAAGCCGAGACCCTTGAGGGCGAGCAACTGGTTGAGCACCGGCAACTGGGCAGCGTCGTACGAGCGGCGGGCGGTGAAGGGGTCGACGTGAGCCGGGACGAGCAGGCCGAGAGCGTCGTAGTGACGCAGCATGCGCGTTGAAATCCCGCCGAGCCGGGCAAATTCTCCGATATTCATCATGGCCCTTCCACTGTCCGACTTCACATGGTGTCAACTGCAACCTGGCCTAGTGGTTCACTGGGCTCGGTCAGGTGGTGGTGGCGGCGCGAGGGGAGTGGGTTGTGGAGTTGGATTGGGGTTTGGGGGAGTACGAGGGGACCGGTGAGGTGCTCCTGCCGGTTTCCGAGGTTGTGGTGGGGATGTGCGAGCCGTTGGCGGGCAAGCGCGTCGTCGACCTCGGGTCTGGGACCGGGAACGCCGCGCTGCTGGCTGCCGAGCGCGGCGCGGTGGTGACGGGTGTCGATCCGGCCAAGCGGCTCGTGGAGGTGGCTCGGAAGCGGGCGGCTGAGCGGGGGTTGCAGGCTGAGTTCCTCGTCGGTGATGCTGGATCTATTCCGGTAGAGGACGGTGCTGCGGATCTGCTGTTGTCGGTGTTCGCGGTGATTTTCGCGCCGGATGCCCGGGCGGCGATTGCCGAGATGACGCGGGTGACGGCGCCCGATGGAGTGATCCGGCTGACCTCGTGGGTGCCCGGCGGCTCGATGATGGCGATCAACCAGGTCGCCGGGAAGTTCATGGGCGAGGTCTTCGGCGGCGGCCCGGCGGATCCGGCCAGCCCCAAACCGCTTGCCTGGCACGACGAGGCAGCGTTGCGAGAAGCCTTTGCCCCGCACGGTTTCTCGGTCGAGCTGGAGCGACACTCGATCAGCCTCACGGCCGCCTCCCCGGAGGAGTACCTCGAGAAGTCGGCCCAGCACCCGATGGCCGTGAGCTCCGCCCAGGCGCTGGCTGCGCGACCCGACGGTGAAGCGTTGCAGGCCGACCTCACCCAACGGCTGCTGGTCGCAGTACGGGAGCTGAATGAGGACCCGGCAGCCTTCAAGGTCTCCAACGACTACGCGGTCGTGACCGCCCGCCGTTAGTTGTCGAGGTGGCCTTCGCGGACGACGGCAGGCCGTAGTACCGCGGAGAAGGCGGCGATGCCGGTGGCGAGCAGCGTGACCAGGATGAACGAGATCGTCAGGCTGCTGGCCTCGGCGATGCCGCCGATGATGGATGGGGCGATGAGGCCTGAGGTGTAGGTGACTGTGGCTACACCGGCGATCGCCTGGCTCGGGTTGGGGCCGCTGCGGCCGGCGGCGGCGAAGGCGAGCGGGACGACCACCGCAATACCCAGGCCCAGCAGGCCGAAGCCGGCCATGGCGATCACTGGGTGATTCGCCAGTACCACCAGTACGCCGCCGAGCGTGGCGACGGCTCCACTGACCCGCACGGTCCGTACTGCGCCCCAGCGGTCCACCACCGCGTCGCCGGCGATCCTGGCCACAGCCATCGTCAGTGCGAAGCCGGTCGTGGCTGCTGCGGCCACACCGGCCGAGGAGTCCAGCACGTCGCGCAGGTACACCGCGGACCAGTCCAGGCTCGCCCCCTCGGCGAAGACCGCGCAGAAGCCGACTGCGCCGATCAGCCACGCCGACTTGGGCGGCAGGGCGAAGCGCGGCGGCGCTAGCTCGTCCTCGGCCGGATGCAGGTTCAGCACCCAGTTGCAGACCCACATCCCGGCCAGAGTCAGTACTACGGCCGCTACCGCGTGGTGCAGCTGGGCGCTCACGTCGAGGTGGGCGGCGACCGTGCCGATCCCCGAGCCGATCAGCGTTCCGACGCTCCACATCCCGTGCAGCCCGGACATGATCGAGCGGCCGAGCCGCTGCTCGACCTCGACGCCGACCGCGTTCATCACGACGTCGGCCATCCCCGCCGAGGCGCCGTACACGAACAGGGCGGCGCACAGGGTGACCAGGTGGGGCGCGAGCGAGGGCAGGACGAGGGAGAGGGTCCAGAGCGCGATCAGCCCGCGTAGGGCCGCCCTGCTGCCGAAGCGGTGACTGATCCGCGCGGCCAGCGGCATCGTCAGCGAGGCGCCGATCGCCGGGAACGCGAGCGCCAGCCCGAGCTGGCCGGCGCTGACCGAGGCGTGGTCCTGGATCCACGGCACCCGCGTCGCGAACGAGCCGGTCACCGCGCCGTGCACGCAGAAGACCGCGGCAACGGCGTACCGGGCCCGGCGAATCTCGGTCATCGATCCGAATCCCACTACCCCAACCCCTCATCGGATTCCACCATTCAAACAAACAAGTTGTTTGATCGAACAAATGGAAGTAGCTTTACCCCAGTGAAGAGTACGGAACGGCAGCGCGTCATCGTCGAGCGTCTCAAGGCGGCCCCGCGGGTCGGGGTGGCCGAGCTGGTAAGCGCGACCGGCGCCTCCGACATGACGGTTCGGCGCGACCTCGACTACCTGGCGGCGCAGGGTGTGCTCAAGCGCGTCCACGGCGGTGCGATCGCGGCGATGCCAACTGGTGTCGAGCCGCCCTTCGCGGCGCGTGTGACGGCTGACCTCGGGCCGAAACAGGCGATCGCGCGAGCCGCGGTCGAGCATCTGCGCGACGGCGAGACGATCGTGCTCGACAGCGGTACGACGGCGCTCGAGGTGGCCAGGTTGCTCCGCGACCGGGCGGTCACCGTGATGCCGCTGTCTCTTTATGTCGCCCAGGAGCTCATCGACGCGCCGCGAGTCCGGTTGCTGATGCCGGGCGGCGAGCCGAGGCCCGGGGAGCTGGCGATGGTCGGCCCGCTCGCGCTGGCCTCGCTCAGGGCGCTGCGGTTCGACGTGGCCGTGCTGAGCCCGTGCGCGTTCAGCCTCGACGCGGGGATGACCGCGTTCGACTTGGGCGACGCCGAGGTGAAGCAGCAGGCGATGGCGGTGGCGACCCGAACCGTCGTGCTGGCCGACGGCGCCAAGTGGGATCGCGCCGCGCTGGCGTACGTCTGCCCGGCCGAGCGACCCGACCTGATCATCACCGATTCCACCGCGCCCGAAGAGTCCCGCACGCTGCTCGCGCAGCGCGGAGTACTGGTCGAGGTCGCGGACTCCACCCTGGAAGGGCTTTCTTGAGCATCGACTTCGCCACCGCCGCGCCACCTCGCGCGGCCCGGGTGGCTACCTGGACCTACTTCGGCCTGAACGGCTTCGGGGTCGGCATGTGGGTCGTGCACATCCCGAACATCGAGCGCGCGACCGGCATCTCGCACAGCACGCTCGGCCTGCTCCTGCTCGTCCTGGGCGGTGCCGCCTTCACCGGGATGCAGGTCGCAGGTCCGCTGGCCGACCGGGTCGGTCAACGCCGGCTGGTGCCCGCGGCCGGTGTGCTGCTCGGCCTCTCCCTGTTCGGGCCCGGACTGGCGAACAACTGGTGGACGCTCGGCCTTGCCCTGCTCGCGTTCGGCTTCGGCAACGGCTCGATCGACGTCGCGATGAACTCGCAGGCGGTCGTCGTCGAACGCCTTTACCCCCGGCCGATCATGGCCGCGTTCCACGCCATGTGGTCGATCGGCGGTGCGTTCGCGGCCCTGATCGGCGCGGCGGCGCTGAAGGCCGACGTACCGACCGCGGTCTCGTTGAGTGGAGCCGGTGTGCTCTGCATCGTCATCTCGCTGGTGGCGAGCCGCTTCCTGATCGAGGCACCCAAGGAGCCGGAGTCGGCGGAAGACGAGCCGGCGCGAGTCGCGCCGCCCGCCAAGCTGGTCTGGCAGCTCGGCGGGCTCGCCTTCGCGCTCATGCTCGCCGAGGGCGTCGCCAACGACTGGGCGGCACTCCAGTTCCGCGACGTCCTGGACACCTCGACCAGTACTGCGGCCTACGCGTACGGCGCCTTCGCGATCGCCATGACCGTCGGGCGCTTCGCGACCGACCGGGTCGCCGCGATCGTCGGTCCGGCCGCCATCGTCCGGTACGGCGCTCTGCTGGCCGCCATCGGACTCAGCACCGTCATCGTGGTGCCCTGGGTGCCGGTGGCCCTCGTCGGCTGGGCGCTGTTCGGTCTCGGGCTCTCCGGCGGAGTGCCGCAACTCTTCACGGCCGCGGGCAATCTCGACACCCGAGCATCAGGCGCTCTGATGGCGAAGGTCGTGGGCCTTGGCTACGTCGGCCTGCTCGCGGGTCCCGCGTTGATCGGCGCCCTGGCCCACTGGATGCCGCTCAACATCGCCTTCATCCTCCCGGTCGCCCTCTGCGCCATCACCGTCGCCTCGGCGTCGGTGATGAAGCGCTAGGCCTTCAGCGCCTGCGCCAGATCGACCCACAGGTCATCCGGGTGCTCGATGCCGACCGAGAGGCGAATGAGGTCTTCGGGGATCGTCGGTACTTCGATGGCCCAGCGGCGGCGGCGTTCGAGCATGGACTCGACGCCGCCGAGGCTGGTGGCGTGAACCCAGAGCTCGGTGCTTTCGCAGACGCGCTGGGCGCCTGCGGCGTCGCCACCGAGCTCAAAGGCGAGGATCGCGCCGAAGCCGGACATCTGGGCAGCGGCTAGGGCATGGCCGGGGTCCTCGGCCAGCCCGGGGTAGCGCACCCGGCTGACCCGCGGGTGCTCCAGCAGTCGCGCAGCCAGGAAGGCGGCGTTGGACTGCGCCCGCTCCAGCCGCAGGGCGAGTGTGCGGAGCCCTCTAAGTGCCAGCCAGGCCTCCATGGGACCAGGGATGGCGCCCAGGCTTCTCCGGCGCAGTTCCAGCGCCGACCAGAGGTCATCCGAGTTGGTGATGACAGCACCGAGTACTACGTCCGAGTGGCCCGCGATGAACTTGGTCGCCGAGTGCAACACGATGTGGGCGCCCATGGCGAGCGGCTGCTGCAGGAGTGGCGTGGCGAACGTGTTGTCGACTACAACCGTGGCGCCCGCAGTACGGCCCGCTGCTGCCAGTGCTGGTAGGTCGGCGACCTCCATGGCCGGGTTGGTCGGCGACTCGATCCACAGCATGTCAGCACCGACGACGGCGGCTGACACGGCCGCAGTGTCGGTAATACTCACCCGCTCCACAGTCAGCCGACCTGTAGCTGCCTGCTGGTCCAGCAGTGCCAGTACTCCGCTGTAGGCGTGCTGCGGCGCTACAACGCGGCCACCGACCGGTACGAGGTCACAGATGGCAGCGGCGGCTCCCATGCCCGAGGCGAAGCTGAGACAGCGCCCACCTTCCAGGGCGCCGAGGGTCTCCTCGAGCGCCGTCCAGGCGTCGTTGCCGTAGCGGCCGTAGCCTCTCTCGCCACCCGCGACGTAGGTCGAACTGAAGACAGGTGACTCACCCATCGGCGCATCTGCCACCCGAGCGGGGCGGCCGGCGTGCACGACAACGGTGGAGGGATCCAGATCAGGCGTCATGCCTGCACTGTAGGCAGCGGGATGCCACCGCCGCGGAGCAGGCCCATCGCTTCGAGCGCCAGGTCCTTGACCTCGGTGCCGTCCGGGTTGTCGACCCAGGTCTGGACGACGATCTCGATGATGTTCATCGTGGTGCCGGCCGCCAGCGCGGCAGTGAACTCCACCGAGTCACCCGCCAGCCGCCCGGCCAGCTCCACGGTCAGCTCGTTGCGCCACCGCCAGATCAGCTCGGCCAGGTGGGCGCTCACCGACGGCGTCTGACCGGCCAGCTCGTAGACCATCCGCACTCGGTCGGGGTTGCGCTCCAGCTGACCGAGCACCCGCTCGATGACGCTCTGCAGGCCGTCCGGGAGATCCAGGTCCGCGGGCTGCTCGCGGAACCAACCGAGCGCGTCGAACAGGCAGTCCTCGACGAACTCCAGGACCAGCGTCTCCTTGGTCGGGAAGTACCGGTAGAGCGTGCTCGGCCCGACCTCGGCGGCCGCGGCGATCTGCTCGACCGTGGTCCGGCCGAAGCCGTGGTCGCTGAACAGCTCGAAGGCCTTGTCCGAGATCAGCCGGCGGGTCCGTTCCCGCTTCAGCTCGCGAAGCCCCATGCCGTGTCCCTTGCTCGTGCGCCCGTACGCCGGTAGGTGCGGGCAGCGTACACGGCGGGCGACCCGCCGAGAGCTGATCTCAGTTGGTTCCCACGGCCATATGGTAGTTACTACCAATCTTGCCTCAGTTGCAAACCCAGCGAAGCGAGGATCTTGCCGATGACCGAGACCCGCCAGGTTTTTCCCGTCACCCGGCCGAGCGGTTGCCCCTTCGACCCGGCCACCGGCTACACCGAGCTGCGGCAGGACGACGGCCCCACCAAGGTGTCCACTCCGGCCGGCGTCGACGCCTGGCTGTTCAGCCGGTACGACGAAGTGCGCTCGGTGCTGACCGATCGCCGGCTGAGCTCGCGAGTCGCGCCGTCGATGCACGTCGTACCGGAGGCGAACCTGGAGCGGGAGGTGGAGTCCGGGTCGATCCTGCAGAACGACGGGGACCAGCACACGTATCTGCTGAGGCTGCTGACCAGCGAGTTCACGATGAAGCGGATCCGGGCGTTGCAGCCGCGGATCCAGCAGTTGATCGACGAGCACATCGACGCGATGCTCGCCGTCGAGGAGGGGCCGGTCGATCTGGTCCAGGCGTTCGCGCTGCCGATTCCGTCGCTGGTCATCTGCGAGCTGCTCGGCGTTCCGTACGCCGATCGCGACGAGTTCCAGCACCGCAGCGCAGTACTGGTCGCGGTCGACCGGCCCGAAGAAGAGGTTGACCGGGTCAACGGGGAACTGCAGCAGTACATGGCCGGGCTGGTGATGGCCAAGCTTGCGCACCGCGAGGACGACCTGTTGTCCCGGCTGATCACCAGAGGCGAGGAGCAAGGGCGGCCGCTGACCGTGCCCGAGCTGGTGACGATCGGGATCACGCTCCTGATCGCGGGCCACGAGACGACGGCCAACATGATTGCGCTGAGCACGCTCGCGCTGCTGCGCAACCCCGAACAGTTCGCCGCATTGCGCGACAACCCGGACCTCGCGCCGTCGGCCGTGGAGGAACTGCTGCGCTACCTGTCCGTGGTGCAGTTCGGCCTGTTCCGCCACGTGGTGGAGGACCTCCCGGTCGGCGACAGCACGATCGAGGCGGGGGAGTACCTGATCGCCGCCCTGCCCTCGGCCAACCGCGACGAGTCGGCCTTCCCGGACCCGGACCGGCTCGACGTGTCCCGCCGGCCGTCCGCCCACCTGGCCTTCGGTTTCGGCCCACATCAGTGCCTCGGGCAACAACTCGCCCGGGTCGAACTGCGCGAGGTCTTCACCCGCCTGTTCCGCCGGATCCCGACCCTGCGGCTGGCCGTCCCGTTCGAGCAACTCCAGTTCAAGAACAACACCCTCGTGTACGGCGTCCAGGCGCTGCCGGTGACCTGGGACCGAGGGGTGACGGAGCGAGATCTGAAGAGGTCTTAACTAAACCCTGGTCAAAGCCGCCCGGAACTGGCGCTATCGTCGAGCCGGTGAGTGAGTACTCGAGGGAAGAAAAACGCAAGCCCCGCGTCGCCGTGGTTTTCGGTGGCCGGTCGAGCGAGCACGCCATCTCCTGTGTGACCGCGGCCAACGTGCTGCAGGTGATCGACCGGGACAAGTACGACGTCGTACCGGTCGGCATCACCACCAGTGGGCACTGGGTGCTGGAAAGCGGTGACCCGGAGCGGCTGTCGATCACCGACGGCAAGCTCCCGGAGGTCGACGTGACGGCGCTGCCGGTGCTGTTCGGCGCCGACCGCGAACTGGTCGTCACCGAGCCGGGCGAAGTGCCCGCCACGCTCGGCGAGGTGGACGTGGTCTTCCCGCTGCTGCACGGCCCGTGGGGTGAGGACGGCACGCTGCAGGGCCTGCTGGAGATGTCGGACATCCGGTACGTCGGCTCCGGCGTACTGGCCAGCGCGGTCGGCATGGACAAGCACTACATGAAGGTCGTCTTCGCGGCCGCCGGGCTCGAGGTCACGCCGTACGTCGTGATCCGGGACCGGGACTGGACCCGTGACCCGCAGGCCTGCCGTGAAGCGGTCGACAAGCTCGGTTACCCGGTGTTCGTGAAGCCCAGCCGGGGCGGGTCGAGCCTCGGGATCAGCAAGGTGAACAGCCTGGACGAGCTGGACCTGGCCGTCGCCGAGGCGCGCGCGCACGACCCGAAGGTGATCGTCGAGGCGTCCGCCAAGAACCCGCGCGAGATCGAGGTCGGCGTACTGGGCGGCCTCAACGGCGGGGCCCCCGAGGCGAGTGTCTGCGGTGAGATCTCGGTCTCCGGTGGCGGGCACGACTTCTACGACTTCGAGACGAAGTACCTGCCCGAGGGTGAGGAGTACACCGCGCTCTCGGTGCCGGCCGAGTTGCCCGAGCCGATCGCCGCGGAGATCCGCGCGAAGGCGCTGACCGCGTTCGACGCGATCGAGGGCGAAGGCCTGGCCCGGGTCGACTTCTTCGTCGATGAGGACCAGCAGGTGGTCATCAACGAGATCAACACCATGCCCGGCTTCACCCCGACCAGCATGTTCCCGCGCCTGTGGGCCGCCTCAGGAATCGACTACAAGGAACTAGTAGACCGGCTCCTAACCCTAGCCATGACCCGCCCCACCGGCCTCCGCTGACCCCTGCCCCCGCGGTTCAGGTGCAGGGTGTGATGAGGGTGTTGTGGGTCTTGACGGCGTCAGCGACATCGGTGAGGGCGTTGGCTTCCGGCGCGTATTTGTTGGGGACGGCGAGTTCCAGGTAGAGCTTTCGGCCGATGGTGGTGAAGATGTAGCCGTTGGTCACCTGTTTTGCGTACCAGCCGACGCCGTTGACCTCGAAGCACTGTGACTGGGCCTCCGCCATCCCGGCCGGGGTGGCGACGCCGCAGGTCACTTCGATGGGTGGGTCGCCGTACGCCGTGGTCAGTGGGCTGGCCGGGTCGGTTTTGCGGCGCTTGGCGTCTAGCACCTTGGCCGGCATCGCCTTGATCAGGTCGGCGCAGGCGTCCGCGACCTCGGGTGCGGGTGACGGGACGGCGATCTTGGCCGGGCCGGGGGTGCAGCCGGCCAGGGCGGCCGGGGAGAGCACGGCCAAGGCAGTGGCCAGGGCGGCTCTCCGGCGGACGCGCTGGCGTCTCGGGGCGGTGATCGGGGTCAGATGTGAACGACGGGGCACGTCAGCGTGCGGGTGATACCGGGCACGTTCTGCACCCTCGCCACGACCAGCTTGCCCAGTTCGTCGACGTTGCGCGCCTCGGCACGCACGATCACGTCGTACGGACCGGTGACGTCCTCGGCCAGGGTGACGCCCTGCACCTCGGCGATCTGCGCTGCGACGTCGGCCGCCTTGCCGACCTCGGTCTGGATCAGGATGTAGGCCTGGACCACCACGTCGTTCTCCACTCAGTCGTCCTCAGCTGACATCGGCCACGGTACTGCAGAGCGGCCGGGCGTACTCTTCGTTGCTCGGTCACCGTACCGCCTAGTGTCCTGAGCCGGTAGTCACGCCAGTGCCTGGGCGTCGCCGGTGCGGCGTGGCGACCGGCTCAGGACGCTTAGACTCCGTGGAGCGATATGGGAGGTCTGTTGACGTGACAGAGACGTTGGGAAGCACCGGTGAGTTCGGCTTCATCCAAGCCGCCACCAAGAGCCTTCCCCAAGGTGCGGACGTCCTGGTCGGTCCGGGTGACGACGCGGCCGTGGTGGCGGTGCCGGACGGCCGGATGGTGATCACGACCGACCTGCTGGTGGAGGGCCGGCACTTCCGCCGCGACTGGTCCTCGGCGTACGACGTGGGCCGCAAGGCCGCGGCGCAGAACCTGGCCGACATCGTCGCGATGGGCGCCCGGCCGACTTCGGTGGTGGTCGGGTTCGGCGGACCGGCGGATCTGCCGACCGCGTGGGCGATCGAGCTCACCCAGGGCATCGGCGACGAGTGCGAACTGCTCGGCGTGAGCATCGTCGGCGGCGACACCGTGCAGTCCGACAAGATCGTCGTCTCGGTCACCGCCTTCGGCTCGCTCGACGGTCGTTCCCCGGTACTGCGCTCCGGCGCGCGCCCCGGCGACGAAGTCGCCGTGGTCGGGCGGCTGGGCTGGGCCGAGGCGGGGTTCACCGTGCTCAACCGCGGGTTCCGGTCCCCGCGCTCGGTGGTGGAGGCGCACCGCCGCCCCGCGCCGCCGTACGCCGAAGGGCCGCGCGCCGCGATCGCCGGCGCGTCGTCGATGTGCGACGTGAGCGACGGGCTGATCGCCGACCTGACCCACATCGCGGTCGCCAGCGAGGTCCGGATCGACATCCGCTCGGCCGCGCTGACCATCGCCGAACCACTCCAGTCCGTCGCCTCGGCGACCGGCGCGGACGCGCTGGCGTTCGTCCTGAGCGGCGGCGAGGACCACGCCCTGGTCGGCACCTTCGAGCCGGCCGACGTGCCGGACACCTGGACCGTCATCGGCACCGTTGCCGTCGGCAATGAAGAGCAACCGCCCGGCACGGTGACCGTGGACGGCGAGCTCTACACGGCCGTCACCGGCCACGCGCACTTCCGGAGCTGAAGCCATGTCCCCCGCCATGCCCCCTGCCATGTCCCCCGCCATCGTTTGTCAGGAGCTGTCATGAACGCCGCGCCGCCGCGGGTGCTTACCGTCGCCGGATCCGATTCCGGAGGTGGAGCCGGGATCCAGGCCGACCTGAAGTCGATGCTGGCCAACGGCGTGCACGGGATGAGTGTGCTGACGGCGATCACGGCCCAGAACAGCCTGGGTGTGCAGGGCGCTTGGGAGCTGCCCGAGGAACAGGTGGTGGCGCAGTTCCGCAGTGTCGTGGACGACATCGGCGTCGACGCGGTGAAGACGGGGATGCTGGCGTCCGCCTCGATGGTCCGGCTGGTGGCCGGGTTGCTGCGGACGCTGCCGGACGGCGTACCGGTGGTGGTCGATCCCGTGTCGGTGTCGAAGCACGGGGACGCGTTGCTCGCCGAGGATGCGATGGTGGCGGTGCGGGAGGAGATCGTGCCGCTGGCGACCGTCCTGACACCGAATCTGACCGAGCTGGGGCCGGTGGCTGGGGTCGAGTTGCGCAGTGTCGAGGATCGCGAGCTTGCGGCCAAGGTATTGCTCGATGCCGGCGCCACGTGGGTGCTGGTGAAGGGCGGGCACGACACGGGTCCGTTGGCTGTGGACGTGTTGCACGGGGACGGCGTACGGCTGGAGTTCAGTGCGCCTCGTGCGGACAACCGGCACACGCACGGCACGGGGTGCTCGCTGGCGAGTGCGATCGCGTCGTACCTGGCCCGCGGGTACGACGTACCGGCTGCTGTCGGGGCCGCGAAGGACTACGTCAGTGGGGCGGTGGCTGCCGGGTTTGCGCTCGGTGGTGGGATCGGGCCGGTGGATCACGCGTGGAAGTTCCGAAACAGGAGTGCTGAGTGAACAAGAGTCGCCCGCCGGTCGACGGACTGTGTGAGGAATGCGGCTTCAACTACGACACGGGTGACCTGCAGGGCACGGTGACGACGCTCATCCGGCAGTCGGCCGAGTGCAGCATGGCGCTGACCAAGGCGGCGGCCGGGCCCGATGCGAATGTCGTCCGGATCCGCCCGGAGCCGGAGGTGTGGTCGGCGATCGAGTACGCCTGCCACGTGCGCGACGTACTGGAGGTGCAGCGGCTGCGGATCGCGCAGTGCCTGGCCGAGGACCGGCCGGTGTACGCGCCGATGGACCGGACCGGTCGGGTGAAGGAGGCGAAGTACGAGGACCAGGACCCGATGGAGGTGGCGGCCGCGCTGATGCGATTCGCCCGCGAGTTCGGCGCTGCGGCGCGGGTGCTCACGCCGCCTCAGCTCGGCAAGCTCGGCCTCTACAACTACCCGGTCCGGGCGCCTCGCTCGCTCGGCTGGATCATCCGGCACACCGCGCACGAGATCCAGCACCACCGCCACGACATCATCAAGATCCTCGCCGTCCTCGAACCGCCGATCGTGCCGGCCCCCAAGCCGGAGCCTGTGGTGGAGGCGGAGACCGAGAGCGGGCCGGCCGATGACGCCGAGGATCAGGTCGCGGGGGAGAGGGACTGAGTAGTCCGGTCCGCCCAGGCAGCCAGGGCGGCCGGGGTGGTGATGTGGTCGAACCCGAGGGCCGCGGCGCCGCGGAGCGGGCCGGTCTCCTGGTGAGTCGAGTCGAGGACCGGCGGCGGACTGGCGCGGTGGAAGGTCATCAGGCCTTCGGCGTAGGCGGTGGTGAAGGTGGCAGGCGCGGCAGCTCGCAGCGGGATCGCCAGGCCGCCAAGCGTCACCACCTCGGGGTCGTGAGCGTTCACCAGCCCAGCAATCCCACTAGCCAAAGCAGCAACAACCGCGTCCACCGCCGCCTTCACAGTCGGGTCTGTGACGCGTTGTAGGACTGCTTCGGCGTAGGTGTAGGGGTCCTCGGGCTCTGGATCGCCGAGATGGCGGGCCAGGGCGCGGCCGTCTACCTCGAGGTCCCAGCAGCCGCGTGCTCCGCACGGGCACGACAGCCTGCGGTCTCCGAAGGGGATGTGCCCGTACTCGCCTCCAGCGCCAGTAGCGCCGCTGGCAGGACTCCCGTCGAGTATCAGCGTCCCGCCGACTCCCACCTCGACAATGAGGTGCAGAGCTGTCCCAGCGCCGGCGGCCGCCCCCGTACGCGCCTCAGCGACCCCACTGAGCGTCGCATCGTTCCCCACCAGCAGCGGCAACTGAGTGCCCTCCACCACCGGGCTCAAATCGACAGTGCCCCACCCCAGCGTCGTCGCCTGCATGAGATGACCCGCCCTGACCGTGCCCGCCGCAGCCAGGCTGACAGCCAGCAGACGATCGCCGTACTGCGCTCTGGCGTCCTCAACAACAGCCCGAAGAGCAGCCAGTACTGCGTCCGGCCGGCGGCGGTGGCTCTTGGACCGCCGGTCGGTCAGTACGCCGTCCAGCGACACCACTGCGCTCTGCCAACCCGCTTGCCGCAACTCCACTGCGAGGACCACCGGACCCCGCGGATGCGGGCGCAGTACTGTCGTCGGCCGCCCACGGCCCTGGCTCGGCGCCGGGGTCTCGGTCAAGAGCTGCAGGTCGCGGAGACGAGCGGTGACCTCGGTGGTCGTGCTGGTGCTCAACCGGAGTTCCTTGGCCACGGCGGCTCGGGTGATCCCGGGCTGCCGGGCGACCCGGGTCAGGACGTCCGCAGCCGTCTGCCACTGCCCTCGCCGCTGCACTGGTTTCACTTCACCTCTTGCTGACCTGGGGTGTATCAGGTTTATCCTCGGAGAACGAGTTTAATGGAGGATCGATGGACTTGCGGGAACTGCAGGCCGTGTTGTTCGACATGGACGGCACTCTGGTCACCTCGGACGCGTCTGTCGAGCGCGCGTGGACGACGTGGGCCTCGGAGTACGGCGTATCTGCTGCCGAGGTGCTGTCGCAGGCGCACGGCGCGCCCGCCGAGTCGACGGTCGACCGGATGCTGCCGGGGTTCGACGAGGTGGCCCGGTCGACGGCCGCGGCCCGGCAGTTGGAGCTGCAGTACGACGATCTGTCCGATGTCGTCGCGGCGCCCGGTGCGTTCGAAGTACTGGCTGCGCTCGACGGCCTTCCGTGGGCAGTTGTGACGAGCGCTGACCTTCGGCTCGCGAAAGCGCGTCTCGGCGCGGCAGGTATCGACCCGCCGCTGCTGGTGACGATCGAGGACATCAGCCGGGGCAAGCCCGACCCGGAGGGCTACCTTCGCGCTGCCGAGTTGCTCGACGTCGATCCGCAGTACTGCCTGGTCGTCGAAGACGCCGAAGTGGGACTGGCCGCCGGTCGAGCGGCAGGTGCTCGGACCGCCGCGCTCAAAGGCCTCGACGGTGATTTCAAGCTCCGCGACCTGCACGACCTCGTGACTCTGCTGAACCGGTCTCTGCTGAACCGGTCGGGGGAGTGACCAACCAGCCGATCGAAACCGATCCGCGGGCGCACAGCAGCCGGCGGGAGGAGGTGGAGATCGGGGTTGCGTTGGGGGCCTTGGGGTTCCTGCTGGCCGGGCTCGGGGCTTGCGTCGCGGTCCTGGCCCGGGATCTCGACCTGCCCGCGGAGCGGCTGGCGTTGCTGCCGTCGGCGTTCGCGGTGGGGTTGCTGGTCGTTGCGGTGGTCGGGCCGGTGGTGCTCAGGACGTTCACCATCAGCGTCGTACTGCGAGTGGGGTCGATCGTCTGCGCGCTCGGTGGAGTGCTGATCGCGATTGCTCCGCAGTACGTCGTCGCGATCGGTGGCGGGTTGTGTGTCGGGCTTGGGGGAGCCCTGCTGATCCTGATTGCGCCGCTGCTGCTGAGTGGTCCGACAGCCGCGGTGCGGCTCACCAAGGTCAATGCGTTCGCGAGCGCGACGGGCATCCTGGCCCCGCTGGCAATCGGCGCGGTTGACGCCCTCGGCGCCACCGGGCGGCTGGCGATGCTGGCCGCAGCGCCGCCGCTCCTGGCCTTGGCTGTCTTCGCTCGGCCCGCGGCGACTCATCAGCAAGCAGCCAGCGGCGGACTGGTCGTGCTGCAGGTGGCCAGAGGCTGGCTTCGGGTCGTGCTCGCGGTGGCCGTGGAGTTCTGCTTTGTCGTCTGGGCTGTGGCGCGGCTGGTCACCACTGGGTTGCCGATGGCAACGGCCGCCCTGCTGGGCAGCGCGTTCCCGATCGGGATGGCGGTGGGCCGGGCGATAGGCCCGCTGCGCCTCCGCGACTGGTCGCCGCTGGTCCCGGCCGGCGTACTGGCGATGGGAGGCACCCTGCTGGTCAGCCTGTTCGACGGACCGGCCGTGGTGACGGTCGGCCTGGTGATCGCGGGGATCGGCATCGCGCCGCTCTACCCCATGACGGTGGCTGCCCTGGTCGCCACCCCGGGCCTCAGCCCAGCCCGCCTGGCAGCACTCGGAGCCGCCGCTTCCGGTGCGGCGATCCTGTCGGCACCAGCCATCCTCGCCGGCCTCACCCGGGTCGTCGACCTGCGAACCGCGTTCCTGATCACCCTCCCGCTACTGGCGATCCTCTTCGCCATCAGCCGGCCGCTGAGGCCACTTTCAGTCCGTACTTCGCCAGGAGATCACGCAGCACCTCGTGCCCTTCGCTGAGGTCGTAGAGCTCGGCGTGCAGGCCCGCGCTGCGGGCGCCGTCGATGTTGGCCTGGTTGTCGTCGATGAACAGCGTCGAGGTGCCCGGCCGGTCGACGGCGGTCAGGATCGCGGTGAAGTACGCCGGATCGGGTTTGGCCAGGCCGAGGTCGCAGGAGTAGAAGGTCTGGTCGAACCAGTCGCCGTACCGGCGCTCGTCGTGCATGATCGCTCGCCGGTAGGTCTGCTGGTTGGTGGCGAGATGGCACCCGATCCCGGCGGCCCGGAGCTCCTGGATCCAGCCGACCACAACGGGGTCGGCCTCGAACTGGTGCCACAGCTGCAGCACCTCCTCGAGGGTGCCGGTCGAGGACCAGCGCTGGAGCACCTCGGCCAGCGCTTCGCGGAAGTCACCCTTGCCGGTGAGCGTCGGAGCCTCCGAGGCCATCAGGTCGAGGATGAACTCCTCGGCCTCGGCCGGTTCGACGTACGAGGACAGCGTCCCCCGCCAGTCGCTGGTGCCTTGCTGGATGACTCCGTCGGCGTCGAACAGGACGGTATCGATCGTCGGCATGGCGCCATCCTGTCAGTTCCGTACCAGTCGGCTCCGCCCGGGCTGGGAGGTGGGATGACCCCTTGACCGGTTCAGTTGGTATGCGCTTACCTAGACCCTTGCTGAACATTTGTCGACACGTTCTCGCGGAAATGAACATCTGTACTCCCCCTCCCGGTAGCGACGCGAAGGTGTAGGTGAGGCGGTTCATGGCAGTGACACGCAGGCGGTTCCTGGTGCTCGGCGCCGGGGCGAGTGCCGCGGCGGCCGGACTGACCGGATGTGGATCCCCTGGTTCGCTCGGCGGCGCCAACCAGCTGAGCATGTGGACCTGGACCGGCTCGGTCAACGACGCCCTGATCGCCGAGGCCGAGAAGTCCATCCCCGGTGGCGGCGGCAAGCAGCTCTCGATGACCCGGATCGGCGGCGACTACAAGACCAAGGTGCTGACCTCGCTGGCCGGCAAGTCGATGGTCCCCGACATCATCGCGATCAACGACGACGTCGCCACCTACTTCCCGAACGCCGACCAGTTCCACGACCTGCACGAGCTCGGCGCGGACAAGTTCAAGGCCGACTTCCTGGAGTGGAAGTGGAAGCTCGGCATCACCCCGGAGAACCGGATGATGGCCTATCCGATGGACACCGGGCCGACCGCCCTGTTCTACCGCCGGGACATCTTCGAGAAGGCCGGCCTGCCGACCGAGCCGCAGGACGTGGCCGCTGCCGCGCCCGACTGGGATAGCTACATCCAGCTCGGCAAGAAGCTCAACAAGGCGGTGCGCGGTTCGGCGATCACCGACAACATCACCTCGGTCTATGCCTATGCGCTGGCCCAGATGCCGCAGCGCTACATGACTGCCGACGGCCGCTACATCGGCAATGGTGACCACATCAGGAAGGCCTGGGACCTGGCCGTCCGCGTGGTCAAGGAAGGCCTGTCGGCCAACGCGCAGCAAGGCAGCACCGATGCCAACGCCGTGGTCACGAACGGCCGGCTGGCGGCCTTCATCGGCGCGGTCTGGTGGGCCCAGTTGGGACCGAAGAACGCCGCGCCGAAGACGAAGGGCCTCTGGCGGGTCACGCCGTCGCCCGGCGGTCCGGGCAACCGGGGCGGCTCGTTCCTCGCGATCACCAAGTACTGCAAGGATCCGCAGGCCGCCTTCGCCTTCATCACCTGGCTGGAGTCTGCGAAGAACCAGGCCCAGTCCTTCCTCGACCCGGTTCTCTTCCCCTCCACTCCGGCCAGCTACACCGATCCCCGGCTGGCAGCTCCGGACCCGTTCTTCGGTGGCCAGAAGATCGTCGACGTGTTCGCCGAATCCGCGAAGAAGTACCCGGGTGCGTACTTCAGCCCGTACGACTCGATCATCAACAAGCCGTTGAGTGCGGAGTTGGTCAACGTGGAGATCGGCAGCAAGACCTCCGACCAGGCCTGGAAGGACGCGCAGCACCAGATCGACCGCGAACTCACCCGGGCGGGGGCGATCTGAGATGGCCGTCAGCGACGCAGTACGCAGTACGGCCGCGGTGACCACCAAGGACCCGGCGCCGGACAAGCCGCCCAACAAGATCCGCCAGGCACTGCCGCAGTACGCCGCGGTGTCGCCGTTCTTCATCCTGTTCGCGATCTTCGGCGCGTTCCCGGTGTTCTTCTCGATCTGGCTGTCGTTCCACGCCTGGGACGGGATCGGCACGATGAAGTGGGTCGGGCTGGAGCAGTACAGCTACCTGCTCACCGATCCGACGTTCTGGAAGTCGATCACCAACACCCTGCTGATCTGGGTGATCTCGACCGTGCCGATGCTGCTGCTGGCCCTGGTGATCGCGAACGCGCTGCACAACGCGACGCGGTTCCGCAGCTTCTACCGGATCGCCTACTTCATCCCGAACATCACCTCGGTGGTCGCGGTGACGATGGTGTTCGGCTCGATCTTCAGCAACAACTTCGGCCTGCTGAACGCGTTCCTGCAGTCGATCGGGCTGGACAAGATCGAGTGGCTGAGCCAGCCGTGGGGCATCAAGGTCGCCATCGCGACCATCGTGGCCTGGCGGTGGACCGGCTACAACGCGATCATCTTCCTGGCCGGTCTGCAGGCGATCTCGTCCGACATCTACGAGGCCGCCAAGGTGGACGGTGCCTCGCCGACGCAGACGTTCTGGCGGATCACCGTCCCGTTGCTGCGCCCGGTGATCCTGTTCACCGCGGTCACCTCGACGATCGGTGGCCTGCAGATCTTCACCGAGTCCCAGGTGCTGTTCGGCAGCAGCGGCGCGATCGGCGGGCCGGGTGACGGCGGGCTGACCATCGTCTCCTACCTGTACGACAACGCGTTCGGCTCCAACCAGTTCGGCTACGGCGCCGCGATCGGCTGGGCGCTGTTCATCCTGATCGTCTTGTTCTCGATCATCAACTGGCGCCTGATCGGTGGCAACGACGACGAACGGATCACCAGGCGGGCGGCCCGCCGGGTGCAGCGCAAGATCGCCGCCGAGCAGGTGGCCAACGACAGGGACCTGGCTGAGGCAGGAAAGGAGCACGCCGATGCGCACTGAAAAACTCCGTACCGTCGTCGGTCACGTCGTGCTGATGTTCGGCGTGCTGGTCTCGATCTTCCCGTTCTACTGGATGCTGGTGATGGCCTCGAACACCACGCCGGACATCTTCGCCTACCCACCGAAGCTGATGGTCGGCTCGCACCTGTTCGAGAACATGGGCAAGGTGCTGGACAACATCGACTTCTTCGGCTCGATGCTGCTCACGCTGGCCGCCAGTCTGGGCGTCACCGTGCTGGTGCTGTTCTTCGACTCGCTGGCCGCGTTCGCGTTCGCGAAGTACGAGTTCCCGGGGCGCAACTTCCTGTTCGGGCTGCTGCTGGCGACCTTCATGATCCCGTCCCAGCTGGCGCTGGTGCCGCAGTTCGTGACGCTGGCCGAGTTCGGCTGGATCGGGTCGCTGAAGGCGCTGATCATCCCCGGCGCCGCGAACGCGTTCGGGATCTTCTGGATGCGCCAGTACGCCAAGGGCGCGATCCCCGACGAGCTGATCTCGGCCGCCAAGGTGGACGGGGCGGGCTTCTTCCGGCAGTACGTCACCGTCGGCCTGCCGGTACTGCGCCCCGGCCTGGCGTTCCTGGGCATCTTCACCTTCATCAACGTCTGGAACGACTACCTGTGGCCGTTGATCGTGATGACGGATCCCAACCGGCTCACCTTGCAGGTCGCGCTGCAGCAGTTGAACGGCATCTACGGAACCGACTACAGCATGGTGATGGCGGGAGCCCTCATGAGTGTGGTTCCGTTGATCGGCGTCTTCCTGATCGGTGGCCGCCACTTCATCGCCGACATCGCCGCCGGCGCCATGAAGTTCTGACCCTGACCGCACACGATGAGGGGAACCTCTGTGCAGAACAGCAAGCTCCGCTGGGGAATTCTGGGGACCGGCAACATCGCGTCCCGGTTCGCCAGTCAGGTCCCGGCCTCGGCCACCGGCGTACTGGCAGCGGTCGGTAGCCGCAGCCAGACGTCGGCCGACGCGTTCGGTGACAAGTACGACATCCCGCACCGGCACGCGTCGTACGACGAACTGCTCGCCGACGAGGCCGTCGACGCCGTCTATATCGCCACCCCGCACCCGCTGCATCCCGAGTGGGCGATCAAGGCCGCGGAGGCCGGCAAGCACGTGCTCTGCGAGAAGCCGCTCGCGATCAACCGCGCCTGGGCCGCCACCATGATCGAGGCGGCGATCCGCAACGACGTCTTCCTGATGGAGGCGTACATGTACCGCTGCCTGCCGCAGACCAAGCTGGTCGCCCAGCTGGTCCGCGACGGCGCGATCGGCAAGGTGCACCAGATCCAGGCGTCGTTCGCCTTCCAGGCCTCGTTCAACCCCGAGAGCCGGATCTTCGCCGACGAACTGGCCGGCGGTGGCATCCTCGACGTCGGCGGGTACCCGGTCTCGATGGCGCGCCTGATCGCCGGCGCTGCCATCGGAGCGCCGTACGCCGAACCCGCGGCGGTGACCGCCGTCGGCCAGGTCGGGGAGACCGGTGCCGACGAGTGGTCGGTCGCGACGCTCTTCTTCGACAGCGGGATGACCGCCCAGGTCAGCACCGGTGTCCGGCTCGGTGACGAGAACCGGGTCCGGGTGCTCGGCAGCGAGGGGTACCTCGTCATCGAGGACCCGTGGTTCGCCGGTGACGGCAAGCCGACCCACGTGACGCTGCACAAGGTGGGGGAGGAGCCGCGGGACATCTCCGCGGAGCCGGCCTTCATCTACACCGCGGAGGCCGACGCGGTCGCCGCCGCGATAGAGCAGCGGCAGGCGCCGGAGATGACCTGGGCCGACACGCTGGGCAACCTCGAAGTACAGGACGCCTGGCGGAAGGCGATCGGGCAGCAGTACGCGAGCGAGCGGGACGACGTACTGATCCCGACCGCGACCGGGCGGCCGCTGGCCCGCCGTGAGGACGCTCCGATGACGTACGGCAAGGTGCCCGGTCTCGACAAGCAGGTGTCGCGGCTGGTGATGGGCGTCGACAACCAGCAGACGCTGCCGCACGCCGCGATGATGTTCGACGACTTCGTCGAGCGCGGTGGGACGACGTTCGACACGGCCTACATCTACGGCGGCGGACGCGGTGAGAAGTTGCTCGGCCAGTGGATCACGTCGCGCGGCAACCGCGATGAGGTCGTGGTGATCGGGAAGGGCGCGCACACGCCGTACTGCGACCCGGAGTCGATCACCCGGCAGCTGAACGAGTCGCTGGAGCGGCTGCAGACCGATCACGTCGACCTCTACCTGATGCACCGGGACAACGAGGACATCCCGGTCGGGGAGTTCGTGGACGTACTGGACGAGCACTTCCGGGCCGGGCGGATGAAGGCGTTCGGCGGCTCGAACTGGTCCACCGCGCGCTTCGACGAGGCCAACGCGTACGCCGCGGCCAACGGCAAGCAGGCGTTCACGCTGCTGAGCAACCACCTCAGCCTGGCCCGGGCGTACGACGTACCGTGGGCCGGTTGCCGGCACGTCAGCGACGACGAGTCGCAGGCGTGGCTGCGGGACCGGCAGGTGGCGCTGTTCCCGTGGTCCAGCCAGGCCCGCGGATTCTTCACCGGCCGGGCCAAGCCCGAGGACCGCTCGGACGAGGAGCTGGTGCGCTGCTTCTACTCCGACGGCAACTTCGAGCGGCTGCGGCGTGCGCAGGAACTGGCGGACAAGTATGGTGTGGAACCGACGGCGATCGCGCTGGCCTGGCTGCTCAACCAGCCGTACCCGGTGTTCCCGCTGATCGGCCCGCGTCACCTCAGCGAGACGCGGACCTCCCTGCCGGGGCTGTCGGTGGAGTTGTCGGGCGACGAAGTGGCCTGGCTGACGGCCGCCGACCTCGGCTGACACCGAATTGGTGGACACATCTACCGCTGTGTAACATGGTCTGTCGGTGTCTCGACCCTAAACACGGAGAATCATGTCTAAGAAGTGCGATGTTTGTGACAAGAAGCCGATGTTCGGCAACAGCGTTGCCCGGCTCGGCAAGGGCGCGATGATCCGTCGGGTCAAGGCTCGTACGTCGCGGCGGTTCAACCCCAACATCCAGCCGATCCGCGCGGTCATCAAGGGCACGCCGGTCAAGCTGAAGGTCTGCACGTCCTGCATCAAGGCGGGCAAGGTTCAGCGCGTCGTCGGCTAGAACTTCCGGCCTCCAGCAGGCCGGCCCTCCGTGTAGGTCCTCAGTGGCGCCCGGGTCCAACCCGGGCGCCTACTGCTGTGTCCCCAGCACGCGGTACCGGTCGTACCCGGCCAGTTCGTCCGCGGTGGGCCGCTCGAAGAGCTTGTCGTACGAAACCAGCTCGGCCCGGGTGATCTCGAAGGTCCCGGCCGGGGCAGCCTGGTTGCGGGCCTCGAGCCGCGCCCAGAGCGCGTCGATCGACGCCTGCAGGACGATCAGCTCGGTCTTCGCACCCAGCTCCTGGGCTTTCCGGCGGAACAACTCCCGCTCCTCCCGGCTCCAGCAGCCGTAGTCGAGGATCACGTTCACGCCCAGGGTCAGCACGCGAGCGGCTACGCCCCAGAGCAGTTCGGACTCGAGAACCCAGCGCCTTCCGTCGTGCTCGCCGGCGCTGAAGAGCGGTGACATCCACTCGTCCGGTGTCAACCGGAGCGCCGCTTGCTCCACCTCCAGTTGCTTGGCCAGCGTGGTCTTGCCGGCCCCGGGCAACCCGATGAGCAGAGTCATGATCATCCCAGCACCCTAGGCGGGCGCCACCCTCCTTCAGGGCAGGGGCGAGAGCACAGCCACCGGGATGACGCGGCCCGCCTTCCGCTCGTACTTCGCGAAGAACGGCGCGCGGGCGAGCACGATGTCCTGCCACAGCTGGTCGCGGTCGGCGCCTTCGGCTGCCTGGGCTTCGACGTCGTACTGGTTGTCACCGATCTGGATCCGTGCCCGGGTGGTGGCGCGGAGATTGCGGAACCACTGGGGGTCGGCCTTGGTCCCGCCTGCGGAGCCGGTGACGATGTAGCGGCCGTTGTCCTCGAAGTACGCGACCGGCGCGGTGTGGGGGGTGCCGGTCCTGCGGCCGGGCACGGTGATCAGCATCACCGGGAGGCCTTTGGCTGTTCCGCCGATCCGCCCTGATGAGCGGCGATACAGTCCGCCGGCGAGCTGGTTGCCGGTCCGGGCGACTCTGCGGAGTACCGGGCCCAGGCTCGAGGCGCCGCGGACGCGGGTGACGTACCGGCGGTAGCGGCGCCGGCCGACCAGGCGCCACATCACCTTGATCGGGAGCGGCAGGCCGCCGATGAACCACTCCTGCTCCTCCGGGGTCGCAACCTCCTCGAGGGTGCCGGTGGCGATCAGCTTCTCCGCGTTCGTGAACTTCTCGAACGTCGCCTCGCCGAACCGCCGCCACTCGTCGGCCGTGATGTGCGCTCGGAGCAGCGGGACGACGTGGGCCTCCTCGTCGTCCAGGTGCTCCACCAGGGCGTCGGCGAAGTCGTCCAGAGCCGTCGCCAGCGCCTCGCCGTGGGCCGGCGCCACCCGCCAGGCCTCCAGCTCGATTCGCACCTTCGCCGACCTGTCGGCCACCGTTGCGTGCTGCTTCTCCATCCGGTCGATCAGCTCCGCCTGCGGCGCGGCGCGCTCGAGGAGGAGGGGCCAGAGGTTCTCGTCCTCGCCGGTGTGGTGATGGTGCAGCGAGGTGAGGAGGAAGTCGAGATGCGCGGCGATCGCCCGGGCGCGCGCGGTGGCCGACGGCGGGGTGCGCCGTACCAGTCTCGCGATCTCCGGGAAGCCGCGGCGGAAGATGCGGTGGATGACCACCATCTCCTCGGTGCGGGCCGCGGTCGCCGGGTTTTGCTCAGGCCTGAGTGTGCTGCTTGTCATGGCGCGCCTCCTGTGGCGCTCGTTTTTATCAGGTAACCCTGATAATCAGGTATACTTGATCAAGTGGTGATGGCACAAGACCTTCCTGAGCAGGCGCGGAACACGGTCGCGATGCTCGGTCAGGCGTACAGCCTGCTCGGGTTCCAGATCGTCGACGGAGTGGTCGGTGCGGGCTACCCGCAGAAGCCGTCCCACTCCGCGGTGTTCGCCCAGATCAGCCCGGACGGCAGCCGCCTCAGCACGCTGGCCCGCGGGGCGAACATGACTCCGCAGGCGATGGGGGAGCTCGTCGACGAGCTGGAGGAGCTTGGGTACGTCGAGCGACGGCCGGACCCGACCGACCGGCGGGCGAAGCTGATCATGCTGACCCCGCGCGGCCACGAGTGCATCGCCGCGGGCATCGCGACCATCAAGGGCATCGAGCGCCGGATCGATCAGGTCCTCGGGGCCGACGGCCACGCGGAACTCCGCCGGCTGCTGACCGAACTGCTGAGCGCCGGGTCAGCGAGCCCGGGCGACGACCGTTAGTTCGTTGCGGTTGTGGTGGAGCTGGCGGGCCGTCAGTACGTCGTACTGCTTGCGGAGGACGTCCAGGCCGCGGCGGGCCGCGTCGAGGGGGTTTCGGCCGCCGCCCTTGAGGGTGACGATCGCGAGGGCGCCGCTGCGCAGGTGCGGGACGGCGTCCACCATCACCCGGGCGCTCAGGACCTGGTCCATCCGCATGTCGTTCACCACCACGTCGAACCGGACCTGGTTGCGGCGGAAGAACTCGCCGGCCGTCGTGGCCACATGATGCACGCCACGGTCGGCCGCTACCCGGCGGTCGAGCTCGCCGGGATCGACCGACCAGACCTCCTGGCCGTGCTGGCGCAGGATCCTCGTCCAGCCGCCCGGGCTGGCACCCAGGTCGAGCGCCTTGCCGCCGTCGGGCAACCGCAGGTCGAAGGTCTGGATCGCCTCTTCCAGCTTGAACTCCGACCGCGACACCCGCTCGTCCGACCGGGCCAGCCGCATCCGCCCTCCCGGCCAGTCCGACAGGCTGTGCTCCAGCCGGTTGAGGCCGATCAGCACGTTCTTCTTCGACGCGAAGCAGGAGACGACAACCTCCTGACCGGCCCGACTGACCTCGATCCCGCGGGCGACCAGGCCGTCGGCCAGCAGGTGGTAGTACGACCCACCGCTACTGGGCCCATCGGTCCACGTCTGTACTGCGAGTGCCTGCGGGTGGCGCGGCAGTTCGGCCAGGATCAACTCGGTCAGCTCGTGCGGCGGCGGCACCTCGCTGACCGGAAAACTCGCCAGCTCCGCGGTCAGGTGGCGGATGAACATGATCCGCCCGTCCCCACAGGCGGCGGCCAGCTCCTCGATCGGCGGCCCGCTCTCGGTGATCCGGCCGAGGTCGCCGCTGACCCGCTCGATCTTCACCCGCGGCCCGAACTCGTCCCTGATCTCCCGGACCGCCACGTCATAGCTGTCGGTAGCCACCGAGAAGAGCGAAGCGAGCACGCCACATAGTAAGCGGCCGGATGCCGCGCGGCCGGACCCGTTAGCCTTCCGGGCGTGGACGTGCGTGGAGAGGTGCTGACGACGGCGGTACTACGAGCCTGGGCCCGTACTGCGTTGTCGGAGCTCGGGCGCGCCCGGGCGGAGATCGACGAGCTCAACGTGTACCCCGTCCCTGACGGCGACACCGGCACCAACCTCTACCTGACCTGGGAGGCAGCCTGCGACGCCCTCCCCGAAGGCGAACTCACCTTCGCCGAAGCAGTCCAAGCCTTCGGCCGAGGAGCCCTCCTGGGAGCCCGCGGCAACTCCGGAGTCATCACCTCCCAACTAGTCCGCGCATGTGGTTTACGGCTGGCGGAGAACCTTCCCAGAGATCCAGTGGAGGTCAGTGGGGGAGTGCTGGCGGATGCGCGGATGAGTGAGGCGGTCGCCTTCGCGGATGCGTTGGTGTTTGCGGCTGATGCTGCCTACAGCGCGGTGGCGGAGCCGGTTGAGGGGACCATGCTCACGGTTGCCCGGCAGGCGGCTACTGCGGCCATGGAGGCGGCCAACGAGGGGAAGAGCCTGGCCGAGGTGTGTCTGGCTGCAGTAGCGGCTGCACGAGTGGCTCTCACCAAGACCACCGAGCAGCTGGAGGTACTACGCCGTGCCGGTGTCGTGGACGCCGGTGGTGCCGGGCTGGTCGTGATTCTGGGGGCCATGGAGTCGGTCCTGTCCGGACGCGGGCCGGCGGCGACTACCGGCGTACCGGCTCGGGTTCCGCCGCTGGAGGCCTTGGTGCCGGCGCAAGGGACCGACCTGGATCCAGACGGACCGGCGTACGAGGTCATGTATTTGCTGGAGGCGCCGGACGAGCAGATCGGCGACTTCCGCGGGCAGCTCGCCGGGCTGGGGGACTCGGTCGTGGTGGTCGGTGGGGACGAGCTCTGGAACGTCCATGTGCACACGGATGACGTCGGCGCGGCTATCGAGCTCGGGATAGGGATCGGGAAGCCGTACCGGATCAGGGTCACCCACTTCGCCGACCTGGCTCACCGGGTGCCGGTGCCGAACCGGGCGGTGATCGCTGTAGCCGCTGGCGACGGACTGGCGAACCTGTTCGCCGAGGCCGGTGCAGTCGTCGTCCAAGGCGGCCCTGGAAGGCGCTGCTCGACAGGTGAGCTACTGAAGGCGATTGAGCGTTCCGGAGCGCCGGAGATCGTGCTGCTGCCCAACGACAGCGACTCCATCGCAGTAGCCGAGGCAGCGGCGGCTGCGGCCCGGCAGGACGGCGTACGGGTGGCGGTGATCCCGACGCGGGCACAGGTCCAAGGGCTGGCGGCGATCGCAGTACACGACCCTGAGCGGAGCTTCGACGACGCAGTCGTGCAGCTCTCGGCAGCGGCCGGGCAGACCCGGCACGGCGCGGTGACGATCGCCGTGAAGGACGCCTGGACGATGGCCGGCACCTGCCGGATCGGTGACGCGCTGGGCGTGGTGGACGGCGACTTCACCCTCATCACCGACGACCTGGAGACCGCGGCAACGGGAGTTGTGGACCGCTTGCTGGGCGGTGGCGGCGAGCTGATGACGGTGGTCACCGGCCGTGAGGTGGACCCGGCGCTGGTCGACGCGCTGGTACGGCACGTGCGGCGGATTCGCCGGGATGTCGATGTCGTGGTGTACGACGGTGGTCAGGAAAGGTACCCGTTGCTGATCGGGGTGGAATGAAGACCGACATCGACCGCAAGCTCCGCGACTTCGTCGGGGCGAAGACGGCCAAGAGCTTCGCCGAGGTGCTCGGCATCGAGACCGTCGGTGAGTTGCTGCGGCACTACCCGCGGCGCTACCTGAAGAAGGGCGAGCTGACGCCGTTCGACGAGTTGCAGGTCGGCGACCAGGCGACCGTCAGCGGGCGGGTCAAGAAGGTCACCGTCCGCTCGCTGGACTCCAAGCAGGAGATCCGCCCCGACGAGGTGCAGAAGTTCCGCCGGCACAAGACGATCACCAAGGTCGTCGTCACCGACGGCCGCAACGACCTCGAGCTCGCCTTCTTCAACCAGCCCTGGCTGGCGAACAAGCTGACCGTCGGGACGGCCGCGCTGTTCTGGGGCGAGGTGACGATGTTCCGCGACATCATGCAGCTCAAGGGCCCGGGCACCGAGATCCTCGACGAGGAGGACCTGACCGAGGAGGAGATCGAGCGCCGGGCCAAGCCGTTCCGGCCGCTCTACCCGGCCAGCGCGAAGCTGCCGACCGCGACCATCGAGCGCAGTATCAAGATCGTGCTGGACAACCTCGAGGACGTGGACGACCCGATCCCCGAGCTGATCCTGCGCAAGGAGCGGCTGATCGGCCTGCGCGAGGCCCTGCAGAAGGTGCACCTGCCGGAGACCGAGAAGGACTGGGAGGTCGCGCAGAAGCGGTTCCGGTTCGAGGAGGCGCTGGTGATGCAGACGATCCTGGCCCAGCGCCGGGCCGTCACCGACGCGCTGAAGGCCGTGCCGCGGGTCAGGACCTCGGGTGGGCTGCTGGACGAGTTCGACGCCCGGCTGCCGTTCCGGCTGACCGAGGGACAGGCCGAGGTCTGCGACGAGATCTTCGCCGACCTGGCCCGGCCGCACCCGATGCACCGGCTGCTGCAGGGTGAGGTCGGCTCCGGCAAGACCGTGGTCGCGCTGCGGGCGATGCTGTCGGTGGTCGACGCAGGGGGCCAAGCGGTACTGCTCGCCCCAACCGAGGTGCTCGCAACCCAGCACCACAAGACGTTGACGAAGATGCTCGGTGAGCTGGCCGAGCAGGGCATGCTCGGGGGTGCCGAGCAGGCCACCCGGGTCGGGTTGCTGACCGGGTCGCTGAATGCAGCAGCCCGGCGTACGGCGATGTTGGACGCGGCCAGTGGCGCCGCCGGGATCGTGGTGGGCACGCACGCGCTGCTCGAGGACAAGGTGCAGTTCGCCGATCTCGGGCTGGTGGTGGTCGACGAGCAGCACCGGTTCGGTGTCGAGCAGCGGGCCGCGCTGAGTCAGAAGTCGGGGGACGCGACGCCGCATGTCCTGGTGATGACCGCGACCCCGATCCCGCGGACCGTCGCGATGACCGTGTTCGGCGATCTGGCGGTGTCCACGCTGACCGAGCTGCCCGCCGGACGGTCGCCGATCATGAGCTCGGTGGTGCCCGCCAAGGAGCGCCCGGCCTGGCTCGATCGCGCTTGGGAACGGGTCCGCGAGGAGGTCGGCAAGGGCCACCAGGCGTACGTCGTCTGCCCGCGGATCGGCGACGACGTGAAGAACGCCGGTGATGAGGAAGGCGAGTTCGCGGCCGGTGCGGAGGACGAGGGCGGCGCGAAGGGCAAACCGCGGCCGGCCATCTCGGTGCTCCAGGTGGCCGAGGTGCTCGAACAGGTGCTGGGCGATCTGCGGGTGGAGATCCTGCACGGGCGGCTGCCGTCCGACGAGAAGGACTCGGTGATGTCGCGGTTCGCGGCCGGCGAGATCGACGTGCTGATCGCCACCACGGTGATCGAGGTCGGCGTGGACGTGCCGAACGCCTCGACGATGGTGATCATGGACGCCGACCGGTTCGGCATCTCCCAGCTGCACCAGCTGCGCGGGCGGGTCGGCCGGGGCAAGGTGCCGGGCCTCTGCCTGCTGGTGACCGACACCTGGCCGGCTTCACCGTCACGAGCCAGACTCGACGCCGTGGCCGCGACGAGCGACGGCTTCGAGTTGTCCCGGATCGACCTGGAGAACCGCCGCGAGGGCGACGTGCTGGGAGTTGCCCAGTCGGGTCGGCGAAGCAGCCTCAAACTGCTCAGCGTCCTCCGCGACGAGGAAATCATCCTCACCGCCCGCCACGTCGCCAACTCCCTCATCTCGGTCGACGCCGAACTCGCCGAATACCCAGTACTACGTTCCTACATCCGCAGCGCCCTGGAGTCCGAAGCCACCGACTACTTGGAGAAAACATGACCCGCATCGTCGGGGGAGTGGCCGGAGGCAGGCGGATTGCCGTACCACCTGGCAACGGAACCAGGCCGACGGCTGATCGGGTCAGGGAGGCGCTGTTCTCTTCTCTGGAAGCGGAATTCGGTGGGTTCGACGGGTTGCGGGTGCTCGATCTGTACGCCGGTTCGGGTGCGGTCGGGCTGGAGGCGTTGTCTCGGGGCGCCTTGCAGGTTGTGCTGGTCGAGTCGGATCGCGTGGCGGCCGAGGTGGTTGCGGCGAATATCAAAGCTGTCGGGCTGCCCGGGGCCACTCTGCTCACCCGGCCGGTCGAGAAGGTTGCCTCAGGCCCCAAGTTGGAAGGACCGGTCGACCTGGTCTTCGCCGACCCTCCGTACAAGCTGGAAGCCGGTGAGCTGCAGGACGTGCTGACCGCGCTGGTGACCGGCGGCTGGCTGGCCGATGATGCGGTGGTCGTGGTCGAGCGGGCCAAGCGCGAGCCCTGGGAGTGGCCCGAGGGGTTCGCCGCGCTGCGGGACCGCAAGTACGGCGAGGCGCGGCTTTGGTACGGTCACCGCCATGAGTAGGGCTGTGTTTCCCGGCACCTTCGATCCGCCCACCAACGGGCACCTGGACGTGATCGCCCGGGCGGCGGCCGCGTTCGACGAGCTGATCGTCGCGACCGGGGTGAACCAGTCCAAACAGCGGCTGTTCAGCGTCGAGGACCGGGTCGCCATGCTGACCGAGATCGCCGCACCGTACCCGAACGTCCGGGTCGGGACCTTCGAGGGGCTGCTGGTCGACTACTGCCGGGCCGAGGGGGCCACAGTGATCGTCAAGGGGCTGCGCTCGGGCGGGGACTACGACTACGAGCTGCAGATGGCCCAGATGAACAGGAAGCTGTCCGGTGTCGACACGCTGTTTGTGCCGACCGCCCCGGAGAACGCTTACATCTCCTCCAGCCTGGTCAAGGAGATCGCGAAACTGGGAGGTCCGGTGGAGGGTTTCCTGCCGCCCGCCGTCCACGCGAAGTTGCTCGCGGCCCTCTAGCTGAGCGTGACCGGGGCGCCGAGGTGCCCGGTCGGCGCGCGCGGTGAGTGCCCGGATTGGGCCAACCGGTGCGGACTTGGTAATGTTGTCCACTGGTCTTGTTGAGACCGAGATTCTGCCTGCCTACGCCTGAAAGGGATGTCCTGAACGCCTTGGACCCGCGGTCCCCACTCGTGATCGATACGCACGAGCTGTCACGCCGCGCCGGGTCCCAGCGCGAGGTCTCCTTCACGGCTCCGGCACCGCCGGATCTCGGAATCGACGTGATCGGCGTCCCCGAAGGCGATCCGATCCAGTTCGATCTGCGACTGGAAGCGGTGGTCGAAGGGGTGCTCGTGACCGGTTCGGCCAGTGGCCGGCTGGTCGGGGAGTGCGCGCGGTGCCTGGTCGACGTCGAGGACGAGTTCCTCGCCGACGTCCAGGAACTGTATGTCTACCCCGGTAGCGAGGCCGAGCCCGACGAGGCCAGCCGGATGGAGGGCGATCTGATCGACCTCGAGCCGGCGTTGCGGGACCAGGTGGTGCTCGCGCTACCGTTCCAGCCGCTGTGTACGGACGACTGTCCGGGTCTGTGCCCCGAGTGTGGGGTGCGCCTGGTGGAGGAGCCCGGCCACAAGCACGAGGACGGAGCCGACCCGCGCTGGTCCGCTCTGCAGGGCCTGCTCCCGCAGGATGAACGACCGTAGTACCGAGCAGCCGTAGTACCTGAAGCAGTTCGCCAAGTCACCAGCCAGCCGGCCGGGTCGCAAGCCCCCGGCCGAACCGAGGAGTCATAACCGTGGCCGTTCCGAAGCGGAAGATGTCGCGCAGCAACACCCGGAGCCGCCGGGCCCAGTGGAAGGCCACTGCGCCCGCCCTGGTCACCTGCGTGAACCCCGCCTGCCGCGCGAAGCACCTGCAGCACACCGTTTGCCCCACCTGCGGCCAGTACGGCGCCAAGGGCGAGCGTCGCCAGGTCGTCGAGAGCTAAACGGCACCAGTCAGTGAATTCAGTCAACGGATCGGGGCTCTACGCCGAGCTGAACCAGCGGCTCGGCGTATCGCTGGCTGACGAACTACTGGAGCACGCCTTCACCCACCGTTCGTTCGCGTACGAGAACGGTGGGTTGCCGACCAACGAGCGGCTGGAGTTCCTCGGGGACTCCGTGCTCGGCGTCATCGTCACGGAGTCGTTGTTCCGCAACCATCCGGACCTCTCCGAGGGCCGGCTGGCCAAGTTGCGCGCCGCGGTGGTCAACATGCGCGCCCTGGCGGGTGTGGCCCGCGAGCTGAAGCTGGGGAAGTACCTTCGGCTGGGGCGCGGCGAGGAAGCCACCGGTGGGCGCGACAAGTCGTCGATCCTGGCCGACTGTGTCGAGGCACTGATCGGCGCCGTCTACCTGGATCGCGGGTTCGAGACCGCCGGCCGGGTCGTGCACACGCTGTTCGACGAGCTGATGGAGTCGTCGGCGCGGCTGGGTGCCGGCCTGGACTGGAAGACCAGCCTGCAGGAGCTGGTGGCGCAGCTGGGAGTCGGCGTACCGGAGTACGTGATCGCCGAGTCCGGTCCTGACCACGCCAAGACCTTCGAGGCGCGGGTGCGGATCGGTTCCGACACCTACGGCCACGGCATCGGCCGGAGCAAGAAGGAAGCCGAGCAGCAAGCTGCCGAAACCGCCTGGAAGGCGCTCAGGGCAGCCCACCCGGACAGCACAGACCCGTCCCAGCAGCCCTAGCGTCCGGTGCCTGAGCTTCCCGAGGTAGAGGTCGTTCGCCGCGGACTCGCGGATTTCACCACCGGGCGGACGATCGACGCCGTCGAGGTACTGCATCCTCGCCCGGTACGGCGGCATCTGGCCGGGCCGGACGACTTCGTCGCGAAGCTCAAGGGGCAGACGTTCGCCACCCCGGCGCGGCGCGGAAAATACCTGTGGCTCCCACTGGAGTCCGGGGACGCGATCCTGGCGCACCTGGGGATGAGCGGGCAGTTCCGCGTCCAGCCGGTCGGAGCGCAGGACGAGAAGCACCTGCGGGTCCGTTTCCGGTTCGCCGACGAGGGCGGAGAGGTCCGTTTTCTGGACCAGCGGATGTTCGGTGGTCTGTCGTACTCCGAGGGCGGCGCCGAGCTGCCGGCCGAGATCGCGCACATCGCCCGGGACCCGTTCGACCCGCTCTTCGACGAGGACCTTTTCGTCGCCGGACTGCGGCGGCGCAAGACCGGTCTGAAGCGCGCGCTGCTCGACCAGACACTGGTCAGCGGAGTCGGGAACATCTATGCCGACGAGGCTTTGTGGCGGGCGAAGCTGCACTACGCCAAGGCGACCGAGACGCTGAAACCCTTGCAGGCAAGGGAAATCCTCGGTCACGCCAGGGCGGTGATGGGTGAGGCGCTGGAGGTCGGCGGGACCAGCTTCGATGCCCTGTATGTCAACGTGAACGGGGAATCCGGCTATTTCGAGCGCGGTCTGGCGGTCTACGGCCAAGAGGGTTCGCCCTGTCCGCGGGACGGCCGTCCGATCCGTCGCGAGCCGTTCATGAACCGTTCCTCGTTCCGCTGCCCGAAATGCCAGCCGGCGCCGCGACACGCCCGGTGGTGAGCGCGGTATCGTTAATTCGAGTAGCTCAGGTTGACCCAACCCCGTCGCGGTGTCACCCTGAAAGACGGCACACAATTCTGCGCTCCGTGTCATCACAGGGACCAGGGGCGCCAAACTGCCAGACCCCTTCCGGAGGACAGCACAATGGCCAAGGCTCTTCTAGGGCACCTTGGAGGCACTGACCCGCGCATGCTCGAGCAGGTTCGTCTGCTCAACCGGCGTGTCGCCGATCTGGAGGCGCACGTGATGCGCCTGCAGGCTGAGAACGACCATCTGGTCGCAGCAGTACACGACGGACGCCTGCTCACGGTCAATGAGGCTCTGCGCGAGCCTGCATCGGTCTGACCCGCCGAAGCCGCACCACATCACCGTCCGCACCACCCACGGCGGCGGCCCCTTTGTCGGGGCCTCCGCCGCGTTTTTTGCCGATCTGCGGGTCCGGCTTGGGTAGACTTGCGCTCGGAACTTCTTCCCCCGGGTAGCGGCAGCATGTAGCGGCAGCGTTACGAGCAGTTACGACGGTTCCTTTCGGTACCGTCTGTCCACTCACGGGTTGGGAGCCTCGCTTTGTACCTCAAGAGTATGACGCTCCGAGGATTCAAGTCATTCGCGTCGGCCACGACGATGAACTTCGAGCCAGGGATCACCTGCATCGTCGGCCCCAACGGATCCGGCAAGTCCAACGTCGTCGACGGGCTCGCCTGGGTGATGGGTGAGCAGGGCGTCAAGTCCCTGCGCGGCGGCAAGATGGAAGACGTCATCTTCGCCGGCACCTCCGGCCGCCCCCCGCTGGGCCGCGCCGAGGTGGTGCTGACCATCGACAACACCGACGGCGCGCTGCCGATCGAGTACGCCGAGGTCACCATCTCGCGGACGATGTTCCGCAACGGCGGCTCGGACTACCAGATCAACGGCCAGAACTGCCGGCTGCTCGACGTCCAGGAGCTGCTCAGCGACTCCGGGATCGGCCGCGAGATGCACGTCATCGTCGGCCAGGGGCAGCTCGACTCGATCCTGCGTGCCACGCCCGAGGGCCGCCGCGGCTTCGTCGAGGAGGCGGCCGGGGTGCTCAAGCACCGCAAGCGCAAGGAGAAGGCGCTGCGGAAGCTGGAGTCCACCGAGGGCAACGTGCACCGCCTCGGCGACCTGATCGCCGAGATCCGCCGGCAGTTGAAGCCGCTCGGGCGCCAGGCGGAGGTGGCGCGGCGGGCGGTGACGATCCAGGCGGAGGTCCGCGACGGCCGGTCCCGGCTGCTCGCCGACGACATCGTGCAGGCCCAGTCCGCGCTCGAGGCCGAGCTCAAGGACGAGGCGGCGCTGACCGAGAAGCGCTCCCAGATCGAGGCCGCGTTGCGGGAGGCGCGGGATCTCGAGGCCGAGCTGGAGGACGCGCTGCGCACCGACGCGCCGGCTCTGCAGGCCGCGCAGGACACCTGGTACGCGCTGTCCGGGTTCGGCGAGAAGATCAAGGGCACCGCCCGGATCGCCGCGGACCGGATCCGGTCGCTGAACGACGAGGCCGAGGAGTCGCGCAGCGGTCGCGACCCCGAGGAGCTCGAGCTGGAGGCTGCCCGAGTCCGCGAGACCGAGGCGCAGATCGAGGCCGAGGTCGAGGAGCACTCCGAGCTGCTGGCCCGGGCGATCGAGCACCGCCAGGAGCTGGAGGCCCAGCACGCCGAGGAGGAGCGCCGGATCGCGGCGCTGATCCGGGCCGCTGCCGACCGCCGCGAGGGTCTGGCCCGGCTGACCGGTCAGGTGAACGCGCTGAAGAGCCGCGCGGCTGCCGCCGAGTCCGAGATCGGCCGGCTGGCCGCCAACAAGGCCGAGGCCGAGGCGCGAGCCGCCAAGGCCCAGCACGACTTCACCGCGCTGGAGACCCAGGTGGCCGGCCTCGACGCCGGTGAGCGGGGCCTGGACGAGGAGTACGAGGCAGCCCAGAGCGTCCTGGACGAGCTGGAGGAGCGCCTCACCAAGCTCCGCGCCGAGGAGCGGGACGCCGAGCGGGAGCGAGCCGGCCTGACCGCTCGCAAGGACGCCCTGGAGATGGGCCTGAACCGCAAGGACGGCGCCGGTGCTCTGCTGGCCGCCTCCGAGCAGGTCACCGGCCTGATGGGATCGGTCGCCGCGCTGCTGAGCGTCCGCGCCGGCTACGAGACCGCCATCGCCGCCGCGCTGGGCGAGGCCGCCGACGCGGTCGCCGTGACGCACACGCAGGCCGCGCTGGACGCTGTCGGCCACCTCAAGGAGCACGACCTCGGCCGCGCCGGGATGCTGCTCGGCGACGCTCCGGCCGACGACTACACCAGCTGGCCACAGTTGCCCTACGGCGCGACGTACGCCGTCGATGTCGTCGACTGCCCGGAGACGCTCCGGCCCGCGCTGCGACGGCTGCTCCGCAAGGTCGCCGTGGTCGAGGATGTCGCCGCGGCCCGGTCGCTGATCCAGCACCTGCCCGACATCACCGCGACCACCCGCGTGGGCGACGTCCTGGGTGCGCATTTCGCGTACGGCGGCTCTGACGCCGCGCCGAGCCTGATCGAAGTACAGTCCGCTGTCGACGAGGCGGCCGAGAAGCTGACCGAGGCGACTGCGCGGAGTGAGCGGCTGCGGTTCGAGCTGGCGCAGATGGAGCGCGAGCGGGAGGCGCAGAAGCAGTCCGTCGAGATCGCGCTGGCCCGGCTGCACGAGTCGGACGCGTCGATGGCCGCGGTGGCGGAGCAGCTGGCCCAGTTCGGGTCACTGGCGAAGGCGTCCCGCGGTGAGGCCCAGCGGATGGCTGAGGCGATCGCGGCGGCCGAGGAGGAGCGCGACCGGAACCTGTCCGGCCTCGCCGACCTCGAGAAGCGGCTCAGCGACGTCGAGCAGTACGGCGACGACGAGGGCGACGAGCCCGACCCGACCGAGCGTGACCGGCTCGCCGAGGCGGCCAAGGCAGGCCGGGCGGCCGAGATGGAAGCACGGCTCGCCCTGCGGACCACCGAGGAGCGTGCGCGGGCCCTGTCCGGCCGTGCCGACTCGCTGGAGCGCGCGGCCCGCCAGGAGCGGGAGGCCCGGGCTCGGGCCATCGCTAGGGCGACACGCCGGGCCCGGCAGTCAGAGGCCGCGCAGGCCGTGCACCTGGCCGCGGGACATGTCTTGGCGCGGCTGGAGCACTCGCTGCAGCTTGCAGCCACCGAGCGCTCGGCGATTCAGGCTCAGCGGGCCGAGCGTGAGCAGGCGCTGGCCCAGGCCCGCTCCGCCACTCGAAACCTGAGCAGCGAGCTGGAGCAGCTCACCAACACCGTGCACCGCGATGCGCTGGCCCGGGCCGAGCAGAAGATGCGGTTGGAGGCCCTGTACGAGAAGGCTCTGAGCGAGCTGGGTACTGAGGTCGACGCGCTCGTCGCGGAGTACGGGCCGGATCAGCTGGTGCCGCCGCTGCCCAAGGACGGTGACGAGAACACGCTCGAGCTGGAGGGTGAGCCGTTCGACCGGGCCAAGGTGCAGAAGCGGCTCAAGCAGGCCGAGCGCGCGCTGAACCAGCTCGGCCGGATCAACCCGCTCGCGCTGGAGGAGTTCGAGGCGATGGAGGAGCGGCACCGCTTCCTCGCCGAGCAGCTCGAGGACCTGAAGAAGTCGCGGCGCGACCTGATGGACATCGTCAAGGAGGTCGACGACCGCGTCGAGCAGGTCTTCACCGAGGCCTACCGCGATGTCGAGGTCGCCTTCGAGCACGTCTTCAGCCGGCTGTTCCCCGGCGGCGAGGGCCGGCTCGTGCTGACCGACCCCAACGACATGCTGAACACCGGCATCGACGTCGAGGCCCGCCCACCGGGCAAGAAGGTCAAGCGCCTGTCGCTGCTGTCCGGCGGCGAGCGCTCACTGGTCGCGGTCGCCTTCCTGGTCGCCCTGTTCAAGGCGCGCCCGTCGCCGTTCTACATCCTCGACGAGGTCGAGGCGGCTCTGGACGACACCAACCTCGGCCGCCTGCTGGAGATCTACGAGGAACTCCGCGAGAACAGCCAGCTCCTGGTCATCACCCACCAGAAACGCACCATGGAGGTAGCCGACGCCCTCTACGGCGTCACCATGCGCGGCGACGGCGTCTCCGCAGTCATCTCCCAACGAATCCGCGAAACCGAACCCGCCTGATCGCGTGGTTCAGGCGGTGATCGTCATCGAGGCGATCTGGTCGTTCTGGATGTCGAAGGTGAAGTGGGAGGGGCCGTTGTAGCCGTTGCCGCCGACTGTGGTGGCGATGGTGACGGGGTTGCCGGGGGTGGAGATGTGGGTGTTGGTGAAGGTGACGCGTTTGCCGATGAACTCCGAGTCGCTCCAGGAGCGGATCTGGTCCGGGCCGCGGAACTGGCGGCCCCAGTCGTCGACGTAGCCGTCCGGGGCGAATGACGCGACGAAGGCGTCGGCGTCGTGGGTGTCGACGGCCCGGAGTACCCGCTGGACCGCGGTCGGCAGGGTGTCCTGATCGGTCATGGGACAAAGGTAGCTGGGCTTGTTCTTGAACCGTTTCGGTTGTGCAGCCGTGTGGAGGGTGTCAACGAGCGGGGAGAAGGATCATGAAGCGCTTTGGCGTCATCGTCGGCGTGGCCGTCCTCGGGCTGGCCGCGCTCACGGGGTGTGGTGGAGAGGACGAGCCTGCCGCCGGCGGTCAGGCTGCTGGGACGAAGCTGGCTACGGCGGAAGTCTCCAACCTGGGCAAGATTGTTGTCGACGGCACCGGTCGGACGCTCTACGTGTTCGACAAGGACACCGCTGCGCCGTCGAAGTCCAACTGCGACGGGGACTGCGCCGCCAAGTGGCCGCCGCTGACCGTGACCTCCGGTACGCCGCAGGTCGACGGGGTGGACGCCTCGCTCGTAGGTACCGTCACGCGCACCGACGGCAGCAAGCAGGTCACGCTGGCCGGGTGGCCGCTGTACCAGTTCGCGAAGGACGACAAGGCGGGCAAGGCCGACGGGCAGGCGGTCGGGGGAGTCTGGTGGGTGGTCGGCGCGGACGGCAAGAAGATCACCACCGAGCCCGCACCGGGCTCCGGCTACTGACGAAGATGGCCGCCGGCTCCGCGACCTTCGCCGGCTCAGGCTGGGCCGACGGACCCGGTCCGATCTCGATCGTCCTGTCCGGCCCGGTGAAGGGTCCTCCGGACTGGGCCGCTGTCGTACGATCTAGCTCGACGATCGAGGCCGGGAGGACTGCGGTGGGTGAGACGGACCGCCGTCCGGAGACGGGCGAAGCGCTGATCCGCTCGCTGTACGCCGAACACGGGCGCAGCCTGCTCGCCTACGCGACCCGTTTGACCGGTGACCGGGCCGCCGCGGAGGACGTCGTCCAGGAGACTCTGGTCCGGGCGTGGAAGCATGCCGACGATCTCGTGGACGGCAAGGGGTCCGTGCGTGGGTGGTTGCTGACTGTTGCGCGCAACCTGGTGACGGATCGGGCCCGGGCGCGTGCCGTCCGGCCCGCCGAGGTGGCCGAGGTCGAGGACCGGCCGCCGGTGGAGCGAGACCACTCCGAGTCGGTGGTGAACACCATGGTGGTGCTCGACGCGCTCGACCAGGTGTCTCCGGAGCATCGCGAAGTACTGGTGGAGCTGTACTACCGCGGCCGGTCCGTGACGGAGGCTGCGAAGGAACTGGGCATCCCGCCCGGTACGGTGAAATCGAGGTCCTACTACGCCCTCCGTGCGCTGCGCGCAGTGATGGCCGGATCCGAAGCGGAGGTGGCGCGATGAGCGAGCATGACCACTCGCAGCTCGGCGCCTACGCTCTCGGTGCGCTGGAGCCGGACGAGGTTCGCGAGGTCGACGAGCACCTGGCCGGCTGTGCGGCCTGCCGCCGGGAGTTGGCTGAGCTGGAGGAGCTGAAGGAGTTCCTCGGCGAGGTACCGCCTGAGGCGTTCCTCGATGGTCCGCCGCCGGGTGGCGACCTCCTGCTGCAACGCACGTTACGAGAGGTGGCTGCTGCTGAGGCCGCCCCTGCCTCCGCCGCTCCTGCTGCTGAGACTGGTGGCTCGGGTGGTTCCCGCATGCGCCGACCATGGCTCCTGGTTGCTGCTGCCGTCGTGCTAATCGCCGGCGCGCTGGGTGGCGGCGTACTGATCGGCCGTAGCTCGGTCGACGACCCCTATGCGGCCAGTCCTCCGCCTGCCGGCTCCAAGCAGGCGACTGCGACGGATGCGGTCACCAAGGTCACGATGGCAGCCACTGTGGAGCCGCGGCCGGGCGGGAGCTGGGTCACTGTCAAGCTGTCCAACCTGACGGCCGGCGAGGAGTGCGAGATGCTCGTCACCGATAAGGCGGGCAAGACCTACGTCGCCGGTAGCTGGGTGGTGCCGGAGAAAGCGGCACGAGACGGCGCCCGCTACAGCGGCAGTGTGCTCGTACGGGTCGACCAGGTGAAGTCGGTGCAGATCAAAACCCTCCAGGGAGAGCACGTGGTCACCACTCCGCTCTGATACTCGGTTGCGACGTCCGGGAAGATGGATAGCGTGAATTACGCGATCACGGACGCGACCGAAGATCTGCGGGAGCGGCGTAAGGCCGCGGCTGACGGCTGCACGCGCTGGTTGTCCGGTCGCAGGGTGCCGCCTGCTGAGACGCTCCGGGCGCTGGCGGACGTGGCGATGGAGGACGGCCGGGACGGCTACGGCAGCGGTGGTGAGGTCGCGCTGCTGGAGCAGGAGGTCGCTGAGCTGCTGGGCAAGCCGGCGGCTGTCTTCCTGCCCAGTGGGATCCTCGCCCAGCAGAGCGTGCTCCGGGTCTTCGCAGACCGCGCGGGGACGCAGCGCGTCGCAGTACACGGGTTGTCTCATCTGCTGTTGCACGAGTTGAACGCGTTGGAAGAGGTTCACCACCTGCGGATCGAGCGGATGACGTCCGAGCCGCGGCAGCCTCGGCCTGATGAGCTAGCCGCCATCCCGGGCAAGCTGGCCGCGGTGACGGTGGAGCTGCCGCTGCGCGACGGTGGGTTCGTGCTGCCGACCTGGGACGAGCTGGTGGTGTTTGCTGCGGCCTGCGAAGCGCGTGGCGTACCGCTGCACTTCGACGGCGCCCGGCTGTGGGAGAGCACGCCGTACCTCGAGCACAGCCTGGCAGAGATCGCTGCACTCGCCTCGACGGTCTACGTCTCCTTCTACAAGGGCCTCGGTGGTCTGAGCGGTGCCGCACTGGCCGGACCCGAGGACGTGGTTGCCGAGGTACGCCGGTGGCAGCGCAGGCTCGGCGGCAACCTCTACACGCTCTTCCCGTACGCCGTGTCCGCGCGCGAAGGCCTGCGGACCGTGCTGCCGCAGATGGGGGAGCTGCACCAGCGGGCGGTCGAGTTGGCAGAGGCCTTGCAGAACACGGGTTTCCGGGTGTTCCCCGAGCCGCCGCACACCAACTCGTTCCGGGTCTACGCGCCGCGTCCGGCCGAGCAGATGGAGCTGGCCGCGATCCGGCGGATGGAGGCGACTCGGGAGGCAACGGCGGCCACTTGGCAGGCAGCCGACGTACCGGGCTGGTCGTGGGTCGAGCTGGTCGTCACGCCGGGGACGCTGCAGTGGCGCGTCGACGAAGTGGCCAAGGCCTTCGGAGAGTTGCTGAGCGGGGAACTTCTCGACGGGTGACTTCGTCACTAGGGAGCGGGGTTCTTGCACGGCAACAATTCGGGGAGTAAATCACCAGTGCTGACGTTCGTCATCACCATGCTCGTCCTGCTAGTCCTGTCAGGCCTGGTCCTCCTGGCAGTAGCCCGGGGGGAAGGCCGAGGCATCGGCCATTAGCTGACAGCGTTGAGGACTGCCTTGGCGATCGGGGCGGCGACTGTGAAGGTGGGGACGACCAGCAGCAGAACCGCCGCGCTGTAGGCGGCAGCCGCGAGCAGGGTCGAGTTGGGCGCGGGGTCAGCCAGTCGCTGGACTCGCAGCACCGTGGACGACTTGGCAGCGGCAAGGCCGGCCTCTGGAGCCGGTGAGCCTGCCAGGGCGACCAGTGCGCGGGCCAGCGGCAGTGGGCCGCTGCGGCGCCGGGCGTCGTCATCAGCCAGCAGCTCCACGAGTGTGCGCGCCTGGTCCAGCGCGATGTCGCTCCGCACGAAGCGGGGGAACGCCATGTGGAGCGCCGTGAAGGCCTCCAGCACAAGGTCGTGCCGGGCCCGCAGATGTGCCTGCTCATGCGCCAGTACTGCGCGCAGCTCCCGGTCGTCCAGCCGGTCAAGTGCGCCCACCGACACGACTACTCGGGAGCCCCGGATCGCGGGCAAGCAGTAGGCCAATGGCGTCTCCTCGGCCAGTACTCGCAGCCCCGGGATCAGCCCGTCAGGTGTCGCCAGCACGTCGACCAGGTCGCGGTGGCGCTTCCTGCGGGCTCTAGTCCCGACAGCAACGCGTCCGACCGCCCAGAGCAGCCGTATGCCGACCAGAGCGGTCAGTGCGAGCACTAGAGCCGCAGCAAGGTCCCGCGGCGACGACGGATCGAACCGTGGTTCACCAGGCTGACCCGCCGTCGAGTACGACAGCGAGATCCCCGCTCCGACAGCAGCCAGTACTGCGGCCAGCGCGATCGACTGCCACAGGGCGACAGCAGCCCGGGGAATCCGGTACGGCCAAGTCGCCCGAGCCATGAGTGCCGGAGCCGGCCCGGTCAGCACCAGGGCCAGCGCTGCGAGCAGCAGTGGGGTGATCACCCCTCCTGTGCCTCCAGCCGGGCCAGCGCGTCGCGGAGCAGCGCGGCCTCCTCGTCGCTGACCTGCCCGACGAAGCGCACCAGTGCCTCGCGACGGTCGCCGGCCCGGTCGAGGGCGTCGCGCATCAGGTCGGCGGCCAGCTCCTCGCGCGGCGAAGCGGCCTTGTAGCGCCAGGCCTTGCCGTCGCGCTCGCGCTCGGTCAGCTGCTTCTTGGCCAGCCGGTCCAGCACGGTCATCACGGTGGTGTAGGCCAGCTCGCGGGTGGTGGACAGCCGATCGTGCACCTCGCGCACCGTGAGCGCGCCGTCGGCGGCCCACAGCTGTTCCATCACCAGCCGTTCCAGCTCGCCCAGGCGGCGCGGAACCTTCTCGTCGGTGGCCATGTGGCCAGTATAACTACGACGTGTAGTAGATCTGCGCTAGCATCTACTACGTAACGTCGTAGATCGCCCGGGAGGGCCCTGTGGACACGCTCGATCTCGCCCGCTGGCAGTTCGCGATCACCACCGTCTACCACTTCTTCTTCGTCCCGGTGACGCTGTCGCTGGTCGCCGTCACGGCCGGCCTGCAGACCGCCTGGTACCGGACCGGCAAGGAGAAGTACCTGCGGCTGACCAAGTTCTACGGCAAGTTGTTCTTGATCAACATCGCGATGGGCGTGGTCACCGGGCTGGTCCAGGAGTTCCAGTTCGGGATGAACTGGAGCGACTACTCGCGCTTCGTCGGCGACGTGTTCGGGGCGCCGCTCGCGCTGGAAGGACTGCTCGCGTTCTTCCTCGAGTCGACCTTCATCGGGTTGTGGATCTTCGGCTGGGACCGGTTGCCGAAGAAGGTGCACCTGGCCTGCATCTGGATGGTGGTGCTCGGCACCCAGCTGTCGGCGTACTTCATCCTGGCCGCCAACTCCTGGATGCAGAACCCGGTCGGCTTCCGCTACAACGCCGAGCGCGGCCGGGCCGAACTGACCGACATTTGGGCGGTGCTGACCAACAAGGTCGTCCTGGTCACCTACCCACACACGATCTTCGCCGCCTTCATGGTCGGTGGCGCGTTCGTCGCGGCGGTGGCGCTGTGGCACCTGCTCCGCCGGCCGGGTGTCGACACCGGCGCCTTCCGGACCGCGCTGCGGCTCGGTGCGGTGATGGTGCTCGTGGCCGGCGCCGGGGTGGCGCTGAGCGGTGACCAGCAGGGCAAGGTGATGACCGAGGTGCAGCCGATGAAGATGGCGGCCGCCGAGGCGCTGTACGAGTCCGAGAAGCCGGCTTCGTTCTCGGTCTTCACCGTCGGCACGCTGGACGGTTCGCGCGAGCTTTACTCGGTCAAGGTTCCTTACCTGTTGTCCTTCCTGGCCACCGGAACCTTTGACGGCGAGGTGCAGGGCATCAACAACCTGCAGCAGGCCTACGAGAAGCTCTACGGGCCTGGTTCGTACAAGCCGAGCGTGCCGCTCACCTACTGGACCTTCCGGCTGATGATCGGGGTCGGGATGTCGGCCGCCGCGATCGCCCTCTTGTTGCTCTGGGCAACGAGAAAGGGCCGGGCGCCGCACCGGCTGCTGGCCTGGCTGGTGGTGCCGCTTCCGCTGCTGCCGTTGTTCGCCAACGTCTTCGGCTGGGTCTTCACCGAGACCGGCCGCCAACCGTGGCTGGTGTTCGGCCTGCTGCCCACCGCGGCCGGGGTGTCGCCCGGCACCACGATGTCCGAGCTACTGATCTCGCTGATCGGCTTCACCCTCCTGTACGGCGTACTGGCGGTGGTGGAGGTCAAGTTGATGCTCAAGGCGATCCGGGCGGGCCTGGCCGGGGCCTCGCCGCCACAGTCCGACGAACCGTCCGGTGAGTCGCCGGACGATACCGCCAAGCCGCTCTCCTTCGCGTACTAGAGGGGTCTGACATGGAACTCACGACGATCTGGTTCGTCGTCATTGCGGGCCTGTGGATCGGGTACTTCGTGCTCGAGGGCTTCGACTTCGGGGTGGGCATCCTGCTCCGCGTGCTCGGCCGGGACGAGCCCGAGCGGCGGGCGGTGATCACCACCATCGGGCCGGTCTGGGACGGCAACGAGGTCTGGCTGATCGTGGCGGGCGCGATGACGTTCGCGGCCTTCCCGGAGTGGTACGCGACCCTCTTCAGCGCCTTCTACCTGCCGCTGTTCGCGATCCTGGTCGCGCTGATCCTGCGCGGGGTTGCGATCGAGTACCGCGGCAAACGCGACGACCTGGCATGGCGCAGCCGGATGGACACCCTGATCACCATCGGCTCGCTGCTGCCGGCGCTGCTCTGGGGAATCGCCTTCGCCAACCTCGTCCGCGGCGTGCCCCTGGACGCCGACCACGAGTTCACCGGAAGCCTCGCCACCCTTCTGAACCCCTTCGCCCTCCTCGGCGGCGTCGCCTTTACCGCCCTCTTCGTTGCCCACGGCGCCATCTTCCTAGCCCTCCGCACCACCGCCGACCTCCGAGCCCGCGCCAACCGCCTGGCCGCGCAGACGGGCTTGGTCGCGACGGTGCTGGTGGGGGTGTTCTTGGTGTGGGCACACGGCCTGCGAGGCGACACGTGGTCGGTAGTAGTTGCTGCGGCGGCCGCTCTCGCACTTGTCGGTGGACTGCTGGCGAACAGGAGAGGTCGTGAAGGTTTTGCCTTTGCTTGCACCGCAGCCGCGATTGCGTTGGGGGTGGCCTCGTTGTTTGTGGCGATGTTCCCGAACGTGATGCCCTCGACGCTTGATCCTGCGTGGAGTTTGACGGTCACCAACGCTGCCTCGTCGGCGTACACGTTGAAGATCTTGACCGTGATCGCGGCGATCTTCACGCCGTTGGTGATGCTCTACCAGGGCTGGACCTACTGGGTGTTTCGCAAGCGCATCAGCGTCGAACCGGTTGCGGTCTCGTGAAGCCGGTTGATCCGCGGTTGTTGCGGAGGGCAAAGGCTGCTCGGACGTTCATGGCCGGTTCTGTGGTGATCGGTGTGCTCACCGGGCTGCTGATCATCGTGCAGGCGGTGCTGCTGGCTCGCGGCATCACCGACGTCGTACTACGCGACAAAGGCGTAGGCCAGGTCGCGTGGTTGCTCGCGGGAGTGCTCCTAGCGCGTGCAGCACTCGTCTGGCTGCAAGAGGTCGTGGCACAGCGCGCGGCCGCCGCAGTGAAGTCGACATTGCGCAGGCAGGTGCTGGAGCACTCTTTGAAGCTCGGCCCGGCGTGGCTGAGCGGCGAGCGGAGCAGTGCCCTGACAACCCTGCTCACCAAGGGACTTGACGACCTAGACCCGTACTTCGCCCGCTACCTCCCGCAACTCGTGCTGGCCGCGACAGTGCCGGCCGGTGTGGTCGGCTGGATGGCTACCGGCGACCTCCTCGCGGCCGGGACAGTGGCGGTGACTCTGCCGCTCATCCCGGTCTTCATGGCTCTGGTCGGCTGGGCCACCGAGGCCCACAGCCGTCGCCGGCAGCACGCGCTCGCAGTACTGGCTCATCACTTCTCCGACGTAGTGGCCGGAATGCCCACGCTGAAGCTGTTCGGGCGGGCGAAGGGACAGGTGGGCGCCGTACGGCAGGTGACCGACCGGCATCGCGTGGCATCGATGAAGAGCCTGCGGCTGGCGTTCCTGTCGTCGTTCGTGCTGGAACTGCTGGCGAGCATCTCGGTGGCGCTCGTCGCGGTCGGCGTCGGGCTGCGGCTCATCGACGGCAAGCTCGGGCTCGAGACGGCCTTGCTGGTACTGATCCTGGCTCCTGAGGCGTACCTGCCCCTACGGCAGGTCGGTGCGCACTTCCACGCGAGTGCAGATGGCGTAGCGGCCAGCGAAGAGGTCTTTCGGGTGCTGGAGACTCCACTGCCGGAGCGGGGCGAGCGGACCGACGTACCGGATCTGCGGGTGACTCCGCTGCACCTGCACGACGTGACGGTGCGGTACCCGGACCGGGACGAGCCTGCGCTGGAAGGCTTCGACCTGGATCTCTGGCCGGGCGAGGTAGTCGCATTGGCCGGTCCCAGTGGCGCCGGCAAGTCCACAGTGCTCGCGGCGGTGCTGGGCTTCGTAGTACCCGAGCGTGGAGTCGTGGTTGCGGGTGCGAGTGCCGCTGACGAGTTCACCCCGGAGCAGTGGCGGGCCCAGTTCGCCTGGGTGCCGCAGCGTCCCGGGCTCCGCACCGGCACGATCGCCGACAACATCCGTCTCGCCAAGCCCAACGCCACAGACGACCAGGTACTGCGCGCGCTGACTGAGGCGGGCGCGCCGGAACTGGACCCGGACCAGCCAGTGGGCGAGGGCGGACGGCTGCTGTCAGGCGGGCAGCAACGGCGAGTAGCTCTCGCCAGGGCGCTCGTGACGGACGCACCTGTGCTGTTGCTCGACGAGCCGACAGCCGGGCTGGATGCGGAGGCAGAGGCGGCAGTAGTCCGCCACCTCCGCGCATCCGGGCGCACAGTTCTCCTGGTAGCACACCGCCCTGCACTCCTCGCGGCCGCCGACCGAGTTGTCACAGTCGGCGCAACCGAAGACCTGTCGACTGAATCGGTGCTGGTGAGGTGAGCGTCTTGATGGCATTAGTGAAGCCCGAGCAGAGCGTCAGGCCCCGGCTCGCCCTAGCCGTACTGGCCGGCGTGCTGGCCTCCGGGTCAGCCATCGGCCTCCTAGCGACCTCTGCCTGGCTGATCACCACAGCAGCCGCCCAACCGCCGGTACTCACCCTGCTGGTAGCAATCGTGGCCGTCCGCGCCTTCGGTGTCGGCCGCGGCGTCTTCCGGTACGTCGAACGGCTCGCCGCGCACGACGCCGCCTATCGCGTGCTGGGCGCGACCCGCTCGCGAGTGACCAGCCGCCTGGAAGAGCTGGCACCAGCCGGACTCGGGCCGATGCGCAGTGGCGACCTCCTCGCGAGGCTGCTGCTCGATGTCGACGCGGTGCTCGACCTGTGGCTGCGGGTCGTCCTGCCTTTGCTGGTGGCCAGCGTGACCGCGCTGGCGACGGTCGGTCTGCTGGTGGTGTTGCTACCCACGGCCGGGGCTGCAGTGGCCGTCGCCGTAGCACTCGCTTGCACCGTGGTGCCGTGGCTCACCGCCTACAGCGCCCGGCGAGCCGAAGCAGCGATCGCCGGCGACAGGGGAGAGGTTGCAGCCAGTGCGACCGAGACACTGCTGACTGCTGCGGACGTGGTGGCCTTCAACGCGACGGACGCAGTACTGGCTGCCTTTGGTGAGGCGGATGCGCGGCTGGCGGCTGCAGAGCGGCGGTCGGCGTGGAGCGCAGGCCTGGGAAACGCCTTGCTAGTGCTCTGTGTCGGCGGTGCCAGCGTGGCCGGGCTGGTACTCGGCAGCAGTGCCGACATCTCCGGCCCAGTCTTCGCTGTGCTCGTCCTGACCCCTCTGGCGCTCGCCGACGCGCTCGGCGGCATCCCGGCCACGGCTCAGGTCGCCATGCGCGTCAAAGCCTCTCTCCGCCGAGTGCAGGACCTCCTGAGCGCGCCCACCCCTGTACAGGAGCCCGCCACTCCCCACGAGCTCCCAACGAGCCGTGACCTCGTCATCAGCCACCTGCACGCCGGCTACGACAACGGCCCCGTACTACGCGACGTCGGCCTGACCGTCGCTGCCGGGAGCCGTGTGGTGGTGACTGGTCCCAGCGGATCGGGCAAGAGCACCCTGGCCGCCGTACTGCTCCGCTTCCTGGAGCCCATGAGTGGACAGGTCGAGGTGGGCGGCGTCATCCTGACGGACCTCGACGGCGACGACGTGCGCTCGGTGATCGGGCTGCTGACGCAGGAGAGCCACGTGTTCGACACCAGCATTCGGGAGAACCTCCTGCTCGCCAGGCCCGGTGCCAGTGACCTGATGCTTTGGCGAGCGCTCTACCGCGCCCGCTTGGGCGAATTCGTCTACAGCCTGCCGGAGGGGCTGAGCACGATGGTCGGCGAACACGGGGCTCGACTGTCCGGTGGGGAGCGGCAGCGGCTCGCGTTCGCCCGCCTGTTGCTGGCGGACCACGACGTACTGGTGCTGGACGAACCCACCGAGCACCTGGACGAGGAGACCGCCCGGGTCCTGCTGGCGGACCTGTTCGCCGCGGCGGGGCAGCGTACCGTCGTGCTGCTGACGCACCGTCCGGAACTGGCTCCTCACACAACGCAACCGGCACTGGTTCTGCCGTGAGGCCTGCCAGCCGCGGTCCGGGCGTCTGCGAAGATGGGTGATCGTGTCGACCCCTCAGCTTGTCTCCTTGCTCACCGACCAGGCCCTGATCGCCATCATCGCGGTGGTCGCTGCCCTCCTGGTCGCCGGAACCGCCGGTCTGGTCGTCTCCAGGCGCCGTAAGGCCGAGCTGCCCGCCGCGCAGCCCACCCCGGAGCTCACCGAGCCCAAGGTGGGCGACGACGCCGAGGAGCCGCGGGACACGCCGACCCGGACGCTCGAGGACACCGAGCTGCCAGAGCCCTCCACCGCCACTACGACGGTGGAGAAGCCCGAGTCCGCACAGGGACGGCTGGTCCGGCTCCGGGCCCGCCTGGCCCGCTCTCAGGGCTCCCTGGGCAAGGGCCTGCTCGCGCTGCTCTCGCGCGACAAGCTGGACGAAGAGGCGTGGGAGGACATCGAGACCACGCTGATCACCGCCGACGTGGGCGTCGCGCCGACGCAGGAGCTGGTCGAGAAGCTGCGGACCCGGGTGCGGGTCGAGGGCGTTACCGGCGACCAGGCGCGGACCATCCTGCGCGAGGAGCTGATCGCGCTGGTCGACCCGTCGCTGGACCGCTCCCTGAAGGTCGAGCGCAAGGACAGCCAGCCCGCCGTCGTCCTGGTGGTAGGCGTCAACGGCACCGGCAAGACGACCACGGTCGGCAAGCTGGCCCGGGTCCTGGTCGCCGAGGACAAGAAGGTCCTGCTCGGAGCAGCCGACACGTTCCGGGCCGCCGCGGCCGACCAGCTGCAGACGTGGGGTGAGCGGGTCGGCGTGAAGACCGTCCGCGGACCCGAGGGCGGCGACCCGGCCAGCATCGCGTTCGACGCGGTCAAGCAGGGCATCGCCGAGGAAGCGGACGTCGTGCTGGTCGACACGGCCGGCCGGCTGCACACCAAGACCGGCCTGATGGACGAGCTCGGCAAGGTCAAGCGGGTGATCGAGAAGACCGCCGAGGTGGACGAGGTGCTGCTGGTCATCGACGCCACCACCGGCCAGAACGGGCTGACCCAGGCGCGCGTGTTCGCCGAGGTGATCAACGTGACCGGCCTGGTGCTGACCAAACTGGACGGTACGGCGAAGGGCGGCATCGTGATCGCCGTCCAGCGCGAGCTCGGCGTCCCGGTCAAGCTGGTCGGCCTCGGCGAAGGCGCCGACGACCTGGCCCCGTTCGACGCGGAGCAGTTCGTCGACGCCCTGCTCGACTAGGCGCTCCGGCCAGGCTCGGCTAGACCCGCTTGGCCAGGTAGAGCGCGGTCGCCATTTCGAGCGTGACGGGGTCGGGCAGGAGGTCGCGGAGCTTGCCGAGCAGCTCGTCGCGATCCTCGTCCTCGAGCATCCGGTACGACGACTGGGTGCTCAGGTTCGCGAGGTAGTCCTCCCGCGGCAGCGGGCGCTCCCACCGGTAGAGCTCCTGCCGGAACTCCGCGAACTCGGGCCGCGCGGCGAACTCCGGGTCGGGCTCGAGCTGGTCGGACTCAGGCCACGAGCTGAACGCCCGCAGTTCGTACTCGCCCAGGATCGTGGCGGCCGCTGCCCGCAAGGCGGCGCCCGGTAGCCGCTCCATGTTCCAGAAGAGCGCCAGCGAGCCGCCCGGGCGCAGGGCGGCCGCAGTACGGGACCAGCGCGTCTTCTCGTCGGTCCAGTGGAACGCCTGGGCGCAGTAGACGAGATCGACGGGCTCCTCCGGCTCGTACGACTCCAGAGGCGCCATGGCGATGTTCACCGCGAGCCCGGCCACGCGCTGCCGCAGTACGAGCGCCATGGCCGGGTCTGGCTCCAGCGCAACAACCCGTACGCCGCGGGACGCGACCGTGACTGTCGCCTTCCCCGTACCCGCGCCGATCTCCAGAGCGGTGGTCGGCGCCGAGTAGCCGAGCATGTCCTCGAACAATGCCGGCGGATAGCCCGGCCGAACCCGGTCGTACTCCTCAGCGACCTCACCGAACACCAGCGCCTGCACCTTGTCCCCAGCCATGCCGGCAGCTTAGTCAGGAGAACGCGGGCGGACCGCCGTGCAGACCCCGCAGGCCGCCGTCGTGATCGGTGCGGAAGCTCGGTTGCTGGGGTTCGGCGTCGTAGTAGCGATGGAAGACCGGGGTCTGGGAGCCGGACAGCGGCGGCACGATCCACGTCCAGTCGGCCGGGCAGCGGCGGCCGGCGCGTTCCTCTCGCTCCAGGTGGACGAGGAATCGGCGGGACTCGGTGTGGTGGTCGGTGATGCTCACCCCGTTCACCCGGAACGAGTGCAGGACCGCGCGATTGAGCTCAACCAGGGCCCGGTCGCGCCAGAGGGTCGCCTCGTTGGACGTGTCCAGTCCCATCCGCTCCGCGACCTCGGGGACCATCGCATAGCGGTCCTCGTCACCGAGGTTGCGCGCGCCGATCTCGGTGCCCATGTACCACCCGTTGAAGGGTGCCGCCGGATAGGAAACCCCGCCGATGTCCAAGCGGTTGTTACTGATCACCGGTACCGCGTGCCAGCGCAGACCCAGGTCGGCGAACCAGGCCAGCTCGGGGTGTTCGAGGGCGACTTCGTGCACGGATCGCCGCGGAAGCTCGAACAACTGCGGGCCCTCGTCAACGGTTTCCACGACCAGAGGGAGTATGTCGAAGGCTCCGGGGAACGCCGGTGGTCGCCAGCCGCGCTGGATGAGCTGGCTGGTGAACATCCGGTAGCGGGGGTCGCCGAGAATCCGGCCGTCGGGTTGCGCGTACCCGGCGTACCGGATCAGTTGCTCGTTCCAGATCCTCGGGGCTGGTCTGGTGGGGGTTTCGGGCGCGAACACGCTGATCATCGGGCGGATCTTCCCGCCGTTGTGCGCGATGCGGAGGTGGTCGAAGCAGTGTGCCGCGACCTCACCCGCGGCGGTGACGCTCCTCAGGTCACGCACCTGCAGGCTGTGCCAGTACAGGCGGCCGATGCAGCGGGCGTTGTTGCGCCAGGCGACGCGGGCGCCGAAGACGAGCTCGTCGGCGGTGTGCCAGTAGGTGCCGGTCAGGTCGATCTCGCGCATCACGGCGGCGATCCGCGCCTCGATCGGACCGGCCTGTGGGTTCTCGGCGTGGAAGAGCTCGAGGAACTCCTCGGCCGCCGACCTGAGCGCCGCAGTATCGCTGTTTTCCGGACTGCTCACCGCATGGGTGTGCCTGGCCAGAACCCGTCCGGGACCGGGCGACGCCCGGCGGCCGATCCGCGGAGCCTTCCGCCACGGCCGGGTGCTCATGGACTGCCCGAACCGCTCCGGAAGCGCGTCTGCCAATCCCGGTCGAACAACGGATCCGGCACCGGGGGAGGCGCGGGCGGTGTCGCGATCTGGTCGACCTCGGTGGCGAACGAGTTCACGATCGACTGCATCTGAGCCTGGGCCGTCTGTGCGTACTCGCGCACCTGTTCGCCGGCGGTGTCCATCGCCTCGGCGACGATCTTGCGCTCGTGCGCCCGGGCCTGGCCGATCCGTTCCCGAGCGTCCCGGCTGACGTCCTGGACCATCTCCTCGACCACGAGCTGCGCCTGGCTGAACATCTGCACGACCTGTTCGTTCACGCGGTCGCCGGCCTGCTCGTAGTGCTCCACTTCGGTCCGCACGGTCTGCAGCTCCGACCGGGTGCGCTGCAGTTCGGCCAGCAAACGCTCACTTTTGGCACGGCTCTCCGCGAGCTCGCGTTCGCCGGCCTGAACCTGGTCAGCCAGCAGATCGAGGAATTCGAACACCTCCTCCGTATCGAGACCGCGCATCCGCCGCCGAAACCTCTTGTCGCGGATCGAGTGCGGTGTCTGCCGTGGGAAGTCGTGGCGATGGATCATCGGTAGCTGTCTCCTGACCTGGAATCGCCGGCCCGGCGGCGTGTTCGCCCGCTGCGGCGTAGTAGAAGTGCTCGTACTTGATGTGCTCGGCGCGCATGCCGGCGGCGGACAGCCGCTCCAGCGTGTGCGCGACCATCTGTGGTCCGCCGCACACCATCGCCGTACGGCCAGACAGCGTTTGCCGCGCCGCCGCCGTACCGACCTTCCCGCGGGTCCCCGGGTAGGACGGATCGTCGGACACGACCTCCGTGTAGTCGAACCACGACCGCCGTTCGGCCAGCTCGCGCAACCTCGGCCGGTCGTAGAGGTGCCACGGCATCCGCACTCCGTGCAGCAGTTGCACGACAGGTCCACGACCCGTCCGCTGCCACTCGTTGTCGATCTGTTCCAGTACGGCGAGCAGCGGGGCGAGCCCGGTTCCACCGGCGACCAGCAGCAGGTCACGCGGATCGCCCACGCGGCGGGTCAGTCGCTCGCCGACCGGTGCTCCGAGTTTCACCGTGTTGCCGATCTTCAGGAACCGGACCACGGCCGGGCTCACCTGACCACCGTCGATCTGCTGCACGTGCAGATCGATGGAGCCATCCGCGCGTGGTGCATTGGCCGGGCTGAAGTAGCGCCACTGCCGTGGGCGTTGCGGAATCTCCATCGAGATCGACTGGCCGGGCAGGTACTGGAACGGGCGCCGGGGGCGAACGGTCAGCAGCGTCAGGTCCATGGTCCGGCGCTCGACCGACAACACATCGGCGTCCCACCAGTCCGGACTGGTTTCCGACGACGTCTCAGCCGCCTCGACCATGAGCCGCGCGACGATCTGGTACGCCGCCGTCCAGTGTGCGGCGAGCTGCTCGTCCCACTCCGAGCCGAGGAAGTGCATCAGCGTCGCACACAACGAGGCACCGACCGCGTCGTAGTGCTCGGCCAGTACGGCGTACTTGCGGTGATCGCGGCCCAGGTGTTGCAGAAAGGCCGCGTCCTGCTCGATCTGGTCGGCATGACTGACGATTCGCCCGAGCGCACCGACGAACTTGTCCCGCTGGTGCGACATCGACAGCGGGAACATCGACCGCACCTCGGGGTGCGACACGAACAAGTGTGAGTAGAAGTAGAGCGGAACCTGCTCACCGTGTTCGGTGACCTGGTCCCAGCTGCGTTGCAGGGCATAGGCATCCATCGGACTTCGCTATCCGTCTCGGACCGGCAGCTCCTCCGGGGCGTCCGACCGCCCATCGCAAGGCCTCAAGTGGTTGCGGCCGTCGGCAGTTCGCGCCGGCGGGTGCTGTGGTGACAAGGGTTCCCTCCCAGATCCAGTCCCCGAGTCTTTCCAGTCCTCCTCCGACCTACCCGCGGTCCAACGGACCGAAACCAGTAAATCGGACCGAATCGTCTCGGAATTCCCACGGCCTCACCCGGGCGATGCTAGACCTGCCCCCACCCCGCTGGCTACCCCTCAGAACACTGGGTTTTCACGGCAAAGTTGCCCATGGCAACTACTGCTCCGTGCATTAAACGTTTCAGAGCCGCAGGCGACCCTCCTCGGAGATGGAATCGATTCCCGAGTTGAGCGTTCCGAACACGTGAGCCAGGGCCGAGTCAAGGTGTCGGCCGACATTTGAAAGTATGCGTCCGTAAACCGTTCGCTGCCGTTGATCGGGTCATCAGCCGAATTGGTTGCTAAAGGCAATGGTAAGAAGAATTTCAGTTGCGGATCAGACCAGTTCGGCTAGAGGCGGGCGATGGGCATGGCGGAGACGAGACTCGAGGATCTGTTGCGGGAGCTGACGCCGCAGGTGCTCGGTGCGGTGGTCCGGCGGACCGGCGACTTCAGCGCGGCCGAGGACGCCGTCCAGGAGGCCTTGATCGCGGCAGCCAAGACGTGGCCTGCCGACGGGGTGCCCGACAACCCACGCGCCTGGCTGATCCAGACAGCTTCGCGCCGGTTCATCGACCAGGTCCGGCAGGAGCAGGCGCGACGGCGGCGCGAGGAGCTGGCCGCGCAGCGCGAAGTACCGGCCGAGGAGGTCGAGGAGCACGACGACACCCTGCGGCTGTTGTTCCTGTGCTGCCACCCGGCGCTCACTGCGGCGTCCGCGATCGCGCTGACCCTGCGCGCGGTCGGCGGCTTGACCACCGCGGAGATCGCCACCGCCTACCTTGTGCCTGAGGCAACGATGGCGCAGCGGATCAGCCGGGCGAAGCAGAAGCTCAAGGGTCAGCCGTTCGAGCTGTCACAGGACGAGGAGCGCCTGGCACAGGTGCTGCATGTGCTCTACCTGCTCTTCAACGAGGGATACACGACCAGCAGCGGGACCGAGCTGCATCGCACCGATCTGTCCGGCGAGGCGATCCGGCTGACCCGGATGGTGCACGCGTTGCTGCCGGACAATCCGCAGGTCACCGGGCTGCTCGCGCTGATGCTGCTCAACGATGCCCGGCGGCTGGCGCGGACCGGTCCGGCGGGCGAGCTGATCCCGTTGAGGGAGCAGGACAGATCGCTGTGGAACAAGGAGTTCATCGACGAAGGCGTCGCGCTGGCGGTCGAGGCGTTCCAGCAGCCGCCGCTGGGGGAGTACCAGTTGCAGGCCGCGATCGCCGCGCTGCACGACGAGGCGGCCCGGCCGGAGGACACCGACTGGCCGCAGATTCTCGGGCTCTACAAGCTGCTGGAGGAGTTGTCCGGCAACCCGATGGTGACGCTGAACCGCGCGATCGCCGAGGCGATGGTGGCGGGCCCGGAGGCGGGCCTGGCGCTACTGCGGCCGCTGGACGACAAGCTGCCCGGGCACTACCGGCTGGACGCAGTACGCGGGCACCTGTACGAGATGCTCGGTGAGTACGAGACCGCCGCGCAGCACTTCGGTGCGGCGGCCCGGGGGACGACCAGCCTGCCGGAGCAGAACTACCTGACCACGAAGGCCGCTGAGGTCAGTGATGCTGGGCGAAAGCCCCGATGATCTCGTCCTGTCCCTCACCCGTTGCCAACAGCAACCTCAGGAGCACGCGCGCCTTGAAGGGGTCGAGGAAACCGCCGTCGATGAGGCCTCGACGGAGCAGGTCGGACTCGGAGCCGACTGAGCTGTAGGTGTTGCGCAGTACCGACCCGCCGCCGGTCCGCGACGTCAGTACTACGGGGATGCGCTCGGCCAACTCGCCCAGTACTGGCGCCAAGGCGGCCGGCACGTGTCCGACGCCGTACCCGGCTACCACCAGCCCCTGGTGCGTGTCGGCGAGCCCGGACAGCAGTACGCCGTCGTCGTCCAGCGTGACGGTGTAGAGCGCCACCCGGGCAGCATCGAAATCCGCAGGCTCAGCCCGCCCCGGTACGCCGTCCTGCCGGGCGGGGCGCGTGAGGATCCGGACCTGGTCCTCGACGAGCTGACCGATCGGTCCGGCGTTGGGGGACGCGAAGGTCGCAGTACTGGTGCTGTGGGTCTTGCGGACCCAGCGGGCGGCGTGGACCTGGTCGTTGAACACGACGAGGGCGCCGAGGTCGCGAGCAGCCGGGGAGCAGGCGACGCGGGCGGCGGCGAGCAGGTTGGCCGGGCCGTCGGGGCCGGCCAGCGTCGGGTTGCGCATGGCGCCGGTGAGGACGAACGGGTGGGCGTGTGGCCAGACCTGGTCGACCAGGAAGGCCGTCTCCTCCAGCGTGTCCGAGCCTTGGGTGACGACGACGCCGGTCGCGCCGTTGCTGATCGCCTTCGACGCGGCGTCGACCACGTCGAGCATCTTGGCCAGGGTCAGGTTCGCACTCGGCACTGCCTCGATGTCCTGGACCTCGAGCGGTACCGGCAGGTCGGCCAGGCCGGGCACGGCAGCGGTCAGGTCGGCGCCGGTCAGCCGGCTCACACCGGCGGCCGTGCGGCCGGCCATGGAGATGGTGCCGCCGAGGGTGAACAACGCAACGCTCACGGACAGAGTCCTCTCATCGATTCACGACCGAGTGGTGGGGCGGTAGGTACTCCGGCTGGTGCTGGCGCCGCCGGAAGAGTACTACTACTTCGCGCGGGCGCGGACGTGCATCCGCTCGCCCTGCGGGCCGAACAGGCAGAGCATCTCGGCCGGCCCGGGCCCGGGGTTGCCGAACCAGTGCGGGACCCGGGTGTCGAACTCGGCCACCTCACCCTCGCGCAGGACGAAGTCCTGGTCGCCGAGGACGAGACGGATCCGGCCGGACAGCACGTAGACCCAGTCGTAGCCCTCGTGCACGCGTTGCTGCACGTCGCCGCCCGGCCAGCCGTCCGGGACGATCTGCTTGAACGCCTGCAGGCCGCCCGGCCGTCTGGTGAGTGGGACGACCGTGGCGCCACCGTGGCGCTTGAACGGCTTGGCGTGCACGCGCGGGTCACCGGTCGGCGGCGCGTCGACCAGCTCGTCCAGCTGGACCTGGTGAGCGCGCGCCAGCGGCAGCAGCAGTTCCAGGGTCGGGCGGCGCTGCCCGGACTCCAGCCGGGACAGCGTGCTGACCGAGATGCCGGTGGTCTCCGACAGCTGGGTGAGCGTGGTGTCGCGCTCCAGGCGCAGCGCGCGCAGCCGCGGGCCGACCGCTTCGAGGACGTCGTCCAGATCAGGTTCCATGTTGCCATTCTGGCAAAGAAGTTTGTCATTTTCGATGGTGCGGCAGAAAGTCGGACCAGCAGCACGACAACGAAGGAGCACGAAGATGAAGCGGTACGACGTGGTGGTGATCGGCGGGGGAGCAGCCGGGTTGAGTGGCGCGCTGGCCTTGGTCCGGGCGCGCAGGTCCGTGCTGGTGGTCGACAACGGCACGCCCCGCAACGCCCCGGCCGAGCATGTGCACAACTACCTGACCCGGGACGGTGTCCCGCCTTCGGAGCTCTACTCCATCGGGCGGGCCGAGGTCAGCGGGTACGGCGGGGACGTGGTGATCGACACCGTGACGGGGGTGCGGCCAGGCGGATCGGAGTACGGGTTCGTGGTGGAGTTGGCCGGGCGGGAGGCGGTGGAGGCTCGGCGGTTGCTGGTGACTACCGGGGTTGTCGACCGGCTGCCCGCAGTACCGGGGCTGGCCGAGCGGTTCGGCCGGGACGTGTTGCACTGCCCCTACTGCCATGGGTGGGAGGTGCAGGACCAGGCGATCGGCGTACTGGCTACTGGCGGGATGGCTGGGCATCAGACGCTGCTGTTCCGGCAGTGGAGCGATGACGTGACGCTGTTCCTCAATGACGTGCTGGAGCCGACAGAGGAGGAGTGGGAGCAGTTCGCCGCTCGCGGGATCTCTGTGGTGCAAGGAAAGGTGGAGTCAGTTGAGGTGACCGACGACAAGCTCACCGGGGTCCGGCTGGAGGGTGGCAGGGTCATCCCGCGACAGGCGCTGGTCGTGCAGACCGAGCTGGAGGCGCGTGCCGACTTCCTGACCGACCTGGGACTCAAGGCGGTCGTGCGAGAGGCGCGCGGGGTAGTAGTCGGCACGGCGATCGAGTCGGACGCCACTGGGGCCACTGCGGTCCCAGGCGTCTGGGTGGCGGGCAATGTCACCGACCCGATGATCCAGGTGATCACCTCCGCTGCGGCCGGCCTCGCGGCAGGCGCAGCGATCAACGCCGACCTGGTCAACGACGACACCCGCAAGGCAGTAGACGCCTACCGCGCAGGCGTCACGGTGTCTGCAGTCGTCTAGCTCTATGGGCCGCTGCCTTGACGCGGCTTTGGCACTGGGGTGAGCAGAACCGCCGGGCGCTGTTGCGGGAGGCGTCGACGAACACCCGGTCGCAGGCCGGCGCGGAACAAACACCGAGCCGGCCTGCCAGGTCGCTGCCGAGTGCCATGGCCAGCCCTGCCGCGCAGCCTGCTGCCCAGCCGTTTCCCAGGGTGTCGTCGGCGCCGTGGAAGTGAAGATTCCAACCTGGTGAGCCGGTTCGGTCGAGTTGCGGCCGTGCGTTGGTGTCGAGCAGCAGGGCGTTGGTCTCTTCGGCGGCCCGGTCCAGGTCTCCGCTGTGGGCCGCCTCGAAGACAACGCGCATTCGCCTGGCCACCGCCGTCAGGTACTGCGCGTCGCCGGTGCTCACTTCTGGCCTCGGCCGGCCGTCGTCACCGAGCGCATCCGCGGTCGCCTCGGCGAGGTCGTCCGGACCGCTGAAGGCCGAGCCGCCGGCGTACCCGGGCGTCAGCCGGTTGACCAGCGCGGTGGCAGCGGTCAGCACGGTGAGGATGTGACTATCGAAGTTCACTTGACCAGTCACTCCGGAGTTTCGTAGGGTCTCGTCTCGTGACCAACCATACCGAGTTAGCCAGTCATCGACGGTTGCCGGCGGTCGTCTGGGTCCTGGTGGTCGCTCGCGGAGTGAATCGGCTGGGCGCCTTTACGCTGCCGTTCCTCGCAGTGGTGCTGACGGTGGAGCTGGGGGCCACGGTCGCCCAGGCAGGGCTGGTGCTGACTGTGTTCGGGGCCGCGACGTTGCCGTCCCGGGTCTTCGGCGGGTGGCTGGCTGATCGATTCGGGCGCCGGTGGACCATCGTGTTCGGGCTGGTCGGCTGCGCGGTGGGGCAGGTGTGGATCGCGGCCTCGGGGAGCCTGTGGTCCGCGGTGCCGGCGGTAGTGGTGCTGGGGCTGGCGTTCGAGATCTACGAGCCGCCGAGTCAGGCGATCATCGCCGACGTGACCGAGCCCGCCGCCCGGCCGGCGGCGTACGGGTTGCTGGGCGCGGTGATGGCGGTTGCTGGGGTTGTTGCCGGGCTGTTGGCCGCGTGGCTCGGCCAGTGGGACCTGCGGTGGCTGTTCGTCGCCGATGCGGTCTCGTGTCTGGCCTGCGCTGTGCTGGTGGCGATCGCGTTGCCGGGTGGGGTGCAGGCAGCACCGGCGGCTGCAGCGGTCTGGCGCGACCGGCGGCTGCTGTTGGTACTCGCGTCCGGCACAGTCTTCGCAGTACTCGCCATGGTGATCGTGTTCAGCCTTCCGCTCACTCTGCTCGACCGTGGTGTGCCGGCCTCGGGCATCGGGCTCATCCTGGCCGTCTCGGCGATCGCGCAAGTCGCAGTACAGCCAGTACTGCGAAACCGTCGGCTGCAGGCGCTGGAGAACTTCCAAGCCATGACGCTGGGCTATGTCTTGCTGGCTGTCGGTCTGATCGCGAATGGCTTCTCCCACAGCCTGCAGGCGTTCATGGCCGCTGCTGTCGTGTGGAGCCTGGCCGACTTGATACTGATCGGCCGTGCGCTGTCGATAGTCGCCGAACTGGCTCCAGAACACGCACGCGGTCGCTACCTCGCCACCTACGGCCTCAGCTGGGGAGTGGCCACAGCAGTAGCGCCACTACTCAGCACTCAGGTGTATAAGGCGGCAGGCCCAGTAGCCCTCTGGGTCGGCTGCGGCCTGCTTGCAGTGGTGTTGGCAGCCCTCCAGCCAAGCTTGCGCCGCCAAGTGCGGTCACACCCTCCCCATCCCGGGTAATTCAGAGGTTGAATGCACTAAGCACCCCGCGTTGGGCGTTGTTCGGCGCTTGCGCCACCCAACGCAGGGCACTAGGGAGGGTTGAATGCGCGAAACAGTCGACCCGGAGTTCGCCGCGTACGTCGATGCGCGGCAAGGGAGATGGATCCGTACGGCGTACCTCGTGTACGGCGATCTGGAGCGGGCTGAGGAGCAGCTGCTGGACGCCTTCACGCGGTTGTCGTTGCGGTGGGGGAAGGTCGACGACCCGGACGCGTACGTGCTCGGGAACCTCTACCAGGCGGCGTTGTCGCGCTGGTCGCGGGCGAAGGCGTTCGAAGGCGAGGAGGATCTGGTCAAGACCGCATTGGCCGCTCTCACGCCCCAGCAGCGCGCAGTACTGGTGCTCATGTACTTCGAGGAGCTCACCGAGTTCGAGACCGGGGAGATCCTGAGCATGTCCCACTCGGCCGTGCACTCGACCGCCATGACCGCCGTCCGCCGGTTCCGGCTCGAGCTCGGTACGCCGGACTGGCGCGACGTCACCAAAGGAGACTCGCGATGAGGCGGGAGGAGGTCCCTCTCCTGCTGAGCAGGGCATCCGAAGGCATCCCAGAGCCGGACCTGGCCGATGCGGCCTGGGCTGCAGCAGTCGCACACCGCCGCAGGCAGCGGCGCAACACCGTGTCCGGGTTGGTTCTCCTGCTGGTGCTAGCGATCGTCGTTGCCCTGGTGCTCACGCTGGGAGGCGGCAAGAACGCCTTCACTCCACCTGACACCACACCTACTCCACCCGGCACCGTTCCGCCGGCCGGGCAGATCTCCGGCATCGACTACTGGAACGCACCGCCCGCAGGGAGCGAGCGCTTCCTCGATCGGCTCGCCACCCCACTGGGCGACGCACTGCGCGTCCCGGACAATCCCGACGATCTCCGGACCAAGCCGATCGAGCAGCTCGCGGCGGTCATCGTGGCTTCGCAGGAAGGCGGCTATGTGCCTCTCTTCCTCAGTGCAGACTCCCGCTGGGCATACGGCTACCGCCAATTGCAGCCCATCGCCACAGGCCATCCACTCAGCTCTGGAGCCATCGCATCCAACGGGACGCTCGTGGCCTTCCCACAGCCCGGAGCTGTCTACGTCATCGACGCCAGTACTGCGAACAGCCGGCTGATCCCCTTGCCGTCGAGGGATATCCGCAGCGTCTCGTGGCTGGCCAACAGCACCCGCTTGATCGTCAGCGGGCCGGGTACGGCGTACCGGCTCGATGTCGATCTGGAGACCTCTACCGACCCGGTCATCGGCGGCGCGCCCCCCAGCAACGATGCCGAGGACGCCACCACGCCGTACCGGCTGGAAGGTGTCGCGGGCGGTGTCACGCTGCGGCAGTACGCCGGGGCCAACGGCTGGGTGGAAATCAGCAACCCGCGGCTGCCGGTCGCCAGCTGGGTGGGACAAACGTTTGCTGGCGGCAACTTGGTGGGCCGGGTGTTCGTAGCAGGCCGTCTGCCGCAGGTCCCGACCGTCGCGTCGGCAGCCCAGGTGGTCGCGGCGATCTCCACACTGCAGCCGCTCGAGGACCGGCTACTGGTCCTCGGCGAGACACCGGCGGCCACACCGACCCCGGGCCGGACCACCCCGGACCGGATCCGCGAACCGGGCTGCTGCTTCGTACTCGGCTGGTACAACAGCCAGATCGCACTGTTCCAGGTCACCGACTGGCTGCTGGCCTGGAACGTCCAGACCGGCCAGGTCCGCCGCGTGGCCGAGCTCGAGGTCGACGGTGTCGCCCTCGGCCCCGGCATCCGCTGACTACGTGTCCTGAGTCGGACACTCAGTCGGACACGCACCGCATGGTCATCTCGACCAAGTGGTCAGCCTCCTCGACGGGCGGCATCTCTTCTCCCGTCAGCGCCCGGATGATCAGCACTCCGGCCAGCCACTGCACCATCAGGACCGGGTCCGCATTGGCCCGGATCGGCTCACCCCGCTTCCGGGCCCGCTCCAGTGCTGCCTCGGTCAAGGCGATCCGGCGCTGCAGGAAGCTGCGGTAGAAGGCGCCGAACTGCTCGTCGCGGTTCGCCTCGCTGACGGCCAGCCGGATCAGCGCGACGCCTTCCTTGGTGTTCACGAACCCCAGCGCGTGGCGATAGACCTGGCGCAGGTCGCCGGCCAGCGAACCGGTGTCGGCATCGGGAATCTCGATGTCGAACAACTCGGCCATCGCATCGTTGGCCAGCTGCTCCTTGCTCGCCCAGCGCCGGTAGATCGTCGCCTTGCCGACGCCGGCCGCCTCGGCGACGTCGTCCACCGTCATCCCGTCGAAGCCGCGCTCCAGCAGCAGCCGGACGGCGTACTGGCGGATCCTCGGCTCGGCGTCCGGGTCCCGCGGCCTGCCGCGGCGCGGCCTTTCGGTGCTGCTCGTCCCCATTTCGTACTTCCCCAGCTCGGACGGTCGCAGTGGCGCGGCTGCTGGCCGTGTGGTCAGGCCAGAGTGCCACAACCAGGCCGATGTCACGCCGATGTCACCTGAGGAGCCGCTTTGTCACATGCCTGAAACATGCGGACCGATCGGTTGAAACGACACGCCGACACCGTTTGCGATGTGGGCGGCGCGGGTTCCCCGGCGTTGTGGAACTCCCCGATCGAGGACGCGGCCCACCCCCAGATCGATGGAAGGGATGACGTTGATGGAGATCAACGCCGGCGATACCGCCTGGGTCTTGGTCAGTGCCGCCCTGGTGTTCTTGATGACACCGGGCCTGGCTTTCTTCTACGGCGGCATGGTGCGCGTCAAGAGCGTGCTGAACATGATGATGATGAGCGCCATCACCATCGCGGTCGTCACCATCTTGTGGGTGGTGGTCGGCTACTCGCTGACGTTCGGTGGTGACTCCGGGCATGTGATCGGCGACTTCTCGCTCGCGGGGCTGAAGGGCCTGATCGCTCCCGAGGCGGTCACCGGCACGATCCCGACGCTGGCCTTCGTCGCCTTCCAGCTGATGTTCGCGATCATCACCCCGGCGCTGATCTCCGGTGCGATCGCCGACCGGGCCACCTTCCGGGGCTGGATCGCCTTCGTCGCGGGCTGGACCTGCCTGGTGTACTTCCCGGTCGCGCACTCCGTCTGGTTCCTCGACGACGGCAACGGCGGCTGGATCGGCGACAAGCTGAAGGCGATCGACTTCGCCGGTGGTACCGCGGTGCACGTCAACGCCGGTGCCGCGGCACTCGCGCTGGCGCTGGTGCTCGGCCGCCGGGTCGGCTGGCGCAAGGACCCGATGCGGCCGCACAGCCTGCCGCTGGTCATTCTCGGCGCCGGTCTGCTGTGGTTCGGCTGGTTCGGCTTCAACGCCGGTTCGGCGCTGAGCGCCGGCACCACCGCCGCGGTCACCTTCGTGAACACCCAGATCGCCACCGCCGCCGCGGTGATCGGCTGGCTGATCATCGAGCGGATCCGGCACGGCAAGGCCACCACGCTGGGGATGGCGTCCGGTGCCGTGGCCGGTCTGGTCGCGATCACCCCGTCCTGTGGCGCGGTCACCCCGGTCGGCGCGATCATCCTCGGCCTGGTGGCCGGCGGGATCTGTGCCTTCGCGGTGTCGCTGAAGTACAAGCTCGGCTTCGACGACTCGCTCGACGTGGTCGGCGTCCACCTGGTCGGCGGTCTGGTCGGCTCGCTGGCGATCGGCTTCCTGGGCAGCGCCGCCGCGCCGTCCGCGGTGGACGGTCTGTTCTACGGTGGCGGTGCGGGGCAGCTCGGCCGGCAGGCGCTGGCCAACCTGGCCGTCGGTGTCTACTCGTTCGTGGTCGCCTTCGCGCTCGGCAAGCTGATCGACAAGACGATCGGCTTCCGGCTCAGCGAGGACGACGAGGTCGCGGGTGTCGACCAGGTGGAGCACGCCGAGACGGCGTACGACTTCCTGGCCGCGGGTTCCGGCCTGCGCGGTCACAGCACCGTGGTCCGGACCCCTGTCGTGCAGGATGACGCCGAGACGGCCGACAAGGAAGGTGCGAACGCATGAAGCTGATCACCGCGGTGGTCAAGCCGCACAAGCTGGAAGATGTCCGGGCCGCGCTGGAGACGTTCGGAGTGACCGGGATGACGGTCACCGAGGCGAGCGGCTACGGCCGGCAGAAGGGCCACACCGAGGTCTACCGGGGCGCGGAGTACGAGGTGGACCTGGTCCCGAAGGTCCGGCTCGAGGTGGTCGTCGAGGACGGCGACAGCGCCGACGTGGTGGACGTGATCGTGAAGGCCGCGCAGACCGGCAAGATCGGTGACGGCAAGGTCTGGGTCACCCCGGTCGAGACGATCGTCCGGGTCCGTACCGGCGAGCTGGACGGAGACGCCCTCTAGATGGTGGATCGAGCAGCACAGCGGCGCGTGCGTGCCGAAGAGGCCGACGCGCTGCTGTACCTGCTCCTCTCCAAAGCCTGCGACGCCCTCGGCCTACCCGCCGAGGGCGTCGCGCTGGTCGCCGTCGGCGGCTACGGCCGGGAGGAGCTCTCGCCGTACAGCGATCTCGACGTGATGCTGCTGCACACCGAGGGATACCCGCAGATCGACGAACTGGCCGCCCAGATCTGGTACCCGCTGTGGGACTCGCGGACCAAGCTGGACCACAGCGTCCGCACGGTTGCCGAGGCCTCGGCAGCGGCCGCGGACGACGTACGGGTTGCGCTGGGCTTGCTGGACGCCCGGCATGTGGCAGGCGACTCCCACCTCACCCTGCAGCTGCGGTCGGTGCTGATGGCCGACTGGCGCCGTACTGCGAAGACGCGGCTGCCCGCGTTGGCCGAGGCGTGCCGCGAGCGGGCCAACACGGTTGGCGAGCTGGCGCACCTGGCTGAGCCTGACCTGAAGGAGGCGTACGGCGGGTTGCGGGATGCCGTCGTACTGCGTGCGCTGGTCGCCTCCTGGTTGATCGACGTACCGCATCCCGTGGTCGAGCGAGCCCGGCTGGACCTACTGAACATCAGGGACGAGCTGCACACCGTCGCCGGCCGGGCAACCGACCGGGTGGTCGCAGACGTGGCAGGTGAAGTCGCTGCGGGACTGGGACTCCCGGATCGCGATGCCCTGCTGCGACACATCTATTCGACCGGCAGAACGCTCGCGCACGTGTGTGACGTGTCGTGGCGGCGGATCGAGAGTCTCACGGCCCGGCCGCCGCGTTCGCGACGACGTAACCGCACTGGTGGGCCGCTGCTGCTGGCACTGGACGAAGGCGTTGGCCAGCACGAGGGCGAGGTCGTCCTGATGCCCGACGCCCGCCCGGAGCGGGACGCGGCGCTAGGGCTGCGTGCTGCGGCTGTGGCCGCCGACAGGGACCTGGTGTTGTCTCCGGCTGTCTGTGCTCGGCTGGCGAGCTCTGCTGCTCCTCTGCCCGAGCCCTGGCCTGCCGAGGCTCGACGGTTGCTCTGTGCGCTGGTCGGTGCGGGGACAGGACTCCTGGAGGTCTGGGAGGCGCTGGACCAGGCCGGGTACATCGCACGCATCCTGCCTGAGTGGGATCTGGTTCGCTTCCGTCCGCCGCAGTCGGCGGTGCACCGCTACACGGTCGACCGGCATCTGCTGGAGACCTGTGTCGAAGCGTCGAAGATGGTTCGCGACGTACGGCGTCCTGACCTGCTGCTGATCGCCGCTCTGATCCATGACCTCGGCAAGGGGGTCGAGGGCGACCACAGCGTCACCGGTGCGGCCATCGCCACAACTGTTGCTCGCCGGCTGGGCTTCGCGGAGGCTGATGTCGACACGATCACCTTGCTCGTGCGGCAGCACCTCGTACTGGCGCAGGTGGCCACCAGGCGCGACCTCGAGGACCCGATGACAGTGGATCTCGTCGCGGGCATCGTGGGCGACACCGAGACCCTGGACCTGCTGGAAGCCCTCACGTACGCCGATGCGCGCGCTGCCGGTCCTGCGGCCGCGTCACCTTGGCGGCTGCGGCTGGTGGGCGAGCTGACCCGCCGTGTCCGCGGTGAGCTGTCCGGGGGAGGGGCCGGCCTGTGGACTGAGGCTCCGCCGATCCCCGTACCCGAACTGCATCACATCGTCGGCGTGGGCCGGCTCGGCGTGACAGTGTCCGAGCACCGGGGTGATGTGCGGGTCAACGTGGCTGTGCCTGACCAGGTCGGAACGCTGTCGACGGTGGCCGGAGTACTGGCGGTGGAGCGGCTCGCAGTACGGGCTGCTGTGGTCACCTCCGTCGAGGGGCTCGGGATCTCGCAGTGGTCGGTGGCCGGGTCTGCCCCGGATCCCGTACGGCTGCGTGACCGGCTTGCTGTGGCTCTGCGCGACGACAGCGACCTGGTACGCCGGTTGGCCGCGCGGGACGCGTCCAGAGGCAAGAGTGCCGCCAGCCGAGTCGACTTGTTGCCAGAGGCATCAGAAACGGCCACTGTGCTGCAGGTGCGGGCGCATGACCGGCCGGGACTGCTCTACGACGTCACTGCCGCGATCGCCTCGACCGGAGCGGATGTCAGGTCGGCACACGTCAGCACCCTCGGTGCGGAGTGCGTGGACGTCTTCTACCTGACCGACCGCAACGGCTCTCCACTGGAGCCAGAGGACGCGCGCACCACGGCCAAGTCGATCCTGGATCGCCTGACGTTCTAGGGTCGGGTAGGTGAACCTAGTACAGGCATTGCAGCGGCAGGCGGTGGCTTGCGAGGACCTGGGATCGCCCATGTACGCCGACTTGTTGCGGCGGCTCGTGGACGACTACGAGCTCGGTGGGTCGTCCACGAAGGTGCTGGCCGGGTTCGAGTCTCTGCCGCCCGACGCTGCGCTCGGGTTGCGGTTGCTGGGCGCAGTACACCGGCTGGTGTTGTCCGGGGCGGCGCCTGAGCTTGCTGCGTTCTACCCGAGTGTTGGAGGCGAGTGGGACCCGGTACTCGGCTGGGAGGCCTTCGACCAGGTACTGCTCGCGCGTGGGCCCGAGTTGCGCAACCTGCTGACCCAGGCACCGCAGACGAACGAGGTCGGCCGCTCCACCGCCCTGTACGGCGGACTGCTGCGGCTTGCGGAGGTCGTGCCGCTTCCCGTGCGGCTGTTCGAGATCGGCGCGAGTGGCGGGCTCAACCTGCGGGCCGATCACTTCCGCTACAACCTGGCCGACGGGACCAGCTACGGGCCGGCTGAGAGTCCGGTGGTCCTGGAGGACGCTTGGTCCGGCCGTGAGATCACTCCGGCTGCCGTGCACATCGCAGAGCGGGTCGGCAGCGACATCTCGCCGGTGAACCCGCTGAGCGAGGACGGGGCGCTCACTCTCACGTCGTACGTGTGGCCGGATATGACTGCCCGGCTGGAGCGACTCCGCGGAGCACTGGAGGTCGCCCGGAAGGTGCCGGCCGACGTACGGCGTGAAGACGCGCTGTCCTTCTTGCGGAACCTGGAGCTGGCCGAGGGGCACGTCACGGTCATCTGGCACTCCGTCATGTGGCAGTACCTCGCGCCGGAGGACCAGGCGGCAGCGGACAAGCTGATCAACGCCCTGGGAGCCAAGGCGACTCCGGCGACACCGCTGGCGCACCTGTGCCTGGAACCAATGCGCCGTACGCCGGACGCCGAGCCGGAGTTCCTCGTCGTACTGCAGACCTGGCCCGGGGGAGTGCCCCGCATCCTCGGCACCGCCGACCCTCACGGGCTTCCTGCGCACTGGGAGTGACCTAGGTCAGTGCCGCAACCAGGGTGTCGGTGAGTTCGGCCGCGTACCTGCCGTCGGGGTCGAGGTCCGGGTCGAAGATGCCGATGTCGATGCCTACGCAGTTGGCTGAGGCCAGCAGTGGCTGCAGGAGTCCGCGTAGGTGCTCGTGCTGCAGACCACCGGGGTCTGGGCTGTCGACGGCCGGCATCACCTCGGAGTCGAGGATGTCCACATCCAGGTGCACCCAGAACCCGTCCAACTCATCCCGCTCCAGATGAGCCAGTACTCCGGCCGCGGCGGCTGCCGGGTCGTCGATGATCGTGAGCGCCGACCAGTCGGGGATGCCCGCTTCGCGCAGGCTGTCGAGATACGCCTCGTCCTCGCGGTACCCGAGCATCACGGCATCGGTGTCGAGGACGTACGGCCCGAGGTTCTCGAGATTCGTCAGGTCGTCCTGCCCGCGACCGGTCACCAACGCGAGCGCCTCACCACCGGCGGCTCCGACGTACTCGTCGTTGTCGACGGTGCGGAAGTCGGAGTGCCCGTCGAGATAGACCACGCCGTACCGGCCGCGCCGCTTGAGCGCCAACGCCGGTCCGAGCAGGTTGCTGCACTCGCCACCCAGCAACACGACGAACTTGTCGTCCTCGAGCAGCTTGCCCAGCCGATCGGCGAGCTTGGTCGTGTATGTCGCCATGGCGCCTGCGTTGAAGACCCCGTCCCCAGGCTTCCAGTCGCCCCGGTCGTACCGCGGCGGCGTCACACACCCCGCGTCCCCGGCCCCGATCCGCCCCACAAACCCCTGATCCCGCACCGCCCCCGCCAACTTGTAACACCCCGGCACACTCCCCGGCACCGGTGGCCGCAACCCCAAATTGGACGGCCCGTCGAGCACGACCCTGCTCTTTCCCACGACCCCACCCCTAACCACTACTTACAGAAGATTCGGTTAGCCGATGCTACCCCCGCTCCGGTCCGCTACCCGTCCGGCCGGGCCGGTAGACTCGTGGAGTTGCCTGGGGGTCTTGGCGACTGCCTCCTCCACCGGAAACCGCGTCACCGGAAGAAATGGACTGTGTTCTCGTGTTCGACACGCTTTCTGATCGCCTGTCCGCCGCCTTCAAGAATCTGCGCGGCAAGGGCAAGCTGACCGACGCCGACATCGACGCGACCGCCCGGGAGATCCGGATCGCCTTGCTGGAGGCCGATGTCGCGCTGCCGGTGGTGAAGGACTTCATCGCCGCGGTCAAGGAACGCGCGAGTGGTGCCGAGGTGCGCGGCGGGCTGAACCCGGCGCAGCAGGTGATCAAGATCGTGAACGAGGAGCTCGTCACGATCCTCGGCGGCGAGACGCGTGAGCTGCGGATGGCCAAGCGGCCGCCGACGGTGATCATGCTGGCGGGTCTGCAGGGTGCCGGTAAGACCACGCTGGCCGGCAAGCTCGCCAAGTGGCTGAAGGAGACCAAGCACCAGACCCCGATGCTGGTCGCGGCCGACCTGCAACGGCCGAACGCGGTCACCCAGCTGCAGGTGGTCGGCGATCGCGCCGGCGTACCGGTGTTCGCGCCGGAGCCTGGCAACGGTGTCGGTGACCCGGTCGACGTGGCCCGGCAGGCGATGGACGAGGCGCGGACCAAGCAGTACAGCGTGGTCATCGTCGACACGGCCGGCCGGCTGGGTGTCGACGAGGAGCTGATGAAGCAGGCCGCGGACATCCGCGACGCGGTCACCCCGGACGAGATCCTGTTCGTCGTCGACGCGATGATCGGCCAGGACGCGGTCACCACCGCGCAGGCCTTCCTCGACGGTGTCGGGTTCGACGGCGTGGTGCTGTCCAAGCTCGACGGTGACGCCCGCGGTGGTGCGGCGCTGTCGATCGCGCAGGTCACCGGCCGCCAGGTGATGTTCGCCTCGAACGGCGAGAAGCTCGAGGACTTCGACGTCTTCCACCCCGACCGGATGGCCTCGCGCATCCTCGGGATGGGCGACGTGATGAGCCTGATCGAGAAGGCGGAGAAGTCGTTCGACGCCGAGTCGGCCGCCAAGACCGCCGCCAAGCTGCAGAAGAAGGGCGGCAAGGACTTCACCCTGGACGACTTCCTCGCCCAGATGCAGTCGGTGCGCAAGATGGGTCCGCTGACCAAGATCTTCGGCATGCTGCCGGGCGCGGCCCAGTTCAAGGACCAGCTGGAGAACTTCGACGAGCGTGAGATCGACCGGATCGAGGCGGTCATCCACTCGATGACGCCGGCCGAGCGGGCCGATCCCACCATCATCAACGGCTCCCGCCGGCTCCGGATCGCGAACGGTTCCGGTACCGAGGTGGCCACCGTCAGCGGCCTGGTCGAGCGGTTCTTCGAGGCCCGCAAGATGATGTCCGCGATGGCGTCCGGCAAGGGAATGCCGGGCATGCCCGGGATGCCGGGCATGCCGGGCATGGGCGGCGGGAAGAAGGCCAAGCAGCAGGCGAAGAAGGGCAAGCCCAAGCGCGGTTCGGGCAACCCGGCCAAGCGGGCCAACCAGGGCCCGAGCGAGCCTGCCGCACCGGCGGCCGGTCAGCTCCCGGCGGCCTTCGGCGGGGCCGCGGGTGGCGACTTCGAACTGCCGGACGAGCTGAAGAAGATGCTCGGCGACAAGTGACTCCAGCCCCGGCCGCCACCGGGGGTAGTCGTCCAGATCGTGGGCACGAATCGGTCCGTGAGCGCAAGTCAACCATCGGGCAGCAACACAAGTCCGATCGTCCGCGGTTGCCCAGGCCCCACCGAGGGCTAAGATCATCACTACGCCCGAAGCACGCTGGTACTGCGAAACGTTGTGGGGACGGTTCGGATGAGGCAGCAGTTCAGGAACCTGGACACCTGGCGGGGGAAACTGACCGCCGTCTGGGTCTGTGTTGCGCCCCCGACCGCCATGGTCGTGGTGTTCGTGGCCGGGGGAGTCACCTCGAACACGTTCATCGTCGACGCCCAAGCGCTGAGTCAGCCGCGCCAGGACTCCGTCTTCGACGAGCTCGCCCAGAACCTGCCGTCCGGTCCCGGTGTCGACGGCAGCGTCGCCACCGAGCAGAAGTCCCAGATCCAGGTTCCGGTCACCGGAGCCGTGGACAGCGCCCAGCAGCCCGGGACAGGAGTCACCGGTGACGCCTCCGGCATCCCGGGGACCGTGCTGGCGGCGTACCAGAAGACCGCGAACGACCTGGCGCTGGCCCAGCCGAACTGTGGCATCACCTGGCCGCTGCTGGCCGGGATCGGCAAGGTCGAGTCCGCGCACGCCAGCGGCGGCCGGGTCGACGCCACCGGGCTCACCCGCGGCAAGATCCTCGGCCCCGTGCTCGACGGCGGCCCGGGGATGGCGGCGATCGCCGACACCGACCAGGGCGCGTACGACGGCGACACCAAGTGGGATCGCGCGGTCGGCCCGATGCAGTTCATCCCCGGCACCTGGAAGTCGTTCGGCGCCGACGGCAACGGTGACGGCGTCAAGGACCCGCACAACATCTTCGACGCGGCCCGCTCGGCCGGCAACTACCTGTGCTCGGGCGGAGCGAACCTCAAGGACCCGGCGGGCCTGGTTCAGGCAGTACTGCGGTACAACCACTCGATGGACTACGTGTCCACCGTGCTGCGCTGGATGCAGACCTACAGCAAGTCGACCGTGACCATCCCGGACGACAGCAACCCGATCACCCCGCCGGTGGACGAGAACGGCAACGTCGACCACGAGGACGACCCGACCCAGGTGCCGACCACGCCGACCACCCCGGTCGAGCCGACGACGCCGCAGCCGACGACGCAGCCGACCACCCCCCTGCCGACCACGCCTCAGCCCACCACGCCGCGCCCGACGACGCCCCGGCCGAGTACGCCGAAGCCCTCCTCCCCGACGCCGCCGAAGACGCCGCAGAACACCCCGCCGCCGACCACGATCCCGACCCGGCCCACCACGACGCCGACGCCGACGCCGACCCCCACTCCGACGCCGACCCCGACGCCGACTCCCACCCCCACACCGACCCCGACGCCGACCCCCACGCCGACGCCGACCCCCACGCCGACCCCCACGCCGACCCCCACGCCGACCCCCACGCCCACGCCCCCGCCCCCTGGCCCGCACCCGCCCGGGCCCCCGACCCCCCCCCCCGCGCCCCCC